>DATKMR010000014.1:0-352037 GCA_035541795.1 Bacteroidales bacterium
TACAAAACAGTACCTCGCCAACCAGAGGCAGGGAACTCATAAAGCAAAAGAGCGCGGTGAAGTGTCGGGCAGTACCAGGAAGATCAAGAAACAAAAAGGAACTGGAACTGCAAGAGCTGGTAACATCAGGAACCCTCTGTACAGGGGCGGTGGCCGTGTCTTCGGTCCACAGCCCAGGTTCTACGGCTTCAAGCTCAACAAAAAAGTTAAGCAATTAGCCAGGAAATCAGCACTTTCATATAAAGCATCAGCTAATAATATTATTGTTCTGGAAGATTTCTCACTCGAAGCTCCTAAAACAAAGGAGATCATTAAAATGGGTATTAACCTGAATATTGAGAATAAAAAATCAATATTTGTTTTACCAGAACAAAATAATAATTTATATTTGTCAACCCGAAATGTACCAGGGGTAGAAGTTGTAATCGCCAGTGAATTAAACACTTATAAGATTATGAAGGCTTCAAAACTGATACTGGTGGAAAGCGCAATTGACGTTTTGCAGGCAACATTTGAAAACTAGAAAACTTTGAGTGATGAATATTTTACTTAAACCGATCGTAACGGAAAAAATGACAAGCCAGGGTGATAAATTTAATCGCTATGGTTTTCTTGTTGACAGGAAAGCAAATAAGCTTCAGATAAAGAAGGCCGTTGAAGATCTGTATAATGTTACAGTTGATTCGGTGAATACAATGCGTTATGGCGGAAAAATCAAATCCCGTAATACCAAATCGGGTCTCCTGATAGGCAAAACTGCAGCTACAAAAAAGGCGGTGGTTACACTCGCGGAGGGAAACAAAATTGATTTCTATAGCAATATTTAATAACCTATATGGCAGTCAGAAAGATCAAACCTGTAACACCAGGTCAGAGACACAAGATCATCAGTGCTTTTGATAATATCACAAGCGCTGTACCGGAGAAATCCTTGCTCCGACCGCTGAGAAAAACCGGAGGAAGGAATGTTAACGGTAAAAGGACTATGAGGTACATCGGCGGCGGTCACAAGAAGATGTACAGGGTCATTGATTTCCTCAGGGAAAAAGATGGAATACCCGCTACAGTTAAATCGCTCGAGTATGATCCTAACCGTTCTTCAAGGATCGCTCTGGTTACCTATGCCGATGGTGAGAAAAGATATATAATCGCTCCCACGGGTTTGCAGGTTGGCCAGACTATTATGTCGGGCAAAGACATTGCACCTGAAGTGGGCAACACTCTCTATCTGGGTGATCTTCCAATGGGTACCGTGGTTCATAACATCGAGCTGAAGCCCGGGAAGGGTGCCGCGATGGCACGCAGCGCCGGTTCTTACGGCCAGCTGATTGCTCGTGATGGAAAATATGCAACAATAAAGCTCCCTTCGGGCGAAATAAGGCTCGTTCTTACAACATGCCGTGCAACGGTTGGCACAGTTTCAAATGCCGATCATAACCTTGAAAAATCAGGCAAAGCGGGTCGTTCAAGATGGCAGGGGCGCCGCCCGAGAGTAAGAGGTGTTGCAATGAACCCGGTCGATCATCCAATGGGTGGTGGTGAAGGTAAGGCTTCCGGTGGTCACCCCAGGTCACGCAGGGGGATACCGGCAAAAGGTTACAAGACCCGCGATACCAAGAAATATTCTGCAAAACACATTGTTGAAAGAAGGAAGAAATAACTGATAAATTATGAGCAGATCTATTAAAAAAGGCCCATTCATAGATTTCAGACTCGAGAAGAGAGTCCTTGATATGAACGATAGCGGCAAGAAGTCAGTACTGAAGACCTGGTCAAGAAGATCAGTAATATCACCCGATTTTGTCGGGCATACTATTGCGGTTCATAACGGCAACAAATTCATCCCGGTTTATATTACCGAGAACATGGTGGGTCATAAGCTTGGTGAATTTGCACCGACCCGCACCTTCAGGGGGCATGCAGGTAATAAATAGTATGAAAGGTTAACCTTGAAAAATTAACAGAAATGGGTGCAAGAAAAAGAAATACGGCCGAAGCAAAGAAAGAGGCTGCCAAAACAAGATACAAGGCTGTTCTGAGGAATGTCCCGACATCTCCGAGGAAGATGAGGCTTGTAACTGACCTTATAAGCGGTATGGAAGTGAACAGGGCTCTTAGTGTTCTCAGGTATTCACCGCAGGAGGCATCAAAAAAAGTTGAGAAGCTCCTTCTTTCAGCCATCGCAAACTGGCAGGCCAAGAACGAAGGTGTGCGTGTTGAAGACAGCAACCTTTTTGTAAAAGAGATCCATGTTGACGGGGGACGCGCTCTGAAAAGACTTCAGACTGCCCCGCAGGGCCGGGCTTACAGGGTAAGAAAGAGATCTAACCATGTTACCCTGGTTATCGACAGCAAGGAAAAGGAAGTAGAAAACAGTTCAAAATAATATAAATGGGACAAAAAGTTAATCCGGTAGGCAACAGGCTTGGCATTATCAAAGGCTGGGATTCAAACTGGTACGGCGGAAAAGATTTTTCAGGCAAACTGGTTGAAGATACCAAGATCAGGGAATATCTCAATGCAAGGCTTGCCAAAGCCAGCATCTCGAAGATTGTTATCGAGAGGACCCTTAAGCTTATCACCGTTACTGTCAATACTGCAAGACCAGGTATCATTATAGGTAAGGGCGGGCAGGAAGTTGACAAGCTGAAGGAAGAGCTCAAGAAGATCACCAAGAAAGAGGTGCAGATAAACATTTTCGAAGTTAAACGTCCCGAACTGGATGCAAGCATTGTGGGAAACAATGTTGCCCGCCAGATTGAGGGTAAGATATCCTACAGGAGAGCCATAAAGATGGCTATTGCATCGACAATGCGAATGGGAGCAGAAGGTATCAAGATACTCATTTCAGGCCGTTTGGGCGGTGCTGAAATGGCAAGGACCGAGACTTACAAGGAGGGAAGGATTCCTCTTCATACTTTCCGTGCCGATATCGATTATGCACTTGCTGAGGCACATACCAAGGTTGGTCTTATAGGTATCAAAGTTTGGATCTGCAACGGTGAGGTTTACGGGAAGAGAGACCTCAGCCCTAACATTGGTGCAAGGAATGCCAAGAACAAGAGCCTCAAGAGAAAGGCAAAAAAATAGTCTTCCGATAATTGTGTAAATATTTTAACATATCTGAATAATGTTACAGCCGAAAAAGACCAAATTCAGGAGAGCCCAGAAGGGCAGGATGAAAGGCAATGCACAGAGGGGCAACCAGTTGTCATTCGGTTCATTTGGTATTAAAGCGCTTGAGTCTGCATGGATCACCGGAAGGCAGATTGAAGCCGCACGTCAGGCAGTCACACGTCACATGAAACGTGAAGGTCAGCTCTGGATCCGCGTGTTCCCCGATAAGCCCATAACCAAGAAACCTGCCGAGGTTCGTATGGGTAAAGGCAAAGGAGCGCCGGAAGGCTTCGTGGTTCCCGTTACACCGGGAAGGATTATTCTGGAAGCCGAGGGAGTACCTTATGAAGTTGCAAGGGAAGCACTCCGCCTAGGTGCACAGAAACTCCCGATAACCACCAAATTTGTTGTAAGACGCGATTACGTTCAGGAATAAAACCAGGTAAAGATGAAAATTTCAGAAATCAAGGAGTTAAGTACATCCGATCTTCAGGAGCGCCTCGAGACCGAAAAAACGATGCTGGTCCGCCTGAAACTCAATCATGCGATATCACCGCTTGATAATCCGCAGAAAATCAAACTGGCCAGGAAAACCATTGCCAGGCTTGCAACTGAACTGCGAAGCAGACAGATATCTCAAAAAAACAATAGCTAATACAGGCAGCAATGGAAAGGAATTTCAGAAAGGAAAGAATCGGAATCGTTGTAAGCAATAAGATGGACAAATCCATCGTGGTGGCTGTTAAAAGAAAGGTAAAACATCCTATTTACGGCAAGTTTATCAACAAGACCAAGAAGCTGATGGCGCATGACGAAGAAAATTCATGCAATATCGGTGATACGGTCCGCATATCGGAGACCAGGCCGATGAGCAAAAACAAAACCTGGAGATTGGTTGAAATAATCGAAAGAGCTAAGTAATCATGATACAGCAGGAAAGCAGGCTGACAGTAGCCGACAACTCAGGAGCCAAGGAGGTGCTTTGCATCAGGGTTCTTGGCGGTAGCAAAAAAAGATACGCTACTGTTGGTGACAAGATTGTAGTGAGTGTGAAAAGTGCACTCCCTTCCGGGGAAGCAAAAAAAGGAATGGTGAGCAAGGCGGTTGTCGTGAGAACCAAGAAGGAGATACGTCGTGCCGACGGTTCTTATATCAGGTTTGACGACAACGCGGTTGTTCTTCTGAATAACCTCGACGAGGTACGCGGAACGCGTATCTTCGGGCCGGTTGCAAGGGAACTCCGTGATAAATACATGAAGATCGTCTCACTTGCCCCTGAAGTCTTATAATATTTATACTTACAGAGATGCAGAAGAAAATACACATCAAGAAAGGCGACACCGTTATGGTTATTACCGGTGAATCGAAAGGCCAGAAAGGCCGCGTCCTGGAAGTTGACAGGGTTAAAAACAGGGCTATCGTTGAAGGTATGAACATGGTGTCGAAGCATACAAAACCAAATGCAAAAGCACCCCAGGGAGGCATTCTGAAAAAAGAGGCCCCGATTAATGTTTCCAACCTTATGCTTGTCGATCCTGCTTCAGGAAAACCGACACGTATCGGAAGGAGACTCAATGACAAAAGCAAGTTAGTTCGTTATTCAAAAAAATCAGGAGAGGAGATTAAGTAATGTACACGCCTGTTTTACAGAAAAAGTATAAGGAAGAGATCGTTCCTGCACTGATGAAAGAATTCAGTTATTCAACAGTTATGCAGGTCCCGCGTCTCGAAAAAATAGTCATTAACCAGGGCGTCGGTCAGGCAATTGCCGACAAGAAGCTTCTCGAGTTCGGACTTAAGGAGATCGGTGATATAGCCGGTCAGAAAGCTGTTCAGACATATTCCTCGAAGGACATTTCCAACTTCAAGCTGAGAAGGAACATGCCTATCGGTATTATGGTGACGCTGCGCAAGGACAGGATGTATGAATTCCTTGAAAGGCTTATCGCCGTTGCCCTGCCGAGGATACGCGACTTCAAGGGTATCAATGCAAAATTCGACGGGAAAGGCAATTATACTCTCGGTATAACCGAGCAGATAATTTTCCCGGAGATTGACCTCGACAAGATCGCAAAGATCATGGGACTGCAGGTAACGTTCGTTACATCTGCCAAGAGTGATGAAGAGGCGCTGGCACTTCTCAAGCATTTCGGTTTACCTTTTAAAACATCTAAAAACTAGAATATGGCAAAGGAATCAATGAAGGCACGTGAAGTTAAGCGTGCGAAGCTTGTTCAGAAATATGCCGCAAAACGTGCCCAGCTGAAAGCTGATGGCGATTATGTCGGACTGAGCCGCCTCCCGAGGAACTCAAATCCGAACCGCCTGAGAAACCGTTGCAAACTGACAGGAAGGCCAAGAGGCTACATGAGGCAGTTTGGCATCAGCAGGATCACCTTCCGTGAAATGGCATCCTCCGGTCTTATCCCGGGGATAAAGAAAGCTAGCTGGTAGAACGAAATTGAATACAAACTATATTAATCGATAAAAAGAGATGACTGATCCAATTGCAGATTTACTGACCAGAATCAGAAATGCCATCCTGGCAGGTCATAAGGTTGTTGAGGCACCGGCATCAAATGTCAAGAAGGAGATTGCAAGGATTCTTTTCGAAAAAGGATATATTCTCAGCTATAAGGTTGTTGATGGTGAAGGAACCACCAAAACACTTAAGATAGCTCTCAAATACAATCCCAAGAGCAAGAAGCCGGCAATAAAAGAAATACAGAGAGTGAGCCGTCCGGGTCTCCGCCAGTACGTTGGAGTAGATGAAATGCCAAGGATTCTTAACGGCCTGGGCGTTGCTATCCTTTCGACTTCAAGAGGACTGATGACCGATAAGGAGGCAAAGAAGGAAAACATTGGTGGTGAAGTATTGTGTTATGTATATTAATAGGAGGAAAGCTTAATGTCACGTATAGGAAAATTACCTGTAAACCTGCCCCAGGGCGTCACAATAACAGTCAGTGATGCCAATGTGGTAAGTGTGAAAGGCCCTCTGGGAACTCTTACCCAGGCGGTTGATAAGGACCTTAAGATTGAGGTAGCGGAAAACGAGGTTGCTATAATCAGGCCGACCGACTCGAAGAACCACAAATCGCTTCATGGTCTTTACCGTGCGTTGATAGCCAACATGGTTGAAGGCGTATCAAAAGGATACAAGAAGGAACTTGAACTCGTTGGAGTAGGATACCGTGCAGAAGCAAAAGGACAGAACCTTGAGCTCAGCCTGGGTTATTCACACGATATAATTCTGCAGCTCCCGAATGAGGTTAAAGTTGAGACCAAAACAGAAAGAAGGAGTAACCCGATCATTACCCTTACATGCATCGATAAACAGCTTATCGGCCATGTTGCTGCAAAGATCAGATCGCTCCGCCCGCCTGAGCCTTACAAGGGAAAAGGAATCAAGTTCGTAGGCGAGCAGTTAAGAAGGAAAGCTGGTAAATCAGCTAGTGTTTAATAAGGTAATAATATCACATCATGGCCTTAACTAAGTTGGAAAGAAGAACCAGGATCAAAATGAGGATCCGTAAGAAGGTAAGCGGCACGACCGGAACGCCAAGAGTTTCTGTATTCCGCAGCAATAAGCAGATCTATGCCCAGGTGATTGACGACAATTCAGGCGTTACAATCCTGTCGGCATCCTCAAAAGAGAAAGAGATCGCTTCAAAAAAAGGAATCAAAAAAGTCGAACAGGCAGCCTTTGTCGGAAAACTCCTGGCAGCAAAATGCAAGGAGAAAGGTATCGAAATCGTAGTATTCGACAGGGGCGGTTATAAATATCACGGAAGAGTTAAATCATTGGCAGATGCAGCCCGCGAAGGCGGATTAAAATTCTAGAAAATTATGGCAAACGGAATAAGAAAGGTGAAAACCAGCGACCTGGAGCTTAAAGACAGGCTTGTAAGTATCCAGAGAGTTACGAAGGTTACAAAAGGAGGTCGTACATTCAGCTTCTCAGCTATCGTAGTGGTAGGGAATGAGGACGGAATTGTCGGACACGGTCTTGGAAAAGCCAGCGAGGTTACTACCGCGATCGCGAAGGGTATTGAGGATGCAAAGAAAAACCTGATAAAGGTTCCGGTAATAAACGGTACAATTCCCCACGAGCAGGTTGCAAAATTCGGCGGTGCAAGCGTGCTTATCAAACCAGCATCCGAAGGTACAGGAGTCAAGGCAGGCGGTGCAATGCGTGCTGTCCTCGAAAGCGTCGGAGTAAAGAACGTGCTTGCCAAGTCAAAGGGCTCTTCAAACCCTCATAACCTGGTAAAAGCAACCTTCGCGGCCCTTCTCGAACTGCGTGATGCCTTCACGATCGGCGAGCACAGGAACGTGCCAATGGAAAAAGTATTTAACGGCTAGAAAATCAGACAACAATGGCAAAAATCCGAATAACCCAGATAAAGAGCAAGAACGGAATGCCCGAAAGGCAGAAGAGAACACTTGCAGCATTGGGCATCCGCAAAATGCACCACAGTGTCGAGCACGAAGCCACACCCCAGATACTTGGTATGGTTGAAAAAGTCAGACACCTTGTAAAAACAGAAGAAATTTAAGGTATTAACAATATTATAATTCCAGATATGGATCTTAGCAACTTAAAGCCTGCAAAAGGATCGGTTAAAAGAAACAAACGTCTTGGACGTGGCCAGGGTTCCGGTAAAGGCGGAACTTCCACCAGGGGACATAAAGGTGCCAAGCAGAGATCGGGTTACAAGAAAAAGATAGGTTTCGAAGGCGGCCAGATGCCGTTGCAGAGACGACTGCCAAAATTCGGCTTTAAGAATGTGAACCGGGTTGAATATAAGGCTATCAATATAAGTACCTTACAGGACCTTGCTGAGAAGCTTAATGTTGAAAAAATAGATTTCCAGACTCTTGTGACAGCCGGACTGGTTTCAAAAAATGCCCTTGTAAAAATACTGGGCAGCGGCGAACTCAAGAAGAAACTTGAAGTTCATGCCCATGCATTCAGCAAAACAGCAGTAACAGCAATCGAGGCAAAAGAAGGAACCGTCGTAATAATCTAAGTCATGAGATTCATTCAGACTATAAAGAATATCTTCAAGATAGAAGACCTCCGCGCGAGACTTCTCTATACTTTTGGTATTGTTCTTATATACAGGCTGGGCAAGTACATAACCCTCCCGGGCATTGACCCCTCACAGCTGACAAACCTGAAAACCCAGACAGCAACCGGAATCATGGGGCTGCTTGATATGTTCTCAGGCGGAGCCTTTTCACAGGCATCTGTCTTTGCTCTCGGTGTAATGCCTTACATATCTGCCTCTATCGTGGTGCAGCTGCTTGGAATAGTATTCCCTTACTTCCAGAAGCTCCAGAAAGAAGGTGAAAGCGGCAGGAGAAAACTGAACCAGTATACCCGTTATCTTACAGTGGTTATCCTTATTCTCCAGGGACCTACCTACCTGTATAACCTTACCAGGACACTGCCGGCAACGGCATTCGTTCTCCATGGAACATTCTTTACAGTCTCATCGGTCATAATGCTCACCGCCGGTACCATCTTTGTAATGTGGCTCGGTGAAAAGATTACCGACAAAGGTATCGGTAACGGGATCTCGCTTATCATTATGATCGGGATCGTAGCCAGGATGCCGGCAAACTTCATCTTTGAACTGGGTTCAAGGATCAACGGCGCAGGCGGACTGATTGCACTTATTGTTGAAATTATATTCCTGTTCGTTGTTATCCTGGGTACAATACTCCTTGTTCAGGGAACACGCAGGGTACCTGTACAGTATGCCAGGAGAATCGTTGGAAACAAGCAGTATGGAGGCGTTCGCCAGTACATACCACTGAAGGTCAATGCTGCAGGCGTTATGCCGATCATCTTTGCCCAGGCCATTATGATGCTTCCTATAATCATTGCAGGCTACTCAAATTCATCCTCGAGGTTCGTTATTGCATTCTCGAACATGTACGGATTCTGGTACAACCTTGTTACCGGGTTCCTTATCATCGTATTTACATATTTCTATACGGCCATCACCATTAATCCGGTTCAGATGGCGGAAGATATGAAGAAGAATGGTGGCTTTATCCCGGGGATCAAACCGGGAAGGAAAACAGTGGAATTCATCGACCAGATTATGTCGAGGATCACCCTACCTGGTTCAATCTTCCTTGCTATCATTGCTGTTCTTCCCTCAATAGCTGTGAAAGCCGGTGTTTCATCCAACTTTGCACAGTTTTACGGCGGTACTTCGCTTCTGATTCTCGTTGGAGTTGTACTTGATACTCTCCAGCAGATCGAGAGTCACCTGCTCATGCGCCACTACGACGGTCTTATGAAATCGGGCCGTGTAAAAGGCAGGACAGGTGCAGTAACAGCGTACTAGTACGCTTAACGTTCTTTGATGTTGTATACAAGGACTTATGAAGAGGTTGAGTTGCTGAGAAAAAGCAACCGGCTGGTGTCGAAAACACTCGGCGAGCTGGCTTCACTCATAAAACCGGGGATAACAACCCTGAGCCTCGACAGGATTGCCGAGACATATATCAGGGATAACGGGGCGCTTCCGGCGTTCAAGGGTTATAACGGGTTCCCCAATACCCTCTGTACATCTGTCAACGATGAGGTTGTCCATGGAATCCCATCGGGATATGTCCTGAAGGAAGGCGATATCATCTCCATTGATTGTGGTGTAATACTTGAAGGCTATTATGGCGATAGTGCGTACACATTCGGTGTAGGGAAAATCGATGAGGCTAAACAGCGACTGCTCGATTATACGAGGGCTTCCCTGGAAGATGGTGTTAAGGAGGCAATTGCAGGCAACAGGATTGGAGATATCTCCTTTGCTGTCCAGGCGAAAGCAGAAAGCGGCGGCTTTTCGGTTGTAAGGGAACTGGTTGGACATGGCATCGGTACCAAGCTTCACGAAGCTCCTGAAGTGCCGAATTACGGCAAGAGGGGTACAGGACCCAAGATGATGAAGGGCCTGGTGATATGCATCGAACCGATGATAAACATGGGTGCCAGGGAGACAATGCAGATGAAGGATGGCTGGACAATTAAGACAGCCGATGGGATGCCTTCAGCGCATTTTGAATACGCAGTTGCAGTCGACAAAGGGCAGGCAGATGTTCTGACAACCTACAAGTATATAGAAGAAGTTCTAAATAAAAGATAACAGTATGGCAAAACAACCGTCAATCGAGCAGGATGGCACCATCATCGAAGCCCTCTCGAACGCTATGTTCAGGGTGGAGCTCGAAAATGGGCATGTTATTACTGCACATATCTCGGGAAAGATGAGGATGCATTATATCAAGATCCTTCCCGGGGATAAGGTGAAGGTTGAGATGTCGCCATACGATCTGACAAAAGGCAGAATAACCTTCAGGTACAAATAGGTGATTACCCGGAGATGGAGAGATGAGATCAGTATTAATGGAACAGAAATAATAAATTGAAATATACAGGCTATGAAAGTAAGAGCATCCGTGAAAAAGCGTAGCGCCGACTGCAAGATAGTCAGGAGGAAAGGCCGCATTTACATTATTAACAAGAAAAATCCCAAGTTCAAACAGAGACAGGGATAATTTAACTAATTTTGCACACTATTTAAAAAAAGTATATGGCACGTATTGTTGGTGTAGATTTACCGAGACATAAAAGAGGCGAAGTAGGACTGACCTACATTTATGGCGTTGGCAGGAGCACGGCCCAGAAGGTTCTTGATGAGGCAGGTGTTGACAGGAATGCCAAGGTTGAAGAATGGACCGACGAGCAGATTAACTCAATCCGCCGTATCCTGAACGAAAACTACAAGCTTGAAGGCGAACTTCGTTCGGAGACTCAGCTGAATATAAAAAGATTGATGGATATCGGTTGCTACCGTGGTGTCCGTCATCGTCTTGGACTTCCGGTGAGAGGACAGAGCACCAAGAATAATGCACGCACCCGTAAGGGAAGAAAGAAAACCGTTGCTAACAAGAAAAAAGCTACCAAATAATTAGAATATGGCAAAGAAGACCGGAGCATTAAAGAAGAAAGTTGTCAAGGTTGAACCGAACGGCCAGGCTCATGTGCATTCTTCGTTCAATAATATTATTGTGACGATCACCAACAATTCAGGACAGGTTATCTCCTGGGCATCGGCTGGGAAAATGGGCTTCAAAGGCTCAAAGAAAAACACTCCCTATGCTGCACAGATGGCGGCAGAAGATTGCGGCAGGGTTGCTTTTGACCTTGGCCTGAGGAAAGTAAAAGTCTTTGTAAAAGGTCCGGGCGCAGGCCGCGAATCTGCTATCCGCTCCATCAGCAATGTTGGTATTGAAGTTACTGAGATAGTCGATGTGACACCTATGCCTCATAACGGTTGCCGTGCACCGGGCAGAAGAAGAGTATAATGATATTTGTTCCTGATAATAAGTAATTAATCATAATAATTCAATGGCAAGATACATTGGCCCAAAATCAAGAGTGGCAAGAAAATTCGGGGACCCGATCTTCGGTCCTGACAAACACCTGGAAAGGAAGAACTATCCTCCGGGACAGCATGGGATGAACAAGAAGAGAAAGAAGACGTCAGAATACGGAATTCAGCTCAGGGAAAAGATGAAAGCCAAGTACACCTACGGGCTTCTCGAAAGACAGTTCAGGAATACTTTTGAAAAGGCTTCAAGAAGCAAGGGCGTTACTGGTGAAGTTCTCCTTCAGATGCTCGAATCGAGGCTTGATAATACCGTTTATCGCCTTGGAGTGGCCCCTACAAGGTCGGCTGCACGCCAGCTCGTATCACACCGGCACATAACCGTGAACGGCAATGTAGTCAACGTACCTTCTTTCCAGCTTAAACCAGGCGATATTATAGGTGTTCGCGAGAAGTCAAAATCACTTGAAGTCATAACAGAATCACTTTCAGGACGAAGGTTCTCAAAACTTGCTTGGCTGGAGTGGGATGAAGCCCAGATGGCAGGCAAGTACATGTCTGTGCCTCAGCGCTCCGATATCCCGGAAGATATCAAGGAACAATTGATTGTTGAATTGTATTCGAAGTAATAATATAAGATAATTCCTATGGCCATTTTAGCATTCCAGAAGCCCGACAAGGTTATTATGCTTGAATCTGACGACAAGTACGGAAAATTCGAATTCCGTCCGCTTGAACCAGGTTACGGTATTACCGTCGGCAATGCACTGAGAAGAATCCTTCTCTCATCACTTGAAGGGTTTGCCATAACCACGGTCAAAATCGAAGGAATTGACCATGAGTTTTCGACCATAACAGGAGTTATGGAAGATGTAACCGAAATAATTCTGAATCTTAAACAGATTCGCTTCAAGAGAACGGTCGAGGATGTTGATCATGAAAAAATCGCTGTCAAGATCAGCGGACAGGAAGTGCTCAAGGCCGGGAACCTTAAAAATGCACTGAGCAGCTTTGAAGTGCTGAACCCCGATCTCGTTATATGCCGCATGGAACCTGATGTTAAACTCCAGATGGAACTCACCATCAGCAAGGGGAGAGGTTATGTTCCGGCTGAAGAAAATGAACCTGTAGATGCTGAATTCGGACTTATTGCAATAGATTCTATATTCACTCCTGTCAGGAACGTCAAATATTCGGTAGAGAACTACAGGGTTGAACAGAAGACCGACTACGAAAAGCTGGTTCTTGAAATTGAATCTGACGGATCCATCCATCCAAAGGATGCACTCAAGGAAGCTGCTAAAATACTGATTTATCACTTTATGCTCTTCTCCGATGAAAAGATAACACTCGATTCGGATGACAAGATGGCTAATGAAGAGTTTGATGAAGAGGTACTGCATATGAGACAGCTCCTTAAGACCAAGCTTGTCGACCTCGACCTGTCTGTGAGGGCACTTAACTGCCTGAAAGCCGCTGAGGTTGATACTCTTGGAGACCTTGTTAAGTTCAACAAGAATGACCTTCTGAAATTCAGAAACTTCGGTAAGAAATCGCTCACTGAACTCGACGAGCTTCTTGAATCGATGAGCCTTTCATTCGGGATGGATGTCAGTAAATATAAACTTGAGAAAGAATAATTTGTTAAAGGATAAGGATTTAGAGAAATGCGACATCAGAGAGTTATAAACCACTTAGGACGGACAAGCTCACACAGAAGAGCTCTCCTTGCAAATATGGCATCCTCGCTCATCATGCATAAGAGGATAACCACTACCACAGCCAAGGCAAAAGCTCTGCGCACCTATATTGAGCCGCTTATTACAAAATCGAAGGAAGATTCAACACATTCACGCAGGGTCGTATTCAGCTACCTGCAGGATAAGAATGCCGTTGCAGAACTTTTCAGGGAAGTTTCTCCAAAAATTGCAGAAAGACCGGGAGGCTATACCAGGATTCTAAAAACCGGCAACAGGCTGGGCGACAATGCGGAAATGTGCATACTTGAGCTGGTCGATTTCAATGAAGCTATGCTCGGGGGCGATACAAAAGCCAAGACAACAAGGAGAAGGAGAACCACGAAGAAGAAAACCGCTGCTGAAGGTGCAGAGCATGAAGCTGCTCCGAAAACGAAGAAAGCAGAAGCTCACCCCGCTGAGGCTGAGGCTACTGAAACAGAAGAAACTGAAAGCAAGGAGTAAAAGCTCCGGACTAAGATACTGGAAGGTGCCCGTGGCACCTTTTTTTATTTTTATGAGTTTTTTAAACTAGTAATATCTTATTTTCAGTATTAGTCTACCCCCTTCCCGTTTCCCCCAGGGGGAAAGGCTTATATTGGGGCTCCTTCCCCCTCGGGGGAAGGATGGGATGGGGGTCCTCACATTAAAAAACATAAGTTCTTCTGCCTGATTTTCGAAAGTCATTAAATACTAACTGCCGTCTTGATACATCCCATTTTATTCGTATATTGCATGATTGTTTAATAATAAAATAAATATTTATGAGTCAGATTGTTAGTGTTCATGCTCGTGAAATTCTGGATTCACGCGGAAATCCTACCATAGAAGTCGAGGTTACAACTGAAAGCGGTTATTTCGGCCGTGCAGCAGTACCCTCCGGTGCATCAACAGGCGAAAATGAAGCCCTTGAACTTAGGGACGGCGACAAAAGCCGTTACCTGGGCAAAGGTGTCCTGAAAGCTGTAAACAATGTGAATAATGTTATTGCTGAAGAGGTTATCGGTATGGAAGTTACCGACCAGGCCGGAATCGATAAGAAGATGATTGATCTCGATGGCACCAGTACAAAAAGCAATCTTGGAGCAAATGCGATCCTTGGTGTATCCCTGGCGGTTGCCAAGGCTGCGGCCCAGTTGCATGGACTGCCTCTTTTCAGATATATCGGTGGTGTAAACGCGGTGACTCTTCCTGTACCGATGATGAATATAATTAACGGAGGTTCCCATTCCGATGCCCCTATCGCATTCCAGGAATTTATGATTCGCCCTGTAGGCGCTCCTAATTTCCGTGAAGGCCTGCGGATGGGTGCAGAGGTATTCCACGCCCTGAAAAAAGTGCTGAAGGAACGCGGACTCAGTACTGCAGTAGGTGATGAAGGAGGGTTTGCACCGGTACTGGGAGGAACAGAAGATGTTCTTGAAACAATCCTCAAAGCTATCGGAGCTGCTGGCTATAAGGCTGGAACTGATGTTACAATAGCCCTCGACTGTGCCGCATCCGAATTCTATAAGGATGGTATTTATAATTATTCAAAGTTCGAAGGACCCAAAGGTGCACGCAGAACCTCAAAAGAACAGGTCGATTTCATCGAACAGCTGGTGAATAAATACCCTATCGATTCAGTCGAGGACGGGATGTCGGAGAATGACTGGGACGGCTGGAAAATTTTGAATGACCGTCTTGGTAAGAGGATTCAGATCGTTGGTGACGATATTTTCGTAACTAATGTAGGCTATCTTAAGAAAGGTATCGAATTGGGTTGCGCCAATTCAATCCTGATAAAGGTTAACCAGATCGGTTCCCTCACCGAGACTCTGAATGCGATAGATATGGCACACAGGGCAGGATGGACAACCGTTACATCACACAGGTCGGGCGAGACAGAAGATTCGACAATAGCCGATATAGCTGTTGCCACAAATTCGGGCCAGATAAAAACCGGCTCAATGAGCCGTACCGACAGGATTGCCAAGTACAATCAGCTTCTCAGGATCGAAGAGATGCTCGGTGAGAAAGCTGTCTATGGCTTCAAGAAATAATTAAGGAACTCAACCCTTTTTTCCCCCTCTTTACGAAGTAGAGAGGGGGATTATTTTTGTTTACCTTTGCTCCCTCTCTTTCATCAGGTGGCGGAGGGGAGCCAGGGGATGAGTTTAAAAGATTCATTGTGAGGTGGAAACTCAGATTAGTGTGCTATTTCCGACGTTATTAACAGTTGTTGACAACTTCTGTTTATATCGGGTGTACAACAACAATTGTCAAAACTTGCATCGGGAGACTTCCCTTATTAAATTTGATTTACCAGGTGAGCGATAAAAGGCTGCTCAAAGGATGTGGAACCGAAGATGGTTACTTAACTGAAACCGGGCACGGTTCGGTCAGACCCCCGGGTCTGCGCATCAGGAGAGCCGGAGCCTGAACCCAACGGCAGGGTCGTTTGACACCAGCCGGGTGTTCAGCAGGTCGATGAAACCGGAAACGATCTTTCAGAAACTGGGTCACAGGGAATCAGGAAACAGACGGGCTTCGGCCCCGAATTGAACTGATAGTTGCAGAAACCCTCCGGGGTATTTGCCGCGAATGCCTGAATGACACTCCGTCCCGGAATCCCGACTCGTCGGGAGAAAGGACAGCCAGAGGGCCCTGCCATAAAAAGCGTGGCCCGAAAGCCCAGGGCTGCAGACACGAATCGTAAGACTTGCAGAAGCAGCCGGCCGGAATAACAGTAATCTGGCACCGAAAGCAGCCTCGGTTGCAATCGGTGAATGGGAACTAGTCGAAAGAATAGTTCCCATTATTGTTTTATATCAACTGCAATTAGCTTTGTTCATAACCTGCCCCCCCGGGGGGAAGGTCAGACCTGTGCATAACATAGGTCCAGGAAGGGATCCAATATTATATCTGTTGAAATTGGCTTTATTCAAAACCTGCCCCGGTTTCAGTAGCATACCCCGAGGCATACCTGGCTTTAAAAAAACAGGTATCTTTACCTATGATGAATCTATGCTAAAATGCCATCAGGAGGACTGATCAGCTTTGTAAGGAAACTTGAGCAATCCGGCGAACTCAGGAGAGTCGCCGCATACGCAGATCCTGTCCTTGAAATAACCGA
Source organism: Bacteroidales bacterium (assembly GCA_035541795.1). Classification (GTDB taxonomy): domain Bacteria; phylum Bacteroidota; class Bacteroidia; order Bacteroidales; family VadinHA17; genus LD21. The sequence continues at coordinate 16,374 of DATKMR010000014.1, forward strand.
AATAACTGAAAGAATATCCAAGACAGGAGGACCTGCTTTACTATTTGAAAACAACGGAACGGGCTTCCCCCTGCTCATAAATGCCTTCGGTTCGGAAAAGAGGATGGCCATGGCTCTTGGCAGGAGAGATCTGGAGGACCCGGCCAGGGAAATAGAGAAACTCTTTATACAGCTGACCGGGAATCTATCAAACTTCACCGGTAAACTCTCGGCAATTCCTTCATTGATCAGACTCTCAAAGTACATGCCATCGAGGATCATGGGAAAAGGAAGGTGCCAGCAGGTTATTAACATGGAACCGGACATGGGCTTGCTTCCTGTCCTTAAATGCTGGCCCCATGATGGCGGAAAATTTGTTACCCTTCCCGTGGTGAACACATATCACCCTGTAACACGGAAACCGAATGCCGGGATGTACAGGATGCAGGTGATTGACGGCAAATCAACCGCCATGCATTGGCAATTGCATAAAACTGGCGCTTCCCATTTCATGGAGTGGCGGAGAATGGGTAAGAAAATGCCTGTCTCCGTTGTTCTGGGAGGCGACCCTGTATATACTTACGCAGCCACGGCACCTCTTCCTGAAAACGTGGATGAGTATCTTCTGGCAGGCTTTTTAAGGCGAAAAAAAATAAAACTTGTTAAATGCATTACAAACGATATATATGTGCCGGAGGACGCTGATTTTGTAATTGAAGGCTATGTTGACCCTGGAGAAAAAATGATCTGGGAAGGTCCCTTTGGTGACCATACCGGTTTTTATTCACTGGCTGACTGGTACCCTGTATTTCATGTTACCTGTATTACACATAGGACCGATGCCGTTTATCCTGCCACAATTGTCGGGATTCCTCCCATGGAGGATTCCTTTATTGCAAGGGCAACGGAGAAAATTTTTCTTGCACCCGTTAAACTGGCGATGCTGCCTGAAGTGGAGGACCTGCATTTGCCCGATGCGGGTGTGGCACATAACCTGGCAATCGTCAGGATTAAAAAAAGCTATCCGGGCCAGGGGATGAAAGTGATAAACTCCCTCTTCGGTGCAGGGCAGATGATGTTCTCAAAATATATAATTGTCGTGAGCGGCGATATTGATATCAGGAATTATATGGCGCTTGCAAATTACATATTTCTCAATACCGATCCGCTTAACGATATTGTGTTTACCAAAGGTCCATTGGATGTCCTTGACCATTCATCCGACAATTTTGCATTCGGGGGCAAGGCAGGAATTGATGCGACCGTTAAAATGGAGGGTGAAAGAGCCGGAAAAACCGTTTCCACGACAAATGGGCAAGAAAAGAGCGTTGCCTGTCTCAGTTCCATGGTCGAAAGAGGTATTATATCGTCATTTGAAATACCAGGGACTATCGAAGGAGGAAGATTGCTTGTCGTTTCAGTCGATACGGGCAGGATCAGTACGGATGTCGTCAGTTTCCTGAAGATGCATCTCGGAAAGGAAGCTCAGGGAAAACATTTTTCCCTTATTGTAGCGGTTGATCACACACTCGATCTGTCCGATCTTTTTACCGTTGCCTGGCAGGCACTTGGAAACACCGACCCGCAAAGGGATCATGCGTATATCAATGATGGCTGCCTGGTGATTGATGCTACAGTAAAATTCTACCGGCCAGGTGGTTTTTCAAGAAAATGGCCCAATATAGTATGTTCCGATGAGTCGACTGCAGGAAGGGTTGACAAGCGATGGAATGAATATAATCTCGGCAAGTTCATTCCGTCATTTTCAGCCAGGTATAGCAGGCTTAAGAGGAATGGTGAGGCTGAAATCAGATGAACTTCTTCAGCTTGTCGATAAGAACTGCCGGCTGGAAGGGCTTGCTGATATAGTCATCCATCCCTGCTGACAGGCATCTTTCTTTATCTCCCAGCATTGCATTTGCAGTAATGGCAATTATTGGTACGTGCGTTTTCCTGGCGGTCTCGATCGCCCTTATCTTTTCAGCCGCAACAAGACCGCTCATTACAGGCATCTGTATGTCCATCAGGATGAGGTCGTAGTCAGCATTCTCGAATTTTTCAACAGCCTCCATTCCATTTACAGCAGTATCAATGTTGCTGACAAGGGGTTTCAGCGTCAGCATTGTTATCTTCTGGTTTATGACATTGTCTTCGACAAGAAGGATGCTTACATCTTTAAGATCTTTCTCAGGCTTTTCCCTTAGTCTCAGTTCCTCCTGTGAAAGAGGTGAAACGACATGCTTCCTGATATCGAAGGAGACATTGAAGAACGGCAGTGTAAAGTCAAGCACCGTGAAATTGTTGCCGAATTCCTGGTGGAAATACCCTTTACCTGACATAATAAGCTTTGATGCAAGATTGCCGGGAAGCCCTTTTTCATCAATGAGTATAAGGTCCTTGTTTGTCTGGATCCTGAAGTTTACAAAGCTTTCACTGCCGGTTTCCCTTATTTTCTTCAGGCTGATGTTTACCATTATTTTCCTTCCGCCACCCTGGTTCTCAATGGTATTGAACAGATCGAGAAAGATCTGTTTCAGGATTATAGGATCGCCTATCATCTCATACAGACTCATCTCCTTGCTGCCCAGGATGAATTCGATATTGGTGACATCCTTCAGGTTGAAAAGATCTATGGTATTCTGAATGGTGGAGACAAGGTTGAACCTGATTTTCTTTCTCTCCTCATAGCTGATGGTACCTGCAGACTGCATCGTGAGCTCATTTACAGTATCCACCATGTTGTTCGTCGATGCTATAAATGTTTCGAGAAGCTCTTTCTGCTTTTTTTGCAAACCTGATTCAATTAGCAGGTCACCGATTACAACCAGGTTATTGAGCGGTTCCCTTATCCGGTGTGAGAAATCAGTTATTACATCGTCTTTCTTTTCGCTCGAAGTAGAAACTTCGTTTAGCGATTCCCCCGTCTTTCTGAGAAGGTAAAGCGATTTCTTAACTATCATGACACCTGCAGCGGCCGCAATAATAATCAGGCAGCCTGCGGGCAGGATAAGCCGGAATGAAAGCAGGATTACAGAAATTATCAGACTTAAAAGTGCAATGTATGAAAGCCTCTCGATGAGCTTTCTGTCACTGTCAAATACAATCTGAGGTAACTTGCTATCAGTTACCTTATCAAGGCCTTCCTGTTCCATATTAGATCTCCCCGTTTGTGAATCTCGTGTAAAATTAGGATAAAATTCCGTTATATTTACAGTTATAATTATCATACTTCGGCTTGCGGTACAGATTTTGCTACTCTCGTGATAAACATCAGTAAAATGAAGAATATTTCGAAAAGGACAATTATTAATGGGCTGATCTTCATTCTATTGTCATCTGCAAACGGTTTTGGACAGGATAGTTCCAGGACGGTCAGATACACAAATGACTTCAGATTCAAGGACGGGATCTACCTCAATTTTGACCAGGTAAAGGAGAATGCACCGATACCCAAAGCGCGTATTCTTACTTCGGCAGATTACAACGACCGGGACTTTTTTACCAAGATCATGGCCTCGGAAAAAATATACTATTACGATGATATGGGCATGCGACAGGAGGTTGAAAAATCAAATATATGGGGGTTTTCAAGGAATGGAGTGATATATGTTATGATTCAGAGCACACCATGCAGGATAACCTTCATCGGGAGTATCTGTCATTTTGTAGCGGATGTTACGACATCATATAATAATAATTATAACTATTACAGTCCATACGGTTATTACGACCCTTACTATTCACCCTACAGCTACTACGGCGGATATCCCTATGGATCATATTACAGCCCTACACGAAGCTCCAGGACCGAACTTAAGCAGTATATCTTTGATTTTGAATCAGGGAAAGTAGTGGACTTTACAGTTGAAAATGTTAAGCTGCTTATAATGAAGGACCCGTCGATTTATGATGAATATGTTCAGTTGCCTGCTAAACGTAAGAAAGAACTGATGATTGTATATATCAGGAAGTTCAATGAAAAAAACCCTTTATATTTACCGGTAAAATAGTCACTATGAAGAGACTTCTTTTCCCTCTTGTAATTATGCTCGTTCCTTTTGCACTAAAAGCCCAGGCACCCTTTCCGAGCAAAGATGAAATAGCCCAGTTCATGTCCTCGAAGACCTGTATAGTACTCGAGGATGATCCCTTCTCGTCATTTAATGCCAATGTCAGGGAGGCTGTAAAATCATTCTGGACGATAACATCCTATGAATTTATAAGCATCGTGGAATTCAATAAAAGAAGGACAGATCCGGCTTATTCATTTATTGTTCTGACTCAGACGAACTATGAAAAGGACAAAACCGGCGGGCTGTTCAACTTCATTAACCTGCTGGAAGGTAAGAAGGTGAACGACCTGGGTTTAAATCCTGAAATTTGTGCCGTGCCTCTTTCATTTGCAGGCGTTGATGATACGGAATACGGGTACAAGCTCGGGATCATCCTGGCTTTCATGCAGAAGCATGCCAGGCTGATTGCTGAAGACCCTTCAAAAACCGGCAGGAAATACCTTAAGTATTACAACGACAATGCACCGGGAGTTGTCGGGAAGACCATTCTCTTCAAGGAAGAGGATCTTGCACCGGACATTAATACGGAAGATGCAATTAAGGCAGTATATCCGTTTGCTTTCCGTATAGTTTCGGAAGAGGAGATACAAAAAGCTATTGAAGAGAAAAGAGCCAATACGCTTATCCTTCACAAGGTGGGTCCTGTCGGTGACAATAAAGCGGGTTACTGCTTTAAGATGCTTATCGGGGCAGATGATTCACAGATGTATTATTATAACCAGCACATGGCAAATTCAAAAAACCCTAATGGATTCCTGAAAGCCGATCTGGAACGCCTGGCGAGGTATAAATAATGCAGCATTGCATAAATATTGCCGTCTTTGAGGTAAATGAATAAGTCATGAAAGAGATCAGGGTTTTATCGGAAACTGAACGAAACTGGGCAATGTTCTGCCACCTGGCAGCATTTGCCGGTTTCTTTGTTCCATTTGGTGGGATAATCGGTCCGCTCGTCATATGGCTGTCGAAGAAGGATGAATCGACATGGATAAACGAAAATGGGAAAGCCTCCCTTAATTTCCAGCTTTCCATGCTGCTTTACATGATTCTTGTTCTGCCCCTGTGCTTTATAATAATTGGTTTTCCTTTGCTGGCAGTGCTCTGGTTGCTCAAGATAATCTTTATCATTATTGCCAGTGTAAGGGCATCGAAAGGGGAGGAGTTCAGATATCCCCTTGCTATCCCATTTATACAATAACAATGATCCAAATACATGGAAGGACCTCATTCGGGGTCCTTTTTTTGGCATGTAGCGGAATGCATTCGGGTATTCTTTATCCGCTAAAATTTCATTTAATCCCAAAAAATCAGTAATTTTCCATGAACCTAATTTTCACCACTATGGCAGAAAAGAAAAAAACCAGGAACGTCAAAAAGGAAAAGTTCGACAAGAATGAACTTTATCACGACATTGAAGACGATAAGCACAAAAAGTTCAAGAAGAAAAAGTATTTCAAGGAACTCCGGAAACTTGAAATAGAACTTATCAAGCTTCAGGAATGGGTCAAGGCCAAAAAGCTGAAGATGGTGGTGATATTTGAAGGGAGGGATGCAGCCGGTAAAGGTGGTGTGATTAAAACGATCTCAGGCTGCCTCAACCCCCGCGTTTGCAGGGTGGTTGCCCTGGGCACCCCGACCGAGAAAGAGAAAACTCAGTGGTATTTTCAGAGATATGTACCTCATCTCCCGGCAGGCGGTGAGATGGTGTTGTTCGACAGAAGCTGGTATAACAGGGCCGGTGTGGAAAAGGTAATGGGTTTCTGTTCAAATGAGGAGTATGAGGAATTTCTAAGGGCATGTCCTGAATTCGAGAAGATGCTGATAAGATCAGGTATTGTCCTCGTGAAATACTGGTTCTCGGTCAGCGACCACGAACAGGAAAAGCGGTTCCAGGACAGGATTAATGACCCGACAAAACGGTGGAAGATCAGCCCGATGGATGTGGAATCACGCGACAAGTGGGTGGAATATTCCATGGCGAAAGACAAGATGTTTTCATATACCGATACTAAGCAGTCACCCTGGTATGTCGTTGAAGGCGATGATAAGAAAAGGGCAAGGCTAAACTGCATCAGCCATCTCCTTACGCTTGTTCCATATGAGGATCTTACATCCAAGCCTTTCAAACTGCCTGCACTTAAGCATGATGTTGCTTATGTGAGACCTCCTAAAACAGACCAGACTCACGTACCTGAGAAGTATTAGGTAAGACAAAAGACAAAAGGTAAAAGACAAAAGTAGGAGGATGAGAACCACCGCGCTTTTGTCTTTTTACTTTTATCCTTTGCCTTTGCCTTTATCTTTTTACTTTTGTCTTTTATCTTACAGAAATGTCAAAGCCATCAATCCCTAAGGGTACACGCGATTTTTCTCCGGTCGAGATGATCAGGAGGGATCATATCTTCAATACAATCAGAAGTGTTTTCAGGCTGTTCGGTTACCAGCCCATCGAAACACCCGCTATGGAGAATCTCCCGACCCTGCTTGGAAAATATGGAGAGGAAGGAGATAAGCTCATTTTCAGAATACTTAATTCGGGAGACTTCCTGGCCGAAGTGGAAGAGAAGGAACTGCTTGACAGGAACCATCTCAGGCTTTCTTCCCGTTTTGCCGGGAAGGGTCTCCGTTACGATCTTACCGTTCCCTTTGCCAGGTACGTTGTAATGCACCAGAATGAAATTGTATTTCCGTTCAAGAGGTACCAGGTTCAACCTGTCTGGAGGGCCGACCGGCCACAAAAAGGCAGGTACAGGGAGTTCTTCCAGTGCGATGTGGATGTTATCGGAAGTGATTCGCTGTTTAATGAATATGAGCTGATCAGGATTATTGACGAAGTATTTGCAAGGCTGGGCATCAGGGTGGTCATCAGGATCAATAACAGGAAAATCCTTTCAGGAATAGCTGAGGTCACCGGCGAGGGCGACAGGATAACTGATATAACCACTGCCATCGACAAGCTTGAGAAAATAGGGATTGAAGCAGTAACGCAGGAGCTGGTATCGAAGGGGATAGCGCAGGGCGCCATTGATAAGCTGAGACCAATTCTTCAGATGAGCGGTACGGAAGATGTTTTGATCGCCGGGCTGGAATCGGTATTGGAAAAAAGCGCGACGGGCCTGAAAGGAATATCTGAACTTAAAACCATACTTGGGTACTGTTCAGAAGGAGCGCTTAAATCGAAAATTGAACTTGATGTCACACTGGCACGCGGACTGAATTATTATACCGGGGCAATAATTGAGGTAAAATCTGCAGATGTTGCGATTGGAAGTATTTGCGGCGGAGGCAGATATGATAACCTGACAGGCATTTTCGGATTACCCGGGGTTTCCGGAGTCGGGGTTTCTTTTGGTGCCGACAGGATCTACGATGTGATGGGGTCGCTTGATCTTTTCACCGACCGGATGGAAGTTGCATCAACCGTGATGTCAGTCAATTTCGGAGAGAAGGAATCGGCTTATGTACTGGAACTGCTTGACCGTCTTCGTGCACTTGGCATTGGCTGTGAACATTATCCCGACAATGCCAAGATGAAAAAGCAACTTGCATATGCCGACTCGAAAAAAATTCCATTTGTAATCCTGGCAGGTGATGATGAGATCTCCGGTTCGCAGGTAACAGTAAAAAACATGCGAACAGGTGAGCAGCTTAGACTCCGGAAGGATGAACTGGGTGACTTTCTGTCAGGAAAGATCTGAAATCCCTGGGATATCAGATTTCATCCTGGCCCGCTCCCAGTCCTTTCCTGATATTGTTTCTTACGGGTCCGTTCTGTTTGAGCTCCTGCAATAGCTGGATCCTGTACTGGTTTTCAGCCTGGTACAGTTTAAGAACTTTAACCGGCGGAAGTATTTCCTTGAACTTCTTATGGTACTCCAGGGCAAGACTGGATGATTGCATCTCCAGGGCAATGAACTTATCCCCGGCATCTGTCATCTCCTTATCAGTCATGTTCAGGCCATTCTGGTTAAAATCACGGTTTATTCTCATCTTCTCGAGCTGAATCTGGTTCTTCTTCTCCTGAAATTCATTGTAAATGGGCCAGAATCGTGAAGCTTCCTGCGAAGTCAGCTCAAGTTTTTTTGTAAAGAATGCTATTTTATATGCTTCCAGTCTCTCCCTTGGCTTCTCCTGTCCTGATAATGATGATATCATGAGAACAGGGAGAATCAGTAATGATAATAACTTTTTCATGGCTATGTTTTTAAAGCTGTTCATAAATGTCGAAGATTGATACCTCCTCCGATTCGAGGTAATCTAATAGGTCATTCCGGCTTACATGGGGCATCGGGAAATAATCCTCCCTGGCAATCACATTATTTTCCAGTGTTTCGATATCTATATCATTAACATCCAGGCTATTATTATTTACGATGATATTTTCAGACGTGTAAATGTCCTTTTTTTCATAACCGGGGAAATGGAAGACGGCATATCCTGCCACAGCGAGAATCGCTACCGAAGCGGCGGCAAGTATATAAATTCTCAGGTTCCGGACAATCGTCCTTTTTCCGGGATCTGGATTCTGTACTTCACCCATGGCCTTTCCTACAATCCTTGAATTAAGATTCTCGAAGTAGCCTTCAGGAACCCTGAAGGGATTTTGTTTTGATATGTCCTTTAATTCTTCCATCGTAATGTTAGATATTATTTAAGACTAAAGGTTTAACCGTTCAGCAGGTAATCTTCGATCTTTTTTACAGCATGATGATAAGAAGCCTTCAGCGCCCCTGCCGAGGTATTAAGTACTTTGCTCATCTCGTCGTACTGCATCTCTTCAAAATATTTAAGATTGAAAACAACACGTTGCTTCTCAGGCAGCTTAAGGATGGCATTCTGGAGTCTTGCCTGGGCCTCATCACCGTCGAACCAGCTGTCGCCTTCTTTTGAGGAATCAAAAACGGAGCCAAGGTCATCAATAGAGACGGAGCTCTCTTTCTTTCTCCTGCCGATGGTCGTCAGCGCTTCGTTGGTGGCAATCCTGTAAAGCCAGGTGTAAAGCGAACTTTCACTCCTGAACGCGGGCAGATTCTTCCATACGCTGACAAAAGTATTTTGCAGGGTGTCATCCGCATCATCGTGGAGTAATACGATTCGCCTGATATGCCAGTAAAGCTTCTGCCCGTAACGTTCTACCAGGAGCGAGAAACCCCTGTTCTGGTCACTTTCAAGAAGTTTAAAAATATCGCTGTCGGGATTCATCCGGTAGTGTCGCCTGAATTTTTTTGTTAGACGTTACAAAACCTCAATGGTTTAAAGATAGGGAAAAGAAATAAGTGACGAAGAGGTGAAATGGAGATGCGGAGAAAAGGGGAAAGCAAGAAAGGGATAGTGGGATAAATATCTTATTTTTGGGAAAAATATTAATCAGATCAGTTCATGGCTCTTCAGTGCGGGATAATAGGAATTACAAATGTCGGGAAGACAACAATATTCAATTGTATTTCAAATACAAAGGTGGAGACAAATGCTTTTGCCTTCAGTGCTACAAAGTCGAATATGGGAGTTGTCCAGGTGCCCGACAGCAGGCTCTATGAACTGGAAAAGCACCAGGAGACAGAGAAGATTGTTCATACAACAGTCGAGATTGTAGATATACCCGGCCTTGCAAAAGGGTCCAACAAGGGAGAAGGGGTTGGAAACAAGTTTCTTGGAGATATACGAAATACCGATGCACTGATCCATGTCCTCAGATGCTTTGATGATGAGGCGCTTCCACACATTGATGGGTCCGTCGACCCCGTAAGGGACCTCGAAACGGTCGACCTCGAGCTGCAGGTCAAGGACCTTGAATCGGTCGAAAAAAAGATTCAGCGTCTCGAGAAGCTGGTAAAGACGGGCGACAAGGATGCCCGTCATGGAATAGATGTTCTTGCCAGGTACAAGGATCATTTCGAAGGATTCAACAATGCAAGGACCCTGTCAGTAAAGGAGGAGGAGAAGAAATTCGTGGATGATCTTTTCCTGCTTACAATGAAACCCGTGATATATGTCTGCAATGTGGATGAAAAGTCAACTGTGACGGGAAACAGGCATGTAGAAAGAGTTAAGGAATTCCTGAATGATAAAAATGCGGTGATGCTGATAATTGCAGGCAGGACCGAAGCGGAAATTGCTGAGCTTGACAATGCAGAGGACCGCAAAGCCTTCCTGGCAGATGCCGGGCTTGATGAACCGGGTGTTGATAAGCTGGTAAGGGCAGCTTACAGGATGCTTAACCTGCAAACGTTTTTTACAGTCGGACCCAAGGAGATCAGGGCATGGACAATCCATAAAGGAATGACTGCACCCCAGGCTGCAGGAGTAATTCACAGCGACCTTGAAAGGGGTTTCATAAGGGCTGAAGTGATGAAGTACAATGATTTCATTTCCCTCGGATCGGAACACGCATGCAAGGAAGCCGGCAAGTTCTACATTGAAGGCAAGACATATGTCGTTGATGACGGGGATATTCTTCATATCAGGTTCAACGTCTGATACAGGATGATTAAGGCAGGATACATATGCTTATTGGTAATTATTCATGCTGCAGGCACAGGTTTGCAGGCACAGGATACAGCTTCTGACCTTCGCGAACAGGTCAGATTGTACGGGCAGGCAGAGGTTACAATCCCATACCCTGGCAAAATCGGAGCCGGCATCCTTACCAGGCAGGTATCAATCACTTCGTATCGCAACGGGAGCCTGTATATTTCACTTTCACGCAAAACAGTTGACTGGTTTCTCTCACAAAAATATATTTACAGCATAATCCCTCACACCGCTATAAAAGGCGGGTACTCTGCATCCAGTGTTGCGGAGGCCATGCAATGGCATTCCTATCCAACATACCGGCAGTACGATTCAATAATGAGGAAATTTGCCGGCACTTACCCGGATTTCTGCCGTCTCGACACCATCGGAACAACGGTCGATGGCAGGTTGCTTCTGGCCCTGAAGATTTCAGATAATGTGAATGCGGATGAAGATAAACCCCAGGTTTTTTATTCATCATCAATTCATGGAGATGAGATTGGCGGTTATGTCCTGATGTTGCGGCTCGCCGATTACCTGCTTAATAACCACGAAACCGACAGCCTTGCAAAGAGGCTTGTCAGCAACCTGGAGATATGGATAAATCCCCTGGCTAACCCCGACGGAACTTACACATCGGGAAACACTGTCGATTACGCGGAAAGATATAATGCACACGGGGAGGACCTGAACAGGAACTTTCCAGATCCCTTGCAGCAGTACTCCCCTGAAAAGGAAACAGTGGAAATGGTCAGTTTCATGAAAAAACACAGGTTTGTCATCTCCGCCAATTTTCACGCTGGTTCGGAAGTGGTTAATTATCCGTGGGACAGGTGGGAGAGACTTCACGCGGATGATGCCTGGTTCAATCATATAAGCAGGGCCTATGCCGATACGGTCCATAAATATTCCCCGCCCGATTACCTTAGCTTCCTGTACGACGGAATTACGAACGGGTATTACTGGTACCAGGTTTTTGGCGGGCGCCAGGATTACATGACTTACGAGAGACAGGGCAGGGAGGTTACGATAGAGCTCGATTATACAAAGATGACTCCGCCTTCCCAGCTTGATTCACTCTGGAAGTACAACTGGAGATCCCTCATGGAATACCTGGGAAACGCGATGTACGGAGTCCATGGGAAAGTGATGGATGAAACGACCGCACGACCACTGAAAGCACGGGTATTTATCAGAAATCATGATCAAGACAGCTCCATGGTTTACTCCGATTCGCTTACCGGGAGCTTCACCCGTCTCCTGATGAACGGTAGCTGGGATATAACCTTCTCGGCAAAAGGATACCGCGATACTACGGTTACGGCAGTTAATGTAGGGGAACACAAGGCTGTTTATCTCAATGTCCTGCTCCGGTCGCAGACAATGAACTTCGATTCACTTCGTCCTTACATCTGGCCCAATCCGGCTGTGAGCAAGGTAAGCTGTTACCTGCCCTCATCGCTTCATGGGCAGATAAATGTTTCGATTTTCAGCATGGCAGGAAAGAAGGAAGCCGATTTTAACACCGTCTATACTCCAGGTACACCCTTTGAAATTGATTTGAGCAGGCTTTCAGCCGGGAACTATTATATTGTTTTCAGAAACCTTACAACGGGTTTGCGCCGGGCCGGCAAGATTGTAGTTCTGGGTTACAGGTAGGGATGCAAATCCTGATAATTCATCCTTAAACACTTCACTGTTCTTGGTTCTGATATCAAAAAAGCTATTTTTGCACCGGTTCATGGATTGTTTACATAATAGTATTTTATAAATGTCGGGATTGACGATTTTCACTCACAGGGCAAAAGGATTATTCCTTGCAGGGATATTCGCGTTCGTATGTTTACAATATTCAATGCCCCAGGGGGCATATATCCCTCCTGACAGGCCGAAGCTTATTGTTGGGATAGTTGTTGAGCAGATGAGGTACGATCAGCTTGAAAGACTGCGTGATAAACTTGGCGAGAATGGCATCAGGAAGCTCCTGAATGAGGGTACATATTATAAAAATGCCGGTTATGATTACATGCTGACCCAGTCAGCCCCGGGGCATGCGACAATTGCAACAGGGACCCAGCCTTCACTTCACGGCATCATATCAGACAGCTGGTACCTGCAGTTAAAGAACGAGCTTGTCTATTGTACACAGGATAATAGTGTAAATCCTGTTGGTGGTAGCTATGAATCGGGGATGCATTCGCCGGTTAACCTCATATCATCCACATTTTCTGATGAGCTCGCACTGGCAACAAATAATAAGTCAAGGATTTTTGCAATAGGAATTAAGGAGAGCTCAGCAATTCTTTCAGGGGGCCATTCGGCAAGAGGCGTCTATTGGTTCGACAACACGACCGGAACCTGGATGACAAGCACATGGTACACCGACAGCCTCCCGGCATGGGTAAACGATTTTAATGCCCTGAAATTATCAGAGAGCTACCTTAATAGTCCATGGACATTGTTGCGCGACAAGTCATTTTATGAAGATTGTCTTCCAGATTCAAATGGTTTTGAACTGGGGTTTAAAGGGAAAAACTTCTTCCCGTATGATTTAAAAAAGATGAGCTCTTCAGGACTGATAAACATTAAAAGGGATTATTCGCTGATCAGGGAAACTCCTTTCAGTAACTCTTTTACGACCGATCTGGCGCTCAGGCTTATAAAGGAAGAAGGGCTGGGGAAAGATGAGGTGCCCGACTACCTCTCGATAAACTATTCGGCAACCGATTATATTGCACGCAGGTTCGGCCCATCATCGGTAGAATCAGCTGATGCCATTTTAAGACTTGATGATGAAATTGCCCGCCTTCTTAAATATCTGAATGACAGTGTCGGGAAGAAAAACGTCCTGGTATATTTTACTGCAGCGCACGGCATATGTGAAATTCCCTCCATACTTGAGAAGAACCATATTGCAGCCGGCTATTTCAGGCAGAACCAGGCACTTCAGCTGTTAAAGAGCTATCTGAATGCAATCTACGGACAGGGCGATTGGGTGAAAGGTTATTTCCAGAAGCAGGTCTTCCTTAACAGGACGCTTATTGAGGATGCCAAAATACCGCTCGAGGAGATACAGAAGAAGGCCGCAAGATTTCTCGTCCAGTTCTCAGGCGTGGCTTCAGCCTATCCTTATTCGGCATTTGAGGCCAGTGATTTTGGAGACGGACTGCAGAAAAAGATAGTCAGTAATTTTACCCCGCAGCGATCGGGTGACATAATTATTACACTCAACCCGGGATGGGTTGAGAAGAACGACGATGTTACTGACAGCAATTCGCCCTATGAATATGACTCTCATGTACCGCTGGTCTGGTATGGATGGGCGGTGAACAGGGCCACTGTTACAAGGAAAGTGAGTATAACGGATATTGCACCTACTCTTTCCTCGCTGTGCAGGGTGCCAAATCCAAATGCCTGCACCGGGGAGCCTCTCAGTGAGCTTATGAGGTAGATTCAGGCAACTTCCTGAACGAATCACGGATAGAAGCGGCCTCCCTGAGAAGCAGGGGGTTCTCTTCACAGCTGTTACCGAGTATGACCAGGCTGGCACCCGATTCAAAAGCTGTCCTGATATCGGCTGCATTTCTCAGTCCGCCACCGACAGCTACAGGAATTGAAACATTTTTTATAACCTCGCTGATTGTTTCCCGCGGGACCGGTTTGCCGGTACCGCTTCCCCCTTCAAGGTAAATCATCTGCATGCCCAGCAATTCCCCCGCAATCGCGGTCGCGACGGCAATCTCAGGCTTATCGCACGGGATCGATTCGGTTTGGCTCATGTATTCCACTGACGTCCTGCCTCCGCAATTAATGAGAATATAACCAACTGAAGTGACCTTCTCCTTGAGATCCTTAAGAAAAGGTGCGGCGAGAACATGGTTGCCTATAAGAAGCTCAGGGTTCCTTCCTGAAATTAGCGAAAGGAGAAGTATCCTGTCGGCCTGCCTGGAAAGCTGCAGCAGGTTGCCGGGAAAAAGAACAACAGGCAGGCTCGTCCTGTTCTTGATCCTGAAAATGAGCTGGTCGATACCATTGAAAGTAATGCTTCCTCCCGTGAAAATATAGTCTATTTGATTCTCCTCTGCCAGGGAAAGCAGGTTTTCGAGGGAACTGTCAGGAGCCTTGTCTGGATCGATCAGCAAAGCGAGACTCTTTTCAACAGGGAAGCCCGAATTTTTCATATTATTTTCTTTTTTGTCCACACTATCGCGTAGTTGTCGTACCTCGAGTAGAAAAGGTTAAATGATTCCTTGATCTTTTCCGAATGCACCCTTCCCTTGATTTCTCCTGATTCAGCCAGGTCGAATGTTTCAATTGTAATATTGTTCCTTATGCTTATTCCCTCCTTGTCGCATATTTTATAAAGAGCTTCCTTGGCACACCAGTGAATATAAAGGTGATATTTTTTGAGCTCCGGGTCCCTCGTGACTTTCTCCTTCCTGTTCATGTACTTGAATGCAAAGGCTGAGATATTGGAGCTCATATACTCAAGGTCAATGCCCACTTTCTCGTTTGTGCTGAGAAGAATTGCCGTTAGCCTGTGTGAATGGGAGATACTGATAAAATGGCTTCCGTCCTTAAGAAATGGCTTGTTGTTTTTATTGTAGACAATCCTGGCCTCCTTCCCTATCAGCTCTGCAAGAAGAGCCCTGACACTCAGGAATTCGAGTTTTCGCGATGTGCTCCTGAATCCCCTGTATTTTTTCTTTTCCTCAGCGTCGAGTGAAACAAGATCCATCAGGGTATGCAGGTCCTCCTCAATCTTCCAGACCCCGAGGACAGAATACTCATTCAGGTAGTGTTTTGTTATACAACCCATTTCCCCTAAGTTATCGCTTTATTTCCATTTTAGTGTCTCAATCAGGTGCACAATATCGTCGCGGAAGAACCTTATAGCCGGTGCAAGTGAGTCTTCATTTGGCTGTGCGGTGAAGTACAAAGCACCCCTCAGGAAATTCTTTGTGCTGTCTGTGGCAATAAACTGAACCGATGAGGCCGCATTACCCTTTATGTCATATAAAATACCGTAAACTTTTTTTGAAGGATTCATCAAAAGAAGCTCAGTTATAGCGTCGGCCTTTATGGAATGGCTGTATGCAAATTCATGCGATTGATTAAGAACGGCTTCAAGATTCTTGTGAAGGCTTATGTAGCTAAGGTGAAGGGTTGCCCTGTACCCTGGGAATTCAATGTTTAGCCAGCAGGGTTCCTTAATTTTACCGACATCATAGGATATTCTTCCGTATGCGGGATATTCAAATATAAAAGGACAGGCAGTATCGTACAGCAAGTAGGCTTTCTGCGGGAAGTCAATCCTGAAGTAACCCCAGGGCCTGGGAACAATATGGTTCCTGCATCCCGGTGCAAACAGCAGGCATAAAATTACTGCCAGGCATAAACTAATCTTGTTTCTTACCATTATCTTTTACAATTTCGACACTGATCTCCTTTATCCTTCTTTTATCGGCCGATTCAACAGTAAACCTGAATTCGTGCCAGCTGATAACGGTGTTCCTGGAAGGTATTTCACCAGTCAGTTCCAGAACCAGCCCGGCAAGTGTCTCTGCTTCTCCCTTTACTTCTTCGAACGGATCACCATCAATTCCAAGCACCTTGCAAAAATCAATGAGCAGGATTTTACCCTCAAATATTAAGTTTCCATCATCAGTTTTCCTGAACAGGGGCTTTTCATCATCACCTTCATCGCTGATTTCTCCGACAATTTCTTCGATAATATCCTCAAGTGTCACGATGCCGGAAGTTCCACCATATTCATCTATAACGATGGCCATGTGTATCCTCTTCAGCTGGAACTCCTTTAGAAGCTCGTTGATCTTCTTTGTCTCGGGAACGAAATAGGGAGGGCGAAGGAGTGCCTGCCATTTGAAGGAATCCGGATTGCCGGTATATGGCAGAATATCCTTGGCATAAAGTATCCCGGCGACATTGTCGAATGACCCGGAATAGACAGGTATCCTCGAGAAGCCCGATTCGGTAATTACATGGATGACCGATCTGAAACCCGACTGAATATCGATTTTAGTCACATCAAGCCTGGGGCACATGATGGCACTTACATTTATATTACCGAAATTTACGATCCCTTTTAATATCCTGCCGTCTTCCTCGAGCTTTCCTGATGTAAGTTCCAGTGCATCCGAAAGGTCGTTCATGCTCAGGTTCTTCTGGCCCGGTGAGGTCCTTTTTTTTACAAATGCGGATGAGAGTACCAGCACTGATGTCACGGGCCTGAAAAGTTTCTCCATGACGTCAAGAGGGTATGCCATGAAAAGGATCACCCTGATCTGATTTTTTGTTGCGTAAACCTTAGGCATTATCTCCCCGAAAAGCAGGATGAGAAATGTTATTGCCACCACCTGGATTATGAAACCCAGCACAGGAGATGTGCTGAAATTAAAGATCCGGTTGCTGATATATGCTGAAAGAACGATTATCGCTACATTAATAAGGTTATTGCCAACCAGTATTGTGCTCAGGAGCCTTTCAGGCCTGTTATAAAGGCCCAAGGCAGTGGTGGCCTTTTTGTTTTTTTCTGATTTTATCCTGTTGATGTCGGAAGGGCTGAGAGAAAAAAACGCAACCTCCGATGCAGACAATAATGCAGATGCAGCCAGCAGAATTATCAATACTGCAATTGCAGAAACAGTTGTGATATCGGGTGCTATTATTGCAGAACCTTCCGGTGAGATCATAGATACAGATTATCCGGTTCCAGTCGTTTTGTTTTTATCCCGTCAGAACGGAAGGTCATCATCATTCTTTCCAGGAGGTATTCCCTCGTCGAATGGGTAGCCGGCTTTGGGCGGTTCATTAACCAGGCCACCCTGGTTCTGGATATCTTTATTGTAATTATTATTCTGCGATGGTACGGTTTTGCCGGTCGGCGCTTGTGACTTTCCGCTGCCGGCCTCATTCCAGTCATTTTCTGCAGGTGTGTTTGAAGGACCTGATGAAGTTCCCTGCTTCTTGTCGAGAACCATCATTGTATCAGCAAGTATCTCGGTAATATATTTGTTATTACCGTCTTTATCGACGTACGATCTGGTTTTGATTTTACCGACTATATAAACCTGTGTTCCTTTATGGACACTCTTTTCAGCCACCTCGGCAAGCGATCTCCAAAGTACTATATTGTGCCATTCAGTTGATGTTACTGTCTCACCCTGCTGGCTGGTATATGTCTCGCTGGTGGCAAGAGGAAATGTAGCTTTTGCCACACCCTTTTCGAAATATCGCACCACCGGGTCCTTGCCGACATTTCCAACTAGAATAACTTTGTTGACTGACATCTTAAGGATTATTTGATATTAAATAAAGTGAATGTAAAGTTAGCAAAAAAAAATCACCGGAATTACCCTGCCGGGCACAAAACGGGGTCACCAGAAGCCGGTTTGTCTATTTCACTGGGTTTAAGGCATTAATATTATTTAAAAAAATAAAAATAAATGTAAGTGTTTCAATTTAAACAAATAATATTTCTATATTTGCAGGGTTGAAAAAAACGTATTAGCAAAATATTGTTGAATTTTTAAACTTCACTAAAATGACTAAAGCAGACATCGTTAATGAAATTGCCAAGAACACTGGTATAGAGAAAGTTACAGTTCAGAAGACAGTTGAAGCTTTCATGGAGACCGTAAAGCACTCAATGGTAACGGGAAATAATGTATATCTCAGAGGTTTTGGTAGCTTTATCGTTAAGAAAAGGGCAAAAAAAACTGCTAGGAATATTTCAAAGAATACTACCATTATAATCCCGGCACATAATATTCCTGCTTTCAAACCTGCCAAAACATTCATTACAAAAGTTAAATCACACGTTAAGAAATAATTCAAAATGCCAAGCGGTAAAAAAAGAAAAAGGCATAAAATGGCCACCCACAAGCGTAAAAAGCGTTTGCGGAAGAACAGACATAAGAAGAAATAGAAGATCAGTTTTGGTCACTTAAGTAATATATTAAACCTAAAGGCACTTCTGTCTTTAGGTTTATTGTATTTATAAGGTTTATTCCATTCAATAATTAACTCAGAAAGAGTGAAGTGATTAGCAAAGATTTGATCATCGACGCAGGTGATGCTGAGGTTTCGTTGGCTTTGCTGGAAGATAAGCAGTTAATTGAGTTAAACAAAGAAAAGCGAAATATACAGTTTTCAGTTGGCGATATCTACCTGGGTAAGGTAAAGAAGATAATGCCTGGTCTGAATGCTGCCTTTATAAATGTCGGGTACGAACGGGACGCTTTTCTTCATTATCTCGATCTTGGTGCACAGTTCAGGTCGCTGCACAGATATTATGCATCGGCTGTCCAGAAAAGGGGTAGAGTCAATCCTGTAAGCAAATTCAAGCCTGAAAAGGATATCGACAAGGACGGGAAGATTTCTGACGTTCTTTCAGTCGGGCAAACTGTTATTGTCCAGATTACAAAGGAACCAATTTCAACCAAAGGCCCGCGCCTGGCCTCAGAAATATCAATTGCAGGCAGAAACCTGGTACTAATGCCATTCTCCGATAAAGTCTCTGTCTCATCAAAGATTGAAAGTTCAGAGGAGAAAAACAGGCTTAAAGCTCTTGTACAGAGTATTAAGCCCCGTAATTACGGTGTCATTGTCAGAACAGTTGCAGAAGGAAAGAAGGTCGCCCTTCTTGATGCCGAGCTCAGGGACCTTGTAGACAAATGGGAATCGGCTTTCTATGCCGTAAGGAGAGAAATAAAGTCGCCGAGACTTTTTATCGGTGAGATGAACAGGACAGCAACTATCCTCCGCGACATGCTGAATGTCTCGTTTAACAGCATCCATGTCAACGATCCTGTTATCGCCGACGATATCAGGCAATATATTAGGGAGATAGCGCCTGAAAAGGAGAAAATCATCAGGCTGTATAAAGGCAATCTTCCGGTTTTTGACCATTTCGGGATAAGCAAGCAGATAAAGGCCCTTTTTGGCCGGACCGTCTCTTTCAAGCATGGCGCCTACCTGATAATAGAACACACCGAGGCGCTTCATGTGATCGATGTAAACAGCGGCAACAGGTCGAGATCGGGAAATGACCAGGAAAAAAACGCGCTTGAGGTGAACCTTGAAGCAGCTTCTGAAATAGCCAGGCAGTTGAGACTCAGAGATATGGGAGGTATAATTGTAATCGACTTCATCGATATGCAGACCCAGGAAAACAAGCAGATGGTCTTCGACAGGATGAGAGACGTGATGTCGAGCGACCGCGCAAAACACAATATTCTTCCCCTTACAAAATTCGGCCTGATGCAGATCACCAGGCAAAGGGTCAGACCGGAGATGAACATTTCAACCGACGAGAAATGTCCAGCCTGCAAGGGCACTGGGGAGGTGAAGCCTTCAATACTCCTGACCGACGATATCGAGAGGACCCTGTCGTTTATTGTAGAGAGGGTTAAGACAAAGAAACTTGTCCTTAATGTCCACCCGTTCGTGGCTGCATATTTTACAATAGGAATCTTCCCCGTGTACCGGAAGCTGAATGCCAAGTACAAAATCAGTCTTAAGGTCCAGGCCGCTCCTTCATACAACATGCTGGAATATCATTTTTTCGACAGGTACGAAAATGAAATAGATCTTACCTGACCGGCCTAAAGTGTAATTATCATTGATGAAATCTGGCTATATGAAAAGAATAATAATAACACTGTTTTTCTTTCTCGCGGCTGTTGCATCGAGGGCACAGGTAAACGATCCCGTATCATGGAAATTCAGCTATGAAAAAAAATCTGCCGGCGGGTATGACCTGGTTTTAAAGGCAGCTATAAGCGAAGGCTGGCATATTTACTCAATTGATGTACCTAAAGGCGGGCCTATTGCAACTTCTTTCAGGTTTGATACAACTGCCGCTTTCAACCTTTCAGGGAGACCATTCGAAGTCACAAAGCCGGAAGAAAAATTTGATGAAGCATTTGGATTCAAAATAAAGACGCTTGCAGCCGGAGCTGAATTCAGGCAAAGGATCACGTCTTTAAAAGCTTCATTCGAGGTAAAAGGATCCCTGACCTATGCTGCCTGCAATAATACCACCTGCACACCACCACAGGAGGTTGAGTTTACAATCACAGTCAGGGATCCTGATACGGTGGTTGCTCCCAGTACGGCTGCAAAGGTCAGCGGGGCAGGGAACGCAGGCATATTAAGCTTCTTCATCAGCGCGTTTTTACTGGGTCTGCTTGGAGTTCTTACTCCCTGTGTCTATCCAATGATACCGATGACGGTGGCTTTCTTTACGAGGGGCACGGCCAACAGGTCGAAAGCAATAATCAATGCGCTTATATTCGGCCTTTCAATAGTCGTGATTTATACTTCCCCCGGTATCATTATTACCCTGACAGGAGCAGGGGCCGGGTTTGCGAATACACTCAGCACCCATTGGATCCCTAACCTGCTCTTCTTCTTATTATTCGTTGTTTTTTCTGCTTCTTTTCTTGGTGCATTCGAGATTGTTCTTCCCGGCAGTTGGGCAAGCAGCAGCGATTCGAGGGTTGATAAAGGAGGGGCACTGGCATCTTTCTTCCTGGCACTTACAACAGTAATAGTCTCATTCTCATGTACCGGCCCGATTGTTGGAAGCCTTCTCGTGGAGGCTGCCGGCGGCGATGTCCTCAGGCCAACTATCGGGATGTTCGCGTTCGGTCTCGCATTTGCACTGCCGTTCACGGTTTTTGCTTTGTTCCCGGCGATACTTGCACGGCTCCCGAAATCAGGTGGCTGGCTTAATTCGGTTAAGGTGGTTCTCGGTTTCCTTATGCTTGCATTCAGTATGAAGTTCCTGGTTGCTATCGATAGCGTATATCATCTTAAGCTCCTGTCAAGGGAGGTTTACCTCGCCATCTGGATTGTCCTTTTCTTCCTGCTGGGCATGTACCTTCTTGGAAAGATAAGGTTCTCACACGATTCGGAGGTAAATCATATCGGGGTATTCAGGCTCTTCCTTGTGATCGTTGTTTTCTCTTTCACAGTCTACCTTATATATGGCCTCTTTGGCGCACCCCTTAACGGGTTGTCATCATTTCTTCCTGAGAGGACCTCAAATTCATTCAGCCTCACCAGGCCTGCAGGAGCGGAAGTAAATTCCCGGAATATCCCTTCTCCTGGTACATTTTCAACAGGAGAGACATGTTCAGTTCCAAAGTATGGAGATCTGTTTGAAATGCCTTTTGGTCTGCAGGGTTACTTTGAATATAACCAGGGGCTGGCCTGCGCGAAGGAACAGGGTAAACCTGTCCTGCTGGATTTCAAAGGGCACGCCTGCGCGAACTGCAAGCTGATGGAGGCTAAAGTCTGGTCAGATCCCGGGGTGCTCGGGAGACTAAGGAACAATTTTGTAATTGTCTCACTGTATGCCGACGACAGAGAGCAGGTAGCGGAAGAGGAGTGGGTCAGATCGAAAGTTGACGGCAGGGTGAAGAAAACCATCGGGAAGATCAACGAAGATCTTGAGATTTCAAAATTCGGGACTAATGCACTGCCTCTATATGTGATCTGCGACCCTGAAGGCAAGCCTTTAAGCAAACCCATGGCTGCCAACTTCAATGTCGGCGAGTATGAAAAGTGGCTTGATGAGGGAATTTCAGCCTTTAAATCCAAATAGCTTCAGAACCTGCCGAATTTGAAAGTAACCTGGTAGCTCCACGAACGGAGAGCATCAGAGTCGATTTTCGGGACTTCAGATACTCCGACATTGAAAGGTGTAATAAACCTGTAGGAGGTTCCGAAAGCCAGCCGGAAATGCCGTGTTACGTTCATCTCGAGTTCGACTGACGGCTCGGCAACGAGAAAAGCCTGGGAATCCTGGATCATGTTATGATAGGTATCATTCCCCTTGGTGATATAGGATATTCCGCCCGCCCCGAATAATGCAGGGAAAGATAGATGTACCGGGAATTTTGGAAAAAGTACCGGCTCAAGAAATAAGCCCCCGTAGCCGCCTGTCAGGAATACATTCCTGGCAAGCCCTGCATCGTAATGATATTCATTTATAAATCCTGTTCCACCAAAACCGAACCCGAACGAATGTGCCACCAGCCATTCAATCTTACCTCCCATCTGAACTGCATCATGAAGATCAATTGTCGAATATCCAATTGTAAATGCCCCGTAAGCTCCCCTTGATCTGTTGTATCCAAGCAGGGTTCTGAAACCGTCATCATAAACCCTCGACGAGTCACTTCTCTGCGAGTATGATACGGGAAGCAGCGTTATGAAAAATGCTGAAAGGATTATAATTCTTTTCATTTGCAAGATTTTAATATTCTGATTAAAAAACATATGATACGGAAAGAGCAAAATCCCAGGGTGTCAGTTTTATAAAGCCCGGAACGGTAAGCTCTATGAAAGGTTTGTAATTCAGGCTCATGACAAGCGGGATCTGGTGCAACCTGTACTCGGCTGACAGCCATCCATCCACCCCGATAAGAGGGCAGAACCTGGGACCGTTAAAGTAGTAATCCTCGCCCATGGCTTTAACATGGTCCGAATAGAGGTACCCGAGATGCCCGCCATAACCCCAGCTGAAATAAACTTCGGGAGAAAACCTGGTAAACGATGATTCGTAAATGATCTTCATCCCGGTAAGCTGGATGCCGTTTTTCTGAAAGCTTATCATGGCATTGTAGGCTACTTCGGCATTACCTGCCCCGGTGCCTGCCTGGTAGAAAATTCCGCTGCGGTAACCAAGCCTCAGGCCTGCCTGGCGCGAAGTAAACTGACCATTTGCCTTTTCAGGCAGGAAGAATGTTATAACAATCAGCAGCAGTGAGGGTAAATATTTCTTCATATTATTTTTTAATTCAAAGACACAGGAATTTCTTACGGGTTGCAGTTAAGCGGGATTATTTGATATAGATTTTCCCCCTGTTGGCGTCAATGTTGACATTGACGGTGCCATGAGCTTTACCCACGGAACCGAAGGTAATAAACTCACCGTTTTCCTCGCTTACTGTTTTTTTCTCGAGACTTGCATTTTTTTCGGGCAGGTACAATGTCGTATTCTTGTGCCTGATCTCGAGGTTATAAGAAATGGAGGGATCGAAGTTTATCGTTATATCGGAATAACCCGAATTAATTGTAGCTCCCCTGAAGCTTTTCTCTACCATATCGGCTGTGAGGCTTCCGTATTTTGTTGAAATATCAAGATCTCCTTCAAGCTTTTCAATCCTGAAATCGGTGAAGTATGACTCACCTTTAAGCGACGAAAGGGTCCCGATATAGAACTTATCCCTTTTTGAGTCGGTGCTGATCTTTCCGGCGTGCCGGAGTTCGAACTTTGAAGATATCGAGTTGATCTTGAGACTGGCTGCATCTCCGACTGAGACTTCCGAAAAATCGGCATCGATGCTCGCGTCATCCACGCCAGTGATAGTTGCATCGCAGAAGCTCATATTCAGATCGTGAAGTTTTTGGAGGGTTCCTGCCTTGAAGGAACCGTTTGAGAGGGTAAGTGACAGGCTGCCGCTGCAGTCTTCCATGTAAACGTCACCATATTTGTTCTCAATCCTCATGTTCAGGTACGACGGGGCCGATATGCTGTAGTTAATCTGTACCCTTGAGTCATACTGGATGAATTTCTTTGTGAGCCCTTTGAACTCCTCGAATATCATATTAATCGACTGTGTGAATTCAGTCCTGGCAATGATGCTGTAATTACCCTCTGTAATGCTGACATTAATACCCTCGAGCATCTTTCGTATCTTTTCGTGGTTCTGACCCGATGCTTCAATTTCAGCGGTGATATTGAGCGAATCGTTGGATGATGGAAGGATATGGATGGTTCCATACTTGTTTGTAACCTCAAGGGTCATTTCCCTGTTTACCCTGACACCCTTCCGGAAGGTTCTTTTTTCAGTTACAGGCTGTCCCGCCGCGAGGTCAGTTATTATGACAAACAAGATTGCCAGTGTCGTTAATCTATAGTTCATGGCTCTCCTTTTTTATATCTTTTTCATTCTGCTTTACCGCATTAAGCATTTCTTCGAGCAACCGGATTTTAATCCTGTAATTCCTTATCAGCGATTCTATTACCTCCCTGTTGGCCACATTATCCCTGAGATCTCTTTTCAGGTCGAAGCATAGGCTGTCAATTCTCGCTGCACCGTTCCTTATTTCCCTGTCAACATCGGGCTGGCCTGTCAGCAGGGGCTTTGCCTGGTTATATATATTATTGTAGAGCGTGTTATAGAAAACCTCACTTTCCTTCAGTTCCTGCTGGTATGAAGAATTGATGTTCATGGAATTGTTTTTCCGGTGAAGGATTACCAGGGACGAAATACCCGCGAGGATTACAATTACGGCAGCTGCTGCAAGGATTGCCGGCTTGGCAACTTTTCCCCTTCTGATTCCTGACCTGATATTTTCCCACGAGCCGTCCGGTGGCTCAAGCTTGTCGAGATCAGCCCTGTTTTCTCTTACAAAACTTTCTAGTTTGTCCATGACTGCTGATTGTTAATTAGTTTTCTCAATTTATCCTTTGCCCGCGAATACTGTGATTTGGATGTGGATTCTGTTATACCCAGTATCGTTGATATTTCGGAATGATCGTAACCTTCGAGCAGGTAAAGCGTCAGGATTATCCTGTAGCCATCGGGCAGCATTCCTATTCCCCTGAAGATATGGTCAGTATCATATAGGGGTTCGGATGCCTCATCCTCGGTGGTATCGGGAAGGTTTTCGAGGTAAACAAGACTTACCTTTTTCCTTCGGAGATGGTTAATGCTACGGTTGACAAGAATTGATTTTAGCCAGGCTCCGAAAGTCGATTCGTTCCTGAAGGATGATATTTTTCTGAAGCACTCGATAAAGGTATCCTGGAGAATATCCTCGGCATCCTCGCGGTTATTCGTTATCCTGTAGGCAAGGTTGAACATGGCCCTGGAGTATTGTTTATACAGCATTTCCTGTGCCTGGCTTCTTCCTTGCCTGCACTCCTCGACCAGTCTGGCCGTTATATTGTCTTTCTCCTCCAAGATCAGGTTTTATCTGTTGCTAAAGACAATGGTTTTTCGGACAGGTTGCATCACAACCGGTAAATTTGCATGTTTACCATGCCCCTGGGTCATTTCATCCAAGCTTTGAGCATGCTGATGAAAATGAACTAAGAATAATTGCTTTTTGTTATAAATATGCATAATTTTACAACTGCTAGCTGATCTTGGCAAAATTATATAATAATGAGACGTAACATACTGATAATTGCATTACTGCTTTTGGGAATTTCACTTATGGGCCAGACCCTTAAACAGGAGGTAATTGCGACTGCAGGTGGGTACAATGTCAGCTCCGACAATCAGCTATCCATAAGCTGGACACTGGGAGAGACAATCATACCTACATTTAAATCTGGTGATGGTACGTTAATATTAACCCATGGATTTCAGCAGAAGCTGATTATCACTGGTATTGATGAGAATATTGACACTCCTGTCAAGGTGAAGATTTTTCCGAACCCGGCCAGCGAACAGGTGAAGATACAGTTCGATGCTGCAACCGACAAGGAAGTACTGTTATATCTTATCGATGCACAGGGGAAGCTGGTAAAAACTGACAGGATTGATGAATCCTCGGTTGAGAAGACTCTTAACCTTGAAGATCTTCCTGCCGGTCTGTATTATCTTAGAATGATCAAGGGAAACCTTGTTAACATATATAAAGTTGTAAAACTTTAAGGAAGCTTTTTACTGTCCAAAAGCAATTTTTCCATTCTTTTCATGGCTGCCCCTGACGTTCACAGTCAGGGGCTTTTTTTGCAGCCATCACAATTGTCTTATTATTCAGGGTCTGAATGTTTGACTGTCAAATTTTCTGAATACAGTCGTGGATGTATGGCCCCCGAATCCGAATGTATTATTCATTGCTGCCAACACCTCTTTCCTGCAGGCTTTACCTGGAGTGAAATTAAAACCGGGATTTATGGCAGGGTCGGTTTCAGAAAGGTTTATTGTTGGAGGTACTATATTATGTTCAATGGCCTTAATACAGGCAATGGATTCCACTGCACCGGCTGCGCCCAGCAGGTGCCCTGTCATCGATTTTGTTGAACTGACGTTTATTCTTTCTAAGTCGTGCCCAAACACTGTAGCTATAGCTTTGCACTCGCTCAAATCTCCGACGATCGTTGATGTGGCATGCGCGTTGATATAAGAGACGTCACCTGTTCTCAGACCCGAGTCAACCAAAGCTTCAGTCATTGAAAGTGCGGCCCCTAAGCCTTCGGGATGTGTCGCGGCAACATGATAGGCATCTGATGCGGAACCCCAACCCGATAGCTCACAATAGATTCTTGCTCCCCTGTTTATTGCATGCTCAAGCTCTTCAACCATTAGCATACCGGCTCCTTCACCGGCAACAAACCCGTCGCGTGCCTTGTCAAAAGGCCTTGACGCATCTTCAGGCGACTCATTGAGTGTAGATAAAGCTTTCATAGCATTGAAGCCACCAATTGCAGACTGGGTGATCGTAGCTTCCGAACCTCCGGCAAGAATAACGTCGGCCCTCCCGAGACGTATGAGATCCAACGCGTTTGAGATTGCATTATTTGAAGAAGCACACGCCGATGACATGGCATAGCTGATCCCACGTAACCCATACCTGATAGAAATCTGGCCGGCAGCTATGTTAGAAATCATTTTTGTTATGAAAAATGGACTGAATCTGGGATTTCTGCCTGTTTCACAAAAACTGAGAATCTCCTCTTCAAATGTTTTTATGCCCCCGATTCCTGTTGCGACAATGACACCGAACCTGTTCAGATCAGATGAACTCAGGTTTATTCCGGAGTCTTTTATGCATTCGTTGGCAGCTGCCAGGGCATATAATGTATAAAGGTCCATCTTCCTTGCTTCTTGCTTATCTGTATATTGCAACGGATTGAAGTCTTTTACCTCGCATGCAAATTTTGTTTTATGGTTGGATGTGTCGAATTTTGTAATGGGTGCGGCACCACTTTTCCCTTTTACAAGGTTATCCCAGAATTCAGCGACGCTGTTTCCTATTGGTGTTATTGCGCCGAGACCGGTAATTACTGCTCTTTTCATATTAATTGAGTTAGTTGACAAATTACGAATACATACTTACTAATAAGTAAGTTAATTAGATAAATTTTTTTACGGTTTGAGATCGTCCAGGATGGATTGGCAGTAACTTTTATAGTCAATCCTGTCGAGAATTCCACCCAGCTGGAGACTGGCAACAAGGCTGGAAAAGATAATCAGTGCCTTGCTTGCAGGATCATCAGTAAATTCGAAAATTTTCCTGTTCCTGCCGCTTTCAAGAAGTTCAGTAAGCCACATCAGAATCCTTTCAACCATTTTTTTAAGCTCTGACTTCATCGTTGCACTTAAGGTATTGTAGTCGGGACTTAATGCCCCTACCAGGCATTTCTTATTTTCACGATGGCTTTTAACATAGATTTTAATAAAAACCTCCAACTGTCGCAACTCGTTAAATTTCCGGCAGTTCAGGTTATCGACCATCTCATCAAACCTCTGGATATTTGTCTTTATAATGCTGGTTCCAAGGTTTTCCTTTGAAGGGAAATAGTAGTGAACGGCAGCGTTCTTAATTCCAATCTCTGAGGATATATCCTGGTAACTAAAGGCATTATACCCTTTTGTCCGGATAAGATTTTCTCCAAGCTCGAGGATCTTTTCCCTGGTTAAAGACATCTGATAATTATTTGATCCGACAAATATACTTACTAATAAGTAAATATCAAAATCTATTGTTTGTAGTATGCTCTTTGTTTTATGTGTTTTATAATAGAATACCTGTTACGATGCAGGAGAACCCTTTTACTTATCTTAGCATTACAAACCGAATTATTATGAAACTGAACTATGCCATCCTGTTCTTTCTTGTGCTTGCCACTTCGTGCATGTCGGAGGAAGAGCGTCTGAAGAGGGATGCAGACAGGATACATGCCGCTGTCCTGTCGGTTGATACTCACTGCGACACACCTATGGACATGTACAGCGATAGTCTTGACCTCGGAGTCCGCCATGATGAAGGCTGTGTCGACATTCCGAGGATGAAGGAAGGTGGTCTTGATGCAGAATTTTTTGCCGTCTTCACCGGTCAGGGGCCAAGAGATGATTCAAGCTTCGCAAAGGTTCACAGGCAGGCTATTGCGGTGTTCGGCGCTATTCACAGGAACATTGAGAAAAACAGCCGGGCAATAGGTCTCGCCCTCACACCTGAAGATGCATACCGCCTTAAGAAAGAAGGGAAAATAGCTGCATTCATTGGTGTTGAGAACGGATATCCTGTCGGGAAAGATTTAGCCAGGATCAAAGAGTTTTATGATCTCGGAGCAAGGTACATGACACTCTCACATACAAAAAACAACGATATCTGCGATTCGTCCACAGATCCTAAGGGCGCAGAAAATAATGGTCTGTCCGGTTTCGGGAAAGAGGTTGTGAAGGAGATGAACAGGCTGGGAATAATGGTGGATGTTTCACATATTTCCGACAAATCCTTTTATGATGTTTTAAAAATCACCAGGGCCCCGGTCATAGCATCTCATTCATCGTGCAGGGCCCTGTGCGAAAGCCCCCGCAATCTCGACGACAATATGCTTCAGGCACTTAAGCAGAATAACGGCGTAATACAGATATGCATACTCAGCGACTACCTCAAAACCCCGGAAAAAAACCCGGAGCTTGATTCAAGGCTGTCTGATCTCAGGAAACGGTTTGGCGACTATAACAGTCTTTCGGATGAGAAGAAAAAACTGATGAGGAAAGAATATGAGGAGACTATGAAGAAGTATGCAAAGCTGGCAACGGTCAAGGATGCCGTCAACCATATCGACCATGTTGTCCAGGAAATCGGGATCGATCATGTAGGGATAGGAACCGATTTTGACGGTGGTGGAGGTATAGAGGGCTGTAAGACCGTGGCTGATATGAAGAATATTACTATCGAACTCCTGAGAAGGGGATATTCGAAAGCCGATATAGAAAAGATATGGGGCGGAAATGTTATGAGGGTCCTGTCCCAGGCTGAGAATATTGCAAGGCAGAATAACTGAATCCTCAGCTGACCTTTACCTTCGAGTACCTGAGGGTTTTAAGCATCCAGGCCGGGAGGTTCTTTCTATAGTCCCTTTTCGACAGATCGAGATACCATCCTATCTTTTTGAAAACGGGCATCTTGAGCGTTTCAACGAACTCGATCAGAGTACCGCTGCCATCCTCGATATAAGCAAAGTGGCCCGCCGCTTCTCCCATATCGAACCTCGATCCCGACATCGTCGATTTTGTATCGACGGTAAAAGGATGGCCCTTTTCGTGGCAATAGTCCCTTAAAACATCGATACCTGAAATATCAAAACAGAGGTGGATGAATCCTGGGTCGCCCCAGAATCTGCCTTCATAGATCTTCTTTTCTTCCGGGTTGCCGGTGCTTATGAGCTCGATCTCGCTGTTTCCCATGAGTTCCCCAAAATGACCCGGCATTATTCCAGCCTTCTTCAGGAGAACCCGCCGGAGCTTTATATTTCCACCAGGCAGCCCTGAAAAATCAGGGTGAACCCCGGTCGAATCGTAAACCACATTCTCATAACCCAGGATATCAGAATATACAACCAGTGCCTTCTCAATATCAGCGACTCCTATCACGGCGCCGAATACTCCTCCGCTATGTTTGTTCTCGTTCATAAACCAGTCGGAGGCTTCAACCATCTGGAAGATATTGCCGGAAAGGTCCTTAATAAAAAATGTTCTTGCACCTGCCGGGTCGGGTGACGGCTCACCAATTACATTGATCCCCTGGTCAATGAAAAATTTGTACGACCTGTCAATATCCTTTACCTTGATTTTGCATGCAAAGATTCCGAGGTTTCCTGCTTTTATCTCCCACGATATCTCCTGGGGTACCCTTCCCTTGTACTGCCAGATCTCGAACCCACCGCCGCTCTGAAGGTTGAAAGCAAGTACAGCGTGCCTGAGCTGCGGCTTGCCGCCTGTATAGGGTAACATAAACTTAGCTTCAGCTTCTTCGCCGAAGATGGGACAATCCATGCCCAGGTTTTTAATATACCAGTTCCACGATGTCTGAAGGTCCTTAACACCAATTCCCATCTGCTGGATACCGCCAATAATAAATTCTTTCATATGAGATGATCTTTTTTCAGGTCGATTTTATTTTGTCTGCAATTTTGAAAAAGAGCCAGGGGAACCATCTCCTGATATGCAGCATCATAAGTTCGGTGCTTCCAACAAGAATCTCCCTACGGTTCTTCATTATGCCTCTTATGATCTGGCTCGCGGCCTTTTCAGGACTTATGCCTCCTGCCTGCCCGGCATCCATTTTACCATGCTCTTTCCCCGATGAATCGAGTGCCCTCACCGAGATATTTGTCCTCACCCTGCCCGGAATGATAACTGATGCCCTTATATTATTTTTTTTATTTTCTATATACAGTGTCTCAATAAATCCATGCAGTGCCTGCTTCGAGGCCGAATATGCAGATCTAAGCGGAAAGCCAAATCTGCCGGATATACTGCTGGTTGCCAGGATATGCCCCGATTTCTGCCTGATCATCCATGGGAGTACCGCCTTCACGAGAGCTATTGTACCGAAATAATTTATCTCCATAATTTTCCTGTCGAGCCATAAAGGTGTTTCCTCGACCGTTGATCTCTGGCTGATTCCTCCCATGCTCACGAGGTAGTCGATCCTGCCGGCTGCCGAAAGTTGATTATCAACAAGCTGTTTTATTCCGGAAGTATCTGAAAGGTCGAATGGTGCGGATATCAGTCTCCCGGCTTTGCGATTGCACGCCGACGAAACCCTTTTCAGCTCATCAGGCTCATTGGATGAGGCAATAACTGTTGCCCCGTAATCCATAAACCTGTGTACCAGAGCCTCGCCCATACCGGAGGAAGCGCCTGTGATCCAGATAACCTTCCCTTTAAACTTGTTTTTCACAGGCTTGCATGTTTTGAGACAAGTGAAACAAGCTCGTCATAGCTGCTCCTCAGTTCCTCGTACTCCTTATTTCCCTTCCTGATATACTTTCTTATCCTGAAGCCCCCGGTTATCCTGTTATAAAGAAGGTGATAGTTCCAGGCATACAGGCCGGCGAATGGGATAGAGATGAATATTGCAAGAGCGAGCCACCAGGGCGAGAATATAACAAATGAAAGTATCAGGTACATAGGCATTAAAACAAAAGCCAGGAAAAGTGAAATCGTGTACCTGATCGACGAATGAAACTGGACATCCCTGATATTTTTAAGAGACAGGTTCGGTACCGATACGAACAGGTAATTGAATATAAAGCCATAGATAAATACAGGAAATGTCAGCAGAAGCGTAAGCAGTCCGCCAATCATTCCGGCAAGAGTATGCTTCTTCTTGCCGAGGAGGCGATATTCTGTTTTTAGCTTTGCCGCACCCGATTTTACTTTAAGCGCCAGGTCGCATATCTTCCTGTATGTTTCTTCCGATGTGGTACTGAGCCTGTTGAGGCTGTTTATCAGCATCCTGTCCCTGAACAGCTTTGGCATATTCTTGTCGTCGCTGTACTTGCCGTTGATTATGCTCCTTAGCTCATCAATGGCCTCGTAGTCATCAACCGACTCGATATGAACCATAAGTTGCTGCATCTCACTGGAAAGTTTTTCCCTCAGCTCATTCATGGATCTCTGTGGGCTCTTCCTGTAAGATTCATAAAAGTCGCTTACTTCGATAGGCTTGCCGTAAACTACTGTCAGAACCTGTCTTACCCTCGAGTAATGGGTAAATTCAAGGCCTACAGGAACGATCTTTATATTCATCGAGAAGCCCGTTGCCTCATCAGCCTGGAAGGCAATCCTGCAGATACCCTTTTTTAGCTGTCGAAGCCTCCTCATACCTTCATGGTTACCTTCCGGGAGAATTACGAGCCCGTTTTTGTTCTTCAGTACATCAATTGTTTTATTGAACACCCAGTCATTCTCCTTGAGATTATCGTAACCGTCCCTGATCCTGTACACGGGAAGTATTTTTATAAAGTACAGGACAGAGGCAAGCAATTTTCTCCGGAAAATATCTGCGCGGGCAAGGAACACAAGCTGTCCCTTTGTTGTAAACAGCACCGCCAGGGCATCCATAAGTGCGTTCTGGTGATTCGGTGCGAAGATCAGATGTTCGTCGGGATTTATATTTTCCCTTCCCACGATGATGACTTTCCTGTAGAAAACTTTATTATGCCAGAAACTTGCAACATATTTCAGCATAGAGTAAAAGGCATTGTATTTTTCTATGTTTTCCTTCCCCATCAGGATTGAAATTAAGCTTCAGATAGCGGGTATCCGCCAGTTTTTTTTACAATCATGCAAGATAAAAAAATGGTTCAGAGTAAGACCTTAAAAAGATATAATTGTAAAGCAGGTCAACGATAATAAGTATTTATACCACCTATTAAGAATCCTGTCCTGAATCAGTAAGCCTGTCAATGGACCTGCGCTCTTTCTTTGTGGGTCTGCCCAGGCCCCTGGGACGTACACCGAATCCGGTCGCTCGCGACAGGAGCAGCTTGGCTTTCTCCTCCTCCGGGGTGCAATCGAGTATGTAGTTTTCGACCAGCCTGGCAGAGACCCTGTTTTCAACAGGTAATATTACCTTGTATGTATAAATTACAGGGACCTTTTTCACCATGATAGTTTCGCCTGTGCCAACAGCATGCGATGGTTTGGCGGGGAGGTTGTTGATAAGTACCCTTCCTTTACGGCATTCGTCCGAGGCAAGGCTCCTGGTTTTATATATCCTTACGGCCCAGAGAAATTTGTCAATTCTTATTTTTTCGGCAGTGTTCATCCGGCGTTATCCGGTTTCGGCAGTTTACCGGGCTTGTTATAGATGTTCATCGTGTGTGCCGTGCCTGAAGTTCCGAACGACTTTATCATTTCGATGATCAGCTCAATCCTCTCTTTAAGTATTTCCAGCTCCTCGCCGGTCCATTTTCCAAGCACGTAATTCACCTGGTTTCCCCTTGAAAAGTTATTCCCGATTCCCACCCTTATACGTGCATATTCATTGTTCCCTAGGACACTGTTTATATGTGCGAGACCGTTGTGCCCGCCGTCGCTGCCTTTCGCCCGCATCCTGATGCTCCCAAGCGGGAGTGCCAGATCATCGACAATGACCAGAAGATTCCCGGCTGGAATATTTTCTTTTTTCAGCCAGTAATTTACCGCGTTACCGCTCAGGTTCATGAAAGTGGATGGTTTAAGAAGGACAAACTCCCTTCCTTTGAATCTGAAGCTTCCGGTTTGGCCGTACCTCCTGTCAGTAAAAACGGTACTGGATGCTTCCGCAAGGGCATCCAATACCAAAAATCCTATATTATGACGGGTATCCCGGTATTCTTCTCCTATATTACCCAGGCCGACAATCAGGTATTTCATCTTGCCTGAATTTTAGACCGGGATGGCACTATTTCTTTTCTTCTTCAGGAGCACCTTCTGCAGCAGGAGCTGCACCTTCGGCACCTTCAGCAGGAGTTTCCTCCTCTTTCTGAGCAACCCTCGATGTTGCAATCTGGAGAATCATCGATTTCTTGGGCTCGACCAGTTCAAAATTTTCAAATGTAAGATCACCTATTTTAACTGACTCGTGAATTTTCAGTTCGGTTATGTCGATAGGAATAAATTCAGGTATATTGATTGCAAGTCCTTTTACAAGAAGGCTTCTTCTCCTTATCCTCAGCTTACCGCCGGCTTTAACGCCCGCTGAATCGCCTGAGACCTTTATTGGAATTCCGATTGTTATTGGCTTGTCTTCAGATACTTCTGTAAAATCAATATGAAGCATTTTGTCGGTAACAGGATGGAACTGAATTTCTTTAAGAACAGCCTCATATTTTTTGCCTTCAACATTTAGCATAACCAGGTGAGCATCCGGTGTATATACAAGCTTCGAAAGGTTATTTTCGTGGGTCGAAAAATGAACATTTTCCTTACCGCCGTAAATTACGCAGGGTACATTGTTGTTTTTCCTCAGCTCCTTTGAACTTTTCTTACCAAGGTCCTTCCTGAGTGTACCGCTGATTTCAAGAGTTTTCATTTGTCTTTAAGTTGTTGTGTTACTCAATCCCGCCCTCAGGATCCCATCACACGTTTGACATTATTTTTAAAAAATTGGCGGGCAAATATAAGACAAAGGAATCAAAATACAAAATTTGTGCTGATAGACAGATTCATATTCACTGCCTGGATGGTCTTGGCGAATATATCAGCTATTGAAAGGACCTTGATCTTCGGAGAGGCTCCTCTTAGTGGCATCGAATCCGTCACCACCAGCTCAAGAATTGGAGATTTGTTGATACGGTCAATCGCATTTCCCGAAAGCACAGGGTGAGTTGCAAAAGCCCTGATGCTTTTTGCGCCTCTGTCGGTCATCATCTGTGAAGCCAGTACAAGAGTTCCGGCAGTATCAACCATATCGTCAATGATAACCACATTCCTTCCTTCGACCTCGCCAATAATTGACATCTCCTCTATAACATTCGGTTTTTTCCTCAGCTTGTAGCAGAGAACCATTTCAGACTGCAGGTGGCGCGCATAGGCGTTGGCCCGCTTTGACCCGCCCATGTCGGGAGCAGATACCGTCAGGCTCTCCAGGGCCAGTTTTTCGATATAGGGAGCAAAAATTGCGGAACCGAAGAGATGGTCGACCGGAACATTGAAAAACCCCTGTATCTGGTCGGCGTGCAGATCCATTGTTATTATCCTGTCGACACCTGCCGCACTTAGCAGGTCGGCAGAAAGCTTCGATCCTATCGATACGCGAGGCCTGTCCTTCCTGTCCTGCCTTGCAAATCCGTAATATGGTATCACAGCAATAACCTTGTAAGCCGATGCTCTTTTTGCAGCATCAATCATCAGAAGAAGCTCGAACAGGTTTTCGGCCGGCGGGTTGGTCGACTGAACAATAAATACCATGCATCCTCTTACCGATTCATCGTAGCAAGGCTGGAATTCACCGTCGCTGAATTCTGTTACTGAACTTCTGCCGAGTTCAACTCCTAATTCGTCAGCAATCTTCTGGGCCAGCTGTTTGGAACCCCTGCAAGCGAATACTTTCATTGGTGCCTTGCCGAACATCTTGATTAATTTTAGAGGTTAATGTTAGGTTAATTCGTGGTTACAAAAATAGAAAATCCAGCCTATTTCATCCTGTTTTTCTGAAATTGTTAATACTTTGTTCAATATATTCCAGTACCTCTTCCCTTCCTGTCTTCCTGGCAGATGAGGTGATAATTGCAGGAGGCAGCTCTTCCCATTTTTCAAGCATTACCGTATCGCACAGCGATATGGCTTTCCTGATTTCATTGCTGCTCAGTTTGTCTGTTTTTGTGAATATCCTTGCAAATGGCACCAGGTTCAGCCCCAGCATCTCCATGAACCGGATATCCGAATCCTGGGGGGGTATACGGCTGTCGAGAAGGACAAAGAGCGATACAAGGTTCTTTCTGCCCAGGATATATCTGACGGATTCGGTATTCCATTTTTCACGTTTCCCGGCCGAAACCTTAGCATAACCATAACCCGGTAAATCGGCAATATACCAGTCGTCGTTTATGATGAAATGATTTATAGTCCTGGTTTTTCCCGGAGTTGAAGACACCTTGGCAAGATGACTGACACCGGTCAGCATATTAATAAGCGACGATTTCCCTACATTCGACCTGCCTATAAATGCGAACTCGGGCTGTAAGGTAACGGGGCATTGAGCCAGGTTCTCGCTGCTTTTGACAAACTTCGCCGTTTTAATATTAATAGCCATAGGTCATTGTGCCATAACGAGGTCCGCGTAAGGCAGAGCCAGGCTTTTCGTGACGATCCGCTTGTTTCCGAGCTGCGTTGTGATTTCAGCAATTACCGACAGGGAGGACAGCGGTTTTCCCGGTCCCTTCATAAGGCTTACGGCCCCGGTGAAATCAGAAGTGTTGATCTTTCGGAGGACAGATGGATTGAAAAGTCCTTCCGACAGATCACCTGTATAAAAATTAGCCTTAACATCTTTCCTGTCGAGAAGGAACCTTATCAGGTAAGATCCATTGTCTTTATGCTTATCTATGACATTAATTACCACATCGGGGTAATCAGTGATTTTTTTGCCGTCATTTGAATATTCCTCCAGGAAGGTCGTTCTCAACCCGTTCACAAAACTCATCTTCGCCCTTACCGCACCAGATTTGTAAAACTGTATCTGCATACCGTTCATCGAGTCACGTTTAAAGGGTGTTTTCCTGAAAACAGGTCCTTCCTCATAGTACCATACCGCCGTATCTTCTTTTTTGCCATTTTCATACCAGAAAGTCTGCCTTAAGTTACCACCTGAATAAAAGGTTTTCATCAACCCGTTTCTCACGCCGTTTTTAAAAGTGACTTCGTATGTAAGGATCCTTTTGCTGAAATACTGGCGGATGCCTGTATAACCTGTATCTGCTGTCGTTACGGTATCAGCCGGGGAGACAACAGGTTTATTTGCTGTCTTATTATTCCCGCAACCGGTAAAAGCAATCGCAAGAATAATAAGTAAGGCTCTGGTACTGATATTTCTCATTTCTGTCATTTTAATTGATAAAGCTATTCACAAACACTTCGAGTATCTCCGCTTCCGGCCTTGGTTCAAGTACAATGTCGTTAAGCATTGCCGGGACAAGAATTGTTTCACCTTTTTTCAGCGATTCAACTCCGCCATCCCAATGAATTAGCAGTTCGCCTGAAGCACAAATGTAGATCATAAATGAATCGATAAAACTATAATCCTTCCTGATTATACTGCTGAAATGGAGCAGGTTGGTAATAAAATACTCACAGCTGACCAGGTTGACAGTCGTGTCGGGATGGATCTCTTTCCGTATGGCTGACCGGCTGGTGGGAGTGAAGTCGATTGCATCGAGCGACAGTGCAGTATGCAACTCACGCCCTGTGCCGTCGGCATTTTTACGGTTCCAGTCATATATCCTGTAGGTGATATCTGATGTCTGCTGGATCTCGGCCAGAATATTGCCGGCGCCTATGGCATGAATCCTACCGGCCGGTGTAAAATATACATCACCTTTCAAGCTGGCTTCGGTATTCAACAGTCCGTTCAGGGTATTATTCCCGATCGCTTCAAGAAACTTATCGCGCGAGACCTCCCTGGAAAATCCTGTAAAGATTTTTGCCCCTGGCCTGCTTTCGAGAATATACCACATTTCTGTCTTGCCATATGAACCATGCCTTTCCCTGGCCAGGAGGTCACCCGGATGAACCTGTACTGAAAGGTCATCTTCAGCTTCAATTAGTTTTATCAGGAGGGGGAATTCATTTTCGTATTTTTCATAGATGCTGTCTCCCGTGATATCGCCCATGTAAACTTCAATGATCTCCTGCAGGTTGTTACCGGCAAGGTACCCGTTGCTTACCACGGAAATGTTACCCGGAACTCCGGATATTTCCCAGCTCTCGCCGATCCTTCTGCCAGTATCTGCATTCTTGCCCCACCTGAGAGCCAGGGAGTTGCCACCCCAGATCTTATCGACCAGGACGGGTTCAAATTTCAGGGGATAAAGTTCAGCCATTCCGGATTGTTTAATATTCATAGTCCACCACCGCTTTTTCCTTTTTTATAACGGAAGCCTTCCTCACCGCCTCCCGGTGCTCCGGGCTTTCGATGTATCTTTCCAGGTCCTGTCTTGAACTGAAGGCCGAGTCGATCACAAAATCCCATGCATGATCCCCGGTCGAAATATTCTTTCCGGTCATATATGAACCGATAAAATGCAGCTTAGACGGTAAAGCTGAAAATATCTTCTTCATTTTTTCAATCTGGCTCTCTTTTTCAGCATCGCTGTCAAATGAGGTCAGCCTGAAGAAGACAATATGTTTTACCATGAGGTATAAATTATTATTTTTGATAAGGAATAATTACACAAAAATATAAATTTATGCTCATTGTAGGAATTGCAGGAGGGACAGGATCGGGAAAAACCACGGTCGTGAACAGGGTTATCGATGAGTTTCACAGGGACCAGGTCATTGTCCTTCCGCAGGATGCCTATTACAGGGACAATCAAAATATTTCACTGGAAGAGCGGCAGAAAATAAACTTCGACCACCCTGAATCTGTTGAGTTCACACTGCTTATTGAACACCTGAAGAAGCTGAGGAACGGGGAACCTGTTGAGATGCCGGTATATTCATATCTCACGTGCCTCAGATCGGAGGAGACCATTCTCATCAAGCCGGCGAGAGTAGTTCTTGTGGAAGGCATCCTGATACTTACCGACAGCGATCTGAGAAAGATGTTCGATATAAAGGTCTTTGTCGATGCCGACGCAGACGACAGGCTCGGCCGTGTGATCTACAGGGATATCGCCGAGCGTGGCAGGTCGGTTGAGATGGTGCTCGACAGGTACCATAAAACAGTAAAACCATCACACCTCCAGTTCATTGAACCTTCAAAAAGATACGCAGACATAATCATACCCGGAGGAGGTGAAAACATGGTGGGAATAGGTGTGCTGATATCGATTATTCGTCAACATTTACAGGTCGAAAATAAGTGAAAGATGCTTGAAAATATCAAACCTGAAGACATACTGTTCATCGATATAGAAACAGTACCGGCTGCCCCGTCTTTTGAAGAGATGAAACCCGATATGCAGGTATTATGGGAGAAAAAGTCCCAGCAGATTAAAGTAGAGAACCAGGATCCGGGAGAGCTGTTCAAGAGGGCCGGCATATATGCCGAATTCGGGAGGATTATCTGCATATCGGCCGGGATAATCAGGGATAGAAACCCCTTCGGTTTCAGGTTAAAATCTTTTTACGGCGATAATGAAAAGGATATTCTTGCAGGATTTTCCACACTGCTGTCGAAATCTTCCAAAGGGAGGGACCTTACCTTGTGCGCTCACAATGGCAAGGAGTTCGACTACCCATATATTGCAAGGCGAATGGTAATAAACAGGCTCCCCATCCCTTCAATTCTTGACAATGCCGGAAAGAAACCATGGGAGGTGAAATTACTCGATTCGATGGACCTCTGGAAATTCGGGGACTACAAGAGCTACACCTCACTGGCACTGCTTACATCAACCCTGGGTATTCCATCGCCCAAGGATGACATAGATGGCAGCATGGTTTCGGATGTTTACTGGAAAGAAAGGGATATCAGGAGAATTGTAAGATATTGCGAGAAGGACGTACTGGCGGTCGCGCAGGTGATACTCAGGTTTATGAACATGGACACTATTCCCGGGGACAGGATTGAGTCGGTGACCCTTTTCGATTAACCCCCGGATGCAATATTGAGAAAAGCAGCAATAATTTCATCCGGCTTTTCAGCGTGAACCCAGTGTCCGGCACCGTCAACCGTTTTGATTTCTGCCGCCGGAAATACTTTCCGGATCCCTTCGAATGATTCAGGCATCAGGTAACCCGACTCACCTCCGCGTATGAATATTACCGGGAATCCCGATACCACTGCATATTCATCGTCAATGCCCGGAACACTGTCTGTAATCCTTCCGAGGTTGGCTAGCAATGCTTCAATGTTCAGTTTCCATTTAAAAGTTCCGGCAGGGGTTCTCCTCAGGTTTTTCATTATGAAGCTCCGTGTTCTTTCATCTTCAATTAAAGGCGACAGGCGTTTCTCCACTTCATCCCTTGATGTTGATTCAGGAGCCTTTGAACCTGACAGGGCTTCGAGTATTTTCCTGTGCTCACGATAGAATGGATTGCGTGGATCGTCCGATCCCGACGGACCTATATCGACTATGATCAGGCCCTGAAGCATCTCCGGCCATTCCAGTGCAAATTTCATGGCAACCTTTCCACCCATGCTATGCCCCGCAAGTATAAACTGCCTGAGTTTCAGGTCTGAAACAAATTCGAATACATCCGAGGCCATGGAGCTGTAATCATGAGTACCGGAATGTGGCGAGGATCCATGGTTCCGGAGATCCGGCAGGTACACGGTAAACCTGCCTGACAGCTTTCCTGCTATGGAGACCCAGTTATCGGACGACCCGTAAAGGCCGTGAAGTATCACGAGCGCCGGTCCATTTCCGTATTTCCTGTAGAAGAGCTTCATCCCGGGTCAGCTTGATAGCTGTCTCCTGTACAGCCTGATGGTGTTCTCAAGCCCGTAATAAAGTGCATCCGATATCAGAGCATGACCGATGGAGACTTCGTCGAGCCATGGAATATTGAGGTGAAAATATTTAAGGTTTTCAAGATTCAGGTCGTGACCGGCATTCAGCCCCAGGCCACACTCCCTTGCAACTTCAGCAGCCCTCACAAAGGGTTCGAGCGCCTCTTCCTTGTTTTTGACGTACATTGAAGCAAAGGGTTCAGTGTAAAGTTCAATCCTGTCGGTACCTGTCTCACCGGCATTACGGATATTCTCCACATCCGTGTCGATGAATACGGAGGTCCTGATTCCGTGTTGCTGGAATCGTTTTATCGTTTTTTTAAGGAAATCCATGTTGCTGACAGTATCCCATCCCGCGTTTGAAGTAATGGCTCCGGGCGGATCGGGGACAAGTGTCACCTGGTCGGGAACTACTGATAGGACCATGCTGATAAACTCCCCGGAAGGGTATCCTTCAATATTGAATTCAGTGGTGATAACAGGTTTTATTTCAAAAACATCACTATACCTGATATGCCTTTCATCCGGCCTCGGGTGGACGGTTATTCCATCGGCGCCGAAACGCTGGCAGTTTATGGCTGCCAGTCTGACATCCGGTACGTTACCTCCCCTGGCATTACGGATTGTTGCTATTTTGTTGATATTTACACTTAGCTTTGTCATTGCTTCTTATTGCCTTATGGTGTTTTCCGATTGCGATGCAAAAATACAATAACTGCTGTTTTTTTTCTTATTTTAGTTGAAAATTAGAAACAAGATTGAACAGATGCTGGCAAAAGACCTGATTTCCGAAATAATCCCTTCCTTAAAGACCTCAGATACAGGGCATACAGCTCTCA
Source organism: Bacteroidales bacterium (assembly GCA_035541795.1). Lineage (GTDB taxonomy): Bacteria > Bacteroidota > Bacteroidia > Bacteroidales > VadinHA17 > LD21. The sequence continues at coordinate 57,949 of DATKMR010000014.1, forward strand.
ACTGGATGGAGATTTTCAGAATTTCACACCTGCCTATTGTCAACAACCAGGATCTCCTGGGTCTTATTTCAGATGCTGATATTTATGATATGAACCAACCGGAGGAGCCTATTGGGAACCATTCGCTGACATTGCTCAAACCCTTTGTTTTTGCTGAACAGCATCTCTTCGAGGTGATAGGCCTGGCATCGAGGCTTAAGCTGAGCGTGATTCCTGTCCTGGACGAATCAAACCACTACAAGGGTGTCATTACGGCAAGCGACCTGCTGAGACACATATCGGAGATTTCCTCGCTCGACCAGCCGGGAGGAATTATTGTGCTTGAACTTCTTGAAAGAGACTATTCCCTTTCGCAGATTGCCCAGATAATTGAGGGAAATAACCTGAAGGTTCTCTGCATGTATATCACTTCACCCCCGGAATCGACACGGCTGGAGGTGACAATCAAAGTCAGTTCAAATGACCTGTCGTCAGTAATCAGGACATTCGAACGGTACAGCTATAATGTCAGGTCGTGGGTAACGGCCGACGATAACCTCGACAGATTCTATTCCGAAAGACTTGACATGCTGATTAAATATCTTAATATTTAGAAAGTTGATGCTGAACAGGGTTGCCATATACAGCGCAGTAGACAGTGGCAGGACAGGTGAGGTTGTGAGGAAGCTCATCGGGGATTTTTGCAGGATGGGAATCACCATGCAGATTTATGAGAAAGCAGGAGCACCCCCGGTCTGTGAAGGAGGCAGGCTTATTGAAAAATTCAGTTCGCTCGGGGAACTGAATGGATTACCCGACCTCGTGCTTAGCGTAGGAGGCGACGGCACCTTCCTTGAAACCATGATGAAGGTTGTTGACCTGGGGATACCGGTCGCAGGAATAAATACGGGCCGGCTGGGGTTTTTGGCAAATATCTCGGAAGATGAACTGAATAATTCGCTTGATATGCTTTTCAGGGGGGAATATGAAATACTTGAACGAAGCCTTCTGAGCATTTGCAGTCCCGTTAATATTTTCGGCATGGATCCTGCCGTGGCACTTAATGAAATTACTGTGCAAAAGAGCGATCCCGGCATGATAACCGTCAATGTTTACGTCGATGGCCTCTACCTTAATACTTACTGGTCGGACGGGCTGATAATCTCTTCGGCGACCGGGTCAACGGCATATAACCTGAGCGTGGGAGGGCCCATCCTGTCGCCGGGTGATGAAAGTATTATCATTTCATCGATTTCACCACATAACCTGACGATCAGGCCTATTATCGTATCAGGCGGGAGCAGGCTCAGGCTCGTCACCGAAGGCAGGAGCAGTGATTATCTTGTTACCTGTGATTCCAGGTCAGGAAAATTGCCTGCGGGTGAACAGCTGGAAATTGAGAGGTATGAAAAGAAGCTGAAGACAGTGATGCTGCGGGGCCGGGATTTCTACAGTACCCTCAGGAACAAACTGATGTGGGGTGCCGACAGAAGGAATTAACCCCGGCAATCTTCTTGATCTGGTTAATATTATTATATTTGTGTCAGAAACTAAAGAAGTTGAGTTATGAAACGATGCCTTACATTTATTCTGTTTCTGAGCTTACTCACAAAAGCTTCTCTTGCACAGGAGTTGTTCAAGCAAACACGGATAGAGGCCGTCGCAGGTGCCGGTATTTCACAGTTTTTCGGTGATATCGGCGGTTATACTCCATCCGCGAATATTATTGGAATAAGGGATATTATACTGCATCAGACAAGATTCAATATCGAAGGCGCACTTAAGTACAGGATCCTGAAGGATCTGAGTGTTAAGGTAAGCCTCTCTGGGGGTATGTTTCATGCAGCTGATACCAGGGGCTCAAATGAAGTAAGGGGAATGGAGGCTTCCACTTTTTTCCTGGAACCTGCTGTTACGGGTGAATATTACTTTATTAAAAGCAGGCAGGAAGGAAAGTACTCCTTTTTCAAGGGCAAACAGATGATGGGTTCGTTTTTTTCGTTTATCGATTTTTATGCTTTCACAGGTTTTGGAGGTCTGTCGTACAGTGTTAAGGGCAACAGCACTCTTGTTAATTCCGGTATGAAGAAAGGCGGCTTCACGGCAGTTATACCGGTGGGAATAGGTGCTAATTTCCTCTACTCATCCGATTACTCTTTCGGATTGGAGCTTGGAGGCAGGTACACATTCTCTGATTATCTTGACGGGTATAGTTCAAAATATTCAAAGTCAAACGACGTTTATTATCTTATGACCTTCACATTTACTTACAGGATACCTACCCTCTTGAATGGTATGCCGAAGTTCATGAGTAAAAGGAGGTATTGAATGAGAGCGCCGTATTGATGAAGAGATACTACAGTTTTTTTGTCCTGGTATTAATCTTTCAGGCTTCCTTCGGGCAGAGGAATGCTGATTATGGCGTATTTGCAGGGGTATCAAGCTATATTGGGGACATAAATACGAACAGGCTCCTTTACTCACCCCTCCCGGCCGCGGGTGTTTTCTACAGGTATAATCTCCATCCGCGCCAGGCTGTGAGGCTCAATGCAATCATAGGCGGTGTAGAGGCAAGAGATCGTGATTTTCACAATGCTTTCCAGCAGGCAAGGCGGGCAAGCTTCTCGGGCGAAGTGGGAGAGCTCTCCGCTCAGTTTGAATTCAATTTCTTCAACTATTCCACCTTCGGAAGGAGATGGAATTTTTCGCCGTATATTGCAGGCGGCGCCGGCGCAGCAGTTGTCAATACCGTATCTTTTGCCGTTATCCCGGTGATTCCGATGTCAGTAGGACTCAAGATAAATATTTACAAAAATCTGGGATTGGAGATCGAATATGGTTTTCGTAAGACTTTTTATGATAACTTTGACGGCTTAAAAGATTTTATCGACCCTAAGGATCACGGGTGGCTTCATGATAATGACTGGTACAGCTTTACGGGTATCGGCCTGACATGGAAGATGTATAACAGGCTTGCCGGGTGCCCGGCATATGCCGATGTTGATTCCAGAAGGAAAAAATGATATGTCTTTAAAGGAACAGATAAATACTGAAAGGCTGCCTGTTCACGTTGCTATAATAATGGATGGCAATGGAAGATGGGCAATACAGAAGGGAAAAGAGAGGAACTTCGGGCACGAGCAGGGTGTGAATGCAGTAAGATCAGTTATCGAATGTGCCGCGGAGCTGGGTTTGAAATATCTTACATTATATACGTTCTCAACTGAAAACTGGAACAGGCCGGATGACGAAATTTCGGCACTGATGAGAATAATGGTGCAGTCGTTGAATAACGAAACTGCAACCCTCGTTAAAAATAATGTCCGCCTTCTCGCGATAGGCGATTTCAAGAGGCTGGCGGATGATGTAAGAGAAAGGTTGTTTGAAACAATAAAGGTGACTTCTTCGTCAACAGGACTGAATCTTATTGTCGCACTAAGCTATAGCTCCAGGTGGGAAATTATGAATGCAGCAAGAACAATTGCCGAAGAAACACTTAAAGGGCAGATGAGCCTGGAAGAAATTGATGAAAATGTATTTGAGAAACACCTTATCACCAATGGAATTCCTGATCCTGAGCTGATGATCAGGACCAGTGGTGAACTCAGGATCAGTAACTTCCTACTGTGGCAGCTTGCCTACACTGAATTGTACTTTACCGAATTACTTTGGCCCGATTTTGGTAAAGAGGACTTTTACAGGGCCATACTTGATTTTCAGAGAAGAGAAAGAAGATTTGGAAAAACCAGCGGACAGGTTCTGGAAAAATAAAATTAGGATGTTGATTTACAGATTGAAAAGAATTATTGCGGTTCTCCCGTTTTTACTGATTGGCCTTACCGGTTATTCTCAGGACGACAAAAACATCGTGAACTACCTATCTCCGGGTGATTATGTACTTAAGAATATTACAATTTCAGGAGTTAAATACCTCGATTCAAATGCATTGATAGGTATTTCCGGACTCAGGATAGGTGAGGAGCTGACGATCCCGGGCGACAAGGTTTATGAAGCAGTCAAGAAGCTCTATGAGCAGGGTCTCTTTTCAGATGTAAGAATAACATACTCAACTGTCGTAAATGACTCAATTACACTCGACATATTCCTCCAGGAACGCCCAAGGCTTTCTGCCCTGAGGTTTGACGGAATCAGGAAAGGCGAAGTCGAAGACCTGACAAAAAAGATCTCCCTTCCCAACGGATCACAGATTACTGCTTATGCCCTGAGCAACACTGAAAGAATCATTAAGGATCATTATGTCGGCAAGGGATTTCTCAACACCGAGGTTACATTTGTTCAGAAGGACGATCCCCAGCGACCTAATAATGTCATTCTTACGGTAAACATCAAGAAGAATGACAAGGTTAAGATCGGGGCCATAGATTTCGTGGGGCTTGATGCCTTTAAGGCACGAAAGCTGTACCATAAAATGAAGAATACCAAAATCCGAAACTGGAACTTCTTCCATGCATCCAAATATGTTCTTTCAAAATACGAGGAAGATAAAACCAAGATCGTCAAGTTATATAATGATAACGGCTACAAGGATTTTGCGATCCTTTCAGATTCTGTTTATAAGATTTCCGACGACAGGATCGGCCTTGTTCTGAAGATATCCGAAGGGCGACAATATTTTATCAGGAACATTACCTGGATAGGCAACAGTATATATACCAAGCAGACGCTTTCCGATAAGCTGAATATTGAAAAGGGTTCGGTCTATGACCAATCCCTCCTGGAGAAAAGGATGAGCCTCGATGAGGATGCCGTTACTTCACTTTACCTCGATCATGGCTACCTGTTTTCAAGGCTGACACCTGTTGAACTGAAGGTGGAGGGCGATTCGGTCGACATTGAAGTGAGGATATTTGAAGGAGAGCAGGCATATCTGAACAATATTATTATAAGCGGGAACACCCGTACCAACGAGCATGTGCCAAGGAGGGAGCTTTATACGCTGCCGGGTGAGCTCTTCAGCAAGGAAAACATCATCAGGTCGGTGAGGCAGGTTGGTGTCCTTGGACATTTTGACCCGGAAAAAATCAATCCCCAGCCTCTGCCCGATCCGACAAACGGAACTGTGGATCTTCTTTACAAGCTCGAGGAACGCGCTAACGACCAGTTTGAAATCTCAGGCGGTTGGGGAGCAGGCATGCTCGTGGGAACAGTGGGTGTGAGATTCAACAATTTTGCGATGCGCAACTTCTTCAAGCTCAAGGAATGGAGACCATACCCTTCGGGTGACGGGCAGTCAATAAGTATCAGGGCACAGACCAACGGCCGTATTTACCAGTCGTACAACGTGTCATTTGTTGAACCCTGGCTTGGTGGTACAAAACCTAACACCCTTAATATATCCGCTTATCATTCCCTTATGACCAACGGTCAGAAAAAAGGGGAGAGCGGCAGGCAGGCAATGACAGTCGATGGGATTTCCGCGGGGATCGGCAAGAGACTTAACTGGCCCGATGATTATTTCTCGATTTACGGCGAACTGAATTACCAGAGGTACGTTCTGAACAATTATACGCAATATACTTTCCTTTACAGCAACGGTTTTTCGAACCTTCTGAGCTTCACCGCCAGGCTGATGAGATTTTCAACAGCTCCGAACCTGATTTACCCTCGCACGGGTTCTTCATTCTCCCTGTCCTTGCAGCTCACACCACCATATTCCCTGCTGACTGGCAGGAGCTACGCAAATGCATCGGATGAGGAAAAATACAAGTGGATCGAGTTTCATAAGTGGGTTTTCAAAGCTGACTACTATTTCCCCCTTAGCTCCGACGACAAGCTTATCCTGAATCCAAAGTTTAATTTCGGATACATCGGATATTATAACAAGGAGATAGGCCCGTCACCATTCGAGAACTTCTACCTCGGCGGCGATGGTATGACAGGCTACAGCCTTTACGGCCGCGACGTGATTGCATTAAGAGGTTATACAAACGGGTCACTTACCCCTGTTGATCCAAATAAGCCAACCGTCCTCTCAGGTAACGTCTATTCGAAGATAACCTTCGAGCTCAGGTACCCGATTACCCTTAACCCGCAGGCAACGATCTACGGACTTGCATTTCTGGAAGCAGGTAAGGCATGGTTTTCGCTGAAGGAGTTTAACCCGTTCGCACTTAACCGCTCGGCTGGTATTGGTATCAGGGCCAACCTGCCAATGTTTGGCCTCCTTGGAGTTGACTGGGGGTATGGATTCGATGCCGTTCCCGGTAACTCCAGCGCAAATAAATCCCAATTTCACTTCGTAATCGGACAACAATTCTAACTTTGCTGAATATAATTATTGTAGTATGAAAAAGATAGCATTAATAGCAGCAGTCGTTCTTCTGACAACATCGGCAACTTTGGCGCAGAAGTATGCATTTGTTGATTCAGAATATATTAAAAAGAACATACCGGCCTTCAATGCTGCGCAGGAACAGCTCGACAAGCTTTCCAAACAGTGGGAAAAAGAGGTCTCCGACGGATATGCCGTTGTCGAACAGATGTATAAGTCGTACCAGAGCGAGTCAGTTCTTCTTTCGCAGGACATGAAAACCAAGAGGGAAGAGTCGATAGTTGCAAAGGAAAAGGAGATCAAGGATCTGCAGAGCAAGTATTTCGGGATGGACGGTGAACTCTTCAAGAAACGCGAAGAGCTGGTTAAGCCGATACAGGACGAAATACTTAAAGCTATCAAGGAGATTGCCGTTGAAGGCAGTTACGCGGTGATTTTCGATACGGCTGCAGGAGGAAATATACTTTTCGCTAATCCGAAATATGACCTCAGCGACCAGGTTCTACAAAAGTTGGGATATAAGAATTAAATGTATATTTTTGCAGCAATTGTTAAATAAAAACATTCAACTAATGAAAAGATTTTTAAGTGTTATATCCCTGGTAGCAGTTGTTATTTTCCTTGCACAGAAGAGTGAAGCCCAGACTTTCAAATTTGCTCATATTAACAGCGACGAACTTATCAAGTCGATGCCTGAGTATGATTCAGCAATGGCCAAGCTGGAAAGAACCCAGAAGGAGCTGGTAAATGCTCTTCAGATTATGCAGGTTGAATTGAACAACAAACTGGATACATATAACAAGGAGAGTAAAAACTATACCGAACTTGTTAAGCAAACCAAGGAACAGGAGCTTTCAGATATCAATAAGAGAATCCAGGATTTCCAGCAACAGGCTCAGACACAGCTGCAGGAACAGCAGTCACAGCTTACCCAGCCGATCTTCGCAAAAGTCGATAAGGCTATAAAGGAAGTTGGCAAGGAAGGTGGATACATTTATGTATTTGATGTTTCCAAGGGACAGGTTCTTTTCTTTGATGAAACTAAAAGCACCAATATTCTGGCTGCAGTTAAGACCAAGCTTGGACTGAAATAATTATGGTATAATAAACCGATGACCATCCCGCCGGGATGGTCATTTTATTTTGAAGAGAAGTGAATGACAGACCAATAGGAATTTTTGATTCTGGCGTGGGTGGTCTTACAGTGGCACATGCCATCAAGCAGATTCTTCCCGGCGAAAGCCTGATCTATTTTGGCGATACTGCACACCTTCCATATGGCGACAAATCGGAGGAATCGATAAGGTATTACTCTGAAAAAATATGCGAATTTCTCCTCGGGAAAGATGCAAAGGCCGTACTGATAGCCTGCAACTCTGCCTCGGCTTCAGCTTTTGAATACCTGAAATCCGCCCTGAAGGATAAAACTATCATACTTGACGTCATTGATCCTGTAGTTGAATATGTTTCTTCACGTCATTTCGGGAAGATCGGGGTTATCGGCACAAAGCGGACTATCAGCTCAGGTACCTATGAGCAGAAGATATTGAAAAACAACAGTTCAGCCAGGGTTGTCTCACTGGCAACACCACTCTTCGTTCCGATGATTGAAGAAGGTTTTATCTACGACGACATCAGCAATGCCATTATCAGGACATACCTTTCAAACGAATCCTTGTCGGGCATTGACGCACTTATACTTGGTTGCACGCACTATCCCATCATCAAGAACCAGATCAGCAAATACTTCAACTTTAATGTTGAGGTTGTCGATTCAGCAAGGATCGTCTCTGTTGCAATGAGGGACACCCTTGAAAAGGCCGGCCTTCTCAACGAAAACGGGAAGGTAAGCGACAGGTTCTTTGTTTCGGATTTTACTGAATACTTTGAGAAGATAGCCAGGATGTTTTTCGAGAAGAACATAAATCTTCAGAAGGCGGACATCTGGAACTGATTCACTCCTCCCTGTACCATCCGGCGTACATTATGTAATTGGCTGCAATCTTTTCTATCATTTCCCTTGTCTGACCCGGTTCTGTCTTTTTGACAAACTTTGCCGGCACGCCACCCCATATGCTCCAGGGCTCAATAACTGTTCCTGCAAGAACGACTGCCCCTGCTGCAATGATGGAATTCTCCCCGATAACTGCGTTGTCGAGAACAATGGCACCTATTCCTATGAGCACATTATCGGCTATCCTGGCGCCATGAATGACTACATTGTGACCGATCGAAACATCATTCCCTATTTCGATCACCGATTTTTCGTACAGGCAGTGCAGTACCGTGCCATCCTGGATATTGACCCTGTTGCCGATCCTGATGGAATTCACATCACCCCTGATAACCGTGTTAAACCAGATGCTGCATTCTTCTCCAATAACAACATCACCGGTAATGGTCGCATTTTCAGCGAGGTAACAATTCTTTCCTATCTGCGGAACAAATCCTCTGACTTTCTTTATCAGTGCCATCTTTGCATGTTTAATTTCTATAGATAATCAATAAGAACAGGTTCGGTAAATTACTAAATATGATCAAAATCATATTCCAATGCCTCAGATAATTGGTTGTACAATTTTTAAAATATATAAATTTGTTAATAAATCAGATATAATTAGTTAACCAACTGTTCAACAAATAGTCACCTTGCTGGTTTATTAGATGCATATTTTCCTATGGTTCTCGTGAGTATGCATTTTCATTTTGAATCAGTGCTTTAATAAAAAGAAAATGGGTACAAAACCACAGATTATTGAAAAGGATGAGGTCGTTATCCGTTTCTCCGGCGACTCGGGGGACGGGATGCAGCTGACAGGAACACTTTTTTCCGATACAGCTGCTCTTTATGGAAACGACCTGTCGACATTTCCCGACTACCCGGCCGAAATAAGGGCACCTCAGGGCACGGTAGGAGGAGTATCAGGCTTTACGGTTCACATGGGTCATTCGGAGATCAATACCCCCGGCGATTATGCCGATGTGCTGGTTGCAATGAACCCGGCCGCCGTGAAGGCAAACGTGAGGTGGATCAAGGACCGGAGTACTATAATATACGACAAAGACAGCTTTACAGACAAGAATATTGAAAAGGCAGGTTATGTCAAAGATCCGATCGCGGAAGAAAAACTTGAGGACTTTAACATTATTGCCGCTCCCATATCTTCAATGGTGAAGGAGGCACTGAAGGACCTGGAGCTGGATCAGAAATCCGTACTCAGAACTAAGAATATGTTTGCTCTCGGTATGGTTTACTGGATGTTCGACAGGAAACTTGATTATACAGAGGATTTTTGCGACAGGAAATTTAAAAAGAAACCCGAGGTTGCCAAAGCGAATAAAATTGCGCTTAGGGCCGGATATTATTACGCTGAGACAATTGAAGCGCTGGAACCTGTCAGAATAAATCCGGCTCCTATTGCAAAGGGGAGGTACAGAAACATAAATGGAAATGAGGCAACAGCATGGGGTTTTATCGCTGCTGCCGAGAAGGCGGGCCTTGAGCTCTTTATCGGTTCATATCCCATAACTCCTGCCACCGGTATTCTGGAAGCTCTGTCGGCAAGGAAAGATCTTGGTGTGAAGAGCCTCCAGGCCGAAGACGAAATTGCCGGAATCTGCACTGCACTTGGAGCGTCATTCGCAGGCAAGCTGGCGGTCACAACCACATCGGGACCGGGTCTGGCATTGAAATCAGAGGCGATCGGGCTTGCAGTTATGGCCGAACTTCCGCTGGTTATAGTCGACGTTCAGCGTGGCGGACCCTCTACCGGTCTGCCTACCAAAACAGAGCAGGCCGATCTGATGCAGGCACTTATGGGAAGAAACGGTGAATGCCCTGTCGTTGTTATCGCATCGAGCACCCCTTCAGATTGCTTTCATTATGCATTCGAGGCTGCAAGAATAGCCCTTGAGCATATGACACCGGTGCTTCTTCTTACTGACGGGTACCTCGGTAACGGATCTGAACCCTGGAGGATTCCTTCAATGAAGGATCTGCCTGAAATTAAGCCGCCGTTCGCGAGCGTCAGCAATGAACCTTATTTCCCTTACAAAAGGGATAATAAAAGGTTTGCAAGGTCGTGGGCGATTCCCGGAACAGCAGGTCTGGAGCACAGGATCGGAGGCCTGGAAAAGACAGATAAAGGAACTGTTTCGTATGTTCCTGAAAATCATGAATTCATGACCAGGCAGAGGGAGAAAAAAGTAGAGGCTGTTGTTGAAAAAGTTCCCAATCTGAAGGTTTTTGGCAAAGAGAAGAATGACCTCTTGCTGGTTGGCTGGGGAGGTACCTATGGCCATCTCCTTACAGCAGCAAGGGAACTTCAGAATGAAGGGCATAATGTCAGCCTTGCATGTTTCAATTATATAATGCCGATGCCTGCAAATGTCGGGGATGTATTCAGGAACTTCAAGAAAATACTGGTATGCGAGCTCAATCTTGGTCAGTTCGCCGATTACCTGAGGATGAACCACCAGGAATTCACTTATCATCAGTTCAACAAGGTACAGGGAGTTCCCTTTACAGTTAATGAGATCAAGGAAGAATGTATAAAATTGCTGGAGGAAAAATAAAATGGCAGATACACAGGCTATTCAGTTAACCGCGAAGGATTTTAAAAGCGACCAGGAAGTAAGATGGTGCCCGGGATGCGGTGATCATGCTGTTCTGAATGCGGTTCAGAGAGCCCTTGCTGAAATAGGAATACCCAAGGAAAAGATAGCATTCATTTCAGGCATCGGCTGCTCATCGAGATTCCCCTATTACATGAATACCTACGGGTTTCATGGTATCCACGGGCGTGCCTCGGCAATTGCGACGGGTGTCAAAACAGCAAACCCTGATCTGTCAGTATGGCAGATTACTGGCGATGGTGATGCACTTGCAATAGGCGGGAACCACTTTATACATGTGATCAGGCGTAATATCGACCTGAATATTCTACTCTTCAATAACGAGATATATGGCCTTACAAAGGGTCAGTATTCCCCGACTTCCAATAAAGGCCTGGTTACAAAGACGTCTCCGTTCGGTACAATCGAGGAACCGTTCTCGGTAGGAGAACTTGTAATCGGGGCCAGGGGAAAATTCTTCGCGAGGACAGTCGACGGCAATCTTGCACTCTCACAGGAAATTTATATTGCGGCTGCAAAGCATAAGGGAACTTCCGTGGTGGAGATCCTTCAGAATTGTGTGATATTCAACGATGGGATTCACGACATTGTCACAGGTAAGGAGTTCAGGGACGACAGGACGATCATACTTCGCCACGGGCAGCCTATGATCTTCGGGAAAGATCTTAAAAGCGGTCTCATTCTTGACGGGCTCAAACTCAAGGTGGTAAAAATCGGGCAGAATGGAATTTCTGAAAAAGATCTTCTGGTTCACGATGCCCTCGAAAATAACCCGGGTATCCAGTACATGCTGGCTAATATGAGATACCCCGAATATCCAGTGGCACTTGGTGTTATTAGGAATGTTGAGTGGCCGACATACGATGCCCTGGTCGGGGAACAGATAGAAGCGGTTAAAAAGGATTCAAAGATCAGGAACATGGACGACCTGCTCAATTCCGGGGCGGTCTGGAATGTCGATTGAACAGTTCGGCAGGCTGCTGCCACCGTGGGTAAGAAAAGCCTTGAAGCAGACTCTCGATTCTGCTGAAATCAACTATTTTAGTAATTTTAACGGTTGATCAAGAGCTTCTCCGGATGGAAAAATTCACCATAGACGATCCTGAATACAGGAAACTGCTTCACGAACAACAGGAGAGGCTTAAAGAGCTTGCATGCATAAATCGGACCACCTCAATTCTTAAGGAGGGAAAATCAGTTGATGAAACCCTCCAGCAGATTGTGCTCCTGCTACCTGCAGCATGGCAATACCCCGACTATACCGTAGCCAGGATTAAATTTTCGAACAGGACCTTTGAAACCCCGTCATTCACGGAAACGGGGTGGCGCATGTACCAGGAGTTTTCGACAATCGATGGTACGAAAGGTTCAATAGAAGTCTTTTATATACAGGAATTTCGTGCTGAGGAAGAAGGCCCGTTCCTGAAAGAGGAACGCGATCTTATTCAGAATCTCAGCAGCCTGGTATCCGGTTACATCAACAGCTTTAAGGCACATGAGCTGTACCGGATGACCCAGTCGATGGACATGGATCCCGACGATCTTACAGAGGTCTCGAGCAGAAAACTCCTGCAGAAATTCCTCGACAGGCATAACGCGGAAAGGGATGTCTTTCACGACCTTCAGCCATTCAAGGTAAAAGAGATTCTCCTCGTTGCCAACCTGTACGATGCGTACTCCATTGAAGGAGAAGGGAGGTTTTCGGACCATATGCTTGGTGAATATTACCAGCTAAGCCTGACTTCAATCCCCAGGGTAACAGGAGTCTCGGGTGAGGAAGAAGCATTCAGCAGGCTCAAATCGCGCCACTACGACCTTATTATAATTATGATTGGGGTCGACAAGGAAAGCCCAATGCTTCTCTGCAGGAAGATTAAGGAAAAGTATCCGTATATTCCTACTTACCTGCTTCTTAACAGTTCCTCTGATGTCGAATTTGTTCAGAAACAGAAAAATGCAGGAATCCCTTTCGACAACTTCTTCGTATGGACAGGTGAGTCGAAGGTTTTCTTCGCAATGGTTAAGCTTCTCGAGGACCAGGTAAACGCTGAGAACGACACGAAGATCGGGCTGACCAGGGTTATTCTCATTGTTGAGGATTCGGTGGTCTATTATTCAAGCTACCTTCCGATGATTTACACGCTGGTGCTTGAACAGACGAAGAACCTTATTGAAGATGTTTCTACTGATGAGCTCTATAAGGTACTGAAACTCAGGGCTCGTCCGAAAATTCTCCTGGCGACCACTTACGAGGATGCCATCCTGGTGTACAATGAGTATAAGGAAAGCCTGCTTTGCGTGATTTCTGACATGCGATTCCCGAAAAACGGGAAGCTGAATGATATGGCAGGCTTTGATCTCATTGAGCACGTTAAAAGCGAATTGCCAAACCTTCCTACAGTACTGCAGTCGTCGGATCCGGGGAATGCCAACTATGCTTTCACACTGAAATCGAGCTTTATTAACAAAAACTCCGACAGTCTGCTGCAGGATCTTAAGTCGTTTATTACCTATTTCCTTGGTTTCGGCCACTTCGTTTACCGCGACAACAGGGGAAGACAGATTGCTGTTGCCAAATCAATGAAGGAGTTTGAGTCCTATCTTGAAACGGTTCCTGAGGATTCGCTGGTTTATCATGCAATGAAGAACCATTTTTCACTCTGGCTTATGGCCAGGGGTGAGGTTCAGATTGCCAAAATGATTAACCCGATGAAAGTTTCTGACTTCCAGAGCCTGAAAGAGCTGAGAAAATTCCTTATCGACGTGATCAGGAAGAGAAGGAAAGAGATGAACAAAGGCAAAGTTGTCAATTTCGAGGAATCGGCTGTAATTGACGAGACTAATGTCGTCAGCCTTGCCGGCGGCTCACTCGGCGGGAAGGGAAGGGGACTGGCTTTCATAAATACACTGATATACAGCTTTGAGCTTGGAAGGCTCATCCCCGGCATCAATATTAAAACTCCCGTAACTGCAATAATAGGAACAGATGAGTTTGATATGTTCATGGAACGTAACCATCTGTGGGACAGGGTGAAGGAGGAGAAGGACTTCAATCTGCTCCAGAGGCTTTTTATCGAAGGGAGCCTGAGCTACAGTCTTGAAAAGGAGCTGAGGATATTCATAAAGCTGATTGAACGGCCTCTGGCTGTAAGATCATCCAGTCTATTTGAGGATTCAATGAGCCAGCCTTTCTCGGGCATCTTCGGCACCTACCTGCTTCCGAATAATCATCCAGATTTCGATACGCGTCTGCGCCAGCTCGAGGAAGCAATCAAGCTTGTTTTTGCTTCTATTTATTCGAAGAGTGCAAGGACCTATTTTGAAGCAATAAACTACAAGGTTGAGCAGGAAAAAATGGCAATAGTGATCCAGGAGGTTGCCGGCAACCGGTTTGAAGATGCCTTTTATCCTCATATAAGCGGCACAGCGCAGTCATTTAATTTCTACCCTGTTGCCCATATGACGCCGCAGGACGGGTTTGCCGTTATTGCTGCGGGTCTCGGGCAGTATGTGGTTGAAGGTGAGAAAGCTTATATGTTCTCACCTGCATACCCGTCGCTCGACATCGTCTCACAGAAGGATCTCTATAAAAACTCCCAGGTCTTTTTCTATGGTGTCGATATGGCCAAAAAGGAGGTTAACCTTCTGGAAGGGGAGTACGCGGGCCTGGTTACACTCGATATAACCGATGCTGAAAGACACGGGACAATCAAGCACTCGGCTTCCGTTTATAATCCCGACAATGATTACATTGTACCCGGACTGGATTCCCCGGGTCCAAGGGTCCTTAACTTTGCCGATATTCTTAAATACAACTATATCCCTCTTGCAAATACTCTTAAAGTAATCCTCGATGTTGTGAAGGAGGCTTTCGGAACGCCTGTCGAGATAGAATTCGCTATTGACCTTAATAAGGACAAATCGGGCATTGCAACTTTCTACCTGCTCCAGATCAAACCCCTGGTAGGCAGCGGGGCCGGTTATACAATCGATAAGGAAAGCATTATTGAGGAGGATGTGATCCTGGTCTCGAGAAAGAGCATGGGCAACGGCCTCATCGACTATATTACCGATGTGGTTTATATTGATCCATCAAGGTTCAGCAACATGCTCACCGAAAAGATGGCTGAAGAGATTGACGCCATCAACGACAGAATGCTTCATGAAAACAGGAAATACGTGCTGATTGGTCCCGGCAGGTGGGGGACGCGCGACAGGTTTATAGGCATTCCGGTTGTGTGGCCCCAGATTTCCAATGCAAAGGTTATTGTGGAAGTCAGTATGCCGGATTTTCCGCTGGATGCGTCGCTGGGTTCACATTTCTTCCATAATGTTACATCAATGAATGTGGGATATTTTTCAATTAACCAGACCTCCCACGACGGAAACATAGCGTGGGAAAAGCTGAACGAGGTTCCGGCCGTTGAGGAGGGAAAATTCTTCCGTCACGTGAGGTTTTCAAAACCACTGACAATAAGGATGGACGGCCGCAACAGGATGTCTGTCATTTCGATCAACCGTTAATAAATTAGGAATGGCTATTATAGACGGAATAGTGGATCTGCAGAAGTACGACTTTACCGATACTTCTTTCGACCTGCTCATGCAGAAAAGGATCCACCGGGTGCTTATCATCTGCAGCAACTACGACAATTACATGCTGGAGGAAGATGGAAGAATTGATGAGCAGATATTCAACGAATATGTCTCGCTGAACCTGAGGTATCCGCCGACATTCATCCAGACCGATAATGCGGATGATGCTTTCAGGATACTGCATGACGGAGACATCGACCTTGTTATCTCCATGGTAAGCGTTAAAGGGTCGGATATTTTTGCCCTGGCCAAACGGATAAAGGAGAAATATGCGCATGTGCCGATTGTCGTGCTTACTTATTTCTCAAGGGAGGTTTCACTCAAGCTTGAAAAAGAAGATCTCAGCGCCATAGACTACGTGTTCTGCTGGCTTGGAGATGCCTCGCTCATTCTCGCTATTATTAAGCTGATCGAGGATAAGATGAACGCCGACTATGACATCGACCATATTGGGGTTCAATCGATTATCCTGGTGGAAAACTCGATCAGGTATATCTCATCCTACCTTCCTAATCTCTACAAGATCGTACTCGTTCAGTCGCTCGATTTCCAGCGCGAAGCCCTCAACGAACACCAGAGGATGCTGAAAATGAGGGGTAGGCCCAAGATACTCCTTGCTATGAACTTCGAGGATGCGGTAGCGATGTATCGGAAATACAAGTACAATGTACTCGGGGTAATTTCGGATATTAGCTACAAAAGAGGGGGAGTGCAGGATGAAAATGCAGGACTCGAGCTTTGCAAGATCGTGATGGCTGATGATGACAAGGTTCCCTTCCTCCTCCAGTCTTCAAGCCTTGAACATAAAAAAGCTGCCGAGGAAATGGGAGCCGGCTTTGTTCATAAATACTCGAAATCGCTGTCGCTCGAGCTGCGTAATTTCATAATCCAGAACCTTGCCTTCGGACCATTTGTTTTCAGGAATCCCGATACTCTCGAACCAATAGCAATTGCAACGGATCTACAGAGCCTGCAGCAAAAGATACTTACTGTCCCCGATAACAGCCTGGAATACCATGCGGGAAGGAACCATTTCTCGAAATGGCTGAACGCGAGGGCTCTTTTCCCCGTTGCCCAGATGTTCAAGTATATCAGGAAGGAGGACTTTGATTCCATGGATGAGATGAGGAGGTTCCTGTATGTCGCCATATCGAGCTTCCGGCTTGGCAAAGGAAGGGGAGTAATTGCCAAATTTGACAAATCGAGCTTTGACGAATACCAGATCTTTTCAAGAATAGGCGAGGGTTCGATAGGAGGTAAGGCCAGGGGACTGGCTTTCATCAACAGTGTGATAAAAGAGAACAAGCTCTATAACAGGTTCCCCGATGTTCTTATCACAATTCCGCGTACTGTGGTGATAAGCACTGATGCTTTCGATGAGTTCATGGAGCATAACAACCTCTATTCGGTTGCATTATCGGATGTTCCCGACAGCGAGATTCTCGCGAGATTTATTGGTGCGGAACTCCCGGGGTGGGTCTACCAGGATCTCTATTCCTTCCTTGAAGTGTCACGCAATTACCCGATTGCCGTACGTTCGTCAAGCAAGCTTGAAGATTCACATTATCAGCCATTTGCAGGCATATACTCGACTTACATGATCCCGAGGATCCCTGATAACCGCGATATGGTAAAGATGCTGTCAGATGCGATCAAGGAGGTATATGCATCTGTTTACTACAAGGGGAGCAAGGCATACATGGCCGCTACGGCAAACGTGATTGATGAGGAAAAAATGGGGATAATCCTGCAGGAGGTTTGCGGTAACAGGCATAACAATATTTTCTACCCGACATTGTCGGGTGTTGCCAGGTCGCTTAATTATTACCCGATAGGTTCGGAAAAAGCAGAGGACGGAATTGCAAACGTCGCTTTCGGACTGGGCAAGCTGATTGTCGACGGGGGTTTGTCGCTGCGATTTTCACCAAAGCATCCTAAAAAAATTCTCCAGCTGAATTCCCCTGAAACGGCTATGAAAGAGACACAGAAGATCTTTTATGCCCTCGACCTTAACAGGAACAGTTTTATACCATCCACCGATGATGGAGTGAACCTGTTGAAAATAAGCATTAAAGATGCCGGTAATGAAAATGCAATGAAATACCTTGCCTCAACCTGCGACCTGAACGATCATATGCTTTACGATGGCATTTCAAGGCCCGGTAAGAGGATTATTACCTTCGCCAATATCCTTCAGCATAATCAGTTCCCGCTGGCCGAAATACTTTCATCCCTCCTCGAAATCGGCTCCCAGGAAATGAATAATCCTATTGAAATTGAATTTGCGGCAAACCTTGAAACTCAGCCCGGGACGCCCAGGATCTTCAATTTCTTACAGATCAGGCCAATAGTAAATAATGATCAGTCTTACAACTTTGATATTGACAAGGTGAGCCACGACCAAACCATTATCTACTCGGAATCGGCGCTGGGAAATGGCATTTTCAAGGGTATAAAGGATGTGGTTTATATCAAGCCCGAATCATTTAACGCGGCACACAGCGAAAAAATAGCGACTGATATCGAGAAGATAAACGGAACCTTTGTCAGGAACAGCACTGGCTACGTTCTGATAGGCCCGGGTCGGTGGGGTTCATCGGACCCCTGGCTGGGGATACCGGTGAAGTGGCCACAGATATCTTCGGCAAGGCTTATAATCGAATCGGGGCTTAAGAATTACAGGATCGATCCGAGCCAGGGCACTCACTTCTTTCAGAACCTTACTTCATTCAGGGTAGGATATTTTACGATTAATCCATTCAACAAAGAGGGCTATTACGATGTTGAATACCTGAACAGGCAGAACGTGGTTTACGAGGATGAATATATCAGGCATATAAGCTTCGAAAAACCCCTTGAGATACTTATTGACGGCAGAAGGCACAAGGGAGTGATTATGAAGCCATAGAAAAGTGAATTTCAGGAACCCGTGAGCCGAAGGTGCCTGTTGTTACGTGCAAGAAGCAATTATAAACTGAGAAAAAATGGAAATCGCGAGGACAATTTACCTTGGTGATTTAAGAACCGAGGCAACTCATTTAAGATCAGGTAATAAAATCATAACTGATGCTCCGCCAGACAATAAGGGAAAGGGTGAATACTTCTCGCCGACCGACCTCGTTGCCACGGCACTCGGAAGCTGCATATTCACTATAATGGGCATTGCGGCACGCGAACATGGTTTTTCCATCGACGGAGCCACCTGTGCCATCACGAAGATCATGACCGAGAAGCCCAGGAAGATAGGTGAGATAAAGATAGAATTCGACCTTACAAAAGGCAGTTACTCCGAAAAGGATAAGAAGATACTGGAACATTGTGTCACTACCTGCCCTGTGGCCTTAACCCTGGGCGATTCGGTCAGACAGAATGTGATCCTGAATTTCAGGTAATCCGGATGCTGCTCTAGAATGATGCGCCTTCAGTGGCGATATCCTTGTTGATTTTTTTGACCAGGCCCTGAAGCACATTGCCGGGACCTACCTCGATAAAGCTTGTAGCCCCGCCGGAGATCATATTTAGTACACTTTGTGTCCATCTGACAGGTGAAGTAAGCTGGGCAACAAGGTTTGTTTTTATCTGATCCGGGTCGGAGACTGGTCCGGCAGTAACATTCTGGTACACCGGGCACACAGGCTTTCTGAAAGCAGTTGCATTAATGGCTGATTCAAGCTCGATCCTGGCAGGCTCCATTACCGGCGAATGAAATGCTCCTCCAACTGCAAGCTTGATAGTTTTCCTGGCACCTTTCTGCTTAAGTGCTTCAATGGCAAGGTCTATTCCTTCATTTGACCCGGATATGACAATCTGTCCCGGGCTGTTGTAGTTTGCGGGTACGACTGTCTCCGCAATTGAAGCGCACACCTCTTCCACGATGGCATCTTCCATCCCCAGCACTGCAGCCATTGTTGATGGTCTTAATTCGCATGCCTTCTGCATGGCCATTGCCCTCTTTGATACCAGGAGAAGTCCGTCTTCAAATGAAAGTGCTCCGCAGGCGGTAAGTGCCGAAAACTCTCCAAGAGAATGACCTGCAGTCATCGCCGGCCTGAACGAGTCACCCAGGAGTACGGCCAGGATAACTGAATGGAGGAATATAGCAGGTTGAGTCACTTTTGTCTGCCTCAGATCATCTTCCGTTCCGCTGAACATGATATCGGTGATCCTGAAACCAAGTATAACATTGGCCTTTTCAAACATCGAACGTGCTACTTCCGACTTTTCAAACATCTCTTTGCCCATGCCCGGGAACTGAGCTCCCTGGCCAGGAAATACATAAGCTTTCATACCCTTGATTTTAGTTTTTGGCCGTTTTAACAGCGCGACAAAAATATGAAAAAAATCAATGCAGCCTTGTCCCGATAAGATGAACGAACTCTTCGCGGGTCCTCATATTGTCGAGGAAGATTCCAGTGAAGGCCGATGTGGTGGTAACAGAATTCTGTTTCTGAACGCCTCTGATCTGCATGCACATATGTTGTGCCTCAATTACCACTGCAACACCTACCGGATTCAGGCATTCCTGGATGCAGTCCCTTATCTGGGTGGTCAGTCTTTCCTGGACCTGTAGCCTGCGGCTGAATGCTTCAACAACGCGTGCAATCTTGCTCAAGCCGGTTATATAGCCGTTGGGAATATATGCGACATGAGCCTTGCCGAAAAATGGCAGCATATGATGCTCGCACATCGAATAGAGGTCGATGTCCTTGACCAGGACCATCTGCTGGTATTCCTCTTTGAATTTGGCCTGGTGGATAATCTTGCAGGGATCGATGTTATATCCGAATGTAAGAAAATACAAGGCCTTTGCTACTCTCTCCGGTGTCTTCACAAGGCCTTCCCTTTCAGGATTTTCACCTATCAGCTCGAGAATTCTGCGGTACAGAACCGCAAGCTCCTTCGTGCTTTCCTCGTCCCACGATTCAACCTTGTTGTACCCTTTGCCCACGGGGCCTGTCCCGTTATTGATTGTTTCAATCTTCTTAGCCATAATATTCAATAGTATTGTTTTCTGTCTCTTCAATTTTTATGCAATGAAGCCTGGCACCCTGGTTTTTAACCGGAAGATCGAGCTCATTCCAGATCGCTGAAGCCAGGTTCTCGGTGGTTGCTATCTTCCCTTTCATGAATCCGACATCTATGTTGAGATTCTTGTGATCCACAATGTCGATAATCTTATCCTTGATGATCTGTTTGAGAATGTTCATGTTAATTACAAAACCTGTATCCTCCTTGATATCACCTTTAACCGTCACATAAAGAATGTAATTATGCCCGTGCCAGTTTGGATTTGAGCATTTGCCAAATACCTGCATGTTTTCCTCATCAGTCCAGTCGGGCCTGAACATCCTGTGCGCTGCACTGAATCTCTCTTTTCGCGTAAGGTAGATCATTTTAACAGTTTGACAGGGTTAATATAATGAGTTAAAGTTGAGTATTATTCTGCATAAAAACAATATATTTATTCTCTTCTTTGACCAATGTAATACTATTTCGTTGTGAAAATTCTGCTGGTTTTTGCTACCGTGAAGGAGGCTGAAATACTTGAAGGAGTAAAGGGACTCAGGAAGAATGATGGTGGCTATCAGTTCGGGTGTCATTCCCTGGATACATGTATTACAGGCGTGGGCGGTATGCAAACTGCATGGGCCTTAAAACTGTGGCTTGACAATAACTCCCTTCCCGACCTTGCAATCAACGCTGGTATAGCGGGAAGCTACAGGAAAGATATTCTGCCGGGTGACGTAGTGATGCCTGTTTCAGATTGTTTTGGAGACCTGGGGATAGAGAAAGATAATAATTTCTTCACACTTTCCGAGGCCAGCCTGGCGAATCCCGATGACCCGCCATTTACCGGAGGAAGGCTTCCGGCCGAC
This sequence comes from Bacteroidales bacterium, assembly GCA_035541795.1. Classification (GTDB taxonomy): domain Bacteria; phylum Bacteroidota; class Bacteroidia; order Bacteroidales; family VadinHA17; genus LD21. Next base: position 79,327 of record DATKMR010000014.1, read on the forward strand.
AATAATTATGTCAAAAGAATGTCTTACCTGCTGAAGCCGGTCAATGCAGTGACTGTGAATACGGCATCAGGGTCCGGTGCATCAATAATAAGGTTGATAAATAAATATAATCCTGACATCGAATCGATGGAAGGAGCGACTTTTTTTTATATTTGCACAAGGGAAAAAATTCCATTTCTTGCAATAAGGGCTATCTCAAATTTTGTGGAACCGGGTACCAGAGGCAAATGGGAAATTAAGCTGGCCCTCGAGAATCTTGCAGGAAAACTTAATGAAGTACTGAATATTCTGTAGACAGAAATGAAACTTACGCTTGGTTTTTCGCCATGCCCGAACGATACGTTTATTTTCGATGCAATGGTTCACGGCAGGGTCGATACAGAGGGGCTGGAATTTGATTATTTTCTTGCAGATGTTGAGGAACTCAACAGGAGGGCTTTCAGGGCCGATGTGCATATAACAAAAATGAGCTATCACGCCTACGCGTATGCCGCTGAAAATTACCTAATTCTTGATTCGGGCAGTGCCCTGGGAAGGAAGAATGGCCCTCTCCTGATAACAAAAAAAGATATGACCACCGGCGGGTTAAAAACTGCCAGGATTGCAATTCCCGGAAAATACACCACGGCAAACCTTTTGTTCAGCATTGCCTGGCCGGAAGCATTGAATAAAGTTGAATATCTTTTTTCAGATATTGAAGATGCACTTCTCAACGATGAGGTCGATGCAGGACTTATAATTCATGAGACTAGGTTCACGTATTATAAAAGAGGGCTAAAGCTGATTGCCGATATGGGAGAATACTGGGAGAAGGCATCTGGGCTGCCGATTCCGCTTGGAACGATCGTAATAAACAGGTCGGTGCCCGAAGAAATTGCACTTAAAGTAAACCGTATCGTGAGGCGCAGCCTCGATTATGCCTACCGCGATTCGGTTGCATCGTATGAATTTGTTGCCGGCAACGCCCGGGAGATGGACCGTGATGTGATGAACAATCACATCAAGCTTTTTGTAAATGAGTTCACCTCGGAACTGGGCCCTGAAGGAAGAAAGGCAATAGTTAAGCTTTTTGAAGTTGCCAGGCAGGAGGGAGTGATCCCTTCTATGCCGGATAGGATATTCCTGACCTGAAAGGGGCTCTTTCCACACCTGGATAATATCGGTACATGTGACCAGGCAGGAGATCATTTTATTTCTTCTGTCGGTTTTATTGCTTAATTTTGGTGTACATTCAAGGGTCATAATACATGTTTAACCAAAACCATTTCGCTATGACATTTACCCTTCCTGAACTGCCTTATAAAGCTGATTCGTTGTCCCCGGTGATAAGTGCCGAGGCAATCGATTACCACTATGGAAAACACCACCTGGCATATGTTAATAACCTTAACGGATTGATTCCCGGGAGCCAGTTCGAGAAGTCAGATCTTGAAGATATAATCAGAAGGGCCGAGGGTCCGGTTTTCAATAATGCTGCCCAGATATGGAATCATACATTCTATTTTGAAGGATTTATCCCGGGTGGAAGGAAACTGCCGTCAGGCAAGCTGGCCGATGCCATTGACTCGAGATTCGGATCGTTTGAATCTTTCAGGGAACACTTCAGCAAGGCTGCCGTATCACTTTTCGGCTCGGGCTGGACATGGCTCATCAGGGACCACGACTGCCAGCTCCAGATCATCCAGGAATCAAATGCCGGTAACCCGCTCAGAAAAGGATTTAAGCCGATCCTTACTTGTGATGTGTGGGAGCATGCATATTATATTGATTACCGTAACCGAAGGGCTGATTATGTAAAGGCTTTCTGGGAGATTATAGACTGGGAAAAAGTTGCATCACGGTTCTGAAACATAAGAAAATATTCGTTATGAAAATCCAGGATCTGGTGGAAAAGAACCGGACGAGGCGAAGGTTTGATCAGGATCACAAAATTAAAAGCGATCTGCTTGAAAAGCTTGTTAACCTGGGAAGGTTGTCCCCTTCCGGGGCGAACAGGCAGCCTCTTAAATATATAATTGTAAATGAACCCGGCATCTGTTCCAGGGTTTTCCCTTATACAGCCTGGGCTGCCTATTTGAAGGATTGGCCGGGCCCGGGTGAAGGGGAGCGTCCCACGGCATACATTATCGTTCTGGGCGACAGATCCGTTTCTGAAAACTTCGGTGTTGACCATGGAATTGCGGCACAAAGCATAATGCTTGGGGCAGTCGAGGAAGGACTTGGTGGCTGCATAATAGCCTCACTGAAGAAGGACGGACTGAGGGCCGAGCTTAAAATCCCCGATCAATATGAAATTCTGCTTGTCCTGGCAATCGGAAAACCGGTTGAGGAAGTTGTTATTGAAGAGATCAACAACGGTGACGTGAAATACTGGCGCGACGGGAACAAAGTCCACCATGTTCCCAAACGCAGTCTGGATGAGATAATACTTAAACTTTGATTTACGCATAATGCGATTTTGCTTCATCCTTTCAGTCATTTTTATTTTCCTTGTTTCTGCCGAGGTCAGAGGGCAGCAGGAAAAGAAAGAGGATCGCATACTTTTCAGAGGAGTGGTAATTTCAGCTTCCTCGGGGGAAAGACTTGGCGGGTCAAAGGTGCTTATAAACAGGTCACTTTCCGGCATAACAAGGGATGACGGGACATTTTCTTTTTTTGCATCCAGGCACGACACGATCGTGTTCGATATGATGGGCTACAAAGCATCGAGGCTGATTGTCGCCGATAGTCTCAGGTCGAGGGAGTTTCTGACAGGTATCTATATGCAGGCCGACACATCGGAGATCGGGGAGGTGGTCATAATTCCAAATCTTGCTGGTCTTAAGGCTGAGATGATGAATCCGGCCAGGCTCGTCGACCAGAAGATGGAAAATGCTAAGGATAACCTCAATGTATCTTCTTACCAGGGGCTGATTCACCAGGACAAGCTTGGGGATCCGTTGTCGAATTATGAGGTCCTAAGGTTACAGCAGAAAGTTAATGCTTATGAAAAAGGCGGGATTCCATCAAGCCGGATGGTCGCGGTAAGCCCTCTTCTGCTTCTTCCGGCTGCTTACCTTCTTCTTCATGGTCCGCCGGAAACACCTTCGCCACCGGCAAAAGAGATTTCGCAGAAGGACCTGAATGATATTAGCAGGAAATATCTTGAAATTGTCAGAAGCAGGAAAGGAAAGCTTGCCAGGGACTCAGCCAGGTAAAGGATTTATTCTGTCGCTTCAAGCCTGTTAACCCTTATAGAAGATTGCCTTGATAATATCGGTAGCCATCCTGGGATTCTCCTTCAGCCTTCTTGTACAGTAACCGAACCATTGTTTTCCGAATGGCACATAAACCCTCATGGTATGACCTTCACCCACGATGCTTGCCCTCAGGTTCGGTGTCACGCCGTAAAGCATCTGGAACTCGTACTTATTCTTCGGCACTTTATATTTTTCAATAAGCTTATAGGCACCTTCCACAAGCGGTTTATCGTGGGTTGCAATACCGACATAAATGCCCTTCCTGAACATCAGTTCGAGATCCTCAAGGTAATGACTGTTTATCTCCTCATATTTTTTAAACGATATTGCTTCCGGCTCTACATAAATCCCCTTGCACAACCTGAAATTCAGCGGTGCATCACCGGAATGAATATCCAGGAGGTTTTCAATATCCTTGTATGTCCTTTTCAGGTAAGCCTGCAAAACAAGCCCCGTGTTTTCCGGGAACTCGGCTTTCAGCCTCCTGTAAAGCTCAATCTCCATGTCGGTGCACGGGGAATCCTCCATGTCGATCCTGATAAATCTTTTAAATGATGCAGCCTTCATCACAATTTCACGGATATAATTATAGCAGACTTCCCTGTCGAGAAGAAGGCCGAAGCTGGTCGGCTTCAGAGAGAAGTTCCCGTCGATGCCGGTTTTTTCAGTTATATCAATAAGTTCGAGGTACTCTTTCTTGTTGGCCTCCGCTTCATTTAGGTCAGTTATGAATTCTCCCAGTACGTCGAGGGTTACTTTGATGTTTTTGCCGTTGAGATCTGCTGATACCTTCATTGCGTCATCAATTGTCTCCCCCGAGACATATGACTTTGAAAAGAGCCATACGAATTTCTTTGGCATATATGGGAGCATTGCTGCGATAAGCTTATTAAACATCTTCAGTTCATTTATTAAGTTAGCCTTTCAAACTACTTACTTCCTTACGGAAGAATTTATCACCATACAAAATAAAGCTAAAAGGCACTTCAATTTAATGACCTTTATCACCCGGATTGGATGATTTACAGCAGGAATTTCTTTAATTTGAATAAATTTTTAAGCTTGTGCAACCATTCTTTTTACCTGCAAGTCTTCTAAATGTCGAAAGCAAATGGTGAATGACCTTGAAATAATAAGGGGATGTGCCAGGCACGACAGAAAAGCACAACAAATGCTTTACGACAAGTATTCGCGCTTCCTGCTTGGAATTTGCATGAGGTATGCGACAGACAGGGCGGAGGCGGAGGATATAATGCAGGAAAGCTTCCTGAAGATCTATTTCAGCATAAAAGATTTCACGGGAGCAGGTTCTTTCGCAGGATGGCTCAGGAAAGTGGCGGTTAATACGGCAATTACGCACTATCATAAAAACCTGAAATACAGATATCATATTGAGATTGAAGAATATGTTTCTGTAGAAACAGGAACAGCCGGGTTCGAGGAGGAGATGTTTTCGTCGGATGAGCTCTACCAGGTGCTGAACGAATTGCCGGCCGGGTACAGGATGGTCTTTAACCTGTATGCAGTTGAAGGATATAAGCATAAGGAGATTGCGGATATGCTTGGAATTGATACAAACACATCAAAATCGCAGTACAGCAGGGCAAAGGCAGTATTGAGGGAGAAACTTGGTAAACTGAGACAGCTGAAAGACAAATATTACAGTAATGGTGTTGATGATTTAAAAGGTGTCAGGGAATAATTTAAATATGGACCTTGAGGAACTCTTCAGAAAGAAGCTGGAAAGTTCGGAGCTGATTCCATCTGATGGTACAGGCAGAAATATTATGCGCAGCCTTGGGCGAAGGGAATTCCTTCGTTTTAATCTTGCCAGGTTCAATGTATACTATACAGGTGCAATCGTGGCAGCAGGAGCGGCTGCAATCACCCTGCTGACAACTCTTCACCAGGGAAATAAAAAGACGCAAGAGACAGGCCCGGGGAAGGATTTAAATGTCACGAATACAATTACATCCGGGGCTGAAAATTCAGGAATCAGGAAAGACATGCCCGTGGCTACGAATTCAGTTGTTGAAAAAAATCAGGGCGACATACTCAAAAAACCCGTTGCAGCCACGAGCGGTGATATCTCCCGATCAAACACGAAGAGCCGGTCGCAGGTACCCGCCCAAAATGATGTCAGCAGCCTGATTTCAAAGAAAGAACAGATCCGCGACAAGGTTACTGAAAATGTTGTCGGGGATGTAGGGATCCAGAAAAAGCTGTCGGCTGCCTTCAGTGCGTCCGCACAATCCGGCTGTGTCCCATTCAGCGTTAAGTTTTCAAATAATTCTGTTGCATACGATTCATGCTACTGGTCTTTTGGCGACGGGGGTCATTCATCGGTGGCAAGCCCCGACTGGATTTTTGACAGTGACGGAGAATACAGGGTTGTTCTAAAGGTATTCACAAGGGATGGATCGGTTGCAACTGCCAGCGCTAACATAAATGTTTTTTCAAGGCCTGTGGCCAGGTTCGAGTTCAGACCCGACAATCCGATGATTCCTGATGATGAAATTCACTTCATAAATACCTCTGTCGATGCCGTCAGGTGCCACTGGGATTTTGGCGATGGCAATGGGTCGGATGCATGGGAGCCTGTTTACAGGTATGAAAAGTACGAAAAGTACAATCTGGGGCTGATCGTATGGTCAGATCATAATTGTGCCGATTCCATGGTAATAAAGAATGCATTTGCGGGTTCCGGTAATTATATAACGTTCCCCAATGCATTTATCCCTAATACCGATGGCCCGGCAGGAAGCTATTATACCCAGAAAAGTGATGAAGCGGCCCAGATTTTTCACCCTGTCACTTCAGGAATACTTGATTATCACCTAAAGATATTCAGCAAGATTGGCATACTTGTTTTTGAAAGTAATGATATAAATATCGGCTGGGATGGCTATCATAACGGACAGCTGTGCGATCCCGGAGTTTACATATGGAAGGTGAGAGGAACCTACAAAAACGGAGAGTCATTTGTAAAAATGGGCGATGTAACGCTTCTTAAGCACTGAAAATTGCACTAAGGTTATGCCGGTAAGGCTCTTTCCGTTCATCAAAAAATATCAGGCATTCATCCAAAAATACGAAAGGTTGGTTAAAAATTCCCAATGGTCTGTACCCTTTGGGGCAAAAAATCGTTAAATAAGCAGTGAAGTTTAAATTCATTTGACTACTTTCGTCAATACAAACCTAATGGTACCTGATTTGCTGGCAAGAATAAAATATATATTTTTTCTTAGTCTGGTCTTTACTGTAGATGTTGTAGGTCAGGATCCAACTTTCTCCCAGTTTTACGCCAATCCCTTGTACCTCTCGCCTTCTTTTGCAGGGGCGACCGAGGAGTACAGGCTGACAATGAACTACCGTAACCAGTGGCCATCAATTCCGGGGGTGTTCCATACTTACAGCATCGGTTTCGACAAGGCAATGCCGAACTTTAACTCGGGTATAGGTGTCCTCGCAACTTACGATGTAGCCGGATCGGGCGATCTAAGTACCACTAACATCGGTCTTCTGTATTCCTACGACTTCAATATCAATAAGGAATGGCACATCAGGCCGGGTGTTGATTTTAAGTTCTATTACCTCGGGCTGAATATTTACAAGCTGATTTTCAACAGCCAGATTACCGGAAGCGGAACCACTCCGCCGATTAATCCACCGCCTGTTGATAAAGTGGCAGATGTGGATTTTGAGGCTTCAACCCTGGTCTATAACGACCAGATATGGGGTGGCTTCACCCTCGATCACCTGCTTACTCCAAGGCAGTCATTCTACCTGAATGACTACGCCAAGCTGCCCATCAGGTTTGATCTCTACGGGGGAGTAAGGCTGATTGGGAAATCCAGGTTGCGCAAGAAGCTTATCGAGGCTCTGTCAATAGCGGCAAATTTCCAGGTGCAGGGCAAGTTTTACCAGACCGATTTAGGACTGTATTACTATAAGTCACCTCTCGTTTTCGGGATGTGGTACAGGGGAATACCTTTCGTTACATCGCAGGCCGGTGATGCAATCATAGGCCTAGTAGGGATAAAAACAAAAAACCTTCAGATCGGGTACAGCTACGATTTTACCATCTCCAATCTTATTGCATCGACCGGCGGAGCACATGAACTTTCACTTGTTTACGAGTTCACCTCCTTTACACTCGGTTCAACTCACAGGAAGATCAGGGCCATACCATGCCCGGAATTCTGATCCCTTCCCCCGGAGCGGCTCCTGCCAATGTCCATTGTTTTAACTGGTTCCATCCCCCGTTTTAATCCTCCTTCACGTTCCGCTACGGCAGACGGGAAGTATTGTTTATATCCCCGTAGCTTGCTGCAATAATAAGATCCCGTAGCTTCCGCGGTCGCTGAAGCTACTTCGCGGAGGCGCTGCCATGGTGTTTATTTCCATTTAATATTTTGGCATCCGGATTTTATTTATTTGTTTATATTTGCGCCTGATATTTGTATAACAATAAATTTTTTGTGATGAAGAAATTATCTGTTGCTCTTTATGTTGTGCTCGTCGCCGCTGTAGCGGTCCTTTTCGTTTTACATTTTACAGCAAGATCTGCCGGGCATTCTTCTGTCCAGGCTTCCGAAAGTAAGCCAACCGGCGGAATAGCATATGTAACCATAGATTCAATCATGAAGCATTTTGCTTTGGCTAATGACCTGCAGGCTAATCTTATAAACAAGCAAAAGAGCTCCGAGGCTGAACTCAATTCAAAAGGAGAAGCATACCAGAAAGGTGTCGGCGATTACCAGGACAAGGTGAACAAGGGCCTGGTGACACGAAGCACGGCGGCACAGATGGAACAGGCACTTCTTCAGCAGCAGCAGGAACTGGTTAACCTTCGCGATAAGCTGCAGCAGGACCTGATGGAGGAACAGGCTGTTGCCAACAGGCAGGTGCTTGATTACATCACAAAATTCCTTGAAGAAAACAAGGCACAGTTCAATTACCAGTATGTTCTTGCAAAGAGCTTTGGAGGACCGGTATTATGCAGCGACAAGTCGTATGATATTACAAAAGAGGTTCTCGCGGCGCTTAACAGGAAGTACGCTTCGGAGAAAAAGTAATTCCTATGGGATTTGCCTCTGAGTGGCTTAAGTCGGGAGCTGTTTTCCCCGAATTGATAAAAGAGGCACCCGATAATAAAACTGGCATAATAGTCGTCGTTCCGGCATTCGATGAGCCTGATATCACAGCTCTCCTCGGATCATTGAAATCGTGTGTTCCATCATCATGCGGGTGCGAAGTGATTATAGTTGTCAATTCGTCCTCTGACGCAGGTGAGCAGACTATTCTTAACAACAGGGTCTGTGTTGAAAAAGCAAATCAATGGAAGGATTGCAACGATACATTTTTCAGGCTTCATATCATAAATATTGAAAGAGCCGGGATTAAGGGATGGGGTGTGGGTCTGGCGCGGAAGGCAGGAATGGATGAGGCGCTCAGGAGATTCAGTAGAATCGGCAACCCTTCTGGTGTGATCGCCTGCCTCGATGCGGACTGCACGGTATCTCCTGATTATTTCACCGCTGTTGAAAAGGAGCTTCTGCTCGGGCCCGGGAGGAACGCCTGCTCAATCTGCTTTGAACACCCGCTGGCCGGAGGGGGACACTCACCGGAAATTTTTACTGCAATCGTTCAGTATGAGCTTCACCTTAGGTATTATATTGAGGCTCTGAGATATGCCGGCTTCCCCTATCTTTTCCATACTGTCGGGTCCACGATGGCGGTCAGGGCACTTTCATACATGAAGGCGGGAGGCATGAACCGCAGGCAGGCTGGCGAGGATTTCTACTTCGTTCAGAAGCTGGTCCCGGCAGGGGGATATTTCAATCTTAACTCGACAACTGTTTTTCCCTCACCGAGAATTTCGGCACGTGTTCCATTTGGCACAGGTGCGGCGGTGGGGAAAATGATAAAAAATGGGGAGAGCATACTTTATACCTATAACCCGGGTTCTTTCGGGGACCTGAAGGAGCTCTTCAGTCTCAGCCTGCTTTTTTACGATAAAGCCGGCCATACTACGGCGAACCTGCACAAAGCCCTTCCGCCACCTATAAGGTCTTTTGTAACGCAGGAGGAGTATGCATCAAAGCTGGAAGAGATAAGGACCAATACTTCATCCGTGGATGCTTTCGGGAAGCGTTTTTTTTCATGGTTCAACATGTTCAGGGTTGTTAAATTCCTGAATTATTCCCATAATGAAGCGTATCGAAAAGTTCCGGTGTTTGAAGCTGCTGTGGATCTCATGAAACGAACAGGAATCGAAACTGATGGTTTGTCTCCTGAAAGACTACTTATGTTCCTCAGGTTATTGCAGAAATCGCAGTAAGCTATTTCCTCGATTGCCTCTCTTCCCTGGGAGTAAGGACAATATAAAGATCTTCGTTCTTCTTTTTCATCTTATACTGTTCCCTGGCAAACTTCTCAAGGTTGTGATCATCGGTCTTAAGCTCGTTAAGCTTCTTCTTGTCATCTTCAATTTTTTTCGAAAAATATTCCTTCTCCTGCTTCAGCTTGTGAAGCTCACTTACCTGCTTAACGCGGTCGAGAAGGTTATTTGTATCGAGAAGAAGTATCCAGATGGCAAATATCGTGATAGTCAGGAAGTACTTGTTCTTCAGGAATGACGGTATCTTGTCGCTGTATTTGAATTTTAAATCCACTTTGCAAACCTACAAGTTTTTGATTAATATTTTTCAGCCGCCGCTCATTAAGTAAATCATCTGAACATTATCTCCGTCCTTAATTAAAGCATCATCATATCTTTCCCTGGGTATAAGATTACCATTGATTTTTACAATCCGCATCCGGTAGGTAAACTTTTTTATCTCGAGCATCCTGGTCACTGTCAATGTTCCGGTGTCAAACTGCTCCTCCTTATTATTTAACAGGATTTTCATCAGATTAACCAGCGGTTATTTTTTCATTAATATTTCAATTACAAAGTTTGCCTGCATGTTCGAGACGATGCCTACCCTTGGGGCCATTGGCGGGTTATCCTCCGAAACCTGGGTTGTTTCATCGCCGCATATATACAGTTTATCATCAATTTTACGAGCTTTGATAATTTCGCTGTTTCCCCAACCTGCCATGCCTGATCCGACAACCAGGGGGACCCCGGGCATTTTGATCTGGACAGTCTCAACCAGGAACTCCTTGAAATCGGCCCTGTCGAACGCTTCGACCATAACATCGCAGCCTTCAAACAGGCCGGGAATGTTATCGCGGTTCAGCTCGATATTATGCATTACGAGCCTCAGATCAGGGTTTATCCTGAGCAGGTTTTCTTTCAGGGCATCTGTCTTGTGCATGCCGACCTGGTTTGCAAAATAAAACTGGCGATTGAGGTTTGCCTCTTCAACATAGTCGAAATCTGCTATCACAAGCGACCCTATGCCGCTCCTGGCCAGGGCTGCAGCGCAGTTTGAACCTAACCCTCCCGCACCCGCTATTCCAACGGTAAATTTTGAAAGATGCTTTTTTATTTCTCCGAATCTCATTCTTACGAGCTAAAACCTAAGCAGCCGTAAAGTTAAAACTAAATTGTGTTTAATGTCACTGTTTCAAACCTGCACTTCGTTATGCAAGTAGTAACATATTGATTAAAATCATTTTAATCGAATGATGAAAAGTGATAAATTCGTATTCAATAAGCTATTAAGCGGAGATGGATATCCTGGAAATAAAATCAAGGCATATTTTGCTGAAGAAATGGAATTATAGCTGGAAGCCACTTTCAAGAGGCTATACCGATAAGATTCTTTACATAAATCCAGGTTCGCTGGAGATTAGGGATAAGGATGTTCCGCTTCAGGTCAAAGAAAAGTTCATAGGTGGCAAAGGATACGGTCTCAGGCTTCTCTGGGACGGAACCCAACCCGGCACAAAGTGGAATGACCCGGAGAATGAAATAATAATCAGCTCGGGTCCTGTCGGTGGAATAACACAGTATTCCGGGACCGGCAAATCGCTGGTGGTCAGTATATCACCACAGACTGATTCGGTTATTGACAGCAATGTCGGGGGTTTTTTCGGTCCGTTCCTTAAATTCTCCGGTTTTGATGCTCTCGAGCTGCAGGGGAAAGCTGAACAGGATGTAATAATCTACATTGATGGCATAAATCATACTGTTGAAATATTTGAGGCACCATCCGAAGCAGTTGACAGCCATATCCTTGCAGAGCAGCTTACCGCGATGTTCGCTGAGAATGAATCGGAAAAAAAGAATATCGGTGTTGTATCTTCAGGTGCTGCTGCCGCCAATACACTGATCGGGATGCTCAATTTCAGCTTCTACGATCCGAAAAGGAAAAAGGTCAGACTGAAGCAGGCAGGCAGGGGAGGTATCGGCACGGTATTCAGGGATAAAAAAATCAAAGCCCTGGTATGCAAGATCCCGGGGGTGAAAGGTAACCTGAATAACGTCGTGGACCTTGAGCCTATCATGGAACGGGGGAGGAGATTCAACAGGGAGATGCGGGAACTCGACGATAAGCAGTGCCAGATGCGACAGGCAGGAACAGCACATCTCATGGAGGTTATGAATGATCATGATCTCCTTCCGACGATGAACTACCAGTATGGGTGCCATCCTGAGGCGTACAAGATCGATTCATCTGTATGGAAAAGACATTTTACACAGAATATACCCGACGGCTGCTGGATCGGATGCAACATGTCGTGCAGCAAGGGCGCCGATAATTTTACTGTCAAAACGGGCCCCTACAAGGGTGAAATTGTAACTGTCGACGGGCCCGAATATGAAAATGCGGCAGGGCTTGGTTCCAATTGCGGGATTTTTAATTCAGAATATATTATTGAGGCAAACTTTTACTGCGACACTTACGGGATTTGTACAATTACCTGGGGAACACTTCTCGCTTTCATTATGGAATGCTTCCAGAGGGGCATCCTCACCGGGGAAAGGACAGGCGGGTTTGAACTTAATTTCGGTGACTCCGACAGGGCGCTTGAACTTCTTCATATGGCTGCCAGGGGTGAAGGATTCGGGAAAATTGCGGGAACGGGAATCAGGAAGATGAAGCAGCTCTTCATTGCAAAAGGCTGGGGCGATGCCGGCCTTATAAACGACATTGGAATGGAGAACAAGGGGCTTGAATACTCCCAGTACATGTCGAAAGAATCGCTGGCACAGCAGGGAGGGTACGCCATGACAAACAAAGGACCGCAGCACGATGAAGCCTGGCTGATATTCATGGACATGGTGAACAACCAGATACCAACTTTCGAAAACAAGGCGGAGGCACTGCACTACTTCCCAATGTTCAGGACATGGTTTGGCCTTGTCGGACTGTGCAAGCTTCCATGGAACGACGTTGAACCTGAAAATAATGCACAGACCGATGAGCCTGCAAAGGTTCCCGAGCATGTCGATAATTATGTTACTATTTATAAAGCAGTTACCGGTCGTGAATTTGACAAGTTCAGGCTTGTACAGGATTCGGAAAGAGTTTACAACTTCCAGAGGATATTCAACCTGAGGAGAGGTTTTGGTACCAGAATACACGACAGGCAGCCTTACCGTGCCGCGGGTCCGGTTACAAGGGAGGAGTACGAATCGAGGGCCGAACGATATGATAAGCAGCTGAAAGAAAAATGTAATTATAACCCTGAGGACAAATCGACCGATGAAAAAATTGCCGTTTTGAGAAAGTACAGGGAAGATCAGTATGAAAAGCTTCTTGATGCGGTCTACCTGAGACGTGGATGGAACAGCAACGGGGTGCCCAGGATAGAATTCCTGGAGAAAATCGGGATGGATCTGCCTGAACTAATCGAGGTGGTAAAGCGTTACCAGTAAAACTACATGCTCATGAATTCATCCACCTCTGCCTGTCTGTTGCGCGGAATTAACGTCAGCGGCAAAAACATGATAAGAATGGACGACCTGGCCGGATTATTCAGGGGGCTTGGCTTTGAAAATGTCTCAACCTATCTGCAAAGCGGTAATGTGATCTTTTCGCACGGCGGGCAAATGCCAGCGCAACAAATCGCCACGATTATATTCAGCGCCATAAGTGAAGAAATGGGTCTTGAGGTGCCAGTCATTATCCGCAGCCGGCAGGAAATCAGTAATATCCTTATAAATAACCCATTCATTAACAGGGATAACCTCGGTATGGACAGGCTTTATGTAACAATGGCACAATTTACGCCGTCGGAAAAGCATTTATCTGACCTTTCCTCCCTCAGCTTTACTCCCGAAAGAATTGAGATTCAGGGCAAAGATATTTATTTCTATTCTCCCGACGGCTACGGCAGAGCAAAGCTGAACAATAATTACCTTGAAAAGAAGGCCGGGGTTACCTGCACTACCAGGAACTGGAAGACAATTATGGCACTCGGTTCCATGATGAATGACGCCTGACCAACTGTCTCCAAAATTCCTTAAATTTGCTTTTGAATACTGAAAGCTGCCTTCCTATTTAGGTCTTTCAATGTTTGAAATTTTTGAACTGATCACTCTTCATAGTAAACTTTTCACTTGTCAGATGGCAGGCCCCGCAGGATCAAAATATTACGACATTTTCCTCCGGCATCAGGTTGAAATGATTTCCGGGGAAAATATCATCATAAACGAAGAGGGTTTCCGCTTTCTTATGGCCATAGGCCGGCTTAATTCAATAGCTTCCGCGGCGGATGAAATGAAAATCAGTTACAGGAAGGCGTGGGGAATGATACGCGATATTGAGATGAACCTGGGAATGAAGCTTGTCGGCAAACGGAGGGGAGGTAGCGCAGGGGGCCACACAACACTTACCGGTGAAGGGCTAAGCCTGGTAAATGCCTATAATAGCCTTCTCACGGAACTCGAAACATCTGACAGGGAGATTATAAGAAAATTTTTCAGGAGCATTAACCAGATAAATGAAAACCTATGAAGAAGTACTTTCTGCTTTTAGTCATAACATGTTTTATCCTGAGTGCATTCAGCGGGCCACAGAATTCCAGTCAAAAGTCAATAATAGTTTTTCATGCCGGTAGTCTCTCAGTTCCCTTTAGGGAAGCTGCACAGGAATACCAGAAAAGAAATCCGGGCGTTACGGTCCAGCTTGAGGCAGCAGGAAGCCTGGTATGTGCAAGAAAAGTTACAGAACTTAAGAAACCATGCGACATGGTGGCTTCGGCCGATTATTTCGTAATAAACGAGCTCCTTATTCCAAATTACTCCTCCTGGGGCATAAGGTTTGCAACTAACCAGATAATAATAGCCTTCTCAGCCAAATCCAGGTATTCATCAATTATTGATTCCACCAACTGGAAGGATATTCTGCTGAGGAAAGATGTGATATTCTCGCGTTCAGATCCCAACTCGGATCCCTGTGGTTACAGGTCGGTCTTTACCATGCTACTGGCAGAGAAATATTACAAATTACCAGGACTTGCCGACAGGATGCTTGCAAAAAACCGGGAATACATAAGGCCAAAGGAGGTGGACCTGGTGGCTCTTATGGAATCCAATGCAATTGATTACATGTTCCAGTACAAGTCGGTCGCGATCCAGCATAATTTTAAATACATTGAATTGCCGGCGAGAATAAGCCTTTCAGATCCTGCCCTGAACGATTATTACAAGCTTGCATCCACGGAAGTGACTGGCAGCACACCGGGAAGCAAAATGAAGGTGACGGGAGAATATATAAACTATAGCTTTACCGTCCTGGAAAATGCCCCTGAGAAAGAAGAAGCGCTGAAGTTTGCTGCATTTCTCCTGAGCCCTGAAGGGAGGAATATCTTCAGAAAAAACGGACAGGATCCCATTTTGCCTGCCTCCTCTGATCAGGCTGGCAAGGTGCCGGAAATTCTGAGAAAGTACCTGGGAAAATGACCTGACAGGAATGAGAGAAAACAGCCTTTTCAGATGGATTTTACTCGCATTGTCGGGAATGGTGCTGATGTTCATCATAGCACCACTCGCCGGCATGTTTTTTCACACAGGGGCGGCAGATTTTTTTAGCACGGCCTCCGAGAGCGAGGTTCAGAAAAGCATCTGGCTGACAATTTGGGTTGCCTTTGCAGGTACACTCTTCTTTTCCATCGGGGCAATTCCCCTTGCATGGTTTCTTGCAAGGAAAAACTTTCCTGGTAAAAGCATTGTCCAGGGGATAATCGACCTTCCGGTGGTATTACCTCACACAGCAGCAGGTATAGCCCTGCTTGGTTTCATCTCGCGCGAAGGGTTTCTTGGCAAAGTGGCATCAGCTGCCGGGCTCGACCTTGTAAACCATCCCTCGGGCATTGCCCTGGCGATGGCATTCGTGAGTCTTCCCTTCCTTATAAATTCAGCACGCGAAGGCTTTGCATCCGTACCTGAGCGACTGGAAAAGGCAGCTTTAAACCTCGGAGCCGGACAGGCAAGGGTATTCTTTACAATATCCCTGCCTCTTGCCTGGAGAAGCATCGTCTCGGGCTTTGTGATGATGTTTGCGAGAGGTATGAGCGAATTCGGCGCCGTCGTTATAATTGCCTATCATCCTATGGTTGCACCCGTTTTAATATACGAGAGGTTCGGTTCCTTCGGGTTGAAATATGCCAGACCGGCAGCAGTACTGTTCATTATTGTGGCACTCGCCGTATTTGTCACACTCCGTCTCATTCCTTCGGGACGAAAGGAGAAAAAACCTGTTCATGATGCTGAGGCTTACTGATATAAATAAGAGACTGGGCGAATTTTCCCTGTCTGGAATAAGTCTCGACATTCCCGAAGGCCAATACTATGTTCTTCTGGGCAGGTCGGGGTCCGGCAAGACACGCCTGCTTGAACTTATAGCAGGTCTTGATAAGCCAGACTCAGGCTCAATAATCCTTGACGAAAAAGATATTACCAGGACAAGAATCCAGGAAAGGAGGATAGGAATTGTGTTCCAGGATTTCGCAATCTTTCCCCACCTGACGGTTTCAGGCAATATTGCATACCCGCTGCGATCGAGAAGAATTCCTGAAAAGGAGATAGAAAAGCAGGTGAACGAGGTCGCAACACGGATGAATATCTCGCACCTTCTTCACAGGAAAGCGGAAAAACTTTCAGGAGGCGAACAGCAGAGGATCGCCCTTGCAAGAACCCTGGTCATTTCACCCAGGCTTCTGCTTCTCGATGAACCATTGTCATCGCTCGATGCATCCTTGTGCGACGAGATGAAGAGCCTTTTAAGGGACCTTAAGAGGCGCGGCCAGACAATCATTCATGTTACACACGATTACAGTGAAGCAATAACACTTGCCGACAGGGTCGGAGTAATACATAATGGCAGGATTATCCAGGAAGGGATCGTCGATGATGTCTTTAACAAGCCTGCCAACAGGTTCGTTGCCCGGTACGCGGGCATGAAGAATTTCTTCAGGATCGATGTCACACGTCATGAAAATGTCGTAAGAGGCGTTACATCCAACGGCATTCCGATGAAGATCCCACAGGGAAATTATAACGGGAACTATATCGCCGTGATGAAAAGCCGCGACATTTCGGTATCAACTGAGAGACCTTCTGCAGATAGCCAGAATATCTATAAAGGTAAGGTGACGGAAATATCGAGATCTGAATCGGGTATGGAGATGGTTATCTCGGCCGGCGACATTTTCCACGCTGAAATGACAATGCAGGAATTCCTTCATGCACGTGTATGTGAAAATGATGAGGTCTGGTTAAGCTTCAGTCCCGGTTCACTGATAATTCTGGATTCAGGTCATACAGAATAGACTGATACTTATTAAAGTCAATGATGATTACGATTGAAAAGGCATATGAGACAGTGATGGGAACCGGTTTCCGTACCGGTGTGGAGACTATCAGTTTTGAGACTTCTGCAGGGAGGATACTGGCAGAAGATATTAGAAGCGACATCGATATGCCACCCTTCAACAGGTCGGCAGTCGATGGATATGCCTGCATGAAATCGGACCTTGAAATGGAACTTGAAGTTGCAGAGGTGATCAGGGCCGGGAAAGAACCGGTGAAAAAACCCTTGAAAGGACAGTGTTCCAAGATTATGACCGGGGCAATAGTACCGGATGGTTGTGATTTTGTCTTCATGATAGAGGATTCGAGGATACTGCCTTCAGGAAAAGTGATCTATACCGGCAAAGCACTTAAGCCGAATATGAGCCTTAAGGGTGAGGATGTGAGGAAAGGCGATGTGGTTCTCAGGAAAGGAAGGCTGATCAGGCCGCAGGATATAGCAGTGATGGCCGCAGTTGGCCACGTGGAAGTAAGGGTTGCAGTCAGAGCCTCCGTGGGGATCATCAGTACAGGAGATGAGCTGGTGGAACCATCAGGCAGACCGGAGATTTCCAGGATAAGGAACACAAACTCATACCAGCTCGCTGCCCAGGCTGTAAGGGCCGGGGCTGTTACAAAATACTACGGTATTGCACCCGATGAGGAAGACAGGACCTACATGATGATTTCAGAGGCAATTTCGGAAACCGATGTCCTGCTGCTTACGGGGGGAGTCTCGATGGGAGAATTTGATTTTGTCCCGGGAGTGCTTAAACGGGCAGGTGTCAACATTCTCTTCGACCAGGTAAATGTACAGCCGGGCAAGCCTACAACATTTGGTGTACATCCTTCGTGTATAGTTTTCGGATTGCCCGGAAACCCGGTATCTGCCTTCATCCAGTTTGAACTTCTTGTCAGGCCGCTTTTATGTAAGATGATGGGAAATTCATTCAGGCCGGCACAATTGAATCTCCCGATGGGTGTGAATTACCAGAGGAAGCAATCGTCAAGGGTTGCCTTTGTCCCGGTCACAATTAATGAAAATAACGAGGTGATACCTGTGGAGTATCATGGATCGGCACATATAACTGCATTCCCGTACGCTGATGGTATTATCAGGTTAGATCCGGGGACAGAATATATTAAGAAAGGGGAGGTGGTGATTGTTCGACAGATTTGACAGAAAGCTTAACTACCTGAGAATTTCGGTGACTGACAGGTGTAACCTGCGTTGCCGTTATTGTATGCCGGAGGAAGGGATAGAGCTTTTGCATCACAGCGATATTCTCTCCTATGACGAAATTGCATTATTCACAGGCATTGCTGTCGGGATGGGAATCGACAAGGTCAGGATCACCGGGGGTGAGCCGCTTGTGCGACGCGGCATTGAAAGCCTTGTAACCATGCTTTCAAAATTGGAAGGAATCAAAGATCTTTCAATGACAACAAACGGTGTTTTGCTGAAAGAACATGCATCAGCTTTGAAGGATGCAGGACTCCAGAGGGTAAATATCAGCCTTGATACTGTCGACAGGAAAAAATATGAAATGATCACAAGGTTTGATGCGCTCGACAGGGTCCTTGAAGGTATCGAAGCTGCGGTGGATGCAGGGCTCATGCCCGTGAAAATAAATTGTGTCGTCAACGAATCGGCCGGAGAACCCGATGCTCAGAAAGTGGCTGAATTCTGCAAGGCTGCCGGCCTTGAGATCAGGTATATCCGCAAGATGGACCTCCTTAAAGGACACTTTTACCCTGTGAGCGGCGGAACCGGGGGCAACTGCGCTGTTTGTAACCGGCTCAGGCTGACCTCAGACGGTAAACTTAAACCCTGTCTTTTCAACGATATCGAAATCGATATAAGGGAGACAGGTTATAAAGAGGCTCTTAGAATGGCTGCGGAATTTAAGCCTGAATGCGGAACCAGGAGCACTGGGAGCAGTTTTTACAATGTTGGCGGTTAAAAATACCAGTAATATGAAAAAGCTCACTCACACTGATGAAAGCGGCAGAGCGTCGATGGTAGATATCGGGGTCAAGGAAATACAGCACCGGCTTGCAAGGGCATCGGGAAAGATCATCATGGCGAAAGAGACAATTGAACTCGTGAGGAAGAATCTCTTAAAAAAAGGTGATGTGATCGGAACAGCCCGGTTAGCCGGAATTAATGCGGCCAAACAGACTGCCACCCTCATACCTCTGTGTCATAATATTGCAATCGAAAAGATCGCTGTGAAGCTGGATGTCACCGAAAGCGGGATCGTTGCTGAGAGTGAGATCTCATGTACCGGCAAAACAGGTGTTGAGATGGAGGCACTTACTGCGGTAAGCGTGTCACTGCTAACTGTTTATGACATGTGCAAGGCGGTTGACAAAAACATGATAATAAGTGAAATCAGGCTAATTGAAAAAATAAAGAAATGAATCTCCCGGAAAAATTCAGGGCCGTTGTGATAACACTCAGCGACAGGGCTTCCAGGGGTGAATATCCCGACCTCAGCGGTCCGGCGATAAAAGAGCACCTGGCCGTATTTTTTTCTTCAATAAATGCCTCATGTGATATCGAATCTGTCCTCATCCCTGACGACAGCCGAAAGTTAAGCGAGGAGTTCCTGAAGGCTGCAGGTTCTTCAGACCTGGTTATTACGACGGGCGGCACTGGGATCGGACCACACGATATTACAGTCGAAACCATCGGACCATTGCTGACAAAAGAGATTCCGGGTATAATGGAATTCATCAGGGTTAAATACGGTTCTGAAAAGCCAAATGCCCTGCTTAGCCGCGGAATTGCAGGTCTCTCAGGCAGGTGCCTGGTATATACCCTCCCGGGATCGGTTAAGGCTGTAAATGAATATATGACCGAGATAATTAAAACTCTCGAACATACTTTCTTTATGCTTTATGGGATCGACAGGCACTGATATCATTTGACCTGCTATCCGGTCGATTTGATTACAGATGCGGCCACCACACTGTCGTAACGGTCCCCAGGCTTTCGGTAATAAATTAAGATAAGGTAATCATTTTCAGTCTCAAAATGATTGCCCTCAAAAGCCGATGGCCCCCCTGGTTCTTCATCATCCTTAATGAAAATATACTCGAAATTGTACCATCCCTGTTTCAGCAGCATCGAACACTGGTATTCTCCCTTTGACTGGTCGTAAATCATCCTGTTGGTATTATTGAATTCCCAGTTGGCCAGTGCACCTGAGACATATAGTTCACCTCCTTCGAGCTTATTTGCTGATGGAACGGTAAAGTACACATAAAGGTAATCGGCATCAGTCTCCATAGTCTTGCCCTCTTTGACAGCAACATAATAATTGCCGTTCAGGTCCCTGTCGAAGAAATATGGCTTGAATTCCCGGTTTTCTGATGGAGTTAGAAATACATGGTACCTGTTTTCTGAAAAGTCAATCTTCCTTATGTACTCGGTCTGGTAGTGAATGCTTTTTATGTCGAAGTACCTGTACTCGTTCCCCCCCGGGAAAATATTGTCCTGCGATAGAGTGCCGAACCTGAGCTCATTGCTGTTTACCAGGTCGGGTTTCAGATCATATTTTGCATCATACCATTTCCCGTTCTGAAGCACCACAGGCCTGATCTCTTTGCCTGCATCACTGACTTTAAGTCCCGGGAAAGAGACCGTAAAATTCACCTGCTGGCCGGTGTTATAGCTTTCGCCGGCAAGGGGCCTGGTCACATTTCCCGAAATACCGGCCGATTCATCGGTTATCATGAAACGTTTTGTAATGACCGGCTTGTCGGGATTTCCGGTTATATAGACCTTGAGGATATAATTTCCCGCGATCCTGGGCTTCATCCTTTCTCCCGGGAACGCGAGCCGGTAATGATAATAGCTGACCGTGGTATTGAACGACTGTTTGTAGTCTTCGATCTGGTCCTCCTGCAGGCCATCAATATAATCGGTGGGAAAAACAGGTGATTCATTCCAGTCGCGGTCGCAATGAATGAACGAATAGTAATATGTTTCCGGGCTATCTGAAAGGAGGTCGAAGTCAAGAACCAGCCAGTCCCCGCTGTTGAGCCTGATAACCGGGTAAGACAGGTTCCATCCTTCCCTGTAAAGAAGGACCGTCCTGATCTTTTCATCAAGCACCTGATCGCGCCACCGGTCCGCTGCTGCCTGGCAATCGGGCTTGCCAGGCATACTAAGGAGTGAACAGGTTATCAGCAGCTTCCAATTCCTCATTTTTGGGGATTAATTATGGTAAAAATAGTATTTGTTGTTCAAATTATTTCGTTAACAATTATCATGCCTTATTTCCTGGTCAATCTTATGCTGATAAAGCTGGGAGAAAAATTCCCTCTCCAAGGAAGTCAGAAAATGGGTCAATCGGCCAAATATTGATAAAATTGTAATCAAAGATATAACGCTAAAGTCATTTTCTTAATTTTGAATGCAACTCATATAAAATGATTAAGACATTCTGTCCATCCGTTTTACTGATCTCCCTGTTTGTAATTGGCTGTTCGCCGGGGCAGGAAAAGATCATTTCAATTACCGGCTTCGCCCAGGGTTCCACCTACAGCATAAAATATGCCGGCCGGCCAAAATACAACAATGATACTATCAGGTCGCAGGTGGCTCAAATCCTCCGCAGCATTGACATGTCGCTATCGGTTTATTACGATTCATCAATTATTTCAAGAATTAACAGGAACGAAGATGTCCGCACCGATACACTCTTCAATGAGGTTTTCCGTGCCGCGATGAAGATTTCGGAAATGAGCGACGGTGCTTTTGATATAACAGTTATGCCGCTGGTAAAAGCATGGGGCTTCGGTCCTGATAAGCATAAGACTTTCAAACCGTCAAAACTCGACAGCCTGCGAAGCCTTGTCGGATTCAGGAAGGTTAAGCTTCTGGGTAATACCCTGGTAAAATCCAACCCGGACATCAGCATTGATGTCAATGCAATTGCACAGGGATTTACAGTGGATATTATTTGCAGGTATTTTGACAGGCTGAAAATTCAGAACTACCTTGTGGAAGTAGGAGGTGAGGTCAGGGCTAAAGGCCTTAAGAACGGCGAAAAATGGAGAATCGGAATTGACAGGCCCATAGACGGAAACATGATCCCGGGAGATGACCTTCAGGCCATAATCAAACTGAGCAACAAAGCCATAGCCACATCGGGAAATTACAGGAAGTATTACGTAGAGAATGGCATTAAATACTCTCATCATATTGATCCGAAGACAGGATACCCGACAAAAAACAGGGTGCTGAGTGTTTCGGTGGTTGCCAACGATTGCACTACAGCCGATGGACTGGGAACAGCATTTATTGTAATGGGCCTTGAAAAGTCAATTGCATTTATTGAGAACAGCAGGGACCTCGAAGGATACATTATCTACTCGGATGAAAAGGGAAATTTCCTTACCTGGATGTCGGACGGTCTCAAAAGCCTGATTGAGGAAGAAACTGCCACATCGGTTAACTGAGATTTAAATACTAATCACCCGCTTACTGGCCTGATATTCATCAGCTTTTGTCTATTTGTTTCAGTTATGAATAAACAACCTGACTGATTCTTTGTTTATTGGTTGAATGTACAGAATGAATCAGTAATTCGGTTGCAATGAAAAAGAACAATGAAAAAGGAGCCGTTGGTTTAAGCAGGGAGGAGATTCTTTCCGATTTCAGGCTGGCAAACCTGAGCCGGTCCTGCAGTATCACCGGGCGCAGGGAGGTGCTGTCGGGAAAGGCAAAGTTCGGGATTTTCGGCGATGGAAAAGAAATAGTACAGATTGCCATGGCAAAGCAATTCCGCGATGGTGACTGGAGATCGGGGTATTATCGCGACCAGACCTGGATGATGGCTATCGGGCATTACAATGCAGTCGAGTTTTTTCACCAGCTTTACGGAAACACCAACCGCGACCTTGCTCCGTCGGGAAGCGGAGGAAGGGTTTTCAATAATCACTTCTGCCTGCCAAATATTAATCCTGACGGTACATTCAGAAACCTGACCGTTCAAAAGAATTCATCGGCCGATATATCACCCACTGCCGGGCAGATGCCAAGGCTTCTGGGGCTGGCCTATGCCTCGAAGCTCTTCAGGCAAAACAAGGATCTACACAGGTTCTCCACCCTTTCGGTCAATGGAAATGAAGTCGCTTTCGGGTCGATTGGTGATGCCAGCACATCTGAAGGCTATTTCTGGGAGACTGTCAACGCGGCTGGTGTTTTACAGGTACCTGTTGCAGTGACCGTTTACGATAACGGTTACGGGATCTCCGTACCAAAAGAATACCAGACAACAAAGGGAAGCATCTCAGAGATTTTAAAGGGTTTTGAAGCTGAACCAGGAAAGCCGGGGATCAGAATATTCAGGGGGAAAGGCTGGGACTATGCAGGGCTGATCAGCCTTTTCGGTGAAGGCATATCAATCTGCAGGGAGCAGCATGTCCCTGTTGTTTTTCATATTGAAGAGGTCACACAGCCCCAGGGACACTCAACCTCCGGTTCTCACGAACGATATAAGAGCGAGGAGAGGCTGAAATGGGAGCAGGAGTACGACCCTATCAAGAAGATGTCCGAATGGATTGTAAGCGAGGGCCTTGCAACCGCCGAAGAGCTGGCGGTGATAAGTACGGAGGCGGAAGAAGAGGTAAGGGAAGCCAGGAAAACAGGTTTCGATATGTATTACAATCCTATCAGGAATGAACGCGATGCCCTGGTCAGGATTATTGAGGACCGCGGGTGCAGGTGTGGTGAGTCTTCAAAGGAGGAAGCAGTTGACATGACTATCGAACACCTGAGACAGGTGCTTGCTCCGATCAGGAAGGATAACTTCTCAGCTGCAAGGAAAATTCTGAGGAATGTGTGTAATACATGCACCAGGTCGGACAGCCTGAAGGAAGATCTTAACGGATGGCTCAGGAGGAATTATGGTGAAGCCTCCAAAAGCTTCGACACCTACCTTTATAATGACACTCCCACTTCCGCTCTTAAAGTTGTGCCAGTTGTGCCTGTTTATTCGGAGAGTTCACCGGAGGTTCCCGGCCGCCAGGTTCTGCGTGACAACTGGGACAGGAACTTCGAAAAGAATCCACTTGTCGTCATTTTCGGCGAGGATGCCGGCAAGATCGGCGGTGTGAACCAGTCATACGAAGGGTTGCAGAAAAAATACGGGGAGCTGAGAATAACGGATACCGGGATCAGGGAAGCAACAATTCTTGGTCAGGGAATAGGCCTGGCTCTCAGGGGCATGAGGCCGGTTGCCGAGATCCAGTATCTCGATTACCTCATGTATGCGCTCCAGCTCATAAGCGATGACCTGGCAACAACATATTATCGTACGGCAGGTCAGATGCTGGCTCCGGTACTGATTACCACGAGGGGTCACAGGCTTGAGGGGATCTGGCATTCAGGCTCACCGCTTGGAATGCTTGTCAGTTCAGTCAGGGGTGTATGGGTTTGTGTTCCTCGCGATATGACAAGGGCAGCCGGTTTCCATAATACCCTTCTTCAGGCAAATGACCCTGCTATTGTGATCGAACCCCTTAATGGCTATCGTCTTAAGGAAAGGCTTCCCGATAACATCGGTGAATACAGGCTGCCTCTTGGTGTACCTGAAATCCTGCGAAAGGGTTCCGACATAACAATAGTTACTTACGGTTCGACAGTAAGAATTGCACTGGAAGCTGCTGAGCAGCTTGCACTTCACGACATTTCCGTGGAACTTATTGATGTCCAGACCCTGCTGCCTTTCGACATTGATAAGATAATCCTGCAATCGCTGAAGAAGACAAACAGGATTCTGTTTCTTGACGAAGATGTGCCTGGCGGAACAACAGCATATATGATGCAGGAGGTGCTAGAAAAGCAGGGTGGCTGGTTCTATCTCGACAGTCCCGCAAGAACCCTCACCGGGAAAGAACACAGGCCTGCATATACGACAGACGGAGATTATTTTTCAAAGCCAAGTGCTGAGGATATCTTCGATGATGTATTTGAGATGATGATGGAAGCCGTTCCTCAAAAATTCTGAGTTTCTACAGGTCAGTGCGCTACCCCGATTATTCTTAGAAGTTCGGTGGCAGCCTCTTTGGGGCCGGAAGCTTCGAAGCCGGCAATGCCCAGCTTTGTACGCATCTGCCCGACAAAAATATTCCTGCTGAAGAATGTCTCAAAGTATCGTCCTGCTATCTCATCGTGCAGTTCCCTGTATTCGGGTGGTCCGAAAATATTGGCAAAGTATGAGTTTACAAGTCCGCTCGAAGTAGTTGTTCCCTTGCTCATCACCACCCCTTCGCTGAAAACCTTAATCGCCTCCTCAGCAGATCCGAATCTTTCTATTACCGGGTGTCCCTCACCCGTCGGCTCATAATTGTTTGCATAAAGGATATAATCGATTTTATGTCCTTTAATTACTGTTTCATAGCTTGTGACCGGGAACACGATCCTTGCATTTACCTGGCTTGGGTTCATAATGATAGAACGGTCGAGGTGTCCGTATGCATAGCCTGGCTGAAGGTCGTCGAGCCTCAGGAACGCACCTATCTCAGTACCGTATCCGACCGGGTACCCGTCCGTATCGATATCAATTGAGCCCATATCATCGGCTATGATTGTCAGCTGCCTTATATATTTCTCGCCAAGCACCCTGAAAGCTTCCAGTGTCTCAGATTTACCTGCCCCAGTATCACCCATCATCAGAACGGTTGCTTCCTTGTTTCCCTGAAGAAGTATTTTGACCATTGCCCCGTGAAAAGGCATCCTGCCATTCTTCATCGTGATTGAATTGTGCAGGGTGAGAACCATCTTTTTCAGATAACCGAAATATCCGAATTCAGGCCTTGCCGGGATCGCACCTGCAAAAATCTCATTTTCCCTGTCTTCATAAAAAACGGTGGGAGAGTCTGCAAGATCATCCAGGATATTCCCCGGGACGCCATATACCAGGACACCATCGGGCCTCCTTGTCAGTTCTTCATCGCTTGCCAGGTCGAAAAGATTACACATTGAGAATCCCAGTTCGAAGAAAGTAACATGGAAATAAACCAGGATAACCAGTTTGCCAACACGGGCAGGGTAACACAGGTAGTCTTCGGGATTGATTTCAAAAAGGTTCAGGGGATTTTTTGAAATCTTCCTGAAATTCCCGGTCCTTTTATTCATAGGCTGCTGGATGACAAGAGGCGGATAGATGAGCATCTGCCTTACAACAGGAACGGCATTTAGTCTCTGGTAGGTATCGCCCTTGTATGGAACATTTTTCGGGAGGGATATTACAGCCATTTCCGCTCCTGCGGGCACCTGCCTGTAAACCATAGGATGCGAACCGGTCAAATTCTCCTGTATATGCCTGTAAACTGTCCTGATAAGATGTGTAAGCTGTTCAATGGTTTCATTGAATGTCCGGTACGGCCTTTTATCAAGCCTGTCACCCTCCGAATGATTAATAATGAACCTGTCGAAATGACGCCAGTAGTCGTAGAGATATTCGACAAACCCGTTCAGAACCTGGCTGTTCTTAAGAAACGAATCCGATTCCTCAAAAATATGGGGAATCACCTTATTCTCATATTTTTCTAAAAGTATTAGGGTCTTGATAAGGTTAGAAACCCTTTCATCTGTGACCTTGCTGTCTTCAAAAATCCCAAGAAGCGGGGAATTGCTTTTCTCGAGCTGCCTGATGCTGTGTTCAAGTACGATCCTGAATTTACTGCTTTCAAGCATCTCTTCAGCTGTCTCACACATCCTCTCCCTGATATTCAGTACAGCCTTATTCCCGACAATAATTAAATTACTCCTCTGCATAAGTTTATTAAAATCAGGCAAAAATATTATAAAATTTAGATATTCATCGATTTTAATAAAAGTTATTACGATAAATGTGGATTAAGTTATCAACTTCAAAAAATAGTGTCGTCACAGTGAAAAAAAATCAGCCGGATGTTGCCATTAAAACCGGGCTGTTTCATACATTAGATTCATGGAAATATTTATTGGCCTGCTGAGAAGAGAAGCCTGTATAACGGCAGTTTTACTTGCATTTTCAGTTTTTTTTATAATGCCAGCGGCAGGTCAGACATCCCGCTCCGCGTTTTTGCCTGATGCCGGAGAGATTCCAGGCTGGAGGCCTTCCGGAGACGCCATCATCTTCAGAGAAAATAATCTTGCTGGAATTGCCGCGGATGAATCATCGCTGATTCTCGAATACGGGATCAATTATGCTGTCTCAAGGCAGTATTATAATTTCGGCAGAAGGACTATAAAGGTGAATGTTTTTGTAATGAATAATACATTCGGTTCATACGGCCTTTTTCTCAGGCACAGCAGGAAGGAGAAGGTTTTCAGCAAGTACGGGAATTCATGTTATGAAAAACCTGGAGAGTTCGGGTTCTGGAAGCAGTTCTACTTCATCAGGATGCAATCTGATTTCAAAAATGATTCTGTTTCTGAGGGCTTTAGCCAGATGGCTTCCTTCATCGATTCAAAGATTAAGGCCAGGGGACTGTTTCCGTCGATCCTTGGGCAGGCAGGTGACAATGCAAAAAACATAAGGTTGTTCAGTGGTCCGCTGGGACTCGCGGAAATTTATTATTTCAGTCCTCTTGATATCTTCTTTGTACAGGAGGGTATTTCCTATGAAAGAGGCGATACGACCAGGATAATACTAAGCTACCACGATAACAATGAAGCTGTGAAGAGATATACCGATGCAGCGGGCATCCTGAGCGCAATGCCTAAGTTCTCCGGCTTCAGGATGGATGGTAATCTCGGATATCAGATGAAGGACAGGGAAGGCAGGATACTCCTGCTTAGGGTAAAGGACAGTGACCTTGAAATAACCATCCACAAATAAAATAGGGTATCTGGATAACATACAGGTCTTTTTTATGTTATCCAGTTATTAATGACTTAGGAATTTCTTAAATTGTATAACAAATCTTCCCTGATGGAAACCGATCTCGACCTGTTTACAATTCTTCCCGAGGACAGGATCCCGGAAAAAGGAAAGATTCTGATCTCCGAACCCTTCCTGCCGGATACTTTCTTTAACAGGAGCGTTGTATTCCTTACAGATCATAATCCGGAGGGATCGGTTGGCTTTATCCTGAATAAGAAGCTCGATCTTAAGGTTTGTGACACAATATCAGGGTTTGAATCCTGGGATGAAACACTAAATATGGGAGGACCGGTCGCTCCCGACACGCTTCATTACCTTCATACACTTGGCGAGGATATCGAGGGCAGCGTTCATGTTCAGGACAACATCTGGTGGGGGGGAGATATAGATACTATCAGGAAACTCATCGCGTTTAAGCGGGTAAAGGAATCACAAATCAGGTTTTTCCTTGGCTATTCAGGATGGTCCGCCGGACAGCTCGAGAGAGAGCTAAAGGAAAATTCATGGGTCATAGCGAAAATAAGGCCAGGGGCAGTAATGTCGAGCAGGGGCCCCGACGCATGGAGGAAAACCCTTAAAGGTCTCAACAGCAAGTACCGCATATGGGCCGACTTTCCCGAATCACCTGAAATGAACTGACAGTTGTCTTTCAGATTTTCCCTGCCTCAACCACCTCCTTCATCATATTACCGTTCCCGGTAATCTTGATTCCTTTTATCCCGAGTTTATCTGCTGCAATCACATCGATATCTGAATCGCCGATCATATATGAACTGGAGGGATCAATATTGAATTTCCTGATAGCATTTTCAAAAAGCAGCGTCCCGGGTTTACGGCAGGCACAGCCTGAAATCTCAGGATGGTGCGGACAATAAAAAACCTCACTTATATGGATGTTGCAGCTCAGGAACTTTTGAATCATGAACTCATGAAGCTTTTCGAGCTGGGCAATATTATATATGCCTCTCGCAATGCCCCCCTGGTTTGTAATGACAATCAGCAGGTATCCCTTCGACTCAAAGTAGCTCAGCGCATCAAACACACCCTTGTTAAAAATGAACTCCTCCTCGCGGAAGATATAATAAGATTTCCCTTTCCTGTTTATCACCCCGTCCCTGTCGAGGAAGACCGCTTTATTCATCGGGTCAGGTATGCATTATTTTGAAGATAAGTTCTTTAAGCAGATCACCGGGCGGACTGCTAAGATCGCCGAACCCCTTTGATTTCATGTCGTATGTCCTTAGAAGGCTGATGACATTAACAGTTTTCCTCGCATCATATTTTGAGGCAGCAATTTCATAATCCCTTACAAAAAACGGATTTATCTTTAGGGCCGCGGCAACGTTATTTTTTGACTTGTCGGGAAGGTAATGGTAAGTAAGAAGCTTGCCGAAAAAACTGAAAAGTGATGCGATTGTCAGGTTTATCGGATTATCTTTCGGATTATCGGCAAAATACCTGGCTATCTGGTTGGCCTTGAAGATATTCTTTTCCCCGACTGCTTTCTGCAGCTCAAAATTGTTGTAATCCTTGCTGATCCCGATATTTTTCTCGATGAGTTCTGTGGTGATCACAGGTTTGCCTTCTGGCAGCGTGATAAGAAGCTTTGTAAGTTCATTGACGATCTTGTGCAGGTCCGTCCCAAGATATTCGGTAAGCATGGCGCTGGCATCGGGTGATGTCCTGACCCCTTTAACCATCAGGTATTTTTCAATCCATGCAGGTACCTGGTAGTCCCTCAGCCTGTTCGATTCAAAATATACCGCGTTTGCATCGGTCAGCTTATAGACTTTTGTCCTTTTATCGAGAGTCTTGTACTTGTAATTGATAACGAGTATCGTGGAAGCAAGCGGTTTTTCGAGATAATATGCAAGGTCCTCAATCTTCTTGAGCGACTGGGCTTCCTTAACAATGATCACCTGGTGGTTCGACATCATGGGAAATCTCCTTGAAGTCTCAATTATGGAAGCGACAGTTGTATCCTCACCGTAAAGTACAATCTGGTTGAAAGCCTTTTCTGACTTCGGAAGAACTTTTTCCTCGATATAATCTGTTATATAATCAATATAGTAGGGTTCCTCCCCGGCAAGGAAATAAACAGGCTTGTATATCCTGTTCCGCAGGTCCGACATTATCTCATCGAAGGTCGCTGCCATCCTCAGAACCTGAGATGTTTAACGGATAGTCCTTTCTGCTTGATAGCTTTAATCGTATCTATGCCAATCCTCAGGTGAGTTTCGACGTATTCGCTTGTCACCCTGGCATCTGACTTTTCAGTTTTGATGCCGGCAGATATCATCGGCTGGTCCGATACGAGCATCAGGGCTCCTGTCGGAATTTCGTTGGCAAATCCGACGGTGAAGATCGTAGCAGTTTCCATATCAATCGCCATCGCCCTGGTCTTCACCAGGTACTTCTTGAACCTGTCGTCGTACTCCCACACGCGCCTGTTGGTAGTGTAGACCGTACCGGTCCAGTAGTTCAGTTTATTCTTTGTGATGACTTCCGAGATTGCAATCTGAATTTTCAGTGCCGGCAGTGCGGGTACCTCGATGGGGAGGTAATCGTTTGAAGTACCGTCGCTTCTGATTGCCGCAATGGGGACGATCAGGTCACCGAGCTTGTTCTTTTTTTTCAGTCCGCCGCATTTGCCAAGGAAGATTACCGCATGAGGTTCAATCGCGCTCAGGAGATCCATCGTGGTGGCAGCGTTGGGGCTTCCCATACCGAAGTTAATAATTGTAATACCATCAGCTGTTGCGCTTGGCCAGTTTTTATCCTTTCCTTCAACTTCCACTCCATGCCACTTTGCAAATAGTTCAACATAATTGCTGAAATTTGTGAGCAGAAAAAACCTTCCAAAGCTGTCAAGCGGCTTACCTGTGTACCTGGGCAGCCAGTTAGTTACAATTTCTTCTTTGGTCTTCATTATTTCGGCTATAAAAATTATCTCAATATCTTTGTTGTACGACGGGGAGTCGGAGGAATCCCCGGGGCTCAAAAATACAAAATAAGTTGAAAGAGTTATCTCTGCCGTCATATTCATACAGGATATCAGGAACCGAAGGAGATGAGAAAATCTTTGACCCGGTCCGCAGGAGATTCGTAAAACTTACTCCTGAAGAATGGGTGAGGCAGCATTTCCTGAACTACCTTATTTCCTACGGAGGATACCCGGCAGGCCTGATTGGCGTTGAAGTACAGTTCAGGCTTAATTCCCTTTCAAAAAGAGTGGATATTCTCATCCACGACAGGAGCGGTAAACCTGTCATGATCGTGGAATGCAAGGAACCGGGGGTGAAGCTCGATGAAAAGGTTTTTGACCAGATTATGGTCTATAACCTGCGTTTCAGGGTCCCTTACCTTATTGTTACCAACGGGATGCAGAATTTTGCGTACAGGATGGATTTTACGGATAATTCAAGGCACTCTCTTGAGATTATCCCGCAATATGATGAATTAACCGCCTTGTAAAATGATCGACGTAACCTGCGCCATAATACAGGATGAAGACGAAAAGATCCTCGTTGTTCAACGGGGAGAGAAGACTGATCATCCTTTCAGGTGGGAGTTCCCCGGCGGTAAGACTTCGCCCGGGGAATGCCATGAGGATTGTATAGTGAGGGAGATTTACGAGGAGCTTGGAATAGATATTGTTATCCGCCGCCGACTCGATGATGTTGAGTATGATTATGGATTTAAAAAAATAAGGCTGATCCCGTTCATATGCGACACGCTCGAGGAAGTTCCCGTACTCACCGAGCACATATCATTCAGATGGGTACCAGCTGATGAACTTGAGAACATTGATTTCTGCGAGGCAGATTCACTTGTTGCTGAAAAGTACCTTATGGAAAACCGCTTTATTGCCGGTAATACCGGCAGCGATCCTGAAGATGAGGCAATAAGCGAAAAAGATGAAAATGACCTCCGGGAGATGATAAACAATATGATGAGCACCCATGAGGCTGACTGGCTGTCCGATACGGCCGTTGCAAACCCTGCAGTTTACAGGAAGCTGCTCGAATACTCGCTGTCTGACAATGATAAGCTGGCTTTCAGGGCATCCTGGACACTCTCGAAGGTATATGATAAGAACCCCGGCACTGTCATTCCTCACCTGCGGATGATTGCAGATTCCCTTGGCAGCATAAGGAACGAAAGCGTTGAACGGTCATTTCTCAGGATTCTCTCATTGAGTGATATGGGTAGCCTTACCGGGAAGCAGCATGGATTTCTTGCCGACTACTGCTTCGCGGAGCTCGGATCGGCAACCTCCGCCGTCGCGGTAAAAGCATATTCGATGGAAATACTTTACAGGCTGACTCTTAAATACCCGCAGCTGGCAAATGAACTTGCCGTATCTATCAGGAATGTAATGGAAGAGGGTTCAGCCGGTATTGTGGCCAGGGGCAATTCAATTCTGAAAAAAATCACCGCGATACCTTTAGATCCAGGATCCAGCCAGTAATTAACTTCAGGGCCTCAGGCGAGAATGTCTCCTCTATCTTACCGTATTCGGTGGGCAGACCGGTCGTACAATGCTGAAACAGATGGTTCAGACCCTGCAGCCTGACGGTCTTTATATTTTTATTTCCGGATGACTTTAACGCGTTCTCAATTGCCGGCAGGTTAACATCTGCTGCCACCTGTAGATCTTTATCACCATTGATGGCCAGGACAGGACAGTTTACCTTCTTCCAGAAATCGGATGGCTCTGCAGAAATAAAATACCTGAACCACGGGTACACTCTTGCCCCGAATGAACTCTGCAGCTTGTTGACAGCGTCTTCCACCTGGTCCTGTGGGATCTTCTGGTCCGTCAAAATTTTCCTGTATGCTTCCGTTACCTTATCCTCGGCAATAAGATCATCTTTCTCACCCTTTACTATCTCATAAAGCTTCCTGTTGATTTCATTATTCTCGGCGATCTTCCCTTCGCTCAGACCCGACAAACGTCCTATGTCGGCACTCTGCCTTAGAATGATCTGCTCCCCGTTGACCCCCGGGCCGGCAAGCGAAACGATAAATGCCACATCCTTATTCAGGGCAGCCACCATCGGGGCAATCAGTCCTCCTTCGCTGTGTCCCATTATTCCTATCATACCAGGATTTATTTTCGGGTTGCCTTTCAGGAAGAGGAAGGCTGCTTCAGCATCTGTTGCAAGGTCGGCGGTAGTGGCAGTTCCATAGTTGCCCTGGGATTTTCCCACACCCCTGTCGTCGAACCTGAGAACCGCAATTCCATTCCTGCTGAGCCAGTCGGCGATAACCAGGAATGGCTTGTGTCCCATTAAGGCTTCATCCCTGTTCTGCGGACCCGAACCTGTCACAAGAATTACGGCAGGGAACGGGCCGTTTCCAACGGGAGTGGTAAGCGTTCCGGCCAGGAAAATATTTGCATTCTTGTTTGCAAACCTGACATCCTCAGCAGAATAGGGAAAAGGGGGCCTGGGTTCCTGCGGCCTGTTGTCCCTTACCGGTTTGCTCACTTTCACAATATCCATAGGGTATTTCACCCCTCTTTGGGTCCAGACACCGGTAATTGCAGAATCGCTGAGAATGCTGCCTTTATAATATCCCATAAGTGCCGGTGCATAAATTTTCAGGCTGTCATTTCTCTGGATAACCCTTCCCATCGGGATATTGGTCGCATTCTGATCAGGGCTGTCCATCACCGCGGTAAGACTGTCGCTGTCATTGAGACGCAGGCGGAATACAATCCTGAGAGTCACTCCGTTGGCTTCAAGGTTCCCGAGCCAGGTACCTTCAGCATTCTTCTTGCCAAATCTATTCTGCCCCGATACGAAATTGATTGAAAATGTGACAAGTGATAGGACGAGGATTATTGCAATTCTTTTCATAACCGGATATTTTTGAACCCCAAATTTACAAATGTTTTTCATTGTTTATTTGTATTTTTGCCGATCCGAAAATCAAAATATGAAACTGGTTGATACCCGGGGACAAAAGTGCCCGTTACCGATTATCGAAGCAAGAAAAGCCATCAGGGAAACTTCGGCAGGAGAGACCTTTACCCTGATAACTGACAGCAAAACATCTTTCAGCAATGTATCACGATACCTTTCTGATAACAGGATTAAGTTTACGGTATCCGAGAAGGATGGACTTTGGACCTTTGCAATTACAAATGAGACCGGTTCAGGTGTCCTGACTTCTGCTGAAAATTATTGCGAGCCTGAAATTCCCGGGCATCAGAAAGGCAATTATGCCGTTGCAGTAACCTCCGATACGATGGGATCCGGAGATGATATACTTGGTAAAAAGCTTATAAAATCATTCTTTGTATCTGTCAGCTGCCTTGACGTTCTGCCAGATGTGATGGTTTTTTATAATTCGGGCGTAAAGCTGGCGGTTAAAGACTCGGATGTGATCGATCTGTTAAGGGAGATTGAAGGCAAAGGAGTTGAAATTATACTGTGCAGCACCTGCGTTGATCACTTTAATCTGGCAGGATCGCTTGGTGCGGGAAAAACAGGTGACATGTTCCAGATATTGCAGAAGCTTTCTTCGGCAGGAAATGTAATCAGACCATAATCAGCTTCTTTTGAATACAGATCTTCTTAAATATTCCGGTCAGGGAGGTTGTTCCGCTAAAATCCCCCCGGCAAAGCTTGAAGAAATTCTCGACAGGCTCCCGGTAGCAGTTGATCGTGATATCCTTGTAAATATCGACACCCAGGATGATGCCGGCGTATTTAGGATCAGCGATGATCTTGCCCTTGTCCTTACCACCGATTTTTTTCCTCCCATGGTCAGCGATCCTTACGAATTCGGCGAGATCGCAGCAGCCAACTCCATCAGCGACGTGTACGCGATGGGAGGTACACCTGCATTGGCCCTGAATATTATGATGTTCCCATCTTCAGATCTGCCGGTTGAAGTCCTGGCAGGGATACTTGAGGGAGGTTTTGATAAGGCTTCGGAAGCTGGCGTGAAGATAATTGGCGGCCATACGATAGATGACCCTGTTCCCAAGTACGGGCTTGCCGTTACGGGCTTTGTGAAGCCACAGGAACTGATAACCAACTCGGGGGCTAGGCCCGGCGATAAGCTTATCCTGACAAAGCCGGTAGGTTCGGGGATCATTCTGGCGGGCCACAGGCTGGGAATGTCAGATCCGCGCCACCATGAAGAGGCGAAAAAGTGGATGAAGACTCTTAACGCGGCTGGTGCCGGTATTATGAAAAGATACGGGATAAAGGGAGCAACGGACATTACCGGTTTTGGCCTGGCTGGCCATACGCTTAAGCTGGCAAAAGCGAGCAACGTGTCGGCGAACATATTTATGGGCAAAGTGCCAATCATGGAAGGCACTCTCGGCCTTGCGGAACTCGGATGCATCCCGGGAGCATGCTTTACCAACCTCGAGTATGCAGAAAAGGAAACATATACGGATCCGCAACTCGACTACAACCTCAGGATGATCGCCTTCGATTCACAGACCTCGGGCGGGCTTCTTATTTCAGCTCCTTCCGGAACAGCAGATGAAATCCTTGCTGACCTCAGGAAAGAAGTGTCACTTGTTTCTTCAGTTATCGGTGAAGTGACAACCAGAAGGGAAAAACTGCTATATTTATCCATCTGAACCTTCAGAACGGAATTCAATATTTTATTATATGAAAAGACTATTCCAGATCATTCTCTGGCTTATTGCTGTTTTACTGATAGTTATTGTTGTTAAGACACTATTGTTCCGGTCCAGGCAGGAATCGGCAGGTAATGCAGTAAAGGTTGCTGTCAGTGACAGCTGCGTAAAGCACCTTGCGGAGGCAGTCTCATTCCCGACAGTGTCATACAGCACTGATTCTCCGATTGATACAGCTTCTTTCACCGGGTATAATATTTTCCTGAAGAACACGTACCCCAGGGTCTTTGAAAAACTGGAGAAGCAGACATTTAATCATTTTGGACTCCTGTTTAAATGGCAGGGTACCGACACAACACTGAAGCCGGTGGTACTGATGGCCCATTATGATGTTGTGCCCCCGGGAGATTCATCCTCCTGGGAGAGGAAGCCATTTTCAGGCTACTTCGATGGTACATATATATGGGGACGTGGCACCCTCGACGACAAGGCATCAATGATCTCTGTTCTTGAAGCTGTGGAAGATCTTTTGGGTGAGGGTTTTAAACCGGCAAGGACCATCTATCTCTCATTTGGATATGATGAAGAAATTTCGGGAATGAGGGGTGCAGGGACCATCGTTAAGTTTTTTAAAAAGAACAATATAGTCCCCGAATTTGTGCTTGATGAAGGAATGGCTGTTTCGGTGGGTATGGTGCCCATGATAAAAAAGCCGGTTGCCCTGATCGGCACTTCAGAAAAAGGTTATCTTACCGTAAAGCTTACCGTTGAGATGCCGGGGGGGCACTCTTCAACCCCTGAAAAAGAAACAAGCGTAACCCTCCTCAACAGGGCAATTATGAACCTCGTTCAGAAACAGGTGAAACCTGCTATCTCCGGACCGGTAAATGATTTTATCAATTACATAGGCCCGGAAATGCCATTTTTTGCACGGGCAATCTTTGCAAATAAATGGTTGCTTAAGGGCCTTCTTCTTGATATTTATACCGGAACAGCATCGGGAAATGCAATGGTCCGGACTACAACAGCTCCAACGGTTGTCAGTGCAGGTATAAAAGACAATGTCATCCCGTCAAGGGCAGAAGCTCTTGTTAATTTCAGGATACTCCCAGGTGAGAGTATCTCTGGATTACTGGCACACATCAGAAAGGTTATCGGAGATGACAGGGTAATAATTTCCGCCGACAGCTCAACAAGCAGCGAACCGGCTCCCGTTTCACCTGTTGACACAAAAGGATTCACTACAATATCATTGTCGATCCGGCAGGTTTACAAAGACGTGCTTGTGGCTCCAACTCTTATGCTGGGCTCCTCTGATTCCAAGTTTTTCTCAGCTGTGACTTCAAATATTTACAAGTTTGCACCTATCGTTGTCACTTCCGCGGATATGGAACGGATTCACGGACTTAATGAGCGAACGAAGGCTGATGATTTTAAGAAAGGCATACAGTTCTATCACCAGGTCATCATTAATTCGCAGGGAAAATAGGGAAATCTCATAGTTCGTGGCACCGGTCTCCCTGTGCTCTGTGCCCTTAGCCCTGCGCCCTGTGCTGCCTATTGTTTTTCTTCAGAATTCTCGTCCCAGTAGTTTTTCCTTTTGTCCTTTTCATTGATCGGATTGGCATCCATTACCCACAGGCCCCTGCCGTGTGTCGCGATGATGATCATATTATCGCGCGGGTGGATCCTGAGATCGTGCACGTAGCAGAAAGGGAGGGTTCCGAGGATGTCCCATCTTTTGCCTCTGTCCTTGCTGATGAATACACCGCCGTCTGTTCCGGCGTATAGAATATCAGGATTTACAGGGTCCTCCCTGATTACGTTTACCGGACCGACAGGTATATTACCCGATATATCTTCCCACGTGTCGCCAAAGTTTGTCGATTTCCAGATGTAGACCTGGAAATCATCCTCCCTTCTTCCTGTCTGGGTAAGGTACACTGTTCCCATGTCTGAACCGGATGCCACGATCCTGGATACGAATTTCTGCGGCACTGCGCCGTTCCTTATTTCTGCCCAGTTCTTTCCGCCATCCCTTGTTCTCCATATCCTCCCGTCGTCGGTCCCGGCATAAATAAGTCCGAATTTCAGGGGCGATTCATCAATCGCAGAAATAGTTTGATAATTTATGTCTCCGTGTTTCTTTGGATCGTTGTATGAAAGGTCGCTGCTTATATTTTCCCATGTATTGCCTTTGTCCCTCGACATAAGCAGGAGTTGCATGCCATGGTATATGATGTCGGAATTATGTGGTGATATTAATGTAGGAGCGTTCCATTCTCCCCTCAACGGCGTTTCTCCCGGGTAAGTTTTTGGCAATATTTCCCTTTCATTATCAGGATTGTCGACAGAGGCCCTGGAAAGGACACCGTAAAATCCACTGGCATAAATGGTCGAATTATCATCCGGGTTTACAGCGTGCATGCTTCCTTCGGCTCCCAGGGTATGCTTGAATTCCTCCTGGGGTATCTTGTCGCGTCCCCTTGTAAGATCGACAGGGGCGAAGAAGCTGTGATGGTCCTGGATTGATCCGTAAACCCTGAAAGGGGTGCTCATGTCATATGCGACGTCGTAAAACTGTGCAAGCGGAAGAGCATCAATCGGGTGTTTCCATGTCCTGCCCTTGTCGTATGATATTGTAAGCCCGCCATCCTGCACGTTGAGAAGGTAATTCGGATTTGCCGGGTCAATCCACAGGCCATGGTGATCGAGATGCGGTCCCGCAAGATACCTGAATGTTCTGCCACCATCGGTCGACTGGTTAAGCATCAGTCCCATTATATAAAGGGTATTTTCATCTGTCGGGTCCACCCTGATCTGCCCGAAGACCCAGCCGTATGTTGCCGATACTCCCTCCATGAAAGTCTTCTGTTCTGGAGTCAGTCCGCTTACCCTTGTCCAGTTTGCACCGCCGTCATCCGTCCTGTACACGGTAGCACCTTTTATAACATCTTTTTTCGTCCGGCCGTAAGAGTCGGTCTCTTTAGGATCAGCCTTATACGCGATTTCATAATTATCGAGGTAGGCGTAGAGGACATTCGGATTTGAAACAGCGATATCTATCCCTATCCTGCCGCGCCTGTTGGGGTCCGGAAGACCCTTGTTTATCTGGAGCCAGTTCTTCCCGCCGTCTGTTGATTTCCATATACCGGTGCCTTTTGTTGTCTCATATGTCCTCGGGTCGTTCCATTTGAGGCGAGTACGTTCCCAGGTGGTACAATAGATTATATCCGGATATTTCGGATCGAGAACCAGGTCATTAACCCCTGTATTCTGATCGATGTACAGTATTTTTGACCAGCTTTTTCCGCCATCTGTTGTTTTGAATAGGCCCCTCTCTTCATTTGGTGTCCATTCATGACCTGTGGCTGCCACATAAACTATATCGGAATTCTTTGGGTTAACCCTGATCCTTCCGATGGTGAAGGTGTTCTCAAGTCCCATCAGGCTCCACGTCTTACCGCCATCGGTAGTTTTAAACACACCACAGCCCGCGTTTGAGCTCCTGAAAATATTGGCTTCCCCTGTTCCCACCCATACAATGTTCGGATCGTTAGGATCAATAGCCAGGTCGCCAACAGAAGCTGTTGGCATGCCTTCAAAGACCGGAATGAAAGTGGTTCCTTCATTGACCGATTTCCAGACGCCGCCTGTGGCAGAGCCGATCCAGATCGTATAGTTCATTCCATGAGGTGAAACGGCTTCTACATCAGTGCACCTTCCACTGATATTGGTCGGCCCCAGATACTGCCATTTAAGATCCTTGTATGGTGAGTTCTGCGACATTACTGTCTCCTTTGCAAAGAGGTCCGCTTTTTCTTTCCCGGTAAGTACCGGTTGTTTGACTTGTCCGTTAAGAGCGGTAGCTAAAGTTATCAGCATTCCGAGTGAGAGAACAAGGCCGGGATTAATTTTCATAGCATGAGCATTTAAATAGGTTTTCTCAGTCAAAGATAGGTTCAAAAATTTTTTCCCTGGTTGCCTTAAAGCATAATTCAATCTGTTTCATCGTGGTCCTGCCTGTCGAGAGCCCGGGAATTTCATCAGGGCCAAAAAAGCCTGCATCGGAGGTTTCCGTATTCTCTGAAAATGAAATACTCACGAGATCGCATTCGACAATAATCTTATATGTTGTGTACAAAAGCAGAGGGTCATTATGCCTGTTTGCGAGCAGTAAGGCCAGTATCCTTCTGGGTACGACGTCGGCTCCTGCCTCTTCAATGCATTCACGTTTCACCGATTCGCTGACACTGGTATTCACATCGGCCCAGCCACCCGGGAGGGCCCACTTTCCATCTATCTTTTCTTTTATCAGAAGGATTTTTTTATCCCTTATGACCGCGGCACGGATATCCACTTTGGGTGTCTGGTAGCCGGTCTCGGAGGCAAAAAGAGCCGTGATCTTTTCAGTTCCCGCTTCAGTATAATGCTGCATGATCTCAACCGACAGCTCCCTGATTTCCTGGTACCTGTCGTGATCGTACTTATCCTGTGTGAACGTCAGTCCTGCCTGGGCAATCGACTGCAGCCTGGTGGCCCAGTCCATCCATATAGGTCTCATTTTCTAGGTATCGATTATTGTAATATAAGTTGACATTTAAGTAACAAAAACTGTACAACGAAGGCTCTTTTTAGGTATGAGTCTTGAGTAACTTTGTTTAAAGATAATATTCTAATTATCAATCAAAAATACATTTAATTAACTTATTAATTAATGAATTTCCTTGTTGTAGTAATCGCGATGACCTTGATTTTTGATTTTATCAATGGGTTCCACGATTCTGTCAATTCAATAGCAGTTGTGTTATCTACAAGGGCATTATCCCCATTTTATGCTATTGCCATGGCAGCCATATTCAATCTTTTGGCTTTCCTAATCTTCCCGCTGAAGGTGGCGTCGACGATGGGGAAAGGTGTAATTGACCCGTCAATTGTAACGCTTCCTGT
This sequence comes from Bacteroidales bacterium, assembly GCA_035541795.1. GTDB lineage: Bacteria > Bacteroidota > Bacteroidia > Bacteroidales > VadinHA17 > LD21. The sequence continues at coordinate 119,764 of DATKMR010000014.1, forward strand.
TATTTTCGCCGCCGTCTCAGCGGCAATTATCCGGAACCTGATCACCTGGTAGTGGGGACTGCCTTCCAGTTAATCTTTTACCCTGTTCGGAGGTTTGATTGGGGCGGTTGTTGCAAGCAATGGATTTGGATCGTTAATATATGCTGGGGTTATCAAGATCGTGATTTTTATTGTTGTCGCCACCATACAAGGATTGGTGATATCTTTTTTGATGTGCGCTCTTGTTATAAACCTCGCGAAAAAAGCTCACCTTGGGGAGTTGATAAACTATTCCCGTGCCTGCAACGATAATCGGCATCTACTTTTAGTCTTGGACACGGGGGCAATGATGCACAGAAATCAATGAGGATCATCTGGGTAGCTCTTCTTGCAACAAATCTGGTCACAAAAAGTACAGCTATAGTGCTCTGGATTGTCTTATGATGTCATGGAGGGATTGCTATTGGTACATTCCTGGGTGGAAGAAGAATTGTTGAAACGAAGGGACAGAAAATAACAAAATTAAGGCAATTTACAGGATTTTGTGCAGAAACTGCCGGGGCACTTACACTCTTTGGTGATACTCATTTCGGAATTCCGTTGAGCGCAACGCAAACAATTACAGGTTAAATTATCTGAGCAGGTTCCCTGAGGGGATCATCAGAAGTTTATTGGGGCGTTACTGGGAAATTCTTCTGAGCGTGACTGCTTACTATTAGGTGTCAGCCATTTTCGGATCTGCCATATATTTTATTGTACATTTTTTCAGGTAACCAATCTCCGGCCATACCCGTTTTCCTGTAACATATTTGAAACATTTAATTAATCAACCTGATACAGTGATGTAATAAGATTACAGGAATTTTGCAGCAGGTAAAATAGTTAAACAAAACAGAACTAAATTATGAAGAAAATCTTTAATGCCTCGATTGCCTGCATGACTGCGATATTAATTTTCGCTGAAATAACCGTGTCAGGTCAGAACACCCAGCAGGTCCAGACTGATAATAAGCCTGCAGAATTTAAACCTTCAGGAACTTTATGGGGTTATGTATTTGGAGATTATTATGTAAAAACACATGCTGATTCTTTAAGCCGTGGAAAGACCCAGTATGCCGGTAAGTCATATCCTAAAAATTATGATGCTTTTGCTTTCAGGAGAATATACCTGGGTTATGATTACAATATCAGTGAACATTTTTCAGCTGAGTTCCTTCTTTCACACGAGAGTGATGTTGTTGATCCGAGTGGTGACAGGAGCATGTACATCAAGGCTGCTAACATCAGGTGGAAAAACATAATACCTAATAACGACCTGGTAATCGGCCAGATGAATACACCACTTTTTGCCCTTGTTTCGGAAAAGGCATGGGGATACAGGAATATTGAAAAGACCGTTGCCGATATGAGAGGTTTTGGAAGTTCAAATGATTTTGGTATTGCATGGCAGGGGAAAGTAGATTCAAAAGGGACCTTTGGATATAACTTCCTTATAAGCAATGGCACTGCCCAGAAACTCGAAACTGACAAGTATAAAAAATTCTGGGGCGAGATTTACGCAAAGCTCCTGGATCAGAAACTTACACTTGATTTTGCGAGTGATTATGAACCGCTTAACGGAACCCAGTCAAAGACTACTGTTAAGGGTTTCGCAGCATACCAAACTACTCCTGTAACAATAGGTATTGAAGTTGTATCCCAGACGCAGAAAGCATATGCGACGGATTCAATTAGTGGTTCCAACGTAAGTGCCAATATTGTACCCTTTGGCTTCAGTGCATGGATTAAGGGTACTGTAATTAAGAGCAAGCTGAACTATTTCGCAAGGTTTGATACATACAATCCTGATACTAAGTTCAGCACTTCCACACTTTACCCGAAAGCCAAGCCGTACTCTGCCAATAAGTACACTGAAAACTTCATTACGGCAGGCCTTGACTATACACCGGTTAAAAATGTTCACATAGAGCCTAACTTATGGGTCGACACTTATAAAAGCAAGCTTACAACGGTATCGGGAAAAGCCAAAAGCGATTATGACATGACTGCAAGGCTCACCTTCTATTATGTATTTGGAAAATAACAACTAATGAATAAAGAATGATTATGAAAGCAATTAAATTTAATTATGGAATAATCGTGCTGTTTTTAGCTGCATCGGTTTTTGCCGGTCAGAAAATGAAAGCTCAGAGCGATTCAAAAGAACTCCTTGGTGCTGGAGCAACATTCCCTTATCCTTTGTACTCTAAGATGTTTGATGTTTACCACACTGAGAAGGGAGTTAAGATCAACTATCAGTCTATTGGTTCAGGTGGCGGAATCAAGCAGTTGCAAAACAAGACTGTTGATTTCGGGGCTTCCGACGCACCTTTGAGTGACACTGAGTTAGGTCAGATGCCTTCACCGGTGGTTCATATTCCAACATGCCTGGGCGCCGTGATGATTACATATAATCTTCCGGGTGATCCAAAACTTAAAATTACCGCGGATGTTATTGCAGACATATTTCTTGGCAACATAACGAAATGGAACGATGCACGCATAAAGGGACTGAACCCGGAGGTAAATCTTCCGGATCTCGCCATATCAGTTATTCACAGATCTGACGGTTCAGGTACGACATATGTTTTCTCCGACTATCTCAGTAAAGTAAGTACTGCATGGAATACAAAACCCGGAAAAGGCAAGGCTCTTGACTGGCCGGTTGGAATAGGTGCAAAAGGTAATGAAGGTGTTGGCGGTATGGTAAAACAGACTCCCGGAAGTATCGGTTATGTTGAGCTTGCTTACGTTATGCAGAATAAAATGGCTTCAGCTGAAATAAAGAACAAATCAGGCGTTTTCGTCGAGGCTTCGATAAAATCGATAAGTGCGGCTGCTTCAGTTGCTCTTCCGGAAGATCTGAGGGTTTCTCTTACCAACACAGATGCCAAGGATGGATACCCGATAAGCAGCTTTACATACATTCTTGTTTACGTGAATCAGGCATACGACAACCGGACTAATGATAAGGCAAAAGAAACCGTGAGCCTGGTTAAATGGATGATTACTGATGGCCAGAAATATGCGGCACCACTCATCTATGCCCCACTGCCAAAAGTAGCTGCTGAGGCAGCAATGAAACAGTTAAGGAAAGTTAATTTCAACGGAAAGGGAATTATTTAGGTTTAATTGAGGTTAGATTAAAAAAGCGTATTCCATATGGAAAATCGGGATACGCTTTTCATTATTTTCATAGAGAGAACAATTTTTGTTTCTTAATTGAAAGGTTAACTAGTTAGAAGAGGCAGAATAAGATGGCGCATGTGAGTTCCGGAACTTATTTGAAGAAACTTCATCTGAAAGAATTTGTTTTTCATAAAACGCTGACACTTTCAGCATTGCTTATTATTGTTCTTTTACTTGGCATCTTTCTCACCCTGCTCGTTTCTTCATTCCCATCGATAAAGGCATTGGGAGTGAAATTCATCTATAACAAGGTATGGGATCCGGTTACAGATGAATATGGTGCACTGCCTTTCATGACCGGCACTCTAATGACATCAGCTCTTGCCATCGTAATTTCTACTCCTTTCGCTATTGGAATAGGTCTTTTCCTGGGGGAATACTATCCAAGGGGATGGATCAGCGGGATAATAAAAAATGCAATTGAATTGCTCGCAGGCATCCCGTCAGTCATTCTTGGATTCTGGGGCATGTTCACAATCGTTCCGATCATCAGAACAATTGAAATGAAGCTGGGAGTAACACCGTACGGAGTTGGAATTTTGACTGCTTCCATAATTCTGTCAATAATGATCATCCCATTTTCTGCTTCTCTTATACGGCTGGTTATCAGTATGGTCCCTTTACATTTAAAAGAAGCAGCTTATTCCCTCGGAGCAACCAGGTTCGAGGTTATCAGGTACGTTATTATTCCTTATGTTAAATCGGGGTTGTCTGCAGGCATTCTGCTTGCCCTCGGAAGAGCACTTGGTGAAACCATGGCAGTGACAATGCTTATCGGCAACACACAGATTATTCCAAAAGGTCTCTTTTCCACTGGGAACACTATGGCCAGTGTAATAGCCAACGAGTTTACCGAAGCGACGGGCAATTTATATTTTTCGGCACTTATTGAAATCGGCCTGGTACTATTTGTCGTAACCACAATAATAAATATGATCGGGGTCAGGATTATAAAAAGATTTGAGAGCTGATGAGGGAAGGAATCAGATACAGGGAGTTTAAAAATTTGGCTTTCAGGATTTTGGTCATCCTAGTAGTGACAATATCTGTAGCGCCGCTGATAGCCATACTTGTATATATATTTAAACAGGGTATTTCTGTGATCAACTGGGGTTTTCTTGTACATCTGCCCAAACCCGTGGGGGAGACGGGCGGAGGAATATTGAATGCTGTAATCGGTAGTTTTCTTATAATAGCAGTTGCCGCACTAATTGCCATCCCGGTTGGTGTAACTGTAGGAGTATACTTCTCAGAGCAATCAAAGACAGGTATATTCAGGACGGCCCACCTCGCTGTGGATATACTTCAGGGAATTCCATCTATCGTAATCGGTATAATTATTTATGTATGGTTCGTCAAGCCATTCGGAAAATTCAGTGCCCTTTCAGGAAGCATTGCACTCGCGCTGATGATGCTGCCATCTATCATCAAATCGACAGAAGAGACTCTGAAGCTGGTTCCCTTATCACTCAAGGAAGCCTCCCTGGCCCTTGGCGTTCCTTATTACAAAACAATAATAAGCGTTATTATTCCAGCTGGCTTAAGCGGAATTCTTAACGGTATAATCCTTGGGATTGCAAGAGTTTCAGGTGAAACTGCTCCATTGTTGTTTACAGCATTCGGTAATCCGTTTGTGAACTTCAACATACTGAAGCCAACCGCCAGCCTGCCTTTGATTATATTCAATTATGCCACCAGTCCCTACGACGAATGGCACAAACTGGCCTGGGGAGCATCATTTATACTGGTGGTGGTCATCCTGGTTCTTAACATCCTTACAAAAATCGCTGAGAAAAAATGGAAAGTCCAATTCTGAAGACTGTTGATTTGAATGCATACTTTGGCAAGACTCACGTTTTGAAAAATGTGAATCTTGAGGTTCAGAAAAATTCTATAACTGCAATTATGGGCCCGTCGGGCTGTGGCAAATCAACCTTTATCAGATGCGTCAACAGACTTCATGAACTTACAGAACATGCTACCTCAGACGGGCAGATCAGCCTCAATGGTGAAGATATTTACAAAATGAGCCCTACGTTGCTAAGGAGAAAAGTAGGAATGGTATTCCAGCGACCAAACCCTTTCAATACAATGAGCATTTATCAGAATGTGATCGCAGGTTACACTCTCAACGGGAACATACTTTCCAAGACTGATAAGGACCAGATTGTTGAAGAATCGCTGAAACAGGCCGCACTTTGGAATGAGGTCAAAGATAATCTGCACAAGAAAGGAACTTTTCTTTCGGGCGGACAACAGCAGAGACTATGCATAGCAAGATCACTGGCCATGAAGCCGGCCCTGCTTCTGCTTGACGAGCCTACATCGGCACTGGATCCGATATCAACATCAAAGATTGAAGAACTTCTGCTTGAATTTAAATCGAGTTATACCATTCTTATCGTTACACACAATATGCAACAGGCCGGGCGTGTAAGTGATTACACTGCTTTCTTCTACCTTGGAGAACTTACGGAATGGGATAAGACGACAACAATCTTCACAAATCCCAAACATATCCAAACCCAGAATTATATTACCGGAAGATTCGGATAAACCTGGAATTTGTTCTTAACCTCATTTACGGATACATGCCTCTCTGGCTGTGTCTTCAGCTTACTAATTGTAAGTGGATCTTCTTTTGCCTTACCGGAAGATTTACCACTTCAAGTTTTTAAATTTTGAGGCATCTTGTAAAAGAGGACTCTACCTGGGGATCGAAAAAAGGAATTCCAGCCCACCGTCCTTGATATTTCTTGCAGAAATCGTTCCCTTATGCAGCAGAATGGCATTCTTTACTATCGCCAGCCCAAGGCCGGTTCCGCCATTTTTTCTCGATCTGCCGGAATCAATCCTGTAGAATCTTTCAAAAACCCTCTCAATATGCTCCTCAGGTATTCCTGTACCGTTATCAGAGAATGAGAAATGACAGAATCTCTCATCTTCAGCCACCAGGCTTATTATCACTCGTGTGCCATTGCCGGCATAATTTACAGCATTTTCAAGCAGATTCTGGAATATTGATGTAAGTAATGACCGGTTTCCGGAAACTATTGTTTCAGGATCCACATCAATGATGAGATTCATGGATCTTGTTTCAACAGCCGACCTGAAATTTTCTGATACTTCAACAATTATGTCTCTGATTTTTAGCTTTTCAATGCTAAAATGATTTCCAGCCTCCTCTATCTTATTCAGTAGTGAAATATCATTAATAAGATCGGTCAGCCTGTTACTCTGCGCAAGTGCTTTTTCTAGAAAATACCTCTGTTTCTCAGATTCCATTCCGGGCTCGTTAATTAGTGTCTCAAGGTATCCTTTTACAGATGAAACAGGTGTCTTCAGTTCATGTGCAATGTTCGAAGTCATCTCCTGCCTGATCTTCCTGCTTTTTTCACTGTTAGTGATGTCGCTCAGGATAACCTCAAAGCTCTTGTCATAAAAGATAACGCACTGAACTCTGAATATCTTTCCCGATCTTTCAATGTTATATTCCAGCTTTGGAAGAGAGATGGTAGTAATTGTATCCGGACCAAAATATTTATCGGTAAATTCCATAACCTGCCTGAATTCAGGGATCTTGAAAAAATTTGAAGATGAAACAGTCAGCTCACCTGAAACCTGGTTCATTAGGTGGATAAAATGGTTGTTGGAAAGTATTTTTGTTTTGTCGCTGGAAAAAAATGCAACACCTTCATTAAGGGCATTCAGGTGACTGAAAAGTTTTTCTCTCTCATTCGCCAAGTCGTTTTTTGTGGTAAGCAGTTTGTTGTAAAGCTCCATTATCTCTTCACCTATTGTTCCGAGTTCGTTCCTCGGAAATTTGGAAGTGAAGTCAGCAGGTTCATTATTTGCAACCCTTACTGCAAAATCCTTTAGCCTGGCAATTGATTCTCCAAACCGGTTTGTAACCATCAGGAGGAGAATCCAGATTACAAAAAATGATATCACAATAACGACGAGAAACGATTTGCTGGCAGTAAGAAAATGAGTGACATTTATATCATACACAAGGGCAGCCCTGATGTAATACCTGTTGTAGAATCTTGCAAAATAATAATAGTTTCTTCCAGTTGTTCCCGATTTCCGGATTGTTGTTCCAAAACCCTTTTCGAGTGACTGCTTAATTTCAGGCCTGCCCCTGTGGTTCTCCATTGTCGACCAGTCGCTAACGAAACTGTCATAAAGAACAAGACCCGAGGTATCAACGACAGTAACCCTTAAGTTGGGCTGAGGCATTATACGTATTAATGAATCGACAGACCTCCATTTCTTGTTTTCATTTATTGAATTGCCAGTAATGAATTTGTCAGTTATCTGCGTTATTTTGTCAAGCTCATCATTCAATGTGAGAATCCTGTAATTTTTCTCCCTGCTGAACTGGAAACTGAGGATAATAAGGGTGAAGAAGATAAAAATTACCGAAAAGAAGAGAAACAGATTATTCCTGAAGGTTTTTTTAGCCATCATCAGTGATTCTTAAAAATTAAAATTCGAAATAATAACCGTATCCTGATTTGTTTTTTATACAGGTTCCGTATTTTCCAAGTTTGGTTCTCAGCCTGGTTATGTTCACGTCAACTGTCCGGTCGGTGACTATAATATCCTCACCCCAGATCCTTTTCAGTATGTCTTCGCGCGAAAAAACCATTCCCTGGTTTTCAAGCAGCAGGTTGAGAATTTCGTACTCCTTTTTTGTGAGTTCAATTTTTTCATCGTTAACGATAAGTCTTTTCTTTATCCTGTCGAGAGTTATCTCGTTGTATACAAGAATATTGTCTTTTGGTGGTGTCTCTGCCTTCGACCTTTTAAGAACAGCTTTTATCCTTGCAATAAGTTCATTAATGGAAAATGGTTTGGCCAGATAATCATCAGCTCCCAGGCTGAAACCCGTGAGAACATCATTCTCAGTATCCTTGGCAGTCAGGAAGATGATAGGAACATTTAAGTTCATCTCCTTCCTGAGCTTGTCGGCCAGTTTAAAGCCCGACATTGGTCCCATCATTACATCAAGCAGCAATAGGTCGAATGTTTCCGGCGATTTTGTCAGAGCCTCTTCAGCTGAATGGGCAATATCCGTTATGCACCCTGCATTGTTAAGATTGTATTGCAGAATTTCGCACAGGTCTTCTTCATCGTCTATAATAAGTATTCTCTTTTCCTTTAGATTCATTTCTGTTGTTAAATTTATTTTTCGACGGTACCTTCAGGAAATTTCTTGTGCCTGATATCGGTACCTTCAAGCGAATATATAGAAGCTTCAGCAATGTTAGTTGCATGATCGGCTATCCGTTCAATATTCGTAATTATATTTTTAAGGTCAACATAACTCAGCAGCATTTCACGTGTTCTTGCCTTGATGCTGGCCTTTTTAATGCTGTTTATCAGTAATTTCCGGTTCATGTCGTCGACAATCTCATCATTTTTAATGGTCCATATGGCATATTCAGTATCCCCGTTTATAAAAGAAATTAGCGATTTTTCCACCATGCTCACGCCCGAAAGCAGCATGTTCAGTATTACACCTGCCATTTCCCTGTACTCTTCCGAATCCTTGATCGAGGAAATGGAATCAGTAATGTTAATTACCAGGTCGCCTATTCTTTCAAGGTTTATTGTCATCCTGTAGACTGCCACAAGCTTTCTGATGTCTGACGCAACAGGCTGGAAAAGAACAATCGAATTTATGAATTTATCGTTTATCGTCAGCTCCAGGCCATCGATTTTTCTCTCATTCTCAAATATTATCTCAAATGTCTCATGCCTGAAGTTATCATCGTCCGTTACCATGAATTTTTCGAGGTGTATGAGCTGCGAAAGAACTAGATCAGACATCTCCCTGAACGAATTCATCAGATCCTGTATCGATTCTTCAAGTTTACTGTTCATATTTCAATATAATGTTTAATCAGGAATTCCCTCACTGAAGCCTCATTTATTCACTTCGCAAAAATACTATCATTTAATGGTATAATAATCAGCTATTTGTTACTTAAATGTTACAATTTGGTTACCCCTGTTATGCTATATCAGCGGATCAGCCTGACCCAGCCTTGGTACTATTTTTGTAAATTGCAGGCAAATGAGCTCATATGAGAAGACTGCTGAAACTTGTTTTGCCTGCGATATTCTTTCTGATCTGTAAGCCAACAGGGGCACAGGTTTTTTTACATCCCAACCAGGCAATGAAAAGCCCTGAGACTATAGTTATTAACAGGATTGAGACTACTAATGGTTTTTCTACATTCAGTCTCTCCATCGAGAACAGGATAAAGGACGGATATTTCTGTGCCGACCGGAATATTTTCCTGGTTTATCCCGACGGCACCAGGTCAAAACTGCTGAAGGCTGAAGGAGTGGAGGTATGCCCCGATTACCATAGGTTCAGGGAACCGGGAGAAAAGCTTGATTTCAGGTTTGTATTCCCGGCCATTAAGGAAAATACCCCATGGGTCGATCTTATTGAGGAATGTTCCTCCGGCTGTACTTTCTTCTATGGCATAACACTCGACAGCGAACTGAACAGGAGGCTCGATGAGCTTTTTATTAAAGCCGAAAAAGTATCGCCTGAAGCAAGTATCGGCCTCTTCAAGTCGATGATAGATGAGCTCGACAGTAAGAACCTTGGGATTGAAGGATTGCTTTATATCAATATAATCAATGCATCACTCGAGGCAGGAGACAAGGTTGGTGCTTCTGTCTGGTACAGGAGGATGCTAACCTCAGGGGCTCCCAGGCTGGGTTATTATATAAAATTTCTCAGCGATAAAGGGGTGAAGTTCTGAAATAAAAAAGGGGCCCGAATGCCCCTTTCTTGTTTCAGAATAATAGTTTCTAGAAGTTGAAATCGAGTCCTGCTCCAAGCAGCCATGTGTCTTTTGTATGGGTTTCCTTGGGATTGAAAACCTGACCGGTTGCTGCATATACGTGATCGGGATACTGGGTATCCATCTGATAAAGCGTAATGCTGCCGCCAAGCGTGAGCTTCAGGTTTTTCAGAATCGCATAGGTACCGCCGAAACCGATGGTGCTTGTTGCATTTGCATAGGTAAGGTCGCTCTGGTAAAGGTTGCTGACTCCCTTGTTGGCCCACAGGTATCCGGCACTTACGAGAAGCTTCTCCGAGAGGCTGACTTCAAGACCTCCCGAAAGGTCAATGCCATTACTGCTGATTATCTGGCTGTTGGGAACAAAAGCATCGTTGATCTTGTGACCATAATTTGCATCCTTGTCGAAGAAATAATCCGATCCAAGGTAAATTGCGATCTTATCAGAGGCTTTCATATGAAGACCAATTGACAACAGGGCAGGCATATCGCTTGGTGTAACTGCCTTATCGGGGAACATGGTAATGGGCACTCCCAATGTTGTGAAACCGGTCGTAAAATCAGCTTTTGTATCGTTCTTTATATTCATTTTAGTCCTCATCTCGTACTTGATGGCTATATCAAAGTTCTGTGAAGGAGAGATATTTATGCTGAATATGGGAGAAACACCCGAGCCTGTCTGCGTTACATCAGCTGTCTGGTCCTGGAGCAGTGATGCGGTTGCAGTGTATGTGGCGATTTTAGCCTGCAGGGTAGGTGTAGCAGTGGTAATTGCACCGCTGATCTGGGTAGTGGTCATTGCGGCGATAGTAGCCGGAGTTAAACCAAGGTAAGCCAGCGCTGCACTGATCTGGTCGGACGTGGCCTGGTTGATTATTGATCCGGAAACCAGCTGTGAAAGCGTATATCCTCCAGCTCCCCCGGAGATTATTGGTGCCAGAGAAGTCGGGATTGCTGTAATTGCAGTAAGGTTATTGACAACTCCTGTCAGGACAGTGCTGGCCGGGAGCCAATCACCTGCCATGTTGAGCTGGATACCCGTAAGATGTCCTTTATAGGTATTCTTGGCCATCACGTATCTCAATCCCACAGCTACTGATACGGCATCGCTGAGCTTATAGGAAACACCTGCCTGCAGACCGAGATAAACGGATTTTCCATTCAGGTACGAACTCAGCTTATAACCGGTTGCACCCTGTGATGCGAGGGCAGGAACCAGGTCGGAAATGCCTAATTCGAATGAAGGCAGACCGGTTTTGTATTCTGCACTTCCACCTCCGCCAACTGGATTGACTCCAATGGAGATTGCAATCTTATTCTTTTTATACGCTGCATAAACACCAGGGAAAAAAGGTGCGCTTACATCACCCACAAATTTGGGGTTGTTTAGCCCTGTAGTTCCGTTTGGTCCAGTGTAATAATTCATTACAGTTTTCTTCTGAGAGATGAACTGGTTGGAAATGGAGATGTGAAATCCATCATCAAGCTTGGTCAGTCCTGCAGGGTTGTAATACACTGCATCTATACCTGTTGAAGCATTTCTTGCAGGCATTCTTACCCATGCAGCACTCTGGTTGGTGTTTGTTACCAGGCCGGCCGGATAGAGATTGCATGCAATCAGAAGTGCAACTGCAGAAAGAAGTAGTTTTCTCATAGGATTCATTTTAAGTTTGGTTTTCAAAGAAATTGGTTCTTATTTATCTTTCAATTCAGGTTCGTGGTAATTCAATATCCGCAAATAAACGGAGGCTAAAAGTAGAAAAATATTTTGTTTTTACAATAGTCGACGAATATATTGTTGAACATTAGTGATTTAAAGCATAAACACTAAAGCCGGTCGGAATCTGAACCCGTGATCGGACAGCCTGTTTTATAATGATTCAGAATCAATTGTAAAAATGTCCTTCCGGATTTTTGCAACCTTCTTCACCTGCCGTTAAGCAGTTCGAAATCTTTCATCAACCCGTAGTCCTTCTGGATATATTCCTTTCCCGAAGGATAATTTTTAACATATCTCCAATGCCAGGGAGAAGCCAGCCCGTCGGATGGATTATTATGGAAGGGACCCTCCAGGTTCCTGAGGCTTCCGATTATTTTCACGGTCACCAGGTTTTTCCCGGCTTTGACAAACTTTGTCACATCGGCCGCATATGGCGGGAAACCAATAATCCCGGCCTTGTCCCCATTGACATAAACCTCAGCCACGGTCCCGTTCCAGTCATTCAGTCGTACCATGTAACTTCCTCCGGCAGAGGGGATATTGTACTCCCTGGAATAGTTTACCCCCCAAGAATAAAATGGCATTCCCTGTACTTTCCAGGAGCCGGTGCCGGTCTTTTTACCCTTTTCCGCAATCTTCCAACCCCTGGCTGCAGTCTCAACAGCAAAATCGCCAAGGATATAGATTGTCTCCACCTCAGAATGAATGCTCATCGGCGAAGCTGAAAGCATGATAGTGTTCTCACCCTGTTTTACATAATTTCCTATATTGAAAACCCCGAAAGACCTGTCGAGCCACCACTTGCCGGCCTCAGGCTTCAGCTCATTGCCGTTCATGGTAACCTTCCACAGGCTGGGTCTTTCAATTACTGCTTTCATCACTTCACGGACGGCTTTTTCCGATACGGTGAAATGATATGCTACCGTGAAGCCGGATTTTACACCGAATGTATCCCTGTCGACTATATTCCTTTTGTATTGAACGGATGTGTTCCATGGATCACCGTTTTTAAATCCGAAATGTCTGAAAACCTTATCGGCCGCTTCCCAGAAATACAGATCCTTCCAGGTTTCACTTCCCAGCGTCAGATCGCAAAAATCAATTGTCAGGGCATTCAGGCTGTCATTTTTAACAGAAAGTTCGTTCGACGGCATGATTTTGGTCCATCCGGCAGGTTTTGACCCGGTCGGAAGGTCGGCGGATCCGGAAGATGGAATGCAAAGCAGCAGGCTGCCTGCGGGTGGAATTTCAAATTCCAGCCCTATATTATTGCCATCGCGTGTACAGGCATATCCCGACAGGGCCCCGGTGAACGTATTCATTTCTGTCGCACCAGTACCTGCAGTTTTCAACGATCCCCTTACAGAGTCAGTAAGACTTGAGTTCACCAGGAAGATAACCCTTCCATCGTTTAGCTTTCTTGTATGATGATACAGAACGCCGCCCTTCACGCCATAAAACCTGGTATCCTTATTATCGAGATACGATAACAGCTTCCTGTTATCACCGTCATCTATAAGGATGATGTGAGCCGACCCTGTTCTAAAAAATCTTTCTGCCCTGGTGTCAGGCTTGCCGTCAATGAGTGAAGGTGAGGAGAGCGCGATAAGTGTGCCGCCGTCAGAAACAAATTTCTTAATAAGCGAAAATGTATTGCTGTTCAGGTTTTCGGTCAGCGGCGGGATTACGACACGGCTGTACGACGCATCGCCGGCATTAAGCTTTCCGCTTTTTGTGCTTCCTTTCTCGCTGAGTATCTTTTCTGAACCGAGGTCATATTCCACCTGGTTTTTTTCCAGCATCGTAACGAAGGACTGGAACGACTGGCCTATCTCCCTGACATGCTTGTTGCTTTTGACGTAGGAATCGTACATCCAGGAGCTTGTCGTCGGCTCAATGACAAGAATATCATTTCGCTGCCTCCCTGAAGACAACGCCAGAGACAGCCTTGCATAGTGATCATTCAGGAATTTATAATCCTGCCACCAGGGCTCGTGATAATCGAACGTGGGAGGATAATCGTACTTCCTGGCACCCTCCATTGAGAAGAAGGTCAGGTGCTGATTCATCTGGTTTATGCCGAGTGCAAACTCCCAGTCGCCGTTTCTCTTCATGTTCCTGAAAGTAAGATCCCATCCTGATCCACCGTATGTTTCACTCAGCTTCCTGTTTCTTCCTGCCTGGTTGGCGGCGCTGGCAAGCTCCTTCACCGAGCGTACATTACCGAACTGGGCACCCACGAGGGAATCATTATACTGGTCGAAAAGCATGTCAATAGCCGGTTCCTGGTGGTAGATGTACATTGCCATATTGTCGCCTCCAGGCTGCATGCTTGGCCATTCATGTTCCCAGTAATGCCCAGTGAATTTCAGGTTTTTCGATTCACAATACTCATTCCAGGGTTTTGACCACCTTTCAATAAACAGGTCGAGCAGCACCTGTGTGTAATTGTGCCTGACCCTCTTCCAGTCGCCGGTCTCCTCAAACAGGGAAGGAAGGTTTGGCCTGAGATCGTATCCCCATTTGTCGCGGAATTTATTGAATATGTCCGGGGTAAACCTTATCCCCCCAGGTGAAGTTATCTGTGGTTCATCGGTGAATGTGCCGGGAACTGTTTTTCCGAACTCATCGCCCGCGACCTTTTCATAACCTGTCATTGTTACATTTATGAACTTCTGTGTTACACCGGGGTACAGGAGGTCGACATAGGAAAACCCGCCATACCAGTCTGATTTTTCATTGTATGTCTTATAAAAAAGAAAAAACCTGCCTCCGGCACCTTTAAAGGAGGAAAGTTCATTTGTTATATCCCTGCACCCTCCTGTTTCCTCTTTAAGGACGACCAGGAATTTCCCTGCAGTATCGGGCAGCATATCCGCCTTTACAAGCTGCAATCCCTGGCCCTGGTTATATGATTCCGGCATCCCGGCAGGAACATTTCCGCCACCGAACCCGCTGGGATAGGAATTTTCATCATATATCCAGATCTTCATTCCCAGTTCCTTCCCTTTCTGAACCGTATGCCTGAACAGTTCAAACCATTTGTCAGAAAGGTATTCTGTCACCAGTCCGGGCCTGGGGTGGACAAATACCTGGCTGCTGCCGGCATTTTTAAAATCGGTAAGAAACCTGTCAATCTCACCGGATGTTATATCAGCATCCCAGACAAAAAAAGGCGAAGTTGTGTATTCAGCCGGCGGATTGGCAAATTGTGATTGCAAAGACATGATATCGTGTATCTTAACGTCATCGTCTTCCTTTTCCCGGCAAGCCTGGCAGGTCGCGATCAGGAGCATGAGAGCAGGCAGGAGGGACTTAAGTATTTGAATACGTCTCATAGATTGTATTATTAAGATAAGGTTGGTTAGTTGTATAAAAGTATATAAATTTATATTTAATACGGTAAAGTAAATCATTATGAAAAAGTATCTCCTCATCCTGTTGATCATGGCGGCCCCGGCCCTGACGTTCTCACAGACTCCATGGCAGAAAACCTATTGCAATCCTGTTGATATCGGTTACAAGTACAATTTTGAACAGCTGAACGAGAAGATATCCTACAGATCAGGTGCCGACCCGGTTATTGTCAACCACAAAGGCGAGTACTACCTGTTTGTGACAATTTCGGGAGGATGGTGGCATTCAAAGGACCTGTTAAGGTGGGACTTCGTTGTGCCAGACAAGTGGCCGATGGAGGATATGTGCGCCCCTGCATCATTGTCGGTTCGCGATACACTGTACCTTTTTCAGAGTACATTTGACGCAAGGCCGATATTTATCTCAACCACACCGTGGAACGGCCACCTCATCTTTTACAACCGCATTCTTCCGAAGATGACAAAGGTAGACGGTCCATGGGATCCGGATATTTTCTACGATGAGGATCTCAACCGCTGGTTCATGTATTTCGGGTCTTCAAATGTTTACCCGGTGTATGGCATCGAGCTCGACAAGCAGAGGCACCTGGCTTACAAGGGGGATGCCGTTAAGCTTATTTACCTTCATCCCGATCAGCACGGCTGGGAAAGGTTCGGGCGGGATCATCGCGACACAATCAGGCCATTTGTGGAGGGAGCATGGATGACAAAATATAAAGGGAAGTACTACCTTCAGTATGGTGCACCGGGTACAGAGTACAACGTTTACGCGAACGGCACATACGTGGGCGACGGCCCGCTGGGTCCGTTTACCTATGCCGGGTACAACCCTGTATCCTACAAACCGGGCGGTTTCGTCCAGGGTGCCGGTCATGGAAATACGTTCCAGGATAACTATGGAAACTTCTGGAACACAGGCACGCCATGGATCGCAGTGAACTGGAATTTTGAGCGAAGGGTAGCGATGTTTCCTGCAGGTTTTGACAACGACGGCCAGATGTACTCAAATACCAGGTTTGGAGATTTCCCGCATTACCTTCCTGAAAAGAAATGGCAGGACAGGGATGAACTTTTTACCGGATGGATGCTGCTGTCATACAGGAAACCCTGCACTGCATCGGGAAACATCCTGAACTTCACACCGTCAAATGTCACCGACGAAAACCCCAGAACTTACTGGGTGGCGCCATCGAAAAAGCCAGGGGAATGGCTGTCAGTGGACCTCGGGAAACTGATGGAGATCAGGGCAGTTCAGGTAAACTACACCGATTACAAATCAAATGTATTTGACAGCGATTCATCTGTTTATACCCAGTTCCGGCTTTTTGTTTCTGACGACGGCAAAGCATGGGACAAGGTCTTTGACAATACCGGTGAAAAACATGACAGACCCAATGCATATGTTGAATTGCAGCAGGCTGTCAAAGCAAGGTACCTGAAGTTTGAGCATGTCTATGTAGGCGCGGCAAACCTCGCCGTGAGCGATATAAGGATTTTTGGGAACGGGTTAGGGAAGGCTCCTGCAACACCAAAAAAGATTGAGGTCAACAGAGATCCGGATCCCAGGAACTGCTTCCTTAAGTGGGAGAAGGTCCAGGGCGCTGTCGGATATAACATCCTCTGGGGAATCGCGAAGGATAAACTTTACCAGACATACCAGAAGTTTGCAGATGAGGGCGAGAGCCTTGAAATAAGGGCCCTGAACAAAGGCCAGGATTACTGGTTCGCCATTGAGGCATTCAACGAGAGCGGCGTTTCACAGAAGAGCCAGGCTGTTTATTGCAAATAACCCCCAACCTTAAACCTTAAATCCCAAACCTAGAATATAAAAGTATGTGTGTACTTCAGCATTATCGTCCTGTCGAAGTATAACGGGGGAGAGGGTACCTTAAAGTGTGAGTTGAGTGAACGGTAATCATTCAGGACTACATAGAAATCGTTTCCTTCACGCGGATTATATCTAAGCCTGAAATTTGTGATCATCTCGTCGGATGTGTTTACATACTGTATGAAGAAGGTGGCAGTGAGCTTCGTTGTAAACATATATATGGCCTTAACATTCACCGAATGAATATATAGCACATTATTTGCCTGCCGGTGCCTGAAATGTATGTCATCGAATTCATAACCGCCCGAAAGCCTGAAGCTCGAGGAAGCATTCAGCATCAGGTTTGCTCTTATACCTGTCCTGTTTCCGTCGTAAAAGTTGCCTGCAAAGAATTCGCTCATCATCGAGAATTTTTTCGATGATGAGGTGCCCATCATTCCATGTAGCGTTGCATATTTATAAAATCCCGAGCTTACCCTGACACTGTCAGAAAGATTGAAATTGTCAGATACGCCTTCCTGGTGAATCTCGTACCCGATGTCAGCGAACAAATCTTTTTTTGTCTGCACCTGGATCCCCGGTGTGATAATCATCGATTCGAGACCCTTATCAGATATACGGGTGTACCTGTCGGCCCTGACGTAAATATTGTATGCGAAAAGCCCGGACTTTTCACCCGGGTACCACCCGTACAGTAACCTTGCGTTCAGTCCGTTTACCCCTGCCCGCTGGATGAATCCTATGCCCGGATTAAATTTCTCGCCCGAATAGGTATATCTGAGGTAATAACCCAGCCCTTTTTCAGATCTCCGCTCCCAGCTTAGAAGGAAAAATGAAGGATCAAGACCTTTCAGGGAAGGAGCTGACTTGCTGTCGTACGACTGGGCCCATTTTGCCTGAAGGTAGTCGTCACCAAAAAGCCTGAATATTCCGTCTATGCCATAAGCTATGTTTTTATCACCGTTGAATCCCAATCTTGTTGTCATTATACCGCCTATATAGGTATTCGGGTTGATAACCTGTTTCCTTAGCCTGAATACTCCAAAGTTCTCCGATGGCACCGTATCGTAGGCCTCGGTCTGCATATCGAGAACACCGATATCGAGATTTCCTGCCCTGCCCACCAGCCTGGCACCACCATAAATCCTTACAGGGTTCTGGTCAGATATCCCTATGTTCCTGCTGTAGAACAGGTTGTCAAAATCACCACCCAGGCTGTAGCTGAAAAGGCTCGATCGTTCCTGGAAGAACATTCTTTTCTCAGGAAAGAAAAGAGAGAACCTTGTAAGATTGACCTGCTGATCGTCGGCTTCGACCTGGGCAAAATCGGTATTGGCTGTCAGGTCAAGGTTCAGGTTGCTGTTAAGGCTATATTTCAGATCCAGCCCCGCGTTAAGAACCGGCTTGTCTTTCCTGGCATACTTTGTCTCGGCATCATTAAGAGCATAATCTCTCGAATAACCACCGAGGATATATGGTGCAAAATAAACAGGTTTCTGGGGTCTCGCACCCTCAATCATGATCTTTGCAGCCTGAGAGGGCTTGCTTGTTGCCATGAAACCGTATTTGGGGTCGATGGCGGGATATGTATCGGTTTCGTTATTTGCACTTATGTTCCTGACAATGATCATGCCCATTGTTGCGACATCACCTTCGGGCTTGAAGCGCAGGCTTGAAAACGGGATCCTTATCTCGGCATACCATCCTTTATCGTCGATAGCAGTTTTTACATCCCAGAATGTGTTCCAGCTGAAATTCATTGCATCCATAGGACCACCGCTGCTCATTGTAGCATCGTTGGCAATTGTGTAATCTGACCTCAGGCCCGTAGGAGCGGTAAAGAAAGCCAGAGCATTTTCATTATCGTTGTGTGTGTCGAGAAGGATACCGAATGCGTCCAGCCCCATAAGCATATCATCTCTCTTTTTGGTCACTGCGAAAATTTTCGAAGGATCCTTCATATAAAGGCTGGCACCGATCCAGAGGTATGAGTCATCAAAGCCGACCCTTATTTCACTCCTTTCGGAAGGCGCGCTCCCGAAATTCGGCTTATGCATAACCAGTGAGAAAGTGTCGAGCGACATCCAGGCGGCTTCAACAGGCTTCCCGTCAAAATCAATTTTTCCCACGATCTTTTTCATCCTGATGGGTTCACCACCATAGGAGTTGAAAGCCGTAAGCCAGATGATAACGGTGATTATAAAGCCCTTTAACATCATATGATACCGGCAAATATGTTAAAAGACGGATAATATTAAAAATGAAATCTACGTAGACCTTATAACCTACGACGGATCATCTTTACACGAAGACGAATTCAGAAACGGGATCAGGAAATTTATCAGGATCAGTATTTTTTCAAAAGATCAAGCAGCCTGGCATCCAGCTTATGTCCATACCAGTCCTCATATTTAATATCGGCCCTCCCCGAGTCGAGAATGCCGAAAGATCCTCTGAAATTCCATAGTGCGTAACCTATCCCGGCTTCCGTCAGGATTGAAAGCACATCTTCAAACCACGCCAGGAACACCTTATGCGGAGTTTTGTTGTAGCACCCGCCTTCTCCGCAGTGGACACCCGTGCCCTTTGATACCAGGTCTATCCAGGGTTTGTAGAATTCGGCAAGAGTCTCCCTTCCATAATACTTCCCGTCAATCTGCCCCGGCCATACCGGCACGGGGGCCTTGGATGGATCCTTCCATACCCAGGATGCCTGGAAGTGAGATACCAGCCCCGGGTAGTAAGCCCGGCAGCTCTGGGCAATGTTCAGCCCGGCCAGTTCGGGTATGACACTGTTTCCACCGCCATTTCCATCGGCAATAATCAGACGGTCGGGCGATACCGACCTTATTGCATTACAGGCACCTGATGCAACAGTTTTGTAAATTTCACCGGGCACCGGCCCTTTCTTTGCATACTGGTCATTCATGTCCTCAATGTAAGCTGGCTCATTCAGCAGGTCGAAGCTCAGCTTTGATGACCCGATATTGCCGTATCTCTTCGCCCACATCTTCCAGTGCTCGTTGAAAGCATCCCTGGCTTCCTTGTCTTTCCACAGGTTGAATGGTTCGTGGAAGCCTGCGTTAATACAATATCCGGGTCCCCTGTGGAGGTTCAGACTGACATGAAGGTTATGCTTATGAGCCAATGCCACAAGACTGTCAATTTCATCAAGCGCTTTATAGTCAAACCTGCAGGTATCCTGCCTTGAAATATCCTGAGTCCTGTCAAAGTCGAGGTACCTAGGATAGGCAATAGGTATCCTTACGAAATCAAATCCCCAATCGGACATCCACCTGAAATCATCCTCATTTGTCCTGTCGCGGTTATCGGAAGGGGGAACAGGGCTGAAAAAATCGAGCAGGTTGAAGCCCTTCCATCTCGGAAGAGGGTTTTTCTTCTGCTCCGGGAGCATGTTACCAAGAACAGGAGAGAGACCCGCGGCCGCGGCAGCCATTACAGTGTTCCTGATGAATATACGTCTTTCGATCTTTTTCATTGGGTAAGCTTTACTCAAAAGTATAGAAATATTTTTCAGGTCGCGTCAATAAATAATTACATATTTTTAACACTGCCTGAGGTTCAATGAAAGCGATTATCACTACTTTTAATTCTTTAAAAATTAACCTTTCACCCACTCATAAAATGAAAACAGTTTTAATTTATTCATCGATGTTATGCATGATACTGGCAATATCGTGCACCTCTCAACCGCAGGTTAAGGAACAGCCTGTTGCCAAACCCGATGCTTCCCAGTTTATGGGACAATGGACTCTTGATATTGCCGGCGGATGGGTAGGATGGCTCGAAATTAAGGAAAACGAAAATACCCTGAAAGGTTCCCTTCTCTGGAAATGGGGAAGTGTTACACCACTCGATACCATATTTGTTGCACCAGGTGATAAGCTGGTTGCAGCGTGGGGAAATAATGTTATGTATTCTTTCGGAACCGACGGGATACCTGCCAAACACCATGTATCCTCACAGTGGATTGAAGTAGTAAGGAATGGCGAAAAAATCGGAGGGAAGATGATAGAGCCTCACCAAAATGGTAAAGCAATTGATTCAACAGCATTCTCAGGTGTTAAGCTTCCTGAAGTACCGGCCGCCCCGGATCTTGGCAAAGTAAAATTTGGTAAACCGGTAACACTTTTCAATGGCAAAGACCTTACCGGCTGGAAGTTAGTGGATGATAAGCTCAAGAACGGTTTTTCAGTTGTGAAGGGGGTATTGTTCAACAATCCTGAACAGAAAGAAGGCCAGCCGCATATTGAATATGGAAATCTCAGGACCGTACAGGAATTTGAGGACTTTAATCTGAAGGTTGATGTGAATGTACCTGAAGGAAGCAACAGTGGGATATACCTCAGGGGTATGTACGAGATCCAGGTACTTGATTCATATAAAAAACCTCTCGACTCACACAACATGGGTGCATTGTACAGCAGGATAACCCCGAGCGTCAACGCTGAGAAACCTGCAGGTCAGTGGCAGACTGTTGATATCACACTGTGCCAAAGGCATGTGACAGTTATATTAAATGGTGTAAAGATCATCGATAACCAGCCGGTTTACGGACCGACAGGCGGTGCCATAAAGTCGGATGTATTTGCTCCCGGCCCTATTTTTCTGCAGGGCGATCATGGAAAAGTGTCCTACAGGAATATTTTGCTGACGCCGATTGTCAAATAGTCATTAACTCAAACCTGTTCTGTTAAAGTGGTGAACCCATAGCCGGCTATGTGGGATATGGGTTCATCTGTTTAAAACATTATTGATGTCGTTAAAAAAGCGGATAAATTATCCGGTCATATTTGTATTTTTTATTGTTGCGATCTCAGGGAACGTGTACTGCATGTCCGGCCTGTCTTCAGGATCAATGCCACAGGATTCAATAATTACCAACCAGGTTCTCTATAATGGCAGGGCCTGGAGAAATATGTACCCGGCTGTAAAAGGGGATCCTTATTTTCTGCGGGAAGACTTCCTGCCAGGAACGGTAACGATAAATGGAATAACATTCCGTGACAAATTTATTCTGTACGACATCAACCGCGACGAGCTGATTATCCTTACAGATAAAAAGTTTGTCCTCCTGCTCAATAAGGAAATGATTGAACGATTCTCCATCTCGTGGAATAACCAGGTCTACAGGTTTTTAAAACTAACAAAAGATTCGCTGAGCCGGCTCGAAGGCTTTGTAAATGAACTGTACGACGGAAAGAGTGCAGTTTATATCAAATACAGGAAG
This sequence comes from Bacteroidales bacterium, assembly GCA_035541795.1. Taxonomy (GTDB): domain Bacteria; phylum Bacteroidota; class Bacteroidia; order Bacteroidales; family VadinHA17; genus LD21. Next base: position 141,974 of record DATKMR010000014.1, read on the forward strand.
ACGGTTGAGCAAAGGGCTGTCGATGGCCTGTATGACGGATTCGTACAGTCTTCCAGGGTTTATGTCAAAAAGGATGGAATTCCCATTCTTATTAAGAACAAAAAGCAGCTGCTGGATCTGTTCGGTGAAAAAAAGGCAAAAGTTAAACAGTATATAAAAAGCAACAGGCTGATGGTATCGGGCAAGCTTCCCGAAAGCTTCGTACCTGTGACTCAATATTATGATTCCATCAGCCGGTAATAATAATAGCCGGGCCAGGCTGTTTGTTTTTATCCTGGCCATGGTCCTCTGCCTGAAAGCAGCCTCGCAGGAAGATATTACTATCTCGTGGAACTACGGAGGATTGACCTTTAAGGAGTTTGCTGCGAAAGCAAGGGTTCAGAATAACCTTAGATTCTTTTACCGCGACGAGTGGGTGAAGGATATTCGGACAGGAAGCTTCAACGGACCCGTCAGCCTGTCTGAACTGCTTAACGGGCTGCTCCCTGAGAAGTCGCTTTATTTCTTCAATGACGGTAAGGGTAATATCATTATCACAAGGAATTTCGCAATAAAAGTCCCCGGCAGGAATGATACGAAGGACAGGAAATACCTGGCACCTACAGAAATCTATGAATCACATGATAAGGGACAGATCTCCGGTAATGTATTTTTTGATGTCGGGGACCCTGCCGACAAGGATAAACCCGGGACGGTTACCCTGAGCGGGTACATTATAAACAAGGATACCAAGGAACCAGTTGCAGGGGTAACGGTTTATGAGAAGAAGATGTTGTCGGGAACTATGTCGAACCAGTACGGTTTTTATTCATTGCCCCTCGCCAGGGGCAGCCATGTGCTGCAGTTCTCTTTTGTCGGGATGAAGGAAAAAAATGTCGGTGTAAACCTCTATGGTACTGGCGACCTTAACATTGAAATGACAAGTGTTCTTATTCCGCTCAAGGAGACAGTTGTATCGGCGCAGAAGAGCGTGACACTCCAGCGGTCGGAGGTGGGGCTTGAGAAGATAAACATCACATCATTCAAGCTGATGCCTACAGCCCTGGGCGAAACAGATATCATTAAGAACGTCCTTCTGCTTCCCGGCGTGCAGACGGTAGGTGAAGGTTCTTCAGGCTACAATGTAAGAGGCGGGTCTGCGGACCAGAACCTTGTGCTGCTTTACGGGGCGCCGGTTTACAATACATCTCACCTGTTCGGGTTCTTTTCCGTAGTCAATTCCGATATCATACGCGATGCAACACTGTATAAGGGTGGTATTCCGGGAAGGTATGGAGGCAGAATATCATCAGTTCTTGATATAGCTTCACGTGACGGGAACAAAAGCAAATTCCAGGGAAATGCAGGGGTCAGCCCGGTTACGACTCACCTTATGCTCGAGGGACCGATTAAGAAGGACACAATCTCGTACCTGCTTACAGCCAGGACGACTTATTCCAACTGGGTACTGAGGATGATTGACGATCCTTCACTGAAGAACAGCAAGGCCGCTTTCTACGACGTCAATGCAAGGATAAGCTGGGACATAAACAAGAAAAACAAGGTTGACCTGTCGGGATACTACAGCCATGATTCCTTCAGGCTGAACTCCGACACAACCTACAGCTATAATAATGCAATAGTTTCGGGGAGATGGCGTCACTTCTTCAATTCTCATTTCTTCTCGGTCATCACCCTTTCAAACAGCAGCTACAACTATGATATCTCAAGCACAAAAGTAGAATCCGAGGGATTCAACCTTGAGCACAAAATAAATACTACCGGATTAAGGGCAGATGTCAATTATTACCAGGGCAGGCATGAATTTAATTTCGGGGCCGAGATGTCGTATCACACCGTAGTTCCGGGGAAATTCAGCCCAAAAGGTGATTCATCGCTGGTTGTTACCGATGCCATCCGGTCCGAAAGGGCACTGGAAGGAGCATTGTATGCCGAGGATAAAATAGCACTGACCGAAAAGCTGTCGGCTACCGCAGGCCTCAGGCTCTCATCATTCCTGGTAATGGGGCCCGCCTCGGTTATGATCTACGACAAATCCTTCCCGAAAAGCATCACAACAATTATTGATACCATAAACTACGGCAAGAACAGGATATATAAGACTTACCTGGGACCCGAGTACAGGCTCTCCCTGAATTACAAGGCAGCCGACAATATTTCCGTTAAGGTAAACTATAACAGGACGAGGCAGTATCTTCACCTGCTCTCAAACTCGGCATCTATTTCCCCTACCGATACATGGAAGTTATCCGATTATTACATCAAGCCTGAGATTGGCGACCAGTTTGCCGTCGGCGTTTATGATGTGCTGTCCAGGTTAGGAATGGAGGCATCCGCTGAGGTTTATTACAAGACGATAGCGAACATGGTGGACTTCAAGGGAGGCACTAATCTTGTAATGGATAAGAATATTGAAAAGGACCTCGTGGCAGCCAGGGGTAAAGCATACGGACTTGAGCTGATGCTGAGAAAAACCGAAGGCAAGTTCCAGGGAAGTATAAGCTATACCTATTCACGGTCATTTCTTAAGAGCACCGGCAGCTTCAGCGATGAGATTATTAATTCCGGTAAATGGTTCCCTTCAAACTACGATAAGCCGAACAACCTGGTTTTAGTGTTTAATTATTTGTTATCCAGACGTTTGAGTTTTGCTGCTAATTATACCTACAGCACGGGCAGGCCGATAACGTACCCGGTATCAATATATGTGATCGATGACCTGCAGCTGACCTATTATTCTGACAGGAACAGGTATCGTCTTCCTGACTATTCGCGACTTGATGTCTCGGTTAAGTACAGCGGTAACCTTAGATCGCACAGGCTGATGCATCCGAACTGGATTTTTTCGGTGTATAACCTTCTGGGACGGGAAAATGTCTACTCGGTCTTCTTCAGGAATGAACAGAACGTCATAAACGGCTACAAGCTTTCGGTGTTTGGTCAGGCAATACCTACCATCACATTTAACTTTGACTTTTAACTGCATGAGATATTCATCAGCATATAAAATTGCCATAATGTTGCTGCTTCTTTCGGGCTGTGTCGAGAAATTCAATCCCGATATAAAAGAAAACAAGAACCTCCTCGTAGTGGAAGGTATGGTAACAGATCAGCCGGAATCTTATAAGATCAAACTTTCAATTTCCCAGCCGGTAACCGGTGCAACAACAAAAACCGTTCTGTCCGGTGCAACCGTAAGTGTCAGTGATAATGACGGGAACAGCTATCCTTTCACTGAATACAGGCCCGGCGAATACAGAAGCGATTCAACCAGGTTCAGGGGTGAGATTGGAAAGAAATACTCACTTCATGTGAATACCAGTTCAACAATTATCGGGGATTTTAACTTCCAGTCTTACCCTGTGGAGCTCAAGGAGGTTCCGTTAATTGACAGCGTCTACTATGAAAGGGTTGTGACAGGCATCGACCAGTATAATAACCAGGTGGAAGGATGCCAGATCTACCTCGATACCCACGACGATTCAGGCAAATGCAACTATTACAGGTGGACCTACTCCGAAACATGGGAGTTTCACCTGCGCTGGGACCTCCCGAATTCGGTATGCTGGAGGACTGAGAATTCCTATGATATAAACCTGAAAAATACCGCCGATCTTGCTGAAAACAGGATCAACAGGTTCCCGCTGCATTTTGTAGATAACTCAACCGACAGGCTTGGCGTTGAGTACAGCATACTTGTTTCCCAGTATTCCGTCTCGGAAGATGAGTTCAATTTCTGGACTAAAGTGAAGAATGTAACACAGGATGTAGGCGGATTATATGATGTTATTCCGGCATCAATCAATGGGAACATAACCTGCGTGGAAGATCCCTCCAGGCAGGTGCTTGGATATTTCTCAGTATCGGGAAAAGCAACAAAAAGGATTTTTACAAAAGGCCTCTTTTCCGGCCAGAAGAACTTCTATACCAACTGCATATCCGATACAATCAAAAATCACAACCCTATCCAGGGAGTTGGCGAATATGTATGGATACTTTACGTTCACGACCTTGGACCATATTATGTGCTTATAACAAATAATAAAAGCTGCGCCGACTGTACGACCAGGGGTACAAATGTAAAACCTGATTTCTGGGTAACAACATATTGACTGAAGGGGAATCATGCCACGAATTAATAAATATTGCCTCATAACTTTCCTGCTGTTGCTTCAGCTCTCCACACTTGAAGGGCAGATAATGAAAACTGTCACGGAAAAGTTTGAGAAATTCTGCCGCGAAATTCCAAGGGAGGAAATTTACCTGCAAACCGACAGGTCGCAATACGTTGCAGGCGAGGATGTCTGGTTCAGCACCTACCTGTTTGACAGGCTGAACAACAAAACTTCCTGCTACAGCAGCATAATCTATGTTGAAATATTCAACCAGGAGAATCGTCCGGTCGGGCAGAAGAGGATACTGTCTGACAAAGGATTCGGGGCCGGCGAAATCCTGCTTCCCGATACTCTTGTTACAGGCTGTTATACCCTGAGAGCATATACTTCAGGAATGAAAAAACATTTGCCGTACAACTGTTTCAGTAAAACCATCAGGGTGTATAACGCGCTGAATACCCTTAACACAATTTCATGCCAGGAGACTGCGGTCCAGGATAATGGAAAAATGGAGCCTGCCGGCGGCGGACTGAAAGTAAGTATTGATTATTCTGGCAGCGGCAAAATAGGGATGGATATCGATGCAAATGATTCGTACAGGTCGGCTAACAGTAACATGTGCTATGTTTTTATAGAAACAAGGGGGAGGATCAACTACACCGGCCTGGTCGACCTTGTTAGTCATGTAACGAGGTATTCGGTACCGGCTTCTTTGCTTCCGGCCGGGGTAAATCATATTACTCTTTTTGATACGAAGGGCTTGCCTGTCGTTGAAAAATTTATCTATACAAAAGGTTTAAAATCGTGGCATCCTCAAATTTCAGTTCCTGACAGCATAAGCAGGAGGGGGGGGATCAATCTTGAAGTTAATCCCGTTGGCCTTGTACAGGGGAATGCCGATTCATCATCACTTAGTATTTCAGTGTACCCGGCAGGTGACAGCCTTCAGGAGAAGATTTCCGATTATATGGTGTTCGGTTCCGAATTTGGAGCGATCCCAGAAAATATTGCCGGGAAAAATCCGGACGATATTCCCCCCGGTATTATGAACACTTTCCTGGAATCTGTGAAAAGCAACTGGATTGACTGGAACAGGATCCTGTTCGCTGGAGAGGATGATTATTCTGGAAGCTCCGAGAAGGATTCTCATTTCCTGACGGGCAGGTTACTCGACAGGAACACTCATAAACCATTGCAGGGCAAAACAGTTCTTCTTTCTACTCCGGGAAAAATCGCTACTTTTCAATATACCGTAACAGGATGGGATGGCATATTCAGGTTCATAATACCAATCAGCGACTCGCTGCAGGATTTTGTCATACAGCCCGATGAGAATGAAGGAAATATCTCACTGGAGATTTTAACACCATTTTCGGATGTTTATCCTGCTGTTAAGCCCGTTGTGGCTTTGCATGATAAACCCGTCCACGGAGATATCCAGCAGCTTATTACCGATTACCAGGTTAACAGGATATACGGAATTTCTGCTTCAGCGCAGGGTAGGGGAATATCCTTACATGGTCCCGGACTAAAAAGATTTTACGGAAAGCCTGATCAGCAGCTTAAGATGGATGACTATATAAAGCTTCCTGTGATGGAGGAGGTCTTTTTTGAACTGATCCCCGGTGTGAGCCTTAAAAATCATAAGACAGGGTATCGTGTGACACTGATTGACCCTGTTGACAACAGGGTGCAGAAAAAGCCGCCAAGACTAATGATTGACGGGGTAATCATCGACGATGCATCTCTGATTGCGAATCTCGATCCTGAACTGGTTGAGAAAATTGATATTATCCTCGACAAGTACTTTGTCGGGGACTACATATTCTACGGCCTGGTTAACGTTATAACAAGGGCAGGCGACTATAGCAATGTGGCGCTTCCTGAGAAAGCCCTTAGACTGAAATACAGGGTAATTGATCCCGAGGCCATTTTCACCGTGCCTGATTTTACAGCCAGGGGCAATGCAATGGAAAATATACCTGACTTCAGGAACACACTTTACTGGAATCCTTCCATGAAACCGTCTGCTGACGGAAAGTACAGGGCCAGCTTCAATGCACCAGATTTGAGCGGGAAATATGTAATAGATATTCAGGGGCTTACCGCAGACGGCAAACTGCTCTCTGTCAGGAAGACAATCACAGTATATTGATCGCCTGAGCTCCAGGCGTACTGAATTTTCTCGAAGAATCATCCAATACAAGTATCCAGTCATTACCCCTTCCACCTGACGGGGGCAGGAACTTAATCCTGTCATTTCCACTGTAATTTCCTGCCGGTAAGGCTTTACCCGTCCTGGGATCATACCACCATGCAGTGATTTCCTTTGCTCCGATCCGGTCCAATGCAATTTCCGCCTGCCAGCCTGTCGGGAAATACACAAAGGCATAGCCATCCCCGCGTGTTGCAACAACATAATCCGTTTCGGGATAGTACGAACTTGCTATCAGCGACTGATCCGGTACCCTGGAAAGATATGGCCTGGATTCCATAAGCCTTCTTGCATGGATAAGCTGGCCGGCGCCCGGGAAATTAATCGCGTCGGTCCAGTTATGCCGTGCCAGTCCGATGGGTTCCCTCGACGGTGACAGGAACTGCCATATGGGATGGCAGCCGTAAGTATGCCCGCATGCACCACTGAACAGGTCCCAGTATAAGGCCTGCCTGACATCTGCATCGTTGAACCATCCGAATACATCGGGGGTCCATGCCACCGGATGATCCTCATATCTGGGCTCACCATCCATGCATGGCTTTACCGGGGTGAGGTTATAATCGTGCACAATAAGCTGTTTGAAAATTGCATAACTTCTTTGGCTGTGTCCCGTCTGTGTCATGTTGAAATCGAGCCAGCCGCATTGCTGAAACCACTCTGAGGAGCTGTGTTCGCCCCAGGGATGAAATGTCATCAGGTGGTTATGGTCGGCTGATTTAATTCCCTCGGCAATCGCGTTCCAGACCGCTGAATTATCACCGCCCCCATTCCTGTCTCCGCCATTGATCCAGATGATATTTGGATAATCCCTGTAACGCGTACCCAGCCATTGGCCGTACTTGAATCCATTTTCAGCACTGAATATTTTCGGGCCTTTTCCCCATTGCACATCTACTTTATCGCCCCATGTGGGCAGTAAGCCAATAAAAAGGCCTTTCTCTCCTGCTTTTCTGATAACCCAGTCGACCCTGGAAAAATATTTCTCATCAGGTTTAAGAGGGTCATCCCCGACCAGTGGCTTGTTTCCCTCGGCATCAGGAATCTCAAGCCCGTCAAATTCAGCAAGAATGACCGCCTGTATCACGGTGAATCCTTTCGACCTCCTGTTCTCGAGATATGTCTCGGTCTCATCGCGTGTGAGCCTGTGGAAGAGCTCCCATCCTGTATCACCAAGGTAAAAGAATGGAGTCCCGTCCTCGAAGACGAGGAATCTCCTGTTACCGGAAACTTTGAGCTTTCCATGCCGGAAATCGACTGAAGGTCCTTTCCAGGAATTTTCTTCTGCCTGGGAAAGGGCACAATTAAGCAGAATAATTATCAGGATAATGTGTCTTATCTTCATATAACAGGGCTATTTTTCTGTTTTGACAACAGCAGTTGACATCCGGAGCGATTGCAGCCAGAGCTTCAGGGAGGAAACCCATGAAGCTACATGGTCATTCCCTGTCGCGAGACCGAATCCATGGTCACCCTCGGATATGATGTGCAGTTCGGCAGGGATGTTTTTTGCATGCAGGGCTTCGTACATAAGTATTGAATTCCTGGCCGGCACGGTTTTATCATCATCGGCGTTCAAAATGAAAGCAGGAGGGGTATCCTTCCTTACCTGCAACTCGTTGGAATAATATTTTACGAGTGACGGATCGGGATTTTTTCCAAGAAGAGCATCCCTTGACCCTCTGTGCATGCATGAATCGGTAAAGGAAATGACCGGGTACATAAGTATCATGAAATCGGGTCTGCAGCTGATCTTTTCAACAGAATCGGGAGATGCCGCATTACCGTAATCAAAATGGGTACCGAGTGTTGATGCAAGGTGCCCGCCGGCAGAAAATCCCATTATGCCGATCCTGGCAGGATCGATGTTCCATTTTGATGCGTTGAATCTCATGATCCTTAATGCCCGCTTCGCATCCATAAGCGGTACCCTGTCAGGCTCCACAACATTGCCATAGGTGGGTAACCTGTATTTTAATACTGCTGCTGCAATACCGAGTGTGTTCAGGTACTTTGCAATATCGGTTCCTTCATAATCATACGCGAGGATCCAATAGCCTCCGCCGGGGCAAATCACAACTGCCTGCCCGGTTGCGAATTTTTTTGTTGGCAGATAGACAACTATATCCGGCACCTGCACATTGCTTATTGCCGTAATATCTGACCTGTCGGTAATCTCTTTACTGCCGGTGTATTTTGAATTCGGTATATCACCTTTGTAAAGAGGGATCCTGAATTCCTGGGCCGATGCACAATGGGCCAGCGCCAGTGCAAAAGATAAAAAAAATACTCTCATTGCTGAATCTGGTTAGTTATGGTTTTTTCTTACCCGAATAGTTAAGTCTGTTGAGTGCATTATATCGTGAGTAGTTTTCTTAAAGGTTTACATGATGAGTCGCTCCCTGGGGGAGGCATTTGGAATAAATGACTTTTTCCCTGTCAGTGACTGAAACTGTCAGTTTTCCTTTTTCTCTCACCACTTTGACGTCAATGTCATTGCCGAAAGCTTTTATGTGTTTTAGTTCCATGCTGTTCCATCTGCCTGGTAGGGAAGGTTTGCAGTCGAATATTCTGAATCCCCTTGGAACAATTCCGAACAGCCCCTCCGTGAAAATCCTGCAGTAGAGGGCGCTTTCCGCTGCCAGGTGTGCCTGATCACCTTCCGGCCAGGCCTCCACTGGGTATGGAACATGATTGCCAAGAAGTCGCTGGAAGGTATATTCCCGGAGCTTATCCAGTCCCCTGTCGGGAGAGCCTGAATAAAATAACCCACGCAGGGCGTACAGTGTTCCTCGGTCCCAGAACATTTTTTCCCCTTCCTCGACAAGAAGCCCGTCTTTTGTCCAGAGCCTTTCCAACAGGGCATCGGTTGTTCCCTTGCTTCGGGTCCCGATACCCATGGTAAGAGGAAGGCAGATCCAGTGTCTCAGCTTATTATGCTCTTTAAAGTATTTATATGTATGGTATCCTTCAATGTCCGATCCGAAGTACTTTTCAATCGATATATTCAGTTTCTCTGCAAATGCGCCGTATGAACTAACCAGTGAATCCGGCATATTCAGTGATTTTGCGAGGTCACCGGCCGAAATCAGACCCCCATAGCAAAGGGAGGAAGTCGCCAGGTTTGCATCACCTGTTGCAATTCTTCCTTCCATTTCATCTGTCTGCGATGCGACTACATCACCCTGGTTCAGGTGACGCCTGTTATACTCTGCTGCCCATTTCACAGCAGGAAACAGTTCTGCAGCTTTCCGTTCATCTCCGAGGGCAAGAAGGAACCGCGAGGAACCGTAAAGGAACATTGCGGCATCGCCCCTGTCTTCGCCGCAGCAGGTAAGATCGCCTTCCATTTCATGCGACGACCATATTGGCCCGAAGTCGGGTTTCATGTCGCCGGCAAAAATCCTGTATGCATTTTCAGAAGCCTCTATTGCAGGCTTGTAACCCAGGAATGGGAAGAATGGCCCTGCATACTCCACCTGGTCGTTGGCCCAGACTCCGCCGTAGTACCTGCCGCCACCGGGTGAGTGCACCAGCCCAATCTTTGTTTCAAATATGCTCTCAGCGGTCCTGATCTTTGCAAAGAGGAATTCAGTATTCAGGGCAGTATCAGGAGTGATAAGCTGCAGTGAGCCTTTCATCTCTGTGATAAATCTTCGCCTGTTGTCAAGTTCCTTTTTCGCACTGCACGACAGGGTATCACCTGAGATATATGCCGTGAAGTAGATCCCGAAGGATACAGAGTCGCCCGGATCAAGAAATGAATTATGTAGAGAATCATGCTTTATCTCCACGATATATTTTCCGTACAACCCTGTTTCAGATACGGGCCCCGATGGCCGGCCTGTCTCGAGTGAAACCTTCCTTCTGCTCCCGTTGAAAATAGTCCATTGTTCCGCCAGGTAAGCCGATCCGGACGACGGAACAAATGTCCTGGTAAGCAATATGCTGTCCTCTCCGGCAGACCGGACCTGGAGTGTGCCGTCGATCCTGACGGACGATACCTTGTTTTCCAGAAGGTCACCACCGTTTATCCTGACGCGCGGTAAATCGGTGTCATGATATGTCCTTTTCAGGTAGGCCCTGTAGGGCATCCACGTTTTGTCCCGGCCGTGCCTGATGGTCCTGAGCATTGGCCAGATCACTTCCCTGCTGACTGAAAATTTACCCGAAGAGTCAGTTCCGTAGGTGATGACTGCCGACACTCTCAGACCGCTCATTTCAATGTGGTCGGAATGATATAAGGTCTTATTATAAACCGGTATCCAGGTAATCTGACCTTCACCGGTAATATTCCAGGTGGATTTTACCGGCACAAAGTCTCTGTTATGGTCATTTCCCTTGCGGGAGCAGGCCCCGATGATTGCCGGTACAATGAGCAGCAGGCCGAGATATACGGGCTTTTTCATGATTTGTCGATCATGGTTTTAAGTTAGCAGGATAAAAAGTATCTGAAAAATAATAAAAATCTGGTGGCAGAATGCAATCCGGGTGCAAGGAATTTGTAATATTGGTATGGGTGAGTAACATTTTAATATTTTAATGATCATGAACCTGAGAATTTTGATTTTTTGTCAGCTCATACTATCAGCAGGTGCAGTGATAAACGGCCAGAAACTGTACATCTCTCCTTCAGGAAATGATGGAAATCCCGGGACCAGGGAAAAACCTTTTGCCACTCTTAATGCCGCCTGCCGGTCGGCCCGCGAATTGAAGAAAGAAAAAAATCCTGTTGTTCCCGTCGAAATAATTGCAGGCGACGGCATATATCAGATGTTTCAGCCACTCGAACTGACAGGCGACGATTCAGGAACAAAGGAATCTCCGCTGGTAATCAGGGCAGATGAAGGTGCGAAGCCGGTTTTCAGGGGAGGTGTTGAAGTAGGATCTTTTGAAAAAGTAAATGACAGCCTCTGGAAAGCATTCATTCCGAATACCGCGTATTACGATTACTACTTTGAACAGCTCTATGTCGACGGCATGAGGGCGACAAGGGCCAGGTACCCGAATGATGGATTTCATTTTGTCAATAAGGCTGATGAGGAAGTCCTGGTAAAGGGTAACGGTCAGATTCCCCTGGCCGCGATTCAGAGGATCGTACTGGATCCCGCCGATACGGCTTTTATGAAATCAGTCGCGGAAAATGAAATGCGGGATATGCTGATCGTATTCTATCACAAATGGGACAATACCAGGAAGCATCCGGCAGGTTATGACATGACGATAAATACAATATTAACATCCGGAAGCGGAATGCAGCCATGGAACACCCTCGACAGCAAATCGAGATATTATATTGAAAACTGCAGGGAAGCTCTTGATGCACCTGGCGAATGGTTTCTCGACAGGTCGGGATATCTCTATTACGTTCCTTTAAAAGGACAGGCTATCGGCAGTACAAAGTTCGTGATCCCCGTGATAAAGGAATTCATCACAATCAGGGGTGACTCAGCAAATGGTAAAAAAGCGGAGAACATAAGATTCGAGAACCTTGCCTTTGAGGTGGCTGCTTACCATACACCACCAGAGGGGAATGAAGCTGCACAGGCGGCTTCGCCCGTGGGAGCGGCAATCACAGCCGATTTCGCAGGAAATATAAGATTCATAAACTGTGAAGTATCTCATACCGGGACTTATGCTTTCTGGTTCAGGAGGGGATGTGAAAAATGCGATGTGATACATTGTTATTTGCACGATCTGGGAGCCGGAGGGATAAAAATTGGTGAAACGGTAATAAGAAAGGGAGCCAGTGACCTGACAGCATTTATAAATATCGACAACAATATAATTCGCGACTGCGGTCATGTTTTCCCTTGTGCGGTCGGGATCATTGTTTTTAATTCGAGTGATAATACTTTGACACATAATGATATTTCGGGGCTGAGATATACCGGTATCTCTGCAGGCTGGGTGTGGGGATATTCTTCCAGCCCGTCAAAGAGGAACAGGATTGAATTCAATCATATTCACCACCTGGGATGGGGAGAGCTGTGTGATATGGGCGGTGTCTATACTCTCGGACCATCAGAGGGTACAACGGTCTCGGGTAATGTTATCCATCATGTCTGGTCATTCGACTATGGCGGGTGGGGTCTTTACACCGACGAAGGATCTACAGGCATTCTCGAGGAGAACAACCTGGTTTACGCCTGCAAAAGTTCAGGATTTCACCAGCACTACGGCAGGGAGAATATAATCAGGAATAATATTTTCGCGCTGAACACCGTTGCACAACTCCAGGCAACAAGGGTTGAAAACCTCAGGTCTCTTTCTTTCACCAATAATATTATTTACTTCAATCATGGCACACTCCTTTCCGGCAACTGGGATAAGTTCAGCCTGATCTCAGATAGTAACTGTTACTGGGATACCAGGACAAAGGACATTCTCTTCGGGGGGAAGAAATTCCAGGAATGGCAGAAAGAAGGCAAAGACAGGAATTCATTGATAAAGGATCCGAATTTTGTTGACCCGTTGCTATATGATTTTCATTTTAAGAACTTAACTTTAATCAGGAAAACAGGATTCAAACCCTTCGATTACGGGAAAGCAGGCGTTTACGGTTCAGCCGATTGGATTAGGCTGGCCGCTGCTGATCCTGATCCCGGGAAAAAATTTGAAAAACTTGTTTCAGCATATGATGCAGCGTCAAAGTAAATTAACGGCATATCACCATCAAACCATCTCATCATCATGACCACTTCAACATTAAGCAGAACAAATAAAATACTGAAATGGTTACTGACAATAACCAGGATAATAATCGGATGGCAATTCCTTTACGAAGGGATAGCAAAGATCATTACCAAGGGTTGGAGCTCAGCACCATACCTGGCCGGCTCAAAATGGATACTGGCACCTGTGTTCCACTGGATGGCGGGAAATGCAGCAATAACGGGAGTCGTCGATTTCATCAATATATGGGGAATGATACTTGTCGGGCTGGGTCTTATGCTTGGGGCATTTTCAAGATGGGCAAGCGTTGGCGGCGCTTTGATGCTGCTTTTCTACTTCGTGGCGTACCCGCCTGTTCCGGGCTATATGTTTGGAGTGCCGGCCGAAGGAAGCTACCTGTGGATAAACAGGAATCTGATTGAGCTTTTTATTCTGGTGGTTTTCATTTTCCTTTCCCCGGATTTTCAATTCGGCATTGACAGGCTTTACTCGCGGTGGAAGTTTGAGAAAGCCAGGAAACCAATACCGGAGCCAAGCGGAGACGGGGCAGAGATACCATTCCGCAGGGAAGTGATAAAGAACCTGGTATCCATCCCGGCATTAGGCGCCTTTGCATATGCATTCTACAGGAAGAGAAAATGGGACAGCTTCGAGGAGAAGCTTCTGAAAGTGCAGGGCATAGATGCCAATACCGGTGCTACCCTCCTTAAGTTCAACTATTCAACACTGAAGGATCTTAAGGGGCTGGTGCCAAGGGGTGCAATTAGCTATACCGGAAGGAACGGCCAGAAGGAGAATTTTGAACTCAGCCGTCTCATAATGGGAGGCAACCTGATTGGAGGCTGGGCCCATTCCCGCGATCTGATCTATGTCTCAAAACTGGTTAAGACCTATCATACCGATGAAAAAGTTATGCAGACACTGGCCCTTGGGGAAAAATGCGGTATGAATGCAATTATTACCAACCCTCAGCTTGGAAGGGTCTTCCAGAAATACAAACACGAATTCGGCGGAAAAATGAAATTTATCTCGGACTGCGGAATTGCACTCGATTTCCAGAAAGGTATTGCAATGTCGCTGGCTGTGGATGCCGATGCACTTTATTGCCAGGGTGAAATCACCGACAGGTGGACCGACGAAAAATGGGACGACCCTCAGAAAAGGACACAGCCTCAGAGAATGGAACTTATAAAGAAGGGCCTGGAAGAGATCAGGAGCCATGGAAAACCTGCAGGGATAGGTGCACACAGGATTGAAGCTGTCAAGCGATGCGTTGAATACGGACTAAAGCCCGATTTTTGGGTAAAGACCTGCCATAGCCATAACTACTGGTCGGCACAGATGAATGCACCGTGGCACGATAATCTCTTTGACTTCGATCCTGAGGAAACAATTAAGTTCATGGGCACCCTGGAGGAGCCGTGGATTGCATTCAAGGTCCTGGCTGCCGGGGCAATAACACCCGATGTCGGGCTCCCTTATGCATATTCAAACGGTGCAGATTTTGTCTGCCTTGGAATGTACGATTTCCAGATTGTGGAGGATGTCAATATTGCTCTCGATGCCTTTTCAAAGTCACAGGTAAGGACAAGACCCTGGAGAGGATAGCAGGCTAAATCCGTTGAAGATGAAATTTGCAGCAGCACTGCTTCTTGCACTGATACCTTTAATTGTTTGTTCTGCCCAGCCTGCGGATTCCGCATCGGGAAAAATTAAAATCACGGCTTCGCTGAGCATCAACAGCAACGGGATGAACCCTATCCCGGCCTTCGCACTGGGAAAGCCGGCAGCTACTGCCAGTATCAGCGCTGTAGCGGGCAGGTTCAGCTATGATCCGGGACTTGCCTACGGTCTCGATGCCAAACCATGGTATATCGATAACTGGTTTCATTTTATCATCATAAACAGGACCCATTTCAAGCTTCGGACAGGAATAAATTTCAGCATGTTCTTCTCCGAGAAAAGCATTACCAATGAGAAATTCCTGGAAGGTGTCAGGTACTGGACCGGTGACCTGGAAGGGATATTTATTTTCAATCCCTCAACCTCGGTAGTGCTGAGCTACTGGAGTGATAACGGACAGGAACATGGTACATTAACGGGTCATTTTGTAAGCCTGACAGGAGAAAAAAATAGCATCGGCCTGGGAAAATCAGTTAAGATGACAGCCTCGGTGCAGGTATTTATGATTTCATACGACGGACCCAATGACGGGGTTTTTGTCTCTCCCAAGGTTTCTTTCTTCTACAGGAAATGTCCATTATCGGTGTATTCACAGTTCAATCAGCCTGTTAAAACAGATATCGTTCCCTACCCTGGTTTCCAGTGGAATATCGGGGCCGCATACACCTTTTAGCGTAACGGACTGCAGGGAATTGCTGCCCGGAAATTTCTAACCGGTCAGGGGCATGTATGAAAATTGAACCCCTTTTTACTCAAATGAAAATTTGTAAGTCTCGTCAGCCTTGGGAGCAGTTCTGAATATTATTGCATCATCAATGCTGATATTTGTACCTGCCGATTCGGCTCTTTTCTCACCTTTTACCATGAGCCTTACTTTATGCTTCCCAGGCTGAAGCCCGAAAACATGCCAGATGCTTATATTGTAATGCTCCTGTCCGCTGAAATGATAATACGTATCTGCTGTTCGGTCAGATTTTCCATCAAGGAAAATTTCAGCAATACCGCCATCCTTTACCCAGTTGCCGTTTAAGGATATTCCGGTTCCTTCAAATGTTAATTCGAGTTCAGATCCCTTCCTGGCTGCCACGAGCTGGTCGTATTTCCCGGAGCTAATCTTCTTACCCTTAAGCATTTTATCCCAGCTGCCACTGATCTTCCATGATGCCACGTCAGAAACGGGTATGGATTTATCGAAGACAAGGTTCGGAAAAGAAACCTCAAGTGGAGGCATCTCAGGGCTCTGCTCTTTGACCAGTATGATTTTTTCCTTCACCTCACCGCCGTTCTCCTTAATCAGTCCTGTTGCATAGTTATAGGTAGCCGTAACCGCCTTGTTAAACGAATATGTTGTATTGATAAAGACACTGTCAGCCACATCAGAAACGCCTTTTTTCATGAATTCCGGCAGGTTGGAGAATCCTTTCAGCACTCCCAGTACAGCCATCGCATTTGATGGGTTGCAATCAGAATCCTGGCCACACCTGGCAGTAATCTCAAGCGTCTTCATCGGATCACCCTCCCCGTATAAAAGTCCTATGACAATAAAGGCACCGTTCAGTTTTGCGTCAATATTAAAATTATCGCCGGCACCGCAGATGTCGACATTGCCCCATTTATCCTGGATCTCTTTCCATGCAGCTTTCCAGTCGCCGGGGAAACGGTTATGCAACAGGATAACATCGCGGACGATCTTCGCATAGTCGCTCTGGCCGGGTATCGAGCCCAGAGCTTTCAGTATGATCTTGCTGATGTCATTTTCGAAGAACGCCGCAGAATAAAGACCGGCCACAAACATTCCACCGTACACGCCATCACCGTAATTCATTATGTGGCCTATTCTTCCGGCTATCTCATCTGCCTTACGTGGCATACCTGGGCACATGAAGCCAATATAGTCGGCTTCTATCTGGAAATCAATGTCATCGGCATGAATATTATACCTCGGGTCGCCCGATAGCGGTGCGAAGATGCTGTCGAAGTAGTTCTTGCGCGCCATCATATTTGCATGCCATAGCGGGTATCCTGCCTTGGCAAACATCTCCTGGAACTTCTTCGATGGTGCGTCAATACCGAACTTATCCATCGACATAAGGAATGTAAGCTGAACATACAGATCATCCTGCCAGATACTCCCTTTAATGTCGGCAGGCTTCCAGCTTATCGTGTCGGAATATATCCTGCCCTCTGCCCTGAATTCGGTGGGAGCACCATATGTAACGCCGATCATCTTGCCTGCCCATCCCCCTGCAATCTTGTCTTTCAGAATGTCGGGTTTGATCTGCCTGAAGCCTTCCGGAACAGAATTGCACGATACCAGCATGACAGCCAGCATCAAAGCGGCGGACAATCTTACAATGAATTTCATTTTTTCTTTTTTTGTTTCAGGTTAATACTGATGTTAAACAGGCACCCCTTATTTCCTGACGGGTATATGCATCATTCTTGCCTCGATAAAATTACCGATCTCCCCGGGTGACATCTTAAATGTTACATAATACTGCTTTCCGTTCGGGTTATTTTCCCAGCTGTTGCTGCCATCCTTGTTAATATTGATATTGCCTCTTACGGTACTGAAAAACCCGCTTGTTCCATAAACAGCGATCAGGGCGGCTGTCTCATCCCAGCTCATCCGCCCGTAAATGTCCTCCTTGGATTGCGGGAGGCTTATCCTGAAGACATCCTTTACAGGACTGTCCCTGATGCCTGAATTCACAAGTTTCAGTCCAGTGAAAATATGTGATCCTATCTCGAATCCGGTAAATATTACCTCGGTTGGCCATTCATTGAAAACATATTCTGACGCTGTCGAATCCATCATGACATTGAACTCCCTGCCTGCCGGGAACCCGCCGGCCATGGATACGAGCCTCCTGACTTTTTTTGATACCAGCTCCTGCCCTGTAAGAGGTGCAAGGCTGTCAGGCTGTGACTTCAGCAGATTTGCCAGGTTTGTCAGGAAACCGACCGTAACAATTGTAACTGATGTATCTGGTTGTGATGCGAGTATTTTCCTGTAGAGCCATACGGCGTCGGGTGCCATTGATGTGTTTTTTATCCTGTGCGGATACCTGGCAACCAGTGAATCGGGCCAGTGCTGTGAGGCTGTGAGGCTCACTCCCCGGCTCTTCGGCTCACCCAGCGGAAGATTGGGCCTTCCAAAATATGTGTTGATTATTTCAATGCATGGCACTACCAGTTCATGGCGGTTCGAGGCAAAGGTCGCCAGGATTTCAGCCTTACCGCTGTCGGCCATGGCGTGAAGGAAGGCCAGCGCACCGACATCATCATAATCGGGTCCCAGGTCGGAGTCGAAAATAATCCTGGCAGGACTAACCTGCGGCTTGTTCGCCCTTCCTGAACAGCCAATGGCTATCGCGAGGATGGCTGCTGAAATTATTGGAATAATTTTTGTTTTCATGACACTCAGTCTATCTCATTTCTGAAAGGAGCGGAAGCCTGTGCCCCCATCCTTGTGACGGAAATCGAGGCAGCCTTGTTAGCAAAAAGCACTGCATCGCGCAGCGACTTGCCTTCGGCAAGAGCCACGGCCAGTGCCCCGTTGAAGACATCACCTGCAGCAGTTGTATCAACCACCTTTACCTTTATGCCGGGAACCATGCCGGTAAAATCATCCGACTTTACATATGCACCTTTTGCACCGAATGTTATGATGATGTTTTTTGCCCCCTTTGCCATCATGGTCCTTGCAGCAAGCTCAGCACTCTCAGTATCAATGATTGAAATGCCTGAAATAGCTTCTGCTTCACTCTCGTTTGGTGTCAGGAGCCATGTATTTGAAAGAAGCCTGTCGGAAAATGGCTTCGCGGGAGCTGGTGCCGGGTTTATTATAACCTTCATGCCGCAACCTGCAGCTCTGGAAGCTGCATATTCAACTGTTTCCATGGGTATTTCGAGCTGCAGCAGCAGCAGCTCGTACCTTTTACAATCGAAAATATCGGAAGGTAGATCACCCGGCTGGAGGTTCCCGTTTGAGCCGGGTGCGACAACAATCGTATTTTCACCTTTTGAATCCACAATTATCAATGCAACACCGGAGGGTAACTCGGGGTCCTTAATAATATTTTCAGTATCAATACCTTCTCTCATCAATAACCCGACTGTCTGGTTGCCGAAGAGATCATTGCCCCTTTTTGTTACAAAGGTTGTCCTGCCTCCGAGCCTCGTTGCGGCAACAGCCTGGTTGGCACCCTTACCCCCGGGGTTGAGTAAAAATGTACCGCCCAGCACAGTCTCACCGGGTACCGGCATTTTTTTTGTTTTTATTACCATATCGGTATTGGAACTGCCGATGACAAGGATCTCTTTCATGGATGTGATTTTAATGACAGGGGTTTCCCCCGAAATCTAATTGATGGCAAGGTTTGTATATTTCAGAAAATATCCAATTACAATATAGCTAATTTAATAACAAATTGCCAGCCGGGGCACATAAGACATAAAACATATGCACTCTGGAATGAGCCTTCTGAAACTGGCTGTTTTACGTGGTAGCACTCTTTTGCACCGTTCAGGCCCTGTTCCTGCCGCAGCTCAGGGCTGTTTAAGATTGTAAATGGCAGCATTTGTAAATAATTCGGATAAATAACATATTTTTATGTGGTCTTAAACACGGATAATATGAAAAAGATTTATCTCCTGTCGCTGTTATTTGCAACATGCTTCATGGTCCCATCGAATGGACAGATCGGCAAATTTATCAAGAATGTGAAAAATAATGTTAAGCAGGATCTTCTGGGCACACCCGGAAGTAAGACCGGTGGAACCAAAACCATGCCGGAACCTTCCTGCACCTGCGACGCTCCCGAGGTTGTTGTCGACCTGGGTAAGTACAGGATTGAATACTCCGAAACAACCATCAGCATGCTTGATGACGGAAGTATTTTACTTGGCGACAGGATGAGCGATAATTTCTATATTGCACTTAACGGTAATGTAAACGGGCCCTACAAAAAGGATGATCCCCGTGTTGCAAAGTTTCAGTCCATGGAACAAAGCTCTGATAACCACGCAGATCTTACGGTGAGGTACAGCAACTATATCACTAAAAGTGGTGACAAGTTTACAATAACTTTCGGAGGCAAAAAGTATGGTCCTTATGCACTGATCAGCAAATTTGCAGTGTCTCTTTCAGGCGATAAGTTTGCCGCTGCCGTGACCCAGACTCTGGCAATGACCGAATCGGAAGGCAAACAGCTTGAGGAGAAAGCCAAAAACGCCAAGACTGACCAGGAAAAAATGCAGATCGCCATGGAGTATTCCCAGCAAATGCAGCAGAAAATGATGGATGGAGGGGGTCCTCAAAGCATGCAGCCCAAGATTATTTCCAACGTGCCGGTTGTTTCAGGCGATAACAACACCTTAATGATGCTGACAGGCAATCTTTACAGTAACCTGAAATATGATGAGATTCTGGTTTCCGGCGTCGGGAAATTTCTCGATCTTAACGGGAATACCGTAATCTCAACGAGCGGATCATACTGCCCGCCTGAAAGCATGTTCATAAAATCAGATAATTCAGGGTACGCCTGCTTTATGAACGGAACACTCACATTCAGCGATGGAAAAAAGATGGCAGAACTCTTTAGCCCGCATCTGGTAAAGCAGGACGGGAAAATTTACCTGGCATATTTCTATTATTCTCCAAAACGCAACTCCATAGTTCAGTGTAAGATCCCGTTCTGATATGGGTAACTTACCGCTACATCTTTATCCAGCTTTTTATGGTGAAGCTGATTATGTTTTTTCCAGTAAGAAAGTCCTGCCTGTCACTGCTGGAATCTGATAAAGATAATTCTCCGGGGCCATGATAATTGCCAGGAAGATTTTTCAAACCGCCTTAATGGGCCTGACTTTGCTGATACCAGCGGGCAGGCTATCCTGCCAGGAGAAGAATTACCGCGAAATATTTGGAGAAAACTGGAATAAGGCAGAAACCTTCCTGTCTGAAAACAAGTCCTGGATTAAACCGGCACTTGAAAAATACGATCTCGGCTATGAAGAATCAGTAGCTGTTATTTTTCCCGAACTTGTCAGGTACTCGTCTGTCAGCGACCTGGCAGAAACCGCCCTCCTGAAAACCCTGTATGTAAATCTTGGAAAGGAGTATGCCGATTTCTCAGTAGGATACTTCCAGATGAAGCCCTCATTCGGGGAGAAACTGGGACAGAGTGCGGTAAAGCTGCTGGGACGAAGGTATTATTCACTTGTCAGGGATAGCATGGATTTCGGTGATAAGTTTGAATACCGCAGGGCAATCATCCGTGACCTGGAGGATGAACATTCACAGCTTAATTACCTCATCGTTTTTATCAGGATATGTTCAAGAAAATTCAGCCTCGGGAAAATGACAGCCGGGGAGAGGGTGAAATTCCTCTCTTCAGCTTATAACTACGGCTTTTTTCATTCTGAATCCGAAATTCTTAAAATGGAAAACCGGAGCTTTTTCGCGACAGGTATCATAAAAAGGGATTTTTACCCTTACAGCGATATTTCACTTTACTGGTACCACCTTCATGTTGCTGAATGAATGTTATTCCAAATTCCTGAAACATTTGCTAAATTGCAGGTAAAAGAATTTGCATGGTTGACCCCGGAGCGTTTTATAAAATTTCATACGGTCTTTACATTGTCAGTTCCGGCGACAGGGACAAAGGCAATGGCTTCATATCAAATACTGTATTCCAGGTGACCTCAGAGCCAGCAAAATTTGCAGCATGCTGTAACAAGGAAAATTACACTTCGGAATTTATAATAAGGACTGCCGCATTTTCAGTTTCGGTTCTTGATCGTGATGCTTCCTCTGATTTAATAAGCCGTTTCGGGTACAGGAGCGGGAAGGAGATAAACAAGATGGACGGTCTTGACCTTTCCTACGGCGTTACGGGGGTACCCATTGTTCTTAATGACAGTATAGCCTGGCTTGAGCTTTCCGTTGAGGATATTATTGATGCAGGAACCCATAATATTTTTATTGGAAGGCTGGTCTCATCTTCAGTTATCGATGGGGAAAAGGAGCCGCTTACATATTCTTATTACCGGCAGGTAAAGAAAGGTATTGCACCTAAAAATGCACCTACTTATATCGATCCAGGTAAATATATAAAATCATCAGGAGAAGGGCTATACAAACAATACAGGTGCCCGATTTGCGGTTATATCTATGATGAGAGAACGGAAGGGAAACGGTTTTCCGACCTTCCATCTGACTGGATTTGCCCGGTGTGCGGGTGTGAAAAATCTGAATTCGTCGAAACTAACCAATAAATCATATTGTTATGGGAAAATCACTTAAAGGAACAAGGACAGAGAAGAACCTGCTGAAATCATTTGCAGGCGAATCTCAGGCAAGGAACAGGTATGAGTTCTTTGCCGGCGTGGCAAGGAAGGAGGGGTTCGAGCAGATAGCCAATATCTTCATGGAGACCTCCCTCCAGGAAAAGGAACACGCGAAGAGATTTTTTAAATTTCTCGAAGGCGGAATGACTGAAATCACTGCCGGGTACCCTGCGGGAATTATCGGGACGACAAAAGAAAACCTGAAAGCGGCTGCCGAGGGTGAACATGAGGAGTGGACCGGGCTCTATCCCCAGTTTTCGGAAACTGCTAAGGAAGAGGGCTTCCCGGAAATTGCAACTGCATTCAAAATGATAGCAAAGGTTGAGGCTGAACATGAACGTCGCTACCTGAAGCTTTTACAGAACGTTTCGGAAGACAAGGTCTTCATGAAGGATGGGAAAGTCTGGTGGAAATGCCTTAACTGCGGCTATGTTTATGAATCGGAAAAAGCATTCGAAACATGCCCGGTATGCCTCCATCCAAAATCATTCATGCAGGTGAGAGAAGAAAACTACTAATCAAATAAAGTATTAAACAATAGTCATTTACAATTAAACAGATCTTATTATGAAGGAAGAAAAACAAGGTATTTCGAGAAGGAAATTCCTCGGCACAACTGCTGCCGGAATGGCTGGAGTACTTATACTCCCGGCTCTTGGCTACGGCCGTTCTAAGCCTGTTGTTTCCGGAAACGTCAAACCCGTACGGCTCGGATTCATTGGAATGGGTCAGCAGTCAATGTCACTGATGGGAGGTTTCATGCAGATCCCGGGAGTAGACATTATCGCGGGTTGTGATGTGTACGGTGTCAAACGCAAACGCTTCGAGAAAAGGGTCACCGAGTTCTATAAGAAGAATGGGAAAGCCGGCAAACCGGTTACCTATGAAAAATACCAGGACCTCCTTAAGCACGACGATATCGATGCAGTAGTAATTGCCGTACCGGATCATTATCATGCCATGGTAGCAATAGCCGCCTGCAAGGCAGGCAAAGATGTTTACCTCGAAAAACCTATGACATTTACCATTTACGAAGGTCAGAAGCTAAGAAAGGTGGTAAGGGAGACAAACCGTATTTTCGGACTGGGCAGCCAGCAGAGATCAGATGCAAACTTCCAGCATGCAGTTAAGCTTGTTCAGGATGGGGCACTGGGAACAATTTCAAAGGTAAACGCCTATGTTGGTGCGCCGCCGCGACCATACGATCTGCCCGTCGAAAAAGTTCCGGCAGATCTTAACTGGGACCTCTGGCTCGGCCCCCTTACCGGTAACTTCCATTATAACCATGAGCTTGACCCGCCAATAACTGTCGATCCTGATAAAAACGAAACACTCTGGGGCGCATGGAGATGGTATAAAGGCATGGGCGGCGGTTTTACTACAGACTGGGGCGCACATATGTTCGACATCGCCCAGTGGGGCCTTGGAATGGATAAAAACGGACCTGTGGAGATTTCACCTCTTGGAACGGAATTCATATCCTGGAAATATGCCAACGGTACAGTGATGACATCCGAAACCTGGGATAACCAGAAAAGCAAGGGTGTAAAATTCTGGGGCAGCAAGGGATGGATCGAGATCACCCGCGAATTCTTCCACGCGTCAGATCCTAAATTCCTCCCTTCAAAAAAGAGCGATGATAAAGGGCCATATGAGACCAAGGTGCCTCATTATGAAAACTTTATCGATTCAGTCAGGAACAGGAAAGATCCGGTTGTACCTGTCGAGATCGGTCACAGCAGCGCCACGGTATGCAACCTGGGTAACATTGCCGTTGAACTAAACAGGACAATTAAATGGGACCCGGCAAACGAAAAATTTGTGGACGACAAGGACGGTGCGGCAACAAAGCTTATGCACTACGCCTACCGCGACGGTTATAAACTGATGTAATAATAAGCTATGAATCAAAAAGGGGTGCCCGGAACACCCCTTTTTTGTTTTCGTGCCGGGAGCACAGATTATCCCTGATTTAAGCCGGTGCAAAACCGGGTAATCAGCCTGGACCAGAAATGTTTCAGGTTAACCAGGATTTTCACTTGCCAACCTGTGTAATCCGCGGGAAACAATAATATTATATTCTAAGGAACATCTTTTTCCTGTAAAGGATGTAGAGGAACAACCATCCTATGGTAACTATGCCTATACCGTTGATCAGCTCAGCCCAGTTTTCGGGCAGTACCTTTATTAATCCGCCGAAGAAGAAGTTAGTGGCTGACCTGAAATTTATTATCCTGTTTACAAGATAAATAGTTATGGGGTTGAGACCTATCACGACAAAGAAGAAGGGCCATTTCCTGTAGTTCCAGATATCGATGACAAGATAAAACACCGAAAAGAGAAGGATGCTCAGTCCGCCGACAAAACATACAAACGAGCTGGTCCAGAGGTTCTTGTTAATCGGGAAAGTAAGGTTCCATAGCTGTCCCGCTAACATAAGTGCCACCGCGGCAATAACCATGTAAAGCACTTTACGAAGGGGCTTGTCATTAAGATAGGAAGACATCACAAATTCACCCGTAAACATCCCGAGCAAAGCAGTGGCTATTGCCGGAATCGTGCTGAATAATCCTTCCGGATCATGGTTTCCAAGGTACAGCCTTCCAGGCATCAGCAGCCGGTCGATATGACTCGTAAGGTTACCGGTCTGGGAATATATGTCAGTCGATCCGAGGTCGTGAGCAGGGAATAGCATCAGCATGAACCAGTAGAACAGGAGGATACCTGTGCACCAGACTATTCTCCAGGTGAGCCTGGCATTCATGAAAATCAATGCAGCAAACATCCATGCGAGCCCTATTCTTCCCAGGACGCTTCCGAATCTTATCTGCGAGATATTGAAGGTTATCCCGTTGTTGTAAACAACGCCGAGCACGACCAGGATAAGTCCCCTGCCAATAACATGCCTGTATATCGATTTCCTGTCGTCGTTCAGTGAAACTCTTTTTGCGTATGAAAAAGGGAAAGAGATGCCGGCAACAAACAGGAAGAGCGGGAATATCATATCATAAAAATGAAACCCGTGCCACGCCACATGTTCAAGCTGGGAAGCCCACCATTGCAGGAAGGGCCACCCGGTAACAGCAGCCAGTCCCGCGAATATTGCTTCTCCTCCCATAATCCAGAACATATCAAAACCTCTCAGGGCATCGAGAGAGTACAAACGTTTTGATTCGGTTTTGTTTTCCATACAAGTCAGTTAAGATAAATTATAATACTACATCGATAATGTTTCCGTATAACAGCCGTTAAAAATAACAAAATGGTTAATTATCTGTTGTGCCCGGCAACAAACTTGGAATTTTTATTTATTAAATTGCATCTCTTTTTTAAAACATGCATTAATCTGAACAATTATGAAAAGATCCGGAAATATTGTATCTGCTCTGTTATTCATTTTGTTGACCGCCTCACTGCAGGCACAGGTAATAAAAGTCAGGCAGGTCAAACTTTCGAATTTCACGCTGCAGTCCTCATGGCTCGTATCACAACCAGGCGAAGTTCTTTCGACTGAAAATTACAAGCCGGAAATTTACTGGATGCCTGTAACAGTGCCTTCCACTGTGCTGACTGGACTGGTTGCCAACAAGATTTATCCCGACCCATATCTGGGTCTGAATAATATGCTCATACCTGATGCTTCGGATGAGTTCAATAAAAAATATAATCTTGAACAGTACAGCCACCTGGCAGGTCAGCCGAATCCGTGGAAAAAGCCATACTGGTACAGGACACAGTTCAGCGTTCCGGCAGCCGATAAAGGGAGGCATTTTGAGCTGATATTCAAGGGAATAAATTACCGGGCAGCCGTATGGCTCAATGGAAAACAAATTTCCGATTCGACAATCATGGCAGGGATGTTCGCCGAATACAACCTCGATGTATCGAAGATCATTAAAGCCGGCGAAACAAACTACATGGCCGTAAAGATATACCCGGTAGATTTTCCGGGCCTTCCGGCACAGGAACAGCTTAAAACCTTCGGCGATTTTTTTGAAAACGGCGGCCCTACAGGCGATATTGGAAAGAACGTCACGATGCTCTGTTCAGTGGGGTGGGACTGGGTCCCGCCTGTCCGGGACAGGAATATCGGTATCTGGCAGCCGGTTTACCTTCGCATTTCAGGTGATGTCACGATCGAGAAGCCAAAACTGGTTACCGACCTTCCGAATCTCCCCGATACTTCAATAGCAAAACTTTCTCTCAGGCTGAACCTCAGGAACAGCTCCGGATCTGACGCAAGCGGACGTCTTGCTGTTACAATCATGAATGAGCCTTTTACTGGTAAGATGTACCAGTTCATCAAGAATGTAACAGTTCCTGAAAACTCTTCTGTTGCACTCAGCTATGATCCGGAAAATACGAAGGAACTTATTATAAATCAACCCGATCTCTGGTGGCCAAACGGGTACGGCAAGCCAAATCTTTACAGGATAAAGATCCAGTATATGAGCTCTGCCGGTGTCACTGATGAGAATACTTTCCTGTTTGGTATAAGGACGGTTGGTACCAGGGCTGTTGATCTGAAGGGCAACTGGAGGCGTGATTTTTATGTTAACGGGCAGAGAATCCACATCACGGGCGGTGCCTGGGTACCTGATTTTATGCTTAACCGCGATTCGATGCGATACGATTATGAGTTCAGGCTTTGCAGGAACTCAAAGATCAACCTCGTGAGGATCTGGGGTGGTGGCGTTACTCCCTCAGACTGGTTCTGGGATGCCGCCGACAGGTATGGCTTGCTTGTCTGGTCCGATTTCTGGGTTACCGGTGATACCCAGGGTGAGTTCAAAGGCTCAAACGAGTGGCCCCTCGATGGAAATATCTTCAGGAAAAATATTGAAAGCACCATTTACAGGATAAGAAACCACCCGAGCCTCCTGGTCTGGACCGGCGGAAATGAGGGCCATGCACGGAAGGAGCTGTATTATGCGATGCGGGATAGTATTATAAAGCTCGACGGGACACGACCGTTTATACCAAGTTCATCAGGTTGGGCAAAGCTGCCGGCAGGGTGGGATGGAGCCTGGCCGGATGGAAAGCCATCCGGAGTTTACAGTGGCGGACCGTACACCTGGCAGGACCCGAAAGAATATTACAGGAAAGCTGATAACAGCAGCGGTGACTGGGTTTTCAAGGATGAGACCGGCCTTCCTTCCCAACCGCCATTCAGCTCACTTCCATCAATTATTACAAACCTGACATGGGATAAGTCATTGCCCTTTCCCTTTAACAATTCCTGGGGTTATCACGATGCCTGCTCCGGTAATGGCCACTACGAGGCATACTACTACGAGATGATAAAAAGGTTTGGTAAACCTTCTTCCCTTAAGGAGTTCTCAGATAAGATGCAGCTCATGAATGCCATCGGATACCAGGGCATCTTCGAGGCAGCCGGGCACAGGATAAACGACATCGGGGGAGTGATGCTCTGGAAACTCAACGCAGCCTTTCCCAGCGTTATATGGCAGATATACGACTGGTTCCTCGTTCCGAATGCCGGGTACTACTTTATGCAGAATGCTATAGAAAAAGTACATATTCAGCTGAATACAAAGGATTTGAATATAGAATACATAAACCGCACCTATAAGCCCCTCAGGGGACTGACAGCTGTTGCTGATGTGTTTGATATCAGCTCCGGATCCCTGCTTCACAAGACTGAACAGGTTGACCTCGGTGCCCCTGAATCAAAAGAGAGCTTTTCAATTGCCGACGTAGTCAGGGCAAATACAGGTATTTCTTTCGTTGTTCTGAACCTGAAGGATGCCAATGGCAAGATCATCTCGCACAATGTTTACTGGTTATCACCTGTCGAGGATTTTACCGCGTTGAACGGGATGGCGGAAACTACACTTACGGTATCTTACCTGGGATCGCAGGGAAGCGGGAATGAATCTGACTATTCGTTCTCTGTCAGCAACAAAACCGGCAGGATCGCATTTTTTGTGAATCCACGACTTATGAACGGCGAAAAAGAGCTGGTACCTTCATTCTGGTCGGCCAATTACTTTACGCTGGCCCCTGGAGAATCAATTAAGGTGACCGTCGGGATTCCAAAAGAAATCGTAAGCGGAATCAAACCGGCATTAAGAATTGAAGGCTGGAATGTAAAAGAATCTGAAGTAAGATTTTAAGCAAATTGAATTATTTCACGGGGAGCCCTGGATCAACATTGTCGGGGCTCTTTGTTTTTTCCCGATTTTCTGTTTTTACTGCTTAATTCTCTTCCTGACAGTTTCCCATGTGTCGGTTATAAGGAAGCTTTCTTCCATGCAGCCGATCATAATTTCAAGTTTCTTCATGGGAACTGAGAAAGTCAGCACATCGGAAGGAACACATGGCCTGGCAGACGGATCGAACATACCGATTACTGCTCTCGGTCTGTCGGACAGGCTTTCGAGGTAAGGATAATGAACCGCCGAGCTGCAGCCGGCACCGAACGGAGTAAATGTCCCGTTAGGCTCTGTCTGGTCGAAGTTGGCAAGCGTAAACAGACCCGAAAGCACATCAGGCCTGGCAAAAAAAACTGCTGCAACAGGATCGTCATCCCTGGTCAGCCTGTCCCATCTTTTAAACACAATGTTCCTGCCGTTTGCCGGAAGGGTTTTCTGGTTCTTCATGATTTCCTTCACCATTTCCGGGGTTCTGATATATCTTTCCCCTTCCATCGATTCGTTACCACACGAAAGAAAGTACTCGAATCCCTGTCGCATTTTATCTGTATAGCCCAGGTATCTCTTTGCACCCCCGCATCCCAGCGATTCATTATTGAACCATAATGACCTTCCTTTTCTTACGGCGGCCAGTTCACAGATCAGACAGCTTCGTCCTTTCGGCCTGACAAATTTTTCGGCTCCGCCGTCACCATCGGTATAATAAAAGGTAACCGGAAGCTCCGCCCCTGTAAAATATTTGTTCCACAAAACCTGGAAACTGTCAATCAATTCCTGTTTCATAACGATTCGTTTATTTCTGATCAAAATTAAGTAAATGACCAGTATATGTGAACTTACGACATATAAAATTTCTTAAATTTGTTCTATGCCCGATCTGTACAAAATAATCCTGGTACCATGAAAAAATTCAACAGGATACTGTTCAGGCCGGCATTAATCATCGTGGTATATTTCAGTGTTTTCATTTATAAGCTTTCGCAGGTATCTGAAAAAAAATACCTCCCTGGGGATTATAAAAAGTGGCTCGTTTTTGTTCCCGGCAATGATCCGGTTAAGCCTTATTATATTTCAGCCAGACCGGTAACCAGCAGGAAATATATCCTTTTCATGGTATGGACCCGGTATGTTTACTGTGCCGGTTACCCTGAAGTTCTCACAGGTATTATGCCCTGCCTGATCGCGGGCGAAACATCCGCTGATGTCGTCAGGATGATTAAGGCCCCTGTAAATCTGAGTAATGCCATGAAGTCCCGTATTTCGTATATTTATGATAATGGAGGGAAAAACATCATGCATAACGCTGGAAACCTGTTCATGGCGTTCAGGTATTCCAGGTATGCCCTGAAACGACCTGCTTTAAAATGATTGAAGAATTTTAAAAACACTCAAAATATCTTTTATTTTAGCGCAGGAATTGAATGGTAATAATTAATGATCAATATTAATTCTGCTATGAAAAGAAATATTCTTAATCCCCTGGTTATTTTATCCTTTTTGCTGGCTTTGTCTGGCTGTAAACAAAAGGGTCCGCAAGGGTTGATTATGACAGTAAATGGCCCTGTGAGTGCTTCCGCGACGGGTATCTGGCTGCCCCACGAGCATATTCTTGTGGATTTTATTAAGGCCGACAGCCTGCCTCCCGATCCCTATGACAGAAAAGATGTGGTTAAGAAAATGCTACCCTACCTCAGGGAGGTTAAGAAGCTTGGATGCAGGACAATTGCCGAATGCACACCGGAATACATAGGCAGGGATCCGCTTCTCCTCAAGGAACTTGCCGATTCAACGGGGCTGAACATACTCACAAATACCGGGATCTATGCAGCACATCATAACCTTGGGATCCCGAAAGGAGGTACTTCCAGAACTGCAGAGGAATTCGCGGTCAAGTGGATTTCTGAATTCAGGAAAGGAATAAAGAATACCGGAATAAAGCCTGGATTTATCAAGATAGCAGTTGATCCTGATTCGCTTACAATATTTGAAAGAAGGATTGTCAGGGCAGCTGCGATTACCCATCTGTCGACCGGGCTGACTATTGCATCGCACAGCCCGTCGGCAATTCCGGTGTTCCAGGAGCTTGATATAATAAGGTCGGAAGGGGTGCTTGCTGAAGCCTTTATCTGGGTCCATGCATGTCAGGAAAAAGACGTTACCAAGCTTGCCGAGGCTGCCCGGAGAGGAGCATGGATAAGTCTTGATAAAGTAAATGATGAGAATATTAACGAGATAGTGAAAACAGTGCGCTATATGAAAAGCCAGGGTCTTTTGCACAAGGTGCTGCTGTCTCATGATGCCGGCTGGTATGATCCTGCAAAACCTGACGGCGGAGAAATAAGAGGCTATTCAACCATCTTTAAAAAGCTGATACCGGCCCTGAAGGAAGCGGGTATTTCAAATTACGACATTAAACTGATGACAGAGACCAATCCCGCACGTGCATTTTCAATAGGAATAAGGCAGGATTTTTCGGTTAACAAGATCATCTGAGAAATTGACGTAAATCTGATTTGTTGTATTGAAAATTTAAGTCTATCAAATCAATCTTATCCGGTACAATCATGAAAAAATCACTAATTATTTCTGGTGCAGTCGTGATGATAATCGCAGTATCTTTCATGGCAGCTGACCCGTTCCATCTTGTTGACCTTCATGTTCATATCAAGGGTGACCTTACTATTGAGAAAGCAATAGAAAAGTCAAAGCAGGACAATATAGAATACGGAATTGCAGTCAATTGCGGGATAGGTTTCCCTGTTCATTCGGATCACGGTATAGACTCATTCCTCCTTGTCATGAAGAAATATCCCCAGTTTTATGTGGGGATGCAGGCCGAGGGAAGGGAATGGGTAAAACTTTTCTCAAAGGGAGCCATTTCAAAATTTGATTATGTCTTCACCGACGGAATGACTTTCACAGATGAGAAAGGAAGGAGGAACCGGATATGGATCAAGGAAGAAACCTGGATAGATGACGAGCAGAAATTCATGGACTATCTTGTCGGGACAATAGTGAAAATATTGAATACTGAGCCTGTAAATATTTATGTGAATCCCACCTACCTGCCTGCGCAGATGGCCGGGAGGTACGATTATTTCTGGACAGAAGCGAGGATGAAAGCAGTTATTGATGCCGCAGTGAAAAACAGGATTGCCATTGAGATAAACAACAGGTTCAAGATCCCGTCAGAGAAATTCATCATGCTCGCAAAAAAATCAGGTGCGAGGTTTACAATTGGAACCAATAATGTAGATTCCAGTTTCGGCAGGGCCGAGTACGCACTTGAGATGATCAAAAAGTGCGGACTTTCAGAAAAGGACTTCTGGAAACCTGCGCGGAAGAACCAGGTTTCTCAGCCTGAAGCAAAATAATACCGGTCTACTTTACCGGCTTGTGGACCCTTACCCAGTCCACGAATACTGTATCGGGAAAAACGGTCGTGGAATCAGGGTCACCTGGCCAGTCACCCCCAATTGCAAGATTGAGAAGAAGGTGCTGGGGCCGGTGGAACGGCGAGGTGTTGTTAACGCTGTCCTTTATGCTGAATGCGTAATATCTTTTTCCATCAAGCAGCCACCTGACGGAATCGGGAGTCCATTCAAGTCCGTAGTCGTGAAACTGGGTCACATCGCAGGGAGTTGTCCCGCCTGACTGTACATGTCCTTTATTATCCCAATGGGCGGTCCCGTAAAGGACAGGTACATTATTAATGTGTTCCATAATATCAATCTCACCACATTTCGGCCAGCCCACGGTGGTGATGTCCGATCCGAGCATCCAGAAGGCCGGCCATATACCTTTTCCGGCAGGCAGTCTCATCCTCGCTTCGGCCCTGCCGTATAAGAAATCGAATTTGCCCAGGGTAATGAGCCTGGCAGAAGTATATGCAAATCCTTTCATCTTTTCCTTCCGGCCAATGATCATGAGGTTGCCATTTGAAACCAGGGCATTTTCGATACGTGCCGGC
The DNA here is from genome assembly GCA_035541795.1 of Bacteroidales bacterium. GTDB lineage: Bacteria > Bacteroidota > Bacteroidia > Bacteroidales > VadinHA17 > LD21. The sequence goes on from DATKMR010000014.1 coordinate 174,164, forward strand.
GTATAATATTGCTTTTCATTATTTGCAATATAACCGGTATCATATCCCCATTTTGTCCTGTCAGGTAATCCATTGTAATTGAATTCGTCGGACCAGATGATATCCGTTTTTTGTCTTGAACATGCCGAAAAAGCGAGAATTGTTACAAAAAGAAGAATCAGTCTTTTCATAGGAGGATGGGTTATGGTAAAACAGGTCAATTTTATATTTCCGAGATTATGGAATAAAGATAAAAAATCAACAGAAAAAACGGGCTGCATGGGTTTTAATCTGGCTTATAAAATATAATTTTACTCAGTATTGAGAGACAAATCATATGGGCAGGCTTTTATCGGTTATAGTATTCCTGGTCTTTCCTGTTTCACTTCTGCCAGGGCAGAAAATAAGTGTAAGGGATAACAGCGGTGAGAATAAAATTGACGTGCTGATCGACGGAATGCTCTTTACAAGCCTTCGTATATCACAGGAATTTGAAAAACCGTTCCTTTTTCCTGTAATTGCTCCGGATGGAACTACCGTTACGAGGGGCTACCCCGTGGAACCAAGAAGCGGTGAACGGGTCGACCACCCACATCATACCGGGTTGTGGTTCAATCATGGGTGCGTCAACGGGCTGGACTTCTGGAATAACTCGGCATCTGTTCCCGCGGGGGAGAAAAGCAAGTATGGGCATATTGCAGTTGTAAAAACCGGTAAAATCTCAGGAGGGAAAAAAGGGATCATTAACGTGGAATCGTGGTGGATGGATAGTTCCGGTAAAACGATTCTTGACGAGAATACCACCTGGATATTTTCAGTTCAGAATAACATCCGGATCATCGATCACAAAACGGTCCTTTCTGCGACTGCGGGTGATATTACTTTTTCTGACAGCAAGGAGGGATTATTTGCAATAAGGGTTGCAAGAATGCTGGAGATGCCGTCGGATGAGCCTCTGATCTTCACTGATGACAAAGGAAAAGCTACTGAAGTAAGGGTATTGGATAACACTGGAGTTACAGGGCAATACAGATCAAGCAACGGCAAAACAGGGGATGAGGTATGGGGAACCAGGAACAAATGGGTTATACTTACGGGCAAGGGTGAAAAAGGAATTGAAAGCCTTGCAATATTTGATTTTCCTGATAACCCCGGATACCCGGCATATTCACATGCAAGAGGCTACGGGCTTTTCTCGGTCAATAACTTCGGAAGGAGGTCATACGACCCCAGGCAGGAGCCTTTCGCGTTCACCATACCTTCGGGAAAATCTGTGACTCTGGTCCACAGGTTCTGCGTGAAGTCAGGTTCAGGGATCACCGTATCCGAAGCAGAAAACATCATGGAGATGTTCTATAAACAATATAATTAATCCTTAACCACCCGAAAAATGAAAAGAATACAATTCTGCAGATCTTTCATAATTACAATTTCCATGGTTGCCCTCACAGCTGTCCGTGCCCTGGGGGTGCCCTCTGTAAGGGAATATTACGAGCTCAGGATTTATCACCTTAAGACCAGGGCACAGGAAGAGAGAGTGGATACTTACCTCAGGGATGTTTATATACCGGCAATGCATAGGGCCGGAATCCTTAGGGTGGGAGTATTCAAGCCGGCAGAGCCGGATACCACGGCTGGCAGGATCGTATATTTGCTTCTTCCTTTCAGGACTATCGATCAGTATGCTCATCTTGCTGATATTCTGCAGAATGACAAGCTTTTCCTGGAGGCCTCCAAATTATTTGTAAATGCCCCGTTCGATGATCCGCCTTATGAAAGAATGGAGACGATAATTATGAAATCATTCAGCGATATGCCTGAATCATATTCACCTAAATTCAGCACTCCTCCTGGCAGCAGGATCTATGAGCTAAGGGCTTATGAGAGCGCCACCGAGGAAAAAGCAGTTAAAAAGATGGAAATGTTCAACCAGGGCGGAGAGATAAAGTTATTCAGGAAGCTCGATTTCAATCTTGTATTTGTAGGGGAGGTGCTGGCGGGAAGCATCAGGCCCAACCTGATGTATATGACTTCATTTGCCGATACGACTGCCAACAGGCTTCACTGGAAGACATTTGTCGATTCACCTGAATGGAAATCCTTATCGGGGATGGAAGAGTACAAGAATACGGTTTCAAGGATTCACAAGTATTTTCTGCATCCGGCCGGTTACTCGGAATATTGAAAACAAGGTGTTGATGCTCCTTGACCAGCGGCCCCTTCTCCCACGTGAGAAGGGGAGCCGGTATTCTCTATTAAAAACCCCTCCCTGGAAGGAGAGGGGTTGCCTGCATGCCTGCCGGCAGGAGGCTGGTAACTAAACCGTTATTCCGATTTTTGAGATTGACTTTTCAATTTCCCCGGCCGAGAGTTCATGATCGGGAAGGTTGTTCTCGAAGTATTTCTCGTAGGCTGAAATATCGAAGTGACCATGACCGCTGAGGTTGAAGAGTATATTTCTGGATACACCTTCAATGTCAGCCTTTCTTGCCTCATCAAGAGCTCCTGCTATAGCGTATGAAGACTCTGGTGCCGGGAGTATCCCTTCAGATCTTGCGAAAAGCACGGCGCCCTCGAAACATTCGCGCTGAAGCTTGGCCTTTGCCTCTATGAATCCGTCCTTCAGAAGCTGGCTTACAAGAACGCCTGCGCCGTGATATCTGAGCCCACCAGCGTGGATCTTGTCGGGAATGAAGTTATGACCAAGAGTGTACATCGGAAGGAGCGGGGTCATCCCGGCCGTATCACCGAAATCGTACATGAATTTCCCCTTCGTGAGCTTTGGGCATGAAGCTGGTTCAACTGTCAGCAGCCTCACATCCTTGCCATTCAGCAATTTTTCCCTGAGGAACGGGAAGGCAATTCCTGAAAAATTGGACCCGCCACCGAAACAGCCAATCACGACATCGGGATAATGGCCGGCCTTTTCCATCTGCAGCAGTGCTTCCTGGCCGATTATCGTCTGGTGGAGAATAACATGGTTGAGAACGCTTCCAAGGGCATACTTTGTGTAGGGATCCTGGGCAGCAACTTCCATTGCCTCGGAGATTGCGATACCAAGACTGCCCGGTGAATCAGGATCCTCTTCCAGCGCGTTCCTTCCGGCTACAGTCATATTGCTGGGCGACGGAACCACTTTTGCATTATAGGTATTCATAAGGAGCTTCCTGCCGGGTTTCTGGTCGTAGCTGACCCTAACCATGAAAACCAGCAGCTCAAGGCCGAAATGATGACAGGCAAAACTCATCGCGCTTCCCCATTGACCGGCGCCGGTTTCAGTAGTTATCCTCCTTACCCCTTCCTTCTTGTTGTAATACGCCTGGGCGATAGCAGTATTTGCCTTATGCGAACCCGAATAATTGCCACCTTCATACTTATAGTAGATCCTGCTTTTTGTGCCAAGGGCCTTTTCGAGGTTCTTTGCCCTGAAGAGGGGGGAGGGACGATAGGTAAAATACAGATCCCTGACTTCATCGGGAATGTCGATGTACCTTTCTGTCGAAACTTCCTGCTTTATAAGCTCCATCGGGAAAACTGCCGCCAGGTCCTGGGGACCTACTGGCTGCTTTGTTCCAGGATGCAGTGGGGGCATGGGTTTGTTGGGCATGTCAGCCAGGATATTATACCATTGCCTCGGCATTTCTCTTTCGCTTAAGATGATCTTTCTGTTCTTTTCCATTTTCCTGATTATTTAATTGGTTAAAAATTCTGAAATAAAAAAAGGCACGCTGTGATCAGCGTGCCTCGGTTATAAGTATCCTTTATTATTATACAACGGCGTGAATCACAGCTTTACAGGATAAACTGCGCCACCACCATGTATATGAGTTTTTCATTTTCATTGATGCAAATCTATATATTATTTTCAATAATACAAGAGTTGATTAAAAAAATATTGGTTTTAAGAATAATTGTTAACGGTTAAAAAGTTACCTTCTTCATCCCTTCAAACCCTCAATCGTCTTCTCCTGGTTTAGTACGTTCATCTGGTGATTGATGGATTCCTGGTGTATAGCCTTAAAAATGGCATCGATGAATTCAGAGCTGAGACCTTTTGTTTCACCCTTAACCACCGCCTTGCTGATAATTTCGTCCCACCTGGTACTCTGCAGGATTGTTATATTGTTATCCCTCTTGAATTCTCCTATCTTTTCAGCAACTTTCATCCTCTTTTCCATCAGTTCCAGAAGGTTTTCATCATACAGGTCAATCTGCTGTCTCAGCTCACCGAGTACATCCAGGAGCCTGGGGTCAGAGGTCTTCTCATGCCTGAGGACAAGGTTTTTAAGAAGCTCCTTCAGACCTTCAGGGGTAACCTGCTGGGCAGCATCGCTCCAGGCATTCGACGGATCGATATGTGATTCAATGATAAGCCCGTCGAAGTTGAGGTCCATGGCTTTCTGTGAAATTTCGAAAAGATATTTCCTTGCACCGGCAATATGGCTCGGGTCGCAGATAATCGGCAGACCCGGTATTCTCCTGTGAAGCTCGATGGGCATCTGCCAGTTGGGCTGGTTCCTGTACATTGTCTTTTCATAAGTTGAGAACCCCCTGTGAACTGCTCCAAGCTTTTTTATCCCTGCGGCAGAAATTCTCTCAATGGCACCCGTCCACAGCTCTATATCGGGATTGATCGGGTTTTTTACCAGAACCATTACATCAACGCCATTCAACGCATCTGCTATCTCCTGTACGGTAAAGGGATTAACGGATGTCCTGGCACCGATCCAAAGCAGGTCAATGCCGTATTTAAGAGCTTCATATACATGCTTCTCGTTGGCCACTTCAGTTCCCACGAGGAGGCCTGTTTCCTCTTTCACCTTCTTCAGCCACTTCAGTCCCTTTGTGCCCACTCCCTCGAAGGACCCGGGCCTGGTTCTGGGTTTCCATATGCCTGCCCTGTAAACCGCCACCTCCTTGATCTTTGCAAGCTGGGTCGCAGTTTCAAGCACCTGATCCTCAGTTTCAGCGCTGCAGGGACCTGAAATCACGAAGGGCCTGCTGGTTACCTTTAACCACTTGTCAAGCGGTGATAAATCTAATTGTATAACCATATTTTGCTAATTAAGAATTTTCTGGATTTTATTTGCTTCTTCCATCAGGAGCCTGAGTTTCTCCGTGTCGCGGTCAGCAATCATTTTTCTGAAAAGCTTCATTTTTTCGATATAGGTGTCCATCACCTCGAGTATGTACGAAGAATTTTCGGTAAATATCGGGGCCCATGTATCGCCATTACTTTTTGCCAGCCTGACAGTACTTTCAAAACCTCCCCCTGCAAGGGTAAGGATATTTTCAGTTTCCTGTTCTTTTTCAAGTACACAGAGTGCAAGCGAGAACGATGTTATATGACTGATGTGCGACACATAAGCAACATGGATATCGTGTTCGTGCGAGTCCATGAGTACAGTCCTCATGTTCAGAGTTGCGAACATTTTTTTCACCGTTTCAAGTGCATCATTGTCGCTGAACTGGGGATCGCATATTATAGCCATCTTATAGTCGAACAATCTTGAGTGGGCCGCGAGGGGACCCGAATACTCGGTACCTGCCATAGGATGGGCGGCAACATACCTGCCCCTGGCAGGATGATCCCGCGATGACTCCGCTATGGATGCCTTTGTCGAGCCCATGTCAGTGACAACCTTCCTGGTCCCGCTGATAAGATCGAGTATTCCGGGAAGCATCCGGCAGTTTGTATTTACAGGTGTGCATAAAATGATGAGGTCACTTTTTTCGACTGCATTTTCAAGAGTATCGGTTTCATCAACAAGTCCGCAAAGCATTGCAATATTGCAGTGCTGAATATTTGAATCTACCCCTATGATCCTGTCCGAGAAGCCTCTTTTCCTCAGGTCCGTTGCCAACGAACCGCCTATCAGGCCGATACCGACTATAGCTGTTGTCATAATGTTGAGTTAAACCTGTTTATCGTGTTATTATCTTTTTTATTCCTGAATTCCTCAATTCTTTGCTTTGCCTCGATAAGAAGCTCGGCGGAACTGCAAAGTGATATCCTGATATACCGCTTGCCGTTGTTACCGAAAATAAATCCCGGCGTTATAAATACTGCGGAAGAATGAAGAAGGTTGTCTGAGAATTCCTCGCAGCTTCCATAGCTTTCCGGAAGCCTTCCCCATAGGAACATTCCGGATTGCCCGGGATCCCAGGTGCAGCCCAGCACACTGAAGATCTCTCCGGCAGCAATTCTTCGCTCGCTGTAAACCCTGTTTACTTTCAAGTACCATTCGCCATCATTTCCAAGTGCCTCAGCTGCAGCCAGCTGCAAGGGAAGGAATATTCCTGAATCCATATTGCTCTTGACCCTCAGCACGGTCGAAATGAACTCCCCGTTGCTTGCAGCCATGCCAATCCTCCAACCAGCCATGTTATGCGATTTGCTAAGTGAGTTAAGCTCTATGGATATTTCCCTGGCTCCATCGACAGAAAGAAGACTCAGATGGTCATTATTCAGTATGAAGCTGTATGGATTATCATTGCATAGAAGGATATTGTGCTTCATGGCAAAACCGACAAGCTTTTCAAAAATCCTGATATTTGCCTTCGCACCCGACGGCATGTGGGGATAGTTTATCCACATCAGCCTGACCCTGCTGAGGTCGCTGTCTTCAAGCTTTGCGATATCGGGCAGCCATTTACCTGTTTCATTCAGATCGTAGGGCTTCACGATCCCTCCTGCAAGACGAGTGGCTGAGGAATATGTTGGATAACCCGGATCGGGTACAAGGATCTCATCGCCAGGATCAACAAAGGCCATGCTTATATGCATTATCCCTTCCTTGCTCCCGATAAGCGGCATAATCTCGGTTGCCGGGTCAAGGACCACATTGAAATACTTCCTGTACCAGTCGGCAAACGCTTTTCTCAGCACAGGAGATCCCGAATAGCTCTGGTAGCCATGAACATTTGGCTTAGCTGCCTCATTGGCAAGCCTCCTGACAGTGTTTTCCGATGGAGGCTGATCGGGGCTCCCTATCCCCAGATTGATAACATCGATCCCTGCCTTCCTCATTTCGTCAATCTGCCTCAGCTTTGAAGAGAAATAGTACTCCTGGACACTGCCTGCCCTTTCGGCCGGTTTAACTTTCATATACACTTTCTCCTTTATTATATACTCCGAGGACCTCAAGGTCCCTGGAATATTCTATTATTTCATTTTCGATCAGTTCAATGCTTATTCCGTCCGGTATTTCGAGATCAAGATAGAAATAGTATTCCCATCCGCCATTGAGCCTCGGCACTGACTGGATCTTTGTCAGGTTCACTCCAAGCTCCGCAAGCTTCACAAGGACAGAAGCCAGGCTTCCGGGTTTGTGATTTACCGAAAAGCATACCGAAGTTTTATTGCCATTGCGTGTCCACTTGCTTTTATGACCAACGATCACAAATCTTGTATAATTCTGTTTGTACGTCTCAATTCCCTCCTCGAGAATATCCAGGCCATAGAGCGTGGCAGCTGCAGAAGATGCTATTGCGCCGACACCTGTCAGCTGTTTCTCGCTTATTTCCCTGGCACTGGCCGCGGTGTCTTCGCTCTCTATAAGCATTATTCCCTGATGCTGGTTGAGAAACATCATGCACTGGGATATTGCAATCGGGTGCGTACGTATTTCATGAATATCCTTTATAGTCTGACCAGGCAGTGCCATTAGGTTCTGTTTTACCCTGAGGTTCACTTCACCGAGAATCTTGAGGCCCGATTCGCGTATCAGTGTATAATTATACAATATGCTGCCGGCCCTGGCATTCTCAATAGCCATAACAGCAAAATCAGCATCACCGTTCTTTGCGGCACCTATAGTCTGGTCAAACGTGGCACAAGGAATAAGCTCGAGTTGCTGGTCCCTGAAAAAATCCCTCGCCGCGACTTCATGGAAACTGCCTGCCTCACCCTGTATCGATATTTTCAGCATCTTTGGTAATATATTAAAAAAAAATTGGGTCCCTTCCGGGGACCCTTGCATATTATATTTTCGATTGACTACACAAAAATCCCCTTTACCTATTCTGTAAAATAGAAGTAGAAAAAGAAGGAAAAATAATTTTTGTGCAATCTCTTCATATCGCTGTTGTATGGGTGCAAAAATAACTTAATAATTAATAAAACAAAGTATTTCAGCCGCAAATATTGAATATTTATACAATTTCTCCTCTTCGTGGCAGACCTTCTTTATCATAAAAGACCCGGTCTTACCTTTTGAGGTAATCATCGTACAAAACCTGCAGGAATGATTTCCCGAGCCTCCGGGACCTCAAGGCATCACGGCCAGCATCCAATACATCACCCTTCATTTTTGCATCATAAATAGCTTTTGAGGAGTCGGTGATAAATGCGAATCCATCATTAAATGTATAAAACGAGAAAGATTTTGAACCTTTCGAAAGAAGGTCCTTGCTGAACGGGAAGGAACACCTGATGTCGAGCTGGCGGGCAAGAGTAAGGGGAAGATCGAACTGTGATCCAAACTTTGTAACAATTGTCCCTTTTTCAGCCAGAGCCCCGCCGAGCCATAACATCGGGATTCTGAAAATCTCTTCCGAGTAGACCGGGATCTTTTCAGAATTTCTCCTGCAGTGATCGGCAAGCAGAACGACAAGGGTGTGTTTCCACCAGTCAGTCGTTTTTGCCTTATCGAGGAATTTTCCCAGCGACATGTCGGTGTAATAAACGGAATTCATGAATTTGCTAAGGATGTCCTCACCACCGAATCTTTTTTCCATAGGTACCTCAAAAGGTTCGTGACTGCTGAGTGTAAGAACAGTGCAGGCAAATGGCTCTCTGAAATGAAGCAGTGAATCCTGCAGCATGTTGAATAGAACCTCGTCGTGTGCCCCCCATTTTGAATTGCAGTCCTCTTTCCTGAAATTATCCCTTGTGATCTTTTCCATGTAGCCCGATGTCGTTAGGTAGGAATTAAGATTTGCAAAATTGATATCACCGCCATACCAGAAAGAGGAGCGATACCCTGCACTGTCAAGGAGTTTTATGATCCCCGGCATCGACTGGGTTTTTTTTGGTTCACGTATTACCTGGATCAGCGGCAGATTAGGATAACCGCTAAGTATTGCCGGAATAGCCTTGTCGGTCCTGGAGCCGGCAGCGTAAATATTCCTGAAATATATCCCTTCGCGTATGTACTCCCTGAACCTGGGGGTGACAATGGTATCCGGGCCTGAAAAATCAGTTAGGTAGCTGCCGAAGCTCTCAATTATGATTAAGAGTAAATTGGGTTTTGCGATACTGAGAACTTTTCTGGTTGTGTCATTATCTTCCAGGAGCGATCTGACATCATTAACTGCTTCCCCTGTACCGGAAAAAATATACGGGTTTGTCTTTGGTTTCGAGTAAACGGCGGTATGGCCAAAGTTCCATATAATATTAATTGCAACATGGTTAGGGAAGAGTTGCCGGCTGAAATAGACCGAGCCCGCGTTCAGCGGAGCAACGCCCAACCCACCTCTTATCGGCAGGATGAGTGAGAATGCTAGAATTATTATAACCACCAGTTCAGGTACCGGCCGGGATGATTTCATTCCGTCATTCAGGAATTTCCTGTTAACACCGCGAAATACGCGGATGAAAGCAAATGATATTAACAGGTAGAGAGCAATAAAAAATATCATCTGAAGGGTAGAAGCTGACGCGATGGCATCGCCGGGATTCTTCATATATCCGAGCACCGAAAACTCCAGCCTGAACCCCCAGTATGAATAGATAGCTGCATCTGCCAGGACAAGGGCGGTGAAAACCACTACCAGGAAGCCGGTATAGATATTCAGAAATTTCAGATACCAGTTCCGTCCTGAAATAACGGCCGGAATAGCCGCTAAGACAGGGATGATCATTATGTAACCGGTTGTAGCAATATCGAGACGGGATCCATGGATAAAAGTCTGGAACAGAACCCCCGGTGTATATAGTTTCATTTCCCTGAACTGTGCAACCAGGAACAGGACCCTGGCAAAAATGAAATAGGCGAGCCAGCAAAAGAAATATGATACCAGGGCGGATATTTTCCTTTTCATGATTGCGTGTTTTTTACGCGGGACCAATATTTGCAAATATAATGTTTACCGCGACTAATGCTGAAATACGGCAGATTATCATTTTCTGTTTATTATTTGCTTTCTTCCTGTGGTTAGTATTTAATAGCTTTGTATAAATAAAAGATCCTGAGATGACAATTCCCGATTATATGGCCGAAAGGCTGACCGAGAGTGGTGTCAGGCATGTTTTCGGTGTTCCAGGCGGACCATCTTTGCCGTATATGGAGGCTTTCAGAAAGGGGGGTATAGAATTTGTACTTACTTCACACGAATCTGCCGCGGGAGTCATGGCAGATGTATCGGCCAGGCTCAACGGGGTCCCTGGTGTAAGTCATGCTACCTATGGCCCGGGAGCCGCCAACCTGCTGACCGGGGCCGGTCTTTCTCTTCTGGACCGTACTCCCCACATTCTGCTTACGAGCGAAATGCCGGATGTTCTTCTAAACAGGACCGTGCAGATGAATGTTAGTCATCAGGAACTTTTCGGTCCTGTCACCAAGAAAACATACAGGCTGTCGAGGTCGAATGTTGCCGCGGTAATGGATGATGCATTCCGGACATGCTTTGAAGAATACCCCGGGCCCGTGCATATCGGCTTGCCCTCAGATCTTGCAACCGCTGAGGTTTTTACTCCGCACGCCGGTTCACATGCAGCTGACGACCTCTCATTCGATAATGACATTCAGAACCTCATAGCACTTCTCGAAAAAGCCAGGCGACCACTTCTGGCAATAGGGCTTACAGCAGCACGATTCGGCCTGAAGAGAAAAATACTGGAGCTGCTTTCATCATGCCCGATGCCGGTTGTGCTGACACCGATGGCAAAGGGCCTTGTACCTGAGGATCATCCGTGCTACTGTGGCGTTCTCTTTCATGCACTGAGCGATTATCTTGATGATATTTATGAAAAGACCGACCTGGTTATCGGCCTTGGTTACGACCCTGTTGAATACAATTATGAATCGTGGATGCCCGGTGTACCTCTTGTTCAGTTCGGAACCGTTGAATCGGACATGCCGGAAGGGGTCGAAGTGGTTAAATATACCGGGTCGCCTGCGGAGTGGTTTGTCATGCTGGCTCATCTTAACCCCTCGTCGGTTATTTTCGAATCGGCTGTTGCAAGGGGTATCCGCGATGAGATAGCTTCGGTTTTTGAGGGATTTCTCGGGCATTTCGGACCCGTGTCTGCACTGAAGATACTGAGGGAGGAACTTCCGGCCGACACCTTTGTCACAGGCGATGTCGGTTCCCATCTTCACCTGCTTGGACAGTACTGGCAGACGCCATCACCTGACAGGCTGATAATCACTAACGGATGGTCATCGATGGGATTCTCGATACCGGCTGCCAACTCGGTACAGCTGAACCGTCCCGGATCAAGGGTGGCGGCTATTACCGGTGATGGCGGATTCCTGATGTCGGCCGGAGAACTGATGACTGCAAGGCGGTACAATCTTCCGGTAAAAATAATTGTAATGTCCGACGGTGAACTTAACCTGATTCGGCTCAAGCAGATATGGAAGGAGATCAACCCTTACGGGACATCCATTTATGACGGTCATCTTTTCTCATCAGATTCCTTCCTTGGAATCAGGGTGTTAAACGCCGAAAATGAACTTGAGCTGAGGCATTGTGTCAGGACCGCCCTTGGCCTGGCAGCCCCGGTAATTGTCAATGCCGTGATCGATCCTGATGATTACAAATGGCTGGTGGTGAAGCAGAAGTAGTCTATTCCCTGATTTCTATATCCTCAATCCTGAAATTTTCCTTCAGTACTGAATAAATACAGCTGTCTTTAATCTCTCCTTTTTTAATGATGCTTTTCTTTAAGACCGCCTCGCATGAGAATCCCGATTTTTCAAGGGCCCTTCTCGAACCGGTATTGTCGGAATACACTTCTGCATAGATCCTCAGAATATCGAACGTCGTGAACGCATATGAGGATACGGCTAAAATTGCTTTCGTAATTATTCCCTTCCCCCAGTAATGCTCATCCAGGAAATAGCCCATCTCGATGTTCTTCCTGTAGACATTGTCTTTTAATACCAGTCCGATACTTCCTGTCAGTGTTCCGGAATAAAATATCGCGAAGAACTGGGGCGGGTCGTTTCGAGGCATGATCGAATCGAGCCAGCTATGTGCATCCTGCACTGTATAAGGGAATGGCAAACCGTCGCGGAGATTGTCGCTGATTTTTTCGTTGTTCGCAATTTCAGCAAGCCCCGGTGCGAAATCAGATTTCCACGGTAAGAGCAAAATATCTTTGTAAACTATTTCCATGATCTCCAGGTACGTTTGTCACATCTAAAATAAAAAAAAAGCGCAGTCTTAAGCCGCGCTTTTCAATATTTAAACAGAATTGTTATTCGCTTTTTTTAGCCTTTTTCTCTTTCTTAGGCTTTTCTTCCTTTTCCTCTTTAACAACCTTTTCTGCTTTTGCAGCCTTGACCTCCTTCACCACTTTCTTCTCTTTTGTCACCTTGGGGGCCTTTGCCTCTTTTTTCTCCCTGGGAGCCCTGGTCCCTTTCACTTCAACAGTTTCTTTTACAGGCTGTACCTCCTGCGCAACTTTTACTTCGGCTGTTTCTTTAACTTCTTTTTTCTCCTTCACGGGTTTCTTTTCCCTGGTCTCCTTTGACTTAACAGTTTCAAGCTTTATCTCGGGCCTGGCGGTTTTTTTTCTGGGGCGCCTTACGCCATATGTTCCAAGGAATATTTTTCCTCTCCTGGATTTCTTGTCACCTTTTCCCATATCAATTGGTTTTTATTTAATAATAGTATGATATTTTCAGAAGCGGTGGCAAAGTTATAAAAAATCTTTACTTTTAATGAACATAATTTAATTATCAGGTAAATGCCGCTTTCGCGGTTGATTTTATAAAACAGAACGATGACATATTGTGAGTATCTGAAAACGATATCAGGAGAGACACAGAAGCTGCATAAGGAATACCACGATAATCACTACGGCTTTCCGATTGATAATGATGACGAACTTTTTGAGCGTCTCATGTTTGAGATAAACCAGGCAGGTCTGAACTGGATACTGATATTGAAAAAGCAGGATAATTTCAGGAAAGCATTCGACCACTTTAATATTGATAAGGTGGCAGGATATGGCGAAAACGATATTCAAAGGCTCATGAATGATGCCGGGATTATCAGGAACAGGCTGAAAATCAATGCCGCGGTTGAGAATGCCAGGGTTATCAAATCGTTGAGGAAAGACTACGGCTCATTCAGGAAATGGCTTGACCTTAAAGCAGGAGAGACAGGAACGCTGGAGGAGTGGACCAGGTTATTCCGCAAGACATTCAGGTTTACAGGCGGGGAGATAGTAAACGAATTCCTGATGAGCACGGGGTATCTGCCGGGAGCACATAGTCGAAGCTGCCCGGTCTATGACAAAATTGAGAAAATCAAGAAGGCTGATGAGAAGAACAGAAAGAAGAATAACTGACCCGGACCTGGTCAGTTCAATTTTTGAAAGTGCCGATGTTTGCAGGATAGGGTTTGCCGATGGAAATGTTCCTTATATTGTTACAATGAACTTTGGCTATGACCCTGCCGGTACAGGCCGATTGTACTTTCACTGCGCAACCGAGGGGAGAAAGATGGATATGATGAAAATCAATAATCTGGTGTGTTTCCAGCTCGATACCGGTCATTTGCTGTACGGTGGCGATAAAGCATGTGGCTGGGGAATGAGATATAAAAGTATCGTGGGATACGGAAATCTTTCGGTAGTATCAGATCAGGAGGAAAAACTCAGGGGTCTTAACCTGCTCATGGATCACTACGGCGCAAAAGGCATTTATAATTATGATGAAAAGAACCTTGCCAGAACCTCAGTCCTCAGGCTGGATATTACTGAAATTTCCGGGAAACAGGCATAAACCAATAACTGTATGAAAATCTTCAATTTTATTCTCCTGCTGCTTCTCGCGGGAGCCGTTTCATGCAATTCTGAAAAAAAAGGAATTATACTCACTCCCAAACCCGGGCCGGGGCCCAGAATAAATGGTGCAAGGGTTTACGGGGCAAGACCCGGGAACCCTTTCATTTACCGCATTCCGGTTACCGGCCGCAGACCCATGAAGTTCCAAGTCAGGGAACTGCCTGCCGGGCTGACCTGTAACGATTCCACCGGCATAATTACCGGGTCCCTCGAAGCACAAGGAGAATACAGGGTAACTTTTATCGCCACCAATGAGGCGGGGAAGGCCGAAAGGGAATTCAGGATTATCTGCGGGGATACGCTTGCACTCACTCCTTACATGGGCTGGAACAGTTGGTACGTATGGGAAAATCATGTCACGGAACAGATCATGAAGGATGCCGCAGACGCGATGGTGAAAAGCGGTATGGCCGACCATGGATATTCCTATGTCAACATCGACGACTGCTGGGCAGTTAAACCGGGATCGGGCGACCCTTCACTTTCAGGAGATCAGCGCGACAGGAATGGAACAATACGATCGAACGGAAGATTTCCTGATATGAAAGATCTTGCTGATTATATTCATTCAATGGGCCTGAAAGCCGGAATCTATACCTCGCCCGGACCTCTTACCTGCGCGGGCCATACCGGCTCGTATAAGCATGAGGAAAAGGATGCAAGGACATTTGCCGACTGGGGATTTGATTTCCTGAAGTATGACTGGTGCTCATACGACGAAATTGCCGGGCATGATTCCCAGCCGGTGCTTATGAAACCCTATGTCATTATGAGCCAGGCATTGAAAAAGCAAAAACGTGATATAATACTGAATCTTTGCCAGTACGGTATGGGCGATGTGTGGAAATGGGGAAAAGAGACAGGAGGTAACAGCTGGAGAACGGCTGGTGACCTTGGCGGATCCTTCGAGGGTATTGCAACCGCTGTTTTCAGGGACGGATTTGATGTTTACTCCAGGAATCAGCTTCATCTTTATGCCGGCCCTGGTGCCTGGAACGATCCGGATTACCTGCTTCTTGGTTATCTCAGCAACTGGAAGGGGCAGACTGTACCTACACCTCTCACACCTGATGAGCAATATACCCACGTTTCCCTCTGGGCTATGGTAGCCGCACCATTTATCTTCAGCGGCGATATTACCAGGCTTGATGACTTCACCCTGAGCCTTCTGACAAATGATGAGATCATTGAGGTGGACCAGGACCCGCTGGGAAGACCCGGTTACAGGGTTTCAAAGGATGGTGACCTGGAAGTATGGGAACGGAAGCTTGAAGACGGTTCAGTAGCCGTCGGATTATTCAACCGTTCCGGAAGGGAAGAAAAAATTTCTGCCTCGTGGACCGACCTTGGAATCAAGGGGAAACAGATAGTGAGGGACCTGTGGCGGCAGAAGGATATAGGTATATTCAAGGGAACCTATGTTACAAGGGTAAATGCCAGGGGAGTGGAGATGCTTAGGTTTACACCGGCAAAAAAAAGTGCGAGTGAAGAGTAGTGACGTCGGTCCTCCGGGCGGAATTTGCCAATTTCAAATGCGTTCAGCTATATCATGCTGTGGAAATGATCAGCAGGACCGCCATCGACATTTTCCGGTTCTTTGACGGGATAATAATGATCAATCAGATCAAGTGCAGGTCCGGCCATCATCGTGGTTACAAGGGCCATGATAACCATGATTGTATATATTGACGGGGAAATCACACCCAGGTCGTATCCTATACTGAGAACAACAAGCTGCATCAGTCCCCTGGTGTTCATCAGGGTCCCGATGATGAGACTGTTCCTCCAGGTCTGACCGACGAATTTCAGCGACAATGCGCTTCCTGCAAATTTCCCGGCTACTGCAATCAGGATAACCCATGCCGTAATTTTCCAGAGGTACCAAGTGTTTAGCAGGCCGACCTCAGTTCTCAGTCCCGACATTACAAAGAATATTGGGAGGAACAAGATAAGGGCAATATCTTCAATCTTCCCGGTCAGTATCTTCCTGAAGTCGGGGTCGGGTGGCATTATCACACCGGCCACAAAGGCTCCGAAAACAGCATGAATGCCTATGATCTCAGTTATGTAAGCCGAAACCAGGAGAGTCACAATATAAACCGCGACCACTCCCTTCGAGATTTTTTCATTCCTCACATAGAACTCCCGTAACCTTACCAGAAGCGGCCTTACGGCCTTTAGCATAACAATCACATAAATTATTGAAAACAAGATTGTATAGAGTGAGCTCACGAATGATCCGGCTTTGACTATCGCAATGAGTGCTGCAAGCAGGCACCAGGCTGAGACATCATCGATTGCCGCGCAGGTTACCGCGAGTACACCGACGGTTGTCCGCATCAGATTTCGTTCCTGGAGGATACGTGCCAGTACCGGGAACGCTGTGATGCTCATCGCGACACCGGTGAAAAGAGAAAATGAAAGAAAGGGTACTCCTGCAGGTGCAAGGCTTGAGTATATATAATAAGCGAGGATCATACCTAATGTAAAGGGTATCATAATGCTGGCATGGCTTACCACGAAGGCTTCAGGGGCCTTGTTTCTCAACAGCTTGAGATCGATGTCCATGCCTATGATGAACATGAACAGTATCAGTCCAATCTGGCTGAAGTAGTTCAATGTGGTAAGCGAACCCTTCGGGAAAATAAATCCTGATACCCCGGGTGCTATTAAACCGAGAATCGACGGTCCGAGAATAATTCCCGCAATTATTTCACCAATAACGGCCGGCTGACCAATCTTCCTGCACAGGAACCCGAAAACCCTTGCAAATACAATAATGGTAATAATCTGCAGTATCAGGTGCGGCAGGGGGTTCGATACATTCTGAATTGCCGATTCGCTGAAATGATTAAACCCGAAACCCTGGCTGCTTACGGGTACCGAGCCGGTGACTGAGTCAAGAGACTGGCCTTTCAGAACGACAAGATATATGAGGTACGAGAATCCACCGATTGTAAGAATGTAATATATGAGATACCTGTAATTCTTCACACCTCAGGGGTTTTAAAGAGTGGCCTCAAGATAATAAATAGATTTTGCAACATTTTTTAAAACTGTCAGTGTGAGAGATGATAATAGTGATAAAGGGGATAAAGGGAAAAATGAGGAAAATTGACCGGTTTCATGTAAAATTTGCTTTGAACAGGGAACTTTTATGACATAAAATTGTTTTCCCTGTAACATATAATGAATTTTTATTTTTTTTTTAGGAAAATAAAGATAACCTTTGTGCCTGTTTTACAAATACTTTAATTTAATTATCATGAACATTTACGTAGGAAGCCTGAACTTTAAAATGCAGGAATCGGAATTAAAAGAACTCTTTGAAGGTTATGGCGAGGTTACCTCAGCCAAAATCATTATCGACAAATACTCCGGCAGAAGCAAGGGGTTTGGTTTTGTTGAAATGCCGAATGCGGCAGAAGCTAAAAAAGCCATCGAAGAGCTGAATGGCTCAAGTGTTGGCGGTAGGAACATCATTGTTAATGAATCTATTGAAAGACCTGAAAGAAAAAATTTCAGAAGTGGTGACAACTTCCGCAGAAGAAATGATGACAACAGGTAGAATTAATAAATAATACAACAATGCGAGGTACAATAAAATGGTACGACAGAGTTAAGGGCTATGGCTTCATTCAGACTGAAGACAGCAAGGATATTTTCCTTCACCGTTCAGGTCTGGAAGTAGCGCACACAACCCTTGAGACAGGCCAGGCCGTTGAGTTCGAAGTTGAACAAAGGGATAAAGGACCTGTTGCAGTCAAAGTAAGAAAAGTTGACTGATCTACTCATCAAGATAGATTACCCCGGCCGAGAGACCGGGGTTTTTTTATTCTTTTGATCCTAAATTTTCATAAATTTGTGTTATGGACCCGGGAGCTCTTAAAATATTTACTGACAGGGATGTACCTCGCCTCAGGTATATTGCCGGAATTCTCTTCGGCGACCTGATGGGCATTGACTGGGAAATAACAACCGATAAGCGCAAGCTTGGGAAGCACCCTGTGATCAATTATTCCGGCGAAAATGTAAAAGGAGCTTTCAGGGTTCCAAAAGCTTCCCTCATTTTCGAAGATGGTGTCCATGTGCAGGAGATCACGATTTCTCAATGGAAAGATCTGCCGGTATTTTTCCAGGGTGACCAGGGAGGTGACCTGCCCTTTGATATTTTTGCCGCCGCGTTTTACCTGGTATCACGATACGAGGAGTACCTTCCCTTTGAACCGGATCAGTACGGCAGGTTCAGCGCATACAGCTCCCTTGCCTGGAAAAATGGTTTCCTCACCAGGCCGGTTGTCGACCTCTGGGCAAAAGAATGGACCAGGCTGCTGGTCATGAAGTTCCAGAACATGGTCTTCAGGAAAAACAATTTCAGGGCAATGGTTTCGCTTGATATTGACCAGCCATTTGAATACCTGGGCAAGGATGTGTTCAGAAATCTCGGGGGACTCATCAAGGACATTGGCAAAAAAGCAGGCAAACCGGCCGAGAGGTATCGGATTGTGACCAGGGGTGAAAAGGACCCGTGGGATGTGTTCGATTATATCTTTTCGGCCGTGGAAGAATCCGGAAATGAGGCAAGGTTTTTTATACCCACGGGGGAAAGATCAAAGTACGATCACAATCCTTCATGGAACAACGATGAATACCGGAAGCTTATCAGGAAAGTAGCTTCCAGGTTTACATGCGGCCTTCATCCGTCATTTGCAGCGGCGGAAAACAAAACTAAGCTTGTTGAAGAGAAGGAGAGGCTTGAGAAAATTCTCGGCTCAAGGATCACATTATCAAGGTTTCATTTTCTCAATCTGAAATTCCCTGTATCATATTCAAATATGGCATCGGCAGGCTTCACCGAAGATTATACGATGGGGTATGCCGATGAACCTGGTTTTCGCGCCGGCTTAGCCAGGCCTTTTTATTACTATAACCTTGAGGCTGAAAAAGCAACAAAACTGAAGGTTTTTCCGTTTCAGTTAATGGACGCAACACTCTATAAGTATAAAAGCCTGTCACCCGAGGGAGCAGGTGAAGTTGTTTCAGCGCTTATTGAGGAGACTAGAAATGTCGGGGGACTGTTCATTACAATCTGGCACAATACTTCTCTTCTTGAGAACGGAGAATGGCACGGCTGGAGGGGGTTGTTCGAGTCAATGCTTAAACATCAGATGCAATGATCGTATATCTGAAGAACCATGAAATTGACAGGGAGCAGTGGGATGCATGCATTAAGGCATCACCCACTACCAAGCCATATGCCCTGTCGTGGTACCTCGATATTATGGCGCCAGGATGGGAAGCGCTTGTCGATGATGATTATGACTCGGTATTCCCGGTACCTGCACGGGAAAAATTTGGAATCAAGTACATCGCAACTCCAATCTTTCTTCAGCAGCTAGGGACTTTTTCACCTGATAAATCGACCGAAAAGGGTACGGCCGAATTCCTCGACTATATGCCTGAGTTTTACCGTCTCATCGACCTCGCGGTGGGACAGAAAGGTAACTATAAGGGCTTCTGTACAACCGAGAGATCGAACTATGAACTGTTGCTCGACAAACCGTATGAAAAGCTTTATGATGGTTTCACATCGGACTGCAGGAGAAATATAAACCTGGCAGTTGCAAGGAACCCGCACCTGGTTTCTGATATTCGCCCCATTGAACTCATCGGGCTATTTAATTCCGGGACAGGTGCCGGTCTGAAAGAAGTGAAGGACAGAGATTACGTGAGGCTTCAGGAACTGATGGAGTATTGCATCGCCTCAGGCACGGGGAGAATCCTGGGATCAAAGGATTCATCGGGCGAGGTCATATTCGGAATATTCCTGGTCGAAGTTGAAGGCTCTGTCACGATCCTTTTCACCGCCAATTCGGATATTAGCCGCGAAAACCGTCTGGGCTATTTTGCCGTTAGTGAAGTCATCAGAAAGTACGCTTCATCGGGCTTTATCCTCGATTTTGCAGGTTCCACTATTCCTTCAATAGCATCTTTCATGGAATCGTTCGGAAGCTTGAATCACCCTTATTACAGGATTTACAGTAACCGCCTTCCATGGCCGGTAAAATTGCTGAAATAATTACGGTCAATAGCTTAACAGCACATACTTACCGGATTCCTCCACTTTGCCCTTCGCACCGGGCCTATATCAGTTCCATATCCTCATCATCTTTTACCTGTACAAGACGATGATTGTCGCACTTGAGCGTACGCGAGCTGTATTTCTTCAGGAGAGTGTAATTATGGGTGGCTACAATCACTGCCCTGCCATTGCTGCTTATATCCTTTAGCAGGCGTATTATTCCTTCTGAGGTTTCCGGGTCGAGGTTACCGGTGGGCTCATCCGCCAGGATAATGTCCGGGTCATTCAGCAACGCACGTCCAATTACGACCCTTTGCTGTTCCCCGCCCGAAAGCTGGTGAGGCATTTTGAAACCATGAAGGCCCAGACCAACTTTTTCAAGCACCTCGCCGATCCTTATATCGATCTGTGCTTTGTCGCGCCAGCCGGTCGCCTTC
Source organism: Bacteroidales bacterium (assembly GCA_035541795.1). GTDB lineage: Bacteria > Bacteroidota > Bacteroidia > Bacteroidales > VadinHA17 > LD21. Next base: position 194,685 of record DATKMR010000014.1, read on the forward strand.
AGTACAAATTCGAGGTTCGCCTTAACCGTTCTGTCGGTGAGCAGCTGGAAATCCTGGAAAACAATGCCAAGCTTCCTCCTCAGCTGTGGTACATCTTTTTCCTTGATCCCTGACAGGCTGAACCCTGCAACAAAAGCTGAACCCTCCTTCAGCGGAATCTGTGCGTTGATAGTCTTGATCAGGCTTGTCTTGCCGCTTCCCACCTTGCCGACTAGATAGACGAATTCCCCCTTGCTGATCCTGAAACTGACATCTGAAAGGGCAAGGTGATTCTGCTGCCAGATATTGCAGCCTGCAAATTCAATTATCGTGTCGAGTGGCTGGCTTTCCTGCATGAAGTAACTTATTGACTGCAAAATAAGGAAAGAATTGATAATTAACATTTGGATGTTGATAAAATCAGTAATAAAGGCCGGAGCGAGGCGTTTTATAGTTGTAATTTTACACCTTGGCAGAATCGAGTTTAGTTTATATTATGTGGTTTATTTACAGCCTGTTATGGAGATTTGGAAATTTGAGGCCGGATATGCCGGAAGGACGTGGATGAACCTCAAGAAATTAATTATGAACAAGTGTAAAGCGCTTATCTTATCAAACCTCCTGCTTATTGCATTCCATGCTGCTGAAGCACAGGTCTCTTTCCTGGGATCAGAAATAAATTCCGATTTCAGGAGAGGAATGGAACTGTACAGCAAGGAAAAGTACCCGGCTGCCCTTCATTTTTTCGACCTGTACCTGAAAACGGGAGGGGATGATTTCTTCTCACACCGCGAGGACGCCGAGTTTTACGGGGCCATGGCTTCCCTCAGGCTTTACTACAATGATGGCGAAGCCAGAATGAACAGGTTCATAAACACCCACAAGGGCTATGACAGGCTTAACGATTGTTACCTTGCACTTGGTGATTTCTTCTACCAGAATAAAAATTACAAAAAGGCCGCCTCTTACTACCTGCAGGTTAACAGGTTGATACTGTCAAAAGACCTCCTGCCTTCATATTGTTTCAGATTTGGATACTCCGCCTATATGAAGGGTGACCGGACCACGGCTCTACTGATGTTCTCCGAAATAAAGGATATTGATACGGAATATACCCCGCCCGCTCTTTATTATTATTCTCATATAGCATATGAGGATAAAAACTACGAAACAGCCTACCAGGGCTTCATGAGACTCAGAAAAGATGAGACCTTTGGCCCTGTGGTACCATTCTACCTGATTCAGATATTGTACCTCAGGAAAGATTATGACGGTATCCTTGCACTGGCACCCGAACTGCTGAAGTCGGCCGGACCGCAGAGGGCCACTGAGATTTATAAATTTGTCGGCGATGCACATTACAGTAAAGGCAACTATAAGGACGCCGTACCGTTTCTCGAAAAGTTTATTTCAGGTTCCAAAATCGTATCACGTGAAGATAAATACCCCCTTGCTTACTGCTATTACAAAACCGGATCATACGAAAAAGCCATTGCAATATTTCTTGACCTGACAGCCACATCGGACCTGATGAGCCAGAATATCTGGTGCCTTCTCGGTGATTGCTACCTTCATATGAATGACAAGACACGTGCCCAGTTCGCTTTCGGACAGGCATCGCTTCTCAATTACGACAAAAGCCTCAAGGAGGAATCGTTGTTCAACTATGCAAAGCTGATGTACGAAACTTCCTATTCGCCTTTCGGCGAGGTTATTAAAGCTTTCCAGGAATACATTGATCTTTACCCGGGTTCGGACAGGATCAGCGAAGTGTACGATTACCTCGTTACCGCATATACACAGCTGAAGAACTATAAAGCTGCCCTTGAATCGCTCGACAAGATTCCAAACAAGGACCAGAGGCTGGAAGCAGCTTACCAGCGAGTCGCATTCTTCAGGGGTCTGGAACTGGTCAACAACCTGGAACTTGAACAGGCCGTAGCGATGTTTGAGAAATCTCTCAAGTATGAGAAGTACAGCAGGCCGCTGAGAGCCAGGGCTGTTTACTGGAGAGGTGAGGCAGCATACCGATTGGGCCAGTACGACAGGGCAATTTCTGATTACCAGGTCTTCCTTGGAATACCCGGGGCATCCGGATTGCCGGAGTATGACCTTGTCAGGTATAACCTGGGCTATACACTCTTTAACCAGAAGGATTACCAGGGTGCGCTGAACCATTTCAAAGCCTTTGAAATGTCGGCCCCGTCGTCGAGACCTGAATTGCTGGCTGATACAAGGAACAGGATAGCCGATTGTTATTTCATTACAACAAATTATTCATCGGCCATCAGCTATTACGACAAGGTTATAGAAAACGGGAAAGTTGATCCAGATTATGCTATGTACCAGAAAGGCTTCTCGCTTGGCCTGGGTAACGACCAAAAAGGAAAGGCTGAGATATTGAGCGGACTGATTAATAAGTACCCGGCCTCAAAATATATACCAGGCGCAATTTATGAAAGGGGCCGTACATATGTTGTTCTGAAGGATTCCCGTAAAGGTGAGTCAGATTTCAATAATGTGATCGCTTCTTTCCCCTCCAGCCCTTTTGTGCCAAAAGCCATTGTCCAGCTGGGATTGCTTTATTTCGATATGGGAGAGAACCAGAAAGCCCTCGAGCAGTTCAGAAAAGTAATTGAAAAATACCCATCGACCCCTGAAGCAAGGTACGCTCTGACAGGGATGAAGAATACCTACATAGAAATGAATGATGTTGAATCATATTTCACCTATATGAAAGGTATTAACGGCAGCAACGATATCAATCTTTCTGAGAAGGATTCATTGCTGTACTCTTCGGGTGAAAAGCTTTACATGAAAGGTAACTGTGAAAAGGCATCGGAGATATTCAAAAGTTACCTCACCCAGTTTAGCAATGGTAATTTCAGGACAAATGCCCTCTATTACCTTGCAGAATGTTCGATGGCAAGGGGGAACAAGGATGAGGCACTTGAGGGTTATCTTGAAGTTGGAAAGGCATCGGGCAATGAGTTTGCAGAACCTTCCCTTGAAACTGCCGCAACTTTATATTTCGAAAAAGAGGACTACCTGAAAGCATATGACTGCTATACCCGGCTGGAGAAAGTAACCGATAAAAAGGATATCATTATTTCTGCCATGAAAGGTGAGCTTAAGTCGGCCTACCAGGCAGGTGATGCTGAAAAGACTCTTGCTGCCGCCGCTCATATAACAGGATCTCCCGACATTCCCGATGAGATGAGCCGTGAGGCTGTATTTATGAGCGCAAAGGCACATTACAGCCTGAACCAGTATGATGATGCCCTCAGGGAATTTCAGAAGATATCGGGTGAAATAACAAGCGTCCAGGGAGCCGAATCGAAATACAGGGTTGCCGAGCTTCTCGACAGGAAAGGTGCCACCGCGGATGCTGAAAAGGTGATAGATGAGTTTATTGATAAGAATACTCCCCACCAGTACTGGATGGCCAGGGTCTTTCTTCTCCTTGCTGATATCAGCATCAGGAAAGGGGACCTTATCCAGGCTAAGGCAACACTCAGCGGCCTTAAGGAAAACTACCCGGTAGACTCCGACGGTATCCTCGATGAGGTAAAATCGAAGCTTGATTCGATCAGCACGAACCAGTCTTCCCCTGCTGATTCGACACATGTAACCGGGAACAAGGTACCGACACAGGGTAAATAAACAGGAAAAACAAGACTGATGAAAAAAAGCATTATATCCCTCCTGGTACTTCTTCTTTCAGTACAGCTTATAGCCCAGAATGATAATCAGCAGGGCCTGAAGAGAGAGGTAACTCTTTACAACCCTTATAAACCATCCCTGCCTGACGTTGTGAAGAAGAGCTACCTGCCCGACATGACCGACAGCGCCGGTTTAAAGCCATCTTTCTCGTATCATGTCAAAACTTCCCCCTTCATGCCGGCTTACAGCATCACCCTGGTTAAACCTGCCGCTATGCTTCCCGATCCGCTGCCAAAACTCTACAAGAGCTACGTGAACCTGGGTCTTGGAACTTATATTACTCCTCTTGCTGAAATCAGTATCACTAATCTCCGGTCAAAAAAAGGTGCCATCGGCTTTTACGCTAAACATCTTTCCACCAACGGGAAGGTTGAGCTTGAAAATAAAAAGAAGGTCTTTGCCGGATACATGGATAATGATGCCTCACTTTACGGAAAGAAGTTCCTGAAAGGCTCGATCCTGAGCGGCTCGGTCGATTTTATGCAAAAGACAAGGTACGCGTACGGGTACGATACAACTTTTACAGATTATAACCCGTCGAAAAAAGATACCAGGCTGAATTACCTCGATGCTGGTGCTAACATTGGACTGGCATCGACAAGGATAGATTCCTCTGTTTTTGCTTATGATTTCAGGGCTGGCTATGATTTTTTCTCAAGCGGACGGGACTATTACCAGCATAATATAAATTTTGAAGGATGGATGGCAAAGAAATGGAACGGCTTTTATGCAGGAGCTTCGGTAGGACTGCATTCATATAAGCCCTCCGATTCAGTATCTGCCATATCAAAATATATTTTTGTGATCAGCCCTTTCCTGACGAAAAGCACAAAAGAATGGAATCTGAAACTCGGACTGATGGCACTAATAGACAAAGGCTATATCAGTGATGCGGTGTTCCATATCTATCCCGATGTAAGTTTTGGATTCAGCATAATTCCAGAGTTCCTGGGTTTCTTCGCCGATATGTCGGGAAGACTGGAAGATAACAGCGCCAGGAACGCTATCGCAGCCAATCCTTTTATACTTCCCGGGAAGGACCTGTATTCAATTAAAAATACCAGCTATGCCCTGGCTGTGAGAGCAGGGCTGAGAGGCAGCACCGGCATTGAGGGAAGTTATTCATTGTCTGCGTCATATTCCGTTGTCAACGACTTCCTCATGTTTACAAACTACGTGGTAACCGATAGCACGGCAACGATAAGAAGGGGCCAGTATTTTAAGCCAGTAACTGACGACGCAAATATCCTTAGCCTGCATGGTGATATAAGCGGTAAGCTGGCCGCAAATCTGCGCTTTGAGGCTGCAGGCTATTACTATAAATATACTATGAATTCGTTAGCGTACCCATGGAACATGCCATCGTGGGATGCTTGCCTGAAATTTAAATATAACCTGAGGGAAAAGATAATTGCGGGTGCAGGACTGAATGCCCTGGGGAAGAGAACACTTGGCATTACACGCTATGATAAGCTGAACCCTCTGGTGGATAATTCATATACTGTCAGTATGCCTGCCACATTAAGCTTTAATCTCTCGGCCGAGTACAGGTACACCCGGATCCTGTCATTCTGGGTTAAGCTGAATAATATCTCTTTCTCAAAATATTACGAATGGGCTTATTTCCCGACCCAGCGGTTTATTTTCATGGCCGGGTTCACCTATAGCCTTTAGCTGAACCAAGGCTAAAGGGATCAGAATATTTTACATCCCATGGAACAGATGGACTGACCATTTTCCTGACTTTATCTTAACTGCCAGCTGGGACTTTTTTTGTTAACAAAAATCTTTCTGACATGTGGAGAATTTTATGATATTTTTAACACCCGGAAGCCTTATTTTTTGTATATTTGCAGTGATAATTAATATTCATAAAATCAAGTATTTATCACGGGGAAAAAGAAGATCGGACCAATGGTTATCCCATCCGGGAAAAAGGGCAGAAATCAATTGCTAAAATTCGGTGACTGATTATTTCTGATGAAGGTAAAAATAGTCTTCAGGGGGCAGGGCTTTTTCAGGTTGGATTTTCAACTGGTTAATACTAAAAAATAAGTGGAAAATGAGTAAAAGTGAGAAAAAGGTGGTGGCGAATAACGAATATTCTGCGGAGAGCATTCAGGTGCTTGAAGGTCTGGAAGCTGTAAGAAAACGCCCCGCAATGTATATCGGTGATATCGGGATCAAGGGTCTTCATCATCTTGTATATGAGGTTATTGATAACTCGATAGATGAGGCGCTTGGAGGATACTGCACAAAGATCGATGTTTTGATTGATATCGACGGGTCAGTTACTGTTACCGACAACGGCCGCGGTATCCCGACAGGCTTCCACGAGAAAGAACAAAAATCGGCTCTTGAAGTGGTAATGACGGTTCTCCATGCCGGCGGAAAATTCGATAAGGATTCTTACAAGGTTTCCGGCGGACTCCACGGCGTCGGAGTATCGGTTGTTAACGGATTGTCAGAATCACTCACCGCAACCATCTACAGGGATGGAAAGATATTTACCCAGGATTACGAGAGGGGAAAACCAGTTTCCGAGGTCAGGACACTGGGAAATGCCGGCAACACCGGTACGGTAATCAAATTCAAGCCCGATGACCAGATTTTCCAGACTGTTGAGTTCAACTTTGAAATTCTTGCAGCCAGGCTGAGGGAACTGGCTTTCCTGAATAAAGGCATACTCCTGACGATAAAGGATATGCGCGAGATGGTGGAGAACGGGAATGGCGGCAAGCCGCGTTATGAAGAATTCTTCTCCGAAAAGGGCCTGGTCGAGTTTGTGAAATACCTCGACGACAACAGGGAGCCGCTTATCGAAAAGGTCATATTCATTTCGAGCGACAAGAATGAAATTCCGGTGGATATCGCACTCCAGTACAATACCTCCTTCTCAGAAAATGTTCATTCGTATGTGAATAACATCAACACTATCGAAGGAGGCACGCACCTGGCCGGGTTCAGGCGTGGACTCACAAGGACTCTTAAGAAATATGCCGAGGATTCGGGCGCTACAACAAAGCTCAAATTTGATATAAACGGTGACGATTTCAGGGAAGGACTAACTGCCATAATATCGGTTAAAGTCGCTGAGCCCCAGTTTGAGGGCCAGACAAAGACCAAGCTTGGAAACTCTGAGGTGATGGGAGCAGTAGATCAGGCCGTAAGTAATGCCCTTACCAACTACCTCGAAGAAAATCCAAAAGATGCGAGGCAGATAGTTCAGAAAGTTATACTCGCTGCCACCGCCCGCCATGCCGCCAGGAAAGCAAGAGAGCTGGTTCAGCGTAAAAATGTTCTTTCCGGGTCGGGCCTTCCTGGAAAGCTTGCCGATTGTGCCGACCGCGATCCGGCTAAGTGCGAACTCTTCCTTGTGGAAGGAGATTCTGCAGGAGGTACGGCCAAGCAGGGACGCGACAGGAGGTTCCAGGCCATACTCCCCCTCAGGGGCAAGATTCTGAATGTTGAAAAAGCCATGCAGCATAAAATTTTCGAGAGCGAGGAAATAAAGAATATTTTCACAGCTCTCGGAGTTTCAATTGGTACCGACGACGACAGCAAGGCTCTCAATACCTCAGGGCTCAGGTATCATAAAATCATTATCATGACCGATGCCGATGTTGACGGATCACATATTACAACACTTATCATGACATTCTTCTTCAGGTATATGCAGGATCTTATAAAAGGCGGGAATATATTTATTGCAACACCTCCTCTTTATCTCGTCAGGAAAGGCAAGGCTGAAAAGTATTGCTGGACTGAAGAGGAGCGGGATGCTTCTGTGAAAGAAATGGGGCAGGGCAAGGATTCCACTGTTTCAATTCAGAGATATAAAGGTCTTGGAGAAATGAATGCCGAACAGCTCTGGGATACTACCATGAATCCTGATTCAAGGACACTCAGACAGGTTACAATTGAAAGTGCGGCTGAAGCTGATCACATCTTCTCCATGCTCATGGGCGACGAGGTACCTCCGCGCAGGGAATTTATTGAAACTCATGCAAAATATGCTAAAATCGATGCCTGATCGTCTGAAAAGATCATTGCCAACCGCTATTCTTTCCTTGGCTTTTTTAAGCAGCACTTCAGTCTTCTCTCAGGAGATTGAAAAGAATATTAAGTCGATTTTTGACGAGGCCCTTACAAACAATTCAGCCTGGGGCAACCTAACCTTCCTCTGCAAGAAAACTAAGGGGAGAATTGATGGTTCTCCAGCAGCTGCAGCAGCAGTCGAGTTTACGAGGCAAGCTCTTTTAAAAGCAGGCGCGGATACTGTCTGGCTCCAGCCGGTGATGGTACCAAGATGGGAAAGGGGTTATGAAGAATGCAGGATTACTTCAGCGGGCCAGGGTTCTGAGAACCTTGCAATCTCGGCTCTCGGGCTGTCGGACGGCACCACGGACCAGGGCATCACTGCAAAGGTAATCGAGGTACATAATTTTGATGAATTAAAGACCCTCGGACGTAAACAGGTTGAAGGGAAAATAGTCTTCTTTAACAGGCCCGCCGATAATACGCTGATCAACTCATTTGCCGGATACGGAGGCTCAGTCAGCCAGAGAACACAGGGGCCTTCGGAAGCTTCAAAGCTGGGAGCGGTGGCTGTCGTTGTCAGATCGGCAACACAGGCGATGGATAACTTTCCTCATACGGGTGTGACACATTTTGAAGATAATGTGAAGAAAATACCGGCGGTCGCCGTTTCTACTAAAGGTGCAGAATTGCTTAGTTCCTGGTTAAAAGCCGATCCGTCTCTGACCATGCATCTTATTTCAGAATGCCGTACATTCCCCGATACCTGGTCATTTAATGTGATAGGTGAAATCAGGGGATCGGAGAAACCTAATGAGTACATCACGGCCGGCGGTCACCTCGATGCCTGGGATACAGGAGAAGGTGCCCATGATGACGGAGGCGGCTGTGTCCAGGCAATAGAAATGATAAGGCTGCTCAAAACATTAGGGATTAAGCCACGGCATTCGGTGAGGGCCGTAATGTTCATGAATGAAGAGATTTCAGGTACCGGGGGCAGGGCTTATGCTGCCGAGGCCAGGAAGAAAGGTGAAATACATTATGCGGCCATTGAATCGGACAGGGGAGTAACCAGCCCAAGGGGTTTCGGCTTCGATGCGGACAGCACAAGGCTGACAAAACTGCAGGGACTTTCAAAATACTTTGCACCTTATAATATCCGTGATTTCGACAGGGGAGGAGGTGGCTCCGATATTTCACCCCTTAAAGCCCTTGGTGCGCTTCAGATTGGATATATCCCGGATATACAGAGGTATTTCTGGTACCATCATTCGGCAAACGATACACTTGAACAGGTAAATGAGAGGGAATTGCAGCTTGGGAGTGCTTCAATCACTGCACTTGTTTACCTGCTCGATCTCTTCGAGCTGTAAAAATCCTGGATTAAATTCCCGCAGATTTAGTGCCTGGCAGGATATTGACCGGCTTTTCAGGGACCGAACAGTTTTCTGCGAACCTCAATAGCGTTATCGGTACAAACCTCGCTGCAGCAGAAACATCGGATACATTTATTATCAGTCAGGTTGATGTAATTGACTTTTGCAGCATCTGGCGATATGGCATTGACAGGGCAGATTTTAACGCATTTGAGGCAGCCGGTACACCTGCTGTGAATAAAAACAGGTCTTTTTTCGAGCTTCCTCAGGACTTTTATCCTTCTCATTACGAACTGGAGGGAGATATTTGTACTTTCAGAGATGGGTATCTTCCTGAAGTTGCTGACCCTGACTGACTCCCTGTCTGGCCCGTCGTATTCTATCTCATTTTCATCTTTCAGCCATCTCTTCCTGGTGAGTGCTATTCTGTTCGTGGGAATTGTCATAGGTTCATAGCCTGCTACTGCAGAGGCTGTCAGATCCAGCGCCAGAGGATTGGTCGAACCTAAGATTAAGCCAATCTTTACCGGAACCCCGTGACCCGGCCCGGGGCCTTCCATGCCCATTATCGCATCCATCAGGAAATAGTCGGGTAACACTGCTTCATTCAGGTTTACAAGAAACTCCCCGAACTTGTTCCTGCTCTGGTGCAAAGCATGCTGTTTACCCTTTATAAATCCGGGAACAAGGCCCAGGGTATTCTTAATTGCACCGGTAAAGTACATAAGCTCGTGATTCTTAAACTTTGGAACCGAGATTATGAAATCTGCTTCCTTTATCGCTGAAGTAACCTTTATGTTTCCCTTTTTAAGCGCCACATCATGCGTAATTGCTCTGAAATCGACCCATGTGGCACCAGTTCTGTCGCATACATCCTTAATGCCACATCTGACAGGCAAAAATCCTTTCGAGTGTATAGCAGGTGAATCTCCAACCGAAACGGTTGCCCCCCTTCCTGTCAGGTAAAGAATAAGTGCTTCAACCACTGCAGGATGAGAGGAGATGCAATTTGCAGGATCGGAATCTAGGAGTATATTCGGCTTCAGCAGAATTTTTTTCCCTCCAGGTTCCGGTCCTCCTGTGGCCTCATAAATCTCCGCTATCAGCAATTTTATCCTTTCAGGATCATATTCATCACATCTTCTGACCGCAATCCTGTTATTCATGCAAAGTGTCTTAAAAGGCCGTAAAAATAATGATTAAAATGAATTGTGGGCCGGCAGGTAATATATGCAATATGATTATGACACTTCCGGCATACCGTTCCGGGTCAGTAATTGAGGTATGTCTCCTTGATTATCTGTTCAATAAACGGGACAACTGCTCTGGATGAGCCTCTGAAGTTATTGGTTATGATACTGAATGTCAATGCTTTTCCTGATTTAGCTGTAAGGTAGCCTGCATAGCTCCTGACTCTTTCGATTGAACCGCTTTTTGCCCTCAGCGATGATTCGAATACGGGATCTTTAAAAACATTCTTAAGTGTACCGTCTTTTCCGGCTCCTGGAAGTGAATTGTAAAAAATATTGAAGTACCTGCCATTTCTTTTCATCTTTGAAAGAAGATCTGACAGTGCAGATGAATTTATTGCATCCTGTGGTGAAAGGCCGCATCCGTCTTCGATAAAAAGTCCTTTGATATTTACACCCAGGCTGTCGAGAAAATGCCTGACGACCTTTATTCCTTCCAACGTCGATCCGCCTCCGCCCGCAGTTTTCCCAAGCTCTTTCAGGAGATCTTCGGCATAAAGGTTAATACTTTCATGATTAAGCGGAACGAGGATTTCTGAAAGCGGTGGAGAAGGAGTTCTGGCTATCTCTGCAAACCCGGTCCCTTCAGGAGATCCCTTAAGCCTGGTAGTTGAAGGCTTCGACCCTGTCGAAATGTTCCTTGCCTTTAATACTTTATCGAAGATCTGGGCTGCTGCAAGAGGCGGGTCGGGTATGGATACTTTTAAAATGAAATCATTCATATTTGCGGGTATTGTTCCTGTAATCCACCCGTTGCCGGAGTATGGAGCTGACCAGGCATATCCTTCATCTGTTGAACCGGACGCCAGGAGACTGTCGGCAAAAGATATGATCCTTAATGAAGGCTCGGAGTATGTGAGATGAGGTCTTGATCCTTCTTTGCCGGTTAAATAATGTCTCTTGATGGTATTTTCATAAATCGACAGTCCATATACTCCTGCACCGTAGTAATTTCCGATGTCCTCCCACATCCATTTTGGTGGTACCGGATAATAATCGAAATAAGAATCATCGCAGATCACCCTGCCTTTTACCTTCCTGATTCCGAGATTGTTGATTTCATCTGCCCATTTTTCAAGGAAATTTGTATAGTATTCGGGAAACCTTTCTGACCCCAGTGCCGGATCTCCACCACCCCTGATTACGATATCTCCAATCAGCTTACCCTTTGGCGTTATATGGCCGGAATAACCGACAGTTGTTGTGAACCTGTGCCCGGGCCCCAGTATCTCGATGGCAGCGGCAGTGGTGACAAGTTTCATGACTGAAGCCTGGCTAAGGCTCTTTTCACCGTTGTAATCGAACAGGATAACTCCTTTGTCAGCATCCCTGACAGTAAATGAGACCGCCCCATTAATCATGATCGAATCGCGGAGCAGCGAATCAAGGGCCGCTTTCTGGCTCATAGAGGGCATGCCCAGCAACATAAGAATCAATGATGTCAGGCAGAATTTTATGGTCATTTTTTCCTGTTTTGTTCAAGCGTTGAAAGCAGCCCGCATGCCGCCTGGATATCTTCCCCTCTGCTCGCCCTTATGGTTGTGATAATTCCCTTGGCTGAAAGCATATCTCTGAATGCTGCGGTTGCCTGCTCATCGGGACTCTCAAAAGGTGAACCTGGCAGCTTGTGAAACCTTATGATATTTATCCTGCACCTGATACCGTTCAAAATTCTGGCCAGTTCAGCGACATGCTTTTGGGTATCGTTCAATCCCCTGAAGAGGATATATTCAAACGACACTCTCCGCTGGCCGTTAAAACCAAACTTTTTAATAATGTCAAGTACATCCTTAACCGAGTTGGTCCTCTGGATAGGCATCAGCTTCCGCCTCTCCTCATCAAAAGGGGAGTGGAGGCTGACCGCAAGGTGGACCTTGCTCCTTGAGAGAAATTCGTTGATACTGCCGACCAGTCCTACCGTACTTACCGTGATCCGTGTCGGGCTCCAGCCATAGCCCCAGCCGGATGTCAGAATTTCAAGAGATTTCAGAACCTCATTAATATTGTCGAGTGGTTCGCCCATGCCCATAAATACCATGTTTGTGATCAAATGGAATTCTGGCAGGCTCCTGAACTGGTTCAGTATTTCACTGGCACTGAGATTCCCCTGGAAGCCCTGCCTGCCTGTTATGCAAAAGACACATCCCATTTTGCAGCCGGCCTGCGATGAAACGCAGATTGTTGCACGATCCTTATCCGGAATAAAAGCTGTTTCAATGTATTTGTCACCCGGTATGCTGTAAAGATATTTTTTTGTCCCATCTGAGCTTTCACTGGCACTTTCAGGCGGGGTCAGGCCGACAGTATATTCCTTTTCGAGAGCCTCTCTTGCTTTTTTCGGGAGGTTGGTCATTTCGGCTATCGTGAATATCTCCTTCTTGTAGAGCCAGTCTGCGATTTGCCGGGCTGAGAAACCCGGTAAGCCAAGGCGCTTTGTCACCGCGGCAAGCTCATCAGGCGTTTTACCAAAAAGTTTTTCCTTCTGCATCTGTCAGACCTCGATCGCTCCTTCGTAAACAAAAGTGGCAGGGCCCGTCAGCCAAACACCTGAAATTTTGTCACCGTTCACGTCAAATTTAACATTCAGGTTACCTCCCCGGGTGAAGACATTAATATCGCCATTGGCAAAATGACCGGCGAGCACTGCAGCAATAGCCGAAGCAGTGACACCTGTGCCGCATGAAAGCGTTTCATCTTCAACACCTCTTTCATATGTCCTGACAAAAATTCCGTCATTCCTGAATTCCACAAAATTTACATTTGTTCCGCCCGGGGAAAATGCTTTTGAATACCTGATCTTTCTGCCCTCCGCAATTACTTCTGCCTTTTCGGCAATTTTAACCGGGACTATGTAATGAGGCGATCCTGTGTTAATGAAATATTTTCCATCGATGAGCCTGGTACCCGATACATCGTTCATGCTGAGCCTTACTCTCTTTCCAGAAATGACAGCATTATGAACTCCGTCAAAGGCAAGAAATTGCTGGGTTTTTCCGGCAATCCTGTTTGCAACGGCAAATGCGGCAGCACACCTTCCTCCATTCCCGCACATCGAACTTTCGCCACCGTCGGCATTGAAGTATTTCATCTGGAAATCATAGCCTTTGCAGTCGGAAATCAGGATAAGTCCGTCGGCACCAATTCCGAATCTTCTGTCGCACAGGCGCTGTATCAGGAACGTGTCTCCCGGATCTATGCGTCGCTTACGGTTATCAATGATAATGAAGTCGTTACCTGTGCCCTGGTATTTGTTAAAAGCTATTGTCATCTGAGTTAAATTGTTGTTAAATCAAATAGCCGGCATTTTCAGCATAAAAAAAATGCATGATCTTTGATAAACAATTGGTCAGGGACAAAGTTATAAAGTTATCAGACAATAGGTATCGTGTTGCCCCGGTTGAATGGAAAATATATTGTGAAATTTAAAATGACTGATATGAAAGCAAAGAATCTGATGGTGGCCCTTTTTATGGCATTTTTTGGGGCTTTTGTTGCTTTATTTGCCTATACAAGGCTTGAAGGCAAAAGAGGTGATGCGGGTAAGAATGATTCAATATCGGCAGGGTTGGCCGAGGCAAAGCCGGTTCTGACTTCAATGCAGCAATCCGCAGCGGGCCAGGTTGATTTCACCTATGCGGCTGAACAGACTGTTCATGCAGTGGTTCACGTTAGAACCAGTGCCACTTATTCCGTTAGGAGTTCAAACCCGATAATGGAATTCTTTTACGGTGATTCATATCATGGAAAGCAGGAGGTAAAAGGCTATGGTTCAGGGGTGATTATCACCTCCGACGGATACATAATAACAAATTACCATGTTATTGACAATGCTGAAAAGATCACGGTAAAGCTTAATGATAACAGGGAGTTCGATGCCCAGATTATTGGAAGTGATCCAAGTACTGATATTGCACTTCTGAAGGTAAAGGCCGAGAACCTGCCGTTCATCAAATATGGTGATTCAGACCAGCTCAGGCTCGGTGAATGGGTTCTTGCAGTAGGAAACCCCTTTAACCTTACCTCAACAGTAACGGCTGGTATTGTCAGTGCAAAGGGGAGGAGCCTCGGGATAAACGGCGATACATACAAGATAGAGTCTTTTATCCAGACTGATGCAGCCCTGAATGTCGGAAACAGCGGCGGTGCCCTGGTAAACACGTTGGGACAGCTGGTTGGAATTACCTCTGCAATCGTTTCACCGACAGAGGCATATGCCGGTAACTCCTTCGCCATTCCTGTTAATATTGTCAAGAAAGTTGTGGAGGACCTGAAGCAGTACGGCTTTGCCCAACGTGCGGTAATAGGAGTTTCAATTTCGGAGGTGACTCCGGAGATAGCCGACAAGGAGGGTCTGAAAGAGATCAGGGGAGCATATATTACGGGTGTATCCTTAAACGGTGCTGCCCAGGATGCTGGGCTCAGGGAGAAGGACGTGATTACCAGGGTTAACAATATTCCGGTAGCCTCGGTATCTGAACTTCAGGAGCAGGTCGGTAAATTCCGTCCGGGAGATCAGACCAGCATTACCTATGTAAGGGGCGGAAAAGAATCGACAGTTCCCATAACAATGAAAAATGTTGACAACAGTACAGGTATTGTAAAATCCGTTTCCGGTGGTGGTTCTGTGTTTGGTGCAAGGCTTGAGCCACTGTCTCAAAGTGAACGCTCCACCTACAGGTTGGATTACGGGGTGAAGGTCACCGAAATCGGCGACGGCCGCTTTAAGGATCTTGGCATACGGAAAGGATATATTATTCTCTCAGTTAATAACAAGAAAGTCAAGAGCGCGGGAGACGTGAAGGAAGCAACCGATGACGGGCAGGATTTTACTGCCATCGAGGGAATACAGTCGAACGGCACCCGGTTCAGCTTCCAGTTCGTCAGATAGGCTATTCTGGCTTAAGTTGTTGAATGACAGGAGAATTGTAAAATAATTCTCCTTCATACAACAATCATAATTATTTTTTGTTATTAAGTAGTAAAGAATTATCTTTGCGGAAAATTTTTTCAGGCATAAATGAGACAACTTAAGATAACCAAATCAATCACCAACAGGGAAAGCGCATCACTCGACAAGTACCTACAGGAGATTGGTAAGGAGGAGTTGATATCGGTCGAGGAGGAAGTTGAACTTGCCCAAAGGATAAAGAAGGGAGACAGGGCCGCTCTCGAGAAACTCACTAAAGCAAATCTCCGATTCGTGGTTTCTGTTGCTAAACAGTATCAGAACCAAGGCCTTAGTCTGCCTGACCTGATAAACGAGGGGAACCTTGGCCTGATCAAGGCCGCAGAAAAATTCGATGAAACAAGAGGCTTCAAATTCATCTCTTATGCAGTCTGGTGGATAAGGCAGTCTATTTTGCAGGCTCTTGCTGAACAATCAAGAATTGTTCGTCTGCCACTTAACCAGGTGGGTTCTCTGAACAAAATAAACAAGGCATTTTCAAAGTTCGAACAGGAGTATGAACGTACCCCTTCACCCGAGGAGCTTGCTGATGTTCTTGAGCTTCCCAAGGAAAAGGTGACAGATACTCTTAAGGTTTCGGGCAGGCATGTATCTGTTGACGCACCTTTCATCGAGGGGGAAGACAACAGTCTCCTCGATGTTCTTCCCAATACCGATTCCCCTGTAGCTGACAAGCTCCTTCTTGATGAATCACTTTCAAAGGAGATCAGCAGGGCACTTGCAACGCTGACAGAAAGAGAACGCGATATAATCAGATATTTCTTCGGCATCGCCTGCCAGGAAATGACGCTCGAAGAGATTGGTGAAAAATTCGGACTCACACGCGAAAGAGTCAGACAGATAAAGGAGAAAGCAATAAGAAGACTCAGACATACTTCAAGAAGCCGCCTTCTTAAAGGATACTTAGGCTGATTAAAGCCTTATAAATATTGAAATGAGCCCGGGGATCGGGCTCATTTCTTTTATGGGTGCCCGCAGGTGGGAATTTATGCGGGCAGGGGAAAAAAATTTTAATTGGCCTCTCTGTTCTGGCGCTTACCTTACTGTACTAAATTAATCAAAGGGATAATTAAATTCGAAGATATTAACCATAAGCCAATAAAAAGCCCGTATAAATTAACAAATAGGTTATTTTGGCTAACAGAATGAAGAAAATTTTCCCGGCATGTGAGATATTTTTTAAGGAACCTGTTTGCCGGTAATCCTGTTTATGAATGCCTCCTTATAAGCATCACCAAGCGCCGCCCTGTTACTTTCTTCAAGAAGAATCTCTCCCTGCTTGGTATAGGAATTGACATAATTGAGATTTACTATATATGAGTGGTGAACCCTGAGAAAATTGTAACCGGCAAGAAGCTCCTCATAATGCTTCAGGTTCTTGGAGCTTACAACCTTTTTGTTCCCCAAAAGATGAAAATTTGTACAGTATCCGTCTGCCCTGCACATGATAATATCAGATATTTTCAATACTTCATGCCCTCTTACATGCGGAATTACCAGGTTTTGCAAAGTCTTGGCGGAAACTGAAAGATTGTTGAAGAGAATTTGAAAATTCTCCTGCCTGAGGTTTGAAGATGAGAATTTCCTTACTTTATCAATTGCCTCCTTTAGTTCATCAATTTTGACAGGTTTCAGCAGGTAATCTATTGCACTGAAGCGGAACGCCTTTACTGCATGTTCAGAATAGGCAGTGACAAATATGACCCTGAAGTCGAATCCGGGAAACAGATTTAGAAGATCAAACCCTCTGCCGTCGCCCAGCTCAATATCAAGAAAAATTAGATCCGGATCTGCTTTCTTAATTGCCTTGTAGGCCGACTTGACTGATCCTGCAGTTGCAACAACCTCTACATCAGGACAGTACTCCGCGATATAATTGGATAATACCTCCCGCGATGGCTTTTCGTCGTCTACTATTACCGAACGGATCATAAAGAATTCTGATAAGGCTTCAGTTCCTGAACATCGCTTTCAAACAGAATACGAAAGTAGCACTTATTGTCGATAAAAAAAATTCAGGATTTTGTCCTGCACGGAATATCTATTTCGACACGGGTACCTGAATCTGCCTTCCCGGGAAAAGCGTCGCTTATTTCGATTTTATACTCCTGTCCTTTCAGTTTGCTGAAGATTTCAAGCCTCTCTTTCACAATTGCTATACCCCTTGATCCGTGGTTCTTAATCACTTTGCTTATCATATTAGCCTTGGTCCGGCCTATCCCGTCATCTTCAATAATACATTTGACTGCGCCATTGACTGAAGATGCAAGGGTGATCCTTATCATCCCCTTGCGGTCCTCAAGAGATCTTATGCCGTGCCATATCGCGTTTTCAGTGAAAGGCTGGATCAGGCCGGGAAAAACCTCGTACGCTTCTGAATCCGGAATTGCAGTATGATCGATCCTGTAATCAAACCTGTCGCCGAACCTGAGATGCTCGATTTCCATGTAATCTCTTACAGATATCAGCTCGTCATTTAATCCTACAAAATCGCTCCCCATATTTGAAAGGATTGACCGTATTATCCTTGAAAAATCGGCTATATACCTGTTGGCAGAGAGCTTGTCGTTGTTTGAAATGAAATAGTTGATTGAATTCAGGGAGTTGAAGATAAAGTGAGGGTTCATCTGTCCCCTCAGAGCTTGTAACCTGAGCTCGTCCTGGGCCTGCTTTGCCTTCTCGTTAAACTGCCTCAGATAAAGCACTACTATGGCAATGATTATACTGAAAATAAAGCATATGATGAAAATTCTGAAAAATAATGTCTGGTAAAGAAAAGGTTTTAGTCTGACAATAACAGTTTTATGTACCGACCATTCGCCATCACGGTTTGTGGATTCAATTTCCAGCCTGTAAATGCCAGGGACAAGGTTATCATAGTTAATATTCCTGTTATGATGATCGGTACTGATCCATTCCCTGTCGTGGCCGTTTAACCTGTACCTGTACAATGTTTTATCGGACATGGAAAAATCGGAGATCGCGAATGAAATGTGGAAATTGTCCTGTCCCCTTGCAAGGTTGATTGAATCATTGCTTCTCATTATTTTCGTTTTACCTGAGGTAGACAATCCTGTAATAATGATTTTTTCATCCCTGGCGTCATTTCTGATATGGTCAAGACTATCGGGAAAAAAGCTTATGGCACCTCCCATTCCTCCAAACCAGAACCTGCCTTCATCATCGATAAATGATGCACCGGAATTAAACTCTTTGATATCAAGTCCTTCGGATATCCCGAAATTCTTGAAAATACCGGTTTTCGGATTCAGCCTGGAGATACCGTCGTCGGTTGATGCCCAGATGTATCCCTGTTTATCTTGCAGGATGCAATACACCGTATTATTAGACAGACCTTCTGTAGTAGTGTAAACCCTGCTTGTCCGTTCAAGTGTATTGTACCTGATGAGCCCTCCTCCGAGAGATGCCAGCCAGATAATATTACTGTCGGCCGGGCATACATCTTCAATATTATTTTCAAAATTTGAAGTCTGGAATTTTTTTACTGTTTTATCGGCAGGTGTGTAGTGAAGCACAACGCCAAATGGATTTCCTGACCATAGTGAACTGTCCTTGTCGAGATGAAACCTGAAATTACCGCCTCCCGGTATGGAATCGAATAAGACTTCAATTCGCCCGCTCGCCAGGTCATATATTTCCAGTTTGTCATTTCCTATGTACAGCTTATTGTCACCCCTGGCTTCCAGCGCCCTGTAAAGGTATTTCCCCGGATTATACCTGGTGAACTTACCGCTCTGGTAATCGTAGAAAAGCAGCATATCCAGGAAATATCCCACCCAAAGCCCGGCGGGTGTCCTTTTAATACTTCTGACGGGCCCGTAGATTCCGGGGGATTCTGCTGCTGGAGTGTACTTCCTCGTTTTCTTTCCCGATGGATCTATAACCGTAATATATTCCCTTCCTCTTATTCCCAGCCATAAATTTTTAAATTTGTCGACGCAAACCGAAAAAATAGCTGGAACTTCTCCATCTGGTGACGGGTCGGAATACTTCCTGAAATATCCCGGGGTAAAAATTAATTGTGAAAGTCCGAGAGAATAACCAGTGAATGATGTGTTCGAAAACCACAGCATATTGTCTCCCTCCGGACAAACAAACTTCAGAAACTGAACAGTTGATTCAGGTATCCTTATTACGGAATCCTGATCAGGTTTAATAATAAACAGTCCTCCATCAATATTCCCCCAGCATATCATTTTATTCCTGTCAAAATCATTCAGCGGGATTCTTCCCCTGAACTCGCTGAAAACTCCGTTACCTTTATCAAAGCAGAAGAGCCCGATATTGGAAAAGAGCCAGATGTTAAATTTCCTGTCGAAGCGGATTTTGTGCCATTCGGTATGTTCATAGTTCCTGACAATTTTTCCGTGAGGCATTGGCGTGGTCATTACGGGATATAGTCCTGCAGATGTCACGGTTTTCTTGGCGTCATTTAAAATATACCTGGTCATAGGATTGCCCGAGATCCAGAATACTGAGTCATTTTCAAAGGAGAGATCATACACATAACCCTTTATTACTGCCCGTTGATTTTCATTGAATATTCCCCGGAACCTCGTATAAACCCCGTCGGATGGTGTATATCTCCAGAAAACAGTGTCGTAGAATATCCAGACATTGCCTTTCTGATCGCTGCATACGCTGGCATATGATCCTATCTTTTCACCGTTTATTGACCTGATTGTGGAGAATGTATTTGCGGGCTTGTTGAAACGCGCTATTTTACCGTTGTCGGTCAGTATCCACAGATCATCATTCCTATCCAGGATAATCTTTCCGACCGAAAAATAGGGCAGTGAAGTGGAATCTCCCGGAACGTGGTGATAATTCCTGAATTCGTACCCGTCATACCTGCTTAGCCCGTCAAATGTGCTCAGCCAGAGAAAGCCCGACCGGTCCCTGGCTATATCCCTCACGCTGTTGTGCGGCAGTCCGTTGTCAATATTGAAATTTCTTATCGTATAATTCTGGGCGTGAATAATACCGGTTTCAGCAAAAAGCATCGACTGAACAAGCAGCAAAGAGATTATCAGGCTATGATAAGTCGTTCTCATGAAATACAGTTAGAGATCGGCAAAAAAGCTATTTTTGAATTTTGAAAATAAAGTAAACTAAAATTTGGGAAAGCAGGATGGATTTCAAACTGGTTTCTGATTTTCAACCGACTGGGGATCAGCCTGAGGCAATTAAGCAGCTGGTTGAGGGTCTTGACAGCGGCCTTCCTTACCAGACTCTTCTGGGGGTAACCGGTTCGGGCAAGACTTTCACAATAGCAAATGTGATTGAAAAGGTTCAGAGACCCGTTCTTGTACTCAGTCACAATAAGACTCTTGCTGCACAGCTTTATGGTGAGTTCAGGCAGTTTTTTCCCGAAAACGCTGTTGAATATTTTGTTTCATATTACGATTATTACCAGCCTGAAGCATACCTGCCTGTTACAGATACATATATAGAGAAAGATCTCTCAATAAATGAGGAGATAGAGAAACTGAGGCTTAGTGCTTCATCGTCTCTGCTTTCGGGGAGAAAGGATGTAATTGTTGTTTCTTCAGTTTCATGCCTTTACGGTATTGGCAATCCTGACGATTTTC
Source organism: Bacteroidales bacterium (assembly GCA_035541795.1). Classification (GTDB taxonomy): domain Bacteria; phylum Bacteroidota; class Bacteroidia; order Bacteroidales; family VadinHA17; genus LD21. The sequence continues at coordinate 215,629 of DATKMR010000014.1, forward strand.
ATTCAAACACAGTCGGGGTAAAGGTCGGCCAGGTTATTGGCCGTAATCTTTTCCTGCGAAAACTTGTCGATAGTCTCTACTCGAGGAATGAGATAGATTTCAGGCATGGAACATTCAGGGTCAGGGGAGATACAGTGGATATCTACCCTGCATATGCGGATATTGCCGTCAGGATAGTTTTTTTCGGTGATGAGATTGAGGAAATTTATTCATTCGATCCTGAGGGAGGTTCAATGATCAGCAAGCTGGATAATTACATCATTTATCCGGCAAATATTTTTGTAACTACAAGGGACAGGATAAACCAGGCCATTGCGTATATCCAGGACGACCTCGTGCGACAGATTACTTATTTTAACGATATCGGAAAGAAGGAGGAGGCCAGGAGGCTGGAACAGAGAGTGCAGTATGATCTTGAAATGATCAAGGAGCTTGGTTACTGTAGCGGGATAGAGAATTATTCAAGGTACTTTGACGGCAGGAAAGCAGGTACCAGGCCGTTTTGCCTGATCGATTACTTTCCTGATGATTTTATAACAGTCATCGATGAAAGCCATGTTAGCATGCCACAGATCAGGGCAATGTTCGGGGGCGATCACTCAAGGAAGCAGACCCTGGTGGAATACGGATTCAGGCTTCCTGCTGCTCTTGATAACAGGCCACTGAGGCTTGAGGAGTTTGAATCCCTGACGGGACAGGTAATATTCGTCAGTGCCACACCTGCCGATTACGAGCTCGGGAAGAGCGAAGGAGTTTTTGTCGATCAGGTCATAAGACCCACGGGATTGCTTGATCCGCCGGTGGAAGTGAGGCCCAGCCTCAACCAGGTTGACGACCTTATGGCGGAGATCAGGAAACGGTCGGCAAGGAAGGAAAGGACACTCGTGACAACACTTACGAAGAGGATGGCAGAGGAGCTGACCACATACCTGTCGAGGTTCAATATCAGCTGCAGGTACATCCATTCCGACATAGACACCCTCGAAAGGATTGAAATTATGGAGGGCCTCCGCGAAGGAGCCTTTGACGTGCTGATAGGCGTCAATCTTCTCAGGGAAGGACTTGACCTGCCGGAGGTTTCGCTTGTTGCCATACTGGATGCAGATAAGGAAGGCTTTCTCAGGTCTTCAAGATCCCTTACCCAGACTGCAGGACGGGCAGCAAGAAACCTCAACGGGCTGGTAATAATGTACGCGGATACAATTACCGGTAGCATGCAGCAGACTATTGATGAGACAGAAAGACGCCGCGAGAAACAGCTGAAGTATAATATTGAAATGGGAATTACCCCTTCCCAGATTGTGAAGAAAACAGGTTCAATGCTCAGAGGGCTGAGCAGTCAGGGTGTAAAGATCAAAGCATATATAGAGCCTGAAAAACCTGATATTGCAGCTGATCCCGTTATCAGGTACATGGATCGTGAAGCACTGGAGAAAGCAGCGGAGAAAACAAGGAAGGCAATGGAAAAAGCTGCATCAGAGCTTAATTTCATCGAAGCCGCACGCTACAGGGATGAACTTGCTGAACTGCAGAAAATGATCAGGTCGAAATCGGACTAAGGGACCAGCATGTTAACATAATCCCCGATTGCGAGACATGATGTAAGACCCGGTGATTCAATTCCGACCAGGTTTATGAATCCGGGCAGGCCTCTTTCGCTTTCCTCCCTGATGTAGAAATCCCTGATTGAGCCACCCTGCTTCTGAAGCTTGGGTCTTATACCCGCCATATCTGGATAAATGTCGTCCGGTTCAAGAAATGGTAAAAACTTCCTCGCCGAAGCATAGAACGAGTCCCTTTTCGTGGCGTCGACGGAATAATCTTCATGATTTGTATCAAGCCATGTAACATCGGGTCCCAGCTTTACACCGCCTCCCATGTCGACCGTAACATGCACGCCTATATGTTCAAGGTTCTTGTGAGGTACAGGATAAACCAGCCTTTTTAAGAGCTTGCTTTTTGGGGGCCTTACCCTGAAATACTCGCCTTTGCAGTATGTTATTGAAAGCGTTTCATCATCAATGCCCGCCATTTTTGAGATTTCACCCGAAAACAAACCGGCTGAATTGATAAGCACAGATGTGGAAAATGTATAATCCTTCCCGTCAGAATCTGTCAAAGTCACCTCGTATCCTTCGGTAACTTTCCTGATACCTTTCACTTTACTGCCATATACTATATTGCCACCGGTGTTCAGGACATTTGCCTCAAGCTGCTTCATAAGTGAGTGTGAATCAATAATTCCTGTTGAAGGGGACCATATGGCTTTTACTGCAAAGATTGACGGTTCCAGCTTCCCGATTTCAGCAGCACCGAGGATGCTCAGGTCCTCCACACCGTTTCGCGCTGCCGAGATCATTATATCATCCAGGTCATTAATCTCCTCCCTGGTCGTTGCAACCACAAGCTTACCACAGTTGCTGAACGGAATATCGTATTTCCTGCAAAAATCGTACAGGAGAACTTTCCCTCTGACACATAGCATTGATTTCAGGCTCTCGGCAGGATAGTAGAGCCCTGCATGTATTACCTCGCTGTTACGGCTGCTTGTTCCCTGGCCAAACCTGAGGTTTTTCTCAATGAGAAAGAGAGAACTGGTCCTGGTGCTTAATCTTTCAGCAATTGCCAGGCCGACAACACCTGCTCCTATGATTGTAATTTCAGCATCCATATGACAAAAAGAATCACGAACTGCTTTCAAAAGCAATCCGGCCCAAAAATAGGAGAAAAATCTATGACAGGGAAGCAGGGTTAATCTTTACTGCACTTGCACCTGTAAATATAGATAAACAGGGCAATCGCCAGCAGGAAGAAGGTATTGGCTGTAATGAAGAAATTAACGATATGCGTGAACCCGAAAAGGTTCTTCCCCAACAACAGTGAAATCAGAGCCAGCAGTATAATCAGACAGCCACCTCCCAGCGACAGCCAGGCAACCCAAGTCAATGTTTTCATAATCTGAGGTTTTGTTATATTTACCAAAGTTACCATTAATATTTCCCAAAGTCAATATGTTAATCTTTGTTAAGAACAGTGAATTTTTATATTGCCGGTTCTATATTTACTATCCGGAAACAGCCCTATTTTTAACGGACAGTTTTTAATTTTGCGATCAACCATATTTAATACGACTATGAAAAACCAGCGAATATTTGCAATTGTACTGCTATTTGGATTAGGCCTGGCCTGTTACGGCCAGCAGGCACGGTTTAAAATATCTCTTGCCGAATGGTCTCTGCATCGTGCATTGATGAAAAAGGAAATATCAAATCTGGATTTTCCACGGATCGCGAAAAAGGATTTCAATCTTGATGCAGTTGAATATGTATCAATTTTTTTTGCTGGAAGGGGGCAGGATTCCCTATACCTTTCCCAGCTAAAAGATTCCTGCGGAAAGTACGGTGTTAAGAGTCTGCTGATAATGGTCGACGGCGAAGGAAACCTTGCAGATACATCCGCGGAAAGAAGGCAAAAGGCAGTCGAGAACCACTACAAATGGGTGAAAGCAGCTAAATTCCTGGGTTGCCATTCCATAAGGGTCAACGCGGCGGGGAGAGGTACTCCGGAACAGATGAAAGCCGCTGTAATAGAATCTCTTTCAAAGCTTTCCAGGTATGCCGGTGAATATAATATTAATGTTATTGTAGAGAATCACGGAGGCAATTCTTCTGTTGGGACCTGGCTTTCGGATGTGATGAAAAAAGTAAACATGCCAAATTGCGGCACCTTGCCCGATCTCGGGAACTTCTACGAATATGACAGGTACCAGGGTGTTACAGATATGATGCCATTTGCAAAGGGCGTCAGCGGGAAGACACACAATTTTGACGATAACGGCAATGAAACCCAGATCGATTATTCAAGGATGATCAGGATTGTGGCAGATGCCGGTTATAAAGGGTACATAGATGTGGAATACGAAGGGGATAAGCTGAGTGAGTATGACGGAATCAGGGCTTCGATTGCGCTTGTGCGGAAAGCTGTTGAACCTTACAATAAATAAGCGGTAATTTGGGGAAAGAATTTAAAGGTAAATGATTAGTTATGGCAGGAGTAAAGATATTTTTCTTTAAGGTTCTTATTTGGTTCATACTGGCAATACTGGCAGTAAGCGCATTAATTCGCGTGATCAAGAAGTGGAGTTAAGCTGAAAGTATGCCGATTTAGTTATCTTTGTCTTCTTATTGCTTGAAAATGAAGACCAGAACTGACCCTGGTAAAAACGGGTTCCTTATTACGGCACTGATAATGATGCTCATTTCGATGTGTATAGAAGGAGCCTGGATATGGGTTTTCTATTTCAGCAATCTCAATACCGCTGAAAAGAAATCTGACTTTTTCCTGAGCCTTTTTCCAGACTTCCTTCAGAAGGTATCTTCGCTTACAATTACAGAATTTCTGCTTGCTGCCTTGGCTTTCATATTTTCAGCCTTAAGCATTAAAAAGGTTCGAAGAAGCTTCAGATGGATGGCAATTATCTGCATGGTTATCTGCCTTGCTCTGGCGGGTCTTTCTATTTTCAGGCTTGCCTGAACTTATTATACTCAAAACCCATCAAATCAGTAAATTGCAATGAGAAAGTTTATCCTTTTTATTTCCCTGATAGCTTCATTCCTGGTTTTTGGCTGTAGTTACGGACGTCATCCACAGGGCGCCTGGCAGCTGATCCGGTCGGAAAGCATCAGGGATGGCAAAACGACCATCACCTTTCCCGGAAAGATGAAAGGGAGCGAGTTTAAATTCTGGTCGGAGAAGAATTTTATGTTTGTCGGAAGATGGGTGCAGGATTCTGTTACCACTGACAACTACGGTTTTGGTGCATACACTCTGAACGGAAAAGCTTATGAGGAAACCGTAATCCAGCATTTCAGGAAGGAATACCAGGGTCAGAAAATCCGAATGACGCTTGAACTGGTGAACGATACTATTATCCAGGTATATCATCCCTGCGATTCAGCCGGAAGGCCCGTAACAGAAATTTCATCGGTCGAGAAATATGTCAGGATCAGGTAATAAAAATTCCCCGGCAGTCAGGATTTTCGTCTCAATAGTAATTCTTTTCCTTGCGACGCATGTTTTATCTGCAAAGAAACCATCGGTCGGGGATAACAATAAAAAGCTTATTGCCCAGGTCGACAGCATTCTTGACAGCCAGGTAAAAAAGGACCTGATACCAGGTGCGGTGATTCTCATTAAAAAGAATGGTAAAACTATTTACAGGCATGCGTATGGTTTTGCCCAGAAGTACGACTTTGAACACAAGCTGCTGAAAACACCCGAGGTGATGTCTGTCGGTCACCTGTTTGATATTGCATCGCTGACTAAAGTGGTTGGTACAACTACCTCCATGATGCTCCTGGCCGACAGGGGAATGATAAATGTCAACGACCCCGTATGTAAATACATCATCTCATTCGATACTCCTGAAAAGAGGAGCATTACCATCAGGAACCTGCTCACCCATACGGCAGGGCTTTATGAATGGTACCCTTTGTACTATTTCGCATCAAACAGGAAGGAAAGCTACGATCTTATTCACAGGCTCCCGCTGAAGTTTCCGGTAGGTGAGCAGAGAAGGTACAGCGATCTTGGATTTGTTCTGCTGGGAGAGATTATCGAAAAGGTCTCCGGTATGCCCCTTGAGAAATTCATGAAAGAAAATATCTTCCAGCCGCTGAATATGGGACAAACCACTTTCAACCCGCTGCTCGCGGGCGGTTTTAAGAAGATTGCCGCGACTTCACCGGGGAACCCGTACGAGAAAAGAATGGTGACCGATAATACACTGGGATATTCTGTAACTGAGGCTGACCCAGGAAAATGGAACGGCTGGAGGAACTATGTCCTGAGAGGTGAAGTTAATGATGGCAACGCCTGGTACGCCAACGGTGGCATTTCAGGAGCAGCCGGACTATTTTCGACCGCAGGTGATATTCAGAAGGTAGTCGATATGCTATTAAATAACGGCAAGGCAGGTTCAAAACAATTTATCTCAGAAAAAACAATCAGGTCATTTCTTACCATGGATCGTTTCGGTAATGGCCTTGGCTGGATGATGGATCCTTCAAACTCATTCATGAAGGATGCCCCGGAAGGTTCCTTCGGGCATACAGGATTTACGGGCACCAGCATAGCCGTGGTTCCTGAAGCAGGGATTTCTGTGATTCTTCTTATTAACCGCCAGAATACGGGACTGCAGGGGAATGGTGAGTATTATAACGTGAATCCTGTCAGGCTGGCTGTATTCAAGGCAATAATGAAAAATCTTGACTGATCCTTGATTTTTGAAAATTTTGTTTTTTTTAAATTCATGTAAGGTCTGGTTTGATTCCAGATCAATTCTTTATTTCTAACTTAGCTTCAGCATGGAACAAGAGTATATTTTTCAAATCAAATAATCAATAAAATGAAAACCTCCAGAAGAACTTTTCTAAGATCCGGTGCCATGGCTGCAATTGGTGCCGCATTGTTACCAAAGGATCTCTTTTCGGCCCTTCCGCAGAAAGCCCTGGTGGGCATACAGTTGTATTCAATCCGCGACAATATGACGATGGACCCTCTCGACTCGCTTAAAAAAATTGCCGCAATGGGATACAAGGTAGTTGAACATGCAGGTTATGATAAGCGTAAGTTCTATGGTTACAGCCGTGAAGAGTTCAGGAAAATTCTCCAGGACCTCGGCCTGGTCATGTATAGCGGACATGTTGGTTTCGGAAGCTATGTGTGGGATACTGCGAAAAAAGATTTTATTGACGACTGGAAATACACGGTCGAAGATGCAGCATTCATGGGCCAGAAATTTGTGATTACCCCCGAGCTGGAAGACAAGGCCATGAGAGATTACGATACCCTGATGAAGGTTATTGAACTATGGAACAAAACAGGTGAAATGACCCACAAATATGGTATGAAGTTCGGTTACCACGACGATTTCTTCGAGGATATTGTGCTTAAAAATATGAAGATATATGATATCATAATGAAGAATACCGATCCTGCCAAGACTATGCAGCAATTTGATATCGCCAACCTTTATAATGCTGCCGGGACGAACCCGGTCGATATAATAAAAAGATACCCGGGAAGGTTTGAATCGCTTCATGTTAAGGATGTTCTGAAGGAGAAAAACAAGGATGGTCAGCACGACAGCACAGTGCTCGGGAAGGGTGTTCTCGACATTAATAATGTTGTGGACGAGGCCATTAAGAACGGTGCATGGCTCCTGATAATCGAGCAGGAATCATACCAGAATGAGACGCCTTTGGATTGCGTAAAGGACGATCTTGCAGCAATGAGAAAGTGGGGATACTGATTATCGACAGGAAATACCGGCTTACATAATTAAAAAAGGTACTGCATGAAGGGGAATCATGCGTATATAATTGCACTGACTTTAGTTGCAACTCTTGGTGGATTACTGTTCGGCTACGACACCGCGGTTGTAAACGGTGCTGAAAAATCGCTGGTCGGGCTGTACATATCACCGATCCTGAATGAACCGGGCCACGATTATACAATAGAACTTATCAGTCAGTACAAGATAATATTGACTCTTGTAGTTTACCTGGTCTTCCTGGTAATATCGGGCCAGTTAGTACGTCTGCTGGGTGTTAACAAAGGTGGGGTATCCTCACTTGTTTTGATTGGCCTGGTCACTCTCTGGGCAGTAATGTTCCTCAGGAAATCCCTGGCTTTTGAAGGTGATGCGCTTAAGGATACTGCGGATATAATAAAGGGATTCGTGATTTCAAGCGCCCTCATTGGATGCATTATTGGCGGGGCGCTTGCCGGGTTCATCTCGAAATCTTTTGGAAGGAAGAAAGGACTGATGATTGCAGCTGCAGCATTCCTCATTTCAGCCATTGGTGCATGGAAGCCGGAGTCTTTGAATCTCTTTCCGGTACTGCCGGTATATTCGTTCTTCTTTTACAGGGTCATTGGCGGTATCGGTGTGGGTATCGCATCGATGATTTCCCCGATGTATATTGCTGAAATTGCACCGGCATCAATGAGGGGCAAGCTTGTTTCGTGGAACCAGTTTGCAATAATCCTGGGAATGCTCGTGATCTACTTTGTCAATTATTTCATAGCACGCCGTGGCGATAGCGCCTGGCTTTTAAATGAGGGATGGAGATGGATGTTCCTCTCTGGTGCGATTCCCGCAGGAATTTTTTTAATTCTGCTCTTTTTTGTTCCTGAAACACCCAGGTTTCTTGTGATGAAAGGACGTGACGACAAAGCACTTGCAATACTGAAAAGAATTGCCGGAGAAGCAGGCGGAAATGATATTCTTGAAGAGATAAAAGGGACAATTCATGAGAAAAGTGCCCCCTGGCTCTCATTTGGATTTTTCGTGATACTGATCGGGATACTGCTTTCCGTATTTCAGCAGTTAGTCGGGATAAATGTGGTCCTGTACTATGCCGGTAATATCTTCAGGAATATGGGCGCTTCAACTGATTCTTCACTGCTGCAGACGATCATTGTAGGAGCTGTTAACCTTACTTTCACCGTGGTTGCGATACTCACAGTTGACAGGATTGGAAGAAAGCCACTTATGATTATTGGAGCATCAGGCATGGCGCTGAGCATGATGGCACTTGGTTTTTCATTTTATGCTCACCACGAAGGTGTGTCGGCATTGATTTTTATGCTGTTGTATGTTGCTTTCTTTGCGATGAGCTGGGGTCCCGTTACCTGGGTGTTACTTTCAGAAATATTTCCCAACAGTATCAGGGGGGCAATGTCTATTGCCGTGGCAGCACAGTGGGTCGCCGACTGGCTTGTATCCTTTACCTTTCCGGTCCTAAACGATAATCAAATGCTTACTGCCAGGTTCAACCATGGCTTTTCATACTGGCTCTATGGCATAATGGGAATTGTGGCCGCACTCCTGGTATGGAAGCTGGTACCTGAAACCAAGGGAAAGACCCTCGAGGAAATGGAACGTCTGTGGAAAAGGTGAGTATGGGATATCAGATGATTTTTACCCTCTCTTTTTGATCTCCTCGAGTAACCCGGGTTTTAATAGTATGATGTCTTTGTCGTGAAGTTCAATGATGCCGTCTTTTTCAAACGCTTTAAGCAGCTTTACCGCGCTCTCCATTGAAATTCCTGCAAAATCGGCAATGTCTTTTCTGCTTAGGTACTGGAATAAACTCTCATGTGATTTATTCAAACTATCTATATACAGCAAAGTCTCAGCAAGCCTTCCGTTCATCTGCCTGAAGAGCAATTTTCCCACCGTGTCAAGAAGGTTGGTGTTTTGCTCGCAGTATTTCCTGATTATTCCGTACGCGAACATTGCATTCTGCTTGACAAGCGTCGCTATTGCATCTTTCTCAATAAGGTAGGCCTGGCAATCAGTCATGGCAACAGAGGAATAATTGAAAATATTAGTGTTAAATACGGCCGAGAGCCCAACAAACTCACCGGGAATGATAATCTTCAGATTAAAGTCCCTGTTCCCTTCCCCTTCAAGATACTGCCTTGCATATCCATTGATAACAAATAAGATATAGGATGCAAAAGCTCCCTGCTTAGTAAGATTCTCACCTTTTCTGAAAAGGACCTGAGTTTTACTTCCCTTTACAAGATCCGCCTCTTCGTGTTGCAGATTCTGAAAGCACGGTGCTTTTATATCACAAAAAAAATCGTTATCTGCTTCCAGTATGGTCCTCATATATTCTGAATAATCCGACAAATTTAATCTAAATCAATAAAAAAGTTGTTCTTTTTCAACCAGTCAATTATCATACATGAACAAGGAACCAGTAAATGCGCCGGATTTTGTATTTATTTTTGCTGCATAATTTTAAACTGAACAAAATGTTGTACACAAATCTAAATCATCTGGAATCGGCATCTGATCATCAGAAGGCTGTTAACCAGAACGAAAATGTAATGGTTATATGCGGAAGAATGGGTCCAATGTGCATACCTGTCTATGGCATTGCTGAAGAACTTGAAAAAGAATATAACCATGTCAAATTCTTCGATATGGAATTTGATAATCCTGAATCTCATGTTATACGCAACCTTCCAGAAGTAAGAAACTTCATGGGTATTCCTTTTACAATTTACTATAAGAATGGCAAAGTAGTAAAAGCCACCTCAAGCATCCAGACGAAAGAGCAGGTAAGGACAATCCTCGATAAGGAGTTCTCTGCAACTGTGAATGTATAATGAAAAGGAGAAAATGGATCATTTTGATGCTGTAATAATAGGCGCAGGACCGGCAGGTCTTACTGCAGGTATTTATCTCTCCAGGGCCAGGATGAAGACTCTCATTCTCGATGAAGGGATAACGGGAGGACAGATGGTGCTGACCCATGAGATTGCCAACTATCCAGGTGTTGAAAGCATCAGCGGGTTCCAGCTTGCCGGAATAATGAAAAAACAGGCACTGGGATTCGGGTGTGAACTCAGGTCAAATATTTCAATAATTAGGATTGATCTTGAAAATAAAAGAAAGAAGATATCCCTCACAGACGGTTCTCAATACTCGGCAGATTCGGTAATACTGGCTCCGGGCGGACGGCCAAGAACACTTGGTGTACCGGGTGAAAATGAGCTGAAAGGAAAGGGAATATCATATTGTGCCACCTGCGACGGCGATTTTTTTACCGGCAAGGAGATCATTGTGGTCGGCGGAGGAAATTCTGCACTTGAAGAAGCTGTATCGCTGACAAAATATGCGTCCAAAGTAACGGTTGTCCATCAGTTTGATCGCTTCCAGGCATTTGAGCACGCAATTGAAGAAGCCAGGAGCAATGCCAGGATAGATTTTATAATGGAATCAACTGTAGCAGGTTTTCATGGCTTTGAGAAGCTGGAAATGGCTGAAATCAAAAATCTCAGGACTGGAGAGATAACAAACAGGAGAATTGATGGCACATTTATTTTCATCGGCTATATCCCCAACACGGAGTTCCTGGAAGGAATCATCAAACTGAACAGGAGAGGTGAAATTCCAGTCAGCGGGTCAGTGCAGACGGCCGTTGAAGGAGTTTATGCAGCTGGTGATTGTACAGCAAAACAGTACAGGCAGGTTACAACGGCTGTGGCGGACGGGACAATTGCAGCGCTTGCTGCATCAGAATATGTCAACCAGATTAAAACATCGAGTAAAAAACTGATGGAGGCTTAATATGAAGATTACTTATATTATCGCAATTGTGGTGGTGTTTTTCGCCGGATATTTCATTTACTCTTTCAGGAAAATGAAGAATATCCCCATGGTTGAGAACAGCGACAGGATATTGGAACTGACTGACAAGAATTTCCAGCTCCAGGTTAAGAGTAATATCACACTTGTCGATTTCTGGGCATCCTGGTGTGTACCATGCAAAATGATGGCACCGGTGCTGAATGAAGTTGCAGATGAAGTACCTGGTAATGTCAAGGTATGCAAGGTCAATGTTGAACAGTACCGGTCCCTGGCATCGAAATATTCGATTAGGGGAATCCCTACAATTGTTCTGTTCAGTGACGGGAAAGAAGTTGACAGGATAGTAGGTGTGAAAACCAAGGATTTTATCATTAACAGAATCAATAAAGTAAAATGACTGCAATTCTGATAGGTTTAGCATTTGGATCAATACTCCGGTACGCGAAACTTAACCGTTTTGATACTATCAGCGGCCTGGCAATTCTCGGGGACCTCACGGTGGCAAAGGCATTAGCTGCAGCAGTCGGACTGGGAGCCATACTCGTGGCAGTTGAGACTGTTACCGGGCTTGGTTCATTCCATCTTAAACCCGTCATCCTTGGTGGATTGGTAATTGGAGGGATTGTATTTGGTACCGGGATGGCAATTCTGGGATATTGCCCGGGAACAATGGCTGTTTCTCTGGGTGAGGGATCAATAGATGCCCTGGCTGGCATAGCCGGAGGATTGGCAGGCGGGCTTGTTTACACGCTTTCATTCCCGGTTATTAAGAGCCTTGCAAACCCTGACCTGGGAAGCATTTCACTATTCAGCCTTCTGGGAAACAGCAGGCCTCTCTATTTGATAGCAACCCTGATCATCGGATCCTTGTTTATTGTGCTTGCTTTCAGATTGAAAGGCAGGGTGAACAATTCCGGGAAGAGATGGCTATATGCTGGAATAGCCCTTGCAGCATTAAATGTGTTTGTTAATCTTTCATTTGTGGCTAACCATTTTATAGGTGCTTCAACTGCTTATCCAATGGTTGCCGATTTTGTGACCGGTTTTACAGGTAATCCCTATTTTGAAAAGATAAAAGAACCCGGAACATGGGAACTGGAATTCCTTGGAGGAGCATTTCTTTCAGGACTTATTCTTTCAATTTCCAGTAAAGAATTCAGGATAACCACACTCCACAGTAACTGGATCAGGTTCAAAGGAAAGTCACCCCTGAACAGAATTTTATGGTCATTTGCAGGTGGATTCCTGTTGCTCTTCGGCGCCAGGATGGCAGGTGGGTGCACAAGCGGACATATACTTTCAGGTGGGATGCAGCTTTCAGTCAGCAGCCTGGTATTCACAGTTTTTGTCTTTACTGGACTTGTTTTAACCGGGAAACTATTTTATAATCAGAAAGATGTAATTAAATAATAATTCAACTTACTAAAAAATCGAAATTATGAAAAAGAACATGGGCAATCTCGACAGGATTCTGAGAGTTGTAGTTGCAATCGTAATTGCAGTTTTATTCTTCACAAAGGTTATAAGCGGAACATTGGGGATTATTCTCATGGTTATCGGAGGAGTATTCCTGCTAACAAGTATAATCAGCGTATGTCCCTTATATTACCCGTTTGGGATTAATACAAAAAAGAAAGAGGGAGCGTAGCGGATTCTGTTGTAAATAAATTAAAAATGAGCCATCTGCTTGATATTGAATGAAAAAAGCGGATGTGATCTTGAATAACTGCTCCCGGTGATTTCAGCGATACCGGGAGCTTTTATTGCTCTGCCAATTTAAAGACCGTGCATTTATCTTGTATTCATCTGTTGTGATACGCCTTGTAATATGAACATTTGTTCATTATATTTGTCAAAAATATTCGTATGTCCCGGAATAAAAAGGACAGGTTGGTTCAGAAGGCGCCTAGTTTTTTCGGATTTAAGCCACTTGGTCTCCAGGGTAAGCAATCAGAGGCGGTGATTCTTGGATTTGAGGAATACGAAGCCTTGAATCTGTGTGATTATGAGCTTCTAAAGCAGGCCGAAGCTGCCCTTTTGATGAATATCTCCAGACCCACCTTTACAAGAATTTATGAAAGTGCCAGGCGAAAAGTCGCAAGGGCCCTGGTTGAAGGAAAGCCCATTCGGTTTGCAAACGGGAACTCGTCAGTTGCTGAATGGTACATCTGTAACAGCTGTCGCATCAGTTTTACTCTGGCAGGGAAGGGAACACTTTGTTGTCCGGTTTGCAAATCCGGTGATATAATTCTTAACACATGATGTGATGATTGTTGCAATTGCAGCCTCCGAAAACCACAAGAAATCCGTAATCGATTTGCATTTTGGAAGATGTGAATGGTATTGCCTTTTTAATTCAATCACAGGTGATCTAGAATTTATTGAGAATTCATTCAGATTTAAAAAGGATCAGGCTGGCCTTGATGCCGCTAAAATGCTTATAGCCAGGGGAGCTGGTATAATTGTGGCTGGACGTTTCGGGGCTAAGGTCATGGAAGTCCTTCGTGAAAACAACATTCAGATGGTTGTTCCGCAAACACGGCAGGATATTTCGAAGTTCTTAAATTCATTCAGATGAATCAGTTAACAGAAAATTCTTATCCCAATTCTTTACCGGAAGTGAATGAATACGAGAAATTCAGCGAAACACTCAAGGCACTATCTCATCCGGTAAGGTTGAAAATAATGCAGCTGCTGCTGAGCGACAAGATTTGTGTCAACGAAATTGTAAAAAGGCTGGACGTACCTCAATCAATTATCTCCCAGCATCTTTCAATTCTAAGAAACAGGGGGATATTAGTCAGGCAAAAAAAGGGTACCAGAACATGGTACATGATCAGTGATGACCTGGCAATGGTAATTACAAATTTTCTGAACGGGAGGGATGAATCACGTTATAAACTGAAAAGTTACTGAATTCTCAGTGTGCCGGATCCGGTAACGTGGTCATCAGACCGGCTTTATCCCTTACCAGCTTAATTATTCCAGCGATTATTAGCTCCTCGTTTTCTGCGGAAATATCAAAAATATATACATTTCCGGTATTCCATTTCCTGGTAACACGGTCTAAAAGCTTCTTTCTGACAACCCACAGCTGAGTAACCGTCGAATATAAACATAATCTCTCTATTGCATGATACCATCCTTTCCCGCTAAGCTCAAGCGGGCCAATCTCATCAATTACAATAAGCTGCTTATCCTTTGAGTTTTCAGGGTCAAGAATATGGGAGCCTGTATTTATGGTTTCGGGATTGAAAGAATATTTTCCTGTTTTTATACCATAACCTCTGCCTTCTGTTGAGCATAATTCGTATTGCTCAGCAGTATCGATGTCATATAGCCTGAATCCAACCCTTCCCTTATCATTGTTTACTCCCGGTGACAAAAATCCTCCAACCCGGAAATTTTCTTCTTTCAGGCGCAAAACTGTCTTGTTGGCCAGTGTTGTCTTCCCCTGGTGGATCTCTCCGGTTATAATAATAATTTCCGGCCTTTTAAAGTGTTCCTTTTTAAATAAGTCAAGCAGGATATCAGCCTTGCTGAGAAGACCCTTTAAAGAACTGCGAGAAATGCCGGAAGCGCTATTTTCTTTCCGTTCAGATAAACTGGACAGGAGAAAAGGGAGTGCGGAAAATGCAAGATCCAGCGACTGGTAAACCGATTCTAACCCATTGCGAAATAATATCGATTTGATTACCGGGTTCTTTAGTTCAATGCTGATGGCTGAGAATCCAAGAACAAGGATTACCGCCCTGGCATTCATCTTTAAACCAACCAGTAACCCTGGCATACTGAAATATTCCCCGGTGGAAACTCCTTCCCATAAAAATGCCGCGCAGAATGTAATTATTATAAAACTCAGCCAGAATTTAATCTTCAGCAGTCTTCTTATTGACCTGCTGTATTTTAAATAGCTGAAAAGAACATAGCAAATTCCTGCAAGTACAGCCGCGATTGTAAGATCTGAATTGATTAGGGTAAGTGTTCCTGTAATAAATAAGATATTTACTGTCAGCAGGATAAGTGAGTACTTTTCGCCTGGAGCCGGGCCCTTCTTTATCCTGTTCCCTGACTGGAAGTTAAAGTCCAATTCCTGATCCCGACTGGAATCTTCTTTTGAGAATCCCCTTCCTGAGAGATAACCTGAAATAGCGCCGGCAATTCCTATAGCCGAATAGAACAGGACAATGATCAGCAAAACCATTAAAGGACTTACGCCGCGGATACTGATCTGTTTTGAAACAAAATGATAGAGGTCAGTAACTATCTTCACCAGGTCGAAGCCGTACAGAATTAGCAGGTTGACTGTTTTTTGAATCAGTGTGCTCAGTACTGCAAAGATGCCGCCAATGATATAACCGAGAAGGTTCCTGCCAAAGATAAATATGAAAACCTGCATCAGGATTGCCTCTGCAAGTATGCCAATCATTGGCCCAAGGATTATTGCACTCGGCGATACAGCTTTCATCATGGCACATATAAGCCCTGACCTCCAGACAAGACCAGGTTCTTTCCAAACCTGAAGAAATGAAACGATCAGCCATACACTAATGAATGACAGAATCAAACCTGTAAAAGGGATTTTCAGGTTATGCAGGAAACTTCCCAGGACAATCTCCACCGAGGCCCAGATTGATCCTGTAACAGCCGATTTAAGCCATATTTCTTTTAAAGGTCTTGATGGTACAAGCTGCATTCAGAATCAGAGTCAATTATTGTTTAACCGTGATGACATGTATGTTCTCCGGGTGAATGGGAATGGTGATGATCGCATGTACTTCCGCTGTCTTCAACCGAGCCTTCGATGTATTTTCTGACTACTTCTTCCGCCCTGCCGGAACAGCCTTTTATGACTTCAATACCATTATTATTCAGAACATTGACTGCACCGACACCTATTCCGCCGGCAAGCATTACACTGACTCCAAAAGAAGCAAGCCGGGGTGCAATATCAGATTTACATCCGCATCCGGCGGGCGATTTAATCGTATTTACTTCCACAATCTCATTGGTTTCGGAGAGCGAATATACTGCATAGGAATCACAATGACCGAAATGCGTATCCACCAGTTTGTCGTAGGTTACGGGAACTGCTATTTTCATAACTTATTATAATTTGAATAAAACTGTTTAATACAAGAACAAAATCCGATACAAATATAATGAACATATGTTCATAATGTTTGCGCAAAATATGTTCTTTATCATTTGCCTTATCCTGACAAACCTATGGCATTTTAAGAATTAGAGCTTAAATTGCCTCCACCTGTCATAACTGTGACTACATGCACTTAATAATGTGATATGTATCACATTCTGAAACTATCCCAATAAATACATTTGAATCAAGTATAAAACAAGTTTCCCTTGATGTGACATAATTATTTCTGGTCAGTTAATATATTGATTTATAATGCATAAACTGACAACTTGATGTTGCACGGTAAACCTGGCAGAAATTTAAATTTCAAAATACCTGAAAAGTTTCAGAAAAACGATGACAAACAGGAGACAATTTATTAAGATTTCGGTGGCCGGAGCAGGATTTATGGCAACAGGTGCCGGTACAATGAAGGCCATGGAATTGATCTCTCAGCCGGGGAATACCGGCAGCCTGAATCTTGATCTAAAGAGAACCCCTACCTATTGTGAGGTTTGTTTCTGGAAATGCGCTGGCTGGGTATATAAAAAATCCAACGGAAAAATCTGGAAGATAATTGGGAATGACCAGGACCAGCATTGTAACGGCAGGCTGTGCCCGAGGGGAACCGGAGGTGTCGGAATGTATAATGATAACGAGAGATTAAGGACACCGCTGCTAAGGACAGCAGAAAGGGGAAAACAAATTTTCAGGGAAGCAACCTGGGATGAAGCTTTTGACTACATCGCGGGAAGGATGAAGGAAATATCAGTAAAATACGGGCCATCTTCAATGGCTCTGTTCACTCATGGTTCCGGGAGCTCATATTTTACAACACTTCTTAAAGCTTATGGCTCCGAGAATATTGCGGAACCATCTTATGCCCAGTGCAGGGGACCGAGGGATGATGCCTTTTTTGCAACCTTTGGCGAGGAAGCCTATTCTCCTGAAATAACTGACATAAGGAATACAAAGTGCCTTGTTCTCATTGGGTCACACATAGGAGAAAATATGCATAACGGTCAGATACAGGAAATGTCCGATGCCATTGATAACGGAGCTACGATAATTACTGTTGACCCAAGATTTTCAACTGCTGCAGGCAAATCGAAGTACTGGCTGCCGATTAAGCCATCGACAGACATCGCGCTGCTGCTGGCCTGGATGCACGAGATTATATATAATGAATACTACGATAAAAAGTATGTGGATAAATATTGCACGGGGTTTGATCAGTTAAGGGAACATGTGAAAAATTTCACTGCTGAGTGGGCTTATGGAATAACAACAATCAGTCCCGACAAAATCAAACGTACAGCCAAAGAAATGGCAAGCGCAGCACCTGCAGTCATAGTTCATCCGGGACGCCATGTAACCTGGTATGGCGATGATACCCAGAGAATCAGGGCTATTGCAATACTAAATGCCTTACTGGGTTCGTGGGGTCGAAGGGGGGGATTCTACAGGCCATCAAAAGCATCGGTGCCAGGATATAAATTGCCTGGATTTCCAAAACCATCCAGGACATGGCAGGATGCTTTTCCCGGCAAGTTTCCGATAGCCAGTTCGCCGGTTTCAAATGTGCTCATCGATGCCTCGATCCCGGAAAATAATCCGGGTTATCTGGTAAAGGGATGGATTGTAAACGGCACTAACCTTATCTCGACTATTCCTAACCAGGCAAATACAATAAAAGCTATTCAGAATCTGGAACTACTGGTTGCAATTGACACAATGCCCATGGAGATAACTGGTTGGGCTGATGTTGTATTACCTGAATGCACATATCTTGAAAGGTATGACAGCCTGAGAATCAGCCCGCACAGGAAACCTTCCATCGCTTTAAGAATGCAATCGACTGAACCTTTGAATCAAACCAGGCCGGGTTACTGGATTGCCAGGCAATTATCATTGAAGCTTGGGCTTGAAAGCTATTTTCCGTTTGAAAAACAGGAAGATTTGCTCGACTGGCAGTTAAAACAGGTTAAGTCATCGCTTGAGGAAATGCAAAGTCTTGGGGTTAAAAACTTTGAAAGGGAAGCCGATGACCTGTACTTTGCAGAGGATGAAAATGTGCAATTTCCTACTGATTCAGGCAGGATAGAGCTGTTCTCAAAATCTCTTGAAGCCGCAGGTTTTGATGCAATGCCAAAATATACTGCTCATGAGGAGCCACAGGACGGCTATTACAGGCTTATCTATGGCAGGGCACCAATGCATACTTTCAGCAGAACATCAAATAACCCCAATCTCACGGACCTTATGCATGAGAACAGCGTCTGGATTAACCCAAAAGTCGCGAAGGAATGGAGTCTTGTCACTGGACAGTATATATGGCTTAAGAATCAGGATGGAGTCACTACCGATTTTCCAATAAAAGTGAGGGTCACTGAAAGAATTAGGTGGGATTCGGTTTATATGGTCCATGGATTCGGGCATAAGCAAAAACAAATGAAGAGATGCTTCGGAAAGGGGGCGAGCGATACACAAATGATAACAAAAGTTCTTTACGATCCGCTGATGGGCGGAACCGGAATGAGATCGAATTTTGTAACGTTTGTAACAGAGAATGCAGGGAAGGAGGTATCATTATGAGATATGCAATGGCAGTTGATACCAGGAAATGTGTGGGATGCAGCGATTGTGTTGTAGCCTGCCAGACTGAAAACAATGTACCATCAGGATTCAGCCGCGACTGGGTGGTGGAGAGGCTTAACGGGACGTATCCCCAGCTTGAAATTGAATTAAGATCGGAAAGATGCAACCATTGTAATAATGCTCCTTGTGTCCGTTGCTGCCCGACGGGAGCAAGTCATTTTGCTGAAGGTGGAATTATTCTCGTTAATCATTCAAAATGCATCGGCTGTGGAGCTTGTATTTCTGCCTGCCCTTATGATGCAAGGTACCCGCATCCCGATGGCTATGTCGATAAATGCACATTCTGTAACCATCGCCTTAAAAATGGGCTTAGCACCGCATGCGCTGATGTTTGTCCGACAAAATGCATCTACTTTGGCGATTTGGATGACCCTAACAGTTCAGTAACCATGATCCTGAAGCGGAGGAAGTATAAGACACTTATTCCTGAAGCAGGTACAGATCCGAGACTCTATTTTCTCATTTAAAACTCCATAATACGGAATAACATGAACGAAGAATTAATAGTCAGTGGCAGAAATAACCTGATGGTGGACCCGCACCTTAACATCTGGCACTGGCCAATTCCTCTCTATCTCTTTCTCGGTGGAATGGCTGCTGGGATACTGGCAATAGCAGCCATATATTATATCAGGGGAAGAGAGGAGGATTACAAAGCTGCTGTGAGGATTACTCCGATGCTGGCTCCTTTTCTGCTTGTTCTCGGACTGCTTGCATTGTTTCTGGACCTCAGGCACAAAGCCTATTTCTGGCAATTGTATGTGAATATTAAGCTGCAGTCACCCATGTCGTGGGGTGCCTGGGTACTGATGGTAATCACCCCCGTCTCATTTATATGGGCAGCGTTGCACATAAGGGAACTGTTCCCAAGATGGGACTGGAAATACAGTGTGCTTTACTCTGTCGAAAAGTTCTTCATCAGGTATAAGAAAATACTGGCCTGGGTTATGCTGATTTACGCATTAGTACTAGGTATCTATACAGGAATTTTGTTATCAGCATTCAATGCACGGCCGTTCTGGAACACTTCAATTCTGGGGCCCTTATTCCTGGCATCCGGACTTTCGGCAGGTGCCGCTGCAACCCTGATAATATCAAAAAATACTGATGAAAGAAAACAGTTCGCGAGGATAGACCTCGTACTGATAGGGATTGAATTATTCCTGATCATTCACATGTTTATGGGATTCCTGGCAAGTACACAGGTTCAGATTGATGCGGCTAACATGTTCCTCGGTGGCCCTTATACTACAGTGTTCTGGATATTTGTTGTTATCATGGGAATGCTAATCCCTGCATTGCTTGAAGTTCTGGAATTAAGGAAATACCACATTCCTGCTATTTTGCCGGCAATACTTGTAATCTTCGGCAGTTTCATGCTGAGATTCATTATAGTATTTGCAGGTCAGGCAAGCCGGTGGCTATATTGAAAATCACTGATCGGGAAAATTATTTTATAATAAACCTAAATATGGAAGTTAAGAAAATAAAATACCTTAATCCCTATGTAGGAGGGGTATTATTAGGTCTGGTCTTGCTGGCTGCCAATTTTGTTTCGGGCAGAGGGCTTGGGGCAAGCGGTGCAATTAAAAGCGTGGTTGTAACCACCATGACGACGGTAGCTCCGCATGCGGGAGAAAACTCGGGATTTGTCAGGGAATTCCACCAGTCCCATCAGGGAAACCCGATGAAAACCTGGCTGGTATTCGAAATGCTTGGAGTTCTTGTTGGTGGATTTCTTTCAGGGACATTAGCAGGAAGACTTAAATTCAAAGTTGAGCATTCACCGAAAATAACCTCAGGAAGAAGGCTTGTCCTTGCTCTGGGAGGCGGTGTTCTATTTGGATTCGGATCCCAGCTGGGGAGAGGCTGTACCAGCGGATCAGCCCTCAGCGGAATGGCAGTGCTTTCACTTGGGGGATTTATTACAATGATGGCAATATTCGGCACGGCCTTTGCCTTCGCATATTTCTTCAGAAAAAACTGGATTTAAAAATAAATTGAATATGGGACCACTAGTTGCAAATGATATAATATCAGAAAACACGAACCTGTTTCTGGCTTTTATTATAGGTATCGGGTTTGGTTTTGTTCTTGAGCAAAGCGGATTTTCTTCCAGTAAAAAGCTGGCCGGGGTTTTTTATGGATATGATACGGTAGTATTAAAAGTGTTCTTTACAGCTGCAATTACAGGAATGTTAGGTTTGCTTTTTTTCAGCCTCTTCGGTTGGATTGACCTTAGCTCGGTTTACATCAACCCGACGTACCTGCCTTCTGCCATCCTTGGCGGCGTTATTATGGGGTTAGGCTTTATAATGGGTGGCTATTGCCCCGGCACAAGTTTTTGTGGAGCATCAATCGGTAAAATAGATGCCCTGGTTTTCATCGGGGGACTCTTTATCGGTGTATTTATCTTTGGTTTGGGATATAAACTCTGGGAAGGCATCTATATGGCAAAGTTCATGGGCTCACCTAAAGTAAGTTCAGTTCTGGGTTTGTCCGACGGACTTTTTGCACTCCTGCTGATTATCGTTGCCCTGGTAATGTTCAGGGTCGCAGAGTGGGCTGAAAAAAAATACCCTGTTGAAGATTATTAGAATTTAAAAATCATACTATGAAACCACGTACATTACTGGCATTATTTCTGATCCCTCTTGGACTTGTGATTGCTGCCGTGCCGCAGAATACAACCAGGCCTTATAAGCTGACTGCAGACCAGCTTCTTTCAGAAGTTAAAACCAGGACTCAGTATATTGCGCCTGAAACCGTTGCCGATATGCTTGTAAAGAAGGATCCGACTCTCAGGTTGGTTGATGTCAGGAGCCAGGATGAATTTGAGAAATTCAGCCTTCCCGGGGCGGTTAATGTTCCTATACCTGACTTGTTAAATGACAAGTATACTGAGATTCTGAATCAGGATTCAAAGATGAACGTCTTTTACTCCAACGGTACGATTACTGCAAATGAGGCATGGATGGTGACCCGTCAGTTGGGATATAAGAATAACTTTGTACTTGAAGGCGGACTCAACTACTGGTTTGATGCAATTATGAATCCTCAGAAACCTGTATCTACAAGTGCGGATGAGGAGTTTGCAAAGTATGATTTCAGAAAGAGTGCCGGACAGGCCCTGGGCGGAGGAGGTGTGATTCAGGCTGAAAAGACACAGCCCGGTGCTGCTTCAAAGCCGACTGTAACGGCCGGGCCTAAGAAAAAGAAGGTAGCAGGCGGATGTTGAATCAGAGATTCATATGTACGAGAACTTTTCAGGAATTATTCTGGCGGGCGGAGAAAACAAGAGATTTGACGGCATAATCAAATCTCTTTCTTATATTGATGGCAAACAGATTGTTAAAAGGATTATTCTGGTGTTGGAGCAATTGTTTCCTGAAATAATCATAGTAACAAATTTACCCGGGGAGTTCAGGGAATTTTCCCGGTTTAAAATCGTAAGTGATAAGATCATTGGTAAGGGCCCTTTGGGTGGAATACACGCGGGTCTGGAGGCTGCTGCAAATGAGCTTTGTTTCGTTATTGCAGGTGACATGCCTTTCCCCGACAGGGATATCATTAAGGGTATGATAGATGAATTCTCTGATTCAGAACCTGAGTTGCTCATCCCGAAATTAGGATCGGGAATTGAACCTTTGCACTCTATTTGGCAGCGTAAGATCAATCAGAAGCTAGAATCTTTCCTGCTTTCAGGAGACAGGAATGCAGTGCGGGATTTTATAAAAACGGCGGATATTAAATATTATGAAATTCAGGAATCCGAATCAGCCAGAATTGCTTTTACCAATATCAATTACCTGAAAGATATTGTTTCACCGCATAAATTTTAAATGTTACTGAAGCCCGTAATCATTAACGGGTTCGTTTTTTCAGGGATTGTTCTTCTTTTGCTAACTTTCGGCCATGAAAAACGAATGCGGTGTTTGTACAATAAAGTCCAAGGCAGCGTCTAAACTGAATCCTGAAGAGACAGACAAACTTTCCATCAATTGTGCCCTGGTAAAGTTTGCAAAAGGGGATTCGCTTATCAAACAGGGGACCTTTTCGACAAATGTTGCATACCTGAGAAGCGGGCTTGTAAAAATACATATCAGCGGACCCTATCATGAACAGATCGTCAGGATTGACAAGGCTCCCACATATCTGGGTTTACCCACGACCTTTGGAGACAAGATAAACCAGTACTCTGTAACGGTTATCGAGGAGGCTGAAGTTTGTTTCATTGATGTTGATGTATTCAGGTCTTTGCTCAGGACAAATCACGAGTTTTCTTACGAGATAATGCTTGAGTTATGCAGGAATGAACTTGAAGTGTTTAGCAGGTGTGCATGCAGGACTCAGAAGCAGATAAGGGGAAAAATGGCAGATCTCCTTCTCGAAATGGCCGATCGGATATATAAATCTGACAGGTTCAGGCTGCCACTCACACAGGAGGAGATTGGCAATCTCGTTGACTCCAGCAGGGAAAGCATAAGCAGGGTGCTCTCGGAATTTGACAGGGATAAGATCATTAAGATTCAGGGAAAGAAGATCGAGATTTTAAACAGAAAATCACTCTCCCTGATCAGCGCAAACGGCTAAGAATTATTCAGGGAAGATCATTTTTAATATGCTGGTTCATCGGATTTTTTTATCCGTAGGGCTGTAACTGCGTTACAAAGTGTCACTACCAAATGTCGTGGGATATATAATAAAATCCTAAATTTTCAGACAGAAAAACTTGACTTTGATTCTTCCCTGTCTTAATTTTATAGGTGCAATCCAATGTCTAAAATAATGTCTGTCAAAGGAGATCGTGGTTCAGCCATGGAGCATTTTATTGAACATTACCTTACCCTTAGTTTTTGATATTGACAAGAAGGGGGTACTGTCTTTAAGGAAGGTAAAACATTTTTCATAATAGTCATGAGCATGAATAATAATTCTTATCGTGGTGTTGTTAAAACAAAGCAACAGATGGCGGATGAATTTGGTATCTGCAGGAAGACTTTCAACAGGTTAATGCTGAAAAAGAACATCAGGCTGGAAAGGGGGTTGATATACCCCCGCGACCAGAGGAGTATCTACGAGGCACTTGGCTCACCCGGCGATCAGGGCAAGATCTCTGCAACTCCTAAATTGTAGCATCGGAACGTTCCGGACCTCATTTCTGGCAAAACAGCGCTCCTGATGCAAAAATCCATTGGAATATCTCCAGCGGGGGAGGTGTATAACTTAAAGTCCCCTGGGATTCCAGTAGGTTAGTAGCTTTTAGAGGTTCCTGCCGAAGCTAGTAATCCTTTATTCTACAACTATTTCACTGCTGAGGGAATCTGAACTGAGAATTCCCGAAAGGCAATCCAGCCTCACTCATTATTTAAAATTGTCAATTTGACAAATCGCTTCCCGCACACAAAACCGGAATAGTCGTCTTCGTCAGACCAAATCGGCGGGCATGAAGTTTGGGTTAATTGGCTTTGCCGGGCTCACCGCCAAGGGCGGTTCGGTTCACTGGTGCTTGCACCGGAAAGGAGTCCAGAGCTTCCGCGAGAGCTGTAGCCACTCTGCGGAAGCTCTGCTCTAGGGTTCAAACCTGTTGATTGCCTGGGTTTGATTTATTATTACGAAAATAAAACATGCAATGGGAATTTTTGGGAACAAATGGGAATTCTTTGAACTGGTTTTATTAAGCTATTTCTTGTTCGAGCTTAAAAATCTGAAGGTTAGTAAACATAATGGTTCATTAACCAAATTGACACGGTTGACTTTAAATGTTTCATGGTTTATTTTTGTTAATGTCAAGTCTTGAATGTCTTAGGTCAATATTCGCTTCCATTTCAATATAATTCCTTTCGTATATTAACTATGTCACAAAAGATTAAGATTGCCACCTATAACTGCGAGAATCTTTTCAGCAGATCAAGGATTTTCAAGGAAGATGATCCGAAAGCCAGAAAACTGTTAGAAGCAGTAGAAAAGCTTGAAGAGGAGCTTAAAAAGCCTGTTTTTGATCAGGCTGAAATCTCGAGCCTTAAAGCTCAGCTAAAAGGTTATGCAACCATTATTGATGTCCGTGAAAAGCATACTAAAAAGGGGACAGGATCCAAAAATTGGGTCGGATGGATTGAATTTGAAATGGAACCTGCCGATACAAAATCTGTAAGAAACCTTGCAAAGGTGATTTCTGAAATCGATGCTGATATAATTTGTCTTATTGAGGTTGAAAACAGGACGCTGCTTCAAAGGTTCCATGATGAAATTCTCTACAGAGATTTTCTCAAGCCTATCGGGAAGCTGCCGTATAAGCATATAATGCTGATTGATGGTAATGATCCTCGTGGCATAGATGTAAGCCTGATGTCGAGACACCCTATCATGAATATGAAAAGCTATATTGATGATACTACTGATTACCTGGGGAAGACCGTAAAGACCTTTTCAAGAGACTGCCTTCATATTCAGTTAGATATTAAAGCTGTCAAGCCTCTCAATATTTTCATAAATCATTTGAAATCACAGGGTTATTCAGGAGGTCAGGATCCAGGGGGGGACATACGAAGGAAAGGTCAGGCAAAGCGTGTAGCCGAAATAATAAATGAATTGGATCTGAAAAATGATTATATAATTGTTGCCGGTGACATGAACAGCGATCATTCCAGTGACTCGCTTGCCCCACTCATTATGAACGATGAACTTCATAACCTCAACCTTATGCTGCCTGAGAATGAACGTGGAACTTATGGAACCGGCAAAGAGCAACTCGACTATCTGATTGTAACAGAACCCTTGAAAGCAAGATGCAGGAATCTTCAAATAAACAGAAGCGGCATTTATACGAAGCCTGGAGTTGGAGGGATAAGTAATATTACAGAAGCAGCATCCGATCACGCTGCAGTGGTGGCTGAGTTTGATTTCTAAACCATTGTAAGTCAAATATATAAATTACGTTATTATTTAATATATCTTATTTAAGAGGTTGAAGTATTAAATACAGGTTTTCAATCACACGCACGGGGTAGATTAATAGGACTTATCCTCAATGGTCTTAAAATGGAACTCTCTTTTATAGTAAAAGTGTCTGAAATATAATTAAATACGAAATACCATGACCGGACTTGGATTTCTTGATCTTGTGATTGGACTGATCTTTATCTATCTGATCTTCAGTATAGCTTGTTCTACATTCTGGGAAATAATTATCAGTTTTTCAAATCTCCGAGGACGGATGCTGTCCAAGTGGATTACGGACACATTCGGGAAGGGTGAGAACGACCTTGGCAAACGAATTGAAGATCACCAGCTGATAAGCGGATTAACGAAGAAGAATGGATTAAAACCTTCATATATTTCTTCGAGTGTCTTCACAGATGTCCTCCTGGATCTGATCAACTTCGATGGGCATGAGTCTGCTACTTTGAGCTTTAATTCGGAAATATTACGAAGTAAGATAATAGCGTCTGACTTACTGAAAGGGAAAGACGATTTAAAGAGGATTTTACTCCAGTACCTTTCGGACACTAATGGCAAGATTGACCAGTTCAAGATAAAAATAGCAAGATGGTATGATGAAGCTCAGGAGAGACTGATTGGCTCATATAAGAAAAAACTTCAGTTGTGGATCTTTATAATTTCCATCGTACTGGTTGGTGCAACAAATACGGATACTTTCACCATCTGTTCTTATTTGTATAACAATGATACTGCACGGCAGGCAATTGCCAATAAAGCTTCATTATTTGTACAGGATACATCTGTTGTCAGGTTGGTTTCGGCAATTGATACAATGAAGATTTCAGCCTCCGCTAAATTGAGTCAGGATGAATCTGTTAAGAAAATATCCAGGAACTTTGAGACTTTGAAGAATCTTGATAAAGAACTGAGGAAGGCCGATCTTCCTATAGGATGGAAAGATGTGAAGCTTGAAAACTTCTGGGATTACATAAAGAAAATTGGAGGACTTCTCATAACCGCCCTGGCTGTATCGATGGGATCACCATTCTGGTTTGATTTACTCGGTAAGCTTGTTAATCTGAGAGCCGCCGGGAATAAGCCAAAGTCGGTACTTGATGAAAAAAAAGTGAAAAAGGAAAAAAATAGTTAATCGCATTTTAACCACTATATAATGGCAGCCAGAAATTTCAGGAACCTTGTTTTTGAAGGTGGTGGTGTGAAAGGAATCGCCTATGGGGGCGCCCTGGATGTTCTAAACGAAATGGGGATACTCAACAAGATTGAACGTGTCGGAGGTACATCCGCAGGAGCAATAAATGCGGCGCTTCTGGCGACAGGACATTCAACAACAGAGATTTCTGAAATTATTTCAAATACTGATTTTTCGGCTTTCGCTGATGGAGGGTCGATTTTTACAAAGATCCCCAGGTTGTTGAAGAGATACGGAATAAACAAAGGTGATGTATTCAGCAGGTTTATAAGGGACAAAATAGGGGAAAAGACACAAAATCCTGATTTGACATTCAATCAACTAAGTAAACGAGTTGAGGAAGGTGAACCGGGTCTCAGAAATTTGTACATAATAACGACAGACCTTACCAGGCAAAAACCTGTGATCTTCTCTCATGAAGGAAGTGAAAATTCTGATACACCTATTTGGCTTGCTGTAAGGATGTCTATGGGCATCCCCATTTATTTCCAATCTGTCTTTTACAAGAATTCCGTACTCGTTGACGGGGGGGTATCCTACAACTATGCCGTGAACATTTTTGACAATAAAAAGTACCTTTCAAACCAGCAGAACGGGAAATATGATTTTTATCCCGATGATAAAATCAAGGTCTTCAATTATGAAACTCTCGGGTTCAGACTCGACAGCCGGCAGGTCATTAAATACAGCCATGATAACTGGGCAATACCACCAGAAAAAATAGAGAACATAAAACAGTTTTCAGGGGCTCTTCTGAACTTTATGATGGAGATGGCAAACAAGTCCCATTTGCTGCCGGAAGATTGGAACAGGACTGTTTTTATAGACACTCTTGATGTACGCACCACCGATTTTCATATTAACAGGGAAAGGATCAATGCCTTGATCCGGAGCGGAAGGAATTGCACAAAACTGTATTTTGACTGGAGGGAAAAAGAGCCAATATGGAATGTTTATCCTGAATAATAACCGAAACAGGTAAAGCAGGAGACTCTTTACAATTATTAGTTTTTATCATCCCATATATAGAAAATTTATTTCAAACCAATTAAAAAAGATTACAATGCAAAAGGCATATTTTAACCCTGAAGGTGAGCCATTAAAGATGCAGGTTGTATATAAAAATGGCGTAATTGACGCGGTTTACAACATTACTCTTTCAGAGAAAGAAAGTAACAGTGTCGTTGAAGATTTCGACGGGAATAATTTAAATCCGGAAGATGATGTTTACGCTCTCCCGGGACCAGTAGTCGATAACGATGGAAGACTAATAATCCTGACTAACAAGTTTTACGGCCTTGACCTGGAGAAGAGCAATAAATATGAAATAGCTCTCGAAATATTTCAGGGAGGAACTCTGATCAGCACCAACACTGATTCCGGGAGTATTACGGGTAATGCGCAAAATTCCCTCCTTATTACGAAACTACTTAAACAACCATAATATGAAAAGAAGCCTGATCCTGATTATTTTCATTCTGTCTTTTAAATGTCATGCTCAGACATCTCTCCAGGAGCCTGATAGCCTTCTCAGGAAATTCAAACTGGACTTCGCACTCCCAGATGTACCAGCATTTAAATCGCTGGAAAACGAACCTAGCAAAATCCTTCGACCCTCAACTCCGGAGGCTTTTTCAGCTTTGGTTTCGGAGTTTTTCACTGGCAATGAACTGATACTTCCAAAGTCACTTGGCATCGAAGTATCTCCCTTGCTTATTGCAGGCTCTAACAAGCTGACATTAAATAGTTTCAAGAAACACCCGGTTCTTTATAGTACCAGGATATCATTCGGCTCTTACAGAAACTCAGACAGGATTTCCACAAGTTCGGTTGGCATAAGGCTTACCATTATTGACAAGGGTGACGCCAAAAACGACAATAAATTTCTTGGTAACCTGACAAGTTTATTGAGTAACAGCTTAAAATCAGAGATCAAAATCAGGAATGAGTATCTGAAAGAAATGAAGTACACGTTCGAGCAATGGGCAACGGACACTGTGATTAAAGCAGAGGTTGATAGTGTAGTTAGCACCAGGTACACTAAACCTGGTGATCTTGACAAAAAGATCGAAAGGCTTAAGGAAGACTACAAGAAAGAGAATTGGAATTCTCAGAAATTGGATTTCGCTTTTGCTCTTACAGGTTACTCGAAGGATTCCCTTGTAAAGAGTCTGAAGTACAAGTCGACGGCATTCTGGTTAACTTGGGCTTTACCGGTGAAGAAATTCGGACAGTTGCTTCTGGGAAGTCATGTGTTCACATATAAAGATTCAGCGGATAATAAGTTCTATACTGATTTCTATTTAAACAGCCGCCTTTATGTAGGATCGAACCGGCTAAAAGGCTTCGCTGAGCTTCAATATGCCATGCAGCAAAAAGATAATATCAAAAAAGTTTTATTTGATTTAGGCGCTGAGATAAACATAAGTAATGGTATCTGGCTGGATTTTTACTCGGGAGTAGATAAAAAACTGCCAAATGAGAATCCGGTTCTTAGTACATCTTTCAGGCTGAGGTTTACATTACCGGAGAGTTTTAAATACTAAATCTATCCGAACAAATGTCATTAAGGATGAAATTTCTAAAATGAAATTCTAAAAGTCAGATAAATATGATATTGCAGGTAGACGATATCCAGTCATTAAACGATTTTATCGAGCAAATAGGCTCAATTAGCAAATACCTGGTTCAGGAATTCAGCGGAGAACTATATCACTATACAAATCTGGAGGCTTTAATTGGGATAGTTCAAAAACATGATCTCTGGCTTACGAACTCAAGATTTTCTAATGATGAAACTGAATTGAATCACGGTTATGAGATCGCCAGGGAAGTTATCAATAGGCACAAACAAACTAAGACATCTACTGAGATGGCACGATATTATGGTCTCGTGGAGTCTCTGCTAAGGAACCCCCCGCAAGGTGTATATATCTGTTGTTTCTGTGAAAGGAATAATTTACTTAGTCAGTGGCGCAGCTATGGTGAAAATGGTACCGGTGTCAGTATCGGTTTCAATCCTACAGGATTTCAAAGATTCACAGGGCCAGATCTTTCTACGGAACAATACGGATTAATGCGTCTTTGGAAAGTGTATTACGATGATCAGGTTAAAGAAAAGATCGTTGCACAGGCTTTGGAATTGATTCCTGAGATGCACAAAGGAAAATCGATTGAGTTGCAGGCCCAAAAAGCAGCTGAAGCAATTCATTTCTTTCTACCAACATTTAAAAACAAGGATTTTGTTGATGAAGATGAACGCCGTTTGATCTTCACACCTTCAAAAAATTGCAGTGTTAAGCCTTTATACAGGTACAGGAGACAAATGCTAGTTCCTTATTTTAGTCTTAATTCGCTTGTAAATCAGAACAATCAAAACAATCAGAACCCATGCAGATTACCAATAAAAAGTGTCATGGTGGGTCCGAGCGAAAGGAAACAGATTAATAAGGAAAGCATTGAATTACTGATGCACAATAACAATTATGGAGATGCAGATATCGAAGTATCTGATACCCCATACCGGGGGTAAAATAACTGCAATACTTTGCCCGGTGCTTTCCGACGTATTAAGCAACTTTGATTTATGATCCGTTTAATTATGGAAATATTTAGTAAATATTTTACTGAACTGAGAATGTCCTGATCATACTGATGTGTTTGGTTCTGAAATACCAAATCGCGGATGAAGTGACAGGAATCAATTCCAGATAAAAGTGTCTTAAATCTCTTATAATGTCTGATACGAACAAAAGAATAGTCGACCCCGTTATCATGGTACCGGGAATCACTGCAACATATCTGCTGGATGAATATCCAGTTAGTCATGAACAGGTTTGGAATTTATTGAGCAATAAGTTTGAAAGGGTAGCACTGCATCCAAATAATCTCAGATATGAAGCCCAGGAGCCGGCTCGTATTAGACCAGGACAGATATTTGAGATAGCTTATAAAGAGTTAATAGAAGAACTAAGGTATAACTTAAAAGATAAGGAGGACCTGCCGATACCAGTGTATCCGTTTGGATATGACTGGAGAAAACCTTTGGAGGCGATTGAGGCGGAACTTGATGAATTTATTCAGGAGGTTATTGAGCGCACAGTGCTATTGAGGCATTATCATGATGCAGGTTATTATGAATCTCCAAAGGTAAATCTCATCGGACATTCTATGGGGGGCCTTGTTATAACAGGATATCTTATCAACAAAGGGAAAGATGCCCCTGTAAACAAAGTAGTTACTTTAGCTACTCCATTTAAAGGATCATTTGAGTCAGTTTTAAAACTTGCTACTGGAAACGCTGAACTTGGAACATCCTCGAATAGTTCCAGAGAAAGGGAAACTGCCAGGGTAACTCCATCATTATATTATCTGATTCCATCATTCATCAAAGGTATCAGTTATGCTCAGGGAATTCCTCAATCACTCTTTGATCCAGGGGCATGGCAACCTTCAATTACGCTGTCTATAGCTGAGTTTATAAGACTCAAAGGACTACCGGGCGACAATATTCAGGAAAAAGCTGCAAGTATATTCAAAAGTCTTCTTGACCGTGCAAAAGAACATAGTGAGAGAATAGGATCTTTTAAACTTGAAGATGCAGGTCTTGATGTGCATAGCTGGCTAGCAGTTATCGGCGTTAATGTCAAAACACGTGTTAAATTAAATATAGTAAAGACAAATGGCAGTGCTGATTTTGATATCAGACCTGGTGACCGTCTTGACAATTGGACCGAAACGGATAAAATTCAACAAAGACTGACCGGAGACGGGACAGTACCCTTCGAAGGAGCCGTACCTCCATTTCTTAATGAAGAAAATCTGGTTTGCATTACCCCGGATGATTATGGATACTGGGAGCTGAAAGATAAAGCTCTTTCAGCTATTGGAGGATTTCATGGAATACTTCCTAATATGAACATGATCCATCGTCTCATAGTCAGGTTTCTAAAAGACCTGGACGATATAAGAGGAAATACCTGGGGTTCCAGGGCTCCAGGTGCAGAAAAATGGAACCCTCCTCTTAAACTGACTGAGTGGGAAATAGATCGTAAAAGGTAACTAAAGTCACTATGTATTAAGAGGTTAATCAATGGCATGGAAATGTTTTTATTTATGTTGTTAAAGGACTCAACTGAATTGGACATTAAATAAGTACTATGTAAATAATTGTGTTAAGGATTTAAAACTTATTATGGTCATGAAAGATTTTTTCAAGAAAATTGATGAGATATTGAACTATGCCGACTCAATAGTTCTGAGAAATGAAGCAAATGAGGTTTTTTTCAGGGGTGTTAACAGGCAATCTTATGGATTGTTACCCGGTTTAGCCAGGATTAAAGCAGATGGCCTTGATATTGTGGAGAACAGGATGTATTATGATTTTGTTAATTATGGTGGCCACCTGACGCCGCAGAATAAGAATACCTGGGATATCCTTTTCCTGATGCAGCATCACGGTCTTCCGACCAGGCTTCTTGACTGGACTGAGAGTCTGTTAACTGCACTGTACTTTGCTACCAAGGATACGGTTTTTACCGAAGATGCTGCAATTTGGGTACTGGATCCTTATGGGCTAAATGAATTATATAGTGATAATGACAGCATTGACTACCTTGATGTTTCATACCCTGAAGGCTATTTCAGTTATTTTGTTGATGAAACATCTTCAGTGTACAGAAAATTTCCGAAGAGCATTATTGCAATAGGTGTCAATCCGCCTAATTCCAGGATAGTTGCTCAAAAGGGAGCATTTACATTCCATAATCCAAGAAGCATGCGCAAACCTCTTGAAGAATTTAAGGAACTTTCTAATAAGAATTACTTACAGAAATTTATAATTGAAAGATCTTTGTTCAATGATGCAAGAAAGTTCCTGATGTACTCCAATATGAATGAATTTTCCATGTTTCCTGATTTGGATGGTTTGGCTAGGTATATAAACATGAATGAACGTTTTAATATTCAAGAGTATTATAAACCTGTTCAAGAAAAAAAAAGTAAGTGATTAGTTTAGCTGAGCCAGAATAGTGGATTTAAATAAAAGGTTTGAATTTGTATCCGGATTATCCGATGACTTGTCACAAACTTTCAGAGCTACAGATCCAGGTATAGCTACAATATTCATCAGGTAACCCTTTATTCTTATGAGGCGTCAAAGTTTTAAAAATCTATTTAGGATACATCTTTCTGATATATAGCATGTCGCTGCGAGATAATTTATCATTTTCTTGCGTTCCAACACCGCTCATCAAAAGTTCCGCCGGGAAGGAGTAGAGCATAATAGATTTGGGATCGAATTTTGTCGCATTTAGCTGATCCAGGGAATATTTCTGTATCACATTCTGATATGTATCATCCCTTGACCAGTTGTTGGGTGGACCTGCAAAGAACTTGTAAACCGCCTCTTCATTCCATTTCAGCCCACCCTTCGGATTCTGATGTTCATGAATGCATCCGAGAGCATGGCCAAACTCATGCAGAACAACCCGGTTGTACTCCTCATCCGCAGTGTTGTCGGTAAGCCATCCAAAATTCATCGTGGGCTTGTTTTTCGGGATATTGATATTATCAGTTCCTATATAGGACCAGGAACCGGGATCCGATTCAAAAGAAATACGGATGTCGGACCTGGCTTGAGCGGAATTGAAACTGAACCCAATGTTTGCATATTTCAGCCACCCGGATGCATGAGCAATCGTTTTATTCCTCTGGATCTTGCTACCATCGAGAAAACAGATATTCAATACCCTCCCCGTTGACCACATTTTCCCCGTAATGAGCGCCATCTTCTGTGGACTGACAGACATACCTGGCAGCCTTGTCAGAACAGGCTTGTTCCTCTTGTCTTCATAAATTGCCCGGTTCATTGCTTCGATCTTATTATCTCCGGCAATTACCCTGTCAAAGCAAAAATGAATGTGCCTGGAATCAATTTTCATTTCCATTTTTGAAAATTTAGAAAATTATAACAAAAAGTATAAAAATCGGACTTTAGAAGGATTATGTATTGTCTCAACCAGCAAACTGAATCAAATTTACACTATAGTAAACTGAAAGTCAAGATAAAAAGGATAAAAAAAATGATTTCCATGCCTGATTTGACTATTTTATTAATATCTGATTATCATCTGACAGTCTGTGAGAAACCGGGGTTTTTGAAATGACCAGAGTTTTCTTTACGGACTGACTAATCAGGAATAGAATTATCGGAGACCACCAGGAAAAACGAGATTTACCAGGAATAAAAAAGGGTGATGAATTCACCCTCTTTTGTCGGGGTGATCCGACTTGAACGGACGACCCCTTGCACCCCATGCAAGTGCGCTAGCCAACTGCGCCACACCCCGGTTGCCGGTACTGATCCTGAACACGACCGGCTAACTTGAAACGAAATGTTATCGTTTAAGTCCCCGCAAAAATAGTCAACAAATCCGATTCTGCAAAAACTGAATGTTTGCTTTCCAAACTTTCATCCGGAAATATTAATTTCCTACTTTTGATTCACAGAAAATCTAATATCCTACATTCTATGAGCAAGACATTTTCCCGCAGAAAATTCTTCAACATCGTCGGCATCAGCACTGCCTTGCTGGCTGTAAGATCTTTAACTTCTAAAATATTCAGCAAAAGCCTCTCGACTCCTCCCCCTGAAAATCCTCAACAGGTAAAATCACCGGCAAAACCCTCTACTAATATTGCCGATGCACTTAAGGTCCCCAGATCAACAATTTCAATGCCCGGATTATTTCCAGGCAAGGTGGTTAATGTAACAAATTCAAAGTCAGTCAACGGCAATATCCCTTCCGAGACCGAGGCATATAAAATGATAGCAAAAGCCATGTCGGAACTGACCGGAGAATCCAGCCTCAAAAAGGCATGGCAAATGTTCGTAAAACCGGGTGAGAAAATAGGGCTTAAAGTAAACCCTGTTGCGGGCAGGGAACTTGCAACAAGTCATGCAGTGGTTAAATCGGTGGTAAAGCAGCTTCTCTCAGCAGGAATTAAAAAAGAGGATATTGTAATCTGGGACAGGAGGGGACCCGATCTGGCTGATTGCGGGTTTAATAATGAAAATTATCCCGGAATCAGGATAGCGGGTACCGAGGTAAAGGATGAGAAAGGTTCATTTTACGATGGTGAAGGAAAACTGTACGGCGAAAGGAACATTGACAAGGACTGGTATTATTTTGCCGATGTCGAGGAGAACTATGATTCTGAAACTCTCCCATATATGATAAATACAGGGAAATATTCATACTATTCAAAGATCGTGACAAAAGATGTAGATAAGATCATAAATATTCCGATCCTTAAAAACGCCGGTGCCTCAATTACCAATGCAATGAAGAACCTTGCATTCGGAGCAATCAGCAATACCAGCAGGCTCCATGCCTCTCTCTGGCATGAAACCTGCGCTGAAGTCTGTGCATTTGCCCCGATCCGCGACAAAGTGGTTCTGAATATCTGCGACGGACTGAGAGGTTGCTTCAACGGGGGTCCTGCAGCGAACCCCCAGTTTATATGTAATTATAACCTTCTCCTGGTCTCATCCGACCCGGTGGCTCTCGACAGGATCGCTTATGAGATTATAGCTGATAAAAGAATTGCCGAAGGCCTTCAGAAAAACAAATCACCCCAGGCATATTCTTTCCTGAAGAACGCTTCAGATCTGAACCTGGGAGTTTCAGAAATTGAAAAAATCAGTGTCAGAACAATAACCATGGGGTAAGTGTTTAGAGAGTTAAAGTGATTAGTGAAATGAGGATAATGTAAAATTGAACGGGGAAAACGGTGTGTTACTACGAGTGAAGGCCCTCTTTCTATTCTTATGCTATTTATGACTAGAATCTTTTTCTTCCTGTTTTTTATCATTGTACCGGTGAAAGTGGTTGCACAGGATAAGATCCCATCTCTTTCGGATAAGGACATTAAAGGTCTTAAGATTCAAAGAGTCAGGTCTTTTACCGGCGAGTCGCTTTACGGTTATATTGATGGCGGTGCTGACCTTTATCTCGAATATGGATTTTCAGAACTTAGTGTCACCGACCTGACAGTGAAGAGAAGCAGGCTGAAAACGGAAATATGGAAAATGACGGGCCCGGAACCGGCCTTCGGAATATTTTCAGTTTCCAGGTTTCGTTGCCCTTTCAAACCTGCCTTTACCGGTATGGCGTGCCAGAATAAGCACCAGGTCCAGTTTTGCCGGGGAAGGTTCTACGTGAATGTGATAAGTGAGGGGGAAAGCAAGGCTGACAGCTCTGCCATGTACGATGTATCCAGCTTAATTGCAGGCAGGCTGGCTGACGAAAGACCAGATCTTTCCGAATACCTTGCTGATCCTGACCAGCAAAAAATTCCTGAAGAATCAGTTCTTGTGACGGGCAGGATCGGTATAAATAACGGTGCGACAGATTTTGAACCGTTCTTCAGAGGTACAAGCGGTTTCAGGGCATTGATATTCAAGGATAACGGGAATACGATCGTCTCGGTGATTTTCAGGGACGGGCAGTCCCTTGATAAATTTATGAGAATTCATTCCTGGACGGTACTGCCTGAAGTCGGAAAATCGACCGTTATGCCTTCGGGGGAGAAGGTCATGCGAAAAAGCCTTCTCCACCTTGTTATTGAGATAAAGGAGGCATCGTCTTTTGATTTGAAAATGGAAGTGGAAAATAGTAGCAGGCAGATTCTGCCTTTAGTGACTACTGAATAGTATATTTGCACAATTAAACATCAAATTGGACCATGGAAATATTTAAACCAATGGACCTGAACAAGGATCCAAAAAAAGTGAATATTGAAAACACAGAAAGATTAAAATGTCTGATAATAGGCTCAGGCCCGGCAGGTTATACCGCAGCAATTTATGCTGCCAGGGCTAACCTGGGGCCGGTACTTTACACTGGGTTGCAGATGGGGGGACAGCTTACCACCACAACTGAGGTGGACAATTTTCCAGGATACCCCGATGGTGTTACCGGTCCGGAGATGATGGAACAGCTGAAAAGACAGGCTGAACGATTCGGGGCCGAGATCAGGTTTGGCATTGCTACCGCTGTCGACTTTTCGGGGCATCCTCATAAGGTAACCATTGATGACACGATTGTTATTCTGGCAGATGCGGTTATAATTGCAACTGGGGCCACTGCAAAATACCTTGGCATCCCGGGTGAGACGAATTATGCAGGAATGGGAGTTTCGGCATGTGCTACCTGCGACGGATTTTTTTACAGGGGGAAGGATGTTGCTGTTGTAGGCGGAGGTGATACTGCTGCTGAAGAAGCTACCTATCTTGCAGGATTATGCAGGAAAGTTTATCTGATTGTAAGAAGGGATGTTCTCAGGGCATCAAAGGCAATGCAGGAAAGAGTTAAAAAGACCGAAAATATAGAGGTGATCTGGGAACACCAGGTAGTCGACCTGTATGGTGAAAATGGTGTCGAGGGGGCAATCCTTGTAAGCAGGAAAGGAACACCACAGGAGAAAGAGGTTAAGATAAATATTGATGGCTTTTTCCTTGCCATAGGACATAAACCGAATTCTGAAGTTTTTAAAAAATACCTTGAAACCGATGAGGTAGGATATATCAAAACGACTCCCGGGTCATCGCGGACCAAAGTTCCCGGGGTATTTGCAGCAGGGGATGTCCAGGATCCAGTTTACAGGCAGGCAGTAACAGCTGCCGGATCGGGATGCATGGCAGCGATCGACGCAGAAAGATACCTCTCGGAGCTTCATTGAAAAATTCCTCAAACCAACTCATACATTCAAAATGAAAACGTTCAAAAAGACATTCATGATCAGCGCCGAGCCGGCAGATGTATATGCGGCACTGACGAACCCTTATACAATTGAACTCTGGTCGGGGTACCCTGCAATAATGTCGGAAGAACCAGGGTCTGAATTCTCACTCTGGGAAGGAGATATAACAGGGAAGAACATTGAATTTGTCAGGGACAAGAAGGTTGTTCAGCAATGGTATTTCGGAGAGCAGGAAGCAAAATCAATAGTGACTATTGTAATTCAACCTGAAAACGGGAAATCATCAGTAACCGTTGAGCATACAAACATACCTGATGAAGAGTATGATGGATTTGCTGAAGGCTGGAAGGATTTTTACTTTGATGCCATTAACAGCTTTTTTAACCCTAACTTCTGATTTCAGTTCAGGTTTATAAAGTTCTGCCTTCGCATCAGGCTTTCATCCATAATACTGAATATATCCTCAGTACATGCCAGGATAAGGGATGCAATTCCCTTGTACGATTTTGTAATCGCCTGTGCCTGAACCTTTCTGTTCCATTCGGGCAGCCATGAAAGGAGGTGGAGGCTGATGAAGCGTTTTATCTCATTCCTCATTTCAATATTGCACACCTCATCATCCATCTCAAAGTATTTTTGAATCATCAGGGTCAGAAAAAGGAGCTCGACACCTAGATGATCATCCGGAAAATGGTTTTTAAACTTTGATTCCCAGCCATAGGAGCTGTAAAACTGAGTTGCCCTGTCTTTGCCGACCGACGTGGCTTCCCTTATTCTTGATTCCACCGGAGGTGCGGTAAGAGATCCGCCTTCTGCGAACATGGATCCGAAATCAGCCATCATCATCTCATAACTGCTTCCAGGATCATCTACAGATTCCCTCAATGCCGATGCTGCAAACATGAACCTGGGGTTGCCGCTGGTTACAGGCAGTTTCTTCAGTATTTCCTGTTTCCAGAAATCCTGTATACATTCAGTGGACGGATCCCACATTATCATTGTACCTGAAAAGTAGAGCAGCATATTGTATGCCTTCAGAATATTCTTTTCTTCTGTTTTCAGGCTGTTATCCATTGGAGTCAGTTACCGCTTTAATAAATTGATGTCAGCCGCTTACCCGCGGCAGGTTCAACGTATAATTAACTTCTGAAAAAGAAAATTGTTCGGGGGAACAGATAAAATATCATAAAAAAAGCCGCATCATATGACGCGGCTCAGATATGTATTAATCCCGTTATTTTGAAAAATCCGCCATTTCGTGGGGGTAGACATCATTATCAACCTTATACTTGAGTTCGGAAAATGCTTTGATAGTATATGCGACATCCTCCAGACTATGAGATGATGTGGGTATTATCCTGAGCATCACAACATCCCTTGGCACAACAGGGTAAATAACAACAGAACAGAAAATTCCATAGTTTTCCCTGAGGTCGTAAATAAGCTGGGTAACCTGCTCCAGCTGGCATTTCATAAACACCGGAGTTACAGGTGATTCAGTCTTGCCAAGATCGAGCCCGGCTTCCTTAAGTCCTTTCTGCAGAGCCCTGACTATCGTCCACAGCTTTTCCCTGTATTCGGGATGTTCCTTTATCAGTTCAAGCCTTTTGATAGCACCGATTGTCATCGCCATCGGAAGAGATTTGGCATAAATCTGCGAACGAAGGTTAAACCTGAGGTAGGTTACCACCTCTTTCGTACTCGCAACAAATGCACCAATCCCTGCCATTGATTTTGCGAATGTCGCAAAATATACATCTATGTCGTCCTGCACACCGAAATGTTCACCGGTTCCCGCACCTGTTTTCCCCATCGTTCCGAAGCCATGAGCATCATCAACCAGGAAGCGGAATTTGTACTTCTTCTTGAGAGCTGCAATTTTATCCAGTTTTCCAAGATCGCCTGCCATTCCGAAAACACCTTCGGTAATTACAAGGATGCCGCCTCCTGTCTCCTCGACAATTTTTGTAGCTCTCTGAAGCTGTTTTTCGCAGCTTTCGATGTCGTTATGCGGATAAACGAACCTTTTGCCGATATGCAGCCTGAGTCCGTCCATTATGCAAGCATGTGATTCCGAATCATATACTATAACATCGTGTCGATCGACAAGAGCATCGATGATTGATACCATTCCCTGGTACCCGAAGTTCATAAGATAGGCAGCCTCCTTATTCACAAATTCAGCGGCCATTTTTTCAAACTTCTCGTGAGTCGTAGTTTGTCCCGACATCATTCTTGCTCCCATAGGGTACGCGAGACCGTACTGAGCAGCCGCTTCAGCATCTGCTTTTCTGACTTCCGGGTTATTGGCTAATCCAAGATAGTTATTGAGACTCCAGGTAAGGACCTCCTTACCCCTGAATTTCATCCGGGGGGCTATCTCACCCTCAAGTTTTGGAAACATGAAGTAGCCGTCGGCTACACCAGAATACTGACCAAGAGCGCCTTTGGTAGAATTGATTTTATTAAAGATATCCATGATTGATTGTCTGTTTATTTTAAACTGCGACAAAAGTAAGGATAATCAGTTATATCCTGATAAGATTTTATACCTAATTTGCCCGATACAGCCTGAGGGGGCAATAGCCGGATAAAATTTGCGTTTTTATATCATGATTAAAAAAAATTAAGTACTTTTGCGCAACATTTTTTGATATGAAGATCAGATACATAATATTCCTGGTACTAGCGCTTATACTTGTTTCCTGCAGCCAGTACAGCAAGCTTCTTAAGAGCACTGATTACGAACTTAAGAAGAATAAAGCAAAGGAGTATTTTGAGAATGGTGATTTTTCCAGGGTCACGCAGCTTCTTGAACAGATCATACCCAGATACAGGGCCACGGATGAAGCTGAGGATCTTACCTGGATGAGCGCACAAAGCTATTATGGCATGAAGGACTTCATGATGGCCGGTGCCGAATTCAGGAATTATGCAAACCTTTACCCTTATGGCAAGCATGATGAGGAGGCTAACTTCCTTGCTGCCATGTGCGATTATTATCAGTCGCCCAGGCCCGAGCTGGACCAGGCAAGCACCACCAGCGCGATAGAATCTTTTTCACTTTTCATAAGTAAATATCCTTCCAGCCAGAGAGCCGTTGAAGCTAAAAATTATGTTAAGGAGATGAAAGATAAGCTCTCGGAGAAATCGTACCTCAGCGCGAGACTTTATTACAGGATGGACCAGTATAAGGCTGCAGTAACGGCATTGTCGAACAGCCTGAAGGAATTTCCTGAGACTAAATTCAGGCATGAGATGATGTTCCTGAAGCTGAATTCACTTTACCTTTATGCTGTAAACAGCATACCTTCAAAGCAGACAGAACGGTTCCAGTCAGCTCTCGACGATTATTACTCCTTCATTGAAGAATTTCCCAAAACGTCCTATTCAAAGGATCTTGCTAGAATATACCAGGCCACGACAAAGGCTCTGAAAATCAATATTGATCAAACTCAAACAAATAGCAAATAATAATGGACTATAGAAAAACAAATGCACCGGTAACAACCATTACGCGTAACCTTGAGACCCTCAACACGGGAACTGAGAATGTGTACGAGACCGTTATCGTTGTATCGAGAAGGGCCAACCAGATTTCGGTGGAAATGAAGCAGGAACTGAACAAAAAGCTTGAGGAGTTTGCATCATATACCGACAACCTGGAAGAGGTGTTTGAGAACCGAGAACAGATAGAAATATCTAAATTCTATGAGAGGCTGCCGAAGCCTACTCTTATAGCATTGCAGGAATTCGAAGAGTCAAAGATATTCTTCAGGAATCCTGACAAAACTGCAAAACCGAAGAGCTAGTAGCCAATATGCTTAATGGCCGGAAAATACTTGTTGGTGTTACCGGGGGTATTGCTGCCTACAAAACAGCTACGGTAATCAGGCTTCTTGTTAAGGATGGTGCGGAAGTCAGGGTGGTGATGACATCCCATGCCAGGGAGTTTATAACACCACTGACACTTGCAACATTATCGAAAAACCCGGTCCTGACCGAGTTCTTCAGCCCGGAAAACGGGAGCTGGAACAGCCACATTGACCTTGGCATCTGGGCTGATCTTCTCCTGATAGCTCCGGCTACTGCAAATACAATAGCAAAAATGTCAGCCGGCATCGCCGATAACCTGCTTCTTACAACTTATCTTTCAGCACGGTGCCCGGTAATGATCGCCCCATCGATGGACACCGATATGCTTAACCATCCTGCGACAATAAAAAACATTGAGGCCATCAGATCGTTCGGGAATATTATCCTGGATCCTGAGAGCGGCGAGCTTGCAAGCGGGCTTTCGGGTAAGGGAAGGATGGTTGAACCGGAAGAAATAGTTAAAGAGATTGATAAGCTCTTCTCAAAAAAGATCTGATTCCCTGAAAGGAAAGCACCTTCTCATTAATGCTGGTCCTACAAGGGAAAACATCGATCCGGTAAGATTCATCAGCAATCATTCCTCCGGTAAGATGGGCATTGCAATTGCACAGGAAGCTTCGGGGATGGGAGCAGAAGTGACTCTTGTCCTGGGTCCGGTCAGCATTGTTCCGGAGGGAAAAAACATCAATGTAATCAATGTGGTGACTGCAGCGGAGATGGCTTCGGAATGCATCAGAATATTCCCCTGCTGTGATATTGCCATCCTGGCGGCCGCGGTTGCTGACTTCACACCTGAGAATTACTCTCCCGTAAAGGTGAAGAAGAGCGGTGAGGGCCTGGTAATAAGGCTTAAACCGACAGTGGATATTGCGATTGAACTTGGCATGATGAAGAGGACAGATCAGCTGATTGCGGGATTTGCGCTTGAAACGGATAATGAGCTTGAGAATGCCCGTAAAAAGATGCTTCGTAAAAACATGGATATCATTGTTTTAAATTCTCTCAGGGATGAAGGAGCCGGTTTTGGCCACGATACTAACATCATCACAATAATCGACAAATACAATAATATTGATAAATTTGGGTTAAAATCCAAGCA
The DNA here is from genome assembly GCA_035541795.1 of Bacteroidales bacterium. Lineage (GTDB taxonomy): Bacteria > Bacteroidota > Bacteroidia > Bacteroidales > VadinHA17 > LD21. The sequence goes on from DATKMR010000014.1 coordinate 258,488, forward strand.
GGAAGCTGCAGCTGATATACTTGGGAAAATCATAAGGATGACAATGAAATAACCGGGCAATGAGGCTTATCAGGAATTATAAATATTGTTTGATTTCCTTGCTGATATTGACCAGCAGCAAGGCATACCCACAGGAGCTTCTTTGCAACGTTCAGATATCAGCACAGAAAATTCAGGGGTCCAACCGCCAGATATTCATCTCAATGCAAAAGGATGTTTATGATTTCATGAACGGGATGGTCTGGTCAAATATGGTGGTAAGCTATGCTGAAAAAATCGAATGCAACATCCTTATAAATCTTACAGACCAGCTGTCGGCCGATGAGTTTAAGGGGACTATCCAGATACAGCTTAAGCGGCCGGTCTTCAATACCACTTACAACTCAACCCTTCTTAATTTCATTGATAATAGCTTCCAGTTCAGGTATGTTGAATTCCAGCCACTTGAATTTGATCCAAACGTTCACAGGTCAAACCTTGTTTCAGTACTGGCCTATTACGCGTATATGATACTCGGTTTCGACGGCGATTCCTTCTCTCCTGAAGGTGGTACGCCATTCTTCCAGATTGCTGAAAAAATTGTCAATAATGCACAAAATGCCCCTGAACAGGGATGGAAGCCATATGACGGTTCGAGGAACCGTAACAGGTACTGGCTGGTTAAGAATATCCTAAACAAGGAATATGCCGGGGTGCGCCAGTTCATTTATGATTACCATCTCAATGGCCTCGACAAAATGGAATCAAAAGTAACCGAAGCCAGAACCAATATTGTGGAAAGCCTGAGGCTTCTCCAGGATGTTTACAGGAAAAAACCCGACCCTTTCCTTTATTTCTTCCAGATCGTTCTGGATGCAAAGAGCGATGAAATAGTCAATATATTCACAGAAGCTTTCCCCGAGGAGAAAGGAAGAGTAGTCCAGATACTCACTGAGATAGATCCTGCCAACAAGGTAAAATACTCTAAGATTACAGGCAGTTCTCTCCCATAGCAGTTAATTTATGCTTACCCGACTCTACGTTCAGAACTATGCACTTATCAGGGAGCTCGATATTCCCCTGCAGGAAAACCTTACTGTTATAACTGGCGAGACCGGGGCGGGTAAATCAATTCTCCTTGGAGCACTTTCGCTTGTGCTGGGAGCAAGGGCCGATACTAATGTACTGCTCGACAAATCACTTAAATGCGTAGTTGAGGGAACCTTCCTTATAAAAGAATATGACCTGAAGGGATTTTTCAAGGCAAACGAACTTGATTATGATCATGTGTCAATTATCAGGCGTGAGATCAATCCTGCAGGAAAGTCCAGGGCATTCATTAACGATACTCCCGTGAACCTAAATATCCTGAAGGATCTTGGCGAAAGGCTTATCGACATACATTCGCAGCACCAGACGCTTATGCTGAGTGAAAACACGTTCCAGATGAGCGTTATTGATTCTTTTGCAGGGAACATGAAGCTGCTTGGAGAGTACAAAGCTTTGTACAGTAACTATAAAAGCCTGAAGAAGGAGTACGAGGAGCTGCTTGAAAAATCTGACCGCAATAAGGCGGACCTGGAGTACTACAAGGCCCAGCTCATTCAGCTTGAGGAGGCCAGGCTGAAGGCGGGAGAACAGGATGAGCTTGAAAGGGAACAGGAAGTTCTTGAGCACACCGAGGAGATAAAGTCATCGCTAGAAAGCGCAGGAAATCTGCTCGCTTCGGATGATGCAGCGATTCTGAACCAGATCAGGGATGTCAAATCCAGTATTTCCAAAATCAAAGATTACCTGCCGGAGGCGGAATCGCTTCTTACCAGGATAGATTCGGCATATATTGAGCTCGATGATATTTCAACCGGGCTTTCCAGAATATCTTCAAGAATTGAAGCTGACCCTGAAAGGCTGAAAATCGTCGGTGCAAGGCTTGATCTGATCTATTCTCTTGCCCAGAAGCACAGGGTCAAAACAACCGACGAATTAATTGCGAAGAAACAGGAACTGGAGAGGCTGGTCAACGGAATAGCATCATCTGATGAACGGATGGAGGAGCTTAACTCACTTATTGAGAAGGAGCTGAAAGTTATGTCGGTGGTGGCAAACCAGGTCAGTGAAAGACGCGGAAAAATAGTTCCGGAGGTGGAGGAAAAGATTTCAGGAATGCTCAGGCAGCTTGGAATGCCAAATGCCAGGTTCAGGGTGGAGCTGACCAGGCTCCAGGATTTCTCAGCAACGGGAATTGACAAAGCCGACCTGCTTTTTTCTGCCAATAAGCAGGTACCTCCTGAGAACCTGGCAAAAGTAGCCTCAGGTGGCGAACTCTCGCGCGTGATGCTGAGTCTTAAATCGCTCCTGGCCAGGAACCTTAACCTGCCGACAATTATATTTGATGAGATCGATTCAGGCGTCTCAGGTGAAGTCGCTGATAAGGTCGGCCAGATACTGTCTGAAATGGGAAAATATATGCAGGTGATAAATATTACACATCTTCCTCAGGTGGCAGCAAGAGGCAGGGAACACCTTCATGTATACAAGGATGATACCCGCAGTTCAACAATTACCCGCATTAAATTGTTAACACCTGATGAGAGAATACTTGAAATAGCAAGATTATTAAGCGGAAGCGAAATAACCGAGACCTCAAAAAGGAATGCAAAGGAGCTGCTCGAAGCAGCAACAGAATAGCTCTTTTCACATTCAGGTCTGCCTGAAAATTAATTTGGACTAAATATGAAAGAAGGTTTGTTAAAAGGTAAGAAAGGAATCATTTTCGGTGCTTTGAACGAAAAATCAATAGCATGGCAGGTGGCTATAAAGGCCCATGAGCATGGAGCGGAACTTGTACTTACCAATTCACCGGTGGCACTCAGGATGGGTACCATAAAGGAACTTGCAGATTTTACGGGCAGTACAGTAATTCCTGCAGATGCCACGAGGATGGAAGATATCGAGAATCTCCTTTCTGAAAGCATGAGGATTTTTGGAGGCAAATTTGATTTTATCCTTCACTCGATAGGTATGTCACCCAACGTCAGAAAGGGGATACCTTACGAAGAGACAAATTACGAGAATATGCTGAAGACATTCGATATCTCGGCACTAAGCTTTCACAGGGTCCTGCAGACAGCCTACAAGCTTGATGCCCTGAAAGAGTGGGGATCGGTTGTTGCCCTATCTTATGTAGCCGCACAGAGAACCCTGTTCGGATACAACGATATGGGAGATGCAAAAGCATTGCTCGAATCGATCGCAAGATCTTTCGGATATATATATGGAAGGGAAAAGAGAGTCAGGATTAATACTATCTCCCAATCACCTACACTCACAACTGCAGGAAGCGGGATTTTCGGCTTTGATTCACTTTACGACTTCTCAGACAGGATGTCACCCCTTGGGAACGCCTCAGCAGAGGAATGCGCAGATTATTGCGTTGCCCTCTTTTCAGATCTGACCCGGAAGGTCACCATGCAGAATCTTTTCCACGACGGTGGTTTTTCCAGCATGGGTATGAGCCTCAGGGCAATTGAGCAATACCGGAAAAGCTTCGAGGAATGCCCCTGACAGGACAATAAGTATAAATACCTATTTTTCAGGCGACTTACCTCTGTGTGGTCGCCTTTTTTTTATTTTTGATATCTAGCAAAAACTGCATATCATGATAAAGATTATCCTGCTGATTGCCTTTTACGTGCTCTTCCCGCTGCTGATTATTTTTATTTGCAAGAAATGGTCATTCTTCAGGAAGATAGGGACAATCGTTCTTGCCTATGGCTTTGGACTTGTTCTGGGAAGTTCAGGAATCTTCCCCGAAGGAAGTACACAATACAAAATTGCTTTGCAGGGCAGATCTGCTATTCCGTCAGCTGAGATGCAGACCCTGGTGGCAGGCGGAAAGCTGCCGCAGGATGATGTATTTGTAAACCAGATTGCCACGGTCCAGGATCTTATTCCTTCAGTAGCTGTTCCGCTTGCATTTCCGCTTCTCCTTTTCTCCCTGAACCTGAAGCGATGGCTGCGTTTTGCCAAAAAAGGTTTCATATCAGTTATTCTTGCACTGGTTGCAGGCGTCGTTATGGTTACGCTCGGATTCTTTATTTGGAAGGATTCCATCCCTGAAAGCTGGAAGCTTGCAGGGATGTTCGAAGGTATCTATGCAGGCGGGACACCGAATTTCGTTGCAATAAAAATGGCACTGAATGTTGATCCCAACCTGTTCATTATTGTGAGTACTTATGATGTGGTAGTCGGTGCCTTCCTTGTTCTGTTCTTTATAACTGTTGCTCCGAAGTTCTTCAGACTGATATTGCCGGCTTACAAGTACGAGAAGAATGTCGCTTTTTCTGATGATGAGATAAAAAAGGAGACTGACGACCTTGAGGATTTCAGCGGGTTCTTTTCAAAGGGTCGTTTACTTCCACTGGCAGGAGCTCTTGGTCTTTCCTTCGTGATAGTGGCAATAGGACTGGGACTTACATTCCTTTTTCCAAAGGTCCCGATGATGGTAGTCGTGATTCTCTCGATAACAACGCTCGGAATTCTTGCTTCTTTTATTCCTAAGGTTAACAGGATAGAAAAGACCTTTCAGCTCGGCATGTACCTTATACTGGTATTTTCTCTTACCGTGGCTTCAATGGCAAATATTAAATCAATGTTCGGAGTGGGAATGCTTAGCCTGATAATGTTCATCACATGGTGTTATTTCGGATCGATGCTTTTTCACCTGCTCCTTGCTAAAATATTCAGGATCGATGCTGATAACTTTCTTATAACATCAGCAGCATTTGTTTTTTCACCGCCATTCGTTCCCCTTGTTGCAAATGCACTGAAGAACAGAGAACTGATCGTAACAGGAATAACAGGAGGAATCTTAGGCTACGTTCTTGGCAACTACATGGGCGTTGCCCTTGCATATTTCCTGAAAGGATTCTAGAACAGGTAATTCAAACCTATATAGAGACCTTTATCGCCATCCTGGCTATTGAAAGCCTTCCCGAAGTCGACAGCTATTATGAAGTTTTCGTTCATTACAATCCTCAGGCCCAGACCGGCACTTACATGAAGTTTCTCCGCACCATTGTTGAAGAACTGGCTTTCAGTATATCCGGCAGGCATTTCAGATGATGATGGTAAATTGAATTTAATCTTGTCCGTCACCATTCCGAAATCCGAAAACGCATTTATACCCAGGTACCAGTTCTGGTTTATAAACCTGAATCTGGCGGCTTTCCACCTTAACTCGGCATTACCATAAAATATTCCGTCTCCCACAATCCTGTTCCTCAGTATGCCACGAAGGTTCTTTGACCCACCCAATCCTTCAGAATATGCTCCCCTGAGTACTGAAACTATGACCTGCGTCTGATAATAAAATGGGACCGTACCAAAAATGGTCTGCTGGTACCCGAGCCTGTACGCAAATGACAGATCGTTGGGGATGATTGTAAAATATTGCCTGTGAGTAAAATAGAATTTTCCAAAGGAGGCCGCACTTCCAATGAATTTGGTGGATACTTCAATTCCACCTTCTGTCCATATTCCTTTCATCGGATTCGGACGGTTATCCCTTGAATCGTAAGCCAACCCGGCCTTGATGGTATTTATAAGCCCCCCTTTGGCATCTGATTTTGGAATGATATCCCAGTTCTGGTAAAGCTGGTAGAGAGATAATGTGTCACCATTGTTTATATTCCAGGGAAGCTTGTCGGAGGCACTTTTGCCTTTATTGAATTTTGCCACATCAACAGTATCAACATTAAACTTCTGAATTGCGAAACCGGCGTTCCAGAAAAGATGCTCGCCTGAAAGCTTTCCTGAAAAATCATTCTTAAACCTGAAAAGGTTCCTTTTCTGCTTATAGAACATCCTGGTAAGGTAATCTGCACCACTATTTACAGTTTTATCGGTCCAGCCTTTATTGTAAACAGCGTCATAACCATTGAACCCATAAAAGTCACAGGCATCATCCGGCAGATAGGCAAGATCTGTTGCAAGCCTTACCCCCGGTATGAGTGTAGGCGACTCGTAATTAAACCTGAAAATGCCGCTTCCTTTTGTATAATGCGATACCTCAAAATAGAACTTATGATAGTAATCGGGAAACAGATCACCCTTGCCATAATAATAGAGATCTATCAATCCGCCGTACTGGAAACCCATATCGGTATCAAAGGCAATTGCCGGCAGGATTCCGAAATTCCAGCCGGTTTTTGCCTTCTTCCCGGCATCTTTTTTATCCTTTGTACTATCCTGTTTTACCTGTGCGTTCGCCGTGATGACAAAACATGCCATCAGCATGAGAATCAGCTGTCTTTTCATAGGTCAAGGTTTAAGTTTGGTCAGCTAAAGATAAAGAAAAATGGAAAGAGCAAAGTATTTTTTTTATAATTGCTACCTTAGGGGTCCCGAAAAACTCCGCCTATGCGCATCCTCATAAAAAATATCTCCGGATTAATGCAGACCCTCGGGAAAGAAGTAAAAATGCTTTCAGGAAAGGATATGTCGGTATTGAGCTATCTGCCTGACAGCTATTTACTTATTGAGGATGGTTTGATAGCCGGTTTTGGCGTGATGGACTCCATTCCGGATGAAGCCGGGCCAGGTAAAATAATTGATGCTTCGGGACGGTTTGTCTTTCCTTCATTCTGTGATTCTCATACCCATATTGTCTATGCCGGCAGCCGTGAAGCTGAATTTGCCGATAAAATAAAGGGACTGTCTTATGCTGAAATAGCCAGGCGTGGTGGTGGCATACTGAACTCGGCAAAGTTGTTGCACAATACACCCGATGAAGATATTTACCACCAGGCAATGGGGAGGATCAATGAAATTATAAGCAAGGGTACAGGGGCGATTGAGATAAAGAGCGGATACGGCCTCAACACCGAAGATGAGCTTAGAATGCTCAGGATCATAAGGAAGATTCGTGAGAATACACCGGCTGAGGTAAAAGCAACATTCCTTGGGGCTCATGCTCTTCCACAAGAATTCAGAGATGACCGTGATGGTTATATTGAGCTGGTTATTAATGAGATGATACCTGCTGTTGCATCGGAGGAACTTGCCGATTTTATCGATGTTTTCTGCGATACAGGATTCTTTACTGTGGAGGAGACTGAAAGGATACTGATGGCAGGAATTAAATACGGACTAAGAGCCAGGATCCATGCAAATGAGCTTGGATTTTCAGGTGGTGTACAGGCCGGGGTAAGATATGATGCGTTGTCGGTGGATCATCTTGAATGCTCGGGAGAGGATGAGATCAATGCACTTTTAGGATCATCAACCATCCCTACCATACTGCCGGGGTCGGCTTTCTTCCTGGGCCTGCCTGAAGCTCCGGTGAGGAAGATGATTGATGCAGGATTGCCTGTTGCAATGGCCTCCGACTATAATCCCGGGTCGTCCCCGTCGGGAGATATGAAGTTTATTATGTCGCTTGGCTGTATCAGGCACAGGATGACACCGGAAGAGGCACTGAATGCCGTAACGATCAATTCGGCTGCTGCCATGGGTATTTCGGAAACACACGGATCGATTACAAGAGGGAAGGTGGCTAACCTGTTTATTACAAAGAAAATTCCCTCCTATGAATTCATGCCATACGCGTTCGGCTCGGACCTGATTGATACCGTTATTCTGAAAGGCAGGATAATAGAAATTTAAGTGACAGAGAAAAAACGGGTTATTGCCAGTACGGCGATGTACAAAATGCAAAGCAGTAAGTTTTATAAATAATATATGGAGAGGAAGATTATAGAGTGCGTACCCAATTTCAGCGAGGGACGGGACATGGAGATTATCAGGCAGATCACCGCTGCAATCGAATCGGTTAAGGGTGTCAGGCTGCTGGATGTTGACCCGGGAAAGGACACTAACCGGACTGTTGTAACATTTGTCGGGACACCGGAGGAAGTGTGTGAAGCAGCTTTCATGTCAGTAAAAAAGGCATCTGAGCTTATAGATATGTCGAAGCATCACGGGGAACATCCAAGGATGGGTGCAACGGATGTGCTTCCCCTGGTTCCGGTTGCCGGGATAACCATGGAAGAGACTGTTGTTTATGCACGTAGTCTGGCTAAAAGAATCGGCGAACAGCTATCTATTCCCGTGTACTGTTATGAGAGTGCGGCACTTGAAGAGAAACGCAGGAATCTTGCCAGTTGCAGATCGGGTGAATATGAAGGACTTAAGAAGAAGCTTGCCGACCCGGAGTGGAAACCCGATTTCGGCCCGGCGTTGTTTAATGAGAGGGCAGGGGCTACTGCAGTAGGAGCAAGGGATTTCCTGGTAGCCTTTAATGTGAACCTTAACACCACCTCTACGCGAAGGGCAAATGCCATTGCCTATGATGTAAGGGAAAAGGGCAGGCCGCTCCGGGAAGGAGATACTGTAACCGGCAAAATTGTCAAGAACGAAAAAGGTGAGCAGGTTATGATTCCGGGAACCCTCAAGTCGGTAAAAGCCATAGGCTGGTATATTGAAGAGTACGGTATAGCTCAGATTTCGATGAACCTCACAAATATTTCAGTTACACCTGTCCACATCGCATTCGATGAGGTGTGCAGGAAAGCAGGAGAAAGGGGAGTGAGGGTTACCGGTTCAGAACTGGTAGGGCTCATACCGCTCAAGGCGATGCTCGACTCAGGCAAATACTTCCTGCGAAAACAGGAAAGGTCTCTCGGTGTATCTGATGATGAGCTGATTAAAATAGCTGTAAGATCGTTGGGACTTAATGACATTCACCCGTTCAAACCAGAGGAGAAAATAATTGAATATGTCATGGCAGATAAGAGTAAAAAGTTGCTGACTGACATGAGTCTTAAGGACTTCATGAACGAGACTGCTTCGGAATCACCGGCTCCCGGAGGTGGTTCAGTATCGTCGTATATCGGGGCACTGGGTGCCTCACTTGGAACAATGGTGGCCAACCTTTCATCGCATAAGCGGGGATGGGATGGAAGGTGGGAAGAATTCTCAATCTGGGCCGAGAAAGGCAAAGAAATTCAAAATACCCTACTTGCACTGGTCGATGAAGATACCCTGGCCTTCAACAGGATAATAGAAGCTTTCGGGCTGCCAAAGAAGACCGGAGAAGAAAAGCTGTTACGTGATAAATCCATTCGTGAGGCGACTATTGAAGCAATTAATGTTCCATTGAAGGTAATGGAAACAGCTTTCATGGGTTTTGATGTCGTGCGTGCCATGGCAGAATCGGGTAACCCCAATTCAGTAAGCGATGCAGGCGTGGGAGCCCTGGCATTAATGGCATGCGTGCGCGGTGCCTGCCTGAATGTAAAGATTAATTCAGGCACACTCGAAGACAAAGTTTACGCCTCCGAAATTGTCAAGAAAGCTGTAAACCTGGAAAAGAAATCGGTAGAGGTGGGAGAGGAGATACTGCTGAATGTGAACCGGAAGATTTCGAAATAATCGCGTGGCAGCACATCAGTTAACCTTGCAATTTATTTAATCCTCTTTATCAGCCTGAGGTGATGTGAGTATTTGCCTGTTTCGGGCTTGAATATTCCCTGGTGGTCGAGGTTGTCGATCCGAACTCTTCCTGAAGCATGGATGACAAGTCCTTCCGAAAAAACCATTCCCACATGCGTTATAATTCCTCTCTCATTATCAAAAAATACAAGGTCGCCGGGCCGTGCATCATTAATCATATTCACTGAATCTCCAATTTCAGCCTGTTGAGCGCTGTTACGGGGAATAGCAATACCATGAATCTTAAAGACCAGCTGAGTCAGTCCCGAACAATCAATTCCCGAAGGGATTCTTCCTCCCCAGATATAAGGGCTGTTTATGAAACGGAGTGCAGTATCGGTCAGGCTCTCGTTTGCCGACACATAGCTTTTATTGAAGTCGTCTGACGCATGGAAAATATTCTCCCCGGCCATAAATGTAAACGACGTGAAATCAGGATCATAGATTTCCGATCCGGGTTCCAGTACCATCCTGCTCTTGTCTTTTTTAAAGCATGGAAGGGCCTTGTTTATTACGTAGCTCCGGCTTCCTGATTTTTCAGGGCAGTGCTGTAAATGGTCGAGGTCCAGCCAGCCTGTAAACTTGTCGAACTCAGTTTCAATTTTTATCCACTTGCCCGCCTCGCCAACGATAGCGTACTTTTCACCGAAAACGATTTGGCTGAGCATCTCTGCCCTGTGCGAAGGGCCCGACCTGAGCGGTACAAAGACATTCTCACAAATATATTTTGACATCTGGTGACGATTTTACAACACGAATTTACACAAAGTTAGCTTACAGATATCATGATAAAGCCTTACCTCATGTCGTTAATTTCTGCTCCCTTGTACTTAACCTGATCAAAGATAAAGTCAGCCGCCACAGGTTTCTGCTTTATGCTGTAGTAATCGATAACAAGAACGATGGAAGTCCCGTCTTTCCGCCTGTATTCTGCACCTGCAAGTGCTGAGTCTGTTTTGCTGATGGCCAGCCTGATCCTTACCAGGTCCGACTTGATGTCTTCGGGATAAAGATCTATCACATATGTTTTGCCGTTATCTTCAATTAACCTCGACTTATAACCCTTTTTATACAGCGTGAAAATGGAGGATGGTCTGGTAGTAAATGAATCGTCTTTCTTACCGGGCCGTGTGATGGTTACTTCTTTCTCCCTGATTAGATAGCTCCATGAAGTTGTGCCGTTGAACCATGTTATGTTATCAGGTAATTCCAGCCTGTACTGATCTCTGGCCATGAGAAGGTTTCCCTTTGAGGTGTCGCTTTTCTGACTTTGCTGGTCAATGTTTATGAGTCTGAAATTAATCGCAACGGAAGGTGCCGAGGTAGCTGTTCTTGAGAAATTATCAAGGATCTTTACAGCCTGAGGATCAGTCTGTGCGTTGCATTCAGAGAAACCTGATGCCAGGGGTAAAAGGCACAGGAGTGCTGATAAGAATATCTTCATAAGATTGTTTTACTCAAGTCTCTTCAAAATCTGTTCCAGAACTGTCAGATCCGAAACAAGAACATCCCGGGCTTTGCTGCCCTCGAAGGGTCCTACCACTCCGGCTGCTTCCAGCTGATCGATTATCCTTCCGGCCCTGTTATAACCTATAGACAGCTTTCTCTGTATCAGGGAAGTGGAACCCTGCTGGTGCTGAACAACCAACCTGGCCGCTTCATCGAACATGGAGTCACGTTTCTTCAGGTCAATATCCTGCAGCCCCGTTTCGCTGTCGTCGATGTATTCAGGAAGATGCATCGCATCGGGATAACCCTGCTGTGACCCAATGAACTCTGTCAGTTCCTCAATCTCAGGGGTATCGATGAAGGCACACTGGACCCTGACAGGTTCATTTCCTGATGAGACGAGCATATCGCCACGTCCTACAAGCCTGTCGGCCCCTGTCGCATCGAGTATTGTTCTGGAGTCGACTGAAGAGAATACCCTGAATGCTATCCTCGTGGGGAAATTAGCCTTTATGAATCCTGTAATGATGTTTGTAGAGGGCCTCTGTGTTGAAATAATGAGATGTATTCCGATAGCCCTTGCAAGTTGGGCTAACCTCCCTATCGGCCCTTCAATCTCCCTTCCTGCAGTCATAATCAGATCAGCGAACTCATCAATGATAAGAACGATGTATGGCATAAACTTATGACCCTTTTCAGGATTGAGCCTACGGGCTATGAATTTTTCATTGTACTCCTTTATATGCCTTGCCTGGGCCATCTTGAGGAGTTCCAGCCTGTTATCCATCTCGATGCAAAGGGAATTCAGTGTATTAATGACCTTCTGGGTATCGGTAATGATTGCATCCTCATCACCCGGCAGTTTTGCAAGGAAATGACGCTCAATCTTCATATAAAGCGGCAGCTCGACTCTCTTGGGGTCTATCAGAACGAATTTAACTTCGGCCGGGTGCTTCTTGTACAGGATAGATGTAATGATGGTGTTTATACCGACCGATTTCCCCTGTCCTGTTGCCCCTGCAACCAGGAGGTGAGGCATCTTGGTGAGATCGACAATAAAAGGATCATTGGTAATGGTTCGTCCCAGCGCAAGCGCAAGGTCGAATTTCGTCTCCTGGAAAGCCTTTGAGGTCACCAGCGATCTCATTGAAACCGTTTCAGGCTTTTTATTCGGAACTTCAATTCCAACTGTCCCCCGCCCCGGTATTGGTGCAATGATTCTTATGCCAAGCGCAGAAAGGTTCAGGGCAATGTCATTCTCCAGAGCCTTGATTTTTGCAATCTTGACACCTCTTTCCGGCACTATCTCATAAAGAGTTACGGTGGGTCCGACAGTCGCTGAAATCTGCCTGATAGGAATCTTATGGTCGCCCAGCGTTTTTATGATGTTTTCCTTGTTCTCAATTACTTCGGCATTATCGAAGGAGCTTTCACTCCTGTGGTCGGCAAGAATAGATACCGGTGGAAACTTATACCGGGGAAGATCAAGCCTGGGGTCGTAGTTCTCCATTATCTTCCGGACCTCCTCATCGGGAAGAATATCGTTTGCCTCGGCTTTTGTAATATTAATTGGTATTCCGGAGCCTTCCGTCACAACCTGAACACCTTCGTTTTCAAAATCGTGAATTATTCCTTTTGCCTCAGGTGTCTCTTCACCCGGAAGAATACCTTCCTCAAGTTCAGCCCTGTTCCTGGTATCGATAACCTGGAAATGAATCTCCTCATCCTGTCCGGGAAGCTCACCTTCATTTTCATTTTCTTCTTCCCCTTCCTGCTCTTCCGCAATTTCCCCGGTTTCCTCCAGTACCGATTCGCCGGGATCCGCTGGTTTTTCCTTCTTTTTCAGGAATGAAGGTATCCGCAGCCTGAAGAAAGCCGGGCTCACACCAAGCGCGAAAATCAGGTAGGCTACGGTGATAAGCACAAGGATCACCGCGGTGCCTATCTTTCCCATGAAGGCATTCGCCCACTGTGTTACAAGGTAGCCATGGGCTCCGCCGGGTCCGCTGCCAAGATAGCCGTTCGACTTTCCAAAGACAAAGCCGAGAATGAGCGACAATATAATGGTAGCGAACGTGAATCTGAATATGCTTCTCCATACCTTTATTTTAGGAAAATTCAGCATGAAAAGGCCAATAGAGGCAACAATGACGGGAATAAAAAAAGCACCAAAGCCGAAGCCTTTGTCGACCAGGATCATCGCAAACCAGGCTCCGCTTTTGCCTGACCAGTTTTTTACCTGGACATCGGCTCCTGAAATTACCTGTGAGCTGTCGAGACTGAGATCGGTTTTCCACCAGAAAAGGTAGGCAATCAATGCAATAACCAGGTAAATTGCAAAGCCGGTAAGAAGCACCCCGAAGATGAATTTTATTCTCTCATCGGTAAGGAAGGACTTTTTTTCAGGTTTTGCCTTCTTTGGTTTTTTTCCGGGCTCCGCTTTCCCAGGTTCATCCTTTCTGGATTCCTTCTGTTCTTCTTTCTTAGGTTCTTCCTTGCTCTTCTTCATTTTAAAAAGGTAGATGCCCGGTCATTAACCCGGGTCTTTAAAAAACGACCTAAAGGTAATAAATTTATGATGAAGAATAAGAAGCGGATAAAGACTAAAGGTTTACCATATCGGTAATAATCTTGTCCATATCCTTCTTGGAAACTGGCCTGAATCTCGGCCTTCTTTCAAATGCCTTGTCGGGAATATCTTTCTTATAAACGGTTTCCGCTTCAAACTTCATCTCAGAGCTGCCAAGGATATAATAGAAGCTTAGCAATACACCATCAATCGCGCTGTAAGGATTATTGGCATTGGAATTTGATACTTTTATCTCCTCGGTATACCAGATGCTGTATTTCTTGTTCCTGTCGGACGGAAAAGTTACTTCCGCATTCTTGCAGTTATAACCGCAAATGATAGTTGTTTTATCAGTCTTGGTTATCTCCATCCCGTCCATTGAACTGAACCCGGGGTCAATCTCACCCTCTCCGCCTGGGTAGTAGTATCTTGCCCCCAGCATGCTTACATAAGTGTCAAATATCTTGGAATCCGGATTTGATATGTTCATTATTCCCTGACCGCCGATAGGTGAAAGAATTTCAAAAAGTATCTTGTCATCCTTGAATGATACCACGAGGTTACGTGGCTTCAGTTCTGCTGACATTGTCCCTGCACTTTTGATATAATCAATAGAAAAATGGATTTCTCCCTGATTAATATATTTACCTCCCCTTTCGCGGCATGATATTACAGTAACCAGAACAAGGGCTGCAGTAAAGGACAATCTGAATAATCTCACTTACCTGTGTGTTTGAGTTCCTCAAAAATAGTAATTTTTTTTTACTACCTGCAAATAACATGACTTTTACCACCAGATGCCCAGAAAAGAGCCGGTTACAGCTAATCTTAATTTTGCCTGCCGGGTATGGATTTCCATTTATTTAATAGATTTGCTGTTTGCAAATTTTCAAATGGAAAAGAAACTGGCAGTGGTCGCCCTGGGAGGTAATGCACTCCTCAGGGGTGAACAGGCAGGCACAATCGAGGAGCAGGAACAAAATACTGCAGACACCCTCGAAAACCTGATATTTCTTCTGAGAGAAGGCTATGATCTTGTTATTACCCATGGGAACGGTCCCCAGGTTGGAAATATCCTGATGCGAAACGATGCAGGTGAACAACTGTACAACATAGCACAGATGCCGATTGATATTTGCGTCGCCGATTCGCAGGGGGGAATCGGGTATATGATAGAAAGGATGTTCAGGAATATCCTGAATAAACACGATATCGATAAGAATGTAGTATGTATCATTACCCAGGTTGTTGTAAACAAAGATGACCCTGCCTTCACGGACCCGCAGAAGCGAATCGGAAAAATATACAATGCTACACAGGCAAAGGAGCTGGCTGAGAAGAAAGGCTGGATTTTCAGGGAGGAGGTAAAGGTCGACGGAGGCTTCCGGCGTGTAGTACCATCTCCTCAACCTGTCGGTATACTGAATGAGAATATTATAAAGGACCTGGCCAGGAATGGTAATATTGTGATAGCGGCAGGCGGAGGGGGTGTCCCGGTATTTATTGACGAAAATAACGATGTCAGAACCACTGAAGCTGTGGTTGATAAGGACCTTGCTTCGTCGTTGCTCGCCACCAGGATCGGCGCTGATGAATTCTATATTCTTACGGATGTGCCATACATTTATATCAATTTCAAGAAGCCTGACCAGGAAATAAAAGAGTTTCTCAATTACAATGATGCACTGGGCTACCTTAACGAAGGCCAGTTTGCCAAAGGAAGCATGGCTCCCAAAATACAGGCTTGCCTGAATTTCATTAAAGCTGGTGGGAGAAAGAGCGTCATCACAGAGGCTTTTAAGCTTGCCGATAAGAAATACGGATCAAAAATTACGATGGAATACGAAGATTAACAGTGAACAAACATTTAGTGATATGAAAGCAAATCTTAAGAACAGGAATTTCCTTAAACTGCTCGATTTTACACCCGACGAGATCCGGTACCTTCTCGATCTTGCAGCCAGTCTGAAGAAAGATAAATATAACGGCAGGGAAAAAATGTACCTGAAAGGCCGTAACATAGCCCTTATATTCGAGAAATCATCAACCAGGACAAGATGTGCTTTTGAGGTGGCTGCCTTTGATCAGGGTGCTCACGTTACCTACCTTGGTCCTTCAGGTTCTCAGATAGGCCAGAAAGAATCGATGAAGGATACGGCCAGGGTACTGGGCAGGATGTACGACGGTATAGAGTACCGGGGTTATGGACAGGAAATTGTTGAAGAGCTTGGGAAATATGCCGGTGTCCCGGTCTGGAATGGTCTTACCAACGAGTTCCATCCCACCCAGATTCTTGCCGATTTCCTGACTATGACTGAACACACTACCAAGCCTCTCGATAAGGTCAGTTTTTGCTACATGGGCGATGCCCGGTACAACATGGGCAATTCGCTGATGGTAGGAGCTGCAAAAATGGGAATGGATTTCAGGTCGGCTGCACCGAAGGAATACCAGCCATCCCCTGAGCTTGTTGAAATTTGCAGGAAGATAGCAGGGGAAACCGGGGCAAGGATTACAATTACAGACAATGTCGATGAGGCAGTTAAAGGTGTGGATTTCCTTTATACCGACGTCTGGGTTTCCATGGGTGAACCCGATTCAGTATGGGAAGAGAGGATCAGGCTGCTTAAACCTTACCAGGTTAACGGAGAGGTGATCCGGAAAACCGGCAACCCGGATGTGAAATTCCTGCATTGCCTTCCTGCCTTTCATAACCGCGAAACAAAGGTAGGTGAGGATATCTTCAGGAAATTCGGGCTCGATGGAATGGAAGTGACTGAGGAGGTATTTGAATCGGAGAGATCCATCGTCTTCGACGAAGCTGAAAACAGGATGCATACCATTAAGGCTGTGATGGTAGCCACGCTGGGGTAGTTAAGACAAAAGTCTAAACAATTAAGGCCCTGACGAAATAGAAGGTCATTATAAAGGAAGCTGCAAGCTTTAAGCCTATCCCTGCCAGGAATCCAATAAGGCTTCCGAGCCCGGCTTTAAGAGCGTAGTTTGTATCATCTCGGAAGATCATTTCGCCGACAAACGCTCCGATAAGAGGGCCGGCAATAATACCTGCCGGACCGAAGAAAAGCCCTACAATAAGCCCTACCGTGGCTCCTCTGGTTCCATATTTAGAACCTCCGAATTTCTTTGTACCCCAGACGGGAACCAGGTAATCGAGGATGGAAACAGCTAAAGCAATTGATGCAAATGTTATCAGTGTAGCCCCTGTAAAATGACCGAACCTTGTGAAATGCAGAGCTAGGAGCCCGAGGAAGTTTAACGGCGGGCCCGGCAGTACCGGCACGAGGCAGCCAATAATCCCGAGGATCGTAAGAATGATTCCAAGTGTAAGAAGTACGTAGTCGGTCATGTCAAATGCAAAAGGAAATCAGATATGTTCTGAAACCGAAAATTTTTAGCCTTACCGTAAAGTTATGCTATTCTTTCCCCAGGTCGTCAAAATCGACGTTGGTGAATTCTTTAGTAGCTGCTACGGGAATTTCCTCCTCCTCAACCAGGGACTCTTTCTTAATGCTTTCACTTTCAGGGAGATCCCTTCCATTGCCAATGTAATTCACAGCTTCCCGTAATCCATCGGCAAACTTATCAAAATCCTCCTTGTAAAGGAAGATCTTGTGCTTTTCATAAAATACTTTACCCTCCTTGCCCATCCGTTTTTTACTTTCAGTGATGGTAAGGTAGTAATCCTCTCTTCTTGTGGCTTTTACATCGAAAAAATAGGTTCTTTTTCCAGCTCTGACAACCTTGGTGAAAATTTCATCCTTCCCGGTTTTCTCATCTTTTTCGACTATTGCTCCGGTTTCTTCTTCCATAACTTATCTCATTAGATCCCTTTATCACATCAAATGTAACAATATTTTTATCAAATCAAAATACTGAAAGCCAATCGTCCTGATATTTTGCAATGTTGTTTTGACGATAAAGGAAAAAGAGTATTTTTGCACCGTTAAAAATGGAAGTTCTTTTTAAATGATAAGCAGGAGATTATTACGCGTAAAGGCATTGCTTGCCCTTTATGCATTTAACAGGAGAGATGACAATGATCTGGTTCAGGCTGAAAAGGAATTAATGTTCAGCATTTCAAGAACGTACGACTTATACCACCTGGTCCTGCTTCTGGTCATTGACCTTGCCGATATTGCCAGGGAGAAAATCGACCTCGCTCTCAGGAAGAAGATGCCTACACGCGAGGATCTTAACCCCAACAGGAGATTTGCCGATAATACGGTGATAAACCAGCTTCGCGAGAACAGCGACCTGAACAGTTTTGTCTCATCGAAGAAACTTTCCTGGGCAAACAGCCAGGAGGTGGCAAAGGCAATCTACAACAAGATGATTGCATGGGATACATACATCGAGTATATGAAATCGCCGAAGAGCTCATACCCGGCCGATAAGAAATTTATTGTTAGCCTGGTCACGGATTTCCTGGTTTCTTCCGATGACCTTATTACCGGGCTCGAGGAGCAGAGCATTTTCTGGAATGATGACCTCGACTATGTCGGCGCGATGATTGAAAAAACACTCCGGAAATTCAAAAGCGAGGAAATCTCTGAATCAAGGCTCATGCCCCTTTATAAGAGCGATGACGATGAGAGATTTGTCAAGACACTCTTCAGAAAGGCGGTTCTCGGCTCAAAGGACTGTTCCGATATGATAGACAGGAATACCACAAACTGGGAAATTGAAAGGATAGCCCTGATGGATATCCTGGTAATGCAGCTCGCGATCACTGAAATTGTCGAATTCCAGGAGATCCCGGTGAAAGTTACACTGAATGAATATATTGAAATTGCAAAATACTACTGCACTTCAAAAAGCAGTACTTTTGTCAACGGGATCCTCGACAAGGTGGTAAGGGAGATGCGCGATAACGGGAAATTCAAGAAGACAGGGCGCGGCCTCGTCGGGGACCTGGAAAAAGATGATGAATGATTTTACCTATAGGATGAAAAGGCTGTTGCCTTTGCCCGGAATGCTTACCATGTTCCTGCTTTTTGCATTATTTTCATGCACAGGTAAGGGTACCGGGAACAGCAGCAGGAATCTCTCGCCCGGTGATACCGCGAGCATTGCATTCACCGAATATGAACATGATTTCGGAAAAGTTTTGCAGGGTGAAAAAGTTGCCTGTGTATTTGCCTACGAGAGTAAGGGCACGGCGCCGCTTGTAGTTTATTCAGCCTCGACAAGCTGCGGCTGTACCGTAACGAAGTACAGCACAAAGCCACTGGCACCGGGTAAAAAGGGTACAATGGAGGTGGAATTCGATACATCCGGAAGAAACGGGAGGCAGTCAAAGACTATCACAATCAGGTCGAATGCGACCCATCCGGTCATATTACTTAAAATTACTTGCGAGGTGACTGAAAACAATAATAACTAAATACAGACAAAAAATGGGTAATTTAAACTATGTTCTTTTAATGGCACCACAAACCGGTTCCACCGGTTCAGCGAATCCGCTTATTTCTCTTCTGCCGATCATACTTGTATTTGTGGTTTTCTATTTCTTTATGATCAGGCCGCAAATGAAGAAACAGAAAGAGCTTAACACCTACAGGAATGCACTCTCCAAGGGTGACAAAATTGTTACCACGGGTGGAATTTACGGAAGGGTTGCAGAAGTAAAGGATAATATTGTCATTATGGATGTTGGCGGCGATGTCAAACTCAAGGTCGACAAAAGTGCCGTTCTGAAAGACTCATCCGATATCGATCAGAAATAAATGCGCTGAAGTGGAAGGGAAAGAAAGTGCCGGCAAAAGCTTCCTCGGGAAAAGTTTTCGTTTCCTGAGAAAGGATGTGGCCATCTTTGCCTTCTTTCTCTTACTCTCATTTTTTTTCTGGTACCTTAATTCTCTCAGAAAAGAATTTGAGATTGATCTCAGATACCCGGTAAAGTACCTGGGTTCGCCGGGAAGAGTTTCGGAAGATAACCTGCCTGATAAGCTGATATTCAGCATTAAAGGACCTGGCTACACAATCATCAAGCTTAAGCTTTCGGGAAACAGGTCACCGCTGACCATCGATTTTTCGAAAATATCTTTCAGGCGTCTCCAGGAAAGCCAGCCCCCGGAGTATTTCTTTGTTACATCCGGACTTATACCTCATTTTTCAAAACAGCTCCGTTCTGAATTCCAGATACTTTCTGTGAAACCGGATACCATTTTTGTGACTCCTTTGAGAAGGATCGGATTTCCGGTCAGGAATGCATCATCACAGGAAGAAAAACACAAAAACTGATGTTGCCGTGATGCTTCAGACTCTGATATGAATAAATACGGGATGAAAATAGGTGTGACAGGGGGAATCGGGAGCGGAAAAACAACCGTTTGCAGGATATTCAGTGCTCTCGGAATACCGGTTTTCGCAGCCGATATTGATGCAAGAAATGTTATGGAGACCGAACCGGAAGTTATTGAGAAGGTAAATCAGATAGCAGGAAGGGATGTTTACAGGGGCGGTGACCTGAACAGGTCGGAGCTGGCTGCAATAATTTTCAATGACAGGGAGCTGCTGGAAGAGATTAATGCAACCGTTCATCCCGTCGTAAGAAGGAACTTCGAGAGCTGGCAGCGCACGCAGGATACAGACTACGTTATCCTTGAGGCAGCTATTCTTTTCGAGAGCGCTTCATTCAGAAATGTTGACCGTATTATTACGGTCATTGCCCCGGTAGAGGAGAGAATTGACCGCGTTGTAAAGAGAAATAACCTTTCACGCGAACAGGTTGGCGACAGGATTAAGAACCAGTACGACGATGATTATAAGGTTGCCAGGTCACATTACGTTATTGATAACTCAGATAATCGTCTGATAATACCGGAAGTTCTGAGGATTCACCAGGACATTCTGGAACAAATAAATCTTAGGAAAAAGAATGGGTAAGTTTGCTAAATGGCTGGGAGGTGGTCTCGGGTTTGTTACCGGAGGGCCGATCGGCGGGCTCCTGGGGTTCCTTGTAGGATCCTTTATCGATGAGGCACAGGGCCACACATATTCATCAGCATCAACATCACAGGGTACCACACCCGGTGCCTTCGGGATGAGCCTTCTCGTCCTTATAGCGGCTGTAATGAAAGCCGACGGCAAAGTTGTAAAAGCGGAACTCGATTACGTGAAGGAATTCTTCGTGCGGCAGTTTGGCCGCGAGACTTCCAGGGAAGCCCTCATAATGCTCAGGGATCTTCTTAAGCAGGATATTCCGCTCAGGGATGTCTGCCTGCAGATAGGGCGTAATATGGACTATGCGTCTAAACTCCAGCTACTAAACCTGCTGTTTGGAGTGTCTGCTTCCGATAACCGTATCGTCCCTGAAGAGGTCAGGGTTATTGAGACAATTTCGAACTACCTCGGAATATCCGGCACTGATTATATTTCAATAAGGAACATGTTCATCCCTGAAACAGATTCTGCCTACAAGATACTTGAGGTTGATCCCTCGGCTTCGAACGAAGAGGTTAAAAAAGCTTACAGGCAGATGGCTATGAAATATCATCCCGACAAGGTAAGCCACCTTGGAGAAGACTTCCGGAGAACTGCTGATGAAAAATTCAAAAAGGTAAATGAGGCTTATGAAAGAATTAAGAAAGAGCGGAATATGGTTTAATAAAAAACTCTCAGTATAAGGTCTATTAAATTTCAAGAATTAAATTTGCACAAATATTTATAAAGTATGAATCTTAAAGACTATCTGGCAATTTCAGGCGAGCACGGGCTTTTTAAATTTATTGCCCAGGGCCGGAATGCAATCATTGTTGAACACCTTGAAACAGGAAAGAGGAGCAGCGCCCATGGCTCTGCCAAAGTTAGTTCACTGGAAGATATTTCGGTTTTTACCCAGGCTGAGGATATTCCTCTTTCAAAAGTTTTTGACAGTATTTTCGAGAAGGAAAATGGTGGACCGGCTTTGGATCCAAAGGAGGATAATGAGAAGCTCAAAGCCTATTTTGCAAGCGTGCTTCCTGAGTTTGACAGGGATAGAGTATATGTTTCCGACATACGCAAGATGCTGACGTGGTATAATACCCTTCAGAAACTTAACCTGCTTGTAAAAGAGGAACCGGAGGCTGAAAAGAAGGAGGGAGAGGAGAAGGCGGAAGAGACTTCATCTGTCTCAAAAACCAAGCTTCAGAAAGAAGAAAAACCGAAGGAGAAAAAGGCCAGGAAAGTGGTCAGACCTGCTGGTAAAACCGAATCAAAATCTGCTGCTGTAAAAAGCAAGGGTGCCCCGAAAGCAAAATAGTCAACATACCCCAAAACGAAAACCTATGAGAAAGTGGAGGGTTGAAGATTCTGCCGAGCTTTATAATATTAATGGCTGGGGAGTTGAATACTTTTCAATAAATGAAAAAGGAAACGTTACTGTTACGCCTCAGAAAAACGGGGTCTCAGTCGACTTGAAAGAATTGCTCGACGAGCTTGTCCTTTCGGATGTTTCAGCACCGATCCTTGTCAGGTTCCCAGATATCCTCGACGACAGGATATACAGCATCTCCAAATGTTTCAAGTCGGCCTCCGAGGAATATGGCTACCAGGCCCAGAATTTTATCATCTACCCGATCAAGGTCAACCAGATGAGACCTGTGGTAGAAGAAATCGTTGGCCATGGTAAGAAGTTCAATATCGGGCTCGAAGCGGGTTCGAAGCCTGAACTTCATGCTGTCATTGCCATCAATACTGACCCGGAGTCGCTTATAATCTGTAACGGATACAAGGATGAAGATTACATCGAGCTTGCCCTGCTTGCACAGAAAATGGGCAAGAGAATCTTTCTTGTTGCGGAAAAGCTGAATGAGCTGAAGCTTATAACAACAATTTCAAAAAGGCTCAAGGTTAAGCCAAACCTGGGCATAAGGATTAAACTGGCAAGTGTCGGCAGCGGAAAGTGGGAGGAGTCGGGAGGCGATATCTCAAAATTCGGTCTTACTTCGAGCGAGCTTCTCGAAGCCATTGATTTCCTCGAGAGGAACAAGATGAGGGATTGCCTTAAACTGATCCATTTTCACATTGGCAGCCAGGTCACAAAGATCCGTCGGATAAAGATAGCCCTCAGGGAAGCCTCTCAGTTTTATATTCAGCTTCACCAGATGGGCTTCAGGGTTGAATTTGTTGATATCGGGGGCGGACTCGGAGTTGATTACGACGGAACCGGTTCGTCGAACAGCGAAAGCAGCATGAACTATACCATCCAGGAGTATGTAAACGACTCTATAAGCACATTTGTTGATGCCAGCAATAAGGCAAAAGTACCTCATCCCAATATAATCACCGAATCGGGACGATCCCTGACGGCCCATCATTCGATACTGATTTTCGAAGTACTTGAGACCACCACGCTGCCATCCTGGACAGAGGATGATGTGATTTCCGATAATGACCACGAACTTGTCAAGGACATGTACCAGATCTACGACAAGGTTAACCAGCTAAGGATGCTTGAATCGTGGCACGACTCTCAGCAGATCAGGGAAGAGGCACTCGATAAATTCAGCTTCGGACTGATTGACCTGAGGACACGAGCGCAGATCGAAAAGCTTTTCTGGTCAATCGCGAGGGAGGTACATACCATGTCGTCCAAAACTAAGCATATCCCCGATGAGCTCAGGCAGATTTCAAGGATGCTGTCAGATAAATACTTCTGCAATT
The DNA here is from genome assembly GCA_035541795.1 of Bacteroidales bacterium. Classification (GTDB taxonomy): domain Bacteria; phylum Bacteroidota; class Bacteroidia; order Bacteroidales; family VadinHA17; genus LD21. The sequence goes on from DATKMR010000014.1 coordinate 281,646, forward strand.
TTTCTCTCTTTCAGTCACTTCCCGATGCCTGGGCGATAGACCAGATATTTCCGATAATGCCGATCCACAGGCTGACCGAGGAACCGACCAGGACCGCAACGATCCAGGACATGACATGTGATTCGGATGGGAAGATTGACAATTTCATCTCGACAACAAATTCTCCCCACCAGATATTGCTGCATCCCCTTAAAGGGAAGGATCCCTATTACCTGGGAGTTTTCCTCGTTGGTGCTTACCAGGAGATCCTTGGTGACCTTCATAACCTTTTCGGCGATACTAATGCGGTTCATGTTTCCGTCGACAGCGATGGTTACAAGGTGGACCAGATAATCGACGGTGAAAGTGTTGCAGAGGTACTCGATTATGTTCAGTACAGCTCCAAGAAGATGGTTAGGACGGTTGAGACCTGGGTTACTTCGGCAGTCAAGTCAGGAATTATTTCACTTGAAGAGGGGAAAGAGTTTCTCTCCAACTACAGATCCGGCCTGTACGGCTATACCTATCTTGAATAGTAACATACTCCATTTTTTAATATAACAGGATGCACTTCGGAGGTTACGAAATAGAGAGCAGTTATGAGAATTCATCCATTGTAATTCTTCCTGTTCCCTACGACGAGACCAGCACGTACATGAAGGGTGCGGACAAGGGGCCAGATGCTATTATTGAAGCATCTCCAAATCTTGAGTATTTCGATATCGAGACGCGTTCCGATATCAGGCATCACGGGATCTGCACAACGGATCCGGTAGAGGAAAAAAGTTCACCTGAGGCCATGGCAGATGCCGTGGAGAAGGCTACGGCTTCAATTCTTGCTGATAATAAATTTCCTGTAATAATAGGCGGCAATCACTCGGTAAGCATAGGCTCATTCAGGGCAGTTGCCAGGAAGTTTAAAAACCTTACGATCCTCCAGCTTGACGCACATTCCGATCTTCGGGTTGTATATGAAAATTCTCCCCTTAACCACGCATGTGCAATGGCAAGGGCAAGGGAGGTTGCTGAAATTGTACAGGTGGGTATCCGCAGCATGGCAGGGGAAGAGCTTATAAATGCAGACTTTAACAGGATCTTTCCGGCCCATGAAATTTTTTACGACAAGAAACTGTATTCAAAAGCCCTTGAGCTGCTGAATACCGATGTTTACATAACAATCGACCTGGATGTTTTTGATCCTTCCATAATGCCATCGACCGGCACACCCGAACCGGGCGGACCGGATTATACAGAGCTGATGCACTTCCTGCGCAGGGTGGCGGAAGAAAGGAACGTAGTGGGTTTTGATGTTGTTGAACTATGTCCCAATCCTGATAACAAGATGCCGGATTTTGTTGCAGCAAAGGTCGTTTACCAGCTTCTGAGCTATATCTTCTCAAAACGATAATTCATCCATTTCCCTATCCGGTTACCGGCATCCGGCTACCGACCACCCCTATCTTCGTCCCTCAGTCCTCCTCCTTTGCCTTCTCCCATATCTCATTCATCTCGTCGAGGGTCATATCGTGCAGTGATTTTCCTTTTCCGAGGGTCTCTCTTTCGAGGTAATTGAATCGTTTCATAAATTTCCTGTTTGTCCTTTCGAGAGCTGCTTCGGGGTCTATTTCATAAAGCCTGGCAGCATTGACCAGGGAAAAGAGGACATCTCCGAATTCAGATTCAATCGCCTCTTTTTTCCCATTCAGAACTTCATGTTTAAGCTCGGAAATTTCTTCAGCCACTTTATCCCAGACCTGTTCGCGGACCTCCCAGTCAAAACCGACACCTCTCACTTTTTCCTGTATCCTGTTAGCCTTAATCATTGCTGGAAGAGAGCCGGGAACTCCTGAGAGGACGGGTTTGTATTCCTCCTTTTCATTCATTTTCAGCTTCTCCCAGTTCTTTTCTACCTCCGATGAGCCCGAGACGGTGACATCTCCAAACACATGAGGATGTCTGTAAATGAGCTTGTTATTAATCCCCCTCAGTACGTCAGCAATGTCAAATGTGCCTTTTTCGCTGCCAATCTTCGAGTAGAAAGCTATATGGAGCATGATGTCGCCAAGTTCTCCGCATATCTCCAGGTCGTTGTTCTCAATAATGGCATCGGCAAGTTCGAATGTCTCTTCAATTGTCAGTTTTCTGAGGCTCTCATTTGTCTGTTTCATGTCCCACGGGCATTTTGCCCTCAGTTCATCCAGGATATCAAGCAGTCTCCTGAATTCATCAAGTCGTGGATCCTTTTCTGTCATTAAACAATTAATTTAAAATAGCTTACTGGTTACCGACTTCTTCTCAGGAATATCAACCCTCACGGCAGATCCGATTGAGAGGCTGAGCAGTTCCGATATGTTGGCACCGTTAATCGCAATCTCCAGAAGGTCGAGGGAGTTGAACCTTGCTAGCAGTTCGCCAACGGGTTCGTCGTTGTACCTTGTGCTTATATGATCGGTATGATTTTTATTGCTCTGAATGAGAATCTGGAAGGGCTTTTTTTCAAAGACCCTGTAAAACACCTCCCTGGTGATATTTGAGATGGCGTTCCCGTATGAATCAATGAAGATGATACTTCCTATGATCACATCCTTGTCTATTGTGGCACGCAACGGTATCTTTTCCGTAAAATCGGGGAGAGGCTCTCCGATTTCAGACATGCTTCTCCCCTGTGCAAGCTCTGAAGCGGCTTTGGCAAAAAGATCCAATTCGTCATGCCGGTCATTTTCCTTCAGCCTTACAACCTCATCGGGAGGTGAATTCAGGATGAGGTTGAACATTCCATTGTCAGTTCCGATGAAATAGTGATCCCTGGCCCTAACAATCAGGTGATTCCTGTCATTGCTCCCTTCGGAATGAACGCATACTATATGGATCGTGCCTTTCGGGTATGATGAGTATGTGTTCCTGATAATAAATGAGGCATGTGAAATATTGAATACCGGGATACTGTTTGCATTGTCGATGATGACGGCCCCCGGGCACCCTGAACACAATTTTCCCTTCATGATCCCGTAGTAGAAATCATCGGGTCTCCATTCTGTGGTCAAAGTGATTACCGCCATAAGGAAAATGTTATGACAAAGATAATCTTCTAAAGAAAAATAAGCTTACTTTGCAGTCAGCAGCAGAAATATTTTTTCTGCGACGGATGTGAGGGATAAGCTACTGATTTTTAACACGGTTGAAGTTAATCACACGCAGGCTTGATGACAGAGATAATAATTTTTCTTGAGGATATTGACCCGGTTGTTATTTTTGGCTCGAATAATCTTTTGCTCGACAAAATAAGGGGCTTTTTTCCAAAGATCAAGCTTGTCGCCAGGGGCAATGAGCTGAAATGCATGGGCGAGGAAGAAGAGATCGCCCTGTTCGCCGAAAGATTCAATGACATAATTGAGTACTACAGGAAATATAACAGGATCGAGGAGGAGGACCTGGAAAAGTTCTTCTTTGATCCCGAACATATTAAAAGTGCTGCCAAGGGTGATTTCGAGGAGGTGATAGTATTCGGGACGAGCGGAAAGCCAATAAGGGCCAGGACCGTTCACCAGTCGCAGCTTATAAAGGATTATACATCAAATGACCTTATAATAGCCGACGGACCAGCCGGGACCGGCAAGACATATACTTCTATAGCACTGGCCGTCAGAGCGCTGAAGAACAGGGAAGTCAAGAAGATAGTACTTACAAGGCCCGCGGTTGAAGCTGGTGAACGGTTAGGATTTCTTCCGGGCGATATGAAAGAGAAGCTGGATCCTTACCTGCAGCCATTGTACGACGCCCTTCACGATATGATACCTTTCAAAAGACTTGAAACCTGGATTGAGGATGGCACTGTTCAGATTGCCCCGCTTGCTTTTATGAGGGGAAGGACTCTCGAGAATGCCTTCGTTATACTCGATGAGGCGCAGAACGCTACCATGAGCCAGCTCAAAATGTTCCTGACCAGGATGGGCATGAGCTCCAAGTTCATAATGACCGGAGATACCACCCAGATTGACCTTCCAAAGAAAAACGACTCCGGTCTGCTTCAGGCAATCAGGATTCTCGGGAATATTGAAGGAATTTCAGTTATACGTTTCGACGAAAGGGATATTGTAAGACACAAGCTTGTCAGGCAAATCGTGAAAGCATATGAGACTGAGGAAAACGAGACTCCAAGGGAAAAAAGCTCCGTCCATAAAGGAAACGGTGCAGGTACAACGACAGTAAACTGATTTAACAGAATATGAGCAACACCATGACAAACTCGATTACCAGGACAGATTTTAATTTCCCCGGACAAAAGAGTGTTTACAAGGGGAAAGTCAGGGATGTTTACAACATTAATGAAGAATATCTTCTGATGATTGTGTCGGACAGGATATCTGCCTTTGATGTGGTCCTGCCGAAGGGCATTCCGTATAAAGGACAGGTATTGAACCAGATTGCAGCCAAATTTCTTGATGCGACAAACGATATAGTACCCAACTGGAAGATTGCTACACCCGATCCAAATGTGACAATCGGGCACAGGTGCAAGCCTTATCCCGTGGAGATGATTGTCAGGGCATATTTAACCGGCAGCTCGTGGAGACTGTACAAGTCGGGGGCAAGATCAATATGCGGAATCCCTCTGCCTGAGGGAATGAGGGAACATCAGAAATTTGAGAAGCCCATCATAACACCCACCACAAAAGCCGAGCAGGGCAGGCATGATGAGGATATTTCGTCCGATGAAATAATCTCAGGCGGACTGATCCCTGAAACGGATTACCGCCAGATTGAAAAATACACCATGGAGGTTTTCATGAGAGGTTCTCAGATTGCTGCTGAACACGGCCTGATTCTTGTTGATACAAAGTATGAATTCGGAAACAGGGATGGAAAGATCTATCTTATTGATGAGATAAACACACCTGATTCTTCAAGGTATTTTTATGCCGACGGTTACCAGGAGAGATTTGATAAGGGCCTTCCGCAGAAACAGCTATCCAAGGAATTTGTCAGGGAGTGGCTCATGGCCAATAATTTCCAGGGCAGGGCAGGAGAGACCGTTCCGGAAATGCCCGTTAGTTTTGTCGGTGAAGTATCTGAAAGATATATTGAGCTCTATGAAAATATCACGGGCGAAAAATTTGTGAAAGCTGATATTTCGGATATAAAGAAAAGGATTGAGAATAATTGCACCAGGTTTATTAATGATATAGGCAGGTAATGCGTTACATTTTACAAAGGATTCTCATACTCGCAGTAACCCTTCTTTTTTTATTGCAGGGAAGTGCCATGTCGCAGGTGGTCGTTGAAAAATCGACTGAAAAAGTGGTAATCTTGGGTAAGTCTTATTTTATACATACTGTCAGGAAAGGCGAAACAGCCTATTCAATTTCAAAGGCTTACGGGATTAAGGTTGATGATCTTTATTCTGAGAACCCAGGAGCATCATCAGGACTGAAGGAAGGACAATCCCTTCATATCCCTGTTATTTCGGTTCCACCTGTAACAAAGCCCGTTCCGGAGGACAGGAAGCCCTATACCGGCAAACCTGCCGCCGAGACAGGGAAGGATGAGTCGAAGTTCATTTATCACAAGCTTTCAGCCGGCGATACATTTTTTTCACTGGCAAAGAAATACGGCGTTTCGGAGGATGATATTCTTCAGGGCAACCCAGGGGTTGATATAGATAAACTTCCGGTTGGTTCGGAAGTTGCGATTCCCAGGAGGCAGTTCACGACTACCTCGAAGAATCTTGAAACTCAGGACAGGGATTATATCAGTTATAAGGTTTCCAAAGGTGAGTCCATAACTTCGATTGCAGAAAAGTTCGGTATTACCGTGAAGGAGCTGAGGAAGGAAAACAAGGGAGTCATTTTTCCTAAGGTGGACGATTACCTGAGGATCCCTGTTCAGAAAAAATCGCCTGAACCTGTTGCTGTACAACCTGTTAAGGATACCATTTTGGCTGCCGTTGAGGAGCCGGAGGTCAAAAACCGCAAACCTGAAGGCATAACTCACTTTACCTCATTGAAAGGGAAGTTCAACATAGCTTTTCTGCTTCCGCTCTGGTTTGATGAGAATGCACAGCGTTTTGAAATAGACTCGGCACAGATTCTGAAAGGAAAGCATGTCAGGCGTATAACCGAGAGACCTGATGAGTGGATATTCCCCGAGAGCATGACATTCCTTGAGCTTTTCCAGGGCGCACTGATAGCTGCTGATACGCTCAGGTCGATGGGCCTTGACATAAACATCAGCGTGTTCGATATTAAAGTCGATACCCTGGAGTCGGTGGAGCTGATCAATTCCGGCAAGCTCGATAATATGGACCTTATCGTAGGGCCCGTTTATAAAGAGAACCTGTCAGTAATCTCGGAGTATGCTGCAAAAAAGAACATTCCTGTCATATCCCCGGTGCCTCCAAAAAGTGTTGATCTGCTTGAAAAAAGGCCTAACCTTTTTATGATTTTTCCTTCCCTGGATGTTGCTCAAAAAGCAATCGCCATGAATGTGGGCCAGTATCCAGGAGATAATTTCGTGTTCATTCACTGCGATACTGCTGGTGTGGATCCCTCCGTGGGAAAATTCAAGAGCCTGATATTCAAGGAGCTTACAAAAAAAATTCCATACGAGGATATCAGGTTCAAGGAGTTCATTTTTTACAGTAAATCGACTCTTGCTAAGGATTCGATCAACAGGCTTGAACATACCCTGAGCGAAAATACCGAGAATACGATTCTTATTGCCTCGGAGGATGTTCCGGTACTGAGTGAGACTATCATGGACCTGCACACTCTTTCTAAAAAATACCCGATACGTGTTGTTGGATATCCGGCAATGAGGGATATTGATAACCTTGAGCCAAAGTACTATTTTGAACTTGGGATCGAGTTATATTCACCTTACTGGATCGATTATGGCAGGGAGGATGTAAAAAAATTCATCCTTGCGTACAGGAATAAATTCCTTTCGGAGCCTTCGCAGACCAGCTTTGCGTGGCAGGGTTACGATATGACTTACTATTTCCTTTCCGGCCTTGCAATTCACGGGAAGAAATTCCTGGGCGAACCCGGAATGCATAATCCTTTGCTGCTTGGCTCGGAATATGATTTTGAAAGGCAGTCCCCCGATTCAGGATTCTCTAACAATAAGCTCTACCTTGTAAAATTCACCGATGAGATGGATGTAAAAAAGGTGGAAGAGAAGCCTGCTGAGGGGAAAGAAAATTGAACCCGCTTAGTTAAACGGAATAAACAGCAACTTTCCGGTGTCTAATATGCAGATTGTCGAGGACCGGTACGATAACGCTAACGACCAGGAGTTGGTAGAAGCCTCTTTAAAAGGCGACAAGACGGCATTTGGGGAGATAGTAAACCGCTACAGGAAGATGGTTGCAAGGACAGTCAAGGGAATGCTCGGTGACACGGTGTTTGCTGAGGATATCGGGCAGGAGGTGTTCATAAAACTGTATTATTCATTATCAGAATTCAGGGGAGAGGCTAAGCTTTCAACCTATATTCAGAGGATAGCGGTAAACCTTACACTGAACGAGATCAAGAGAAGGAAAAGATTTTATTCCACCTTCTCCCAGGCCGGGAATAATGAGATGCATGAATATGAAATTCCTGATTCGGATGATGAGGACAGGAAGGATGCAAGGGAACTTGTAAACAGGGCCCTCCAGGGAATGGAACCAAAGTTCAGGGTTATTCTGACAATGAGAATGCTCCAGGGATATTCGACAAAAGAGACTGCTGAAATACTTAATTTGCCCCTGGGAACGGTCCTTTCAAGATTATCGAGGGCGCAGGAACAGATAAGGAAAATACTTGAGAAGCTATGAAACACGACGAGATTAAAGATCTGATAACAAAGGCGCTGAATGATGATGATCCGGCAACGGAAGCCAGGAGGAAGCTTGAGGAAGTCATCAGCTACGATTTCAGCGGGAGCTTCCGCGAAAAGATTGCTGACCGTATCTTTTCAGCGGGCGTTGTGATAAACAGGGAAGTCGAGTTTATCAGATCGTGGAACAATGCATTTATGAGAATTGCTCTGACAGGTGTGGCGGCTATCGTCATTCTGGTTATTTCACTTTACCTTATAAACGGCTCATTCTCCGTTAACAGCATTCTCGGGCTGAATGACAGCTATGATGAAAGTATTGTATGTCTTCTTACAGGAAATTAGGATAAGAAAATGAAAGCCAAACCAGTAATAATAGTTGTAGTCACCCTTATAATCGGGTTTATTCTAGGTATGCTTGTGTCGGCCCACATAAGGTACAACAGGCTGAAACCTGTCAGGGTCTTCTTCTCGGAGCAACGTTTTCATGAAGGTTTTTTTAATGTAATTCAACCCGACGAAAAACAAAAAGAGACCATCGAAAAGATACTGGCAAAGTACGGTGCCGAAAACAGCTCGATCCAGAATGACTTCAGGAAAAAGATGGATTCCAGTATGAAGGAATTCTGGAAAGAGATTGAACCGGTTCTGACGAAAGATCAGCTTTCCAGGCTGAAAGACATGGAAAAGAGAAGGATGGAAATGATCCACCGCGAAAGAAGGATGCCTGGCGATACGATGGGCTTCGGCGACCGCAGGCACAGGATGGCTCCTCCTCCACCGGATGATATGCATCCTCTATTCCAGAGGGATACAGCCAGGTCAAAATAGGATATAGAAAAGATAATCCAGCACTATAGGAATATCTTCTTCAGTAACGCCATTAGAAATAAGCAGCGGCTTGTCTTCACTGAATATCCTTAAAAATTCATCACGCGATATCTTGCCTGTCTGGATGCTCTGCCTGTAATACCCGGCAGCTGCTTTTTTCTCGCCCTTGCAAAAAGCGAGGTGGCCCTTGTTAATTATATCGTATGGAGTAAGTTTTTCGGTGGACAATCTTTCATAGTATTTCTCAGAATCGCCGAGCCTGCCCTGTGCGAGGTAACACCATGCAATGGGTCTGAGGATCTTAATATTTCCCGGATCCTTATACTCTGCACCGAAATAGTACTTAAGCGCTGAATCATATTCCTTCAGATCGAGGTAACAATGGGCGATCATTATGGTGGTATGAATGTTTTCAGGTTCAGTGTCACCTGCCTGGAGATAGTACTCAAGCGCTTCCTCGAATTTACCAAGACGCCTGAGGCACAGGGCAATCTTCTTGATGGTCCAGACTTTCCTGTCGATCATCTCGGCCATCCTGTAATACCTGAGGGCCTCCTCAGTCAGCCCGGCAACCTGGTAACAATAGCCGATCTTTTCGTACAACTGAGCATTATCAGGTTTCTTATCGGCCTGCCTCAGGAAAATATCAACGGCATCATCGTAGTAGCTTTTACTGAAGAAATAATCGGCAAGCCCTGCTTCGGTATCTTCTGTGTTGCACGACATCCTGAAGAATTCTGAATTGTACAGGTCGAGCTTTCCTCCGAAGATATCCTCAAACTCTTTCTTGTAGGGCGAAAGCTTGAAGAACCTGTAAAGATCCTGCAGGTATTGTGTTACACGCGACCGGAAGTTCCTGTAGGGGTCGGTAGCTGTATCTTCAGAATTCAATTCACCCAGGCCATCGAGTTCCATCCTGAAAACCTTCAGCATCATGCTTTTTTGAGCGGTAGGAAGATATTTCAGGTTCAGGAGCAGCGAGTATTTGTCGGAGTTGCAGATGAATGGTGTCTTGTACAGCGCCTCAGCAAGCTCGTTGGTTCCGGGTCCGAGAACCTCATCAGAATATATTGTATCGACCGCCTCATGATCGGGATAAAACGGAACAAACCAGTTCTGGAAATCCCTGAAGAAGTCAAAATGCTTGAGGTTGGCAAAGGCTGACATATATACATCGGCACCTTCCATCTGGAGGTTTGTAAGCTCCTCCATGCTCTTGACGATCTCGTCTGAATCTGGGAAGATCTTTGACCAGTCGGGATTTTGTCCCTCGTCCATGTCTTTCGGGAGAATGTTCTCGAGGTCAAGTTTCTCATCAAGCCTTGGTCTCAGGTTAGCAACCTTTGGCAGTATCTCGTCATTCAGTTTCCGGCTCAGCTTCTCGGTCTCCCGCGAACGCACCGTCTGCAGGACAATTATCCTGGTGTGCTCCCTGAATTTCGGTTCGGCACTCAGCTGCCTCGTCTTTTTGATAATTTCAGGGTAGAGCGACATCCTGTCATTGTAATAATGGAGATTAAGAATAAGACCGGTGAGTGCTCTTTCTGAAACCTGTTCACCTCCCGAAATGTAAAGATTTATCAGATGAATAACCTTTTCAGGCTGCCATGTCCTGAACAGGCTCAGCGTGATTGCACTTACAAAAATGCTTGACTCGAACCACCTGAATTTTCCGGAGTCTCTGATAATTGCAATAAGGCTATCCTCGGCTTCGCCGTAATAATCGGTTATCCAAAGATGATCAAATATATTCTTAATCAGGTGCTTGTGCTTCCTCGAAATCTCAGAATCGGGATCCGGATTAAACTCCGAGCTGAGCCTGAGCCATTCATCGAGCTCCTGCTTGAACATGAGGTCGTCGACCGTTTCCACTATTGTTTTACCGCTAAGCGCAAGTTCCCTGTCTATTTGCTGCTTAACCCAGTATGTATGCCATCCGGAATAATGTGACAATATGTCCTGTTTAACCTTGTCGGCAAGTATAAGTATGGACTGGAGCAGCCTCAGGTATATCTTGTTCCTCTCCGGGTCGCGTACTCCCTCAATGGTGTATCTCAGGATATTCCTGTAGGTCATCACGAGATTCTCAAGCTCATCCCTGAAATTGCCATCGCCGGTATTTGTCATCATATCTTCAAGAATATCAAGGCTTTCCTTTACCTTCTTCCCGGAGATAAGATTGCATATACGCTTGTGCTGCTGAATAACCCTGCCTGTGTCCATGGTAATAAATCTTCATAAGGTAAGTCCATGACAAAGATACATGATACTTTACCAGAAAAGGCTTTGCAACAATCGGGCCATAATGTTTAAAATCATAATCCTGACACATACTGAAACATTAGCTAAATTTGAGAGTTCATTTACTTTGTCATCAAAGCCCAAAAGATCAATGACCGGCATGGAAAGGAATAATTCATATCTGCCAGCTTCCGTTAAAGAGATGGAAGCTTTGGGCTGGGAGCAGGCCGATGTGATTATATTCAGCGGAGATGCCTATGTTGATCATCCCTCTTTCGGGCCCGCGGTTATAGGAAGAATAATTGAAAATGAAGGGCTGAAAGTTGCAATTGTGCCGCAGCCAAACTGGAGGGACGATCTAAGGGATTTCAGAAAGATGGGTGAGCCAAAGTATTTTTTCGGTGTGACTGCCGGCAACATGGATTCAATGGTCAACCATTATACCGCGGCAAAGCGCCTGAGGTCTGATGATGCATATACTCCCGGCGGTAAATCAGGCTTCAGGCCCGATTATCCGACTATTGTATATACTTCTATCCTTAAAAAGCTTTACCCCGGGGCACCTGTAATAATTGGCGGCATAGAAGCTTCGATGAGAAGGCTGACTCATTTTGATTACTGGAAAGACAGGCTTGAACCATCCATTCTTTCATCCAGTGGTGCTGATATGCTTGTTTACGGCATGGGAGAGCAGCCTGTAAGGGAGATTGTCCGCCTGCTTTGCAAAGGAGTGCCTTTTGGTTCGCTCAGGACAATACCCCAGACATCCGTGAGGCTGGCAATTGATGAACCGCTTCCGGTCCGTGAAAACTGGACGACAAAGACGCTAAATTCATTTGAGGATTGCCTGAAAGACAAGGAAATGTTTGCCCAGAACTTTGTGACATTTGAGAAGGAATCGAACAAGATTGAAGCATCACGGCTCGTAGAACAGTATGGTAAGGAAAAGATAGTTGTCAATCCTCCTTTCCCGCCAATGAGCGAAACGGAGGCGGACCTTACATACAAACTGCCTTATACATACCTGCCGCATCCCAGGTACGACAGGAAAGGAGTTATCCCGGCTTATGAAATGATAAAGTTTTCCGTGAACATCCATCGTGGATGTTTCGGAGGGTGCAGCTTCTGTGCAATTGCCGCCCACCAGGGAAAGCATATTGTTAAACGCTCCGGGCAATCTATAATGGAGGAGATTGACAGGCTTGCCGGCATGGAATCATTCAAGGGATATCTTTCCGACCTGGGCGGACCATCGGCCAACATGTACGGGATGGTTGCGAAAGACATCTCCAGGTGCAGGAAATGCCCGAGGCCGTCGTGTATATGGCCGGGCATCTGCGAAAATCTCGATACATCCCACAGGCAGCTTCTTGATCTGTACCGGGAAGTCAGCAGGAGGAGAGACGTTAAGAAAGCATTCATCGGCAGCGGGGTGAGATATGATCTTTTATTCCCTGAATGGAACAGGAATGCAGGCAGGACGGAGGAGGATTATCTGCAGGAGCTGATCGTCTCGCATATTTCAGGAAGGCTGAAGGTTGCCCCAGAGCATACTGCGGACCACGTGACGGCCCTTATGCGTAAACCTCCGTACAAGCTTTTCAGGAAGCTTAAGGCGAGGTTTGATGCGATTGCAAGAAAGAATGACCTGAAGTACACAATCGTGCCATATTTCATTTCCTCCCATCCCGGCTGTACAGTAAAAGACATGCAGGATCTTGCGGGTGAGCTTAAAAATGACGGGCTGAAGCCCGAGCAGGTGCAGGATTTCACACCTACACCGATGACACTTTCAACACTGATTTACTATACGGGGAAGGATCCCTTCTCGGGGAAGAATGTATTTGTTGCACGATCATCGGACGACAAGCGCAGGCAGAAGGACTTTTTCTTCTGGTACAAAAGGGGTGGCTCTGAATCTTATGGCGGGAGGCGGGAAAAAAGAGCCGGAGCTGGAAAGCCCCGGCGCACTTAAAACCTTTTCACTATAAATGAATCAACTATCCTTCGTATTCCTTCAGGATGTTCCTTACATCATCGGGTGCAACCCTTCCGTATGTTTTGTCACCTACAAGCACCACGGGTGCCAGGCCGCAGGCGCCAACGCACCTTAGGCTGCTTAGCGAAAACTTGCCATCTTTCGTTATCTGCCCGACCTGGATGCCGAGCTCTTTCCTGAACTCATCCAGTACTTTTTCACCTCCCCTAACATAGCAGGCCGTACCCATGCAAATGCTGATAGGATGCTTGCCTTTCGGGGTCATTGTGAAGAATGAATAAAAGGTAACCACGCCATAAATCTTGGCCACCGGTACTCCAAGCTCATCCGATATAACTTCCTGTACTTCTGCAGGCAGATATCCGAAATGCTCCTGGCAGCTGTGAAGAACGTTAATCAGTTCCTGTGAGTCATTATTGAACGATGCGCATATCTCCTTGATTTTTGCAACATCCTCATTCCGTAACTCAATCTTAATACTTGACATATTTGTAAAATTTTATCGTTGTCCGGATTATATTACTGTTTCACATAAATTTTCTTCTTCCTGTCGAAATAATGAGTGTGGAGAAGATGATGAGCCTTCTCACTGTTAGGCTTTTCAAGAAACTCCTTATATAATCCGATAATAAATGGATTCTCATGCGACTTTCTGAGCGGCTTCTGCTTGTCTTCGCGATAGATCGCAGCTGCCCGTGCTTTTATGATCTCGGAATTGCCATGATGGAGCGGTTGTCCGCCACCTCCGATGCAGCCACCCGGGCATGCCATTATCTCGATTGCGTGAAATTTCGATTTTCCTGCCCTCACATCTTCGAGAAGCTTCCTTGCATTCCCAAGTCCGTGAGCTATGCCGATCCTTACGGGCAGCCCGTCAAAATCTATTTCTGCCTCCCTGACGCCCTCGAGCCCTCTAAGCTCAGCAAAGTCGAGCTTTGGTAGTTTTTTACCGGTGTGAAGTTCATAGGCCGTTCTGACAGCTGCTTCAATTACACCACCGGTATTTCCGAAAATGACACCAGCACCGGTCGATGCACCAAGAGGGGCATCAAAATCCTCATCTGGCAGTGAGTTGAGGTCGATGTTTGCCTGCTTGATAAAGGCTGCCAGCTCACGGGTGGAGATAGAGAAGTCGACATCCCTGTTCCCGTCAACAGAGAATTCCTCTCTCTGGCACTCGTATTTCTTGGCAAGACATGGCATCACTGAAACGACCACCATCTCTTTCCTGTCTTTCCCGATCTTGTCGGCAAAGTACGACTTGGCTATTGCACCGAACATCTGCTGCGGTGATTTGGCTGTTGAGGGAACATCCTTCATATCAGGAAAATAATATTCAAAGAAGTTCACCCAGCCGGGGCAGCACGATGTAAGGATAGGGAGCCTTGCAGTCGTATCACCTTTTAAATGGCGGCTGAGCCTGTCGAGAAGCTCTGTTCCTTCTTCCATTATTGTCAGATCAGCGGCAAAATCGGTATCGAATACATAGTCGAATCCCAGGGCCCTGAGCGCTGCTACCATTTTACCCGTGACAAGAGTTCCGGGCTCCATGCCGAATTCTTCACCAAGGGCAGCACGAACGGCAGGGGCAGTCTGAACAACCACTGTCTTTGAAGGATCAGCGAGTGCCCTGAGAACTTCAGGTGTGTGATTCACCTCCGTGAGCGCTCCTGTCGGACAAACGGCGACGCACTGTCCGCAATATGTACAGGACGAATGTTCGAGGTTCTGTTCGAATGCAGGAGCCACGGCTGCCATGAATCCCCTGTTGACTGCCGAAAGTGCCCCGACCGTCTGAACATCATTGCACATGGTTTCACACCTGCGGCACATTATGCACTTATCGAGGTCCCGGATGATTGAGGGCGACGTGTCTTTCCTGTAAGTCGACATTGCAGCGATTTCCGATCCGGGAATCTCCCTGATGCCTAGCTTAATTGCCATGCTCTGCAGCTCGCAGTTACCCGATTTCGGGCAGATCAGGCAATCCTTCGGATGGTCCGACAGGATAAATTCCATTACGGTTCTCCTTGCATTCAGCACCCTGGTGGTATGGGTTTTGACAACCATGCCAGCTTCGCACTTGGTGGAGCAGGAGGGAGCCAGGTTTTTTCTTCCCTGTACTTCCGTTACACATATCCTGCATCCTCCAGGCTTGTTCTCAATGTTCAGGTCGTGCAGTTCCATGTAACAGAGAGTAGGTATCTCTATCCCTGCCATCTTTGCAGCCTTGTATATTGTTGTTCCCTTCGGGACCTCAACAGTCTTGTTATCAATGGTAAGTTTTATTGTTTCCATCATCTTTACTTTAGCTTATATATATTGCATCAAACTTACATTTCTCCTTGCATGCACCGCACTTGATGCAGATATCCGGGTTGATATAATGAATTTCCTTTCTTTCTCCCGAGATAGCATTAACCGGGCAAACCCTTGCACAGGCCGTGCAGCCGACACAGTTCTCCTTGTTGACTATGTAGTCCATAAGGCTCTTGCACTGGTGTGCCGGGCATTTTTTATCGGTGACGTGAGCGACATATTCGTTCATGAAATTGTCGAGGGTCGAGAGGACAGGGTTTGGCGAAGTCTGGCCGAGACCGCAAAGCGCAGTATCCTTTATGACATGGCTCATGTTCCTTAGCCTGTCGAGATCGGCCATGGTTCCCTTTCCCGCACAAATATGCTCAAGCAGTTCGTGCAGTCTCTTGTTACCAATCCTGCAGGGGGCACATTTACCGCATGATTCCTCGACGGTGAAATCGAGATAGTATTTTGCGATGGATACCATGCAGTCGTCTTCGTCCATTACGATCATACCGCCAGATCCCATCATGGAACCCGATGCAATGAGGTTGTCGAAATCGATCGGTACATCGAGATGCTTCTCCGTGAGACAACCGCCTGAAGGTCCTCCCGTCTGGACAGCCTTGAATTTTTTACCGTTCCTGATTCCCCCGCCGATTTCGAAAATCACTTCCCTCAGGGTTGTTCCCATAGGTACCTCGATAAGGCCGACGTTGTTTATTTTTCCGGCAAGGGCAAAAACCTTGGTGCCTTTCGATTTCTCCGTGCCAATCTTGTTGAACCAGCTTGCTCCCTTCAGGATAATTACCGGAACTGAAGCAAAGGTTTCAACGTTGTTCACGTTGGTCGGCTTGCCCCTGAATCCTGATTCTGCAGGAAATGGTGGTTTGATGGTTGGCTCACCGCGCAGTCCTTCCATCGAATGGATGAGGGCCGTTTCTTCACCGCAAACGAATGCCCCGGCCCCGTATCTGAGGGTAATATCAAAACTGAAACCTGTTCCAAGAATGTTCCTGCCAAGCAGGCCGTATTCCTTAGCCTGTTTAATGGCAATCTGCAATCTGCGGATTGCAAGCGGATATTCAGCCCTTACATAAATGAGGCCTTCAGCTGACCCGATGCTATAGCCGCATATTGCCATTGCTTCCAGCACCGAGTGCGGATCACCTTCAAGTACCGACCTGTCCATGAATGCTCCAGGGTCACCCTCGTCGGCATTGCAAACAACATATTTAACATCCGACTTGTTCTTCGCGGCAATCTCCCATTTGAGCCCCGTCGGAAAACCGGCACCGCCTCTTCCCCTCAGTCCCGAATCCTTGATCTCTTTCACAACCTGTTCGGGAGTCATCTCCGAGAGAGCCTTTCCAAGGGCCATGTACCCGTCTTTTGCCAGGTACTCGTCAATGTTTTCAGGATTGATGAACCCGCAGTTTCTCAGTGCGATCCTGAGCTGTTTCCTGAAGAATCCCATGTGCTTGGAATCGGAAACGGGTTCCTTGGTCCTCGGATCACGGTAAAGCAGTCTCCCTACTTTTCTCCCTTTGACTATATGTTCCTCGACTATCGACTGGGCATCCTCCGGCTTAACCTGGACATAAAATGTATTATCGGGCATAACATTTACAATGGGCCCTTTTTCACAGAAACCGAAGCAGCCGGTCATTATCACCTGTATCTTGTCAGTGAGTCCCCTGATCTCAAGTTCGTCGCGCAGGTTAGCGACAATTGCATCGCTTTCGGATGCGCGGCAGCCTGTGCCACCGCAGACCAGGAGATGCATTGTGTAATTCGACATAATATATCCTCCTATTCTTTTGAATGGATTGTTTCATAATTGACAGGTATGATACCATCAACGAGTTCACCTGTCTTAATATACCTCTCGATAATCTGGTCGGCCCTCTTCAGATTCACGTACCCGAAAACCACGGGCTCTTTTCCCGGCAGAGTGACCTCTATGGTCGGTTCTGCGTAGCAGTAACCCATGCATCCAGTTTGTGTAACAACCCCCTGGATATTACGGCGATCCAGCTGTTCAATAAAGAACTCCATCACCTCCTTTGCCCCGGATGCGATCCCGCAGGTGGCCATTGCCACCTTAACCTGAACATGAGTTTCAGGATCAATGGCATTGACCCTGAGATTCAGGCCGGATTTCAACTCATCGCGTTTCTTCTTAAGATCCGCCAGTGACATAATTTTCGACATGTCTTTTTGTTTTAGTTATTTCAGAATTTGTTAAGTCTTCTGTTTATTAAACCTATAAATATATTAAATCTTCATTTTACAGCGCCATCCGCACCTATACTTTCAAGGTTAGAAATGACGTATTGTTTTAAATCCTGTAAAAAGCTGCTGTCGTTCAACGATTCGTTCTCGAAGTTTGAAATGATCTCTTTCGACGACAGGCTGAAAATGCCTTCAGGGGTCACATGGCAATATTCAAAGCCGGTTGCCGGATTTGCTGCCATCAGCATCGTTATAACCCCTGCAATATCACCAAGTGGCTGCCTGTCGGGATGCGACAGACGAAACGTGGCTTTCACGACGGTGCCTTTTCCCGGTTCTGAAGTGATTTCAGTTCTTCCCCCGGCCAGCTCAGAATGAAATTTGAGCAGAGGCAGACCCAGGCCGATTTTCCTTGTGGACCTGGTGGTTACAAAAGGGTCGGTAACCTTATCGATCAGTTCATCCGGAATTCCGTTGCCATTATCCTTAATCTCAATCACGAGAAGGTTGTCGCGGCTGATTTCAGCTATTCCGATACTTATCTCAGTGGCCTGGGCCCTGACAGAGTTCTGGACAATATCGAGAATATTGAGCGCCAGGCTTTTCATATTTCGACCCTCCTTCCTTTTTCTTCATGCAGGGCCATGAGTATCTCCCCGAAGGAAGGCTTCCCGAGCAGGAAATCAGTTGTCGAAATTCCTATCTGTTCCACGTAATGAGCATCTGAGCTCCTGATGATGGTAATACCTGAGGCTTCCGGGTGATGCCTGATGAACTCCTCCGTGGAAGTAAGGGAAGAGATTTCAATAGCATCAGCATTAAGTGTACCGGGGATGAAGCCAAGCTGGCTGAAGATGCTGTTTTTCATCCTGTCGGCATGGGCCGGGATGAAAATACCGTTATGTTGATGAACGAATTTTTCGAGCCGGTCAATCGTTATTCCGGTTGCATTAAGAAGCATCTTCTCCTCGGTATAGATAATTTTCTCATCCTCATCCACTTCCACCTGGTACCCGAATAATGCCGGATTATTCTTAATGTCAGGCAGGCTAGAATCGATAAGATCCTGCAGCATTTTAAGCTTTTCAAGATTTTCAAAGAACACGAGGCAATGAACCTCTTCTGCCGTTGTCACCTCTGCACCTGTCATCACAAATATCCCGGCTTTCTCGGCAAGGCTGCTGACGAGCCTGCAGTGCCTGGTGGTATTGTGATCGGTAAGGCCTATGATATCGAGGCCACTGGCCGATGCTTTGGCAACTATATTTCGCGGACTCATCTCCAGGTCTCCACATGGCGAAAGGACGGTGTGGATATGAAGATCAGCCCTGAAAGTCTTCATTTTTTTTTCAATAATTCAAACAAACGTCCCGATGTCGTAAATGTGTCATCATCGGAAGAAAGGAGCACAATATTCTCAACAATGCTTTTTGCGGCTGTTGCTTCATCAACTTTAAGGCCTTTCACAATGATAATTGCTGACAGCTCCTTCAGGGATGCAACGGCTACAATATTCTGGTGAGTCTGGAGAGTGATCCAGATATTTCCTTCCTTGGCATTGCCTATCACATCGCTCAGGAGGTCTGAAGTATAGCCACCTGTCACCTCTCTTTCCAGGGAATCATTGCCTGATATTACCCTGAGGTCAAGTGATTTTATTATCTCACGTATCTTCATTGCCTGCTTTTGTCTGTTGATGTTTTGTTCCTGTCAGTGTAAAGGCCCCATACCCTTTCTGAAATTTCAAGGGCATCTGCCGGTTCGAGAGAACCGTCAGCGACCATTTGCTGCCTGATAAACACGCAGGCCGAGATTTTTTCCTTTTCCTGCACAATATCTTCCGACAGGGTCTGGCAGTCAGGTGCACCGCATGCTCCGCAGTCAAAGCCGGGGAGCATGGTAGTAATCTCCTGCTTGCGTTCCATTTTTTTCATTGCGACGGATATCTCTTCATCGAGCTTGTCGATACTTCGTGGTTCGATGTCGCCGAGGTAGCTCTGCGATTTGAGAGAGCTGAAATTATCGTCGGGCTGCTGGGGCCTGTCGCAGGGGCGCATCGCGTAATCGGATGCAAGCTTGAGTAGTCTCTCCACATTAAGAAACCTGTTGCCCGACATCAGCACACCGCCTGTGCATCCTTCATCACACGCCCTGAGCTCCAGAAAATCCACACCGCTCAGGTTTTCATATTCTATGGTCTCGAGTATCTCTGTAACGTTTTTCATTCCATCGACAGCCAGTGCTCTTTTTTTAGAATGTGAAGCTTCCCCTCGGGTCAGGCTCCAGAGGATGCCCCTTGATGTGAGGAGATTGTCGGTAATTGGCATTTTATCCTTATCTGTCACCGACTGTAGGTTCTTCCATATTTTATTGAAGAGGAAATTCATGTTTATCACTCCGTCGACGGTTGAACTGTTTCCTCCGACCGGACTCTTGATTGCTGCAATTTTTGAGGCACAGGGAGTTGCATAGAAAATACCTATATCGGAACTCTTAATACCGGATGAAACAAGTTTGTTCCGGTAATAGAGCGCGGTCATGTCAATAGGAGGATTTACTTTGATTATGTTGTCGATCAGTACGGGATACTTCACCTGGATCAGCCTTACGATTGCAGGGCAAAATGATGAGATCAGCGGTCTTGTCGCAGTCGTGGATGCATATTCAGAATATGAACCCAGGACAAGATCAACACTGTTCTCGACATGGTAAACATGAGTGAAGCCGGTCTCCCTCAGGGCTTTGTAAATGAAGCTGAGCGGGATTTTATGCGAGAACTGGCCGATGAGAACACTGGGAATAAGGATGACCCTTACAGGAAATTTGAATATCATTTCAATATCGTCCTGCCTGACAGTTATTGCCGATGCCGGGCAAACCTTGTAGCATTCGCCGCAATCGACACATTTTTTATCTGAGATTACAGCTTTTCCTCCGGCTATCCTGATCGCTGAAGTAGGGCAGGAGGTCATGCAGTGAGTGCAGCCCGTACAGAGTGCATCATCAACTGAGAGTGCATGATAAAGCGCGTTATTGTCTTTATTCACCTTCATATCAGTCAAGATAAGTGATAAGTTCCACTGCGGTTCCTTTCCCGGGTTCGCTTGTCAATGTCATTTTGTCGCTGTTTTTTTTCATATTCGAGAGTCCCATTCCGGCGCCGAAGCCCATCTCCCTGACCTGTGGTGTGGCAGTTGAATACCCATCCACCATTGCCTTTTCAATGTCGGCTATCCCTGGGCCCTGGTCCTCAACCTTAATCACAACCTTTTCTTTTTCAATATCAACATCGGCAATTCCTGAATAAGCGTGAGCGACAACATTAACCTCAGCTTCATAGAGTGAGATTACTATTCTTTTTGCAGCCTGGTGGTCGACATTGAGCTGCCTGAGAATTTTCTTGACAGAACTCGCCACATTGCCTGCATTTACAAAATCGCCTCCGGCTATTTTATGCCTGATATGCATTTCAGAATACCGGCTTAACCCCGGCTTTATAAAGTTCACCTGAAATCCTGAATACCGAGTAGGGGCTTTCAATAAGCACCATATCATTCTCACGTGCAACAGAGATGATATCGTTGCTGGCCTTCTTATCCCTGGCAAAAATAACACATCCGATCTCCGACATTTCCGATGTCCGGATTGCCTGCATATTTGCAAGACCGGTGATCAGAACTATTTTCTCCTTTTCAAGGGTAAGCACGTCGCTCATCAGATCCGATGCAAAAGCATATTCCAGGTCGGTAGAGGACCTGTCTTCACAACAGACTATATGTCCATCTATTTGTTTCGCTATATCACTTACAGTCATATTGTTGTAACTTAATTTTGAATATCCGGCGTATTTTTGCCAGGCTTTTTCATCATTAATTCCCTGCAAAGATAATTTTTTAATGTGAATAAAATAACATTGTGAATAAAATAACAATAATTTAAATTACTTCTAAATTAGAATTAGATCCCGTTCTAATATGTGATTTTTGTTATTGGAAAGACAACAGCAGACAACAGGCTTATTATTAGATGGTTAACTTTGGATATTCACCTACTTAACGGCTGGTTGCATAAAAAGGTTACCAAAATACCAGATCGGAAACTATGGCACTCATATTACAAGCGGGGCAATCTGTGCCTGGAAAATCATTCACTGAATATGTCCTATCTGAAAATAATATTCCCGAGCAGGACCCTTCCGCTTTTCCAGTAAGCCCTGAAGTAAGGATCGTCGGCTATATAAACAATTTCACCGCTTCCTATTCTTTCTGAACCTATTTCCATGGTGTTTTTCACTTTCTCCCTGAACTTGCTGCCTGCAAAACCCGACACCGGTGCACTCTCGTTTATGTATCCCGCGTTCTGACCCGCCTGCAGGTATGGAAATCCTGTCGATCTTTTCATAATGAACCAGTCTGTCCCAAGACCAAAAACATAGGGATTAGTGTCATCCAGCTTAACATGGTAGATGCTTTCCTCCGATCTTTCTGAGAGACCGTACCTTCTTTCAACATCCAGCTCATACTTTTTAAGAAACTTCGTATCATCGCTCTTATCCTTTTTCTCAGTGGCTTTGATTTCAGCGTTTCTTGATTCGACCGCTTTGAAGAGGGCCGTGGTTTTGTTTTTTGCAAAAGCTGAACAGGCGTTGTCGATTGCAATTATCCTTACCCCTTTTTTTGCATAGAACAGAAGTGTGTCAGCCTGCTTTGCATAATTTCCACCCGGAAGAATCACCACATCAAATTTCCCCAGGTCAACCCTGTCGGAATAGTCGGTATTGATCAGCGTTACAGGATATTTTAGTTCTCTTTCAAAGAAGTACCAGATCTCTCCAGCAAGAGATTGCTGTATTTCATCGCCACAGAACAGTGCTACGACGGGTCTTTTCTTTACCGGCGAATAGTTAGAACCCATATCTTTTCCTTCGTCCATGATGCCGGTCGGCTCTGGAAGAAGTCTTACCTGGGCCTCATCGCCGGCCGCGGCAACAATTTTGTCGAAACTGTCTCCGGTGCTCAGGTTGTCTCCCCTTGCAATAATGATGCTTCCGCGACTGAATTTTTTTCCGCCGATTTCAGCCGGCTTGAACATGTATCTTATCCTGATGTTCCTGTTGAAGAGTGCGGCCATCAGTTTTATTTCGCTGAAGCCCGTGAAATCGGCCAGGTAAGCATATGGTTTGTTGCCGGCCGGAAGGTTGCTTATAACTTCAGTCTTTACCGGGTCATTCTCAGTCTTAACCTGGTCGGCCAGGCCATAAGCTTTAAGGTTGAAAGCATAAGGCAATGCCCAGGCTGTCAGATCATAGCTCAGCGAATCACTGGCCCTGCTGCGCGGTTCGAACAGGACCTTTACCATTCTTGATTGCGGCTGGTATGCCGATATAAGGATGTCGCCCTTCTCTGTCGTTACCTCGCCATCCCTGTTATTAAGGTAGTCAAAGCCCTTAAGCTTCTGCCCGGTACCGGCATAAACGTACCTGATCTGGTTACGGTCGAGCAACTCCTGCAGAGCCTGGATGTTGGATTTCTCATTGCTTCCCTTGATGATTATCGATTTAAATTCAAATGCCGGATTTTTTGCCCCTTCATCGAAAAACCTGTTGAATTCCGAAATAAGCTTTTCCCTGTTGTCGTACGATACCTTAATCGTTGCCATTGATGCCAGGAAATGACCTTCAATCCTTTTACCCAGTGTAAGTGTATCGTCACTCTCCAGCTTCATCTGCACACCGGATACACCTCCGCCACCCTGTTCATATGTAAAGCCGATGGCCCCGTTGAACATTGGCCATGTGTCGCCGAAGCTGGGGCAGAAAAGGTCGAAGCTCTCCCTGGTGAAATACAACCTGAATTTCTCATCAAACAGCTTTGAATTGCCTGCCGACATGAGCTTGTGAAATTCATGCTGCCATGGTGTTATCACCTCGTGCCATGGCTCTGCACCTGGTGCAAAGAAGAATGTCGATTCTGGTCCCATCTCATGAAAATCGGCATGCACCTGTGGCATGTACTGCTCATAGAATGCGAGCCTTTGCCTCGATTCGGCCTGGGTCTGCCAGGTCCAGTCGCGGTTCAGGTCAAACATATAATGGTTTGTTCTCGCCCCGGGCCATCCCTGGTTATGTTCCCACGAATCCCTGTCGGCATTAGGTATAAGATTCGCAGTCGAACTGTACCTGAATGCATACATATCCCTTCCATCGGGGTTCTGGCACGGGTCAATTACAATAACACATTCCTTCAGCCAGTCCTTAACTCCTTCATAATTACCCGATACGAGGGTATAAAGTGTCTTCATGGCACATTCCATGCCTGCCGATTCATTTCCATGAACATTATAGCTCAGCCAGATAAACGGAACCTGCTTCCCTGTAAATTCACCCTTGAGGAAACCTGCCTTGATAAGATTGTTTTTTCTCAGGGTCTCGAGGTCCCTGAGGTTATCTTCGGAAGATACAAAGCAAACTCCAAGCGGCCTTCCTTCATATGTTGAGCCGTAACTCCTGTACTCAGCAACCGGTGAAGCATCAGCAACATATTTGAAATATTCCACAGCCTGGTGGTGAAAAGTGAACCTGGTTCCAAGTTCATAACCAAGAAACTCGGACGGAGATTTTATTGCCTGGCTATATATATTCTGAAAGAATATAAGCGATAGCAACAATGGAGTTAAGATTTTTTTCATGAGCCTCTTTATTTATGATATAAATATATTTCTTTTTTGAAGAGAGCTTGAATTTATTCAGATGTTTAAAGGCATTTTTCTTTTCTGTTCTGCAGCAAGTTCTTTTCCACAGTTCGAGTAAATGGATACTTTTGCTATTATTACTTCTACGATTAATTAAACATGAAAACCATGAGAAAGATAGCTTTATCAGTTTTGCTTTTAAGCCTTGTTCAGCAGTTGCTCTTTCAGTCATTATTGCTCGCTCAACGTCCCGTGGGAGGAGGCCTGCACAGGGTAACGGGATGGACCGATGATACGCACTTTATTTTCCAGACTCTCGACAGGGATAATAAGCCTGTTACTCTTAATGTTGATGTGAGGTCCGGGAAAAGCACACCATATTCCGCACCAAAATCGGCCAGGGAAATACTCTCCGGTTCACTGCCATCGGGTATTTCAATGAGTATAACCGATATTTTGTCGCCCGACGGTAACAGTGTTGTAATGGTCAAGGACAATGATCTCTGGTATTTTAAGAAGGGAGACAGGGAAGTCACAAGACTTACGAACGACAAGCCCGACGAAGTCAATGTGAAATTTTCACCCGACGGTACGAAAATTGCCTATACGAAGAACAAGGATATGTATGTCTATGATCTTCCGGCTATGAAGGAAATCAGGCTTAGTTCTGATGCTACCGACAGGATTTATAACGGGTATTCCTCCTGGGTGTACAATGAAGAGATCTTCGAGAGACCGAGCAGGTATTGCGCTTTCTGGTGGTCGCCCGACAGCAGGAAAATTGCATATATGAGAACAGATGAGACCAAGGTTCCCGTCTTCACCCTGAACCGTCTCGATGAGGCCGATGGCGTTCACGGCAAGCTTGAGGTTATCCCTTACCCGAAACCCGGAGATCCAAACCCAAGGGTGAAGATAGGTGTGGCTGAGCTTGCAAGCGGAAAAACAACATGGATAAAAACCGATCCTGATGCCGATCTCTACCTTGCCTGGCCATTCTGGAAGCCTGATGGCAGCAAGATTGCCATACAGGTTCTCAACCGCGATCAGAATGATCTGAAATTCATACTAGCTGATCCTTCAACCGGTGACTTTACCCAGATCTATTCCGAAACAACAAAGACCTGGGTTGAATTCTATGAAGATATTTATGTGATGAACAATGGTTCAGGCTATATTGTAAGGAGCTACAGGTCTGGCTGGGAAAACCTTTATTACTACGGATGGGACGGCAGGCTGATCTCCCAGGTCACAAATGTGCCATGGAGGGTGAACAGCATAGCCAGGGTTGATGAAGATAAAAAAACAGTGTTCTTCACGGGTACAGGCCCCGAATCGACCGACAATCATTTTTTCAGGGTGGGCCTTGACGGGAAGAACCTGATTGAGATAACTAAAGAACCCGGCCAGCACACGGTTTCCATTTCACCCCTGGGAGACTATTATATTGATTCATGGAACAATATTGCGACCCCGGGTTCGGTAGTTGCATATAACAGCAAGGGCCAGGTGATAAGGGAGATTCATAAAAATGAAGCACCTGCATTTGATCCGTCAAAGAATTCAAGATCAGAATTTCTGAAAATTATGACCTCGGACGGGCAGTTCAATATGCCGGCAATAATTACATACCCTGTCAATTTCAATCCTTCGAAGAAATATCCGGTTATCTTCAGCATTTACGGGGGGCCAAACTCTGAGAATGTGAGTA
Organism: Bacteroidales bacterium; assembly: GCA_035541795.1. Taxonomy (GTDB): domain Bacteria; phylum Bacteroidota; class Bacteroidia; order Bacteroidales; family VadinHA17; genus LD21. The sequence goes on from DATKMR010000014.1 coordinate 307,451, forward strand.
ACCGGTGGCAGGGAACGTCTGCCTCGTGGTACGCCCAGAACGGTATTATTATCTTCTCAGTCGACCACCGGGGATCGGGGCAGTTTGGAAGAAGGGGACTGGATCAGATCTACCGGAATCTTGGCAAATGGGAGATTCTCGATTATGCCGATGCCGTGAAATGGCTGAGGAAACAGCCTTACACAGACTCAACAAAGATCGGGATCACCGGTTCTTCATACGGTGGTTATGTGACATGCCTGGCCCTTACAAAGGGTGCAGATTACTGGACCCATGGATTTGCAGGATCTTCAGTGACTGACTGGCGGCTGTACGATGATGTCTATACTGAAAGGTATATGGATACACCGGGGGACAATCCCGATGGATATCGCGACGCTTCAGTACTTAGTTTCGTTAAAAATTATAAAGGGAAGCTCTACTTCGATCACGGAGATATGGACGACAATGTTCACATGCAGAATTCGGTACAGCTGATATCCAAAATGGAGGACCAGGGCAAAGTTTTCCAGTTCATGCTATACCCTAACGGACGTCATGGGTGGGGAGGGGCAAAGGCCCAGCATTCACGCAATGAAGCCAACAATTTCTGGCTCACGGGCTTCTTTGGCAAATAGAACTTTTATGCTCCGGCAAAAGGGTGTCGTGGAGGCACCCTTTTTTTTATCTGTAAATATTTGATACAGATCATAAATTAATGAAAGAATTTAATTTAATTTAAACATCTATTAATTTTAGCGATCCTGTTAATTAATCATTGGGCACAGAGCCGTATATGGTTCAGGATGTGAAAAGTAACAGGCTTTAAAATATTAACCTCTAAAATACAATCTGTATGATACTTGGAATTCTGAAGGAACCGGGTACCGAGAGCAGGGTTGCGATGCTTCCCGGCGAAATATCCGGCCTGAAAAAACTTGGAATAGAGGTCATCACCGAAAAAGGGGCAGGAGAAAAAGCTTTTACAGCCGACAAGGATTACCTGGCCTGCGGCTCTACGGTTGGAGGGAGAAAAGAAGTTATTTCGGCATGCGACTTCCTGATTTCGGTAAATCCGCCATTATCGGATGATATAGGCGCCTTCAGGGAAGGCCAGGTTCTTTGTTCTGTTCTCAGCCCGGTTGAAAACAGGGATTGGATTGAGAGGGCACGTGCCCGTAACCTGACCCTGCTTGGGCTTGAACTCATTCCAAGGACAACAAGGGCTCAGGCAATGGATATTCTTTCATCGATGGCGACTGTTGCCGGGTATAAGGCAGTTCTTGAAGCCGCTTCTCTGCTGCCTCGTTTCTTCCCCATGTTCATGTCGGCAGCAGGAACGATCAAGCCTTCAAGGGTCCTGATCCTTGGCGCTGGTGTGGCCGGACTGCAGGCAATTGCCATTGCGAGGAAACTTGGAGCGACAGTGGAGGTCTTTGATGTGCGTTCTGCCGTTAAAGAGGAGGTAAAAAGCCTTGGTGGTAAGTTTATTGAAGTGGAGGGAGCGAAAGAAGATGCCGGGGCAGGCGGTTACGCGGTGGAACAGACCGAAGATTTCAGGAAGAAACAGCAGGAACTTATCCAGCAGAGAGCAATAGCTGCTGATGTCGTTATAGCAACTGCACAGATCCCCGGTAAGAAGGCACCTGTTCTTCTGCTGAAGGATTCAGTCATGGCAATGAAACCGGGCTCGGTAATTATCGACCTTGCAGCTTCATCCGGAGGTAATTGTGAGCTCACTGAGAACGGGAAAACAATAGTGGTAAACGGTGTCAGGATTGTAGGGAAATCCGATTACCCCTCTGAGATGCCGACCGATGCCAGCAAGATGTTCGGTTCAAACATAGTTAACCTTCTTAAAATCCTTGTCGACAAGGACGGGAAGCTGAATGTCAACTTAAACGATGATATTATCAATGGTACAGTCGCCGTGCATAAAGGCGAGTTTGTGAGCCAGAGAATTAAACAGATTCTGAACATTAAATAAGACCGGTAATGGAAAAAATATTTGCCTTCTTTCTGCAGAACCGGGAAGCCATCTTCCTGGTGATCCTGTCTGTTTTCCTGGGGATAGAGGTGATAAGTCATGTCCCTGCAATCCTCCATACTCCGCTTATGTCGGGCGCCAATGCAATTCATGGTGTTGTGATAATAGGAGCAATAATTGTCATGGGGCATGCCGATAATACTTTGTCAATAATTATCGGATTCCTGGCTGTTGTACTGGGAACTCTGAATGTTGTGGGCGGATTTGTTGTCACTGACAGGATGCTTGAAATGTTCAGGAAGAAAAAATGATCTTGAGGTAAGTACATTTAAAATACAGTATAATGAATCCGACATATACAGCAGGCATCCTTGAAGTCACCTATGTTGTGGCCTCGATCCTTTTCATACTGGGCCTGAAAATGCTAAGTCATCCCGAGACAGCCAGGCGCGGAAATTTCCTGGCGGCAATAGGCATGGTGATGGCAATAATAGCAACAATCCTGTTCCATAAGAAGGATGGTGAACCTATAAAAAATATACCGCTGATTCTTGCCGCAATAGTTATTGGAACAGCCATCGGCTGGACTATAGCAAAAAGAGTAAAGATGACGGCCATGCCCCAGCTTGTCTCATTTTTTAACGGTATGGGAGGCGCCGCCGCTGCTCTTATTTCGATAATGGAATTTCCACATGTGAGCCCGGAACTTATTGCGAGGAGCGGTATGGCAAACGGTCATGTCCTTGCAATACTTCTTGGCCTGACGATCGGTACGGTTTCCTGGGCCGGCAGCATGATTGCCTTCGGGAAGCTGGATGGATGGATCGGCGACCTGAGGGTAAAGGCGATGAAATATGTTAACCTGACAATCCTGGCCATACTCCTAGGTTTTATAGTCTTTATTATGACAAGGCATGTGGCAGCCACAGCCGAGCTTACACATTATATTTATATTATGTTCGCCGTTGCTGTAGTTTACGGTGTACTGTTTGTAATGCCTATCGGGGGCGCCGACATGCCGGTTGTAATCTCATTGCTGAACTCATTCACGGGCGTGGCAGCAGCGATGGGCGGGTTCCTGTACAATAACCAGGCGATGCTTACCGGAGGGATACTTGTGGGTTCTGCAGGAACAATTCTTACGATCCTTATGTGTAACGCAATGAACAGGTCGCTGCTGAATGTCATTGTCGGCGTATTCGGAGGGGGAGGCCAGTCTGCAGTTGAGGCCGGTGGAACGATAAGGGAGATAAGCCTTTCCGATGCGGCAGTGCTCCTGAGCTATTCGAAAAAAGTCGTTATCGTTCCCGGTTATGGGCTGGCAGTTGCCCAGGCTCAGCATACCTGCCATGAACTTGATAAGCTCCTCGAAGAAAAAGGTGTGGAAGTCAGGTATGCGATCCACCCCGTTGCAGGAAGGATGCCGGGGCACATGAACGTCCTCCTTGCTGAAGCAGATGTTCCTTACGACAAACTGATTGAAAGCGATGAAATCAATCCCGACCTGCCCAACACCGACGTTCTTGTCGTGATCGGGGCCAATGATGTAGTTAACCCGGCAGCCGAGGACGATCCGTCGAGCCCTATTTACGGTATGCCTATAATAAAGGCAAGAGACGCCAAAAATGTGATTGTAATGAAGCGGGGGATGGGCAAAGGATATGCTGCAATTGAAAACCTCCTGTTCTTCAACGACAAGACACGAATGCTTTTCGGAGATGCAAAATCCACACTCCAGAACCTCGTCAACGAGGTGAAAAGCATGTAGATAAAGTTATTATGAATCCATACAGGAAGAGACTCCGCCTGCTCAGGGAAGTGATGAAAAGCCAGGGGATAGATGCATATATTATCCCTTCGGCCGATCCTCATCTTGAAGAGAATATTCCCGAGCACTGGAAAATCGTGCAATGGCTCACGGGCTTTACCGGCTCTGCTGCAACCCTGGTTGTGACGCGGACATTTGCAGGGCTCTGGACAGACTCAAGGTACTTCATCCAGGCAGCGAAAGAGCTGAAAGGTTCAGGCTTTGAGATGATGCAATCGGGTCATGGCTTCATTTCAACTGATGACTGGCTGAATGAAAATGTAAAGAAAGGGGCCATTATCGCCTTCGATGGTCGCCTCGTCTCCTCTGCAAAATTCAGGCGGATGAGGGATACTCTCAGGAACAGGCAGCCTGTATTTGCCACCGATGCCGACCTGATCTCATCACTATGGACCAACAGGCCGGCATTGAGTGATTCGGTGGTCTTTGATCATATTCCCGTTTACTCGGGAGTTACACGCGGGGAAAAGCTCAGTCAGGTACGCGGGGAGATGAAAAAAAGAAACATCAATTACCATCTTTTAAACTCCCCGGCAGATATTCTCTGGCTGCTGAATATAAGGGGTGCTGATGTCAGTTACAGCCCTCTGGTACTTTGCATGGCAATAATAAGTGCCGACCAGGTTTTGCTGTTTGCAGATGACAGGAAGTTCCCACCGAAGCTGGCCCATGAATTTGACAGCCTCGGGATAGTCATCCTGCCATATGATGAAGCTGTGAGCATTCTTTCGACCCTTCCGCAGGGCTCGTCTGTGATGCTTTCTGAAGAGGATACTCCCGTTTCGCTCTTCGATTCACTTCCGGCTTCGGTCGAAAAAATTCCGGATATCAGCATTGTATCGAGGATGAAAGCTGTAAAGAATGAAACTGAGCTGAATAATCTCAGGCAGGTAATGATGAATGATGGCGTTGCCCTGACAAAGTTTTTTATATGGATTGAAAAGAACGCAGGAAGAATTACTGAGGAAGCTGCTTCCAGGAAGCTGACTGATCTCCGGCTGGCACAAAATAACTGTACCGGCGACAGTTTTGCCCCGATAGTGGCCTGGAACAGCCATGGATCACTGCCACATTATACATTTTCAATTGAACCCGATACTGTAATAGACACTGAAGGAACCCTTCTTGTCGACTCCGGCGGGCAATACCTGGGTGGTACAACAGATGTGACCCGGTGTATAGCCTTCGGTAAGGTATCAGGCGGGAAGAAAAAAGATTTCACACTGGCACTTAAAGGGACAATTGCCCTTGCCGGAGCCAGGTTTCCTTCGGGAACCAGGGGATCGCAGCTCGATATACTCGCACGTTCCTCACTCTGGGAACACGGACTGGATTATGGCCATGGGACAGGACACGGGGTAGGCTATTTCCTGAATGTTCACGAATCGCCACCGGTTGTGAGTCCTGCATCCAATAATAAATATAACCTTCCTCTTGAGCCCGGAATGATATTGTCGGATGAGCCCGGAATTTACAGGGAGGGTCATTACGGTTTCAGGACCGAAAACCTTCTCCTCGTAAGAGAGGATATTAAAACGGCTCATGGAGTGTTTTATAGTTTCGAGACCCTGACTCTCTGTTATATTGATACAAGGCTGGTAGATAAAACACTTCTCAGCAGCAAGGAGATCACCTGGCTGAACAAATACCATTCTGAAGTATTTAATAGGCTGTCACCGTATCTTGATGAGGAAGAAAAAGCCTGGCTTCACGACAAAACAAGGGAGATCTGATCAATTCTACCTGATTTCCAGAATTTCGTAAATTTGTGTCATGGGACGAGAATTCACGTTTCAGGGTGAACTTTTATTCTCAATGTATGTTCTTTCATTTATTAACTTTTAATTTCTTTTGCGATGAACATTTTTGTTGCCAAGCTTAGCTCAAGAACGAAAAGCGAAGATCTTGAGCAGCTATTTAAGAAGTTTGGAGAGGTTACTTCTGCAAAAGTCATAATGGACAGGCAGACCGGCTTTTCCAAAAGGTATGGCTTCGTTGAGATGCCTGATGAGCAGGCAGCATATGAGGCTATTGACAAACTAAATGACACTGAACTGGACGGCAGTCAGATTGTAGTGAAGCTATCTGAGCCAAGGGATGATAACAAAAAGGGTCACAGACCTAAAAGAGATTTCAACAACAGATAAAAACAAGAGAGTAAAGGGTGCTGATAAGGCTCCCTTTTTCATTTTTCATTTTTCATTTTTCATTTTTCATGATGGTGATATCCGCGACCGGAAACTCTGTTATTCTCAACCTGGCACAGCCGTACGGGACAAGTGTGACAACCTCAGGTGCCCCCGAGACTTTTGGCAGCCTTGGAGGCAGGTCGGCCGAATTGTCTTTTAGCGTCCAGCCCGGTACCCATACGGCCCTTGTCTTAAGAATAACCGGGGCATCTTCGCTCCATTCGGTATACTTCGACACTTCATCCGACCAGATCATGTCTCCTTTGTCGGCGAAGGGATATTTTCCGGGCTTGTTCTCAACAACGCTGAATCCGTTTTCAGGATCATTTGTGTCGGCAATAAGGGAGTAATTCCAGCCGCTTTTGGGCTTTATCTGCCAGTCAACGCTTCCTTTATATCCAAAATTATCGTAATTAATCCTTATGCTCCTGTACTCCTTATCTATCCTCAGGGAAAAATACAGCGGACCTCTCAGGACAGCAAGTGCATTGTTATACCGCTTTTCATATTTTACTTTCATTGGAATATCGATCAGCACCTTATCGCCGGTGGTCCATTTTTCCTCGATCCTGGCAGTCGAACCTGACTGGTAGGTTGTTGATTTACCTTTTACGGTTATGGTAACATTGCTCCATCCGGGCACCCTGAGGTAAAGAGGAAAACTGTTGTGGCCGGTGGTCGAAAGCGTCATGGTGATCTTCCCTCTGAACGGATAGTCGGTCTCTTCATTTATTGTAACAGTGTTACCGTTGCCTGCCTTTGCCACGAGTTTGCATGGGCCATATGTCACTGCTGCAAGGCCGTTGTCATTTGTGGCCATCCACATGCTGGAGACAAATTTCGGCCATCCCTGGTGGAAATTTGCAAGGCAGCATGCAAAATCTGGCATAAGCCCGTAAATGTTTGAGTACTTTCCATTGGAGCTCCAGCTGCGTTTTGTACTGTCGACAATCACCTGGTTGGCCTGCTGATCGTACTGGTGGGCCCACATATCGGGAGTAAATGTTCCGGGCAGCGAATTGAATGCCAGTAACTCGAGCCTGTCGGCGAGCCTGTTGTCGCCGAATATCTCGAAAAGTTCCTCAAGGGAAAACATATACTCGACAACCGAACACAATTCCGTACCCCTGTCCGGACTGTTTCCGGAGAGATGTTCGTCGCAGGAGAACCGGCCTCCTGCCTGGCCATGGTACCTGTCGTATTTTTCAATGCCGGCGAAAACCGCATTTTTAAATCTTTGGTTTCCCGCCTGCTGGTACCAGAGCCCCGGGTATTTGATTGCCATTGCATTATTTACTCCGTGTGCAGTAAGTCCGTCGGCCTTCCACTGGAACGGGATCCTCTTTTCAGCAAGAGCTGCCGAGTCCCAGGGGAATTTTTCATAAAATGATGTCCAGTCAGGACTGTTGTTCTGAATTGATGCAATAGTCTCGAGTATCCAGGCTTGTTTTGTCTGCCTGTAAAGCCAGTACCCTGTAACTGCATTTTCCATTGCCCTGACACCGCGCCATTCCTTTGCCCCCCAGTCAGGTTTTGCATCATGCAGGTATCTGAAATAGGCAAGAAGCACATCTTCCGCCCGCTTGTCTCCGGTAGCGTCAAAGTATTGCATAAGAACCTTGTTGGCGACCGCAAGTGGCCATCTGTCCTTGTTTTTAAGAGGTCCGTACCAGCCGGAATCGCGTTTGCTTTCCACAATCTTGTTAATCCAGAACCTGGCTTTTTCTATCAGACGCGGATCGTCAAGAGCATATGCCAGCGGAATCAGTCCGTCGAGAAAATATGGCCCTCTTTCCCATCCTTCACCGTCACCGCCGGTCCATGCCGATTTCGTCAGATCGGGCCAGAACTCATCAAGATGACCAGTGAGACCTGAAGCCTGTGCTTCGAGCTGGGACTTCAGCCATCCTTCCGGCTTTACCGACCCGAGCGGTAGCCTGATATAAGCGTTTTGCTTCAGCGGTGTGGGGTTGTTGCTGTAATATCTGTTCCCTGTTCTGCGGCAGGATTGTCCAAGCACTACTGACAGCAACAGGATCAATAGACTAAATTTTTTCATGATAGTAGTTTTTAACCACGGGTAACATTGAACAGCTCGAGGGTTTAATACTTTATTTCCTTTTTCATTTATCACTTTTTCAGAGGATCTTCAACCATCTGTACCAGGTCGAACCAGCCTGTTCCCTGGCCGGGCATCCTGAGGATTATATTTGTCTTTTTCCTTTGGACAGAATCGTCAGGGACCTTGAATATCCCGATGAACTGGCGCCACTCGCTGTCGGGATAAAACCTGGCCGTTCCAAAATCACCCAGGGAAACCTCGGCATACTGCCGTTCGGATTGGCCTTCAGGGTTGGCAAAAGGGGGACATATGAACCTCAGTTCCGGATCGCACTTTGCCCAGACTGAAACAATGTATGTTGAACCGTTGCTTACTTTGACAGGATAAAGTTTTATGCTCATACTTTTTCCCTCGGCAGGGGTCTGTAACCTCAGTGAATAATTTCCTTCGATGTGCTCCCGCGGATCGAGAAAAAATGTCGCACCCCTATCACCGCCTGAGGATACATAGCATGACGTGGGTGTGGACGGACTTGTAACGCACTCAAATCCCGGATCGGTCACAAGGTTTTCATTCCATGGCATGAATATCTCCCTTGCCTTCTTCAGGTCAATTTTGTAAACCAGCGTACCAAGTGCGGCAATGTAATCAGTTATTACCCCGTGGCTGACATTTACATCCCTGTTTTCAAAAATCTCCCTTGCTTTGCCGTTGTAGCCCTGGCTCATGCTGAACCGGACCCTCTGCGGATCATTCGACCTGTTCACAGCCATAATAATCAGCTCACCTTTTAAGAGTCTTGAGGTTACAAGTATATTTTTTGAATCAGAGATGACGCCTGGTGGCACTTCATCTGAAAAAAGCCAGGGGATAATGCCGGCAACTTCAAGTGCTATTCTGCCGCATTCGTTCCAAGTGGCTGTTGATTTTGGGAAAGAGGTCGGACCCGACCTGATAAAATATTGTATCCCGGTTGCACCTTTAATAATTGCCTGCCAGGTCATGGACCTGATCTCATTTGCTGAAGGTTCGCGACTCCATATCTCACCTCCGCCAAAAGCCTGCGGGACAATCCAGACAGGTTTATTTTCAGCAAATTCCCGCCTGAGAGAAGCTGTCACATCGCCGACCACGGAGATGGGTGAGTCGGGAACAGGATAGGGATCCGCCATCACGATATCCGTACCTCCTGAATACTTTGAAGCAGAGAGAAAAGGTGCCATGAAAACTACGGAGACGGGGTGCCAGGGATCGATGCTCCTGACCACTCTGTAAAGCTCCTCGACCTCCTCCGGCTTTACATTGTTTCCTGTAGGTTCATCGGCAATATACCAGGCCAGCAGGGCAGGATGGTTCATGAATGCTCTTACTTCACTTATAAGGTATTCCCTTTTCTTTGCTGGAGAAAGAGTATCGTCTTTAAGGGCAACACCGCCACCGCCGGAGACGGAAAGAAGGTTATAGTGAACTTTCATTCCCAGGCTTGCACACCTGTCCATATATGCCTTTCTTTCATTGAATGTTGAAGGAAGTATTCTCTGGTAGGGTGAGATCATATTGAATCCCTTCACAACCTCTTCCTCGGGAAGGGTAGGATAGACCGGTGAGTAGCAATAGAAACCGAAAGGGAAAAACTGCCTGCCGTTTACGATAAGGGAACACGTCAGCCTGTCTGTTTTCACCTCGTTGGACTTATGTTCAAGAATAACAATGTCGCAGCCTGCTGTGTAGAGTTTTCCTGAACCGTCGGTGATGTCTGTCATTATCTTCCCAGTCTTTTCTTTTGCCGGAATGCTGAACCCGATTCTTACCAGCTCATTGCCGGGAACGCCGTGCCATTCACCGAGCCTGCCTGAGGCTGACCTGATTATTATATTAAGCGGTCCGGATCTCAAACCGGGAGGCACATGAACCAGGAGTTCCCCATTCTGCTCAATAGAATAAAAATCGAAACGTGTCCGGACTTTAAAGCTTTCCTGGCAGCAGGCATTATTCCTTCCGGCTGATAATAGCAGGAGATACAGCATTGCCGAAACGACAACCTTCCTTAATTCCATGTGACCCATTTGATCTATAAATGTAGCAACTTTTGATTCAAATGTTTTTCTAACTTTAAGGTGAAATAGAACTAAATAGCTAAGTAGCTGATATGCGGATCTTATTGAAAAGAGCAAACCGCATCATCAATGCATATCCCGTGATAAAAAAGCGATATAAGGATGAAAACTCTGTTCACAATGATTTCCATGGCCCTATTGGTTTCCTGTTCGGGGAGGGTCGGGAAATACAATAATAAGTTAAGCATGCCGGTTGCCCCGGAAATTGAACTGATCAACAACGGCAATGTTAAGTTCGACGATTTCTTCCTCGATAAAACCATGCGCCTCGATTATTACCACTCGGGAAACTCCCGGGCGGATCATTTCGCCATGGATGAGGTAGTATCGGATGGAATATGGTTCGGAAGCAGGACCAGGCTTATCGATAACCTGTCACTCGGGCTGTATTTTTTCGAGGTTGCCGACAAGGAGAGCAGGGTCATTCTCTACTCGAAGGGTTTTTCAAGTGTCTTCGGCGAATGGCAGACAACCGGTGATGCAAAGGACAACTGGGGCACATTCAGCGAGTCACTCCGCTTTCCATGGCCGAAGAAGCCTGTCACTGTTGCTCTCTCCAGGCGGGATTCAATGAACAGGTTTGAACGTGTCTGGACCATCGAGATTGACCCTTCTTCGCGCCAGGTGAACCCTGCCGACATAATTCATACCAACAGGGTTGATATAATAGCCGAGAACGGCCCGGCTGATGAGAAAGCCGATATTGTGATCCTTGGCGATGGATATTCCAGGAAAGAGATGGAAAAGTTCCGCAGCGATGCTGCCAGGCTTGCAGGTTACCTTCTTGAAACTGAACCATTCAGATCGAGACGCGGCGATTTCAATATCCGGGCAATAGAAACACCGGCCGAAACCACGGGTATAACTAAGCCGCACCATAAGGTCTTTAAAAGAACCCCTTTATCGGTTCACTACAGTGCTTTCGATTCGGAAAGATATGCACTCACCCACGATAACAAGACAATCAGGAACATTGCCTCGCAGGTGCCTTACGACCTCATGGTGATCATGATAAACGAAAGAACCTACGGTGGCGGCGGAATTTATAACCAGTACCTGACAGTCTCGGCCGATAATAAATATACCAGGTATATTATAACCCATGAAATGGGACATCATATCGCCGCCCTCGCGGATGAATATTATACCTCGGCAGTATCATACGATCTGCCGGCCGTGACTGTGGAGCCCTGGGAACCCAATGTGACCGCATACCTTGATAAGTCAAACCTGAAATGGAAAGATCTCGTTGAAAGTACGACTCCTTTGCCTACTCCATGGAATAAAGAAGCGTTCGAGAAAGAAGACTTTGCAGTGCAGAAGACAAGGGACAGCCTTCGAAAAGCCATGGTTCCCGAAAAAATCATGGAAGATCTTTTTGACAAGCAGTTATCGGAGGAAGACGCGCTTTTTGCTTCAGAAAAGTACAACGGCAAGACAGGCTTATTCGAGGGAGCTGACTATGACGCTAAAGGGATGTACCGGTCGCAGACCGATTGTATCATGTTTACGCGACATATGACATTCTGCAAGGTATGCAGGGCCGCAATAGAAAGGGCGATGGACCAGATGATGAAATAAAGGAGAAGGATGCCGGGGGCTGTAATCTACCTGAAAACTATCCTTACCCGTATTTCCTCTTCAACAGGTTCGCCGCCATTGGTTGCCGGCTTCCATGGAGGACCCTCTTTTATCAACCGGATAGCTTCACCGGAGTAATCTTCTCCTGGGCTTCTCAATATCCTGATTGAGTCGGGTTTACCATTTAGCCTTACAGTAAATTTAACTATTACCACAGCTTTCTCTCCCTGCATCAGTCCTGCAGGTTTTCTGATATTTTCAGAGATATATTCATCAAATTTCTTTTTTCCTTCAACCGGTTCAGGTGAAGTATAATCGGCAGGAGCAACCTCGGATTCATTCTTGCTTACTCCGTATCCGATAACAACTACTTCGTCGAGTCCGGCAACTGATCCCTGCAGGGCCATATTCACTACAGAGTCGTTGCCAACCCTGGTCTCTTTGTTTTCCATACCTGCGAATGATGCCACAAGGGTGGCGTCCTTTTTACCGGGCAGGGTCAGCTTGTATGTTCCATTTTTGTCAGTGACAGCCCCGGTCTTTGTTCCCTTAACAAGGACATTCACTCCCGCAACAGGTGAATTGTCGTCGGCAGATGTAATTGTTCCCGTTACATTCCTGGATTCATTTATTGCAACAATGGAACGTGATAAATCTTTCTGAACTGCCAAATCAGCTTTTTCTTCAGGAATTTCAGGCTGCTTTTGCGCTTCCTTTCTCTGAACCGCGTTTCCTCCCTGGGTACCGGCATCATGTAATGACTCATGTGTTTCAGGTTTCCGGCTTCCCATGCTCTTCCCTGCAGGCGACTGAGTCTCACGCTTTAAATTTTCTTCCAGCGCTTTGTTTTCGGTAAGGCCCGCTATCTTGCCTGGTACGGTTGTTTCAACTTTCCCGGGCGTGCGGTTCAGGAGGAAATAAATCACAGACAAGGATAATAATAGCGCAGCTGATGCAGCAACCCTGTATATAATGCGCCTGCTCCCTTTCCCTGTTCTCGACTTCAGCCTTCCCGAAAGAGATGCCAGATCATCACTGAGCTCACCGGGTGACAGTTCTGACAGGCCTTCTTCGGCTTCCAGTGCAAAAGGATCTTTCTGCAGACTTTTCTCGTAAGCATTCTTTTCCTTTCCTGATAGGCTGTTCTTCCTGTATTTCAGGTATCCTGAAAACCCGGGTTCCGTATGTCCTTTATTTTCTTCCATTTTTTTCTTCAAGACAAATTTTCAGGTTTCTTTTTCCGTTTTGCAGGTAACTCTTAACCTTTTTTTCATCCATGCTGAGATCTTTCGCGATCTCGTTATAGCATTTATTCTCGAAGTAAAACATTCTTATACAGCTTTTTTGATCTTCCTTAAGACGGTCGATACAATCCCTGAGTGCTGCTTCCATCTCCCCCCCGTTTTCGTCAATAGGATGCAATTCGTGATCATATTCCATAAAAAATTCTGATTCTGCCAGCCATTCCTCTCTCTTTTCCTGCAGTGTTTTTCCTGAGCGAAGCTGCATAAGGCAGAAATTTTTGGTTAAAACATGAAGCCAGCTTCTGAAATTTGCTATCTCGTGCCTGGGTATTTCCGTTATCAGCTTCTCGAATATCTGCATAACCGCATCTTTCGATTCATCCCTGTCTTTAAGGTACTTCAGGCAGACACCGTACACAAGATGCATGTAGCCTGAATACAGCTCTCCCAGGGCCCCGAGATCACCGCTCTTTCGGAAAACCTCCAGGAGTTCATCCTCGCTTCCCTGTTTCTTTCCGCTGCCTCTTATGCTAAAAATCATATTGCCATGATCCCAGCGCTATCCGCACCTCATTTGGTCAGTACTCTGCGGTCCGGTTTTATTAAGATATACCTATTAATAAATGGTCAGTTTAAAGATAGTCCAAAAATTATTCCCGGATTTTATGGAATTGGTGAAATCCGTGCATCATATGGGAAATGTTTAACTAAAACCAGGTAGTTATGAAAAGCAGTTTAAAAATTTTCGCAATACTGTTTCTTGCTGCGATAGCAACCGCATTTGCCGGGACAGTAAAAGTTACAGGTAAGGTAACGGATGAGAAAGGTCAGCCAATGCCAGGTGTGAACGTCGCTTCAAAAGGCAGCAGCAATGGTGTTGTCACCGATAAAACGGGGGTTTACTCCATTGAACTTGGAGATAAGGATAATATCCTTGTATTCAGTTTTGTAGGCTACAAGACAGTCATCGAAAAAATCAGGGGAAGAAATGTCATAGATGTTTCAATGAAGCCGGATAATACTGCATTGGAAGAGGTTGTCGTAGTGGGTTACGGTGTGAAGGATGAAGAGTATTCTATGTCGGGTTCTGTTAGTGGTGTCGCAGCTTTCCCTTCGAGCAGGTCAATGAAATCAGTCTTTGCTCCGGCTCCAAAAGATTTTAATACTGAAGGATATTCTCCAATAAATGAAAATGGCTACAAGGATGTTGCCCACAATCCTCTTTCCACTTTCTCGATTGATGTTGACAATGCAGCTTATTCAAATGTCCGGAGGTTTATCAATATGGGTCAGCTGCCTCCTGCAGATGCCGTGAGGATTGAAGAGATGATCAACTATTTTAAATACGATTATCCCGAACCGACGGGTGAACATCCCTTTTCGGTCTACACGGAGATGGCTGCTTGTCCCTGGAACGCAAAGCACCTTCTTCTGCATGTAGGGCTGAAAGGAAAAAGCATCGACAAATCAACTCTTCCTCCATCGAACCTGGTTTTCCTTATAGATGTCTCAGGCTCGATGGATGAACCGAACAAGTTACCTCTTCTTAAGTCGGCATTCGGGTTGCTGGTGAATGAGCTGAGGCCGCAGGATCATGTAGCGATTGTGGTTTATGCCGGGGCCGCAGGGCTCGTTCTTGAATCCACGCCGGGAAATCATAAAGAGATCATCATGAAGGCTATTGAAAACCTTGAGGCAGGTGGTTCGACAGCCGGCGGAGAAGGGCTCAGGCTCGCTTATGATGTTGCTGAAAGGAATTTTGTAAAGGGTGGCAATAACAGGATCATCCTTGCAACAGATGGGGACTTTAACGTGGGTGAATCGAGCAACGGCGGTATGGAAAGACTGGTTGAAGAGAGGCGCGAAAAAGGTGTTTTCATCACAGTTCTCGGCTTTGGCATGGGAAACATCAAGGATGATAAAATGGAGATTATTGCCGACAAGGGCAACGGTAATTACGCCTATATCGATGATCTCCAGGAAGCACGGAGGGTGCTGGTAAAAGAGTTCGGAGGTACGCTGTTCACAATTGCAAAGGATGTGAAGTTCCAGATTGAGTTTAATCCCTCAAGGGTTCAGTCGTACCGCCTGATAGGTTATGAAAATCGCCTGCTTAATGATGAGGACTTTAATGATGATAAAAAAGATGCCGGCGAGATGGGTTCAGGGCATAATGTAACGGCTCTTTATGAACTTGTTCCTTCAGGTTCGGATGAAGTAAGACCTTCTGTGGACCCGCTGAAATATCAGAAGCATGAAGTCGTAAAGGAAAGAAACAACAATGATGAATACCTGAACATTAAGATCAGGTATAAAAAGCCTGATGGAGTTACCAGTATGCTGCTCGAAAAACCTGTCAGCGGAAATCCGGGGGATATCAGGTTTGCATCCGATAACCTGAGGTTTGCCGCATCGGTTTCGGAATTCGGGATGCTGCTGCGAAATTCCGAGTTTAAAGGAAATTCATCGCTGGAAGGTGCAATTGAGCTTGCCTCAGGTTCTCGCGGAACCGATGAGGATGGCTACAGGGCCGAATTTATAAGGCTGATGAAAACAGTCAGGGAAATGAAACTTATAAGCGAACGGGACTAACTTAAAGTTTAAGATTCCGGGCTGCCGCGCACCCGGCACTCCGGGCGTGAACAAGGAACCCCTCCCCTTGAAATGGAGGGGATTTCTTTTTTACCTGCTTTTCAGGAACCTGTCGATCTTTTTTGCAGTTCTCCTGCCTGCTGCAATAGCATTTACAACAAGGCTCGCTCCGGATACCGAGTCACCTGCGGCAAAAACTTTTTCCCTGCTCGTCATGAAGTTTCCATCAACCCTGATGTTTTTTCTCTGGTCCAGATCAAGTTCCAGCTCCTCGAGCAGACCTTCTTTAACGGGATTCAGGAATCCCATAGCAAGGATTACCAGGTCGGCAGCTATCACTCTTCTTGAGCCAGGCACAGGTACCATTTTGTACCTTCCGTTATCATTTTCCCATGAAACTTCCTCAAATTCCACCCCGATTATATGATTGCTCCTGCCTGTAAACTTAGTTGCCGATAGGCTCCACAGCCTTTCACATCCCTCTTCGTGCGAAGTAGAGGTTTTGAGAATTTTTGCATAGTACGGCCAGGGGTTTTCAGGGGTCCTGTCGGCAGGGGGCCTGGGCATGATTTCGATCTGGGTGACGCTTTTGGCTTTCTGCCTGATGGCCGTGCCGACACAGTCGGATCCGGTATCACCTCCACCCAGAACTACAACTTTAAGCCCTTCAGCGCTTATCCTGTCGTTCAGAAGGATGACTTCACCATCGTTTACCCTGTTCTGCTGTGTAAGGTAATCCATCGCCTGGTGAATCCCGTCGAGATGCCGTCCTTCTATATCCAGGTCCCTGGGCTGCATTGATCCGATAGCTATGCAAACGGCATCGAACATGCTGAGCAGCACCTTGCCCGGTATATCCTTACCGATCTCAGTTGAACATTTAACCTGCAGTCCCTCTTTAATCATCAGGTTGAGCCTTCTGTCGATTGTGGATTTGCTCAGTTTGAAATCGGGGATGCCATACCTCAGCAACCCGCCTGCTTTTTCGTTTTTTTCAAAAAGGGTCACCTCGTGCCCCGATTTATTCAGCAGGTCAGCTGCGGCAAGCCCTGAAGGGCCACTGCCTACAACAGCAACTTTCTTACCGGTTCTGACCTTCGGCGGTGCGGGTTTTATATATCCTTCCGTGAATGCCCTTTCTACGATGGCAACCTCATTCTCCCTTATGGTTACCGGCTCCTTACCGATGTTAAGGACACACGAATGCTCGCATGGTGCCGGGCAGATCCTGCCTGTGAATTCGGGGAAGTTATTTGTCGCGTTAAGGCGCTCATAGGCACCTCTCCAGTCACCCCTGTAAAGAAGATCGTTCCATTCAGGGATCAGGTTATCCACGGGACATCCCCAGTGGCAAAATGGTATTCCGCAGTCCATGCATCTCGATGCCTGGAGCATCCTGTCCTCGCTGTTCAGTATCTGTTCAACCTCGCTGTAGTCCGCAACCCTTTCATGTATAGCACGGTTACCGGCTTCTTTTCTTCTGACCTTTAAAAATCCTGTCGGGTCTGCCATCAGTTAATAATATTTCGACGTTAATTTATGGAAACCAATTGTTAAACTATACTCCGGGCAGGAACTCAACATCCATTTCCACACCTGCAATTTTCTTCTTCAGCTCCTCGAGCTTCTGCTCCTCCAGCACCTTTTTATAGTCGTAAGGTATCACCTTGATGAACATTGATAGATACTTTTCAAAGTTATCGAGTATCATCCTGGCCTTCCTGCTGCCGGTGTACTCATAGTGCTTTGTTATAAGACCTTTCAGATCGTTAATATCGATAAGGTCCTCAACAAGCGAAAGCTCCACCATTCCCATGTTGCAGTAATAATCAAAATTGCCGCTTTCGTTCAGTACATATGCTATACCGCCGCTCATACCAGCTGCGAAATTATTGCCGGTGGATCCCAGCACCACAACCTTTCCCCCGGTCATATACTCGCAGCAATGATTACCGGCTCCTTCCACCACGGCTGTGACACCGCTGTTTCTCACTGCGAACCTCTCGCCGGCAACACCTGAAATATACGTCTCGCCCGATGTCGCTCCATAGAGAACCGTGTTACCGATGATGATGTTCCTGTCAGATTCGAACTTCGATCCGGCAGGTGGGATGACAATTATTCTTCCTCCGGACAATCCCTTGCCAAGGTAGTCGTTTGAATCGCCTTCCAGCAGCATTTCCACACCTCTTGAGAGGAAGGCCCCGAAGCTCTGACCGGCAGAACCCCTGAAATGGCATTTTATTGTACCGTCGGGCAGACCGTCCGCCCCGTGTTTTTTTGCTATGGCCCCCGAGAGCATGGCTCCGGTCGTCCTGTCGGTATTGCGTATCAGCTTCTCAATGATCACAGGCTGAAGATAATTGACGGCATTTTCAGTTTCTGCAAGGAGCTGCCTGTCAAGAATATCATCGATTTTATGTTCCTGCTTCTCGATGCAGTATCGCGGATTTGTGCCTGAGCCTGACGGCATTGTCATAAAACCCGACAGATCAAGTTTTTTCGTCTTCCAATGGTCGGCATCCGAGTTCCTCTCAATAAGGTCAAACCGGCCGATTATTTCGTCAAGACTTCTGCATCCCATCCCGGCAAGAATCTCCCTGACCTCTGTGGCAATGAAGGTGAAAAAGTTGACGAGGTATTCTGATCTTCCAAGAAACCTCTTCCTGAGCTCCTCATTCTGGGTAGCGACCCCGACCGGGCATGTATTGAGATGGCACTTTCTCATCATCACACATCCCAGGACAATCAGGGCTGCTGTAGCGAAACCATATTCCTCAGCTCCGAGAAGGGCCATCAGAACAACATCCTTCCCTGTTTTCAGCTGGCCATCGGTTTGCAGTTTCACTCGTTTACGCAGGTTATTCATAACAAGTGTCTGCTGTGTCTCTGCAAGTCCCAGCTCGAGTGGCAATCCGGCATGCTTGATTGAAGATGTCGGGCTTGCCCCCGTACCACCCTCGAACCCGCTGATCGTTATAAGGTCGGCATGAGCCTTGGCAACCCCGGCGGCTATTGTTCCCACGCCGCTTTCCGAGACGAGCTTGACACTGATCCTGGCCGTGGGGTTTACATTCTTCAGGTCGAAGATCAGCTGTGAAAGATCTTCAATAGAATATATGTCATGATGGGGCGGGGGTGAAATCAGTGTAATTCCGGGAATGGAATATCTCGTTCTTGCAATTATCTTATCAACCTTATGACCGGGCAGCTGGCCACCTTCCCCGGGTTTTGCACCCTGGGCAATTTTTATCTGAAGCTCGTCGGCATTTACAAGATAACTGGCAGTAACGCCAAACCTTCCGCTGGCAACCTGTTTTATTGCACTTCTTTTACTGTCGCCGTTCTCAAGGGGACTGAACCGTTCCGGGTCCTCACCGCCTTCGCCCGTGTTGCTGCGTCCGCCTATACGGTTCATTGCAATAGCCATGGCTTCATGTGCCTCTTTGCTGATAGACCCGTACGACATTGCACCCGTAACAAACCTCTTCATTATTTTATCTGCAGGTTCGACCTCTTCGAGCGGTACCGGGTTATTGACGTTCCTTATCCTGAACAGTCCTCTGATGAAAGATGGCTTCTCAGTATCGGCATTTGCCAGCCTGCTGAACTCCCTGAATTTCGAAATGTCATTTTTTCTTGTGCTCCATTGAAGCAGCGATATGGTTTCAGGGTTCCATGCATGATGCTCGCCGTGTTTCCTGAAGTTGAAAACCCCCTCGGTAAGTATCTCCGGCTGGGGTTCTGCCGCGAAAGCCTTCCTGTGAGGGATCAGAACCTCTTCTGCGATCTCGTCAAATCCTATCCCTTCGATACGCGATACCGTCCCTTCGAAGTAGGCATTGATCAGTTCACTTGAAATTCCCACAGCCTCAAAGATCTGCGAGGATCTGTAGCTTCTCAGTGTACTGATGCCCATCTTCGACATTATCTTAAGTATGCCCTTGTTTATTGAATTGACATAATTCTCCTCCGCCTTCTGGTAGTCGAGCTGGATCACTTTCTCCTTTACCAGCTTCTCTATGATGGCAAAGCTCATATAAGGATTTATTACACTGGCCCCATATCCGAACAAAAGTGCAAAATGCATTACTTCCCTGGGCTCGGCGCTCTCTACTACAAGGTCGATCTGCATTCTTTTCCTCTTCCTGATAAGATAATGATGCACGGCCGATACTGCGAGAAGAGATGGGATAGGAGCGGCCTTTTCGTCAATGTCCCTGTCGGAAAGGATAATGTAGTTCTTACCTTCATCGACAGCTTTTTCGGCATCGATGCAGAGCTGGTCCACTGCGCTTTTCAATCCTTCGGCCCCGCGTGCAGCTTCAAAATGCATTTTGAGGTTACCTGCAGAAAAACCCTTGTACCTGAGGTTTTTTACCACCTCGAAATATGTATTTGAAATTACAGGGTTGCTGAACCTGACCATCTTCACGTGATCGGGAGAGGTCTCCAGGAGGTTCTGCTGCAATGATCCCAGGTAGCCCGAAAGAGTCATTACCAGCTCCTCCCTTATCGGGTCTATCGGTGGGTTGGTCACCTGCGCAAAGAGCTGCTTGAAATAGTTGAAGAGCCTGTATGGTTTCCTCGAAAGCACCGCAACAGGAACGTCATTTCCCATACTGCCTGTAGGCTCTTTCCCGGTGGCGGCCATCTCTTTGATTATCTTGTCAATATCCTCCGATGAATAATTGAAGGAAGTAATATATTCCTGGTATAGGTTACCCATGTCGGGAGACAGGTGATGCCCGATTTCAATCCTTTCGAGCCTGACCATGTTCTGTTCTATCCATTTTTCGTAGGGATATTCTGAAGCAAGCTGTTTTTTCAGCTCCTCGTCATAATAGATTTTGCCTTCCTGTGTATCGACCAGGAGCATTTTGCCGGGTCTCAGCCTTCCCTTCGACTTGATCTCCGTAGCCTCAAATGACTGAACTCCCGTCTCGGAGCTCATTATAATCAGGTCACTTTCCGTGATCACATACCTTGAGGGACGCAGCCCGTTCCTGTCGAGCATCCCCCCTATATACCTGCCGTCTGAAAATATGAGAGAAGCAGGTCCGTCCCATGGTTCCATGAAAGTCGAATGATACTGGTAAAATGCCCTCAGCTCCGGGGGTATAGGGTTCTTCTTGTTGATTGATTCTGGGATAAGGATCGACATTGCATACGGGAGCGATTTGCCGCTCATTATCAGAAACTCGAGGACATTATCGAGCGATGCCGAATCGCTTTTTCCCGGTTCAATAACCGGGTAGAGCCTTGAAAGATCACCCAGCCTGTCAGACTTAAGGATCGACTCGCGAGCTTCCATCCAGAACCTGTTTCCCCTGATAGTGTTTATCTCGCCGTTGTGACCAAGGTACCTGAAAGGCTGGGCAAGATCCCAGCTTGGAAAGGTATTAGTGCTGAACCTTGAATGTACAAGGGCTATTGCGCTCTGCAAATGTTCATCCTGAAGATCGAGGAAATACTCCCTCAGCTGGTTCGACATCAGCATTCCCTTATAAACCAAAACCTTCGTCGAAAAACTTGGCAGGTAAAAGAAGCTCTTTTGCACCAGATCTGATTCCCTGACTGCCTTTTCAGCACGTTTTCGTATAATATAAAGCTTCCTTTCAAGATCCTCCTGCGGCATATCGGCTTCAACGAGAATCTGCCTGATATATGGTTCTGCCGAAAGGGCAATCTCACCGATTACGCTGTTGTTACGCGGTACTTCCCTGAACCCCGTGAATTTCACCCCTTCTTCCTTTATAAAATTGAGAAGGATATCCTCACATTTTGCAGCTTCCTCCCTGTCCTGCGGCAAAAAAACAAGACCTGTTCCGAATTGACCGTCAGGAGGCAGTGAGTATCCCTGGATCAGGAAAAAATCCCTGGGCACCTGGATGAGTATCCCGGCACCATCACCTGTCCTGCTGTCGGCACCTTCTGCTCCCCTGTGACTCATATTCGAAAGAGTCTCCAGTCCTTTTTCTATTATGGAGTGAGATTTCCTCCCTTTTATATGGGCAACAAAGCCTATCCCGCAACTGTCATGCTCAAATTCACCGCGGTATAACCCGGAGTCAGAAGGCCTTTCCTTAGCCATCATACACTGTATTTATATTAAACAAAAAAACCGTTCCTTACTTTCTGAGAACGGTTCCGATACCTGAACATAAAGTACACCATTCTCAGTCATTCCCTGTAAACCTGAGAATATAGAGCCTGAAATATGTTGTTCTTACAACCGTCATTCTGCTTTACGTTTGCCGGCGAAAATAATACAATTACTTTTAAAATAAAAGAAAATGATATTGATAAATTATTAACATTAATTTTTTTGTGTTAAATTATATGCGGTGTACCCGTTTTACATAAATAATGACTTGCTCTTTAACTATCTTTGCCAGAGGATTTCCTGGCATAACATTTATTCATCAGGATAGTAATGTCAACAGATTCGTTTTTTGCAGATCCTGAAAGATCTGACGACAAGACAATTAGAAGAGAGGAAGAGCTTTTAAAAGCGGAAAAAACCATACTTGATGTTCTTGGTGCTGTTTCGGGCATCTCGGCTGTCATTAACGGTAACAGGCAGATTGTATATGCAAACGACGCCTTCCTCGGGCTCCTGGGTATCAGGGGCATCGAACTGATAGTTGGAAAAAGACCGGGCGAAGCAATTGGATGCAAACATGCCGGTGAAATGAACGGAGGTTGCGGCACATCTCAGGCGTGCCAGTACTGTGGTGCAATAAACTCCATAGTGGAAAGCCAGCTTAATAACAGGAAATCGGTAAGAGAGACCCGGCTGACCACTGTCAGTGAAGGGCAGGAAGTAAGCTGGGATCTGAGAGTCACAACTTCTCCAGTCGTCCTTCACGGCAAAATATTTTACATCTTTTCCGTTGAAGATATCAGCAGTGAAAAGAGGAAGCAGAATCTTGAAAAGATATTTTTCCACGATATCCTCAATTCCGCGGGCAACCTCAACGCATTTTTGTTGTTACTTAAAGAGACAAATAATCCCGTGGAAGAAAAGGAGCTTCTTGATCTCTCGGCAGATTCGAGCAGGGACCTGATAGAAGAGATTCTGACACACAGGGATATGATATCGGCTGAGATCGGAGATCTCAGGGTTACGCTTCAGGAAATAAATCTTTATGAATTACTGAACCTCCAGGTTGAAAAAATTTTAAAGAATGATGTTGCTGCAGGAAAAAACATCAGGGTATCATCTGAAGCAGGTATTGAAAGCATCAAAAGTGACAGGTTGATTCTGCAAAGGGTTATTGCCAACATGCTGAAAAACGCTCTTGAAGCTTCAGGGGAGAACGAAGAAGTTGAAACTTGTATCGAAAACCACGGCGACCGTATAAGGATTAGTGTAAAAAACAAAGCCGTGATGACGGATGAGGTAGTGCACCAGGTATTCCAGAGATCATTCTCCACCAAGGGAACAGGTCGTGGATTCGGCACCTACAGTATAAAATTGCTGACCGAAAACTATCTCAACGGGAAGGCGGGTTTTTCAAGTGCCCCTGGAAAGGGAACTGAATTCTGGATTGACCTGCCTGCTAACGGAATACGTATTTAACACTGTGAAATTTATTTTTGATGAAGAAGCCTGATAATCAGATACTGGTAATTTTCGGGGCCTCTGGCGACCTGACACACAGGAAGCTGATACCTGAGATATATTCGTTAAAAGTCCTTGGTATGCTTCCTGAGAAATTCCTGATTATCGGCTCGGGAAGGAAGAATATGACTGACCAGGAATTCCGTACCAGGTTGAAGGATGGCATAGTTCAGTTTTCGGATCAGAAAATCATCAGGGACGGAGATGTCGGTGAATTCGTGCAGAATATAAGCTACCTGCAGATGGACCCGGATTCACGGAAAGACTTTGAGAAGCTTAAAACCTTCCTTGCAGGGAAGGCCGGGGTAGCAGGCACCGGAGGCAACTGCCTGTTTTACCTGGCAACACCACCTAATATATATACTACGATTGCCGGAAACCTTGCATCCGTCGGACTGAGCGACGAGAATGACGGGTTCAGGAGGGTCATTTTTGAGAAGCCGTTCGGATACGATTTGTACTCCTGCCGTCAGCTCAACTCAAGTCTTCACAGGATTTTCAAGGAGGACCAGATATACCGGATCGATCATTACCTTGGCAAGGAAACGGTGCAGAACCTTCTGGTAACAAGGTTTTCAAACGGCCTTTTTGAACCATTGTGGAACAGGAACTATATCGATCACATTGAGATTACATCCGCTGAAAGTCTTGGCGTGGAAAACCGCGGAGGCTATTACGATTCTGCAGGTGCGCTGCGCGATATGGTACAGAATCACCTGCTGCAGATGGCAGGGCTGACAGCAATGGAACCTCCATCATCACTTAATCCAGATTCTATAAGAAATGAAATTCTCAAGGTTTTCCAGTCCCTTCAGCCCATACGGGAAGAGGATGTTCAGAAGTACGTCATCCGCGGCCAGTACACTGCATCACGCGTCAGGGGTGA
Organism: Bacteroidales bacterium; assembly: GCA_035541795.1. Taxonomy (GTDB): domain Bacteria; phylum Bacteroidota; class Bacteroidia; order Bacteroidales; family VadinHA17; genus LD21. Next base: position 331,543 of record DATKMR010000014.1, read on the forward strand.
ATGCCTCCCTGCTTACCGCCAGGAACCGGGCGTTGATCCCAACTCCAGGACAGAAACTTATGTTGCTGTTAAGTTTTTCATAAACAACTGGAGATGGGGCGGGGTGCCATTCTATATCAGGACAGGCAAAAGGCTCCCGACAAGAGTTACTGAAATCGTGATTCACTTTAAGCAGACACCTCATTTCCTTTTCAGGAGTGAAGATATTAACAAGGCTGTTAACCAGCTCATTATAAGGATACAGCCAGATGAGGGCATCCTTCTTAAATTCGGGATGAAGGAACCAGGAGCAGGGTTCAACGTGAAGAACGTGAATATGGATTTTCATTATTCCGACCTAGCAGATATCAGGCTGCCGTCGGCATACGAGAGGCTTCTCAGCGATGCAATGCTGGGTGATTCAACTCTCTATTCACGTGATGATACGGTTGAAACTGCCTGGAAATTCCTTGACCCCATCCAGACCGCCTGGGCAACAAATCCCGATATAAAGATATTCGGGTATCCTGCCGGGACATGGGGTCCGGAAAATGCCAATGATCTTATTGAAGGCAAGGATATTACCTGGAGATACCCGTGCAAGAACCTTGCCGACGATGGCCTCTATTGCGAGCTTTAGGTACCGGTTGATAACTGTTGGAAACAGCGGTGCTATATTTTAGGAAAGTTGATATTTGAGTTTTAACTTGCATCTGATTGGGGAAAAAAGATGCAGACACTGATAAAGATATCGGACGATCAGGGTATCCTTGCCGATGAACTTGCGGCCGAGATATCGGAGCTGGTAAACAAATCAGCAAGCAGGAAAAAACCCTTTTTCATGGCTCTTTCAGGCGGAACCACACCTGAGCTTCTTTTTGGCATCCTGGGCAGGAAATTTGGCAGATCCACCGACTGGAGTCATACGCATATTTTCTGGGCCGACGAAAGATGCGTTCCCCCGGGTGATAAGGAAAGCAACTACGGGATGACCAGGCGCAATCTTCTCGACCTGATCAGTATTCCGGAATCTAACATACACAGGATAAATGGGGAAGCACCTCCGGAGGAAGAGGCAAAAAGCTACTCATCGGAGATCAGTAACCTGGTGCCGGCATTAAACGGCTGGCCCGCCTTTGATCTTGTACTGCTCGGTCTGGGTAATGATGGTCATACAGCCTCCATTTTCGCAGGTGATAAAAGGCTCCTTCGCTCGGAACATATCTGCTGCGTTGCAACTCATCCGGTAAGCGGGCAGAAGAGGATAACCATCACCGGTAAGGTTATCAATAACGCTTTCAGGGTCTTTTTCCTTGTTACAGGACTTTCGAAAGCCGATGTTGTGGCTGAAGTTATCGAGTGTCCCGGTGAAGTTGATTATCCGGCAGCATCCATTGAGCCGGAACATGGATTGCTGAAGTGGTACCTCGACAATGATGCGGCCTCAATGCTTAACCAGTGGGCCTAAAGCAGCATGAACAATTATATGCCTTTTAAGGTTTATAAAAACAGAAATGATTTCAAATTCACAATAAGTTTTTTGCTAACCTAAAAATCAATGCTATGTCACACGAAAAATCCAAAGCACAGGAGCATAACAAAAAGACGGCATCCAAAAGCCTGAAGGAAAAGAGAGCAGCAAAAAAAGCAAAGAAGGAAGAGAAGAGAAGACAGTAGCCACAGGCTTTAAAAGACTCACATCCGCTGAAATTTCAGCAGATTAATTAGGAAATTGAGTACGGGTCTATTATTTTTATCTGACCAACATTCTTCATTACCCTTGTTGGCAATATGCTGATTTCAGATTCATGTTAAACTATAACCTGTAGAATTATGAGTAACGGAACTTTTGATTTCAACGCATTTATCACGGAATCCAGGGAAACCCTCCTTAATCCGAAGAGCTACTTTTCCACGATGAAGGCCACGGGCGGCATAACCGAACCGCTTATCAAAGCAGTTATTTACGGCACTATCGCCGGGATAATTTACCTGATCTGGAGCTTCCTTAGGATAGGAGCCTATTCCGGAATCATGGGAGGGGCAGTAGGTGTCATGGTATTCATCTATGCAATCATTTCAGCAGTAATCGGGTTATTCATCGGGGCCGTTATACTCCTTGTAATCTCCTCAATCTGCCACGGGAGCACTGATTTTGAAGCCAACCTGAGGGTTACTGCCTCGGTTATGGTGGTCATGCCTGTAGCCGCGCTTCTCAGCTTCACCTCAGTTCTGAGCATGTACCTGGGTGCCATAATCAACCTGGGTGTATCGGCGTACACTCTGTGGTTACTCTACAATGGTGTTGTTGAAGCCCTGAAAGGAAACTCGGGAACAGCCAAGCTGGTTTGCTATGTACTAGTCGGAATCATGGCACTGTTCCTGGTTATCAGGCTCCTTTCGCCGGTTCCCAGAATATACTGATTCAGTTGCAGCATTTTTCTGGAAAGAGGATGATTTTTGAATTCATCCTCTTTCATTTTTGCCCGTTTGCCATTTCCCTGGCTGGAATATGTTGTCCGGCATCTTCCAAAAACTTTATGTTAAAACTGAAATAAATTACAGGTTTTATCTGTCTATGCATATATTTCACGTTCTTCATCTAAATCATCATATAATGAAAACAGCATTTTTATCTGCTCTTTTACTGGTTTCAGTTGTTGCTTCAGGGCAAAAAGGCCGGTTCGATTGTGTCTGGAGCAAGAACCCTGAAAGTGCGGGGTCGCTTACATCAGACGATTATCATTCCTACAGGAAAGGGCATATTCTTGTTTACATTTCAAATGATGACAGCTGTCTCTATTTCGATATGAAGGTTCCGGAGATTGAGGACCAGAACGGGATGCTCTCTTCAGGGCTTACACTCTGGCTCTCGGCTGAAGGAAAACATCACAGGACAGACGGAATCAGGTTCCCGGTAATCGAGAGAAAAAAAGAAGGTCCGGGCCAGGAGGGACTGCCGGGCCAGGGTATGTCGCCTCAGGGTTTTAACAGCGATAGCTTCAGGAACCAGCAGGTGCACCGCGAAGGGATTAAGGGACCAGGATCAGAACCCCAGGGAACCGGGCACGCTTCAATTGAGAAAGCCAGGAACATCCTGTTGATAGGATTCGGCAGTGAAACACCTAAAATCATTCCGGCAGGTAATAAAAACGGGATCAGGGCAAGGTTTTGGTACGACAAAATCCAGGATCTTTACCTCAGGATTTCGATACCATATTCAAATCTGACACCGGGACTGAGGGAGATAGTTAAACCAGGCAGTCCTTTCACCCTGGGAATTGAGTACGGGAGAATGCCGTCCGGAAACAACGGTCGTGGAGGAATGTCAGGACCGACAGGTGGCGGAATGGGAGGTGGCATGGGCAGGATGGGCGGCGGAATGAGAGGTGGCATGGGTGGAATGGGCGGAATGGAAGGCATGGGCGGAATGCGTGGAAGAGGAGGGATGCATGGTGGCTCGTCAATGAGAGGCGGCAATGGGGATTACTCTTCACACCAGTCAGCGACACAGCTCTGGATAAGCGAAATAATGCTCGCGACAAAATAAAAAGAGGGTGCGCGACCACACCCTCATTTGCTGATTAAAAAAACCGTTATTTCTTCAGAAGATCCCTTATCTCCGTAAGCAGAGTCTCTTCCTTTGTCGGGGCCGGCGGTTCCGCAGGCGGTGCGGTCGCTTCCTTTTTCTTGGCAGCGTTCATCGCCTTGATAACGATGAACACGGAAAAGGCCACAATCAGGAAATCGAATATAACCTGGAGAAAGTTTCCATAGTTCCAGGTCACAGCCGGATGAGCATCCGTGGCAGCTTTCATCACTACCCTGAGATCGGTGAAGTTGACCCCGCCGATCAGCAGGCCTAAAGGCGGCATGATGATATCGTTAACCATCGAAGAAACTATCTTGCCGAAGGCCGCACCGATAATAATACCGACTGCCATGTCGACTACATTGCCTTTCATCGCGAAGGCTTTGAATTCATCTACAATTTTCATGATCAGGTTGTATTAGGTTAATAATCAGAATTTAAATGACAGGCCGGCACCAAAAATCTCCTTGAACTGGACCTTCGGGACAGTGGCCCCCGGGGTCCCGTTGTTAGCCGGGAACCTTACCTTGTCGTCGTATATGAGGTTCGTATTCAGGTTCATGCTGAGGTACTTGTTAACCTTCATCAGGATTAGAGTTTCCCAGTTTACAACTATATTCTGCGGATTCTTCAGGTAGTTTGAGAAGAGGTCCAGCTTGGTCGTGAATGAAATATTTTTCATGAATTCACTCTTGAAGTCCCCTTTTGAGAATATGAATCTTGCATATCCTCCAAGTTCCTCGAGTGACTTTTTCCCCTTTTCAACCCCGAATGCCCCGGCATTTGACAACATCGTGTCCCTTACAACAGTCGTTTTCGAAGTAAGCGGTGAAAGGAACGCGCTGAAATAGCTGTTTGGCTTGTAATCGAGACCTAATGCAGCGAGTATGTACCCAGGTGCAAGTAAATTTGATATCTCTTTTCCGGCTGCATCTTTACCGACTGCCATCTGCGTCCTGAAGCTGAACATCGCCGAATAGTAAACATTACCGAATGCTTTATGCCCGTATTTTGAAAGAAACTCAAACTTATCATCTGTCTTTTTTACATCATTCGATCCCTGCTTGATAATGCCATAGCCCATGTCGAGCGAGTTGTCCCAGACAGAGTTACCCTTTTGATAATTTGCAAAAAGACTCATTACTCCGTTCACCGACACCGAATTTTGCCCTCCCGCGGACCAGTTAGTCAGTGATGTCTGAGCAAGGGTTATCCCCATCACTCCACCCTTTTTCCACCCTTTCGCAGTATCGGCAGGCATTGTCCTTAAAACTTTTTCACCCTCGGTAACCTGTGCGGATACTGTTATGGTACAGGCAACAGCTAAGAATGAAATTGCTAAAATCTTGTTTTTCATTTCATTAAAATTTTGTTTAGGATTACTAAGGATATAAACCCTCTGTATTCAACCGATGGCGCAAATTTAGGGATTTTTTATGATAGGCTGAAATCCGGTTTTTTCAGATTCCTTTAAAACTATTGACTTGCGGAGAAGAATAAAACCTGGTTCCAGGTAAAATGGGATTCCCGCTCCCCTAGCAGCAACTCTTCTCAGGGCACCATTCAGCGTGATGGATAATCTTTCTACCACTCGCCATGGTTCCTGCAGGCTCGACTTTAGTAAGGGGTATTTTTGGAATACTTTAAAAAGCACTGAGGCAGCTGACCGGCTATCTGATCTCCTTCTTCACCAGTTCGGCCCATACTGAATATCCCATCCTGTTAAGGTGGAGGCTGTCGGCAAGATAATACTGTCTGACAGGTTTTCCATCACTGCCAATCAGCGGCGTCCATAAATCGATATATCGCAGGTTGTTGTATTTCGATGGCAGAAGGCTGTAAAGCCGGTTCAGCTCTAGATAATGGTCCCTTAGTTTCCACCTTAAGGGCGAAGGTTTTGCCGAAAGAAATACTATCGTGGTTGCAGGAAGTATTTCACGGATGATCCCGATCAGGCTGTCGGCCTCAGCAATAATCAGCGATGGTTTCTTACCTGCAGCCAGGTCGTTGTCTCCTTCATAGATAAACACTTCGGCAGGCTTGTACTTCAGGATTGTGTTCCTGGCAAAGAAAAGAAGGTCGCTCATCTGCGAACCTCCAAAGCCCGTATTAATAACATTTTTTCCAGGGAAGGTCCTTTCAAGATCTCTCCAAAGCCTTATACTGGAACTTCCTGTGAATATGACCAGGTTTTCGCTTCCGGCCTTAGCTGAATACCTTTTTTCTATCGTGTCTATTTCGCGCTGGAACGGATTATGCGACTGTGCAGGGAGCCGGAGGCTAAGGAGCAGAATTATTCCAGGTAGCAGGTAAAATTTTTTCATGAAAGATCAGCTTGATTTTGCGGTATCCTTTATCCGGCTTATGTTTTCATTGAATGACGGTGAAGTGAATTGAGGATTGAAACCCGGGTTTCTGCTGATTTCGCCTGTCCTGTAATTTACATAACCTTTGATAAAGTGCGATGAGAGAATATATTCATTGTCGGAGTTCTCATTCCTCGCCGGGGGTGTCTCGGTAAGCACATTTTCAAGCGATAAATCCCTTATACCTCCTTCTGAAAGCCGCGCGGAATAATACCTTGCTATTTCATCCGCAATACAAATGATAATAATATAATCGCCATAAAACTTCTTGCTGTTATGTTTGATAATCAAATCAAGCTTGTCATTTGTAAGAGGCAGGGCCGTCTTGTAGAACGATTCGACAAACCTGAACCCTTCCTTCATAATTCTGAGGGCAACTTCTTCATCTTTTGTATAATGAATATAATTGACTGAGCTTTTGATATCCGAGAACAGGAATCCCGCAACTTCTTCATCAAAAAGCTTATCATCGAGCAGTAAGGCTTTTCCTCTGAAGTTGTGAAGTTCGCTCACAACTTTTCTTATCTCTTCCATGCTCAGTTCCTTCTCGATACCGGAGACCTTTCTTACAATGTTCTCAATGATGAGGTCCTTCCTGATGAGCCTTGTATGAAGAAAAATTATGTAGCCGGCAAGCAGCACAATGAGTATGAAAAGAATAGTATGAACTGCATCGAATGTCATACCTGTATTGTTTCCGTAAAATTACAAACTATCTGTCAAATATACCGTAACAGGCTTAAAAACAATTTAATTGTAGTTGATGCCGTACTCACTGGCTTTCTGGTTGAATGTGTCCAGCTTGTTCTGTTCCCTGAGCTTGTTATAAATAACTGAGATCATCTTCTCGCTGTCGGTTGAATACTCTGAGCCGGTGGCCTTGTAAATCCTGTGTGCAGTAAAGATATAGTCGATGGCTGTTTCGTACTGCCCTGTTGCCACAAAGAGTTTTCCGATCCCGAAATACCCTTCAGGATCGTCGGGGTAGAAGAATGCAAGCTTCTGGTAACAGAGCATTGCATCCTGGAAATCGTTTGACAATGAATAGGCGTACCCCAGGTTTTTCAGAGCGAAGCTGCCTTCGGGATAAATATCAAGGGATTTTTTGTAGAATTTGATGGCTTTCTTTGTATCTCCCATCTTCCTGTAGGCAAGGCCGGTATTATCGATGGCATAAATGTAGTTAGGGTCCGACTTAAGTGCTTTGGAATAAAGCTTCAGGGCACCCTTGTAATCATTTTTTCCGAAAAGATCATTGCCATCCTCGAAGTACTTGTTAGCCTCTGCGGACGCGGATTTGGTATAGAATTTCTGTTTTCTGTCCTGGATAACGAACTTCCTGATCTTCGGACATGAGCCCATCAGGGATTCCATCGCCTTGGAAATTGCCTCTTCTACTGCATCTTCGCTTGAGTAGATTTCCTGTATCTCGTCACTCGAAGCCTCAATTACAGCCTCCATTCCCTGCTGGGCGCACCTGTCAACCTTGGCTTCAAGTGAATCCATGTTTTCCAGGGTGTCGACGCAGTTGCAGATTTCTGTTGCAATTTTTTTCGGAATATCCTGGCCATTCAGGATAAGGCATGATGAGGCCAGTGTAAGTGTAAATAAGAGCCTTGCAGTATAAAAGATTTGTTTCATAATAATAGACGGTAACTGTATGTAATGATAATCCATTTCAGTGCTGCGTATCAAAAATAGCAATATTATCTTATGCGGTTGTATCCCTTAAGCAACGCGATTACCCTGTCGACAGGGAGACAATAGACTTTAGTTCCATTCTTGCCTGTCATGGTCTCGGCAGCAAAAAGCGCATTTACAATTGCCTCCTCTGTCGCCTGGGCCGTTGCCTCGAAAAGAGGAGAGAGCCTGTCATTCGACAGCATCCTTATATTCTGGATCCCGGTTCTTTTGGCAGCTCCTTCATTAGCTGTTGAAAATGCTATGAAGAGGTCACCCGAGGAGTTACCGCCATATCCGCCGACCCTGCTGATACCGACAGTCACCCTACGCGCAATCCTTTCCAGCTGACCCGGGAGGAGGGGAGCATCGGTGGCAACAACGGCGATTATTGATCCCCTGTCTTCGCTATCTCGTATTGGGTTCAGAACCGGCATCATGTCGGTAATTTCCCTGCCCACAGGTACTCCTGAAATTGTAAGTGTTGATCTGACGCCATAATTTGCCTGGACCAGAACCCCGATCGTATATTCAACCTGGTCGATCAGTACTTTTCTCGAGGAGGTTCCGATGCCGCCTTTGAATTCATGGCATACCATACCCGTACCTCCACCCACGTTACCTTCAGCAACTTTTCCTGTGTCGGCCAGTTCAAGCGCCCTGAACACATCCTCCTTTTTCACATGGAATCCGTTTATGTCGTTCAGATCGCCATCATAGGTTTCTGCGACCACAGGCAGTGACCAGAACAGGCCCGGGTCCTCGGGTAATGGATCGAAGTAATGATGGCGGAACTCCCATTCAATCAATGCATCCCTTGCAACGCCGACACTGTGAGTGTTGGTCAGGAGGATAGGTCCTTCGAGGAAACCCGATTCCTTCAGCCATGTCGTACCGGTCATCTCCCCGTTTCCATTCAGGGTTGCCCAACCTGCAAAAATGGGATTATATTGCCTGCCCCTGGGAAAAATTGCAGTAATGCCCGTACGAACAGGTCCCTTGCCCACGACCAGCTTCCCTTCTCCTGAGACAAGGGTCACATGGCCCACCAGTACACCTGCAACATCTGTAATTGCATTTAATCGTCCCGGTGTTCCGCTGAACGGAACGCCCAGTTCACGGGCTCTCGGCTTCTGTGCTGAAGCTCCTGTGAAAATAAATATCAGAATCAGCGCTATAAGACCTGCGATCTTCCTTCCTTGGTACATGGCTTTTGATATTTTATTTATTATTTGTAATCTTCCCGGGTGTATTCATCCAGTATTTCTCATTATTTACAGGATGCGAGATACAGTTCTTATCCAACGGCCTGTACTGCATGTAACAGCTGTCTTTGAAAGAAATGTTTTGATTGTGATCCTGAACAAACAATTCCCTGTACTGGCTGAGTTCTGCAGTTTTCCTTCTGTTAACAATATTCCCCGAAACATCTTTAATGTTCATCACGTAAACCTGAAGCTCTCCTTCCTTTACGGGTTTGCTGCCCTTCAGCATAAGGATCAGTCTCTTACCCTGTACAGAAATGTTTTTTATCCTCATCGCTCTCGTTCCGTCATACACCTGGTAATTATCCTTTACCTGTGCTGAAACAGGATCGATCCTGTGGTTAAATATAAGGACAACAGTATTGTATTTTACTTTTTCAGGAAACATAAATGAAGAGGTAACTCTGAAAAAGAGGGTGTCGGCCGGGTCTGCAACCCTGAACAGGTTGTTGAAAGAAATGTATTTGAGGTAAAGCTTCGAACCGATGGAGTTTTCATAATCATATTCTGTTTTAATGTTAAACATCTCCTTTTTCTTCCAGCCGTCAGTCAGGTAATAGCAGGTGTACTCCAGCTTATGGATTGAGAAATCCCTTGGCTGAATGTATATCGCTCCTGTGGCCAGGAGGGAATCTCCTGTCAGCCTGGACCTGGCGTTGAAGTAAATCCTGTAAAGCAGCAGGTTGTTGTCATATACAGGTTCCGGTTTGCCGAAGAAATGATTTGAAATAAAATCGGCAGCGAGGGTATTTATATATGAAAAAGACCTTGCCCGGAAGTTTCGTATAGCATCATGAACCTGCAGAACGAAGAATTCATTTCCAAACTGGTCTCCCATTTTGGCAGATGGTATGTATTTCCAGGGTTTTGAGCTGTCGAATGTGGCCGTTTCGTTATAATAGGGGGAAAGTGAGACCCTGGGGAAATCAGTGTTTTGCCTGAAATCGAGCAGCCGGCTGGAGTTGAAGATAGAGAGCTCGTTGAAGCCTTTGTCGAGCACCTGTATAATTGCCTCGTTAAGGTTTTGAATTTGCTTCTCCTTTTTCTGGTAATCGCGGTAGTAGCATGTATAGCTGAATCCGTTGCGCGGACAGTTCTTCCACATATATTTAATCGCCAGCCGTACCATTTCCTGCGAACCCAGAATCTTTCTGGATGATGTTACTTTTACTTCTTTCAGGTTGTAAAGCGACGGGGTAAGGTAGATCCTGTTTTCTGAACTGTCACTTAAGCTCCTGAACAACAGTGTAGTCTTCAGGTAACCAATGCAGGTTATGGTCAAACTGTCGTTCAGGAACTCCCTCTTGTTTGAAATCCTGAAGTCACCATCGGAGTTGGCGAATACGCCGATGTTGTTTGAATTCAGCCTAACAGTGGCAAACTGGACAGGTTCATTTGTACCGGTGATGAGGATTTTCCCTTCAATAAACCTTCTGTCCTGGCCCGAAAGGCTTACAATTGAAAAACTACATAAAAGAAGAATCGGTATGCTTCTTAAAGCAAAAAAGTTCATTTTGGGGTATTATCTGTTTTGCTTCTCCTGTTTATTCCAGTCCTTCAGCAAGCACAGTATCACATTTTGCCGCTTTCAGCCTGTGTTTTAATATCTCCTGGTATCCTTCGGAGAAATACCAGGCATTGAAATCTTCCCTTGAATTGAAGCTTACAATCACAAACTTGGAATAATTCCAGCTTCCCTCCAGCACTTCAGGGTGCTCGTCAATAACCAGGAAGGCTCCGTCATATTTTGAGAAGACCTCATCGAAGCCCTCGAGGTATTTTTCGTACTCGTCAGGGTCTTCGATTTTAATCTGGGCAATAAAATAGTATTTCATCAGGCTATTGTAGGTATTAAAGTTTTACCAGGTAAAAAATTTACCCGCATTCCGGATCACTGGACAGGGGAGGCCGTTTGAGTCTTGCGCGATAATTACAGACTACGAGAAGAATGACACCCCTTTCAGGTTATTCATGATATGCAAATAGCATGCCGACTAAGTGTGGAATATCTCTTTCTCAGAAGAGAAAATGGAATCCTACGCTGAACGCCACCGGCAGAAGGGCACTCATCGATGCTCCAAGATTTTTTAGTTTATTGTAGTCGTCATGCATTTCCGATGACCTTACAGGAATTACGAGTTCAAGGTTGAAAAAGCCGGGCATCCTGTGCGACCAGAACTGGCCGCCGATTGAAAAGCTCGGCCCGTAATATGTCTGGTTGTACTCTGCTGCATTTGTTACCTTGATAACCCCGTTGTAGCCGTACATCGCTGAAATATAGGGGCATATAAAAGACTCCGGTAAAAATTTGTAGGCCAGGCCGGCATTGAAACCTGCACCGAGAAAATTGTATCCGGCTCCTCCAAATATATCAATATGCTTATCCGGAGAAAATGCCAGTCGCCCGCCAATCCCCCCGTAGTCGAGACCTATGCCAAATCCAAGATTAAGTTTTGATTCCGCATGTTTGGGGGGCTCAGACTGCTGGTTGCCCGGAACATTTTGTGAATAGGCTGCGGCAGATATAAATGCAGCAATAAAAAATACTAAATACTTTTTCATGGGGTAGGGTCGTATTGGTTATGGTTAGTATAAAATTATAAATTTCCGGATCATAACCCACCCCGTTCCGGTATTTTATTTTGAAAGAAAAAGTGAGACGGCATCGACCCTGCTGCCCACATGGGACTTGAGAAATGAAATACCGTTTTCGAAGTCAGTCGTAGAGCTGATAAAGGTATATCCGGTTCTCTCGCTGAAAACATGATCTCTTATCAGGGAAGCCTGATTATCTATTCTGGAGGTGAAGGATGATACTGAAAATGCATTGGTAATGAATTCCGACAAATACGATCTGTAGAGTTGCAGGTACTCGTTTTCATCGATCAGGTATCTGATAAGTGGCCACCCGTCAGTTACCTCGTCGAGCGAAAGGCTGAGTGCAGTTTTTTCACCTGCAGCTACAAATGAAGCACTGTTCTCATAAGGTATCCAGGTCAGCTTACTGTTCACCGGATTATCATAGATGTAGTAATTATGATGCTTTAGCCCGTAAGTGTCCCAGTCCTGGATCACTGTATTGATTGCGAGCCATCTGATGAACACATCTGTATCGAAGATTTTATTTACGGAATTTTTCCAGCCAGTGTAGTTTATTATCCTGGCTTCGCTGTTGATGACATCGTACAGGGCCCGAACATCCGAAAAGTCGGCAGGTGAGATGTTGGTTTTTTTATAAAACTGTGAAGTTTCATATGTTCCGTTTGCAAAAGTCGCCGCTGTTCCATCCGGCTTGTACAGATTTCCTCCTTCCTTAAACTGTGTCTTGATGACCGTGTTCTCAACTTCCTCTTCCAGGGTATAGAGGCCGAAATAAGCTGGTCCGTTTCCGGTATCTATCCATAATTCACAAAAAACGGCCCTGGGAGCTTTTACACCCGATTCCCTGAACAGGTCAGCAGCTGTTTTTTCGCGCATCTCGCTTGGGTCGCCAAAATTGCTGAAAAGGTTCAACTCCTTGAATCCGTAGAACCTCTGGTTATGTATAGGAACATATTCATCCTCGAAATGGTCAAGGTTAAGCTTGAAGGAATACTTCCTTATGTTTTTGTTAACACAGTACGAAAGGCAGGAATTTCCTTTCAGCCTCAGCCCGACCTTGTACCACTCAATGCCATTAAATTTTAATGAAACAGGAACGTAGACAGGATCCCAGAAGTCGCTGATCGCCGGTGCAGGATTGCCGACGCCCACATTTGCCTTCAGATCGGCCATCATTCCCGCCCAGTCATCCTTAGATACAACGATGTCGAACCTGTTTACCTTTGATTCATCAAATACTGTTGAATAGTCGGGCGGAACATTGTCTCCGTGAGTAGCCGCTGTCCAGTCGGGAGTCAGCAGGTCCATGCCGCGGGCATAGTACTTCCTGCACCCTGTTGAGAGGACTGACAGAATGATTAAAATGTATGCAAGGTTCTTCATCAGCCGCCCAAAAATAAGAAATCAATGTTTGAAAATTATGCTTTTAAGGCATTTTGATTTTTGAAAATTCAGTTTTCTACGTGACAGAACAGTGTGAGCAGGTTAAAAATTGTTTTAATTTCGTCACCGGCAGCAGCCGGTATGAACAAGGCAGGTCACTTGTGGTTTTTATATAACAACATGTTTTAACTATGAAATGGATTTTTTCACGGAACATCATGGTGGTATTCTTCTACAGGATAATACTTGTGCTGTTCCTTCTTATGTTATCGAGGATAGGATTCTACCTGTTCAACCACATGATGTTTCCCGACATCACTTTCAGCCAGTTTCTCCACGCTTTGAGGGGCGGCATTGTATTCGACCTTGCCGCGGTGGTTTATTTCAACATGCTCATTATCCTTCTCGAAGCCGTTCCGTTCGACTTCAGGTATAATGCAGTTTATGAAAAAATTGTCAGCTATCTTTTCTTTTTAGTTAACGGGATTATGCTCTGCATGAACGGGGCCGATTACGTATATTACCGTTTTCTCACCAAGAGAGCTACAGCAGATGTCTTTGGTACATTTGCAAATGAACAAAACAACGGGCAGCTATTTTTCAGGTTCCTGGTCGGATACTGGCCGGCAACTCTTACAACGCTGTCGCTTCTGGTTCTTATGGTCTGGCTGTATGCCAGGGTCAAGCCTGTTAAGCCAAAAACAGAAAACAGGCTGGTTTACCATTCGGCCAACTTCCTCTTTCTACCGCTTGTTCTTTTGCTGGCAGTAGGTGCAGCCAGAGGAGGTTACAGGCATTCGACCCGGCCTATAACAATCAGCAATGCCGCAAGGTATGTTAACAATCCCAGGTATGTGCCGATAGTATTGAATACCCCTTTCAGCATATTGCGTACATACGGCAAAAAGAACCTCGTAAAATACAATTTTTTCGATGATGCGAAGCTGAAATCGATCTATGACCCTCACTATTCCTATAAGCCTGATAAACCTTTCCAGCCAGTCAATATCGTAATTTTCATCCTCGAGAGCTTTTCGAAAGAGTACACCGGATTTTTTAATCACGATCTTGAAGCAGGGTCATACAGGGGCTATACATCCTTCCTCGATTCATTGCTGTCGGAGAGCCTGTCTTTTGATGTGAGCCTTGCTAACGGGAACAAGTCGATCGACGCCATGCCTTCAATACTGGCATCTATGCCTTCGCTGGAGACTCCATATATAATTTCGCATTATGCAAATGATGAAATAAACGGGCTGCCTGCGCTGTTGAAGAAGAGAGGATACTATTCAGCATTCTTTCATGGTGCACCCAACGGTTCGATGGGATTTGATTCATTTTCAAAAATGGCAGGCTTTGATGATTATTTCGGGAAGAATGAATATCCGGGCAACTCCGATTTCGATGGTATCTGGGGTATCTGGGATGAACCCTTCCTTCAGTTCTTTGCCTCGAAGCTCGACGGGTTTCACCAGCCATTCATGACAGCGCTCTTCACCCTGTCGTCACATCATCCCTTTAAGGTTCCCGAAAAATACGAGGGGAAATTCAGGAAGGGCCCGATCCCCATATGCCAGACAATATGCTACAGCGATTTTGCCCTCAGGGAGTTCTTCAGAGTAGCCTCAGCTAAACCTTGGTTCGACAATACACTGTTCGTATTTACGGCCGATCATACCAACGAGAAATTTCATAAGGAGTTCCAGAATGCTTACGGGCAGTTCAGCATACCTATTTTTTTCTACCGGCATAACAGCGATTTAAAAGGTCTGAAGCACAGGATCGCGCAGCAAATTGATATTATGCCCACAGTGCTGAGCTACCTGAATTATGATGGTGACTTCATTGCCTTTGGCAACAACCTGCTTGATGAATCGAAGGAAACTTTCGGCTTCAATACCTTTGGCAGCAACTACTACCTTTTTATGGACGATCATATTCTGGAGGTGACTGACAACAAGACCATGGGTCTATTTAACTATAAGACCGACCGTTTCCAGCTGGACAATCTTTTAGGGAAAGAGCCGCGGCTCCAGGAAAAAATGGAGGAGAAGCTCAAGGCTGTGATACAGACTTATAACGAAAGGTTGATAGATAACAGGCTGGTGGTAAAGTAATAAAGGCGACCGGCAGCCGGTTACCGGCTTATGGCATCTGACTAATATTAAATAAGATATGAAAAACAGACGTGATTTCTTAAGGCTTACTGCAACGGGTGTGGCTTCCGCGGCGTTAATACCTGGCGATATGCTTATCCGGGCCAATAAACCAGGGGAAGGAGAAAAAATTAAGGACACATTCAGCCTTGGCATGGCTGGTTATAGTTTCTACAACCTTTCTTTTGAGCAGGCCCTGGTAATAATGAAAAGGATAAATGTCCTCAATATGTCGCTGAAGGACAACTATCTCCCGCTTTCAAGCGAAAAGGTTAAGATAGAGGAGGTTACAGGCAGGTTCAGGGCTGCGGGGATAAATATCTATACGGTCGGAGTAATAACGATGGAAAAGGAAGAGGATGTGGATCGTGCATTTGCATATGCATCGGCAGCAGGGGTGAAGATGATCGTCGGTCAACCGGCGCCTGCACTTGTCAGCTATGTCGAGGAGAAGGTAAAACAATATGATATCAGGATTGCCATGCACAATCATGGTCCTGATACAAAGAATTTTCCCACAGCTGACATTATATGGGACCGTATAAAGAGCCTTGACAGGAGGATGGGCATCTGTCTTGACATCGGTCACACAACCCGTGCCGGGCGCGACGCGGTAGCCGATCTGATTAAATATGCTCCCAGGATCTATGACATACACATTAAGGATGTGACAGGATCAACGAAGGAAGGCAGGACTATTGAGATGGGGCGCGGTGTAATTGACATTCCGGCATTTGTTAAGGCATTGAGGAAGGTGAAATACAGCGGGATGTGCAGCCTGGAGTTCGAGAAGGACATGGATGATCCTCTTGGAGGTATAGCCGAATCGATCGGTTATCTCAGGGGAGTATGTGCGTCGCTTCGCTGACGTCAAGTTTAATCATCAAGGCTGCCTGTGCTAAAGCCGGACATTTTTGTAAGAAACTATTTTGTATAAATAAAAATTCGTTTAATTTTGCATCGCAATAAAACGGTGCGGTAGTTCAGTTGGTTAGAATATCGGCCTGTCACGCCGGGGGTCGCGGGTTCGAGTCCCGTCCGCACCGCAAGCAAAAACAAGAAAGCCATCCGTCAATCGACGGATGGCTTTTATGCTTTCAGGTGGCAGCGTTGCAGGTGTATCTGCAAAAGCAGCCACCTGAAAACAATTAAAATGCAGCGCAGCTGCATTTCTTGTTTTTGCTTGCTGGGTAACCTCAGGATGAAAGGGTCCGTTCCGACTTGTCGGGACAATCCCGTCGGTTACCCTGTCGCCCCTGCAGGCTGGCAGCTCCCTGAAATTGCCCACCGGGCAATTTTTTAACGGTCGCTCCCCTCAGGATGACAGGCTCCTTCCGTCAGCCGGCGGACTGTCTTTTGTTCGATAGGAAACTTCGGAATATACAGCTAATCACGTATTTGTAATAAATATTTTTTTCCGGGATTTAAACGTATCTTTGGCACCTGATCCAGCTTCGCGAGTTTGCATTATTCTTAATCTTTACCGATTAACAAATAATGCACTTTTACATCAGTTTCAGCTGGCATAATTAGAATCTTAAATCAGGTAAAAACAGAAATATGGGCAGATCGAACGAAACATCGGGTAAGAAAGAAGTGAAAAAGAAACAGGAGCAGAAGAGAAAAGAAAAAGACCAGAAACGTGCTTTGAAAAAAAGCGAAGGGAAAAAATCCAGCTTCGAAGATATGATAGCCTATGTGGATGAATTCGGGAAAATAAGCTCCACACCCCCTGATCCGAATAAAATAACTGTCACTGATGCCAGTAGTATTGAGCTGGAAGTAACCAGGAACAAGCCGGAATTTGCAGCGAACCCTGAAAGAAAGGGTATTGTCTCTTTTTTTAACGAGTCGAAGGGATTCGGATTCATCCGCGATCTGGAATCAAACCAGAGGGTGTTTGTTCATGCTAACAATTTACTTGAACCCGTAAAGGAAGACAATATCGTGATCTTCGAGACAGTCAGGGGATCAAAGGGAATAGCCGCAATGAAAGTCAGAATCTTCAGGTAAAAGGATAGAAAAACAATACCGTGTTATTTTGCTTTCTTCGCTGCTATTTTGCTGAGATAACGACTTTTAGCTTCTTCAATGTCAGCATCGGGGGCAACATATATTTTTGTCCTGTGATCGATTATAACTTCCTTGAGCTTGGAGAGATCGGGTGACTTGAATATCATAACTTTCTTCTCTGTCATATTAAACGGATTTGAAAAAAAAATCCCGCTTTTGGCGGGACCCAAAAATATTAGTGTTCATCAGAGGTAAACTAAGCCAGTTTTACCTTTACTGCATTCAACCCTTTTTTTCCCATTTCAATTTCAAAAGTTACCTTATCATTCTCATTGATATTGTCAATTAATCCTGAAGAATGCACGAAGTATTCTTTCCCGGTGCTATCATCCTTAATGAATCCGAATCCTTTTGATTTATTGAAGAATTTTACTGTTCCTTTTTGCATGATTTTATTTAATTAATTTGCCGAAAGGTAATCTTAAAAATCGGAATAATACTTTTATTTTCAATAAATTAAAATAATCAAGCTTTATTTACATGTTACATCATGCCGGAACAGGAACCTTAAGTGCCGATTAACGGTGCACCCTGGCTTTACCTGCCGCCGTTTTCTTCCTGCAGGTGTTTCAGGGAATTTTCTATAAATCATGTGGAAGCCAGGCACCTCAAAGCCCTCCCCGTGACAGAAGTGATTTTAATATCAGGATTATTTAATTACCTTTGCGCCATTATTAACAAGGTGATTTCCAAGTAGCGTCAACACGCATTTAAGCCAGCCTGCATTTGAGTTCATTTCAGCCGGGCAAATAAATCGACCGCTCCCGGATCCACAACATAAAATTATTTAATGACAAATTTTGAAGAATTGGGATTTGATCCCAATGTTCTGAAAGCAGTACAGGATTTGGGATTTCTTCAGCCAATGCCGGTACAATCCAAAGTAATTCCCCTTATGCTTCACGAAGAATGCGATATCATAGCCCTTGCCCAGACAGGAACAGGTAAAACAGCAGCTTTTGGCTTACCGCTGGTCCAGGCAACAGATACCAGGCTGAACACCCCACAGGCTCTTATACTATGCCCCACACGGGAACTGTGCATACAGATTACCGGCGACCTGTCAGATTTTGCAAAATACACCGACTTAAGAATACTGGCCGTTTATGGAGGTTCAAGCATTGAAAACCAGATCAGGAGTTTGAAGAAGGGTGTCCAGATCATTGTTGCAACTCCGGGCAGGCTTATTGACCTTATCGGGAGGGGGGCAGTTAAACTGGCAAATGTGAATACGGTAATTCTCGATGAGGCCGACGAGATGCTGAACATGGGCTTCCTCGACAGTATTAATGAGATTCTAGAAGAGGTTCCTGAAGCCAGGAGAACACTTCTGTTTTCGGCCACCATGTCATCAGAAATTGCGGCGATTGCAAAGAAGTATATGAATAGTCCAGTTGAAATTACAATGGGAGTAAGAAATTCATCCGCCGAGAACATCAGCCATAATTATTATCTTGTGCATGCCAGGGACAAATACAAGGTGCTCAAGCGCATAGCCGACCATGAACCGGACATATATGCCATAGTTTTTTGCCGTACCCGGAAAGAAACACAGGAGGTAGCCTCAAAGCTGATCCACGACGGGTATAATGCAGATGCGCTGCACGGTGACCTGTCGCAGGCACAGCGCGATGCCGTAATGAACAAGTTCAGGCAAAGGAACCTGAACATGCTTGTTGCGACTGACGTTGCTGCCCGCGGGCTGGATGTGGATGACCTTACACATGTTATCAACTTCAGTCTTCCGGACGATTCTGAAGTTTATACTCACAGGTGCGGAAGAACCGGCAGGGCAGGAAAGAACGGAATTTCCATTTCACTCGTTCACCTGAAGGAAAAAAACAACCTTCACAAGATTGAAAGACTCCTGAAAAAGTCATTTAATGCCATTCCAATACCTACAGGGAGCGATATCTGCGGCAAGCAGCTGTTCAACTGGGTAAATAAACTTGAGACCGTTTCCACCGATCATAAGGAGATAGAGAAATTTCTGCCTGAAATAAGGGCAAAGCTGGCTGGCATTGACAGGGATGAGCTCATTACGCGGGTTATTTCCCTTGAATTCGACAGGTTCCTCGACGATTACAGGCACGGTGAAGATATCATCGATCCTGTACCTGAGAAAGAATCAGGTTCATCCAGACCAGGAAAAAATGACAGGTTCAGACATTCGCAGGAGAAATATGCAAGATTGTTCATCAATGTTGGAAAAACTGATGGTTTTTACCCTGAACAATTGATTGATCTTATAAACACAAATACAAGGGGACCAAAAATTCCGATAGGGAAAATCGATCTTTTAAAGGGCTTCTCGTTTTTTGAGGTTGAAGAAAAGTACGCAACCGGTCTCATCGCTGACCTGAACAAGGCTAAATACAGGAAAAAAAGGATCGCCGTGGAAATTGCCAAGGAAAAAAGCGGGGGATCAAAACAGGCTGAACCATTCAGGAGAAAACCCGAAAAAACATTCCGGAAGGCTAAAAGGAAGAGATAGGAAGAAATTATTGGCTCGCTTACACCGGCGCTGAAGCTTCTGTGCACGAGACGCAGGCGTCATTGACGATTTCTGTGACCCCTGTTCAACATTTCCCTTATTTATATAACTTTGGGTAAAGAAACTTTAAGTAATGAAAAAAGCAATTTTTACCCTGGCTGTCACCGTGATGGTGACTATATCACTTTCTGCACAGAATATTCCTGAAGCTGACATTCAGCTTATTGATAAGTTCATTCAGTCAAGAATCTCGATAAAAAAGGAGAACCTGACAAACGACACAGTGAAAAAGGTCATCACGGGAAGCGTCTACCTGGTTAAGACATTGTATGCCGACAGCAGCAGCTCGGCCGTTCTTACCGATAACAGGGTAGTTATCAAGGACGGTAAACTCATTGAACTTGAGGATCTGAGCACAAACAAGAAACTGGCAAGGCTGTTTTCGCTTGTCCGCAAGGATTTTACAATCAGGACTGAGGCAGATGCAATAGTCTTCGAGCGTGTCCTGGATAAGCTCTATCCTTTGAGCTGGAGTACTGAAAAATACAGGCAGCATCTGCTTAAGGACGGGAAATGGTACTTCGTCAGGGGTGAGTTTTTTGAGAACAAGGAAGCCGTAATCGTAACACTCGATGCCGGGAAGAGGATTATCAATATCAGCTTTGCTCTTGAGGCTCTGAAGAAGTAGCGGTCGGTAGTCATTATTCGATAGTCAGCAATCGGTAACAGGTAATCAGTAATCAAATGAAGATGGAGAAGCACTTTATCCCCGTGGGCGCCATCCATATCCCGGTCCCGGATGTGACCCAGCAGACAGAATATTCATGTGGTGCAGCCAGTCTTGAAGCAATATGCAAGTATTACGGGGTCGGGAAGGACGATGAGTGGGAGTTTGTTAAGGATCTC
>DATKMR010000015.1:0-20379 GCA_035541795.1 Bacteroidales bacterium
TGGTGGAAGGTCGGACCCGGGTGAAACGAAGGGTCCGGGAAGGGGGTCACTTGCTTTAGAAGATTTTATACAGTCATTATCTTTTGTTTAATCAGACCCCCTTTCCTGTTTCCCCCAGGAGGAAATGATTCTCTTTTTTACCTTCCTCCGTGGTGGAAGGTCGGACCCGGGTGAAACGAAGGGTCCGGGAAGGGGGTCACTTGCTTTAGAAGATTTTATACAGTCATTATCTTTTGTTTAATCAGACCCCCTTTCCTGTTTCCCCCAAGGGTGAAATAGTTCTTTTTTACCTTCCTCCGTGGGGGAAGGTCGGACCCGGGTGAAACGAAGGGTTCGGGAAGGGGGTCACTTGCTAGAGGAGCCAGCCTGCAAGCCGAGGGGGTGAGTTCATGCCGCAAGAGTAACCGGTTTCATTCATTTTAAATATTTACCTGCCATTCTCCTCGACGGTATTTTATATTGACTGTTAATAGCTACTTTTGGAAACAGAGATTTAATTATGAGGAGTCTGTTTTCAGGTGAAGCATTTGCAGTACTGCATGTAAGGAACTTCAGGTATTTCCTTCTTTACAGGATTTGTGCGACCATGGCATCGCTGATGATGTCGGTGATCGTCGGGTGGCAGGTGTATGAAATTACGAAAGATGTTCTGTGGCTGGGACTGATTGGCCTCTTTGAGGTTGTTCCGCAGATTGGCGTATCGCTGTTTGCAGGTCATTACATTGATATCTGGAACAGGAGGACAATTGTCAGGAACACTCTTTTGCTGCTGCTGCTCAGTTCTGCAATACTCCTTGGCTACAGTATCTATGCCGGCTTCTATTCCTGGAGGTTCGGTGCATACCCGATCTTCATAACGATTTTCATTACCGGCTTTGCAAGGGGGATCCTGGCCCCTGCCCAGGTTGCCCTTCTCGGACAGATGGTACCGAGGAACCTTTATGCGAATGCTGCTACATGGAACAGTGCCACATGGCAGGCTTCCGCAGTCATGGGACCGGCTATCGGCGGTATGGTTTATGGATTTTTCGGTGTAGTTTCAGCCTACTCCCTCTCCGTGGGCCTCTTCCTGGTCTCCCTGCTGATGATTGCCGGGGTCAGGACCGGAATGCACGAGGTTAAAGTCGTGGCAGGTGAAAAGATATTTACCAGGATACGCGAAGGGATTAATTTCGTATTCAGAACGCCCGAGCTCCTTGGCGCGTTTTCGCTTGATATGTTCGCTGTCCTCTTTGGAGGGGCCGTTGCGATGCTCCCTGTGTTTGCCTCGGATGTGCTTCATGTTGGCCCCCAGGGGCTCGGCTTGCTTAGAGCCTGCCCTGCGATAGGAGCAACGATTATGGCATTTCTGCTTATGTTCCGTCCGCCTGTAAAGGAGACCGGGAGAATTCTGTTTATCTCGGTTGTCGGATTCGGACTCTGCATGATAACCTTTGCCCTTTCAAAGAATTTCTGGCTTTCAGCCGTCATCCTGGTTCTGAGCGGTGGCTTCGATAATGTCAGCGTTGTGATAAGAGGCACTATTCTCCAGCTCTTCACTCCCGATGAGATGCGGGGTAGGGTAGCTTCGGTGAACTCAATTTTCATCGGCTCATCTAATGAGCTTGGGGCATTTGAATCGGGCCTCGCCGCAAAGATTATGGGACTAGTTCCTTCCGTGATCTTCGGCGGGGCGATGACCCTCATTGTAGTGTTCGTCACCGAAAGGATTAACAAGCCTCTCAGGAAGCTGTCTCTGAAGGATAAAATGTAATAACTTCTGCCGGTAGCATTATGAAAAAAATGAATTTTCTCGGGTCCGGCCCGGTAATTGCCGCAGCAAGCCTTCCCTGGGTGGCAGTGTCCATCTTTCTCTCGTCAAGATATCATGGAGTTTTTGTGTTTTCTCCGGTTCGCGGGACCTTCCTTTTAACGGCAGGTATTGTTCTGATCAGTACAGGTTTTGTCCTTTACTTCCTTACAGTGCCGTCTCTTCTTAAGGGTTTGAAAGGAGGAAAGCTGGTCACTTCGGGAATGTTCTACCTGTGCAGGAATCCTCTCTACTGCTCGATAATACTTTTTATCATTCCGGGATTATCGTTCCTGCTGAACTCCTGGCTGGTAATTACCACCAGCATTGTTGCATACATCGCTTTCAAATTCTCAATCAGGAAAGAATACATTGAAATGCGCGACCTGTTTGGCGAAGAATATACTCAATACAGTGAAACAACCCCTGAGTTCTTTCCTTTTCCTTTTCGAAAACTGTTTGGAAGAAATTAGAACCATTTATCCCAATGCTGCAAATCGGTAATACCCCGCTGATAAAGCTCAGTCACCTGCCCGGGAAAGATTCTGCCGAGGTTTATGTAAAATACGAAGGCACTAACCCGACCGGAAGCATGAAGGACCGCATGGCACTTGCAATGATTGAAGGAGCGGAAAAAAGAGGTGAGCTTAAGCCCGGAGATACTGTGGTTGAATACACGGGAGGGAGCACGGGGAGCTCTTTATCAATGGTGTGTGCCGTGAAGGGTTATAAGGCGGTGTTCATCACTTCAGATGCCTTCTCAAAGGAAAAACTTCAAACCATGAAGGCCTTTGGTGCCGGGCTTGAGATTTATCCATGCGAGGGAGGAAAAATAACAGCCAGGCTGATAGATACGCTCGTAGCAAGGGCCAAAGAACTCGGCAGGTCGTCGGGGAAGTTCCGCCCCGACCAGTTTAACAATACTGACAACAGGAAGGCCTATCATGAAATGGCAGAGGAGTCACTCAGGATACTCGGCCCGGGAATAGATGAATTTATCATGGGTGTGGGAACCGGTGGTTGTTTCTCAGGAAATGCCGAGATTTTCAAGGAGAAGATACCCGGTATCCGCTGTATAGCCATCGAGCCGGCAAATGTCCGGACTCTTTCGGGAGGACCTAAAAGCGGCACCCACCGTCTCGAGGGGATAGGTGCAGGCTTTATTCCGTCAATCATGCGTATGGACCTGGTGGATGAAATCATTCCGGTGACCGATGAGGATGCAATGGAAACAGCCAGGGAGCTTGCAAGGAAGGAAGGGATATTCGGCGGGACAACCTCGGGTGCTAATGTCTGGGCAGCCATCCAGAGAGCAAGGATCATCGGGAGGGGAAAAAGAATTGTTACCGTTGTATGCGATTCGGGCTTGAAATATCTTAACGGTGAACTTTATAAGATCTGACCGGTTAATGGATAACAATGGAAACAATGAAACTGACAATCGAAACGGCAATTCAGGTTCAGAAACCTGTCAGCGTGGTTTACGAGGCCATTGTGAATCCGGAAAAGATGTCGCACTACTTTATTTCGGAGAGCACGGGGAGGATGGAAGAAGGCAGGGAGATTACCTGGAAATTCCCGGAATTTGAGATACGGTTTCCTGTAAAGGTAGGTTCGCTCAGGAAAGATGAATATGTGTCCTTTTACTGGGATACGGAAAACGGGAAGACTCTGGTCGGGATCACCCTGGCATCGGGTGAGAACAATTCAACTGTTGTGACTATCACGGAAAAGGAAGCTGATATCAATGATGCAGGACTACGCTGGCTGGCCGGGAACACCCAGGGATGGGCCAATTTCCTTGCCTGCCTGAAAGCATACCTCGAATATGGCATCAATCTCAGGAAAGGGGCCTTTGATTTCATGAAAGACCGTTTCAAAAAGTAATCCTGGTATTATAATGACAGAACCGAAAGTACTGTACAAGATAACTGTCAGGGGACGCGTTCAGGGGGTTGGTTTCAGGCGGACTGCCCTCAGGGAAGCCGAATCTTTAAGGATCTGCGGATATGTAAGGAACATGCCCGATGGAGGCGTCTATATCGAGGCTGAAGGCACAAGGGACCAGCTTGAGAAGTTTGCAGGATGGTGCAACCGGGGCCCCGGGATCGGACATGTAGATTCGGTTCACATCTCCGAATGCCCGCCCGTGGGTTACAACGATTTCCGGGTAACCAGCTCTGGTTACTGGTAACAGGTTCTTTCCCACGGACTCTCATATCCATCAAAAACCAGTGCATCATATCAGATTTTTTTACGTCTTTGTTACCGGTTATCCGCGGTATAGTTAATTTTATATTTTACCCGATCATTTATCCAATGGAAAAAATCTTAAAACCTCTGGCACTTTTTATTTGTGTAATCATCTCCGTGGCTGCAAAGGCCCAGGATGGCTATACATTAAGAAATGATTCTATTGATTCCAAAATCCTGAAACAGACGCGCAGGATCATAATTTACCTTCCCGAAGGCTATGACAAGTCGGCCAAAGGGTTTCCCGTAGTTTATGTTCTGGATGCGGGCGACAGGATACAGCACACTGTACCCACGGCACGTTTTCTTTTTGCAAACGGCAAAATGCCAAAGGCAATAATCGTGGGGGTCCTTAACATTGACAGGAACCACGACTTCCTGCCCGATTCTATTAAAAGCGCACCCACGGGAGGAGGAGCGGATAATTTTGCACGCTTTTTCCGCGAAGAGCTGATGCCATATGTCGCGAAGAACTTTAAAACGGAAGGCTATAATGTATTGGTCGGGCATTCTTATGGCGGGGTCTTTGCCATGAATACCCTGATAACCGACCCTACGCTCTTCGACAGCTATATTGCCATCGACCCAAGCTTCTGGTACAAGGACAGGATGATGATCAAAAAGACACACGATGAATTCGGCAAAGGCAGGAATTGGAACAGGGCAATTTTCATCACCGGGAGAGAAGGCGAGGGAATGAAGGGAATGGGAGTTGATGCCATGGACAGCCTTTTGAAACAATCTGCCCCTGCCGGACTGGTATGGAAGGTTGTACCCTATGCCGGTGAGGATCATGGGTCCGTTACTTTCAAGAGTGTGTATGACGGCTTAAGATTCATCTTCGACTCCGGATCTAATTTTAATGTGTACCCCGAGTCGGGGATCCTTCCCAAAGGCACGTTTGCTTACGCAATTGTAGACAACAATAATCCTGCACTGCATTATACCCTCGACGGATCGGAACCGACAGCCGGCTCGCCGTTTTGTACCGATACCATCAGGATAACTTGTGCCTGCACACTCAAGGTGAAAAGTGTAAGAGGAATATATACAAAGAGCCCCGCTATAACCAGGGTTTTCACCGAAGGGGAATACCTGAAGGGACCTAAGTCGGTGAAAAATCTTAAGCCGGGACTGAAATATTCGTACTACGAGGGGGTATGGGATTCATTGCCTGATTTCACAAAGCTTAAAGTTGTGAAAAAAGGGATAACACCTGAACCCGATCTTTCAATGGCGGTGAAAAGAGACAGTTTCGGCGTAAGGTTTGAAGGATATCTCCACATAGCAAAACAGGGTCTTTACTATATCTGGATTACTTCGGATGACGGGTCAAAAGTGTACCTGAATAACAGTCTGCTGTTGAACAATGACGGGCTGCACGACAACAGCAGGCCATCAGTCAGGCTCGTACCCCTGGAGCCAGGGTATTATCCGCTTACCATCGATTTTTTTGAAAGAACCGGCGGCGAATCAGTGACACTTGGGACCGTAACTGATAAAATGCAACCGGTGCCATTCCCGAAGGAAGTATTTTTTCACAGGGAATAAATATTTACATACCCGCCACCCGCCGCTTGCCGCACGCCGGTCGCCTGTAGCCGGTCGCCTGTCGCCCGCTTCCCGCCACCCGCCGCTTGCCTGTAGCCTGTCGCCCGTCACCCCTACAACATCAGCGCATTGAATAGCAGCTTATAGGTTACAGGCACCGAGGCCCTGAAGATCGGATCAAGAGCAAAGAGCACCATCTCTCCTTTGCCTTTCTTTACCCATACGATTGCCGGGTGGTTTGCCAGCTTATCTTCCTTTTCGACATAGCCGCTGAGAAGGATCCCTGTTTCGGGAATTCTCCCCGCCACCCGCCTGTCGGTATCGAAAATTGGCTGGGATGTGGTAAGAACAGCATTTCCCAGGAAAAAACCTGCAGATTTTTCATTCATCCCCAGGCAAAGCTTGCTGTCGGCCGACAGTGTCACTGCAAGCATTGAACCCGGACAAAAAAGTCCTTCCTTGCCCAGGGACTCGGCAACATTCTTATACGGTAGCTGGAATTCTTCGGTCTCGGTGTCGCTTATCTTTACAGCTAGCTGGCCGGCAAACATGTCGGTGGATCCGCCCCAGCAGATTATTTTGCCACCCTCGTTCAGGAACTTCATGATGTTGTCCATACCCTCCTTTCCAATGCCTTTTGTGTACTCGGGCGGATAATCGGTCGGATAGTAATCGGCACCAGCCTTGTATTTGCCTTCCATCAGTATAGATTTTGGATTGTCAGGGAAGACAAGGATATCGAATTTTTCGGCAGGCTTTAGTTTCGGAAAGTCACCCGGGTGAACCACCGTGAAAGGAATGTTGTAGGTGTCAAATATGAATCTTGTCCAGCCGGCATCCATGTCGTGCATATTTGTCTCAACGAGTCCTATCCTTGGCATAGCCAGCGGTTTTGAGGACACCTTCACTTCACTTCCCGGGATAACAGGATCGACCGCCAGCCCATTGACCAGTTCCGCTGCCTTGTCGCCCGGCTGAATCACAAAGCTGCCCTCCGGCAATATGGTTTTTCCCGCGGTCACAGGTTCCTCCGTTCTTGAAACTTTTAATCCGAGGCCGAGGGCTTTGAATGCTACCTTGAAACTTTCATTGTTGTTGACCGAAAACAACAGCTGCGCCGATCCGGAAGCCTTCCGGGTTGCGAGCGTGAACGGAATTGTTACGGCCTCAAAGCTGCCGGCCAGTGCAGGCGAAGGGCTGTTGATTTCTACCGATTCAAGACCCTTCTGAAGGGGCAGCGACCACGAGGCAATATCATACGGTTTTATCACCTCGCCGCCGGGAACATACCTTCTTACAGGGTATGTCTGCTTCTCCATCACCTCCTTGATAAATCCCCTGAATGGCTGGGAAAGGGGGACAACGATATCTCCTTTTTTAAAAAGCCTGTTATCCACATTGACATCCTCCTTCAGCCTGTAAACCCTTATCCCGTGCTCGTCGAGAAGGTTTACAAGATCCGCGAGCTCTCCCTGGTCGTGCTGAGCAAGAGGAAGAAGGTAATAGTACGGTGACTGGTTTTTGCCGAGGTTTACCTCGCGCCTGCATACGTCATTCCTGAAGGTGAGCAACTCGGTCCTTTTCTGCGATGAGGTTCTTATGAGCGAATACGTCGACACAATCTCGTACTGTACAATGTCTGAAAGCTTCCACCAGCCTCCCGGCCAAGGCTCGGTCATGTTGATGCTTTTCTTGTACTGCGCTATGCCTTTTCCCCCGACATTGAGCTCGCTGAAATCTGAATAAACGGGAGTTGCGAGGTTTGAGCTGGCGCATTCAGTAAGCAGGGCAACAACATTTTTCCATATACATGTCTCAGTTGATCCTGGCCAGTACATATCAAACAGGTACTCCTGCGAAACCCCTTTCAGCCCTGCATTTGTCATGTCCTTTGCCATGCCCGATCCGAAGATCCAGGTCCAGTTCCAAAGCTCAGCATCTACATTTTCAGAGACAGGATCGTGTGAAGGTGGCACATAATACCTCGGGCCGTCCGATCCCATCTGGTGCTTTTCTACCATAACCTGTGGGAACCAGGTCTTTGAGAAAAGAGTCTCAATGGCTTTTGTGTCCTGCTGGGTGAGAGTGACAAAATCGCGGTTGTTGTCGTGTCCCACGTATTTATGATACACTGCAGGCAGGCTGCCCCCCTCGTACTTTGTACCCTTGTATTTCTGGTAGTGATTAACAACCATATCCATGCCGTCGGGATTGTGATTGGGAACAACCATCAATACCACATCGTTCAGCCAGCGTAGCTTCTCCCTGTCAGTCGTAGTTGCCAGGTCGTAGGCTATCAGAGGAGAAGCCTGCGACGGCCCGACCTCCTCGGAATGCATCGACAACGTACACAGAAGGAATACTTTGCCGTCGGTAATCATCTTTTCCCTTTCCGCCGGTTTTATATCAGGATCAAGCGCCAGCCGTTCATTGATTTTCCTGAGCTCCACGAGGCGTTTGATATTCTCTTCGGATGAGATAAATACGACATACATCTTCTTCCCCATCGGCGATGTTCCGATCTCCTCCATCTTCACTTTCGGCGATGCCTCATCAAGCTTCTGGAAATAGCTGATAAGCTTTTCATAGTCAAAGAGCATTCTGTCGGCGCCGGGCTTAAATCCAAAAAAAGCTTCAGGATCGGGTACATGCGACTGGGCCGCAAGTCTCTGCTGGAAGGTTAACATTGAAAAGGCAAATAAAACTGAAACGATCAGCCGGGAGAATTTGAATGTCTTCATATTTGTCTGGTTATTTGAATTTGATTACATGATTGTTTCTCAAATGTACATTTTGTTCAGATATATTTCAATAGGAGGTCAGGCTATTGGCAGATTGAGGAAAGTCCGGGATATTTCTCAGTGCCAACTACGTGTTCCATGTTGTAAACTTCTTCCTAAAATAAAATTGACTTTGGTATATCCCTTTCTTAACTTTGAAATAATCAATATGTTTCAGAAGGTTAAAGTTCTTTTAATCCTAAAAAACAATTATGGAAAAGCTAACTCTCAGGGAAGGTAAATTTAATCCTAAGAAAAGCATTGGCCTCGTGTGGTTGCTTGGATGTTTTATCCCCTTTATCATCTGGAAGCATCCACTGACCGAAGGAGCCTGGATGACTGCTATCGTATTCGCTGTTATAGGGATCATGCATTTTACACCAATTGTGGGCTCGGGAAAGTACGAGATCGAGGCAGCTGACGGATTCCTCACGATAACCTGGTATAACTGGATAAGGAAAGTAACTATTCCCGAAACTGAGATCGATGGTATTGTACTGGGATCGAAAGGCATCCTTATAAAACGCAGGGAGAAGAAGGATGTCAGGATTGAGCTTTATGGACTGGAACGGGAGGAAAAAACCCTGGTTTACGACTTCTTCAGTGATTATGCAAAAAGCAGGAACCTGGTTTAGTTGATTATTTACCTGATAAATTTTATGAGAACCTTTCCATATGAGTCTGAGGTCCTTGTAAACACAAAGGAAAGAAAATATTTAGGTATGGCAACAAGAGATGGCTGTCGCTCCGTTCAGTTTAGGATAACCTTTGTATTTACTGCACTGTTCCTGGTAATCAGTGCAGCGAATGCGCAGGAAATGCCGGGATCGTCGGGCAACAGGTTTACCCTGCCGGCCCACAATGTAGGGGATTTCACCCTTTCGGCGGCCCCGGTTATTCTTTTCAACACACCTAACGGAAATCAGTTTGGCGGCGCTCTTAAAATTTCAATGTTTGTCGGCAAGCACGTAAGCTTTGATTCTGATTTCGCTTTCGCGAACTATTACTGGCATGGCGGCCCGGGATTAATCGGAATTCCCCTGTGGTTGTTTGCCATGAATTCCGAATCACTTAACCTTGATTATTTCATTGTCAAGCTTCTTTTCATGATCCTGTCGGCCGAACATATTACGTTCCATGTGCCTGTCAATAACCGGTTCGAAATATCTCCGTACCTGAGCCTGCTGAGATATAAATCGGCAAGGGAGATCGGCAACAACGATAATCCCCGATTTGCAGGCGATCAGCTTACATTCGCCACAGGAATTGAATTAAATAAATATTTCAATAGGTTCAGGCTTTCACCCTATGTCGAATACCAGGTCGGATACAAGGATAAGCTCGGTGGTATTAATGCGGGCGTGTGGCTTGGGATTTATATTTTCGCCAGGAGAGATAAATAGGGAACTTCCTCCCATTCCTTTAATTCTATTCAACCGCAGAAGACGTTGCTGACCATGATTATTGTTGAAATATTGGCGATAACCAGCGCGATTTCACCTCTCCCGGTACCGCCCCAGAGGTGTGTTGTTATATCAACCAGTGCAAGATTTATAAGGAGTATTCCTGATTTGGTCACAGCAGTAACCAAAGTCTCCTTTTGGATATTTAACTTCCACCGGGTTTCCACGAATTACTGGCTCTTTGTACTAAAGTAAGAATTTACCGGGTACTAAATCAACCGATTTGATGAACGGCCGGCAGCAGGTGAAAACGTGATTGTAATTTAAGATCTGCCCGGCCGACATTTTGCATGATGAAATAGATTTGGACAAGGTATGAAGATTTTATTGCGGACTCAGGAAAATTTCGCTTAATTTAGTATAGTGAACAGGATTGTGAAGTCAGGGTTTGCTTTTCAAATTATCTTGAGATGTACGGGCTTATTAAGTTTATAAAAAATGCTGCAATATTCCTGTTGCTGGCTACGGGAATTTCATATCCCGCCTTCCCGCAGCGATCAGGCAAAATAATAGATTATACCACGAAAGTGAAATTCACCGGCAAGTCGCTTGTTGAGGAAAAATCTTTCCTTATCATGGTGGAAGACAGGCAGTCGGACTGGCTCTCGGATATCAGGATCCCGTATAATAAATCATCGAAGATTGAGATACTCGATGCTTATGTCATGGGTGAAAACGGGTCAAAAACAAGGAAGTTTCAGAAAAAAGATATAGTTACCCTCAGCGATATTTCCGAGAACACCTTTTATGAGGATGATATGACAAAAGAATTCAGCCTCAGGAACAGTGAATATCCTTATTACATTTTTTATTCGTACAGGAAAACGACCGAAAGGTACGTTTATATCGCTGCCTGGTCGCCACTACTGGCTTCGTGGGCAAGCGCAGGAAAGGCCACGCTTGAGGTAGAGATCCCGAATGATGTTAAGGTGAAGATCAGCTCGCAGGGCGAAATGAAATTCAGCAAGGACAGCACCGCTGACACATATATATTCAGGTGGGAAGCGAGCGGGGTGCATCCCTACCGGAAAGAGATTCTTGCCCCTCCCGATAAAGAGCTGATGCCTCATGTGTATGTTATCCCTGAGAGCTTCATCTATGGCATTCCCGGCAGGCTCGACAGCTGGAGTTCGATGGGGAAATGGCAGGATGAAATGAACAACGGTCTCGACGAACTACCGCTTTCAGAAGAGATTAAAGTCACATCACTGCTTAGTGGTATAACCGACAGGAAGGAGATAATCCGGAAGCTGTATCATTACATGCAGGATAATACTCATTATGTGAACGTTGTGCTCGACATAGGCGGCTTCAAACCGTACCCTGCGTCATATGTCTGCAATAACAAATACGGCGATTGCAAGGCTCTCACGATGTATATGAAAGCACTTCTCAGATTCGCAGGTGTCGATTCCTATTATACTCTGATCTATGGAGGAGATAACCCGGTAAATATTAAAAGTGATCTTCCTTCTTTCCAGTTCAATCATGTCATTCTCTGTGTTCCGGGCAATAACGATACCACCTGGCTGGAAAATACGTCGCAGTATGCACCATGCGGATACCTCGGTACCTTTACTCAAAACAGGTATGCCCTGGTTGTCAATGGCAACGCGAGCAGGCTGGTCAGAACGCCCGCGATGGCAAGGGAGGACTTTCTTGTGAAATCTGTCCTCCTGGTTAAGGCAATTCCCTATGGCGACGCGACCATTCATCTGGAGGAGGAGATCAGGGGAGATGATTTTGAAAGCTGGCTCGCCTGCTCCTCGGAATTGCAGGAGGATAAGTTAAAAATGGCATTCAGCAATGAGCTTCCGTTAAAGAACGAGGTAATAAGGCACGAGATATCCCACCCCGACAGGGAAGCAAGATCGGTAAAGATTACCGGCGATTACAAATCAGCCTATTCATTCAGGGAGATTGGGAACAGCCTTGTTTTAAATTCTGTCCCGCTCGACATTTTCACACTCGAAAAACCGGACCAGAGGAAGCTGCCATTGAGAATTTCCTTCCCGGTAAATATACTCGATTCGATTAAATACGAAATGCCATATATCGGCAATTACCTGGCGGAAATTCCTTCGGGTGTAAGCATCACATCAAAGTACGGCTCCTACAAGGCAGACTTTGTAAGAGAAGGAGAGTCGGTAACGCTTGTAAGGTCTCTCTTTATTGAACAGGGCAATTATTCACGAAACGAATACGAAGCATTTTATTCCTTCATAGAATCGGTAAAAAAATCGGTAAAAAATTCTGTAATTATACTAAATAAAAAATAATGAAAAAGATAGCTTTTACTCCGATAGTGATCCTCCTGTGTATAACCCTTTCCGGCCAGGACGTTACCAGGGAATATGGAAAAATAAGCCAGGATGAGATAAGCATGACAAAATACCCGAGGGACCCCGAGGCAGAGGCCGTGGTATTGTTCGATATGGGCGATACAAAGTTCATCGACGCCCCCGATTATGAGTACACGGTCCAGTTTACCAGGATCAGGAGAATTAAGATTTTCAACAAGACAGGGCAGAACTATGCCGAAGTGAGAATTCCTTACTATGTCAGCGATAAGGGTGAAGCAGAAAAGGTGACATCCATCGAGGCACATTGTTATAATTTTGAAAACGGCAGGCTCAATGAATCGATTCTCGATCTTAACACGGTTTTTGACGAAAAGGTCAAGCCAAGGTGGAACCAGAAGAAATTTGTCATACCCAACGTAAAACCGGGTTCCATAATTGAATACAAATATGTCCTTGAATCACCTTTCAAGTTCAGCCTTCCGACCTGGAAGTTCCAGGACAGGATACCCACTGTCTACAGCAGGTATATTGTCAGGGTCATCCCATTCTGGGAGTATGCATTCATTGTACAGGGGGTAAGCAGGTTTGACCTTCAGACCTCGGTCCAGGATCCGGAGGTGAGAACCTGGGGCACCCTTTCAAATGACGGTGTTACCGATACGGGATACGGCGTAAGATTCCGCGATGTGGTTAATACTTACGTCCTTAAGGATGTCCCTGCTTTTCGTGACGAGTCATTTATTACCTCACCCGAGGATTATATGATAAAGCTCGATTTCCAGGAATCTGCATTCACTACACCCAGGGGCGTCAGGACCGAAATCATTTCCACCTGGCAGAAACTTATAGATGACCTCCTGAGGGAGGATGACTTTGGCAAGTACATGAGAAACTGTGACAAACCCGCGAAAAAAATTCTCGAGTCAGATCTCAATACAGAAGGGAAGAGCGATATTGATAAGTGCAGGATGATAATCAACTACGTTAAAAGCAATTTCAAATGGAATGATTACTACTCCATGTCTGCAGCCGAAAGCCCCAAGGAGCTTCTGAACCAGAAAAGGGGGAATGTTGCCGACCTGAACCTTTTCATGACCTCACTTCTCAGGAATGCCGGGATTAATGCCACACCTGTGATCCTGAGTACACGCGATCACGGCAGGGTGAGGACAGACTATCCCTTCCTTCATTATTTCGATTATGTCGCAGTGATGGTCAAGCTCAGCGATCAGTCATTCCTGTGCGATGCCTCTGAATACTTCACCAACTACGACAGGATACCTGCACGATGCATAAACGAGACGGGCCTGCTGATTCAGCCGGGTGCCCCTTCCTGGGTAAACCTCAACCTGAATTACAAATCGGTCGATAATAAAGCAGTTTCGATGGAGATCGTCCCCGATTCACTGAAAATCAGGACGAAGGTCGTTCTCAATGCTGTCGAACACGACGCTTTCTGGTATAAGGAGCAATTTGATAATGATACTGTTAAGCTGAGAAATCATTTCACAAACGCGGGGCTGACAACAATATTTAAATTGTCTACGCTGAATTTCGACAGGAACGACTTCCCTTATATTATTTCCGTTGAAGGCGAGGCGGAAATTGAAAAGCTGAATGACAAGCTTGTGATCTCACCGTTCCTTAGCTTCTATCCCAGGGAAAACAGTCTGAAGCAGACCACAAGGACATACCCGGTCGACTTTACCTATGCAAACACTGAAAGCTATAATTGTACAATAAAAATACCCGACGGCTATAAGGTACTGACGATACCCGAATCACTGGCCATCGATAACCCTTCTGCAAAAATCAGCGTGAAGTATTCTGTTGCTGATAACATCATCACCATTGAGAGCGAATATGGATTCAAGAAGGCAGTGTATCCTTCTTCGGAATACAGCAACATAAGAAACTATTACGGCATAGTAGTCAAGAAATTCAACGAGCAGATCGTGCTGGTGAAGAAATAGTATTAGCCTTTCCGTAGAGGTAACAAAAATGTTCAGAACAGGAACCCTGCCTCGATTCCGGCAGTAACTGTTTTTGCGCTGTAGTAATTGTTGTGAGTAAGTACCTGGTTAAGTGTTTCTTTGTAGAATGCCCTTCCGCCTCTCACAAATAGATTAACGAAAACCGATCTCCGGGATACCTCCTGCAAAAAACCTGCAACACCGGTTACGGAGACATCAAGCCTGAACCTGAAACAACCGTTGGCGATTGTTTCACTCTTGAGTGAACCACCGGAATCATAAACATCTGTGGTGAATGATGAGGGACCGCCAAGACCTATACCCATCCCATAGCCTATTCCTGCAAATGGATGGAATTTACCGCCTGGCAACCTGTATGAAAGCTCTGCTGAATTAAGAAGCCGGTTATCGTTAAGATGGTACTTGGTTACCGTGGTTTCGACCAGGTTTTTTTCCGAATTGATTCCGTTCAGGCCGGCTCGTGAATAAAGGCTTTTGATTCCCAGGTTAAGTTTTTCATTAATTGCCGTCAGCCTGAAATTCATGGCTACACCTGCAGAGAGCTCCGGATCGGCTGTGAATTTATAACCGGCAAGTGTGGTACCAAACTTAATTGTGTTATAGAATTCATATCTCATTGCTGGTCCGATGCTGAAGTACATTGTTTTTCCGTTTCCTGCAAAGACCTCACAGCTCTTGTCCTTGCAGACTAAATTGTGATAATCGAGAGAAATCTTGATCAATGACTTCCTGTCGAAGGTTGCTTTCTGTACCTCGGGAATGATCTCTTTCGTACCGAAGAACAGGTAGGTCAGGACCCCCTTGAACTGGTTTGACTGAACCTGGTACGATCTTTCGAATTCATCATTTTTGTCTTTTACAACTTTCTTTTCATTTGTAAGCTCATAAATCTTGCCTTCCTTCTCGATATAATAATGATCCCCGTCAATCTCCCTGAGATAATAAAGGCTGATAATCCCCTTAAGCAGATATTCGAGGAAGACCTGCTTCTCGGCCTCCTTCACAGTTGCAGTATGTGAAACGTAGAAACGGCCGTCCAAAAACCCATACCCCTTAATTTCCCCCGGCAGGTATCTCCGCAGGCTGCCGCCACGGCTGTCATAAAACAGGCACTCTCCTGAACTTCTTATATCACCTCTCAGATCAATAAACCCCCTGGTGGTGTCGTTTTTCAGGCCGATAATATACGCGGGTTTCAGGTTCTTCTGTCCCCAGCAGACAGTTGCACCGGAGATCAGAATAGCTGCAAGGAGAATCCTGCTTAAAGATTTCATTATGGGGTGGGTTTAGTAATGACCAGGTGACAGATTGCTTTCACATATAGTTTAAAGTTATGAAATTATTACATTCTGGCAATGAGTTAACCAGGAGCAGGAATGGTAACTAGAATCAAAAAAAAAATCCTCAATTACTTGACTTTTAGTATGGTTGTCTCGTACCTTTGTAGCAGTCAATGTACTGAACTGTCTGAATTCATAAAAATGGGAGGTGTTTATGGAAAGTGAAACTAATGTACTTGAATTGCTGTTTAAGCTAGCCAGTCTTGGAGTAGCCGGAATATCTGTTGTTGCTGTTTTTTATTGTGCGATAATTATTAAAAACCTTCCTGACAATATCCCGCCAGCCCGTGAAAATCTGACCAGAAAGTTTATTAATTTATGCTGGGTGGCAATTATTGTATGTGGAATATCTGGCTGTTTTAATGTCTATTTAAATTCAAAGAAGATCCAAAAAGCAAAGGATGAAACCGCTTATGTAAAGAATCTGTATCGAATACAATTGAATGAACTGACTTCAGCTAAAGCTTCGATTATTAAAGACTTAAACTCATTGCAGAATAAAATATCACATCAGAACTACAATGCAGATATAAGTCAGACGATGAGTACTTTAAATAGGAACATTGTTGCTCTGGATTTAAAACCTGATAATGCTTTGATTATTAAATAACGAGGCAAAGAAATCCAGTTTTATTATTCTCCTTTTTAGTGCAGTGGATGTGTGGTGCTGATAAGACAATTCAATAAAATCACATGTTCAGAGTCAGAACCAGGTATTATTTCAACCCCTAAAAACATAATATATGGCAAAAACACCAAAAATTCAAAACGATAATATTTCGGACCTCCTGGGCGGAATTGATCCGAAGTATTACGATCAGGATGATTTTCTTGATATTGTTCAATGGAATCTGAGGTGGTTCAACAGTCTCGACAAATCACGGGAAATGGCAATAAGAGAAGTTCTTAAAGTGCTTAATAGTGACATTTTCGTATTTCAGGAAATTGAGGACAAGTCACTTGACAGCATCGCAAGCTACTTGACCGAACAGGGAGTAGGGAATTACAGAACAGCTTATGGTACAACAGGAGGCCAGCAAAGGATAGCACTGATGTGGGACATTGAATGGGTAAGAACAAAAGACGATATCAGGGAACTTTTTGGAAGAAACCAGGTTCTGACCGCTTCTGGTACAGATGTATTTCCCAGGCTTCCACTATGGAGTTATTTTTATTGCAAATCAACTAAAAGCAATAAACGAGGTTTTGATTTTCAGCTGGTCGGGTTGCATCTTAAATCTCAGATGGACAGGTCCGGGAAAGGCGAGGCTCAGGCCCAACGCCTGAAATCAGCCGAGAGTCTTTCGGGCTGGCTTGAAAATGACGCAGTAAAAGTAGACGCGGATACGATAATGCTTGGTGATTGGAACGAAGACCCGATGGCAGCCGCCTGGCAATCATTCAGAGATCTTGAGCGTAAAAAGAAAGCACTGTTTTCAAACATTAATGATAGTACTCATTTTAGTCATTTATATTATAAGAACCGCTCAGATGTCGGCAGTCTTCTTGATCTTAAAGTAGTTACATCACCATTTGCCACTGCTTTAAACAAGGTTGGGGGAGCAATCCACTGGATTAATCTCGATGAATTACTGGAAAGTAATGCTTCGGCAAAGAAAGTAAAAGAATATATAAATACGGTTAGGACCGAAGTAACCGATCATTTGCCGGTTCTTACCAGGTTTACACTAAACAAAAGGGCAAAGTAATTGTGGCGGATGACAAAAAGCTGATACTGAATTGTATCGATCTCTTCAATAAAGGTACCCTTGAATGGGTTGATACCTGTTACTCCAGGGACCTTGAATGGACCGAGTTCCCAAGCCCTGGATTTCCTGCCGGGCGAAAAGGTGGATTTGCAGAATTCAGGGAAGCTGCCTTTATGTTGCTTTTATATTACCCCGACAGGAAGCTTGGGGTCATAAAGTGTCTTGCCGAAAAGGATGCCGTGATGCTCGAGCAGGAGTGGACCGGGACCCTTGCAAAAACATTGGGGGAACATAAGGCAGGTGAGATTTTCAGGCTACGCATTGCCTCTGTATTTACGCTTAAGGATGGACTAATAATAGCACAGAACGATTATCCGACACGAATCAGTTGATCTCCGGAAACACATTTGACCTCCCGTGTAATTCCAATGGGAATGTTAAAAACATTAAATAATGTTAAAATACGAACCGGTTATCGTCCCGGTAAAATGTTAAATTTGAACTGGTTACTGTTTATCTGCCGTTAATCAGAACAGGTTAACCTTTTAAATGATTGATTGCTGGAGAATGTTAAAATTGCCTGGTAATCAGAACTGTGTCATTTCCTGTCAACAAAACGGTCGTTGAACCAATCCGGCGGACTGATGTTATCCATCACTATTTAATGCTAACAAAAAAGTAGTTATGAAAAAGTCGTTGTTTTTGATTGTGTTGGCATTCAATGCTGCACAATTGTTTTCACAGCAGTCTGACGGATCTGCTGAAGATAGAAACTTCCGGATTCCTCTTATAGGGGAAATCGCTCCTACATTTACCGCTGAGTCGACAAATGGTACCATAACCTTCCCTGATGATTTTGGCAGGAGCTGGAAAATCCTGTTCAGTCATCCGCAGGATTTCACACCTGTCTGTTCATCTGAAATTGTTGAGCTGGCACGCTTGCAGGATCAGTTTGACAAGCTTGGGGTTAAGATCGCTGTCATTTCGACCGACCGGCTCGATACCCATAATCAGTGGAAAAAATCGCTCGAATCGCTCGATCTCGACAACAAGGGAAAGGTTACCATAAAATTCCCGATAATAGCCGACGCTAACGTGGAAATATCAAAGGAATACGGTATGATACACAAGGAATCCAATTCCACCAGGAGCGTCAGGGGAGTTTTCATAATCGATCCCAACAACGTGATCCAATCAATTTATTTTTATCCGACCAATGTCGGCAGGAACACCGATGAGCTGATACGCATGGTTCAGGCGCTGCAGGTCACGGCATCAAACAAGGTGCTGACACCGGTCAACTGGCATGCCGGTAATGATGTGCTGGTACCTTATCCGCCCGATGGAACAAAGCAGGTTTCAGAACAACCAGGCACCGACGGGATGTATGCCGCTTCATGGTACATGCTGTACAAGAAAGTAAAGTAATACCGGCCGTTCCGGGAAAAGAATTATGTTGAGGGTGTCTGTACGGCACCCTTTTTTATTCACATCCCAACCCTGTAAAATTCAGCCCGGATTATTATATATCCAGAACATTTTCTGCCTGGCATTCAGATTTATTATCTTCATTGATGCAGGGAAAAAATCCGGTTTTGGATTAATTTTGCCATTGAGATTTATGCATTGGAGCGATGAAAGAAGAAAAAGTATTTAAGCTCTCTTTTGCAAGCGTCTACCCGCTGTATGTCCGGAAAGTTGAAAGGAAGGGCCATACAAAGGCCGAGGTCGATACCATCATATGCTGGCTGACGGGTTACGATCAGCAGGCATTGCGTCAGCAGGTGGAAAAAAATGTTGATTTCAGGACCTTTTTCAACCAGGCCCCGTTGATGAACGGTAATGCTTCAAAAATCACAGGCGTTGTCTGTGGCGTCAGGGTTGAGGATATAAGTGACAAGCTGATGCAGAAGATCCGCTATCTCGACAAGCTCATCGACGAGCTCGCCCGGGGCCGGCCGATGGAGAAGATCTTAAGACAATAATCCTTTCGGCAGCCCCTGAGGAGTCAGGTACCGGCAACACGAAGGTTCAGTAAAATTGGCGCGCCGGACCGGAATGATTAAGGGAAACATGATGAATTCCCCGGCGCGATCCATCACAAAAGGAGGATAATTATATTTCTTTCTTGCAGGAATGAATTGATGAGACATCAAACATCATTTCAAACAATCCCGCTGTCAGGTTTGTTTGTACTTCAGACTACAGAGCAATGACAATTTATCCCTTCCTCCATGGAGCAACTGATCCCTGTAAATAAGGTTTCTGATATACCTTCCCGGTACCGGAATACCCCTGTCGGCCTGCTGTTTGAGTATCACAACCTCAACAGGCCTTATGATCCATTCAAGAGGGCTCAGCTGCTGATCGGCATGTGCATGGATAACAGGCTCTACTTAATAAAAGAATCCTGAGGGGGAAAACAGGTTCTTCCTAAATTTTTCCTGAATTCAGCTGCAACCGGGGCACGTGGAAGTCATTCTTGTTCCATGCCGCCGGTTTATTGCCCAACGCAAAGCTCTTATTGGTCAAATAAATTTGATTTGAAACGTATTTCAAATTAACTTCCATCTAAATTTATTGTTTTCAAAGATCTAAATTTTAATGCTATGAAAATTAAACTCCCCTTCCTGGGCTGTTTCTTATCAGGAATGTCCAATTTAATTGTAATAATACTTTTTCTTGCCCTGGGCCCTGCCCCCTGCGCCCTGGGCCAGGCACCACAGAAATTCAGCTACCAGGCAGTGATACGCGATGCAGGTAATGTTCTGCAGTCGAACAAGTCGGTTGGTATGCGTGTAACCATCCTCCAGGGCTCTCCCACGGGAACCATTGTTTACCAGGAGACCTATAGCCCCAACCCCCAGACGAATTTAAACGGGCTGGTGACTGTCGCGATCGGCACCGGGGTACCAGTGACCGGAACCTTCTCATCAATAAACTGGGCATCGGGCCCCTATTACATAAAAACGGAGACGGATCCCGCCGGCGGAACAAACTACACCATCACGGGTACGAGCCAGCTGCTGAGCGTGCCCTATGCCCTCATGGCGAATAATATCGGGTCGAATGTGCCTTACATGAGCGTTGCCGGCAACACCGCAACCATGGACTCGGCACTGTTCGTGGTGAGGAACACGACGGGGCAGATAGTCTTTGCAGTTTATAATGAAGGAGTGAGGATATACGTCGATAAC
>DATKMR010000016.1:0-104406 GCA_035541795.1 Bacteroidales bacterium
GGAACAGCCTGTTTAACTTTTACGTTGCCATCAACATATTTTGTGAAGAGGAACCTGTAAAGGTCCTTCCATTCCTTGACTGTACCATTGCCTGTCTTGACAGAATAGTCGGTAATATGCTGAACGGCTGCTGCCTGGTCATTTGCATAAAGCCCGGCTGCTTCCTTGTCGACTTCTGCAGTTTCAGCAAGATACCTGTCCTCAAGTTCCTTTTGTTTGGCCTGGAGATCACCTATCAGTATCCTTGTCCTGGTATATGCGAAGTTGCTTACCTGGTTGAATACCCAGAATGCAGCATCGTCGCTGAAAGTCATCATATCGCCGTTTCCTACCGCGTATGCCTCGGGAACTTTTGTAATACCGCAGTAAATCGGTGTATAGACTGTATAG
This sequence comes from Bacteroidales bacterium, assembly GCA_035541795.1. Taxonomy (GTDB): domain Bacteria; phylum Bacteroidota; class Bacteroidia; order Bacteroidales; family VadinHA17; genus LD21. The sequence goes on from DATKMR010000016.1 coordinate 391, forward strand.
TACGTATCATCGACTCCAAACCAGTCAATGCCTCCGATAGGGTTGGGCAACCACGACCTCGACTGAGCTATGAATGAGAAGCCGGTCTGCTGGGTCGATATAGCCCTTTCGTTGAGATAAGTCACGCCGTCAACGGTCCATTCCATAGGTCTCCATCTTACAGTATTACCGTAAGGACCTGCTCCGACGTCCTTGGTCATATCCATCGGGGTGTTCTGGTAATAGTCGCGCATCATGTTTTTTACATCATTGAGGTCGAGCTTGTGATCGGGTTTGATCCAGAGGGGCATCCTGTTTTTCAGGTTCTTACCCATAGCATAATCGAGGTACTGACCCATCTGGCTGTTGACCTTGTTAAATCCTGACCATACCCTGGCCTCGCAGAATCTTGCTCCGCCGAAGTCTAACGGTGCAAAAGTATCGCTGAAGCTGAAATCCTTGTCGGCACCATTATACCAGCCATGTTTCCTGGCAACATCGATTACATCCCAAGAATAAACTGTTTCGACTTCAGGATTGAAGATTTTGTTAATTTCCTTTGATGTGATTGATTTCTTACCGTCTGCAAGCGGGAAAGTCGTTATCCTCGGATGATTGGCATGACCGCATATATAACCGTCAGGTATTCTTCTTGCAACCCACACGGCACCCCTGTTTGCAGGACCCTTGCCAAGAAGTTCTAGTATCCAGACCTCGTTGGCATCTGAAATTGAAAATGACTCACCGGAGCTGGCGTAACCGAAATCGGAAGTAAGCTGTGAGAATGTAAGTATCGCTTCCCTTGCAGATTTTGCTCTTTGAAGGGTTATATAAATAAGACTTCCGTAGTCAACAATTCCAGTCGAATCATAAAGTTCGCCTCTCCCCCCGAAGGTCGTTTCACCTATCGCAACCTGGAACTGGTTCATATTACCTGTTACGGAGTAGGTGTGGCTTACCTGTGGTATCCTGCCCATGAATTTGCCACTGTCCCAGTCGTACACATCAAGCATCGTTCCTGTCGGCCAGTTCCTTGAGGGCCAGTAGTAAAGCTCACCATACAGGACATGCGAATCGGCGGCATACGTAATCATAACTGATCCGTCTTTCGTTGCGCCCCTGCTGATCAGAAAGTTGGTACAACCCTGCGATTTCTCTATCCCAAGTGTCAGTACCACAATTAGTAATATTGAAAAAAGTCTTTTCATATAACGCTTTTTGATTGATTTGATCCAAGTTTATTACTCTCCTGAGCAAGCTCTTAAAAGGCTACAAAGATAGCAGCCTGATGAAATAATCAAAGTGGATATCAGATCATTTTGAGGATTTCACAAATTTTAGCAATTGTACCAACATCAGCAACCTTCCACGAGTATTCCGAGAGTTCTGCCGATCCTCCCATCATTATGCCTGCCCTCCTGAATTCCATTTCGCTCTCCTTCATTTTCCTTCCTGTAAGATGAAATTCAGATGCCCCGGTGAGTTTGGCAACCTCACCGATGTTGTTTATGTTTATGCCGCCTCCCGGCATTATTATTATCCTTTCACCCGCCTGCCTGACGAGAGAACCGATAAGAATGGAACCGTCAGCCGCGCTGTTTTTCTGCCCCGATGTAAGTATCCTGTGTGCACCTGTCGCGATAATATCCTCGATCCCCCTGAATGGATCGGCGCACAGGTCAAAGGCCCTGTGGAACGTGACTTTCATCGGGTCGGCAAGTTCAACCAGGCGTCCCATTCTCTCAACATCAATATTTCCATTCTCAAGCAGGATGCCTGTTACCACCCCATCAGCCCCGGCTTCACCGCAAAATTCAATCTCCTTTATCATTTCATCATACTCCAGGTCGGAGTAGAGAAAATCGGCTCCCCTCGGCCTGATTATAACGTTAAGGTCGATATCGAGGTTGTACCTTGCCGACAGAATCTTACCATAAGAAGGGGTAGTTCCTCCTTCGGGAAGGCTGCTGCATAACTCTATGCGGTGAGCACCTGCCTGCTGTGCATTAACTGCCGACTCTACCGAATCGGCGCAGATTTCAAGTTTAAACTGCATATTGAATTTTTATTCGGTGATATTAAAAGTAGCATTTTTTTACTTATAATTGTGAATCTAAACCTTTCAATTATGAAACCCACACTTCTAGTTTTAGCAGCAGGAATGGGCAGCCGTTATGGAGGCAATAAGCAGCTCGATCAGGTCGGCCCGTCAGGAGAAACTATCATCGACTATTCGATTTATGATGCAATCCGGGCAGGATTCGGTAAGATAGTATTTGTAATCAGAAGAGATATCGAGGAGCAGGTACAGGAACGATTTGTCAAAAGGCTGAAGGGCAGGATAGAAGTGGATTATGTTTTCCAGGAAATTACCAACCTTCCAAAGGGAGCAAAGGTTGCCCCCGACAGGCAGAAACCCTGGGGAACCAGTCATGCCATACTGGTAACGGAACACAAGATAAGGGAACCGTTCGGTGTAATTAATGCCGACGACTACTACGGGGTCGAATCTTTTGAGATACTGAAAGATTTTCTCGTTAACGACAAAGCTCCCAACAACTACTGTATTGTCGGCTACAAGCTGGGAAATACCCTGTCAGAGCATGGGCATGTGAACAGGGGAGTTTGCAGGGTTGACAACAGGGGATTGCTTACGAATATAGTCGAGACAAGGCAGATAGAAAAGACCGCAGACGGAGCTACAGCACCCGGCCCTGATGGAACAGTTCAGCATTTTACAGGCAATGAGGTCGTTTCGATGAACCTTTGGGGATTCAAACCCACATGCTATAATTTCCTTGGAGCAGAATTCAGGCATTTCCTCGATGAGAAAGGGATGGATCCTAAATCGGAGCTCGATATCCCCACCTCCGTGGATAAATTTGTCAAGAACAGACAGATCACGATCCAGATCCTGATGAGCAATGAAAGATGGTTCGGGGTTACTTACCGGGAAGATAAGCCATTTGTAGTCGAAAGCCTTAATAAGATGATAAGCAGGGGAGTTTATCCATCCTCTCTCTTCTGATAAGCCTTTTACCAGGTAAATTCGCTGTTAAAAACAGCAGTATTGCCGCAGTTATCGCTCACAGTTACTGCCAATGTGTGCCTTTTACCTTTTTCAAGTCTTACAGGATCGGGCTTATATATAATTACATCATTCTTGGCATCATATTCAAAGAGGGCCCACTTGTTGTCAATAAGGCCTTCATAGCTCCTGATTCCCGAAAAATCATCTTTGATTTTAATCCTGATTTCCGACCTGCCGGTCAGGTCGGGATTGCTCTTCAGTCCATTGGCCCAGATCACCGGAGCAACCGTGTCTATACCTACAGCGTAAGTCCCTAGTGAATATAGATTGGCGGTGACAAAACCGCCTGTATATTTTCCTCCCGAACAGGTTACCGTGCCCCTTTCGTCGATCTGAACCAGCACCATCTTTGACGATTGGCCTGAAGGAACAGAATCGGGCTTTATTGAGAGGGTGTATTGCCTCTGAAGTGGAGTGAACCTGTTGTGAATATGATATATCCTTGAATAGAATCTCGGATCCCGGGGCAGAATCCTGAAACTGAAATGAAGTGTATCGTAAAGTGCCCCGGCGGGAATGCTGACCTTTACCCCGTCAGATTCGAAGTAGTTGTCCTTCGCGAAGGGCATGATGGTCTCCAAACTGTCGGCCATTACAGGAAAAATATCCTGCATTTCTATACCCGGCTTAACGTTGAAAGCAAGCACTGACTGGTTTCCGCTTCCGTCCTTTACCGATATTGTGACCAAATGACTTTTTCCGTCGGAAAAGTCGAAGAGGCCGTTGTTCATATATGTCCGGTAAAGGCTAAGCCTGTCGTTTGGCAGAACGAAAAGCTTCTCGATATCAATATTCCTCCTGACAGATTCCTCGTAGTCGATATGTGCATTTATGTACCTCGATTCCGAAAAGCTGAACTCATTCACTTCGTACCTGAACCAGGGAATGCTGTCGATGGTCATCTCGATCGCGTTAATGCCAAACCTGTTAGGAGTGTCGTTCATGAAGTCGTAGCTTGTTATGCCGAACCCTGCCATTCCGTGAATTGCAAGCTCCTGCCCGAGTTCATATTTCCCGGAAGCCCCGGCAACAGATAAGAAAAGCTTGCCGTTTCTGCCGTTAATGAATGTGCCCTTATTGGCCGGATATACGACGAGCCTTTCTATGACAGGCTTTATATTGTCGGTGATGCCGAACTGGTATCTCAGAGGGTTTACTGGTTTTTCAGAATCAGATTTTCTCACCTCGAAATGAAGATGGGGTCCGTTCGAGCTCCCCGAATTGCCTGAATACCCGATCAGCTGACCTTTTTTTACAGGAAACCGGTCCTGCGGCGGAGAAATTGTCACCGAAAAGCTCTTGTTCCTGTATTGCAATGTTTTTACATACTCTTCTATCCCGGGTGCGAACGATTCCAGGTGACCATAAACCGTCGATAGCCCTGATGGATGCCTGATAAAAACTGCCCTTCCGAATCCAACTGGTGAAACCAGCAGGTAATAAACATATCCGTCATCTGCCGCGACAACTTCCCTTCCTGTCCCCTGTGTTCTAATATCTATCCCCGAATGGTAATGATCGGGTCGTAATTCACCAAAATTCGCTGAGAGAAACAATGGCATTTTTAATGGTGGAATAAAACCCGCCTGTGGAAAGGCGGAGTTCAGTGATATGACCCCGGCAACGAGAGTGATCAGTAACCTGTGAAACATTAAAAAATACCATTAGAATTAGAATCTGCAAAGCTAATTGTCCCGTAAAACCGGGCAAACTATTTATGTTAATTTTTTGAAAAAATCATTAATAGTGCTAACTTTGTAAAAAGAAATCTGAAATGTCCGACGAGGGTTACGAGGAGTTGGTTTTGCTTAACCGGAAAATAGATGAACTGGTAAACAACTTCGGTATCCTGAGAGAGGAAAACAGGGATCTGAAATTGCGTAACGAGGCTCTTTTTTCAGAGCTTAACGGCCGCAGCGATGAAATGAAAGAATTGGAAAAAAAGATTGATAAACTTAAGTTAACAGGAGCTTTATTGGGAGATGGGGAAAATGCCTCGGATGCGAAGAGGCGGTTAAATGAGCTGATGCGGGAAATAGACAAATGTATTGCTCTTTTAGACAGATAAAATATAACAATGGATGATAAACTTTCAATCAGGGTTAATGTAGCGGACAGATATTATCCATTGAAAGTTGAACGGGACGATGAGGAGAAAATCAGGAGAGCTGCAAGGATGATCAACGAAAAAGTGTTGCAGTACAAGCAGCGGTATTCTGACAAGGATGTGCAGGATTTTCTGGCCATGGCCGCCCTGCAGTACGTCATCAGGCTTTTAGACGACGAGGAGAAAGTGAGCAAGGATTATCTGCCCGGAGCCATTAAGGAACTGACCCAGAAGATCGAGGCAGTTCTGGAAGAAAAAGAGTAATAGCGTTCTTTTACATAGACAAATTTATTTGCCCGCATTGTTTCTACATTCATTTTTGGAACTCAACATTTAAAACTTTGGAGTCAGACTTGATCCATGTAGAACAGGCCTCATCCCGGTTCGCCGGGAATCCCGATCCGTCGGGAACAGTGGAAGTTCGAAATCTATCAGCAACTCCAGCCATAAAGATATGGGGTTTTATAAAAGTTGTAGAAACCTTGCGGGTTTTTTATTTATAAATAACAGAAACAGAGATGATTGCACTAACAATTAATTTATCCACCGGATTAGTAATTGCACTGGTAGCTTCCGCTCTGGTACTCGGTTCGGGTTGTTCATACATGATCTGGCAAAGGGTACTCAGAAATAAAAGCAAGAGAATTGTTGCTGAAGCTGAAGCTGAATCGGAAGTTATTAAGAAGGAAAAAATATTGCAGGCCAAGGAAAGGTTCCTGCAGCTCAAGACAGAGCATGAGAAAGTAATTAACGAGAAAAACAACAGGATAGCCCAGGCTGAGAACCGGATCAAGCAGAAGGAACAGACCCTTTCACAGAAGATCGAGGAGGCGCAGAGGAAAAAAAATGAAACGGATGCTATCCGCGAAAACTTAACGGGCCAGCTTGAACTGGTGGAGAAAAAGTCGGAAGAGCTTGATAAAATGCACCGCCAGCAGGTCGAACAACTGGAGGCAATTTCAGGCCTTTCCGCCGAACAGGCAAAGAACCAGCTGGTAGAATCGCTCAGAGAGGAAGCCAAAACAGGTGCGATGTCGTATATTAACGAGATTCTCGACGAGGCTAAAATGACTGCCAACAAGGAGGCCAAAAGAATTGTCATACAGACAATCCAGAGAGTGGCAGCGGAGAATGCGATCGAGAACGCCGTAACGGTATTTCACATCGAATCGGATGAGATGAAAGGCCGGATTATAGGCAGGGAAGGAAGAAACATCAGGGCTCTTGAAGCAGCCACCGGTGTTGAAATCATCGTTGATGATACACCTGAAGCAATCGTTCTCTCAGCCTTCGACCCTGTTCGCCGTGAGGTCGCTCGCCTCGCTCTTCATCAACTGGTTACCGATGGCAGGATTCACCCTGCACGAATAGAGGAGATTGTCGAGAAAACACGTAAACAGGTTGAAGAGGAGATACTCGAGGTTGGTAAGCGCACGGCAATAGACCTCGGCATACACGGACTTCACCCTGAACTGATAAGACTCGTTGGAAAGATGAAGTACCGTTCCTCTTATGGACAGAACCTGCTGATGCATTCGAGGGAAGTTGCAAACCTTTGTTCAATTATGGCCGCCGAGCTGGGACTGAATCCCAAGGTTGCCAAGCGTGCGGGCCTCCTGCATGATATTGGAAAGGTGCCCGACGACGAGCCGGAACTGCCACATGCCATCCTCGGTATGAAACTTGCTGAAAAATTCAAGGAGAAGCCGGAAGTAGCAAATGCCATCGGCTCACATCACGATGAAACCGAAATGACCACCCTGATAGCACCGATCGTCCAGGTATGCGATGCGATTTCCGGCGCGAGACCCGGTGCCAGGAGGGAAGTAGTTGAATCATATATCAAGCGCCTTAAAGAGCTTGAGTCGGTCGCCCTGCAGTACCCGGGTGTTATGAAGACTTATGCAATCCAGGCAGGACGTGAACTGAGGGTTATTGTGGGAGCTGAAAAAGTAACCGACAAGGATGCCGAAAGTCTCTCCTTCGAGATTGCACGTAAAATTCAGAATGAAATGACCTATCCCGGTCAGATTAAAATAACGGTGATCCGCGAAACAAGAGCGGTTAATTACGCCAAATAACCTAAGAAATTCCTGTTGAAGAGGCTCAGAAGGAGCCTCTTCCTGTTTACAGCCATCCCTTTGCTACTACCGCTTAAAATGATATCTTTGAGTATATATTAATCAGATTCCAGGATGTCTAAATTAAAAATAGTTAATCTGGTAGGAGCCAGACCGCAGATTATAAAGGCTTCAGCCATCAGCAGGGCAATCAAGAATCACTATTCAGGAAAGATCAATGAAATAATTGTTCACACGGGCCAGCACTACGACAGGGAAATGTCGCAGATCTTTTTTGATGAACTCGAACTAACCAAGCCACATTATAATCTCGGGGTGGGATCGGCAAGACACGGACGACAAACCGGCCTGATGATAACCGGTATCGAGGAAATACTCCTAAACGAGAAACCTGACTGCCTGATAATCTATGGCGATACAAATTCAACATTAGCCGGGGCACTTGCAGGATCGAAGCAGCATTTCCCGGTTATACATATTGAGGCAGGGCTGAGATCTTTCAATAAACGAATGCCGGAGGAGATCAACAGGATAATGAGCGATCATGCTTCGACACTGCTGTTCGCACCTACGAATGCAGCGTTTAAAAACCTGATGGCTGAAGGTTTCAAGCCTGAAAACAGCCCCCCGTACAGCATCGATAATCCCAAGATATATTTTACCGGTGACATTATGTACGATAATACTCTCTACTTTGCTTCACTTGCGGAAAAGAAAAAATCATTCCTGCTCGATAAGCTCCAGCTGGAAAGGGAGAATTACGTTCTTGCCACCATACACAGGGATAGCAATACGGATGACGTGCTGAGACTTAATTCAATATTGTCTACCATTGTCAACCTTGCGGAAGAACATAAACTGGTCGTTGTCATGCCACTCCACCCGAGAACAAGCATCTCCTTAAAAAATAATCTGGGAGAACTCAGCAACAGGCTTGGCGCGAGCAAATATATAAGAATGGTACCCCCGGTTTCCTTCCTCGAAATGACCTTTCTTGAACATAATTCACGGCTGATAATTACCGATTCAGGCGGGGTCCAGAAAGAGTCTCACTTCTTTAAGAAGCCATGTATTGTGCTCCGGAAAGAGACTGAATGGGTTGAGCTGGTAAGGAACGGGACAGCCATGCTTGCTGATGCCGACCCCGCACTGATCACTGCAGCATATAACTTCTACCTTGAAAAGGCATCCCGCCTGGAATACCCTGGTTTTTACGGTGATGGGAAAGCCGCCGATTTTATTGTGAAAGAGATTCTGATGATGTTTGAATAGGACCAAAGGAAACCAGATTTATATAATAAAATGACAAAGCAGATTCAGGGAAAAAAGGTTCTTGTTACCGGCGGGGCCGGTTTCATAGGATCCGGCCTTATTGAATCCCTTCTTGAATCGGGTAATCAGGTAACTTGCCTCGATAACTTCCTCACCGGCAAGCACGAAAATGTCGTTGCTTTTATGAACAATGGAAATTTCAGGATGATCGAAGGCGATATCAGGGATACAGAAACGTGCAGGAAAGCCACGGCCGGAATGGACATCGTCTTTCACGAAGCAGCCCTCGGCTCCGTACCAAGGTCAGTTGTCGATCCTGTTACCACGGTCGATATAAATATCGGCGGTTTTGTGAAGATGCTCTTTGCATCAAAGGAAGCCGGTGTTAAAAGATTTATCTATGCGGCAAGCTCCTCGGTTTATGGCGATAATCAGCGAATGCCGAAAATTGAAGAGGAGACCGGCAGGCAGCTTTCACCTTATGCTGTCTCAAAGTATGCAAATGAACTTTTCGCGGAGAACTTTTCATCTGTTTATGGAATCGAGGTGGTGGGGTTGAGATATTTTAATGTCTTTGGAAGAAGGCAGGATCCCGAAGGACCCTATGCAGCCGTTATTCCTAAATTCCTAAAATCGCTGAAGCTCCACCGGCAGCCTGTTATCAACGGCAACGGAACTATTTCCAGGGATTTTACTTACATCGATAATGTAATCCAGGCTAATCACCTTGCCGCAACTACAGAAAACCGGGCAGCGCTAAATTCTGTCTATAACATCGCCTGCGGCGAAAGAATGACACTTACAAGGGCTTTTGAGCTTACCAGGGAATATTCAGGAAAATACGACAGGTCCGTTCTTGCAATTGAGCCGATATATGGTCCCGACAGGGCAGGGGATATACAACATTCCCAGGCATCAATTGAGAAGGCCAGGACAAATCTTGGATACGTTCCCCTGTTTGACGCTGAAAATGGGCTTAAAGAGACCGTAGACTGGTTCTGGAAGAACATGTAAAGATCTTCTTTATGAAATTCTGGATCGAATCGCTGAAAAGCAATTTCCTGAAAAACAGGATACTCGTAGAGAATTTTACCTTTCTCAGTGTTCTCCAGGCGTCAAATCTTTTATTATTCATCATTACAATACCATACTTGTTCAGGGTACTCGGGAGCAAGACATATGGACTTGTCGTGTTTGCCCAGACCATCGTTTATTATTTCACCATCCTTGTAAATTTTGGCTTTAACCTTACGGCCACAAGGGATATATCGGTCAACAGGGATGATCACGGAAAGGTATCAGAGATAGTCTCGTCCGTTCTCATTATCAAAACATCCTTCTTCCTCATATCATTCATTCTGATCGCTGTTTCAACTTTCACTATAACCTCACTCTCACAGTACAGGGCCCTTTTCCTGCTGTCGATGCTCTCATGCCTGAGCGAGGCACTTTTCCCGGTCTGGTTTTTCCAGGGTATTGAGAAAATGAAGTATATCACCTTCATAAATGTCTCTTTCAGGGTTATGGCAACTCTCGCCGTTTTTGTTGTAATTACCAGGCAGGCTGATTTTTACATGTACCCGCTGATCCTTGGTACGGGCACAGTGGCAGGAGCACTTACAGGGCTTTATATTGTTTTCAGGAAGTACAGGATAAGATTCTCTTTCGAAAAAATTGAGATATTAAAAAGGTACTTCACCGAAAACATTGCATACTTTTTCTCAAATGTCTCCACGCAGATTTACCTGAATGCCAACAGGATAATTGTTGGTGCCTTCCTTGGAATGACCCAGGTAGCGTACTACGACGTGGCCGAGAAAGTCATAAATATACTGAAAGTGCCATACTCCCTTCTTGGACAGTCACTATTTCCCCGGATTGCTCATGGAAAAAGGCTTGGTCTCCTCCGAAAAGTTACTCTCTGGTCACTGGGGCTCGCAGTACTGATTATCATTTGTATCTTTTACTTTTCCGGGACTATTATTCATTTTTTCAGCGGCACTGTAAATACCGAATCCACAGCGGCCCTGAGAATCTTATCATTGGCACTTGTTCCAATTTCGCTTGGCCTTTATTATGGCGATATTTTGCTGATAAACTTCGGTCTGAAAGAAAGGTATTTGCTGATGAGGCTGATGGGACTTATTTTCTATGTCTTCCTTATATCTTTGATGTTCATTTTGCACTCTGCAGGATTGAGAGAGTTTGCCACTGCAATTGTTTTAACTGAGACTTTCATTGTCATTTATTCGTGGATTCTGTGCAGGAAGATTATTATTTAGCCGACAGTGAAGGAATTTAAAGCTTCCTATGATGAAAAAAGTACTGCTTATTTTCGGAACAAGACCTGAGGCGATAAAGCTCTTCCCTCTGCTCCGTGTGATCAGGAGGCAAGCGGGGGTCGATGTCAGGGTGTGCAGTACGGGCCAGCACAAGGAGCTGCTTGCCCAGGTTCTCGATACGTTCGGGGTACGCTGTGATTTTGAATTCAGCAGTATGAAGGAGAACCAGTCGTTAGCTGAAATAACTTCCGGCATCTTAACGGGAATGGATACGGTTCTTCAGGATTTTAATCCCGATATTGCTGTTGTGCAGGGAGATACCACTACCGCCATGGCATCCGCGCTTGCATGTTTCTACAGGCAGATACCTGTCGCGCACGTGGAAGCCGGCCTCCGGACATATAATATTTATTCGCCCTGGCCGGAGGAGATTAACCGTCAGATTATCGGCAGGATAGCAGTTTTAAACTTTGCCCCTACAAAACAGGCGGAAAAGAACCTTCTGGGTGAGAATGTTCCGGCCCCGACAATACATGTAACTGGAAATACGGTTGTGGATGCAATGAATATTGCAACTGAACTGATAGATAATGACTCACAAAAGATATTCAATGAAATGGATTCCATCCTGCCGGGCATCCTCAATGACAGGATCGTACTGATTACCGGTCACAGGAGGGAGAATTTCGGGCAGGATCTCGAATCTGTCTGTAAGGCAGTCTTGTGTTTGGCTGGTAAATTCCCTGATGTTCATTTTGTTTACCCCGTCCACCTTAACCCTAAGGTAAAAGTTCCGGTTTACAAGCTTCTGGGCAACCCTGGAATTAAAAATATTCATTTGATTGAACCGCTAGGATACCTGCAGTTTATCTGGCTTATGAAGCGGTCTGCCCTGGTACTTTCCGATTCAGGAGGTATACAGGAGGAAGCCCCCGGGTTAGGCAAAATGATTTTTATTACCAGGAAGTTGACTGAAAGAACGGAGGGTATCGATAACGGATTCGCGCAGCTGGTCGGAACCGAACAGGATATCATTATTGAAAGGATGACCAGGTTCCTCAACGGAAAATCAGGACAATGCCCGCCAGGTACTGAGAATCCATACGGGGACGGGAAAGCATCCGCGAGGATCGCTGAAATACTGTTGAGTTACCTGGAAGGTAAAACGGGCCGATAATCGATTAAAGATGATTATAAATCAATGTTTGCCGGGAAAAGCATAAACGAATTATTGGCCGCGTTTAAAGGTGATGATATACGCAGCAGGGTGGCAAGAATCTCCTTCTGGGCCTTGCTCGGTTCAGTTATTTCAAAGGGGTTTCTGCTTGTCTCTTCAGTAATTATTGCCAGGATAATAGGCAAGGTTCACTTCGGCGAATACAGCATCATCCAATCCACCCTTAGCTTCTTTGCTGTTTTTGCAGGATTCAGCCTGGGTACAGCTTCAACAAAATATGTGGCAGAATTCAGGGATACGGATAAGTCTAAAACCGGCAGCATAATTGCATCATCCTCGCTCGTTGCATTAATCTTCGGGCTGGTATTTTCGATTGTCCTCTTGCTCGCTTCCTCCTTCGTTTCAGTAAGTCTTATCGGATCGGGCAACCTTTCGGGTCAGCTGAAATTAGCCTCGGCAATACTGTTGCTTAATGCGATCAATGGTGCTGTTACAGGGGCACTTGCAGGTTTCGAGGATTTCAAGTCAATTGCTAAAATAAGTATCCTGACAGGGGTTGTAACCCTCGTTGGCCAGATCCTGCTCGTACTGACCCTTGGATTACCGGGCGCTTTTATCGGTTTAATAGCTGCATTTCTTGCCCAGTACCTTTCCGGTCTTTTTTTTCTTGTCAGGAAATGCAGGAAATATGGCATAAGCCTCTCCTTAAGCAGGCCATTGGGTAACCTGTCGTATTTGTGGAGGTTCAGCCTTCCTTCTGTCCTTGGCGCAATAATTGTAAGCATGACTCTATGGGTGTCAAACCTTTTCCTGGTGAGGAATGGAAACGGCCTGAATGAAATGGCTGTCTATAATGCGGCTGCCCAATGGCAGAATATTATTCTTTTTATTCCCGTAGCAATTTCGCAGATTTCTCTTCCGCTCTTCTCGAACATGAAGAATGACCTTTTCAGGTTTACCAAGCTGATCAGGTACAATATCCTGCTTAATTTTTCAATCTGCCTAATACTAGCGGTTCTGTTTTCACTCTTCTCAGGTATCATCATGAGATCGTACGGGAGCGATTTTTCAAATGGCTCGGTTGTCCTGATAATCCTCGCCGCGGCAGCCATTCTTAACTCCGTTAATATGGTCATAGGTCAGATAATTGCAGGCCTTGGAAAGATGTGGGCGGGCTTGTTCATAAATCTCATATGGGCAGCCTTTTTCCTTTCTCTGTCGCATTATTTCATATCGTCGGGCAAAGGTGCAAAAGGACTTGCCGAAGCTATGCTCATTGCATATATTGCTCATACTGTTATTGTTTCATTTACATCTCTTTATTTTGTGAAGAAGAATTCAGAAACGTTGAAAGTCAACGGGAACTGACCTGTATGGAAAACATCAATAATAAGGAATACTGGGACAACAGGTTCGGGTCCGGCGACTGGGAAGAAAAGCACGGAGGTTACCAGACAACTTGCTTAACTGAAGCATATTTAAGGTATATAAACCTGCCTGCCGGTTTCCAGGGCAGTATACTTGACTTCGGCTGCGGCACAGGCGAATCGATACCCGTTCTCAGGCAGCATTTTCAGGAAGCATTGCTTACTGGAACGGATTTTTCGGTGAAGGCAATTGAGAAGTGTACCGAAAGACACGGTAAGGAAGCAGATTTTATATGCTGCAGATGGGAAGATGTTCCCGCTTCGGACGTAATAATCTCCTCCAATGTCTTCGAACACCTGACCAATGACACCGGGATTGCTGAATCGCTTCTGAAAAAATGCAGATCACTCTTCATTATTGTGCCATATAAGGAAGAGCTGGAGAACGGCGGGGAACATGTTAACAGTTATAACAGGCATTCGTTTGATCATCTTAATCCATCAATGATCAGGGTTTTCAGAAGCAGGGGATGGTCAGAATACGGACTTGATCTCATTTTTAATGTCTGGACAAAGAATATCATAAAGTTCCTGCTTGGACGCAAGACAAGGAGGGCAAGGAAACAGGTAGTATTCCGGTTTGATAATGAACACCCCGTGAGATGACTAAAAGAATCCTCTACCTGACTATGACCGATTGGAACTGGGCGAAGCAGCGTCCCCAGTTTATTGCAGAGGGACTGTCGGAGTATTATGAGGTTGAGTACCTCTTTCAGAAGACGTACAGGAAAAGGAACCTGATTAAAAATCCGGAACTGACGGGTCACCCTGAAAACCTGAGAATAAGACAGCTTTTCAGGCTGCCATTCAACAGGTTCAAATTTGTGAAATGGTTGAACGGATGCTTACTCATGGCGCAGCTGTTATACTGCATAAGAAGGTGTGAAATAATATGGATTACTTTTCCTGAATTCTACCCGATCGTAAAACCGCTTTACGGAAATCAAAAAATACTGATCTACGATTGCATGGATGATTTTCAGGAATTTGATAACCTCAGTAGAGATAAATCCGGGCTGCGGAAATTGTTCAAAGCTGAACACGACCTGGTGAAAGATGCTGATTTAGTATTTGTTTCATCAGGGTATCTGGCAAGCAAGCTTCAAAAGCGTTTCGGATCAGACTTTAGTCAGGTAATTGTTAATAATGCCTTAAGCTGGGATTATTTCTCGTCATTCGAACAAATAAATGAAGATCCTTATTATAAAAAAGCCGAGAAGGATAAATATAATCTCATCTACACAGGCACCATATCTTCCTGGTTTGATTTCAATCTTGTCAGAATGAGCACTGAGAGATTCGACACTATTGAATATATCCTTCTTGGTCCCTCGGAGATTGAGATTCCGGTATCCATGGGGATCAGGTACCAGGGCCCGGTAAGACACGACAGGCTGCCTTCTGAACTGGTGGCAGCCGATGCACTGGTAATGCCATTTTTAAGTACAGAACTGATCAGGTCTGTGGATCCTGTCAAAGTGTATGAATACATTTCAACTGGTAAGCCTGTTATAATTCCATGTCTTCCCGAAACTTTGAAATTTGAGAAATTTGTATACCTCTATTCTGATACGGACCAGTACATGGAGCTTGTAAGCCTGCTGGTCACAGGAAACCTGCATTCCAAAGCTTCAAAAAGGGAGATTACGGACTTTGTTAACGGGAACATATGGGAAGTCAGAATTGCATCCATGCTATCGGCATTAAATGCATATTCATAAAATACCGTTCCCCTGAATTCAGGTGTTTCAATATTCTGTTCTTTAGTTGTAACTTTCGAAAGCGATTATGGAATAAACATATCTGATTAATGAATAGGCCAATGCAAGGGTCATTGTGCATAATTATAATAAACTACAAAAATGCAGGCGATACAGTTGTCTGCCTGAAATCCGTGATGAGTTCGGACCTGCCTGCTTTACCGGAAGTTATAATTGTCGAAAATGATCAAGAGGGCAACACGCTTGATGAGATTACTTCGTTTTACCCCGGTCGCAGGATCCTCTACCCCGGAAAGAATCTTGGCTATGGAAAAGCAGTGAACCTAGCTATTGAATACGCATTGAATAAGCTGGAACCTGAGTATATTCTTATCCTGAATAATGATGTCATTCTTCAGGCAGATTCTATTGGCAGGCTTAAATTGTGCGCAGAGAAAGAGCCGGCAGTATCATATTTCACACCATTGATACTTACTTGCGATCAGCATGCCAGAATATGGTATGGAGGTGGCAGGATATTTCTAAGCAGGATGACAGCTAAAGTTGACCTGATAGGCCGGCTATACGGTGAAGCTGCCATTGAGGACCGTTATGTTTCATTTGCTTCAGGATGTGCTCTCATGATCAGGTCCTCGGAATTCAGAGAAGAAAAGTATCTGTACGATCCAATGTTTTTTATGTATGATGAAGATGTTGAACTCTCACTGCGCCTGATGTTGAAAGGAAAGCTGATTATGTTCGTTTCCGGTTCGGTCATATTTCACAAGGGACAGGGGAGTCAGTCAGTCGAAGAACAAAAAGAAATAAACCAGTTATCACCCCGGAGTAATAATTTGACCTTCTACCTGAAGAATACGATTGGAAACAGGTACTATATTACTGATAAGCTTCTTAAGGGTGCAAGCAGATTTAAAACCCGCTTATCATTAACAGTTTACTGGAACTTGAAAGCAGTTCAATATTTTCTTAATTTCAACTTCAGGGCGGGCGCGTTGGTTTTAAGTGAAGTGTTTAAAGGTCTGGTTAATGGAACCGTTAAAAAACCTGGTGGATGAATTCGCTAAAAAGAATTTTCCTGGTCCTCTTTTTGCTGTATGTGTCGGGATTGCCGCAAAGGCTTGGTTTCGTTTCACAGGTAGTAAATGAAATCGTTATTATGGTTGTTGCCTTAACCGGGTTATTCTTCTTTTCGGTATACCTTTCAAAGTACAGGTACAGGATTGAGATGCTGGATATCTATTTGTCAGTTTTTCTTATATTTTATCCGGTTTTCAACTGCCTTGTCGCCTATTTTACCGTAGGTCAGCCATTATATATGGGGCTGCTATCATTCAGGAGCCTTTACCTTCTTCTGGCATTTTATACATTATACTGTTTTGACTTTAATGAAAGAGCAATTCTTTCATATGTGAACATGGTAAATATTCTGGTTCTTATAGTTGTGGTGATACTTTTCTTCGGGTTCTCTGTCAATGATTTCAATACTGTTTTCAGGAAGGGAACTCTTGCTGTCAGGTACACTTTTACAACCACAAAGGGAATTCAGTTTTCAGGTTTTTCCGGCCTGTTCTTTATCTCTTTTATTGCAGGCTGGGTTTATTTCTTCGAAAAAAACAAACCTGGCAACCTCATCCTTCCGCTGGTAATACTTTTAAGCTCAGTATTCATTACAAAATCGAGAAATGAGATATTCTCCCTGTGCATGATTCCGGTAATGATGTATTACCTAAAGTATAAACTGTATGACCTGAAATTCCTTTCAATCTCAGTCACTCTTATTCTGGCACTCTACCTGGTAATGGTTACTGATAATGTTATATCCAGAAGCTTTACCGGGCTTCTGCATGCCAATAATATGGATTACATACATCAGACAAGGGATTACTCGGCTTATCTAAGAATCAGGGAGATAGAGGACGGATGGAAATGGTTTCTTAAATATCCGCTGACAGGCCTTGGCAGTATAAGTTACAGGTACAACGGAGGCTACATGGGTATTGTCTCAGATTTTTTCTTTATTTCCGACATTGGAATTTTTGGCCTTCTTGTCAAGGGCGGTATTATCCTGGTATTGCTTTACATTATGTTCTTTATCAGGCTTTTCAGGTATTTTTCCGGCGATGGATTAATCGTGGTTATTGGCCGGTACCTCTTATTCTTCATCCTGATCGAGCTGATTATCGGGAACGACCTGTTTTATAATAACACCGGGGTAATGGTCATTATGTTCATGTTAAAACCTTCCCGTGATGGGATAACGAGATCTGTTTATGCCTGATACGGACGGGATAATTTATATTGTCGATATAATAGGCAGGCATTCCGGGATGCATTATTATAATACCGGATTCAGAAGTGTCTTGTCAAAAACAAACGCTGATGTGCGTATTCTGTCAAATTATAATGATCCTGTCAATTCAGCAGATAAAGTATTCTCAGACTACTATAAAGGTAATTTGCCACTCAGGGCATCAAAGTTTATGTGGAGCCTGTGCCATTTTTATTGGTTTCTCCTGAAGGCAAAAAGAGGATCTTACGTTTTCCTTACATACGGAAATCTGTATGAGCTTTTATTTATACTGCCGCTGTTGATGACGAGCAGGCTTATTCTCGATATACATGAGATATATCCTCTACGCGGGAAGAATGTGGATGCTAAAGTTCAGAATTATTTAAGGAAACTACTGTATAAAAAGCTATGCGGAAATGTGATTTATCATTCCGTTTCTGTTGAGGACGAGCTTATGCACCTGGGATTCAGCGGGAAGAAGGTGCTTATGCCTCATTTAAAATATGACCTGGGAAATTCGTATAATCCGGGCAACGTCGGTGCGGACGCCCGTGACCTGATAGTGGATAGCAAAGTAAATATTCTTTATTTCGGACAGATGAGGATCACGAAGGGACCGGCTATAGTAGCTGAAATCATTGAGCTTTTAATGAAAGAAAGACAGACAGGCAGATACAATATAGTCATTGCTGGATCAGATCCCCACGATATTTTTGACAGGACACTGGAAATCAGGAAGCTGTCGGGGAGCATGCCTGTTTCAAGGTTAAAACGATATATTAATGACGATGAGCTAAAGTTTCTTTTTACAAAATGCGATATAGTATTTTTGCCATATACCCACATGTCACAAAGCGGCATTCTTGAAATGGCGGTTACTTTCAGGAAACCCGTGATTTCATCTTCTGAGAATTACTTCAAAACCTTCTTTGAAATGTTTCCCAGCTTCGGGTATGCCGTTTCAAGTGGTACTGTTGATGATTATATTGTCTTGATTAACAGGGTATCAGGGATCTTACCGGGATCCGGTAGCTTTTATTCGGAATCAGATCTTATCAGCTATTACGATTTCAAGAGTGAAAGTAAGTATCTTGATGGCCTAAAATCTCTCCTTGAACGATAAGGTATTTTTTTTTAGTTCAGGGTATTGTGAGTACATAAAATGGAAAAGAGCAACAGAATATCTATTATCGGGACCCGTGGGATTCCTTCTGTTTATGGCGGATTCGAAACCTTTGCCGAGGAGATATCAGTTCTGCTGACCAGGGCTGGTTATGACGTCACGGTACAGTGTGACAAGGACTCTTGTGCAGGGGATACATTCAGAGGGGTAAAGCTTTATATTTCCCGGTATTCTAAAAACCGGAACCCTGTTCTTTATTATTATGACGGGATCAGGTGGGCTACCAGGTATACTGATATTATTGTCATAGCCGGAAGTGCTGGTTCGCCTTTCTATATTCTGAATCTTTTCAGAAAAAAGGTACTTATTACCAATGTTGACGGGATAGAGTACAGAAGATCAAAGTGGACGAGGTACAAAAAGTTGTACCTGTTCCTGACTGAATTGATCTCTGTTGTAAGCCGAGGAATTATAATTGCTGATTCCAGCGCAATACGGGACCACCTGGTTAAGAGATATGGTAAAATGGTATCACGAAAGATCCGTGTAATAGAATATGGCGCTTATCCGAACAACAAAGTAAATGAAAAAATACTGTCAGGTTTTTCCCTGGTATCATTTAAATATTACCTGGTTGTATGCAGGCTTGAACCTGAGAATAATGTCGATATGATAATAAATGGTTATCTGCTTTCGGGTACCAAACTCCCTCTTGTCATAGTAGGTAATTTATTAGACAATCCGTATGTCAGAAAACTAACTCAGACCGACAGATCGGGCAGGGTGGTTTTCCTGGGGGGAATCTATGACAAGGAAGCATTGATGGCACTCAGATCAGGCTGCTATGCATATATACATGGTCATTCGGTAGGTGGTACAAATCCCTCTCTTCTCGAAGCAATGGCTAATGGAAATATTGCTTTGTGCCATGATAATGTTTTTAACCGGGAAGTGACAGGTGAAAAACAATTCTATTTTTCGGATTCATGGAGTTGCTCCGATCAGATTATCAGAATAGAAGCAATGAAGGACGATGAATTGGACCAATACCATAAAGCATCTTCATCAATGATCCTCGATAAATATTCCTGGGATAAAATCCTGGAAAAATACTGTAACCTGTTCGATTCTGTCTTGCCATGAAATTCCTTTCGATAATGCAAAAGCCGGAGAAGACGGATGATATATTTTGACATCATGGTGAATTTTCTTAATTTCACTTATCGATTAGATTTCACAAAATTTGGATTTAAATTTAGATTATCGACTATTTAATTATTCGGTAACATTCCTGCCGCTTCTCTTAGCCGGAGTGATTTCGTCTTTTGCGATTACGTGTCTGTCAATACCTACGATTGTCAGGATTGCGAGGTATCGAAAATTGGTCGATATCCCGAATCACAGAACTTCACACAAAACGGAGGTTCCGGTACTGGGTGGTCTCGCAATATTTGCCGGTTTTTCAATATCATCGATCCTTTTCACGAGTCTCAGCGATTCACCCAATATCAGGTTCCTGATGGGGGGAATAATAATTCTCTTCCTTCTCGGCCTTAAGGATGATATCCTCATGCTTGACCCGAAAAAGAAGATTCTGGGTCAGATCTTCGCCGCTGCTATAGTTGTAATTTTGGGAAACATTCGGGTATCGGATTTTCACAATATACTTGGTATTACATCTGTAGGATATATTCCCGGGATTATTTTTACTATTTTTCTGCTGCTGGTTTTTATAAATGGCTTTAACCTGATCGATGGGGTTGACGGTCTTTCATCAGGGCTCGCAATACTTGCTTCATTGATGCTGGGGGCCTGGTTCTGCAGATCGGGGCATTATAATGAAGCTATTATCAGTGGGTGCATGGTCGGTACCCTGTCAGCGTATTTTATCTTCAATGTAACGGGAACCGAAAATAAAATTTTCATGGGCGATACCGGGGCTATGATCGTGGGTCTTATTCTTTCCTTCCTTTCTGTCAGATTTCTTGAGCTTGAACGGACTTCGGCCGAAAACCTCAGGCTTCAATCCGCCCCTGCGGTTTTATTTGGTTTGTTCTTCGTACCTTTTTTCGATATGATCAGGGTCGTCGTGGTAAGGATATCTAAAAGGACCTCTCCCTTCAGGGCTGACAAGAAACATATTCACCATCTTCTGCTTCGGTTCGGTTTATCACATCTGGCTGTAAGCCTGATTCTGATCGGAGCCGACCTGTTTTTTCTTTTGCTTTTATTTCTGCTTCAGCCTTTAGGCGGGTTCACCGCAATCGTCCTGTCTCTTCTGCTAGCGACAATTATGTCGGGGATTCTTCATTTCTTTATGAGGAAAAAGAACTTGAAATCTGACACATCAGAATGATAACGGAGCTCTCCTGAGAACACAAAAACGATGAATCTTACAAAGCCAGGAATCGGATTCTGGGAAAAGGCAGGATTTATTTTCCTTTGCATGGCAGTTTTTCTGATGCCATTTCCAAGAAGCTGGACTCTATATCCCCTGGGCCTCGCAATGGCTACAGGCCTGGTACTTTGGACAACTGACTTTAAGAACCTCATTAAATCCTTAATTCTCAGGAAGTGGTTGATTTTGCCTCTGGTTTCTTATTTCCTGGTAATTTTTCTGAACTTCTTATTCAGAAATCCGAAGTGGTCTTTCATTGAAGGCTATTTTATGTTCCTTCTTGTTCCTTTGTTCCTGTTCCCGATCTTCATTTCGGAGTACTTTGACAAGAGATCGGAGATCTTTGGCGTTATGTATATTTCAGGAATAATCATAATCTTCTTTTTTGAATTAGCTGTTGCAGCTACGGGCACAACATTAATACCTCACAACTCAGCTGAAATATCATTCGATCCGGAATCCTTTTCTTCCCCTTTTATATCTCAGAGATTATCATTTATTGAGCACCCTACCTACCTTGGATTGAAAACGCTTTTTGCACTATCTCTCCTTATCATCTCACTCATGGAGACCATAGAAAAAAAGGCCTGGATTGTGGCACTATCTGCTGTTTTGCTGTCTTATATATACCTTCTTTCTTCCCGAACGATCTATTTAGCATGTGGCCTTCTGGTGGCTTATTTTATTGTATTATACCTTAAAGGGAGGAAGGCAAGATTCACTGCTCTGATTATTCTTCCAGTCATGGCTGTTGCAGTCTTCTGGATAACGTGTGTAAACCCTAGAACAAAAGCAAAATTCGATGCCATAAAGCAAAGGTATGCTGTTCAAAAACTCAGTTTCAAAGATCTTGACCCCCGGCTTACATCCTGGTTGACTGCTTCAGATCTCATAAAAAGGAACCCGGTATTGGGGGTAGGACTTGATTCGAGGAATATCTTAGCTTCAGAATACCAGAAAAATGGATACCATAACGAGGCAAGCCTCAGGTTAAATGCTCATAACCAGTTTCTTGAGACACAGATGGCTCTAGGTATGCCGGGGACTGTCTTATT
This sequence comes from Bacteroidales bacterium, assembly GCA_035541795.1. GTDB lineage: Bacteria > Bacteroidota > Bacteroidia > Bacteroidales > VadinHA17 > LD21. The sequence goes on from DATKMR010000016.1 coordinate 22,394, forward strand.
GCTTCTCATCCTGGTAGCCCCTCTGGTTTTTACAGGTTTCCTGCGAAGCAAATACCTATATTATGCATTTCTGCTTGTAGTCCTGGCTACATTCATGTTTGAATCTGTACTGGAAAGACAATGGGGGATTATGTTCTTTACAGTATTCTACTGTTACCTTGTAACAAAACCCGGTGAGAATAATTAATCAATATTGTTCAAACGTGTCTTTCAGTCTTTTCCGGTTTCTTACTACGATAAGGGTCAGTAAAGTGATCGAGAATAACAGCGGTATTATAACTTTCCCATAATAGAGGGCCCCAGTGAGTGGTTTGTAAGGGATAGTAATATCACTGATAAGCGAAACAATTTTCCTGTTTAGTATCTGTTCCGACTCAATAGCCTGTTTTTTCGAGTAAAGACCGTATATATCAGTATATACGAGCTGAGTCTTCTGTTCCTGCAGAAATACAATCTGTCCGCTTGTCTTTGGAACATGATTCCTTGACTCTTCAAAGTATTTTACCTTTTGAAGGCTGTCCAGTTGTTCTATATCATATGAAAGCCGCTTCAGCATATCCTCATTCTGCTTCAGCCTTACTTTATTCTTCTCTCTGAAGATCGAGTCGCTTTCAATGAACTTCAAGACACCTGTCCTTATCGTGGTCACTTCAGGGTTCGATATCACCTTAATTTGAACATCTAGCCTGTCCGGCATTCTGACATCGACAGTATCATATACATCGTGGCTCTTTCCATAATCGACATAATCAGCAATCTTATCCCGGTTTCTGTCTATTATCCAAAAGGCCTCAATGTCCTTGACCTTTAACGCTTCCTGTGGAGAAACAGAAAGTGATTTAGCAAGAAGTGCCAGGTTTTTTTCCTGACAGTACACATGTAATCTGTTGATGAAGGAGATCATTTCCGAAGCAGGCACTGTATTGGTTTTGAGTACCATATCTCCTTTAAAAACCTGCTGGAATGAGAACTTGAAAAGATATGAAAGCCCAGTTCCTAATAAAATGCTTAAAGTGAGGATAAGAAAATTTCTTGCCAGAAAGACGAATGTCACAAGTATACCCGTCCAGATGGCAGTAAAAAACCTCTTTAAAGCACCTCCGAATCTTTTAAAAAGATCAAGAAGATCTATTTCTTCATTTTGAGTTTTGCCTGCTGACTCTGACATATTGTTCAGGATATCGGGTTGAATTACAAAGATATTTAATTTTAGCTCAATTCAATTAGCCTGATCCTCAATCTACAATAAACTAAAAACCTTCCTCGCGAGTTCAATCATGAGGGGTTTGTAATCGTGAATAAACTCACCGGTGACCCTGTTCCCGAGAATGGTACAGATTGTTACAGCTCTGTGGCCAAGCAACCCGGCAAGTCCGTAGATTGCCGAACTCTCCATCTCGTAGTTTGTTATTGTCTTCCCCCTGAAAGAATAGCTGGCCAGCTTTTCATTTATTTCATTGTCGAAGGTCTCAAGCCTGATCTTTCGTCCCTGGGGCGCATAAAATCCAGGAACTGATACTGTAATTCCCTTGATGAAGTTTTCGTTCCGGAAAACCTCCATTAACTCCTTATTTGCCCTGATGGCATAAGGGTAGGAGAGCGTGTCGGGCCATTCAAGATGCTCGACTAGCACGTCTGCTACCGCGGTATCGAGCAACCAGTCGTAACCTTCATAAAAGTGAATCAGCCCGTCAAAACCAATGGCGGTCTCCGTAATCACAAACGACCCTGCCGGTATATCCTGCTGAAGCCCTCCTGACGTACCAATCCTAACAATGTCGAGGCTGGTAAGTTCATCTTTGGGTTTTCCGGTTGCAAAATCGACATTTACCAGGGCGTCAAGTTCATTCATCACGATATCGATATTGTCAGTCCCGATCCCTGAAGAAATGACTGTAATCTCTCCCAGGTCGTAGGTGCCGGTAACTGTCCTGAATTCCCTGTTTTCTTTTTTTACCCTTATATCTTTCAGGAGGGTGGCAAACATATCAACTCTTCCGGGGTCACCAACTATGACAATCTTTCTGGCAATGTCACCAGGCAGCAGCTTCAGATGGAAAATGCTTCCGTCGCTATTTGTAATTAATTCTGTCTCTTTCATCTTTGAAAATAAAAGCTCAAATTTACAATAATAATGTAACTTCGGCACCCAGAAATCAAACTGATATGATACAGCGTATTCAGACTATCTGGCTATCCTTATGTATGATTCTTGCTGGGCTGATGTTCAGCGGCAGAATAATGGGATTCACTGGTGATGCCGTCTATGAACTGACCTTCAGGGGGCTGGCCCCGGCAGTTCAGACTGGCAATTCGGCAGCAGATAATTCATTTATGATAGGAGCGGGGCTTCTCCTGATAATTATTGCTGCACTGGCAGCTATCCTGCTGTACAGGTACAGGAAATTACAGAAAACAGCTGTGTTTGCCGCAATTGCAGGTGCAGTAATTGTCTGCGCACTCGAGCTGTATTACTGGAACCTGGCTGCCAAAACCTATAATGCCGGCATGATGCCTCACATCAGGATGGTATTTCCGGTAATCATAATAATACTGGCTGTTCTTGCCCTGTCAGGTATAAGCAGGGATGAAAAGATTGTAAAATCTTACGACAGGCTCAGGTAAGCATTGTGGCTTAAACTATCTGAAGGTTATCCCCTGTTGTTATTTTCTCGCAGTAATGGCATTTCAATGCCACATTTTTCTTTTCCACAACCCTGAACCTTGTCGTGACGTTCTCGAAATTTGTTATGCATTTAGGGTTCATGCACTTCGCAATACCGGTTATACTGTCGGGGACCTCGACGACCTTTTTCTCGACTACCTCGTAGTCCTTTATAATATTCAGCTTGGCTTCCGGGGCCACAAGGGCGATCCTGTTTATATCGGCATCTTCAAAATATATTCCTGAAATCTTGATGATGGCTTTCTTCCCGAGCTTCTTGCTTTCGAGGTTAGTGCCGAAGGTGACCTGGTTCTCGATATGATCAAGCCTGAGAATCTGTATTACCTTAAACAGGTTCCTTGCAGGGATATGATCAATTACCGTTCCGTTTTGTAGGGCGCTTACACTTAGCTGTTTCGGTTCTTTCATTCTTTTATCCTCCTTATTTAATTCCCAGCAGGGAGCAGATGATTGCCTGCCTTGTAAATACTCCGTTCAATGCCTGTTCGAAGTAATAAGCCTTAGGATTATGATCAACGTCAGTGTGGATTTCATTAACCCTTGGAAGGGGATGAAGTATCCTCATTGTGGGCTTGGTATTTTTCAGCATGGAATTCTTCAGGACATATACATTCTTAACCTTTTCGTACTCGATGGGATCTGAGAATCTTTCACGCTGAACACGGGTCATGTAGATAATGTCGGCACGGGAAATAATATCTGTAAAATCGGTATGCTCATAATATTTAAGTCCGATGCTGTCGAGGAACAGCTTGTACTCATCAGGCATCCTGAGTTCCTCGGGTGAGATAAAGTTAAAAGTGGCATTCCAGCGTGCCATTGCCAGCATAAGGGAATGAACCGTCCTGCCATACTTTAGATCACCCACCAGGAATATATTCAGGTTGTCGAGTGTGCCCTGGGTTTTCCTTATGGAATAGAGGTCAAGCAGGGTCTGCGTGGGATGCTGGTTCGCCCCGTCACCGGCATTGATTACAGGTACGTCAGAAATTTCACTTGCAAATCTCGCGCTCCCCTCTATGGGATGACGCATTACTATCAGGTCGCTGTAATTGCTGACCATCCTGATTGTGTCGTTGAGGGTTTCTCCCTTTGAAACACTTGAACTGGAAACATCGGAAAAACCAAGAATTTTCCCGCCAAGCCTGCTTACCGCACTCTCGAAGCTAAGCCTTGTCCTGGTTGATGGTTCAAAAAATAAAGTTGCAACAACCTTGCCTTCAAGAAGTTTCTGTGTGGGCTCCTTTTCAAATTCAACGGCGAGATCCAGTATCCGGAGTATCTCACCGGTACTAAGATCGTCGATGGAAACCAGGCTTCTGTTTTTCATTTATCCTGATGATTTTTTCATTAAATGAGCATTATAAAATTAGGCAAGAAATGAGGATTAACTAACGGATGTTGATAAAAAAATGAAAAACTGCAAGGCTGGATTTAAAGGTTCCCTTCAAACCATGCGGCCAGACCGGGAACTGCTGAAAGTCTTCTAATAATCCGGTCCTTGTGAGAGAGGCGGAATCCAACTTTCAGGCTGCATTCAAGTTCGAACAGCTGGTCGGATTGAAGCAGGTCCTCCTCCTTTATTATCCGCATAACGTCATTTAGTACGGCATACGGGAACTTAATGGTGTAATATGCATTAACGGTGCACTCAACTATCTCACTGTTTTTGATTGCATCGGCGGCAGCACTCCTGTATGCATTTATGAGCCCGCTGGTGCCAAGCAACGTTCCCCCGAAGTACCTGATTACCACAATGAGTATGTTGGTAAGATCATTCGAGTTAATCTGGCCCAGTATAGGTTTACCCGCGGTTCCCGACGGTTCACCGTCATCATTGATCCGCCATTGCTCTTTTCCAGGTCCGATTATCCACGCATAACAGTGATGCCTGGCATCGTGATATTCCTTTCGATACGATTCAAGTAGCTCTTTTACAAGTGCCTGGGAAGCAACTGGCAGCGCGATGGCAATAAACCTGCTTCCCCTGTCGCGGAACAGGCCTTTGGATGGCTTCCTGATGGTACGGTATTTATCAATGGTTTCCATCTCCCTGTTTTTCAAGTATCATGTTGCATATTGAATGGACCAGGTGCACATCATCTTCTCCCATAAATGAGACCCTTTCGAGTATCCTTCCGTACCTGTTGTCGTTCTCATTTATGCCGGCACGTAAAAGTACTTCCGTCACCTTGCTCCTCATAGCCCTGAAGGAACCTTCCCCGGTCCCTTTCATTTCTGCAGGACCGGGAGAATGCAGTCCTGCCAGTTCGTAAGCATAGATCATTACAGCCTGAGAAAGGTTGAGCGATGGATATAACGCGGCCATCCTGATTGTGGAGATAAGATCACAAAGTTTCATCTCCCCGTTCGTGAGCCCTGATTCTTCCCTCCCGAAAACGAGCGAGACAACCTTTATAGATTCACCTTTCGCTGTGAGAAAACTGCTGAGACAATCTGCTGAAACAAAATCCTCTTTTACACTTCGCTTCTTAGCACTGGTTGCTATTGCCAGGTCGCTTTCCCCGATGGCTTCAGCAAGTGACCCGAAAACGGCTGCATTTTCAAGTATTTCAGCAGATCCATGAGCCACCCATTTTGCTTTTCCTTCTTTCCACCCGCATGGATTTACAAGCACGAGCTCACAAAAGCCCATCGTTTTCAAAGCCCTGGCACTTGCCCCAATATTTTCCGGAACCCTAGGTTCGACAAGAACAAAACGGATTCTCATTTCTGGCTGGATTTTTATTGGCTTCTAGTCTGTCAAACTTCCGGCAATATCTCCTTTTGGCACAAAGTAAGCTTAATTTACTTTGCACTGAGAGCAATAAAATAATATTTTTGTCAAAAAAAAATCTGGAATGGGTGTGACTCTTGATGAAAAGGATCTTCACAAACTAATTGTCATTGGCGACAGGATACTTATCAAGCCAAAGGTACCACAGTCAAAGACTACAAGTGGTCTTTTCCTTCCTCCGGGGGTAAGTGAAAATGAAAAGGTTCAGATAGGATTTGTCCTGAAGGTCGGGCCGGGTTATCCCATTCCTTCCATCAACGACCCTGACGAGCCCTGGAAAAGCAGGTCGGACGAGCCAAAATATGTACCTTTACAGCCAAGGGAGGGAGACCAGGCGGTTTATATGCAGAGCCAGGCGATTGAGATAGAATTCAATAAAGAGAAATATATAGTGGTTCCCCAATCAGCGATCCTGCTGCTCCTGAGGGATGATGGGCTTTTTGAATAGTACATATTTAGGCTAAAATAACTTGAATTGAGTATGCAGCTGGAAGGAAAGAAAATTTTGATAGTCGAGGACGATTTTTCAAGCAGGTTATACCTGAATAAGCTATTTGAGAAGACCGGAGCGATACTTTATAACGCGGTGGATGGCAGGGAAGCTTTCGATCTTGCGATCAATAATACCGATATTGAATTGATCCTTATGGATATTCAGATACCCGGGATCGATGGCTATACCTGTACAAAAATGCTTCGTGAGGCCGGCAGGGATGTTATAATTATTGCACAGACAGCATATGGCCTTACGGGCGACAAGGAGAAGATGATGAGCTCCGGCTTCAACGACTACCTGATAAAACCTATTTCGGGAAATGCACTGCTCGAAAAACTGGCGCTTTACCTGAAATAGCTTCATTACTCCTTATACAGTGCCACCTTCCGGAATTCTTTCCTGAATTCATCTATCTCTTCATTCCACCTTTCCTTTTCCTGCTTCAGAGACTCCCTGTTTCCAAGTACCTTTCTCATCCTGTCATCACCTGAAAGGATGTCGAAAGGAAAAAGATTGTACTCGTATTCATAAGGAGGGGGATTGAATTTCACAGCATCAGGCGGAGAAGTCTCTATCAAAGCGTCGATAATTTCAAGTGCTGTGGCTACCGGTCTGAATGAGTCAGTGTTTGTTACATGAAGCTGTAACCCGTTGCAAAGCAAGCCTTTAAATTTGTTAAAGGTTGGAATGAAATTATGAACTCTGAATCTGCAGCCTGGAATATCCCTCCCTTCAAGAGTTTTTATCAATTGAAAAACGTCAACGAAAGGTGCCCCGAACAATTCAAAAGGTATCGTGGTTCCGCGTCCTTCTGAAATATTCATTGCCTCGAACAGGACCATGCCGGGATAGACAACTGCCGATTGTAGCGTTGGCATATTCGGAGAGGGAATCACCCATGGAAGACCAGTTTCATTATACATCATTGATCTGTTCCATCCTTTCATGGCAACGATATTCAGATCGCAGCCGCTGACATGCTTTTCCCTCACCCAAACGGCAATTTCTCCCAAAGTCATCCTGTGACATAAAGGTATTTCAGCACCTCCGACGAATGTGAAGTAATCCTCCTTCAGTACAGGGCCGTCGTACCGGAGGCGGGAAACAGGATTTGGCCTGTCCAGGATCCATACCGGTATGTTTGCTTCAGCACATGCTTCCATGCAGAGCTTGATTGTCCATGCATATGTATAAAGCCTGGCACCGACATCCTGGAGATCAATAACCAGCACATCAATATTTGAAAGCATCTCATGTGTCGGTTTCCTGTGCTCACCATAAAGGCTGTAAACGGGTATCTTCCATATCGGATGAAGGGCTCCGGTCCATTCGATCATGTTATCCTGCGTCTCACCGAACATACCGTGCTGGGGACCGAATATTGCTGTCAGCCTGCAATCAGGGCGTTCGTGGAAGAGGTCAGTGATGTGCCTGTATTCCTTGTCAATGCTGGGTGCATGACATAATATTCCGATTCTCCTGTTCCTTAGACCTGCCGGGAAATTCTCAAGGATTAAGGATAGTCCTGTTTTAACCATTTTCTCAGATTTGCAGCAAATATATCAAACTCGTTCAATTTGATTAATAATATACACCCTATAGAATGTCATCTGGATAATCTTTTCTAAGTTTATCACATCAAAAATCCATCATATGCCATGAAAAGAGCGGTTCAGTTAATTATTACCTTTTTTTTGTTCAGTGTTGCATCCGGACAAAAGGCACCACTGGATTACAATGTATTCGATAGCTGGAAATCTACAAGTTCACCAATTATTTCCAATGATGGTAAATGGGTATCATGGGAAATTAATCCACAGCAGGGCGATGGCTGGCTTTACCTGTATAATGTTGCCAATGGTCAGCTTGATTCTTCCTTTTGCGGTTTCAAGGCAAGCTTCTCGGGCGGGAGCAGGTATCTTGTGTTCCAGGTCAAACCAACATATTCCGAGACAAGGCAGGCTAAGAAAAAGAAGCTGAAGGAAGACCAGATGCCGAAGAACGGACTTGCCTTCATAAATCTGTCAGACGGTAAAACGACAAGGATAAACAATGTAAAATCCTACGCGATACCCGAGTCGGGTTCAGATTGGATGGCTTTCCTGACGGAGAAGAAAACTGATGAAAAGAAGAATTCAAAACCTTCAGCAGATACAGTTGCGACTGCTAAAACTATTGCCCCAAAGAATAAAAAGCACCCTGAACCAAAGGGAACTGACCTCGTAATTTTCAATCCTGTAACTGGGAAGGAGTACAGGTTTCAGGATGTGACCGAATACTCCGTTGCCGCCACGGGAAAATCAATAAGTTTCGTACAGGTTATTCCTGACACCACCAAAACAGAGACTTCAAAAGTTGTGGTATTCGATTCAGGCAAGGAAACTTCAGCCACCATTTTCGAGTCAAAAGGGACTGCCAGGAAGGTAACTTCAGACAGGTCGGGATTAAAGTTCTCATTTATCTTCACAACCGATACCTCGAAAACAAGGGTCTTTGATCTGTATCTCTCAAAGGGCAGCTATGCTGTAAGGGTAGCAGACACCACTAATGCATCCATGCCAAAAGGCTGGTCAGTGAGCGATAATGGCACACTAAGCTTCTCCGATGACGGGAGCAGGCTGTTTTTTGCAACAGCCGAAAAGCCTCGCAAGGAACCTGAAGATACCCTGCTCTCCGATGAAAAATACAAGCTTGATATCTGGTCGTGGAATGATCCTGTTTTGCAACCTATGCAGAAAAAGCAGATGGAACAGGAACAAAAGAGGAGCTATTTGGCAGTCTGTTTTACCGATAAGTACATGGTAAAGCAGCTGGCCGATAAAGAGATGCCGGTTGTAAAGACAATGCAGAAGGGCAACAACGATATTGCTCTCGGGAGTTCGGACCTCAAATACCGCATTTATTCTTCCTGGGATGAGAACAATTACACTGATTATTATATTGTAAGTGTAAGGACCGGTGAAAGAAGACTCATTCTTGAGAAAGCCCCGTCGAGGGTTTTAATGTCGCCCGCCTCAAAATACGTAGTTTACTGGGACATAGCAGCAAGGGCATGGTTCTCGTATAATATTATTACCGGGGCAAAGAAAAACATATCCTCAGCTGTACCTTACCCCTTGTATGATGAGCTTAACGATACCCCGGGGGAACCGGTTCCCTACGGTATCGAAGGCTGGCTTGATGATGAAAAGCATGTTCTTATATGCGACAGGTATGATATATGGCTCACGGACCTGAACGGATCAGAGCCTCCCCTGAACCTTACCTCGGGATCAGGAAGAAAGAGCAACATTTCTTTCAGGTACCAGCAGCTCGATAAAGATGAGTTGTTTATTAAGAGAAAAGATCCTGTCATTTTATCTGCATTTAATAGTGTCACAAAAGAATCAGGCTTTTACCAGCTTAAGTCGGTTAGTGCAGGAGAACCTGAAAAACTCGTTATGGAAAAATGTTCCTTCCCGGGTGGATTGATTAAATCTAAGGATGAGGAACGACTCGTCTGGAGAAAGGGATCATTTTCAGAGAGCCCGGAAGTATATGTAAGCAATATGCAGTTCAGCGGATCAAAAAAACTTTCATGTTCAAATCCCCAGCAATCAAAGTATATATGGTGTACAGCCGAGCTCGTGGAATGGACTTCGTACTCCAGGGAAAATCTCCAGGGCATTTTATACAAGCCGGAGAATTTTGATCCGGCAAGGAAATACCCGATGATAGTGTATTTCTATGAAAGGAGCTCTGATCAGATATATTCATATACTCCTCCCTCTCCAAGCGCGTCGAGAATAAACATTACGTTTGCCGTAAGCAATGGTTACCTGGTATTTGTTCCGGATATTTCTTACAAGACGGGCTACCCTGGTCAAAGCTGCTACGATGCCGTAGTGAGCGGTACAAATGCACTCGCTGACAGGTACCCTTTTATTGATAGGAGCAAGCTTGGCCTTGACGGTCAGAGCTGGGGAGGATACCAGATTGCCTACCTGGTTACCCGGACCGACATGTTCGCCTGTGCATACGCCGGGGCCGCAGTAGTCGATATGATAAGCGCTTATGGCGGGATAAGATGGGAATCGGGAATGTCGAGGATGTTCCAGTACGAGATGAGCCAGAGCAGGATTGGTGGTACATTGTGGGAAAAACCATTGCTCTATATTGAAAACTCACCGATTTTCGGGATCCCAAGAATCAATACCCCGCTTCTGCTGATGAACAATGATGCCGATGGTGCTGTTCCATGGTATCAGGGAATTGAATTCATAACAGCTCTAAGAAGGCTGAATAAGCCTGCCTGGATGCTTTGCTACAACGATGAGGCACATAACCTGGTAAAAAGGCCTGACCGTAAAGATATATCTGTCAGAAAAATGGAGTTCTTTGATCATTATCTGAAAGGTGCTCCAATGCCTTACTGGATGAAAAACGGGATAAGCCAGGAAGAAAAAGGTAAAAAAGACGGCTATGAACTTGTTAAGGAAAACTGATGTTTATTGAATTAATAACCGGGTAAAATGAACGATGCATTGAAAAAAGCGCTGTTATCTGTCTTTGTTTTATACTCTTCTGCAATATTCTTCTGCTATGGGCAGAAGCCTGTCAGGCTGGTTCTTCTTGAGACAACTGATGTCCACGGCATGGTAATGCCGTTCGATTATATCGAAAAGAAGAAGTCGGATGCCTCTCTTGCCGGTGTGGAGGGTTATATTAAAAAGGAAGGCTTCAGACATGATGAAATGATACTTCTCGATAATGGCGATAACCTTCAGGGACAGCCTGCTGAGTATTATTTTAATTTCATCGATACTGTTTCCCGGCATCTTAATAGTGCCATCATGAATTTCATGAACTATGATGCATGCACCGTGGGGAATCACGATATTGAGACCGGTCACCGTGTTTACGACAGGGTAAGGAAGGAATACAGGTTTCCGCTGCTGGCGGCCAATGCTGTGGATGTCAATACAGGAAAACCATATTTTGAACCCTATACAATTTTAAAACGGAACGGACTGAAAATCATTGTTTTCGGTCTTGTCACTCCATCCATACCGGATTGGCTGCCTCTGGAACTTTACAGGGGAATGGAATTCACCGACATGGTTGAGGCAGCAAAAAAATGGATGCCTGTGATGAAAGCTGAAAAGCCTGACCTGATCGTGGGCCTTTTCCACAGCGGATGGGATAAGAATTACGATCACAAGGGAAACAACTACCATCCCGAAAACGGTACCGCAGCAGTTGCTTACAATGTTCCGGGTTTCGATGTAATCTTTGCCGGCCACGATCATAATGCCGCATGTGAAAAGATTGTAAACATTGCAGGTGATACGGTTCTTGTGATTGACGGAGGAAGCCATGCGCAAATAATCGGCAGGGCCGATGTACTATTCAAAAACACCGACAGGAGCGGAAGAAAGAGGATTTCTGTATCAGGAGAAATTCTCAGCGTGAGAGAATATAAGCCCGACAGCACATTCCTGGCTTTCACCGTCAATTATGATAATACAATAATGAATTACGTCGATAAAGTAATAGGCAGTTCAACGGCAACTGTCTCGTCGAGGGATTCTTATTTCGGATCTTCTTCATTTACTGACCTTATTCACCGGATCCAGCTGGAGTTGACCGGCGCTGATATCTCATTTGCGGCGCCCCTTTCATTTGACGTCGAAATCCCGGAGGGAAAAATTACAGTCGGCGATATGTTCAAGCTGTACAGGTTCGAGAACATGCTTTATACCATGAAGATGACCGGCTCTGAAATAAAAAATTACCTTGAGTTTTCATACGGAGGATGGCTCAATACTATGACCGGACCAGCCGATCATCTGATTGCATTCAGGCTGGGCCTGGACGGTAACCCTGTTATGAGCGGGACAAGGGCGAGGCTTAAAAACCAGCCATACAACTTCGACTCTGCGGCCGGTATAGATTATACTGTTGATGTTTCAAAACCGGCAGGGGACCGTATAAGAATAAAAGGCTTGTCCGACGGGCGACCATTTGAGGAAGGAAAATCATACAGGGTAGCGGTGAATTCTTACAGGGGTAACGGCGGAGGAGGTCACTTCTTTGAAGGAGCGGGCATTGGAAAGGATGAGCTGCGAAGGAGGATTATTGCCTCAACGGATAAGGATCTAAGGTACTACATGCTCAAGTATATAGAAAAAAAGGGTACCATTTCACCCGCGCCCTTCAACAACTGGAAAATTATTCCGGAAAGCTGGGCACTGGATGCTGGTAAGAAGGATTACATCCTGATGTTCGGGACACAGGGGGTTAAAAAATAATCAGGCTGAAATAAGCTGAGGATAAATTCGTTTTCTTTGTCAGAAGCTCAAAAAGCTCACGAATTGAATCTGAACGAAAAATACGATAGTGAAGGGCGTTTTCTGCCGCTGGTTGAAGAGTTTTATACAATCCAGGGTGAGGGCTTCAATACAGGCAAGGCAGCCTGGTTTATAAGGCTTGGAGGATGTGACGTCGGGTGCAGCTGGTGTGATTCAAGGTTCACCTGGAACCCGGAAATGCATCCTCTTGCCGGCACTGATGAGATTGTCAGGAAAGCAGTGGATTCCGGCACGGATTCTGTAGTGGTAACCGGCGGCGAGCCATTAATCTGGAACCTGGATTATTTATGTAAAGAGCTAAAAAACAGGAATATATTTACTTTTATTGAAACATCAGGTGCTTACCCGCTGAGCGGGATATGGGACTGGATTTGTCTGTCGCCAAAAAAGAATATGCCGCCGGTTGAAGAGATCTGCCGGAAAAGTAATGAATTAAAGGTAATAATCCAGGATGCCGGGGATTTTGAATGGGCCGAGACCTGTAGTAAGCTTGTTGGCAATAAATGCCAGCTCTACCTGCAGCCTGAATGGGGAAGGTTTGAGAAAATCATTCCTGAGGTTGTGGAGTACGTAAAGAAGAATTTGAAATGGAAAATATCACTTCAGTCCCATAAATTCATGCATATACCCTGAAACTTGAAAATTAGATTTGATTTATATGGTCTTCTGTTACTCTTGCTGCTGCCGGTGTCGCTGACAGCACAGAATTATCATACAACATCTTCAAAAGCACTCTCTTATTATGTCAGGGCAAAAGAACAATACGATTTTCTATATCTCGACAATGCTGAGATGCTTTTAAGGCAGTCGGTAAGTATTGACAGGAATTTTTATGAGGCATATATGCTGCTTGGTGAGCTTCTTTCGAGGCTCGACAGGTTTGATGAATCGGCTGCGTTTTACAGGCAGGCGGTAAGAGTTGATTCGCTCTTTTACAAGCCTGTTTTCTTTTCCCTGGCAAATGCAGAGATGAAGTCGGGGCAGTACGGCCGGGCAGTACTTCATTACAAGGTATATCTCGATCTGAAGACAGGTTCAGAAAAGAACAGGGCGACAGCCGAGAAAAATCTTAAGGAATGCGAATACGGTGTAAATGCGGTAAATCATGCTGTCCCGTTTGATCCTAAAAGTGTCGGCGACTCTGTAAATACAACCGACGATGAATACTGGCCCTCAATAACCGCGGATGGACAGACACTGATGTTTACACGGCAGGAGGTATTCAAGGGATCCGCGAAGAAGGGCCAGGAGGATTTTTACGTCAGTCACCTGAAAAATGGATCCTGGTCCAGGGCAGAGAACCTGGGTTCACCCATCAATACACCTCAGAATGAAGGTGCCCAGTCCATTTCATCAGACGGTACCTACATGTATTTTACTGCATGTGAACGCCTCGATGGCTTGGGGAGGTGTGATATCTATTATTCACAGTTTGACGGCAGATACTGGTCAGCTGGAATAAACCTTGGCCCGCCGGTAAATACAAATTACTGGGAGGCTGAACCGTCTGTTAGCTCCAACGGTAAAATGCTGTTCTTCGCAAGCAACAGGCCGGGTGGAAAGGGAGGAATGGATATCTGGTACACCATAAAAGGCAGCGATGGAAGGTGGAAGCAACCTGTAAACTGCGGTGACTCAATAAATACCACCGGGGATGAAATGTCCCCGTTTATCCATTTTGACGGTCACACACTTTATTTTTCCTCCAACGGGCGAACCGGGCTCGGCGGATTCGATATCTGGTTTTCAAAGATGAAACCTGATACCACATGGACGACCCCTAAAAACCTGGGTTATCCCATTAATACCAGTGCGGATGAAACAGGTTTGATTATCGATGCAGCCGGCAGGAACGGTTACTATTCTACGGTGCGTGATAAGAATAATGGGAAGGATATTTTTTGTTTCAGCCTCTATGATTCCATTAGACCCGATCCGGTCTCCTATTTCAAGGGGACTGTATATGATAAAGTCACCCTCGGAAGGCTCAGGGCAGATTATGAGCTTATAAACCTGACAACGGGCGAGGTTGTTTTCTCGGGCATTTCAGAACACGACGGGACCTTCCTGGTTTGCCTGCCGTCGGGATTCGATTACGGGCTTAATGTAAGCAAACAGGGATATTTGTTTTACTCCGACAATTTCATGTTCGAAGGACTTCATACGGCTGCAAGTCCGTTTATTAAGAATATTTACCTGAACCCTGTGAGGATTGGAGAGACAATGCAGCTGTCAAATGTATTCTACGAGTTCGATTCATGGCAGATTAAAAAGGAATCTGTAGCTGAACTCGACAGGCTTTACAAGCTGCTAAAGGACAATCCGACAGTTATGGTTGAAGTCGCAGGGTATACCGATTCCATCGGCACTGCCCAGTACAACAAATCGCTTTCCGAAAAAAGAGCGAAGAGTGTGGTTAATTACCTTATAGGCAAGGGTATTCAGCCGTTGCGTCTAACTTCAAAAGGATTTGGCTCAGCAACGCCTATAGGTGATAACGTTTCAGACGAAGGAAGAAAGCTGAACAGGAGGACTGAGGTCAGAATCACAGGTAAAAAATAGCAGGACTCCGCCAGAAATCCTGCTATCAAAAAAGCGCTTTTGCAGACCAAGCTATTATGTTCTATCAGATAGCAATTTTCGTGTTTGAATATTTGTTGATTGAAACCTGGGATGAAATGGTTTCACGCACCGGGATCGTAAAATAAACCCCTGTACCGGCAAATCCGTTGCTTTCAATCCATATCTTTCCGCCCATAAGGTGGACCAGTTTTCTTGCGAGTGTAAGGTTGACCGCCGACGTTGTATCGTTATACTTCTGCAGGGCTTCATTTATATTTTCAGATTGCAGCAGATCCCTGCATTTTTCGAAGCCATGTCCCGAATCGAGGACGTAGAAGCTGATGTTGCCATCCCTGAACTGGTGGCCAACCTTGATATAACCCGAAGAAGTGTTTGACAGGGCATTCAGGAAAAGAGTGCGAATCACCCTAGATACCCTGTTAGCATCAATGTTAAAATCGGTATTGCTCACGGCATGATTTTCCTGGATAAGTACCAGGTCGTCAAGCTCCTCCCTCTTCAGAATGAGTCTGAATTCAGAAAGAAGCTCATCAACAAGACTGTTGATATTGTACTTTCCTGGTTCGGCCTTTGAACTACCCGTATCAATGACGGCCGAATCGAGGAAATTGTCAAAAAGAATCATCAGTTGATCACATGAACTCAATATATGTCTTGAAAATTCCATCCTGTCTTCCTCGCTTGAATTTCCATTGTTCATGAGGAACGTGAAAGCCACTATGGAATTCATATGTGTTCTCATCTCGTGGGACATACCCGACAAAATTGTCGGGCTGTTGATCATGCTAAGTATATTGTTATCCATCTTGTGCCAGTTAATCCGCTGCAAAAACTGCAGGCTCCGTCAACCTATACTACTCACACTATTCACATTTGGGTTTTATGACCGGTTTTATTTTATTTTCCTGGCCAGTCTTTTTGCTTTATCTCTGAATATGCTGTTTGAATTAATTATTGATTCAAGCTGGGTAAGTGCGTTGCTCTTCTCATCGGTCTTTATATAGCAAAGGGCAAGGTACCATTGTGCAATATCAATAAACAGGTTGTCTGAATTATCAATAATAGTCTTGAAGGATGATTCTGCCACGGGGAAATTATTATTCTTCATTTCCGATATGCCATAGTAGAGGCGAGCTTCCATTGCATCTGGCTTGGATCCCAGGTATTTTTCAAGAAGGCTGGCTGCACCGGTATAATCACTTCTTTTATAAAGCTCCATCGCTAATTTGAAATTATTGGACAAGAATAGTCCTGACCTGGGTTCTCCCGGGTATTCGTGTGCGACAAAATTTTTCCTGTAGAGGTTTTCCGGGCTGTTGCCATGGTTTAATAACAAATACAGGCTGCCAACTATAAGAAGTGTAGCAATCGCGGCCGCGAACCTGATTAACGGTGTTCTTCTTTCGCCGTAGGTTTTTGCCATGATCATCCTGTCTCTTCTCTCTTTTTCAATAGCAGTGAGCTTATTTCTAAGTTCAATAACATCGTGCCTGGCAAGGGATGAATCGACTCTTCTTCTGAGTTTCAGCTCATTTTGCAGCACACTGTTCCCATCGAGCTCTTTTTCAAACCACTTTTTCTCGGCTTCGTCCATGGTACCTGCTATGTACCTCTCGATGAAATAGGAATAGTCAATTGTCTTCATATTCTGGTTTTTCATTTATTTCATAATCAATTCATCCCTGTAAAAACATTTAACGCACTTCTGTTAAAACAGTTTGCATCAATGCCCGGTTGCAAAAACCGGTACAAGATCAGCCTTGTGCCTTTTGCAGGAAGCTATAGGTAACTTAACATCGACTTTTAGCCCATACTAAGTGACTCCGTTGCACTCCTAGTACCAATATCAGACCAATTCAGCTATATGCTAAAGCCAAACCTTCCAATATTCACAGGAATTTATCGGTAACCAGGCTGACATATTACTGCCAGTCTTCTTTGCAATCAGACTTACCCCCGAGGGGAATTTTCTGACTCCAGATAAAGAACCTTCTGTTTTACCTTAATCAATAAAAACTGATATAAGGTAATCAGTAAATATTATTCTCTCAGATTTTGACAGGAGGTTTGGTAGGTGTGCAGGGGATATCCTCACCGCCACGTACATTTATCATTTCCTCGCTGGTTAAAGCATAAACTTCAAAACTGTCAAAGCCGATTTTTGTTTCTTTTGTTTTCATGATCTGGATTCTTTTTGTTTAACATTGATACTATTGGGTAATTCGCAATCATACATGTCGGGTCGGCCCGTTTTGTGACATGGAAAAATGAAAAAAAATCAAAAAAAAATCTAAATATCAGTGAAGCAGTATGTTAAAAACCCTGAAAAAGTGATCCCTTTTCTTTTTTATTGAGTAAGTTTGCGTGAAAATTTGGGGTCTGTCACTACAATGCTTTTTGCTAAGGAGAGAAATACCGGCATCATTTTTATCCTGATAATGCAACTGGTTTTCCATAAACCTCTTGCAGGAAATGAGCTCGTTATACCCAGGCATAAAGCCTCCCCAACACAGGCTGATACAACAATCCTGAAACCAGTCGTTACCGCTTCGGCAGTACGACAGGTTACAGAAAGCCTTTATTCAGCAGTTAAAGATTTCTATAGTGCTGACGAGCCGGCAAGGAGCAGGGTTTTTAAGGTGAGAATGAAATCGCTGACTGATTCGCTTGAAAAACTGGTAAATATCTCGGGCACCCTGCAGGATTCGGACCAAATTAAATTGAATTATGTTATTGGTCTCTCATATCACTTTTCCGGCAGGCCACTGAAATCAATACAGTCTTTTCGTAAAGCCATCGATTTTGTTAATACTGATACCGCTAATGTCTATGTAGAAAAGGTCTATTATAACCTGGGAACAGCATTGTCAGAAATCGGAGACTATGTGAATGCAGAGCATTATTACTGTCTCAGCGAGAAATGCCTCTTAACAAATATTCCGGATTCGGTTAGCCGGGCCAAGACATATGTTGCCATCTCAATTGCAAACATAAACCTGGGAAACTTCGAAAAAGCACTGGATTACTCAAGCAAGGCTCTGAGTCTGAGTTCAAAGATAGATGAATACACACTGCCAATTATTTATGCCAACAGGGGAGTTGCCCTTGCTGGCATTTCTGATTATGGAACCTCTGTGCATTACCTTAACGCAGCTGTAAGGATATTCACGAAGAACAATAATAAGACTGATGGTAATTATCTGACCGCGCTGAATAACCTGGGAGTCGTTTTTTATAATCTCGGGGAATTTAATGCCTGTTTTGAAGTTTATGAAAAAGCAATGCCTGAGGTGAAAAACCAGAAATCCACGGCCGCTTTTGATTTTATCAGGAACTATGCAATTATCAGGACTGAACGTGGCAATCCGTTATATGGGAAGAAACTGTTCGAAAGTGCTGTTGAAAAGATAAGTATTGATTTTCCGGATGATCATGATAAGATCTACCAGGCCCAGCTGGATTTTGCACGGTATCTTGTGAACAGCAGGTTTGACAATAAGAAAGCCATTGCAATCCTGAAAAACTGCTTTGCATATTCTAAATCGCATCCATGGAATCATAAATATGCTTCTGAAGCATTAATCACATATTCGACGGCGCTTCTTAATGATAATAAACCGGACCAGGCTCTTGACTCTGTTAATTCAATCCTTTTCCGGAATGCCGGGGTGAAGATATCTGGCGACAGGTCCGCAAATCCACCCCTTGAAAAGCTGAAGGCTGACAACTGGACCCTCAATGTTCTTCAGACCAAGTACAATATCCTGGAAAAGCTTGCAACCACAGATAAAAAATGGCTGTCGGTAAAAGCTGAGACATCCGTTCTTATAATTGATCTGCTGGAACACATCCGGCTCAACATTGGAGAGGAGAAAGGGATGATTGTTCTCGGGGGAAAGAAAAGAAATGTCTATGTTGATGCCATTGGCACGCTTCTCGAATGCTATCAGCTGAGCGGTGATAAATTGTTTCTTGAAAGGGCTTTCCAGGTATCGGAAAGGAGTAAGGCAGAGGCTTTGCTCACCGCAATGAGAGACAGGAGGGCCCTCCAGGCCTCAATACCCGAAGAACTGATAAAGGAAGAAAGCAGGATACAGAAGGACATTGATTTCTATGAAAAGAAATCATCAGAAGAGAAGAGCCTGGAAAAACCTGACACCGCAAAGATTAATATGTGGGAAAACAACATGGTCTCCCTGATAGGAGAGAAGAACAGGCTGAAAAGCACTCTTGAGAAAAAATACCCCGATTATTATACCCTCAGAACCAATACCATGGTAGTGGGCTCGGCCGATATAGCCCGTCTTATTGGCGGAAAGAGCAATTACCTGAGCTACCTAGTTTCCGATACCTGCCTCTATATCTTCCTTGTCAATAAAAGCGGGGTAAAGCTTGTTAAGGAAAAGATAGATACCTCTTTCATTACCCTTGTAAAGAATTACCGGAAGCTAATTTCAGAACCTAATTTTGACGGTATGGCCAGGGAGGAATTTCTCCTTTTCCAGGACCTGGGTTACAGACTTTATGGCAAACTGATAGCACCGGTGTCCGGTTATTTCATCGGGGACTGTCTTGTCATTTCAACCGACAATTACCTTTCCTTTTTCCCTTTTGAAACTCTTATTTGTGAAAATACCAAAAGTGATGACCTGTATTACAACAGGCTTCCTTACCTGATGAAGAAGTACCTGATCTCGAACGTGTATTCGGCTACTCTCTTAAGTGAATCAGGAAATGCGAAATCAACTTTGCTTAACAGGTCTGTCGCATTTGCACCGACATATCCGGAGCCAATAATAATTGATTCCATATCACCTAACAGGCAACAGGAGGCAGGCAGGCTCCCCGAACTGATTTTTGCTCGCGACGAAGCCGAAAGTGTTGCCCGGATAACCGGCGGCGAACTCTATCTCGATACCCTGGCAACAAAAGCCAAATACCTTTCGGTGGCTGGCAAATACGATATCATTCATCTTGCGATGCATACAGTTCTAAATGGCAAGAGCCCTGCAAGCACCGGGATGATCTTCTATTCGAAGTCGGACCCTGCAACCTCATTCCTCCAGCCTTACGAAATTTATAACAATACCTTAAATGCAAAAATGGTGGTTCTCAGCTCGTGTTTCACGGGTGTCGGAACCCTGTATGCCGGGGAAGGGGTACTGAGTATCGCAAGGGGATTTATTTTTTCAGGCAGCCGTTCTGTGGTAATGTCTTTGTGGGAGGTGAATGACAGATCCGGCACATCCATAATGAAAGAGTTCTACAGCAAGCTGAAAGCGGGAAAATCGAAGAGCGAAGCACTCAGGGAAGCCAGGCTCAGATACCTGGAAACAGCAAATATGAAGCAGGCTCACCCGTATTTCTGGTCCACACTGGTAATATATGGTGACAATTCTCCGCTTTATTTTCCATCATATCTGCGATTGTTAATAATATTTTTCCCGATCGGAATAGCCGGATTTGTTTTGCTCTATTTCTGGAAACGCAGGTAGCTCCTGTACTCCGGATCCTGCTTTATGAGCTCCATCAAAGCTTCCTTGCACAGGTACTTTTTTCGCCTTGCATATGTCTCGTTCTTTAATTTCATCCTCGATGCAATCTCATCGTACGGGCAGCCGTCATAGAAAAGAGTCAGCACCATCCTGCAGTCGGGTTTCAGCCTGGCGAACGCACGTGCCATTATTCTCTGGAATACTGGATCCTGGTAATCTTCATTAACCTCATCAGCATAATCCGACTTTATTTCTTCTGTCTTCTTCCTTGCCCTTAGCTCGGCACTCCAGATGTTCCTTGCAACACCAAAAAAGTAGCCCTTGAGATCAGATGTCAGGTGGAAATTATTGTCTGTTATCTTTTGATATAAAGCAATAATAGTTTCCTGAAAAACATCGGAAACATCATCTGCGGACCCGCTGTTTTTTAAGACATGATTCTTAATGGTCTGATAATATGTATTATACAGATATTTAAGAACTTTGTCATCCTGCTTCCGGATCCCTTCGACAATATCTTTATCGGAAATCTTACCGAACAAATTCCTTACCTCACTTTTGTAATGAACTGACAAATATACTATTTCCGGCATTAAACCTGTGCATGCGGCATTTATCGGTTCTAAAATTATTTTTGTTTGGTAACAGGATTTTAAAATTGAATATCTTTACCTTAATCAAAACAAGATCCCGGCCGCAGATGTCATTCCCTTTTGTAAAACAACCTGATGCAATGGATTGCGGACCCTCGTGCCTCAAGATGGTGGCCGGTTACTATAAAAAGAATTTTTCTCTCGAGACCATCAGGCGTAAGTGCTATATAACCCGCGAGGGTGTCTCTTTCCTGGGCCTTTCGGAAGCAGCTGACTCAATCGGTTTCAGAACTCTCGGGATAAGGATACCATTCAGCAAACTCGTCGAAAATGTACCCTTGCCCTGTATTGTTCACTGGAGGCAAAAGCATTTCGTTGTTGTGTACAAGGTCTCGGAGGATAAGGTATGGATCGCTGACCCTGCAGTTGGACTGGTGAAGTTGGAAAAGCAGGAGTTCCTGCGAAACTGGTCATCCGGTACTGTCGAGAATGAGAGAATTGGCCTGGTTCTCATCATGGAACCCACTCCGGCATTTTTTGAAAACGAGGATGAAACAGATAATGCAGGCGGATTCAGGTTCCTGTTTAAATACTTCAGGCTGTACAGGAAATACCTCCGGCAGCTTGTTCTTGGGCTTATCATCGGCAGTCTTATACAGCTTATAATACCATTCCTGACTCAGTCGATTATCGACATCGGGATAAATAACAACGATATCAGCTTCATATATCTTGTTCTTATTGCCCAGCTTGCTCTTGTGGTCGGGAGACTCTCGGTCGAATTCATACGAAGCTGGCTCCTCCTTCATATAGGTGCACGAGTGAATGTCGCTATCGTTTCAGGATTTCTTCAGAAACTGATGGCACTTCCGGTCGCTTACTTTGACACCAAGCTTACAGGTGATATCCTTCAGAGGATTGACGATAACAACCGTATTGAGGAGTTCCTTACATCAACTTCGTTAAACATATTGTTCTCACTTTTCAGCATTGTCACCTTCGGCGCTGTCCTGGCCTATTACAGCATAAAAATTCTGCTGATTTTCCTGGCTGGAACATTACTCTACCTGGTATGGATTGCCATTTTTATGAAGCCTCGTGCCCAGCTCGACCATCAGCGCTTCAAACAGATGGCTGCAACAAATAACAAGCTGATCAGCATTGTAAACGGGATGCAGGAGATAAAGCTCACTCAGAGCGAGTTGAGCAAGCGCTGGGAATGGGAAAACTTGCAGGCGATGCTTTTCGACCTCAGGGTAAAGGCCCTTACCATACTTCAGTATCAGTCTGTAGGCGGTACACTTATTAACGAAGTGACAAACATCTTAATTACTTTCATTGCAGCCACTTCAGTTCTTAATGGTCCACTGACCCTGGGTACGATGCTGGCGATTCAGTTTATTATCGGCCAGCTGAATGTTCCTGTTAACCAGATAATTGCGTTTTTTAAAGTCTCACAGGATGCCCGCCTGAGCCTTGACAGGCTTAATGAAATCCATACCATGGAGGATGAAGAATCCGGTTCAGAAATGAAGGTGAGGAAAATGCCCGGGAAAAAGGATATCTATATTAATAACCTGTCATTCCAGTATGAAGGCCCCCGGTCGCCCTATGCGCTTAAGGACATAGACCTGGTAGTCGAAGAAAACAGGATTACTGCAATTGTCGGCACGAGCGGAAGCGGAAAATCCACCCTCCTTAAGATGATACTTGGATTTTACCAGCCGGTTAACGGTGAAATAATTATAGGTGATACCAGGTTGAACAATATCAGCCTCAGGCTATGGAGAGAAAAGGTCGGCGCCGTGATGCAGGATGGTTACCTGTTCCCCGATACCATTGCCTCTAATATTGCGCCTGGTGCAGATACTCCTGATGAGGATAAGCTGCTCAGAGCAGTTGAAATTGCCAATATACGTGGCTTTATCGAATCGCTTCCCTTAGGGTATAATACCAGGATAGGGGCAAATGGTCACGGTCTGAGCCAGGGACAAAAGCAAAGGCTCCTCATCGCTAGGATTGTTTACCGGAACCCGGAGATTATCCTGCTCGACGAGGCAACTAATTCGCTTGATGCCAACAACGAAAAGGTAATTGTAGACAACCTGAAGGATTTTTATGCAGGCAAGACCGTGGTAGTGGTTGCACACAGGCTAAGTACTGTGAGAGATGCTGATAAAATTGTCGTTCTTGATTCCGGCAGGATAGTAGAGACCGGGAGCCATCCCGACCTTATTGAAAGGAAGGGAATGTATTATAACCTCATTAGGAATCAGCTTGAACTTGGTTCATGACAGATGGAAAAGAAAAAGCCAGATATAATCTATTCAGAACCCGTCAGGGAGATAATGGGAAACCCTCCCAGGGTTATCCTCAGGTATGGAACTACAATTATCTTTGCAATTTTTGTCCTCTTTATTCTTTTTGCATGGCTCTTCAGGTACCCCGATGTTGTCTCCTCCCCGGTCGAGATAACTACTGAAAATCCACCAGTTACACTTGTGTCGAAGGGAACCTACAGGATAAGGCACCTGTTCGTTGCTAACGGAGCAGTGGTTGATTCCGGCAAACAAATTGGGGTGATGGAATCTGTTGCAGACATCAGGGAGGAAAAATTACTGCACATTTTCACAGATTCGTGCCATGGTATATCGGATCTTGCTTCCCCGGAAATTCCGGCCCTGGTTAACCTTGGTGAGCTTCAGGGCTGGTACTCGGCACTTATAAAAACCATTACCGATCTCGGTAATTTTAAAAAGAATGATTATTACGGTCAGAGGATAAGAACTATCAGGGATGAACTCAATGGGCTCAGGAAATACAGGCAGATTCTGATTGAAAAGGAGAAAATGCTGTCTGAAAACTATGCCCTTGAAAAAAGCTCCTTCGGGAGAGATTCAGGCCTGAATGGAAGCAAATTCCTGGCACAGGCCGCCCTCGAGAAATCCAAAAAGGCGCTCAATACCGAGGGAGTGACACTAAAAGATGTCCAGCTTGAAATATCAGCAAAAACCATAGATATCGCCGGGTATGAACAGCAGATTAATGAACTCACTTCCACACGCGATGAGGAGAGGGACAAACTAATTTCCGCCGGCGACGAGGCTTTGAATAACCTGAAAGCCCAGATAAAAATATGGGAGAATAACTACCTTTTAATTTCACCCATACGTGGAACAGTTACATTTACAAAATACTGGAGTGAAAATCAGACTGTCGCTAAAGACGAACCGGTTCTGAGCATTGTGCCTTCCAACCAGGGGAAGTACATCGGAAGAATTTATTTGAAGATGGAGAGATCGGGCAAGGTGGAAGCAGGTGCAACCGTTAATATAAAGCTAACGGGTTTTCCATACCTTGAATTCGGTATGATCAGGGGAATGGTAAAATCAAAATCCCTGGTACCTGACGGAAATAATTACCTGATTGAAGTTAGCCTGCCCGGAGGATTAAAATCCCTGTATGGCAATCAGCTTGTTTTCACGCAGAATATGCAGGGCACGGCAGAAATATTGACAAACAATATCAGCCTGCTTCAAAAGATTTTTTACCCTTTCAGGTATCTTCTTACCAAAAACAGGAAGTAGCCTATTTCTTTGAGTAGGGTTCGTAATCATCCTCCTTGCCTGTTCTTCCTGGATTGCCCGGCTTGGTTTTCCCCTGGAGTTTCTGGTACCATCTGAAGCCTGCAAATACCACTGCAAAAACAATAAGTGCAATCGAAAGGCTGTCTTTCATAGATAAAAATGTTATTGTTGAACACAAAGATATGCCAATTCCGAAAATCTGACCAGGGCCTTTTGTCATATTTGCAGGTACAGTGTTTCGCATACCCTTTTTTCCATGAGGTGGTGATTGTGATTTAATTTGAGCTAAAACTTTGAGCTTAACAAATATTTCAATATTTTCGTACCTTTAAATTTCCATGATTAATATGGAAATCTATGTGCTTAATACACTGAACCATAACAGGATTTAAGATGACCGAAAATAATCCGAATGATTCTGTTCTTGATGAACAATTCGCGGCAGCAGGTAAGTCCGGCGAATCTATGAATGATGAAAACAGGCAGCAGGAAGAGCCAGTGGAAATTCCTCAGCAAGTTCCTGAGGATGAAACAACTGCTGAAACAAATGCAGGTGCAGATGAGACTCCGGGCAAGCCCGCAAAACGTAAAAGAAAGGTAAAGGAAGAAGAACAAGGAGATGGGCCTTCCGGTGAGGATGCGTCAAATGAACAGCATCATGATGCAGTTCTGGCGGACCTCGATGACATTCACCTCCCACCGGTTGATTATTCTGGCTATACAAAGCATGAACTTGTCGAGACCCTGTCGCTGCTTATCGAAAACAGGCCCCCTTCAGAGATAAAAGATGACGTGGAAAGGATAAAAATTCTTTTCTACAAGAAGCTCAAGCATGAGGCTGAGGAAAGGAAGGCAAGGTTCCTTGAAGGAGGTGGAAAAATTGAGGAGTATAAGATTTACGTGGACCAGGAAGAACACCGCGTCAAGGAGATTCTTGAAAAATACAAAGCCAGAAAAACGGACTTCAGCAAGGTCCAGGAGGCTGAAAAGTATGAGAATCTCAGGAAAAAATATGATATAATCGACAGGATCAAGGATCTTGTAAACAGGGAAGAATCAATAAACAAGACTTTCCAGGAATTCAGGAATCTTCAGAATGAATGGCATGCTGTCGGGGTCGTTCCCCAAAACTCACTTAAAGATCTATGGGAAACTTACCATCATAATGTTGAAATATTCTACGACTATATTAAGATCAACAAAGAACTCCGCGATCTGGATCTGAGAAAAAACCTTGAGGCAAAAGTCAGGTTGTGCGAAAAAGCAGAGGAATTATTGCTTGAGCCAAATCCTGTAAATGCTTTCCGTCTCCTGCAGGATTATCATAACCAGTGGAGAGAGGTCGGTCCTGTTCCGCAGGAGTCGAAGAACGAAATCTGGGAAAGATTCAAGGAGGCAACATCAAAGGTTAACAAGAGACATCACGAGTATTTCGAGAATCAGAAGGATGAGCAGAGAAAAAACCTTGAGGCTAAGATTGCACTCTGCGAACAGGTTGAAGAGATAAACCTTGTAGAACTGGCATCTTTCAAGGATTTTGATGAAAAAGCCGAGGTTGTGGTCGGGCTGCAGAAGATGTGGAGAACAATTGGTTTTGCACCTAAAAAGCAGAACAATAAAGTATATCAGAGGTTCAGGAACGACTGTGATGCTTTTTTCGAAAAGAAAAGGAATTTTTATTCAGAGAACAAGGAGAGTCAGCAGACTAACCTCCAGTTGAAAACTGACCTGTGTGTTCAGGCGGAGGCCCTGCAGGAAAGCACAGACTGGAAAGCGACATCTGATGCCCTGATTAAACTCCAGAAAGAATGGAAAGAGATAGGCCCCGTGCCAAGAAAGCATTCCGAAAAGATATGGAAACGATTCAGGAAGGCCTGTGATCATTTCTTTAACCTTAAAGCCGAACACTTTGCCTCGCTCGATACCTCATATGAAGATAATCTTAAAGCGAAGGAAGCGCTTATTTCAGAGCTTGAGACTTTTGAAGCTGAAAAGGGTATACAGGCTGCATTCGAGAGGCTGAAGGAGATACAGAAGAAATGGACCGATATCGGATTCGTTCCTTTTAACATGAAGGAGGATATCACAAACAGGTATCGCACAGCGCTTAACAAGCAATTTGACAAACTGAAAATAGGCGAGGATGACAAGAACATCCTCAAGTACCGGACTAAGCTTGATAATCTGAAGGCAAATCCTAAAGCTTCACGCAAGGTGAGGAATGAAAGAGATAAATTCGTAACCAAGATTAAACAGCTTGAAAGCGATATAGTTTTGTGGGAGAACAATATAGGTTTCTTTGCCAAGTCGACCAATGCTGAAACCATGATCAGGGAAGTTGAGGATAAAATCGATAACGCCAAGAAAACAATCAAAATGCTTGAAGAGAAAGTCAGGCTGATTGACCAGTCGGGACTTGATGAATAATAATTTTTAAAACTATGCGACTTGGCTGACGTAAAGTATGTATTCGTTACCGGCGGGGTTACCTCCTCCCTGGGCAAAGGCATTATTTCAGCATCCCTTGCGAAGCTTCTGCAAGCCAGGGGTTATTCGGTTACCATCCAGAAACTCGATCCTTATATCAATGTCGACCCGGGTACGCTGAATCCTTATGAGCACGGGGAGTGCTATGTTACACTTGATGGTGCGGAAACCGACCTGGACCTGGGGCATTACGAGAGATTCCTCAATGTTCCGACAAGCCAGGTCAATAATGTCACAACAGGAAGAGTTTACCAGTCGGTCATCAACAAGGAGAGAAAAGGAGATTACCTCGGCAAAACTGTCCAGGTGATCCCTCATATTACCGACGAAATAAAGAGGAGGATAAAGCTGGCAGGTAGCGTTAACAAATTTGATATCGTTATTACCGAAATTGGCGGGACCGTCGGTGACATTGAGTCATTGCCTTATATTGAATCGGTCCGCCAGCTTAAATGGGAGGTAGGTTCCCACAACTGCCTGGTTATTCACCTGACGCTGGTACCTTACCTTTCAGCTTCAGGAGAACAAAAGACGAAACCTACCCAGCACTCTGTAAAGGCGCTTCTTGAAGCGGGAATCCAACCGGATATCCTGGTACTCAGGTCGGAAAGATCTCTTTCGCCCGATCTGAAAAAGAAGGTTGCTCTCTTCTGCAACGTGGAAGTTGAGGCAGTTGTTGAATCAGTTGATGTTTCAACTATCTATGAAGTTCCTATCAAAATGCTCGAGCAAAGGCTCGATCAGACGGTGCTCAGGAAGCTTGCATCCCCGGTAGGGGAAAAGCCCGACCTGGCACAGTGGAAGGAGTTCCTCACAAAACTCAAAAATCCGAAGCATCATGTGAGGGTCGGACTGGTTGGCAAGTATGTCGAACTCCCCGACGCGTATAAATCAATTTCGGAATCATTTATCCACAGCGGTGCTATGAATGAGTGCCATGTGGAAGTTGAATATATTCATTCGGAGGATATCAGCGAGGAGAATGTAGTAACCAGGCTAGGTAACCTGGATGGAATCCTGGTGGCTCCGGGATTTGGATCAAGAGGCATTGAGGGAAAGATAGTTACAGCAAAATATGCCCGTGAGAATAACATTCCTTTCTTTGGGATTTGCCTTGGTATGCAATGTGCCGTTATCGAATTTGCCAGGAATATTCTCAACCTGGAGGGCGCTCACTCGACTGAAATAGAACATAAGACAAAATTCCCTGTAATTGACCTGATGGAAGAACAGAAAAGCATTATCGACAAGGGAGGAACAATGCGACTGGGGGGCTATAAATGTATAATCGATAAAAAATCAAGGGCATTCAAGGCATACGGAAAAACGGAAATAATTGAACGACACCGTCACAGGTATGAATTCAATAATAAATATCTCGATGAATTCAGGAACAACGGAATGGTTCCGGTTGGAATAAATCCCGAATCGGACCTTGTTGAGATCATGGAGATACCTTCACACAGTTGGTTTGTTGGGGTCCAGTTTCATCCTGAATACAGCAGCACTGTGGTAAATCCCCATCCGCTTTTCGTGCAGTTCATAAAAGCCTGCATTGAAAAACAATAATCATATTTAGAATACTTTAGACAAGAAGAATGGACAGGAATACTATAATCGGGATAATTCTGATTTTCGCAATCTTTGTTGGGTTCAGCGTGTACAACAATAACAAGGCGAACAAGGCATATGAGAAACAAATCATAAATGCTGACTCGCTTTATAAGAACGGTCATCTTGAGGACGCAAGGACAGCTTATATGACAGCCCTCAGGATCAAGCCGAACCAGCCCGACGTGATTCTGAAACTCAATGATATCAACATGCGTCTTGCACCTGCTGCAGGCGAAGTTAAAAAGGACTCGGTAAATAAATCTACCGGTCAGAAAGCATTGCCCCCTGCAGGAGGAAAAGAACCAGCCATTAAACAATATGGCCCTTTCTCGGGTGCGGCGACGGGTAAAAATGATTTTATAACTCTTGAGAATGACAAGCTGGAACTTAAAATATCCCTGAAAGGAGGAAAGGTCTACTCAGCCAGGCTCAAGGATTACAAAACTTTTGATTCAAAACCGCTCGTTCTCTTCGACGGTGATTCAACCGTCTTCGGATTCAACTTCTTTACTGCCGATAACAAGCCCGTCCAGACCAACGACCTTTATTTCAATCCTGTTAAAGATCAGAAATCTTACGTCGCAAGCAGGGATCAGCAAAGCGTGGTGTTGCGACTGGCAGCAGATTCTGGCCGGTATATAGAATACATCTATAGCCTGGCTCCCGATAAATACATGGTCGACTTTAAGGTCAATTTTGTGTCGATGGGCAGCCTTGTGGCCTCAAACCAGAGCAGCATCACACTCGACTGGAGAATGTACCTGCCTCAGCAGGAAAAAGGAAGACAGAATGAAGAGGCAAACGTCGCGATAAAATACAAATACTTTCAGGACGAGGTAAATACCTTTGCCAACAGCCAGCGCAAAGAGACTGACAAGACTGATATTACAACAAAGCTTACCTGGATCGCATATAAGGACCAGTTTTTTTCATCAGTCATACTGAACACCGATTTTTTCCAGAACGCATCAATTTCTGCAACTAAAACTATTGGCTCGGCAAAATACCTGAGATACTATACCGCTGAGGCTGGTATTCCCTTCAATGTAACAAGTCCGCAACCGGTAAATCTGAAATTTTACTTTGGACCTAATCATTTCACGACTCTTAAAAAAGAGGGTTATGAGCTTGATCAGCTTGTCACACTCGGCAAGAATATAATCAGGTGGATTAACAGGTTTGTCATTATCCCGATATTCAACTGGTTGAATGAGTATATTTCGAACTATGGACTTATCATTCTTATCCTGACCATTATTATTAAAATTGTCCTTTTCCCTCTTACTTACAAGTCGTACCAGGCCCAGGCAAAAATGGCCGTTCTTAAGCCCATGGTCGATGAACTGAATGTAAAATTCTCAAGGAAAGAGGATGCTATGAAAAAGCAGCAGGCCCAGATGGACCTGTATAAAAGGGCCGGAGTAAACCCGATGGGAGGATGCCTGCCGATGCTCCTGCAGATGCCAATACTTTTTGCAATGTTCAGGTTCTTCCCCGGATCCATCGAACTGAGACAGCAGCATTTCCTCTGGGCAACTGATCTTTCGACTTATGATTCCATACTGACACTTCCTTTTGCAATTCCGATCTATGGAAATCATGTGAGTCTGTTTACGCTCCTGATGACGGCTTCAACACTGCTGACCATGAAAATGACAGGCTCACAGCCCGGCTCGGACCAGCCGGGGATGAAAGCCATGACCTACATGATGCCGGTAATGTTCATGCTAATACTGAACAACTTCTCGGCGGCACTTACATACTATTACTTCCTGGCAAACATTCTTACCTATGTTCAGAACCTTGCATCCAAACGATTTATAAACGCCGAAGCTGTACTTGCTAAACTCGAGGAGAATAAAAAGAAACCTGTGCCAAAATCAAAATGGCAGCAGAGGCTTGAAGAGGCAGCTAAGCAAAGAGGTCTTAGTACACCGAGAAAATAGGGAACATTTAGAAAAAGTGTTATAAATTGTTAATTCTTATTTAACCCATAGCCACTTGTAAAAAATGTACTTAATTTAGTACTTCTCAATTGGTGGGAAAATGGGGAAAAAAATAAAAAACAAGGATTTAGCCGCAAGGCTCGGAGTGTCGTGTACGCTTGTCTCTCTGGTTCTAAATAATAAAGCCGATCAGCACGGGATAAGGAAAGATACCCAGGAAAAAGTTCTGGCTTTAGCCAGGCAAATGGGATATTTCGACACGACAGAAAACAGGGATGAAATATATCCTGTGGAAGAAAAACCGGGAGTAATTGGGATGATTGTCCCTTCTGCCCAGGATCAGTTTATTTTCGAAATATCACCTTACCTGCAAAAGGCTTTTTCAAGCATAGGCATAGGGTTTTCAGTGATAACAAAAGATCCGGACGATCAGCGATTTGCAAGACTTATTTCATCCTTCCGGAAATTCTACAGCGGGTTGATAATTGTAGGTGAAGCCGCCGATGAATATACGGTCAGAACTCTCAGGAATATTGATTATCCGTTTGTGCTGCTTGAAAAGAATTTCAGCAGGTTGAGGCTTAATGCAGTCTCTTCAGATATAAATGCCGGAAACGAGATGGTCACAAACCATATAGCTAAACTGGGTTATAAAAATATCCTGATAATATCCGATCCAAATTCCAGATCGGCAGATGAACAGGTATTGTCTGGTCTTATGAAATCACTGTCTTCAATTAATGGAGTTGGCAGACCGGAGAATATCGAAATCAGGGCTTTAGCACCCGATGATGAGATCGATTTTTCGGCCATTGAAAGATTTTTACGCCCTCCCGGCAGTGTCCAGGTAATAATTCTGCTTCATGCAGGCACCGTTTACCCGTTAATGGCTGCCCTTCAGAGACGAAAAATCAGAGTTCCCCAGGATGTTGCAATTATTTCAATGGAAGAGGGTATAGGCTTCAATCTGCTTTGCTGTCCGGTCACAACCCTGAAAAAACCGTTCTCCGGTTTGGCTCTTAAAACCGCAAATATGATCTGGAGTGAAGTCAAAAACGGTGGAAAAGGTAAGTACAAGCGACAGGTTAACCTGCCTCCTGAAATGATTATCAGGAATTCCTGCGGTACCATTGTGTAAAACATAATATGAAAAGTCTCTTTTCTGCGTTATTTTCATCCCTGATTTTACTGTTAGCAGGCTGTTGCGGCCACCATCTGATAAGTAACCCGGAATTCAGAAATAAGGTCAGAAAGGATTTTCTCGAGCGTGTTACCATGGCTGAGAAAAGAGGTGATGAACTCTTTTCTTTCAGAAAGCAGAATCTGCCGCCTGAACAGGAAGAGGCCATGGAATTCATGATTGCTTATATGCCTCTTTCGGACCTGGCAGATTATGACGGCGATTTTTTCCTTGATAATGTGAAATTCGCACTCAGGTCAAGGGAAGAAAAAAGCTGGGGGACGAGAGTTCCTGAGGAGATATTTCTGCATTATGTTCTTCCTGTCAGGGTAAACAATGAAAATCTCGACAGTTTCAGGATCAGGTATTACGACGAGATTGGGAAGAGGATATACGGCCTTGATCCTAAAGCTGCTGCATTGGAGGTCAACCACTGGTGTCACGAGAAGGTTTCCTATCAGCCTTCTGATGACAGGACTTCAGCACCGGAAAGCACGATTCTTTCAGCCAGGGGCAGGTGTGGTGAGGAATCCACTTTTGTTGTAGCTGCATTACGTGCCGCAGGGCTTCCTGCAAGGCAGGTGTACACTCCCCGATGGGCGCATAGCGACGATAATCACGCCTGGGTGGAGGTTTGGTTAGACGGCACCTGGTACTACATGGGAGCATGCGAACCGGAACCAGTACTCGACAGGGGCTGGTTCACCGAACCCGCCAGGAGGGCTATGCTCATTCATACAAAATCTTTTGGGGCCCCGTTTGGCGAATCAAACCAGATTGTCGCACACAGGAACTTCTCGCTTATCAACAACCTCTCAAAATATGCCGTAACAAAAAAGATATTTGTAAAGACACTTGACAGCTACGGCAAACCGGCCAGTGATGCAGAAGTTGAGTTCCAGCTTTACAACTATTCGGAATTTTACCCGCTGGCCACAATAAAAACAGGGAAGGACGGCCTTTGCAGCTTTGAGACGGGCCTGGGCGACCTTGTGATCTGGGCACACAACGCTGATGATTTTGATTTCAGGAAGATCACTGTCAGCGATACGGACACTCTGACCCTTACACTCAGCAGGAAACCTCCTTCAGAAGGATATGCCGAATATGATCTCGGCGTGCCGCTTGCAAGGGCCCCGCTTGCAGGACCGGAAATGGGTTTGGTGAAAGACAATAATGTCAGGCTTGAAAAGGAAAATTCTGTGAGGCAGGGATATATTTCCACCTGGATGAAGCCCGGTGCTGCAGTTAAGCTTGCGGTTTCGGTTGGGGCCGATACCAGTGCAGTTAAAGATATAATCAGCAGGAGCATGGGCAACTGGAAGGAAATCTCAGCTTTTCTCCGAGATGTTCAGCCTTTGGCCGTCCCTGCTGCAATCAGGCTTCTTTCACTCGTATCGGATAAGGATATAAGAGATACCAGGGAAGCCGTGTTGATGGATCACCTGATGAACACCTCGCTGTACGTGAAAGACAGGTTCGGGTGTGATAAAGAAGTCTATTATTCTTATGTTCTGAACCCCAGGATCGCAAATGAAAAACTTGTTCCATGGAGGAAGTTCCTGCTATCTTACCTCCCCTCATCAGTTTGGGAAAATGGTCAGAATGACCCTGATCGTCTTGTAAAATATGTAAATGCCAGCATAACAGTTAATGACAGTGACAATTACTATCATACTCCTTTGACACCCACCGGAGTTGCAAAGCTTCGCATCTCAGACAGTTTTTCGAGGAATATCTTTTTCATAGCCCTGTGCAGGTCGTATGGTATCCCTGCAAGGCTGGAGGCAGGAAGCAACCTCACCCAGTATTTTTACAATGGGAAATGGCATGACGTTTATTTCAATGGCACTGGCAGCCAGACGGGCATGAGAGGATACCTCAGCCTTCATTCATCGGACGTCAAACCTGTACCTGAATACTATATTCATTTTACAATTGCCCGGTTTGAAAACGGAAGGTATAATACACTGGAATACGATTACAACAGGCGTATTACTGATTTCAGGGATGAAATTGCCCTTATTCCGGGGCATTACATGCTGGTTACAGGCAATAGAATTGATGATAGTAAAATATTGTCGTCGGTCACATTTTTTGATATTAAAGCAAACGAGCATAAGAATCTGGAAGTTAAGCTCCGCAGGCAAAAAGGGTCAATTGAGATTCTTGGAAAAATTGACATGAATTCAAAATTGGCGCTGCCCGATGGAAAGACAAAGCCTCTGAGGGATTTTTCATCAAAGGGACTGGTAATTGCATGGATCGAACCCGACAAGGAGCCGACAAAGCATATAATGAATGATCTTCCGTTGCTCAGGAAGGAGCTCGACAGCTGGGGTGGAAGCTTTATCTTTTTGTCAGATGGAAATCGGCCGGGTCACTATGAAAACCTTCCGGCAAATACTGTTTTTGCTGCCGATAAAGATTCGGAGATCTTAAAGCAGATGTGTTCAGGCAGCTCGTGTTCGGAAATCAGGTATCCTCTCATCCTTCTTGTCAGGAACGACGGCAGCGTAATATTCAGATCAGAAGGTTACAGGATAGGTATTGGAGAGCAGATTCTGAAGAATATCAACTAATTATTTATTAGTAAGTTAACACGCCGGTCTTTCAGGTACGCCAGCCCTGCCATTTCTTATTTTGAGTAAATAACGCACCTTTGAGGTTCGGATCATATTTTTGTATACTTAAGGAAAAATTAACCTAAATTGGCAGACAGGAGCGGTAACGTTGGACCAACTATGAAAAAAGCTGTACTGATAGCCGTAATTTTCCTTATTTTTTTTCAACACAGCCAGGCGCAGATTGAGTCTGCGAAAGGATCCATTGTTGGCTTTCCTGTTTCCGAATGGTACGAATTGTCGGTCGACAGCGCAATTCTTGACAGACTGGAGAGCCTTGACCAGCCGAAGGACAAGCCTTTTCAGTTTGCTTTTCCCGTCAGGCTTAGCATCACACCCCGAAATTCGGGTTTCTGCAGGAAATCAGGCAATGAAACGATATGGACAGTCGGTATACATTCCAAGTCGGCTAAATCTCTGAACGTGATTCTTCAGCCGTTCAGGATTCCTGAAGGTGCATACTTCTTTGTATATGATCCACGGAAGGAATATGTTCGTGGACCATTCGGCAGCGAGAATAACAACAGTTCAGGGAAACTACCCGTAACGCCTGTCCCGGGTGAATGGCTGATACTTGAATATCACTTACCGGCCGGAATGCAGGCAGATGGAACTATAGGCATATCCCAGGTCTCGCACGATTTCATTGGAGTTTTCGGTAAGAATGACTCAAAGGATGACAGGTTTGGATTGTCGCAGCCCTGTAATGTTGATATAAGCTGCCCGGCCGGGAATGATTACTACGACCAGAAACGGGCCGTGTGCAGGATTATTATCAGCGGTATTGAACTCTGTACAGGTGTGCTGGTAAATAATACAAATCACGAGAACAGGGCATATGTGATCACGGCAGAGCACTGTATCTCCAATTCATCCGATGCAGCAGGTTCGCTGTTTGTATTCGGCTATGAGAGCCCCTGGTGCAGCGGACCTGACGGGCATGTTTATCACTCTGTCTCGGGATCGCTTCTTCGATCTTCAAACGGCAATATTGATTTTTCACTCGTAGAGCTTACATCCTTTCCTCCGTTCACCTGTCATCCATACCTGGCAGGCTGGGATGTATCGGGTGCCACTCCGGCCAAAACAGTTGCAATACATCATCCGCAGGGAGATGTGAAAAAGATTTCCGTCGATCTCGACCAGCCAGTGACTGCATCCTATACCGACTATACGGCCAGCGGATTCTGGAAGATACTGCAATGGGATAGTGGAACGACACAAGGAGGATCATCGGGATGCCCTCTGTTTGACCAGAACAAGAGAGTGGTCGGGCTCCTGACAGGAGGGGAGGCTGTGTGCGGAGCTTCGGTGAATGATTATTTTGCCAAGCTGAGTGTTTCGTATAACCTCTCTCCGTACCTGTGGATGCAGCTGAAAGGATGGATAGATCCTGCAGTAAGCAATGTGCTGAAGTACGACGGCCGTGATCCATATGCTCCCAATCTTCTGACAGTCGATACCCTCAGTAATATTTCTTCAGCTGAAGAGCGTCAGATTACCCCGTTCAGCGGTGGCACGGGATATTCAACCGGCTACAACAGCGATAGCCTGGTGATGTATGCGGAATACTTTAAAAATCCACTGTCAAAGCAACTGAGCGAAATACTTATAAATGTTGCCAGGGTCAATTCTGTATCGCCGGCCGACTCAGCCAGCCTTTGGGTATTCGCTGACGGAAGCACGCCCGGGGCCGTTCTGGCTCATCAGAAGATTCTGTTCAGCGAAGCAAAAGATACTTTTGTTACAAAGGTTGACTTCAGGACTACCATACCGGTCGGTGGAAATTTTTACGTGGGATGGAAGATTTATTATCATGCCAGTGCCCCTGATGAGACAAGGCAGCTGGCCGTCTTTCACTCACCTGACCGTTATGATGTTTCAATGAATACTGCATGGTTCTCCGATGGTGCCTCGTGGAAAGCCTTTCCCGGTCATCCTTTTTCACCAATGTCGGTTTCACTTGATGTAAAAGCTGTTGTAGTAGGAAATCCCGTTCCGGATGCAATAATAGGGAACCGGGAAACCGCACCTCATTTTACAGTTTTTCCCAATCCTTCGGATGGAAGGTTCTATATATCAACAGACAATTCTTTCAGGGAGGTGCAGGTCCTTGTTTATGATTTCTCAGGTCACCTTCGCTGTTCGGGAAACCTGTCGGGAAGGTTTCCCGGAAGGACTGAACTGGACATTTCGGACCAGGACAAAGGTCTTTTTTATATCCTGATCAATACCGAAGCAGGAAAGGAGTATCACAAAGTAGTCGTAACGAACTAATGGTCAGGAGCAACATCATCTTTCTCTTATGCATCATTGCCCTTACCTGCAGTTGCACCGGCAAAAGCCGGCATCATGGCAGTGAAACCGGTTCGCCTTCGGCTCATCCCGGGTATGCTGAAAGATTTACGCTGAAGGAAATTAACGGAATTACAGTACTTACAATAAAGAATCCCTGGCAGGGGGCGGACGGAATCAGCCAGGAATGGTACCTTTTAAAACGCGGCGACAATATTCCTGCAGGAATCGATTCTTCAAGGATCATAAGGGTGCCGGTCAGAAAGGTCATTGCAATGTCCACAACATTCCTGTCGATGATCGACACCCTTGGTGAATCGGATAAGATTACCGGAATCAGCGGAACAGATCTGATATACAACAATAAGCTCAGGTCCGATATCAGGAATGGGAAAATCCCTGATGTCGGTTATGACGATAACCTCGACAAGGAACTGATTATTAAGATAAAACCTGATATCCTCATGATTTATGGAGTAGGAGGGGAATCTTCAGGCCTGGCAGGTAAGCTTAAAGAGCTTGGAATTAAGGTTCTGTTCAATGCCGACTATCTTGAGAATGATCCTTTGGGAAAAGCAGAATGGATAAAAGTATATGGGGCACTGTTCGGCAAGGAAAAAGAGGCCGATTCAATATTCTCCGGCACGGTTTCCGAATATGATGATATCCGTGAGATTGTAAGGAAGAAGGCCACCGAAAGACCAAAGGTATTGCTTGGTCTTCCCTGGAAGGATGTATGGTACGTCTCTCCGGGCAATTCTTATATTAGCAGGCTGATATCGGATGCAGGGGGTGAATATATCTGGAAGGATACAGAATCGGAGACATCTCTGCCATACGGGCTGGAAACGGTCTGGCTGAAGGCGGCAGGGGCAGAGTACTGGCTTAATATCAGTACGGTCTCCGACCGCGGGGAAATACTCGCTGTCGACAAAAGGCTGGGTGATCTTGAAGCCTTTTCAAGCGGAAAGATGTATAATAACAATAACAGGGTAACCGCGATTGGAGGCAACGATTATTGGGAAAGCGGTTCGGTAAGACCACAGGTTATTCTTAAAGACATTGCATCAATTCTGCACCCGGGGCTTTTTCCGGGTTATACTTACTGTTATTTTAAAAAGGTTAAATAATTTGAAAACCGGGTCACAGGATTTAAGATCAGGATTATATCAGGGCCATCGACGAAATTCTTCGGGGCTCTGGTTTGTAATGTTTGCCTTGCTTGTGATTCTTTTCTTTTTCCTTGATATCATGATGGGATCAGTTACCCTTTCACCTTCTGGCATATTTCATTCCCTTTTCAGGGGGGGCGATCCACAGGTGCATGATATTATCATGAAATTCAGGATTCCCAAAGCCCTGACTGCAGTTTTGGTCGGACTGGCACTTTCGGTAAGCGGCCTCCAGATGCAGACCGTGTTCAGGAATCCGGTGGCAGGACCATATGTTCTTGGCATCAGTTCAGGTGCCAGCCTGGGTGTGGCTTTTGTCATCCTGGGTTTTCATGGATATATTACCAGCGAGGGCCTGCAATGGTACGGGAACTGGGCGCTCGCCGCCGCTTCGTGGATCGGCGCGGGTACCGTAATGCTGCTGATTATGATAATATCAGTGAGGGTAAGGGATATTCTCACTGTACTGATCATTGGAATCCTGTTGTCGGGTGCAATTTCAGCCGTTGTCAGCATTATGCAGTACTTCAGCAATGAGACAATGCTTAAAGCTTATGTGGTCTGGACCATGGGCAGCCTTGGAAACCTGACTTCGGGCCAGATAACAGTGCTGGCATTATCGGTCGGAGCAGGACTTATTCTCAGCCTTCTTTCAGTGAAAATGCTGAATGCTTTGCTCCTTGGCGAGAACTATGCTATGACAATGGGATTGAACCTGAACCTGGCCCGGTTCACCGTCTTTGCAGCAACTAGCATTCTTGCCGGCAGTGTGACAGCTTTTTGTGGCCCGATTGGCTTTATCGGGATAGCCGTACCCCATATATCCAGGATGATCTTCCGGACATCCGACCACAGGGTACTGATGCCAGCTTCAATTCTGGCGGGATCAGTAATTATGCTCCTCAGCGACATCCTTACCCAGCTTCCTGGCTCGGGCCGGATAATACCAATTAATTCAGTTACCTCCCTTGTTGGTATACCGATAGTTATCTGGGTTATTTTCAGGAACAGGAAATACACTGAGACATGACTATGGAGATCGCTGGTAAAACTATTATTTCCATTCAGAACCTGGAGATCGGTTACAGGTCAGGAACCATAACAGCCCCGCTGGTGCCTCCACTTGCAGCGGATGTGAAATGTGGCGAGCTGATTTCTGTAATAGGACTTAACGGGATTGGGAAAAGCACACTGCTTAAAACAATTGCCGGGCTTATGCCCTCATTGGGAGGTGAGATATTGATAAAGGGAAGGAAGATTTCAGAACACTCGCGGTATGAGATGGCGAGAAACATAGGATATATTTCTACTGAATCGGTGAGAGTGAACAGTATGCGCGTGCTCGACCTGGTGCGTCTCGGAAGGTATCCACATACTGACTGGACCGGACGATTTGATGAAAATGACCACGGAAAAGTTGAGGAAGCCATTGCAAACGCCGGCATAACTCATCTGTCTGAAAGATTTATAAATGAACTTTCCGACGGCGAAAGGCAGCGGGCGATGATTGCAAGAACTCTTGCACAGGATACGGATATCCTCATAATGGATGAACCAACAGCTTTTCTCGATGTAAGGAGCCGTCATGAGGTGATCCACCTGTTGCATGACCTGTCGGAACGGCGTGGAAAAACAATAATCTGTTCCACTCACGACCTGTCAACCGCCCTTGACAATTCTGACAGGATATGGCTGCTTTTCAGCGATTCTTTTGAAGATGGGGCGCCGGAGGACCTTATCCTCTCCGGATCATTCCAGTCACTGTTTGACAATTCGTCTGTGAGATTTGATCCCTCTGATGCCTCATTGAAATACTCACGGCCCGTGTCAGGATCTGTGAACCTTAAATCTGAAAGTAACCTCCGCTACTGGACTGTAAGAGCAATTACAAGGGCAGGATTTGAAATTGGTCCATCAGGATCTGATATAACAATAGAGGCATACATGTCGGGAAGCAAACCGGCCTGGCGCGGAATTAAAAATATGAAGGAAACAGAATTTGCATCAGTCTATGATCTGGTGAGATGGCTTACTTCCAGGTAAGGCGATGAAACATCAGGTTTTCACCTTGTGATATTTCCTGTAATTGTCTATAAAGACTCCGATTGATTCGACCGGCAGTTTCTTTGCAATGATGGTTTTATTCCTGTCGAGAATATAAACTGTGGGAGTAGCGTTCACGTTGTAATAATAATCAAAGTTAGTTGCCCTGCGGGGATCCCATCCGTTAATCCAGTCAAGTTTATTGTCCTGGATGTATTTCTCCCACTTTACCCGGTCGTTCTGCGTACATACTGCAAAAACCTCGACGCTTTCGTTCTTCGCTTTGTCGTAATAGGCTTTAAGTTTGGGTGTGGCCTCCTGGCAATGACCGCAATTAGGCTCCCAGAAGTAAAGGATCACGAAGTCTTTCTTTATATCATAAAGCGAAACCATCACGCCATTGAAGGTATTCATCACCATGTCGTGTGCTTTTACACCTATAAGATTGGGTCTTACCTTATCAATTTCGGTTCTCAGGTTATCTCTCCATTCCTTGCTGGTCCAGTTCGCTTTTCCGGAAAGATAGATCTCATCGGCAAGCTTTACTACTATAGCGTCGTGCCCCATTGTCTCACTTTCCCTGAAATGGTTGAAGAGATAGACCGCTATGAACTGAAATATTTTCTCGTTTAATGAGAATCTCGGCATCAGCAGGTCAATAGCTCCCATAATTGAATCGGGATGCTGGATAAGGAAATTCGAAAAATAGGCATTCAGCTTGCCGTACAATATAGGTGTCCTGAGTATCCTCTCATCATTGAAGTCGATATTGTCGAAGAAATGCTCTTTATTGAACATGTATGACCTGAACCATTTTACTGAATCAGGGTTCGGTGTATTTTCAGGAAGGTTAAATTCAGGAACCTCTGCCGGTATAATGGCCTTTACAATCATACCAAGAAGCGTACCCTTGTTTTCTTCCGAGGTCC
Source organism: Bacteroidales bacterium (assembly GCA_035541795.1). GTDB lineage: Bacteria > Bacteroidota > Bacteroidia > Bacteroidales > VadinHA17 > LD21. The sequence goes on from DATKMR010000016.1 coordinate 63,271, forward strand.
GCTTCAGGAAATTTTTCATCTTTTCATCATTCTTTTTGCCATTCTCGGTAAGTATCCTGACCGAATCACTGTTCTGCTTATTGTTCCTGATCCTGGAATTGACCTGGCCTGCATAATCCTGCATTACCATCCATTTCTTCTGATAATCAAGGAATGCGTTATTATCGGGGGAACCTGTGAATTTCAGCGACTTAAAATATTCAGGATAGGTACATGAGACAGAAAAATACTGCTGCTGCGGTACGAGTATCTCGAAGTACTTCTTTCCCGGGAGCACTACCATATAGATGCCCTGAGGAAGAGACTCTTTACCCCTGAACATTCCTTTCCCGTTGTGGTCGAGTTTTAATGTGTCTTTCAGGTACTGTTTCTCACCGAAATGGTACGCAAGGAACAAGGTTGAGTCGTGAAGGCCGCTCATCGACAGGTTAATCTGGTAACCTGTCCTGAATTGCCCTGAAGAGGAAAGGGTCCATAGTGCCAGCAGTGCTGCGAAACTGATTCTATTTGCCATCCGGCATTCTTTTTTATGATAGACAAAAATAGTCATTGCAATTTCTTTGCCAAAGATTGGAAAATTGATTATTAAGAAATATGTTGTACTTTTGGACTCTGATCAATGGACAGTCGAAGGATAATGATTTCAATCCTGATTCCCGTAAATAATTATGATATTGTAGCACTCGTCCACAGTATGAAGGACGGACTGAGTAAAGTTCCGGAATACTGTGAGATCATTATTGGCGATGATGGATCATCACCCGAATTCAGGAGTAAATATCAGTCTCTTGAGGATGAAAAAGTCAGGCTTCTTGTTTCTGAAAAAAACATCGGGAGGGCAGCAATAAGAAATAAGCTTGCGCTGGAATCGAAAGGTGATCACCTCCTTTTTATCGACGCCGATACCATGATAAGGGGAACCGCTGAAGCGTACCTTCTCAAATGGCTGCCTGTCATCGGAACAGCGAAAGTCATATGCGGTGGTATTGTTTATCCCGAAACATCACCTGGTGATCCTGACAAAATCCTCAGGTGGAAATATGGCAGGATGAGGGAACAGAAAAAAGCACAGGAAAGGAATAAGCATCCATATTCTTATTTTTCAACCTTTAATGTCCTCATGGACAAGACTATCTTCTCGAGGATCAGATTTGATGAAGAGCTTAAGCAATATGGTCATGAAGATACGCTGCTGGGCTACCAGTTGAGAAAGGCTGGCATCGACCTGCTTCATATCGATAACGGCCTGGTTCATGAAGGTGTTGAAACCAACAGGGAATACCTTAACAAAACTAAGCTGGGCATAGAGAACCTCAGTCATCTTTATGACAGGGTTACCGATAAAAGCACCTTCTCCGAAGCTGTAAGAATGCTTGGATTGTACAATAAGTTATCGGCTCTTAAGTTTACCAGGATACTTGCCGGAATCTATATCCGCTACAGGGAGAAGATGGAAATCAGGCTCGACTCTGCCAATCCTTCACTGTACCTCTTCAGCCTGTACAAAATCTGCATGTTCTGTACATTCAGGGCGATCCACGGGAGGAGAAATATCCTTCCGGTATTCTGACAAGCTATTTGGGCGAAAAATCTGAAATCACCTTACCGTCGAAGGTATGGTATTCCCTCAGCAGGTCCGCCGTCATGCACGAATGAACCGGGATGATCCCTACAATATCACCAATGGCTGTGTTTTTCATGAACTCCGCTGAAGCGGATATTATGCCATGTTCCTGAGAAATGGACCTGAGGTATACATCCTTTTCAGGAAAGAACCAGCCATCCTTTCCAAGTAAAACAACCTGGCCGTATACAACCCTCCCGTCCCTGAGCTTCAGGCTGTCTTTTGAAAGGTGAACACCACCGCCATAAATTATTACTTCATCTCTTTTTCGGTTCTTCTCAACTACCGGGCATGCAACAGTTACTGCAACCTGCTCCCTGTTACATGAGCCGATATTCATCTGCATAAGGTCGTAAAAGACAAAATTTCCGGGTCGGATCTCATCAAGTCCGTCAAACCTGGAAATGACGCTGCAGCATGGTGTGTCGCCCGAGGAAATAATCAGGTCATGCCCTTCAAACAGCTTTGAAACTGAATTCAGCCTGGATACCGTTTCATTATAAATGTCAATAATTTCCTTTTCTTCCGAAGCCTTGTAAGCATGCCCGGCGTGGGTTAATATCCCTTTGAGCATAAGGTTTGGCTTCGTTTCTGCCAGGCTCCTGATCCTTTCAAGCTGTTCAGTGTCGTCCCAGTCTGTCCCGCTCCTGTTGTTCCCTGTATTGATCTTCAGGAAAAGGCCGCAGTCTTTTACCGATGCCCGAACCAGTGAATAATGTTCCGGGTCAGTTACCAGGATATTGATATCCGACTTCCTTGCCAGTTGCCTGGTCTCCTCAGCTTCGCGCAGGTTGAAGGGAAATGCGACAGTGATATCTTTCCAGTCTGAACGGGAAAAGTGGCCCGCCATGGTTATGGACGATACTGTAATTGATTGAGTGCCTGCATCCCTGAACCATTCACCGATGGTTAATGATTGGTGCGTCTTGAAATGAGGCCTGAAATTAACCCCCGAAAGTGCAGCTTTTGTACTCATGGCGCTGATGTTCCTTCTGCACTTTTCTTCATCGAGAAGGAGGGTTGGCTTTTTGATTTTTGCAGTTACAATCATATATCACATCTTATAAGATCCATATTTCCATCGTGTCTCCTGACCGCCCTAAGCACAAAATCGAACCTGTCTGTCATGGTGCAGAGGAAGAAATCGGAAGGTGGAGAGAATGATAAGTTCTCTGCCCTGAAGAACCTCTTCCCGGAAGTCTCCTTCAAAGCGGAGATCCTTCCGGTGAAGTTCGTATTTCCGCCTTTGAGCCTGTCGGCAATGATTTCAGCACAAAGTATATCTTCATCTGCCGATAATTCTCCCCTGTAACCCATGGCAACAAGGCTCACTTCATCGGGATTCAGCTGCCTGATGTACCTTGTTACGGCCGCTGAGTTGACCAGGCTTCCGGTGAGTACGACCGGGGAACTGTTGGCATTTACCAGTCCGTTTGTACCTGCAGTTGTTGTATGAATTACAGTTTTCTCCTTTATATCGGCCGTCATTATTTCGGTAGGGCTGTTCCCGAAATCAAAACCGTCGATCTTTCTCTCGTCCCTTTCGCCGATCAGTACAGAGTTTTTATAGGTTTTATGCAACCGCAGGGCCTCTGATACACTTGCCGTTGCAATTAACATCCTTGCCCCGCAGTCGAAGGCGTAACATCCGACTGAAAATGCTCTGAAAACATCGATAATAACTGTCACCCCTCTGGCATTTCTGGCTCCTTCGGCAAATTCCAGGATATTAATTTTCATGGTGTCTGTCTTGAGCTTTGAAAGTTACAATAATTTTTATACAAGCTATTTCGTATATTTGAGTAATGGCAATGAAGTTAGTCGCCATTTCAAACCATATAAAACTGCTGATCATGTTTAATCCTGTTTCCTGGGTATTGAAAAAGTTCAAGGAGATAAATGATTCCATCTGGCATACACCTATTTCTGAGCTCTCAAGCAAGAAGAGGATACTTATTAAGCAGCTCCGGATAATTGTCCTGGCCGCACGTGGATTCACGAATAACAAGGTGCAGATCAGGGCTTCTGCGCTGACTTTTTATTCGGTGTTGTCCATTGTTCCGCTGGCAGCAATTGCCTTTGCGATTTCGAAAGGTTTCGGACTGGAGCAAAACCTTACCCAACAGCTTACCAAAAGCCTTTCATCACAGCAGGAGGTACTGAACTGGATACTCCCGATCGCGCAGAATGCGCTTAAAGCCACAAACGGTGGCTATATTGCAGGAATAGGTATGATAGTCCTGTTCTGGTCAGTGATGTCGCTGTTAAACCATATTGAAGGCGCTTTCAACCAGATATGGGAGATAAAGATTCCAAGAGCCTGGTACAGGAAGTTCACAGACTACCTGACTATTATGCTTATCGCACCGGTGCTGCTGATTCTTTCGAGCAGTGTGACTGTCTTTATTAATACAAAGCTGACGGATTACATGGCCAAGGCTCCCATACTCGATATTTTCAAACCCGCCATAGCAATATTGATACAGGTAGCGCCGTACCTGCTGATATGGTTGATACTGACGCTTCTATTTATCGTGATGCCAAACACTAAGGTGAGATTTGGCTCCGCACTGGTGGCCGGCGTTGTTTCCGGTACAATCCTGCAGTTCCTGCAATGGTTCTATATAGATTTGCAGTTCGGTATCTCGAAAATGAGCATGCTCTACGGGAGTTTTGCCGCGATACCCCTTTTTATTGTCTGGCTCCAGATGAGCTGGACAGTAGTGCTGCTGGGTGCTGAAATCGCATTTGCAAACCAGAATGTATCAAGATATGAGTTCGAATCTGAAGCCAGAAATATAAGCCTCTACCAGAAACGAGTTCTCACGATCATGATCATGCACATGATTATCAGGAATTTCATGGAGGGAAAAACGCCATTGTCATCAGAATCTCTTTCTCTGACACTCAAAACACCTGTCAGGCTTGTCAGGGACATTGTCCAGGATCTTAATAAAGCAGGACTCGTATCGATAGTAATAACCAACGACAGCAAGGAGAGACATTTTCAGCCTGCAATGGATATAAATGTTCTCACGGTCAGTTATGTGCTCTCAAAGCTCGACCGGATGGGCATAGAACAGAGAGGTCTCTTGAGGAACAAAGATATGGAACGTGTGAATGAGATACTTACAAAGTTCGAAAAGTGCATGGCAAAATCAGATCACAACGTTCTGATCAGGGATATCTGAACTAGAAAAGTTTCTTTCTCTTTCTTTTTCTTCTTGACGGGCAGTTCTTTACAAAACTTATAAAGTCAGTGTAGGAGGCCCAGTTATGAAAGAAATAATGGTTCAGCGGTAACACTATATGTTTGGTCGTTTCAATGTTTTCCCAGTATGTAATCTGATTTTTTGCGGGGAAGACCCGGTCATGCTCGCTCGTAACAGCAAAATCCCAGGTGAAGCCGGGTTCCTTCTGCTCCATGATCCTGTTGTAAAGCCATCTGAGCTCATCGTGGAGTGATTTTATCGAGCGGTGGGGAATACGGTCGGCATTAAGCCGGTAAGTTTTCTTGTCACCGAACATCCTGAGATAGAATTTCATCATATTCCTTTCAGAAATGTTATTCAGTGTACCTTCAAAAATATTCAGGGGGATTCCAAATTTGTCATCTGCCGGTACGGGAGTCCCGTTGACTGCAATGGTGAGATCAGCCTTTATCCCCGTTTTTGGTGCGAGGTATTCCGCTGCCCATACCCCGAGTGACCATCCGATGAGGGTAATTTTTGAATAGGTCTTCATCTCGGGGAGGACAAGAGCTTCATCGGCAGAATAGTCGTAAAACAGGATGAAGTCAAATTCATCATTGCAAAGTGGTGCGAATACATTCTCATCTGTACCCCAACCGCCATACACCACTACCAGCTGTTCATTCTTTTCCCTTCTCCTGATATAGGTTTTCATCCCAAGAATCAGATTGGAATAGGAATCTCTCTCCTTTATTAAAGCCCCAAAGATAAGGTAATTTTTATTATATGGTCAAATAATGCCGGTTTGGGATGTGACAGGACAAAAAAAATAAGAGGAGAGAGGGCGGGGGTGAAATCAGGGAGCGGGCTTTTTTGATATCCCGTGTCTACTGTCTGATAAAAGGAATGAACCCCGGTAAGCTGGCGCTTTACCTACGGGTCCAAATGTGAAAGTCAATGTCTGCAATACAATCCTGTTGATTTTCACCACCCGACCATGCTCTTCTCCTCCTATACCAATAGCATGAGCTAGGGTCAAAATTATATAATTATGAAAAATAATCCAAACTATTCTTCTAATATTTATAAACTGTTACTGTTCATGATACCGGGTTTGATATGCTGAATTTTTTCTGCTTCCGGTCGATAAAAATATTCTGCCGTCAGGTTGACATCAACAGGCAAATTATTGCTTAAATTTGATTAGTATCTCCTTAAAATGAGTAATATGGTTGCAGAACTTGAAAAGATCCCTTTTGATGATGGAGGTGGGTTCAGAGCCTCATATCTGAACGAAAAAGGAGGATTCTGGCACTTCCACCCGGAATTTGAACTTGTTCTGAATCTCAAAAGCTACGGCACCAGGATAATCGGCGATAATGTAGAGCTCTTCGACCAGTATGATATGACTCTTATTGCAGGGAATATTCCTCATTGCTGGAATCATTACAAGACCGGCGGAAAAGTACCGGACGATCACGGGATAGTTGTTCACTTTTCAACTCTGGCTCTTGGCGACGGACTCCTGGCTCAGCACGAATTCCAAAAGGTCAGGGAGCTCCTTCTCGAGGCTGACAGGGGGCTTGCTTTTGCAGTTGAAGATGCAAAAAAAGCTGAAAAATTTCTTGTAGATATGGTCAACCATACCGGAATAGACAAGATGATAGACTTTTTCCTTGTTCTGAAGCTGCTCTGCAATTCGATGAAAAGAAGACAGCTCTGTTCCGAAAACTATAAGCTTTCATTCGATGAAAGGGGAAATAAACGAATGACTGATGTCTATACATTTATCAGGGAAAATTTTAATAAGCCAATTTCACTTAAGGATATCAGCAGGGTAGCACGGATGAGCCCCTTCGCATTCAGCAGGTACTTCAAAAAGAACTGCGGCTCAGGTTTTGTCGAGTACCTTAACCAGGTTCGGACCAACAAAGCCTGTTACCTTCTGCGTGAAACAGAATTCCAGATCCAGGATATTGCGGTAGATTGCGGTTTTATGAGCATTTCCAATTTCAATAAACAGTTCAGAAAAACTGTCGGGATCTCTCCTCGCGACTACCGAACCCAGTATGTCAGTGAATAGAACTCATAATAACTATTTTTGCTGCAATTTCAAAATACATAAAATTATTGTATACGGAATGAAAAGATTAACAGGATTGTTCTTGATATTCTTAGTGCCCTTAATAGCTGCGGCCCAGGCTGAGATAAAGGACCTTAACTGCTCTACCCTTATTGTCGGACGCGACGCCAGTGCAACCGGGTACGTAATTATTGCTCATAATGAGGATGATGCGGGAGACCAGATTGTTAACTTCTATAAATTCCCCGGCAGGGATAATAAAAAAAATGAAACTATCAGGTTCAAGGAAGGTGCTATTGAACAGGCTGCATCTCATTCTTATGCATACCTGTGGCTGGAAATGCCGGGTATGGATTTTTCCGATACATATATTAACGAAAATGGCGTGATGGTAACTTCAAACTCATGCCCTTCAAAGGAACAGTTTGGTGAAATTACCGATGGAGGTATAGGTTATGAGTTGCGCAGGCTTATTGCAGAAAGATCTCTTTCAGCAAGAGTAGCTGTTGAAATGGCAGGCCAGCTGGTCGAAAAATGGGGATACCGCGGCTCCGGGAGGACATATACTATTGCCGATAAGAATGAAGCATGGCTCTTTGCTGTCGTAAGGGGTAAACATTGGGTCGCAAAGAGAATACCCGACGACCAGGTCGCATTCATTCCCAATTATTATTCGATAAGGGAAATTGATCTGAACGATAACGAAAACTGCCTCGCATCAAAAGACCTGATCACCTATGCCCAGAAACGTGGCTGGTATAACCCCGATACTGATGGCCCTTTTGACTTTTCGAAGGTCTACTCGTCGGAAGAGAATTTTTCAAGTATGGGAAATATAGGAAGAATGTGGTCGGGCGTTAATAAACTTTCAGGTAAGGAGTTTAAGCTAGAGGATAAATTTCCATGCTGTTTCACCCCGGCTCATAAAATTTCAATGAAGGATGTGATGAAACTTATGTCAGATCATTTTGAGGGCACACAACTTGACGACTCAAAGGACTATAAGAGCTGGAGCCCACATCTTAACAAGACCCATACGATCTGTGCATCTTCCCAGCAATTCTCGCTGATCGCTGAAATGCGTCCCAATCTTCCCTGGGCGATAGGTGGAAGATTCTGGATTTCAGTCAGGCGTGGCTGTGTCAATCCCTACATTCCGTTTTATTTCGGAATGACTGAGGTTCCCGCCTCACTCACCGTCGATGATCCGGATAAGGCCTACGAGATGCACTTCAAAAGGCCTAAGACTATTTATGATCGTAACCAGGCAATGGCGTGGTGGACCTTTGTCGCCGTATCAGAGATGGCTGAAAAAGATTATGGTAAGAAAATTGGCGAATTAAGGAAAAACAAGGAAGAGCTTGACCGGTACTACAATAAGCTTGCAAATCAGCTCGAAAAGGATTACCTGCCTATATATAAGAAACAACCCGCCAGGGCCACTTCAATGATAAATGACTTTGAAAAGGAGGTTCTGTCCAAGGCGGTGACTGAGGCTAACCGTTTGCTTGGGAAATAATAATTCACACTCCTGGTGACTGGCAGAACAAACGCGCACTTAAGCGAATATAACACTTTGCCGGAACTGTACAACAATTTAAACTGACTTGAATGGTATTCTTTAATAATTAATTCTTGATAGGCGATATGGGAATGACACTCGTTGAGAAAATCCTGGCGGCTCATTCTAAATATGAGTCTGTAAAACCTGATGATATAGTTGATATAGAGATTGACACCAGGGTCGCCAGGGACTTTGGAGGTGCTAACGTGGTAAAGAATATGAAGGACTTTGGTTTAAGGATTGAAGATCCCTCCAGAACTCTTTTTACATTCGACTGCAATCCGACAGGATCTGATCAGAAATATGCTGTTAACCAGCAGATATGCAGGGTATACGCGAGAGAAAATGGTATTAAGATCTATGATATTAATGCCGGTATAGGTACACATATTCTTATTGAGGAAGGGTATGTTTTCCCAGCGGCGACAGCTATTTCAACCGATTCACACGCAAACATACTTGGAGCTGTCGGTGCATTCGGGCAGGGTATGGGCGACCAGGATGTTGCTGCTGCATGGCACAACGGTAGGGTGTGGTTTAAAGTACCGCAATCCGTAAGGATAAATTTATCGGGAAACCTTGGAAATGATGTCTCAGCGAAAGACTTCGTTTTGAACCTGTTAAATCGATTTGGTGCAAATTCACTCCTGGGATATTCTGTAGAGCTCTACGGCACTTGCATCGATAAAATGTCTTTGGATGACAGGATTACAATCTCTTCAATGGCCACTGAAATGGGTGCAATTATTATCCTTTTTCCGCCATCGGAAGAGGTGATATCATATTGCAGGAAAAAAGCCAGGACTGATTTTATTCCTTTGTATGCTGATAGGGACGCTCATTACCATGAAATAATCTCTATTGATGTTTCTGGTTTCAGGCCAAGGGTTTCCAGACCCGGTGAACCACACGATACGGTAGAGGTAGCAAGCATAGCAGGCAGTAAAATCGATTCAGCATTCATCGGCAGTTGTACAAACGGCAGGATGAGCGATATGAGAAAGACAGCTTTCATTTTGAAGGGGAGGAAGGTGGCACCGGGGGTTGTGCTTAAAATCGTGCCAGCCACTGATGAAGTTTGGCAGCTATGCCTTCATGAGGGCCTGATAGATATATTCAAACAGGCCGGTGCATTGGTTTCAAATGCAGGCTGTGCTGGCTGCGCTGCAGGCCAGGTGGGTCAGAATGGACAGGGCGAAGTGACTGTAAGCACAGGTAACAGGAACTTCCCTGGAAAACAGGGAAAAGGTTCAGTGTACCTTGCATCTCCTGAAGTGGTAGCCGCATCAGCCGTCGCGGGATTCATTACGGTTCCGGAAAGTATACCCGATACTCCGGCAGTTTTTGAAACAGGTAAAAGGAATGCAACAGCTGAAAAATCAGTACTGAGCGGGGTAAACAGGACCGACCGTACCCTGGTAATTGAAGGCAGGGTTTGGCTGGTTGAGCGGGATAATATCGATACAGATATGATATTTCACAACCGCTACCTGGCAATTACCGACTTAAAGGATATGGGGCAATATACTTTTGATAACCTCATGGGATTTGAAGATTTCTCAAAAAAGGCATGCAAAGGCGATATTGTAATTGCAGGTAAAAATTTCGGATCTGGCAGTTCAAGGCAGCAGGCAGTCGATTGCTTCATCTCACTCGGCATCTCAGCGGTTATTGCCGAATCGTTCGGGGCAATCTACGAAAGAAATGCCATCAATGCAGCGTTTCCGATATTAACATACACATCACTTAATGAAGCCGCGATCCGACAGGGTGATACCATCAGGGTCGACATGGTCTCTGGTGAGATACTGAATACATCAAACGGAAAAAAATGCTTTGCAGATCCATTTAACGAGGTTCAGCTTTCGATTTACAGGAAAGGCGGACTGTTAGGAAAATAGAATAACCATCTACAAAACAGGCAATATGAATCAAAGAACATTTGCAGAAAAAATATTCAATGCTCCTGCCGGTGCAATAGTATTTGCACAACCCGACCTGATTCTGACCCATGATAATACTTCAAGTATTTTCAAGACCTTTCAGAAAATGGGGGGTGAAAAAGTTGCCAACCCCGACCAGCTTCTGATTGTTCTCGACCATAATGCACCTCCCCCGGATGCAAAAATGGCCAATCAGTACCAGGAAATCAGGGATATAGTGAATCACCAGGGAATAAAGAAATTTTACGATGTGGGCAGAGGTATATGCCACCAGCTCGTTTCAAACCATGCAAGACCGGGTATGCTCATCGTTGGAAGCGACAGCCATACATCAACCGCAGGCGCCTTTAACGCAATGGCAGCCGGGATAGACAGGACTGAATCTGCGGGAATATGGAAAAGGGGTGAAACATGGTTCAGGGTGCCTGAATCCATCAAAATTACACTGAAAGGAAAACTCAGGCAGCATGTATCTGCAAAAGACCTTTCATTGTGGATCATCGGGATGATTGGATCGGACGGGGCAAATTATATGTCGATTGAATATCATGGTGAAGGAGTCAGGAACCTGAACCTCTCCGACAGGATGACAATCGCAAATCTGGCTTCGGAGATGGGTGCAAAGAACGCAGTTTTTCCTGTCGACAGTATTCTCGAACAGCATTACAATGAGAAGGTAACCGGTGTTTGGGCCGATAAAGATGCACAATACTTCAGGGAAATTGAAATCGATTTGGGTGATGTTTTCCCCGTTGTGGCAGCGCCTCATAATGTGGATAACATAAAAGCCCTGTCAGAAGTGGAGGGAACACCTGTTCAGGAAGGTATTATCGGCACCTGTACAAACGGAAGGATAGAAGACCTGAGGATAGCCGCCGGGGTCCTCAAAGGGAAGACCATTACCAATGGATTCCAGTTACAGGTGATCCCGGCATCACAGAAAATCCTTATTCAGGCGGTTGATGAAGGATTATTCAGGATTTTTGTTGAAGCAGGTGCAAGTGTTCTTACACCTTCATGCGGACCATGCCTTGGAACTGGTCTGGGAATCCCGGCCAGCGGTCATACGGTTGTGTCAACCGCAAACCGTAATTTCCTTGGCAGGATGGGAAATAAGGATGCGTCAATCTATCTCGCGTCGCCTGAAATTGTTGCTCATTCAGCTCTGACCGGGGTACTGACCGATCCTAGAAATAATGCACCAAAAGAAAAGTTTCCTTTTGAAACGCCACAGAGTAAAACAGTGGAAATCAGAAAAGGAGAGAATAGGAAAGCAGGTAATGTATGGAACTATGCCGATGTTGATAACCTGAATACAGATCAGATGTTTGCAGGCAAACACACTTATAATGTGCTTAGCACAGACCCCGCAGCCATTATGCCACTATTATTTGAGGATTTTGACCCTTCTTTCAGCAAAAATGTTAGGGAAAATGACATAATCATAGCAGGCGAGAATTTTGGATGTGGCAGTTCCAGGGAACATCCTTCCGTCGGGCTGGCCAATGCCGGGATTCAGGCCGTTCTTGTCAAATCGGTGAACCGTATCTTCTACAGGTCTTCCATAAACCAGGGCCTTGCATTGATAGTCCACCGTGAAGCTGTAGAAGCCTATAGGCAGGACGACCAGATTGGGATAAGCTTCGAGATGGGTGAAGTAACTGTCGGTGGAAAGGTTTTCCGGTTTGAGCCGCTTCCTGAAAAACTTCAGATGATTATTCAGAAGAAAGGCCTGGTCAATTTCATGAAGACAGCCTGACTCGTTGCTGAAATTGAAAAAAAATGTATTTTTGCAGCCTGGTAAAGGTTCCGTAGCTCAGTTGGATAGAGCAACAGCCTTCTAAGCTGTGGGTCGCGCGTTCGAATCGCGCCGGAATCACAAAAAAAGCCGCTGAAAGCGGCTGTTTTTGTATGGAGGAGCGATGAGAACGCATTAAAAAATTACCTGACGAGCTCCTTTATTTTCTTTTTCATTGCCTCAAATTCATCATTATCATATAGCCTTGTCAGGAACACGATTTTTCCCTGCCCGTCAATTATCACATTCCTGGTCACACCTGCATTTTTCTCAGCAAACAGAGAGAAAACAGCCGCCCCCGGGTCTATTGCAAGCGGATAAGTTATTTTCATATCCCTGGCAAAATCCTTCACCACATCAAACGGTTCTTCACGATCGATACCAAGCAGGATAAAGTTCTTGTTTTTCATCACCTGCCAGATCTCATTTTCTATATGAGGCATTTCTTTCCTGCACACGCTGCACCAGCTTGCTGTGAACTGGAGCATAATGATCTTGCCCCTGTTTTCAGAAAGCCTGAAAACCTTTCCGTCAGCAGTACTCACCGTAAAATCAGGTGCCATCTGGCCCAATCTGACCAGGTATCCTCTTTTGTCATCCTGCGAATATGTATTCAGGCTCAACAATGCAAGGATGGCCATAAAAAGGCACATGCTGTTTCTATTCATTTCCCAATTGTTATTCAGTTTCAGGTCCCAAATTTAGAGAAAACTTTCCTTCCTGAAAAATGATAGAAAAGCAGGAATTTCTGCTCCGGCACTAATCATTAAGCCCTTTTCCCTGCATAATACTATGGATATATTTCTCTACCCTGGCTTCCCGTGTCTTTTGTTGTTTGGGCTGGGAGAAGAAATGTATATATGCACGTTGCCTCCCTGGAGTGAGTTTTTCAAAGGCATTCTTCAGGTTCTTGCTATTATCTAATCTGTCCTGAAGCTCGGCTGGAACTTTGTATTCTGTTGTCTTTTTAAAACTGATTTTTAATCCTGCTTTTTCAACTTCAACTGCTTCGGATACATATGCTTTAAGAAAAGGCTTCATCTTCTCAATTTCTTTTGAATTTGTAAACCTGATCTGCCTCGCAGCCTGGACATTCTCTGTTTGCTGAATAAGAATTCCTTGAGGGTCCTTCAGAAGGGCACCTTTGAAAAACAGCATGGCGCAATAATCTTTGAAACCGTGAATCAGGACTATATTTTTCCCACTGAATGTGTAACATGGAAATCCCCACTTCAACTCTTCTTCGAGGTTACAGTCAAGTATAATCCTCCTGAGTGCCTCAAACTCATCGCGCCAGTTTTTTGTTTTTTCCAGGAAACCATTCACTTTTGTGTTCATACAGGTATATTTTACTACTGCAAAACAAAAGGAGTGATAATTTTGTTCATGATAATTCTGTCACAGGGCTTCCTTGGTACCTGGGGCCCGGTATGAAAATTTCTTTATCATGAGCCAGGTGACCGGCAAACTGAATAGATCAGAACTTATTTGAATGATCGTAATTGATTATATAATCGGTTAAGTTCTGTACTTCCGTGCTGAAAAGTTTCTTTGTCTCCCTGAGTAGCATTAATATCTGGTTCCATTCAGACGGCTTTCTCAAAATCAGCGGATAAGGCTTGAAGTTTACTGTCCTTTCCGGTACACCAGATGAATAATCTGGGGGATAGTAGAGCTGGTACGAAATGCCAATGAATTCGTAACGTATTCTTCCGTCCCTGATGGAGATAATTATTGTCGGTGTGCAGGTGTAGTCATCCGGGAGAGAAAGATTGAATCTGAAAATGACCTTTCCATCCCTCAGGTTGGAATACACATTTGCGGGAACGAGCCCATAGTTAACCGACAGCCACTCCATGGTCCTGTTGAAAAGAAACTCACAGTCACGGTCTTTAAAATCGCAGATGAAGGTGTAATGCACTTCACCGTTCTGATCCAGGGGTTGATCGGGATATTTATCCGATTTGAATCTCTGGTTCCACAGGCTGTACAGTTTTGAATAATCAGATTCCTCTATTTGCTTGTTTATAAATCTGTTGTAAAGTATTGCCCTCTCCGTTGAGTCAGTTTGGGCGAGAACACTGATTTCAACTGCAAGTAATGCGATTAGTAAAGCATATCTCATCGGGCTGTATTTTATGTAAATCTGTTTAGGAAGGATTTTTTGCTATTTTTTCTGAATAAAATATCCCTCAAATATTTTCCTGAACTGTCTTGTAACTGCAGCTTCGTCAAGCGGCTCCATATCCTGTACGAAGGACTTCCTGTAAAAAGCGATGTTTTTTTCCATTGAATCAACAATTATTGCATAAATGGTTGAATATGCTTTAATCGGAGTTTCGTAATACATTCCCAGGGTTACCAGTCCAAGTGCAAATCCTTTGGCCACCTGTTTCCCGTAATTGCCCTTAACCCTTGTAAAACCAGTACTAACAATTATCAGGCCAAACCTTGTCTGGTTTGCTTCTAGCACCCTGAGGAGTGTTGGAGTAATGGTGATGTTGGCAACATTCTTGTTCTTTTCTACAGTCAACATCAGTGTCTCATATTCTTTTTCAAGCGATTCGTTAATCTCTTTTCCCGTGAGGATTATCTTCCCCTTCAATGGTATCTGCCCTTCATAACTTTCCAGTACTTTATATACAAGCTGCTTTGAAACTGCTGATATACTGTCATCAACCTGCCCTCTGTTGCCTTTCTTGATTTTTGAAATGTAGGAGTATGGTTCTAAAAGCTTAAGATCGGTGATTTCGCCAGGCTTTACATTGGAAGTCAGCGGTTTGGTAACAGTACAGCTTTCCGTGAAAAGGAAAATAGTGATTACTATGATGCAGATCTGTTTCATAGTATTAAATATCTTGATTAGTAAGAGTGTTCAATTGTCAGATTATCAGTTAATATGATATCTTCAAAATTTTATAGGTGACATCGTCACTGGCACGCTTCAGTATGACTTTCTCGCCGGCTGACTTATTCATTAATACCCTGGATAAAGGTGAAATAAACGAGATTTTTCCCCTGGATGCAGCCGCTTCATCAACCCCTACTATTTGAAATACCTGCCGTCTGCCGGTAGCTTGTTCCTCCAGTTCGATATATGCACCGAATCTGATTTCATCAGTCTGCCGATCGTCCGGAATAATCACTTTTGCCCCGGTGATCCTGTTATTTAATAGCTGCAATCTTGCATTTAAATGATTTAATGCAATCCTTTTCTCATTTTCGTTTGCTCCGCCGATAGTCTCTTTTTCCTTCAATAAAGCCTGTTTCTCTTCATTCAGCTGCTGCAAACCTGCTGGTGTAACAAAATTGGTCACCCCGGCCGGTAAGTAGGCTCTTTGCGGCACCATCGGAACTTCCTCCTGGTCATCTTCCTTAACGAATCCCCTGCTCATTGCTTTTCTGGTATTTCTCCCGGCATTGTTGCAATACTACAGATTTTTTTGACTGTCTCTTTCTTGAATGAAGCATAATTCTTCATATCGTATCATCCTGATCCTGCCACATCTGATTTAGCCTTTCAGATATAAGGTTTTTTGTTTACATGCATTGACATGGCTATGTATTGTGGTAAAAGCTTGTAGAAGAAAACCTGATTTCCTGTCCGGGGCGTTCACCATGTAGTCATTGCAGAATCAGTAAATTCTTTCCTGATTTCTTAATTGTTCAGCTAACATTGTTATGCATGCCCACAGAACTCCTGAGGTTAAGTACAGCATGGATGCAATTTATTTTTAACCCTGAACTTTATATATACAAGATTGTAATGACCTTTCAGGCTTGTGGTTATGATTTCTTTCTCTTGTCGTGCAGACTGTTCAGTCCAAATCTCGCACCAAATGTCAGTGACGGGAAACTATAATTTTCATGGTATCCTGAAAGGCTGTGCGTCAACGGGTAAGATAAGCTTATATATGGTTCCACGACAAGTGTCCTTGACAAAAATGATTTGTAGTTAAGCTTGAATCCAGGAACAAAACCAATCGTGGAATATGACTTTAAGTCGGTCATCAGGGCGCAGCCAAGATAAAGACTGAGGAAAAAATGCTTGTACTTGTCAGGTTTGAAATAACTCCTCGTTTCTATTGCAGTTTCAAAACCAAATGATTTCATTCCGGGGTATATTAGTGACCCGACAAACCCGCATCCTGCCCAATAGTCTGTCGAACTGTAAGGTTTCCTGAAATTCTCACGGCTTGAAATAAGCTCGAGAGAGTAGCTTATCCCGTTAAAGGCATATGGAAAAAAGATAACATCACAGGTTGCGGAACGGGTAATTGTGAAGAAAATACTTACCAGGATGATCTTTTTCATGACCTCTCAAATGCAGGATTGTTGTTTTCTTGTATGTATTGCTTTTTATCTTCTGTCACAGTATCAGCTTCATCATTATATCGGTTTGCCGGTCATCTCCTAATACGAATATATGCCTGCTGAATTCTGTGAACCCATTCTTCCTGTAAAACTGTATTGCCTTCTCGTTTTCTTCCCAGACACCCAGCCACACATATGCTGCACCTTTTTCCTTTGCAATGGTCAAAGCCTTTTCAAAAAGTAATTGACCAGCCTTCCTTCCTTGAAATTCTTTCAGGACATAAATTCGTTCAACCTCAACAGCATTACTATGCCATAATTCTGTTTGCGCCTGGCCAAAATTCAGTTTTAAATAACCGATAACAGAATTGTCAAGAACGGCAAGATAAAATTCTGATTCCTTATTGTTGAGTTCATCAGTGATTTTCTCATCTGAAAAGCTTTTCTCGAGGTAATCCTTCATATTATCCTCCGTGTTGCCGGCTTCAAATGTTTCAAAGAAAGTCCGCCTTCCGACTTTCTGCAGTATGCTGAAATCCTCAGGGCATGCTTTTCTTATCGTGGGATTCCCCATTTTAGTTCAGTTAATTGTTTTTTGGCAGGACCTGGGTTGATATAAGATCATTTATTTCCGAGAGGTGCAATTTAAAGTGCCTCAGGTAATCTGTAATCATATCTTTCAGGGAAATGAGCCGGCCTGGTCCGGCTATCCATTCTTTGTCAAATTTGCTTTTATCGGCATTCCTGATAATATGGCAGAGGTGGAAATTGGAGTACTTCCATAGCTGGATCATATCGTTCCAATCCTCGCTTTGGTAGTTCTGTATCGCAATCCACCTGTCATTATTGCCAAGAGATGCATAATTTGGAAAGGTCAGCGGGCTAGGCAGGTTCTGAAGGTGTATTATCCTGTGAATATTATTCGATGAAGAATCTATCAAATGACCCAGTATCATCTTTATCGACCTGTTCTGGGTGTTCCTTGGCCCGGTAATTTTCTCTTCAGAAAGTGATTTAAGCCTCGGTTCCCACATTTCGATGAGATCTATTAATTCAATTGTAATGTCAGTTGATTCTATCATATCAGAAAACTGTATCAGGTTTTAAAAACTTAATATTTATGTCGACTATCTTTCAGGCCTGCCGGGCATTATTTCCATCCATTTATCAGGGTCGGAAATTACCTTGAATCCTGCTTTCTCATAAACTCCATGGGCATCTCTGGTCTTCAACAACCATTGGTATACATCCTTAAGATCGGGATGGTGAAGAATGTATTTCATCATTAACTGACCAAGACCTTGTTTCCTGTAATCTTCATGTACTACAACATCCATAATATAGGCAAACCTGGTCTTGTCGGAAATCACCCTTGCGAAAGCGACCTGTTTACCCGAATCAAAAACTCCGACAACCAGTGCCGAGTTTTTGGCGCCCTGAATCACCTCGTCCTTTTTGATTCCGATGCTCCAGAAAACATCCTTTAGCATATCTCTTACCCTGTCGAAGTCCATCTGGTCAATTCCATCTTTAATCTTAATGTCCGTATTGTAATCCATATTTGATAAGGAAGTTAAATATTATAAAATAATTTTTGGATTTCATAATTCATAAAAAGCATGGTAAATGCTTTCATTGCTTTTTTGTCCAAATGACCTGATGCCAGGCGGACTGCCTTAATTGTCGGAAATGTGTTTTTTAGATTCTCCTTCAGGCTCCGACAGTACCTGTTTCTATTTTTCCGGCTCGTTTGTAGTTGACAAAAATCACTCCCGCTGGTGTCACCAGGCTATCTGTTAGTTTGAAAGCTGCAGGGATCGTGCCATTGTCAAATAGCTTTTTCCCTTGTCCCAATGTTATGGGGAAAATCTTGAGCCAGAGTTCGTCAACCAGGTCATGTTTAAACAGAAGCTGGACTAGTTCTCCACTGCCATGGACCTGTATATCATAGCCTTTTGAGGTTTTAATTTTTAAGATGTCAGAAATATTCTTGATGATGACCGAGTTTTTCCATACCGGATTTTTCATGTTCCCCGAAAATACATATTTCGTAACATCATTGACACCAGGCCAATGATCACCATGTTCGGGCCAATAGGAGGCAAAAATTTCGTATGTTTTCCTGCCCAGCAGGAGGTCAGCCGGTTTCAGCTGTTTTTCCATAACTTTGCCCCCTGCTTCATCAAAATATGGTGCAACCCAACCACCAAATTTGAAGCCTGAGGATGGATCTTCACCAGGTCCGCCTGGTGCCTGCATTACTCCGTCCAGGGTAATAAACGACAGTACAATTATTTTTCTCATGATTTTAATTTCAATAATGAATAATGAATTAAAAACAATGTAAAAACCTGATTGTTTAATGAATCTTTACCTGATTAATTCATATGATCTGCCCGAAAACAACCCCTGCCAAAATAAAACTGATGATGGGAAGTTGTTTTGTTAAAAAAGGAGTCAGGAAAAAGGCATCCGGTTATTTTCAAAACTCCAGTCTATCTTGATAATCTCACGTACTTCTCAATGTTAACCCTGTTGATACCAAGGTTTTCGACTTTTTCGATACCTGTCTGAGTCAAGGTATCATTCTTGATTAGAACCTTAAAATTAAAATCGTTTCCTTCCCAGTCTCTTGCTGAACAATATTCGAGATGTTCCGTATATGAGTCCTTGATAAGAGTATATTTTCCGCCACCTGAAACAAAAACAGCTCCGGAATCCAAACCTTTACTCAGGTCGTGCTGCAGGAAAGCAAAATGCGTTTTATTGAGAATTTTTATGAACGAAACATTTTTAAGATAGGTCGTCACTATTGTGTCACCCTTTTCTATTAGTGTACCTGAGACTAATTTCCAGGTCCCTTCAATTTCTGTCGGAGACATTTTTGTAACTCTATTGCTGCACCCTGATAAAATGATGGCAAACGAAAGGAATAATACTATTTTCATAATTTTTATGCGGATATAATAATTCATTTGATTTATGAGGAATAGGACTAAAAACCCAGGTCCTCACCGATAAGTATTACTTTAATTCTGTCTTTTATCACTGACCTGTAGGTAATTACCATTTGACTTATAATATCTTGAGCTTTAGAGATGAGTTCATTAAAAGATGCAACCATATTTTTGCTGTAACTTAAGATAACAAGTGGTGAAGCTTTTGTTTTTGCACGATTAATTGCCAGTTCAAGATTTTGTTCGACCTTATTAATCCCAGCCAGTATTATGACATTTTTAGGTCCGTAGGCTAATGCAGCTACCCTGTTTCCTATACCGTCTAAGTTGACAATCTCTCCTGTAGCTGCAATTGCATTAGCACTCAGGAAATAATAATCGGAGTTTAACGACTGGTGAGCTATCCTGTTCATTTCCTCAGCACCTTTCGACCTGTCGGAAGCATCCAGTATATTATACTCTCCCGATTTTAAGGCACTCAGTAATCCGGCTTCTTTTAAAGTCTGCGATCCACTCCATGAAACCGTACTTTTCCTGGGTACCATATTAATTGCTTTTTGTAATGCTTCCTCCTTCGTTTCAAAGTAAAATCCCTCAATGTTCCTGTTCTTTAATTCATTAATTGTTTTTTGAGCCAATAATGCGTTGTAAGCTTTTGTAGGATTCATATTTCGATTTTTTACAGATTTATACTTTCAATTATCAAAGTGAAAGAAATGCAGTAATGGTCGGCGGGTCTGATTTGGCAATTTGCATTATCAGGCCATATGGCTGACAAATAATTTGCATCCTCATAGTCAGTCTTTAAAAAGGACCTGGAAGTACCTGGGAAAGAGGTCTAGTCATTATCATGAAGTAGATTATAATACTTTGATAAGTTTAATGGATCACTTTATTAAGGCAATTAATCCGGGATTAAATTGTCATCCCAGTCTCTGATTGTAAATGATTTAACCAGTCCTTCGAGTATAAAGGGATCTTCCTTGACGAATTGTTCGGCTGCAGCACGAGTCCTGAATATTGCCATATTGCCACGGTCTGAAAACGGACCTATCCCGATGACGTCACCTCTTGCTATATACCTATCCACGATAACTTTGTGTCTTGGATACACAGTCATTATAACTTCCATGGGAAGGCCTGAAGATTCACCTATTACCACCGTTTTCATTGCGCTTTTCAGATTTATTCAAATATATGGAATAAGTACATCCGTTGCTTACGAAATCATTGCTACGCTAAGTACAAATAGAAAGACCAGCGGGCATATTAAGTATCCTCTGTTTGAATACCTCCTGTGTAGAATGGTTGGGCAGTACTAAAAAGAGATTGAAAAATGCAGGCAGGCAGGCAGGCATTGATATACCCTGATTTCTGACATGGCGTGATTCTTAAGGTAGTTGCGACTCTAACGCGTTCAGACATTAAGTTGTGGAGATGTTGAGAGTCTGGCTTTCAAATCATAGCAAAAACCGCGGTGATAAAACTTAATATACCTAAGTTAGCGGCTGATTTTTTTCTGAAGCTCCCCCTTGACCGAGTTTAAGTATTTGAATATAAGGTCTTTTTTTAGTGGATCATCTCCATTAATAAGTCTCTTAAGAAGCTGGTAATGCGAATTAATAAACAATACCTCATTATCCCCGGGAAAATATGATAATATCATATTCTTGGTCAATTCTGATTTTGAATATTCGGGGATAAATTGTTTCAGCAGGTTGTTCCATGAATAGCAGACAGTGGTGGAATCATCAAGAATTTTTATCTGGCGATGCGGGATATCAGATAATTCATTACAATATGTGAATTTTATTGTCAATGGATTTTCTTTTTCGATGACAGATTTAATATAATACGACCGGATATTCCTTGAAGATTGCAAATTTGCTTCCTGAATCTCATTTAGGGCAGGAATTATCTTGTCATTGTCAATAACATAGAAATTATAATTATACCACCAAATTCCTGTACCGCTTCCATAATTCTGTTTATAATAGAAGATTATGTTTCCACTTTTCGTTTTAAAATACCTGAGATCAAGGCCGTACCTGTGAAAAACATAATGTTCCGCGATTAATTTGTTCTTCGCGAAGAAATATATTCTGCAATCCCATTTGAATCCTGATTCAGTCTCAGGAATAACGGCATAATATTTAAAAGTGAATTTGTCATTGTCAAATGAATGGTAAACTATTGGTAATTCACCTTTCTGATTATAAGCAGAGTCAATCTTATAATCCTGGAAGATCCTCTTCACTGATGAGATTTTCATTACGCCGTTTCTGCAGGCTTCGGTCAGTTGATCATAGTCGGCTTTGGAAAGTTCAACAGCTAATTCCTTTTGATTCTTAAAGAGTGAATCCTGATAATGCTCAACTTTTTTAACCAGGCAGGAGGGATCTGTGTTTGAAATGCTGTCAAGGAAAGCTGTAAGAGATGCCAGTGAATAAGAGCCTGGATTTGAATTATTTGTATCCTTTTCAGAAGAATAGGCTTTATTCTTTTCAACTGTTTCCTTATGTACCTGGATTGAAGTACTGGTTTTGATTTTGGTTTTAATATCGCTTATCTGATTTCCGCAAGAATATAAAATAAGAAGGCTGAATATTAAATATATTTTTATCATGGCAATGTTTATCGGGAAATGGTGTAAAGCTGTTCTCTTGCAACCTGGCAAAAATGGGTATCAGTAATTTGAGACTAACGGACAGGGTGTCTGAGGCACTTGCAGTTATTCAATGGCTGGTGATTGATTTACCGCAAAAATTGTGATATGTTTATGCACTTTCCTCGCCAGGTTGCCAACATGTTTTTATTTAAACCAGACTTTGGAGATATGTAAATCATCCAGAAGAGTATTTATTGATGAATAGTGATTCTTCTCGATTCTTGACAGTATTCTCTTAATATTTGCCCGGCAAAGATCGGTCTTGTAATCCGCGGAAGCACAATCCACGCATGATGAATAATTTATAAGAACATAATCTTGCAAAACAAAATAATCACCACCAACATTTGGCGCGATGCAGCTTGAAGTTTTCCTGCATTCCGAGGACATTCTTTTGACCTTATCCAACATTGAAACCGGATAAACATTAAAAGTCATAGATGGGGTAAAGCCTTTTCCAGAAGCCTGCTGGGAATGTCCATGGGAGATCTCCTTATTCCTGAACAAAATAATTCTGCAAACGAGGTCAGAATCCATTCCTCTGTTCGGAAGGATATCATAACTCCAGTTCGATAATGAGTCTATGAAGAGATCCGACTTGCCCTTCATTTCAAAACTGGATTGCGAAAATACGGAAAGACTATTTTAAATAGTCCTACGATGAAGATGTATCTTTTCATAATATGTTGTTTGTGATTGGATGACTGTTAGTAAGATCCCTAAGTGCCGGCTCCGGCAATTAAGCTTTGAAACGAAACTTCTCGTGTGTGCTGGACAATTCACTTCATGGTCCATATTATCATCATAAGCATTAATATTATAGAAGATATTCAACCCCTGGTATATACATGTTTTGAATGCTTTTGACTTTCTGGAGTCGGAACTCCCGCGAGCAGGATATCATCTGAAAGTATTGTAAGCTTTTTTCCCTCATCGGCCAGGGAATAGGTACTGATTCTTTTTGATTCTTGCCTGGTGCCATTATTGTCAATAATTATTGTCTCGGTAACAGAAAACGACAGCTTATCCTTGCTCCAGTTGCTTATATTTATGTCAGTACCTGTTTTCAATTTGATTTCCGCCCTGCTTCCTATATTGTAACTGAAAGTAGTTGAAATAGGTTTAGCATCTTTTACCCCCAGCGTTCTGCTAAATGAAATTTCATCTCCTTTTTGGGTGATTACTAAAGTCTCTGAAGTGATATTCGGCAGGGTGGAACTTTTTGAAAGATCTAATTTCCATGTACCTGTAAAACCTGATGAACTTTGTGCAGTTGAACTTAAGGTCGCCATGACAAAGACTGATAATGTCATTACAAGTGCCATGGGGAGCAATGACTTTTTGTAATTCGCAGCTTTTTTCATTTTAATGGATTTGTTTTGATTAATAAATATTGCAGTAAAATTATATAACGGCTTTTTATTGTAGATATTTAGTAAATCTTTTTGCTTAACAATTTAGTTTCCTGTCCAGGAGAATCAGAAGAGTACGTGGTGCAGGTCAATCTGGGTTGACATGTGACCCAATGCTTCAAAAGATCGTCGTCATGGTGACATGGAATGGCTTGTCGCAGTTTTATCTGTGTGCAGCGAGTATAGCGCAGGATAGCGTGCCATGATACGGATATCGGAGAAACAGGCCTTATATTGCAGCCAGTATCTGTACTTGATTGTCTGAGCGGGATTATGCAGGCCTTTTCATTTTTCATTGGTGGGTACGCATACCGAAAAGCCAAGTATAAGTTTTGCCATAAATAATGGTGCGATAGAATATATGAAAATAGCGGGTGTCTTGAAACAGAACGACAAAAGAGTCCCTATTAAAAACATCAGTAATGCGGTAGTTTGTTGAATTTCATGAATGCTTATTCTAATGACAATCAGGCAACCAACAATAGTAAAGAGACCAGCATATATAAAGTATTCAGCAAAGCCAGGAAAAAGCATAATTAACAAAACAGGGTGTATTATATGAATTAAGATAAATGGAAGCCGGAGTTTACTATTTGCCTGGTAATATTCTCTTGTCGAAGATGAAAAATTGGCTACGACACCTCCCGCTATGTCAGCGAATAAAACAGAAAGCAAAATTGTCTTCCAAAATGGTAAGTAGAGTCTGGATGTAAAAAAGACAGCAATGATACCTCCAGTTATGCCGGCAAAGTAAGTTCCAGCCAGGGTAAAAATGTCAGAGTATTCTCCATGTAATTCATGGAGATACTTTGATATTCTGATTTTTTTATTCTTCATAGTCTCTATAGAAGTTTAAACAGCTTTAATAGATAAGAGGGGCCGTAGAGCATCTTATAGATTTTTTAACGTGAAAGGAACTACTGTATATACCCGTATGTTAATGACCTTTTTCGATCAGCTTAAGTTTAGGGTTACTTTATGTTAATTCATTTATAGATTCTTAGCACCTCTACTCTCCTGTTTAAAGCTTTATGCTGTTGATCCGTGTCATCAAAAAGTGGTCGTTTTTTCCCATATCCGGCATAGCTTAACCGATTTGAGCTGATTCCATTACTAATAAGCCAGTTGTAGACGGATTTTGCTCGGTTCAGTGATAGTTCCTGGTTATAATCTTGCGTACCAACATCATCGGTGTGCCCTTCAATACTTACTTTCAGATCCGGATTACTGTTCAGATAATTTAAAAGAGAAAGTAGAGCAGACTCCGAGTTCTTTAATAAAGTAAAACTGTCAAAATCAAAGTTGACATTCTCAATTACAACTGGTATTCCTTTATTCAAATCGTCCAGATCAGTCGAATAAATCTCTTTAGGTTTGCTTTTTAATGAAATGCTTCTGATTGCATCGTTTATGCAATGGCACTCAAGGGTATCATTTATTTCAAAGAGTTGTATATTGTCAATCAGATAATACGCAGCTTTTTCAAGACCAAAAAGCCCCCTGGTAAAATTATCCCTCTTAATAACTTCCAGGCTTCCAGGTTTTGAAAATCTACCGGCGGTTATATACATCTCCCCGCCTTTTGCAGTGAAATAATTGCAGAGTGTTATAAACCTGTCATTCTTAACAGGCAATTCCGAGAATGATATTTGAGGAGAAAAGCTGTTTTCATTTGTACTATCAACTCTGATCGATGTAGGTGAAATATAAAATGATAGACGGTTTACAGTAAACTTAGAATATGAACACAAGTTCATTGAAGTACGTAAGCAATACATCTTATCTTTGATTAAAGGAGCTATTAGCCTTCCTTGGATATATTCAGAATAGCTGCTTGATTCTTTGTAAAGTGCGATTCCTGCATAGTTAAATTTTGAAGGCAGAGGCATTTCAAACATATAGCCATAACTTAGGGCATCAATATATCTAAGATTGCTTATGTAATCAGGAGTGTATGGACCTGGTGCTGTCCAGTAAGGTATCCAGTCATCAATCGGTGTATCACCATGATATGTTATCCTGACTGGTTTAAAAAAATAGATATCAAAATCCGGATTTATTACTAGATTATTTTCTTTGGTAAAGGATGCAAAAAGTGTTGTATCTGAGGTTCCGTCGACTAATGAAATTCTGCCTGCTAATTTTGAATCTTGATATATATCTTTAATGGTATTGACCAGAATGCCATCTTTAAAAATCTCTTCCCTGTATTTGATTCCGTCTTCATTGAAGTAGGCCCATTTCCCATCCGGGAGGTCATTGAACTTCTTATCAATCACCAGCTTATAATTCTCAATCCTGCGTAGTCCACCATTATCGTACCAATATTTCCACTGACTAATTTTCTTTTGAATCATGGTGAACTTATTGTCCAGTTTCTTAAGTTTTTTTACATCATAGAACATTGAATATTTATAAACCCGGCCTTTTGATTCTATTCTTCCATTTTTATAGTATGTTTTAATCAATTCTTTCTGACCATAATTGATATCGGTTACGCATATGAAAGTGATGATAATAAATATTTTATGGAAGCTTACCATTAATAATGTCTGAACACTTTAAGTTATGTATTTTGAACTAAAGAATGAATCCTACCGGCAACAAGTTGTTAACTTCCTGTTACTTCCCGGATCGGGATGAAATTAATTATAAAGTAACAGACTTGACTTATCATGATCTTCTGATTTGCAGGGATGATCATGGAGCGCCATCATGAGGTATTTATGCAGTGCTTGAAAAAGCCGTGACAAATCATTGCACTTCTTTGTCCTTGTTAGTCGCTGCATCAATTCTTATTCTTTTTTTACTGAGAACAAATATCATCCATGGCGCGATGGATATTTCAGAAACCCAGTCAAATGGTTCGTCCGGAAATCCTAATGGTTTGTAAAGTGAATCAACTGAGAGGCCGGCACAATCAAATAGTTTGTAATAATCGTCCAAAGTCCAGAAAATATCCTCAACTGGTCTTCGATCCTCAACGTCAAGCATTATATCCCTGACAATGTCACCAGTTTTCGCATTCCAGTTATCCGGGAAACTTAATGTTGAAAATGAGGCCCATTCATTAGTGTAAAGCTCTGGAGTGGAATCGAGACATACTATTTTTCCATTCATGTTTAGTAAATCTCTGAGCCCGATTAAAATTCTTGTCCTGTTTTCCCAACCGGGGATATTGTCAAAAGTAAATATTGACTGAACCAGATCATATTTGCCATTTCCCAGGTGACTATAAATGCCATTTGAGACCAGTTGATAATCTCCTGTTTTGTCAAAACTCCTGGCAATCTGTAACATATCATTAGAAATATCAATACCGGTTACATTAAATCCTAGTTCTTTAAGAAATCTTGTTGATCGACCGGTTCCGCAACCAAAATCTATCGCTGAACGCCCGCCGGTATGGTCCTGAATTATTTTTGGTAAATCACGATATGCCAGGTAATAAGTATTCGGGAACTCAAGTTTGGAATAGGATTCGGCTCTGGTTTGGTCAGCCCAGGAGTTTTCAAAGTCTGTCACTGAGATTTGCATTTGTATTTATAATTTTAATTGAAGTCAACAGGACGCAAGACAATAAAGTTAATTAATATTTAATTCCCATCTCTTGCAGTTATCCGACTGACATGCCGCGACAAAACTAAAACGGATCCTTCGACAAGGCACGGTGAACAGAATAGTAGGCTTCATACTTAATCAAATCTATTAAAGACCCAAATCGATTCTGTTTTAGGATATTCTGACCGGTTATATATCAAGCTGGAACGCCGGTGGGCCTGCAAAACACCTTGTCGGGTGAATTTGCAATATTGACAGTGATAGACCGGGGAAAATTTCAGCAAATATTCTGAAAGTCAGGTTTATTCAGTATCCTCTGTTTATTAATGAGATACGCTATTTGTGATATGCCTGGTAGAATGATTAATAATAAAATCCAGAGAAGCTTATTCTTGATTTTTGTGATTATAATGTCCAGAAGGAAAACAATCCAAATAGAGAACATTAAGGCCAGGGAAGCCCCGAACAGACACATATGGTCATTCCATTTATCAAATGGAAGTGATAGAATCACGAATGGTAGGATAAGTTCAAAGAAAGCCATAAGCCAGCCGAAAGAGACAGGGATTCTAAGATCCGTGAAAGATTGATTTTGCAAAGAGGCAATATTACTATTTTCCATAGGGCTGTTTTTTTAAAAAATTAATTCAGGAATGAACCATATTACGGACTTGATTATTTATTGAATTTCCTAGAGAAAGTAAAATTATTAAAGTATGATATAAGCCGCTTTCTGAGATTTTCCTGGCCTGAAAAAATGTTTGATTAGGAGAATAGCAAATATCAACGCTATCGTATTATTATTTTCGAACCGCATCCGCAGTATAAATAGCCCCCGTTAATCAAGGTGCGAATTACCAGAACATCTTCATAAATTTCCTGATACTTGAGTAATGGTTCTATGGAGAATATTATCCAATGAAGATTGAATTTGTTAAGTGCAGGAAGATTCTTTTCATTTCTTTAAACTTATGATTGGTCCTAAACAATTATTATAGTTTAACACAACAGACTTTATTAAAGCCTGTCAACATTCAGGATGCAGAACTACTGTTGTGTTCAACTGCTGGAAAACGGAAGCTGTGATGAGAAGAAAACTACCTGGATGCTGGTGCGGAGCAAGGGCCAGAACAAACATATCAACTCTTCAAACAACGTTAAAATTGTTGTTGTTAAAGTTTTCAACTAATACAGAATAATGTTGAGATGCAGGATCAAATCTTTTAAGCACTTTTTGCGCTTTTTCTGGAACAACCGCTTTTTCATATTCAGGTCCCGCAAAGATTTTGACAGAATCTAATGAATCAAACCACATTATTGTTATAAATTCTGTTTCTGAGTCAAGCTCTCTTCTTAGAAGTTGAATTCCTCTATATCCGGTAATATTCCTGTTTTTAATTCCGACAAAAATCTCGGATTTCAAGAGATTTTCATAGGTGTCAGCATTCCTTTTGGTCGTGTAACCGTGCCAGATTCTTGAGATCATAGAATAAATATTTGTCTGTAATTATGGTTTATTATATTATTAGCCGATATACCCTTAATCTTGACAGGCGTCCCTGCAACAGGGCTTATCCCGGAAGGCTGGACGAATTATATTGTCCGTTTTGCTAAAGCATTTTTTATATTACAAAATGTCTCATTATAAAGATAAAGAATATTGTTGCCAGAAACGAAATCGAACTTGAAAAATAACCGATCGTTTTTAATTTGATCCGACCACTTAGTCAGAGAGTAACCATGAAGTAAAAGAAACTGGCAATTTATATTAATGAAAGAGTCTCTAAGATTTCCTGTACACATGGCCAGTGTCTGCCGGACAGGCGGATTCCCGATGAGATGAATTTAAGTCATATGTATAAAAGTGCTTAGCTGATTATTTTCAGGTTGTTTATCAAGATGCTAATGAATTATAAATATGAGGATTAGAATTTAAAGAATTTCGTTCATGATATGTGAGACAATTTGTAAAAACCGGTTCAGGTCAATGAACTTATTTGTCTCCATCAGCTTTCCCTTTTATAAAAATCTTTCATGTTATCCTGACGTGAGTTAATGACATAACTTTAAGTTTGTCCGAAATATTCATGCCAATCCTTTTTAGGATCGGGTAGTTTTTCTTATGCTCTTTAAACATTGGTATATTGCTTATTACCTTGATATGACTTTCCCATTTTTCAATTTCATAGATATCATCTGTTCCCCATTTAAGAAAAGCTGTTTCATCCATTCCACCTCTTTTTATTACCTGTTCGTTTGAGAGTTTAATCCCCAGTCTGGATGCATGATCAAAAATGATCTCTGATTTTTCCAGGTGATGGTGGATGTCGTTAAATAGCTTCCTGACTTCAGGCTCATCGAAATAGTATAGTACACCGGCAAACATTAGCATCACGTTATCCTTATTTCTTATTTCATCGTACCATGTAACATCAAAAGCCGATTTTGCAATAAATCTTCTTCTGTCGGTCTCTTTGAGATATTGTCTTCTAAGCTCGATGGCATCAGGGAGATCCAGATCTATCCAGTTAATAGTTCCATTGTCAATTCGGTCAAATGTTGTATCCAGCCCGCACCCTGCATTTACAACAGTTGCGTATGGATGCATCCTGATAAAGTCCAGGATTTTCTTGTCAAAAAAAATACTTCTTGAAATCCAGGAAGCACGTGTTAATTTCCTGATATTGCTTGCTATTGTTGAAAAATCATAAGGGATGCTGTTAATTATCTCAACAGCCTTATTGTCTACCAGGAGAGGTTTTAGCTTCGATGTTTCCATAGCTCTTCCCCATAACGGCAGTAACATTGTTTCCTGAACACTTCCCAGGATAATTTCTTGATTATTTGTCATGAGTTTTGGTAATAGTATTAAACGAGGAATAACAATTGACAGCCCGGTAAATCGCGAGAAAGAAAGGAATCAGACAGAAAGCTAAATGAAAAGTTTGATTTCTGTGTAGCTTTTACTCGATTTCAGGATATTATTGTTTGTCTCGTCCTGGTATAGGTTGTCACTTTTGGGTGTGACATTGATTATTTAAAGTTAAATTATTTTGATCTTGATTTCTTCTAAATCTCACAGGCCATTTATTAATTTCGACACTCTCCTTAGTATGAGCCTGAATAGGTGTTAAATAACAACAGCTTTCATGTGGTCTCAGGTTGTTATAGATCCAGACAGCCTTGTTTAGTTCTCTTTCTGCATTTTTCTGATCGGGTAGGCGATCCACCAGATCGAACTCGTTTTTGAGTGTACCATTAACTCTTTCAGCAACAGCATTCTCATAAGGATCATGCTTGGTTGTCATGCTGATACCGATATTGTTTTTTTCAAGTGTTTCGATGTAATCAGGACAGCAGTACTGCAGTCCCCGGTCCGAGTGATGGATCAGAGGTCTGTCAGGGAATTTTCTGTTTCTAATGGCAGTTTTTAAAGCATTTATGGAGTTAATCGCTTTAAGGTTATCGGAGAGCTGATGACCTACGATCTGTTTCGAGTAAGCATCTGTAATAAGGCTCAGGTAGAGCCATCCCTGGTTGGTTCTGATGTAAGTTATATCACTGACCCATACCTGTTCAGCACGGTTGATATTAAGGTCCTTAATGAGGTTTGGATGCTTGTAATAGCGATGATATGAGTTAGTGGTCCTCATGTAGTTCTTTTTCTTTTTAATGAGCATACCCTCATTTCTAAGGATGGCATGGAGTTTGTCGCGGCCACACTTAATGTCCATCCTATCAAGATCTGGCTTGATAAGGAAGTATGTTTTCTTTGTGCCGACTCGTGTCATTAGGACTCTCTGGTGTTTAACTAGCTGGATGATCTTTTTTCTGTTTTCTTTTTCTCTGCTGTACGTCTGGATCCTTTTATAGTAGGCTTGACGACTAATCCCGAAAAGCTTGCAGACAGTCTTAACCTTTACTTTGTTTTCTTCCTGGCAGGCTTCTTTGTTAGCAGTCCGGGTAAATACTTTTTTACAACTTCCTCGCCGTATTCCTCCTTGATGATATCCATGATGTACTTAAGAGCCACATTCTCCTGGTTAAGGGCACGAAGAGCGGCCTTGAGCTCAACAATCTCCTGTTGTGGAGTCTTTTCTCTCATCTTGTAGTAATTTACCTCAATATTACCATATCTGTTTGTCCAAGCCAAAATAGTGGGTCTTCCAATACCATATTTGCGGGTAATTTGTCGTTGAGACATCTGGCCGCTCTGGTAAGCTTCCACTACTTCCATTTTGAATGCATAGCTGTAACGGTTTGACCATCTTTTGTATGCAGGTACTTGTCCTATTTCCATCTCATTCCTCCTTAAGTTGACTTTAAAAGTGACAACCTATTTCAGGACGAGAGAGGTTATGCATGTTGTCTATCAGCCCGGCAATATGATTCGAAAGCTTTACCCGGCTCAAAACCAGGCAGATGAGCAGATCATTTTTAAGTACACTGACGAGGTGCAAGACACGAGTGGCCCATTTTTAGCCGCAGTGAAGTATAGATTGTGGGCCAAACAAATGTCGAGATACACAGTTGATTAGATGCAGTTTATTATCCATGTCAGGCTTTTTTTGATTTTATTCCTGGGTCTTTCAATAAGTTTTAAATTAATTAGAATTCAGACTTATCTTCAATAACCAGTCCTTTCTCAATTCGTCCATTGTCTTTCCGGTAAATTCCTCAATAGTCTTTATCTCTTTTTTATATTTTGCATATGCATTTAAAACTTTATCAAGTCCGTACGTTTTTACAAGATATTTTGTAAAAGAGCATGAACAATTGTAGAACGTCGGAGCATAAAACCTCCTTTTCTTTGTGAAGAGTTTTATCATTATTCCGGGCTTTCCAATGTATTTTAGTATGCGTGGACCATATTCCTGCCTTAAACTAATATTACAAATTGAATCGAGTTTGGAAAAACCTCCACTGTTAAATATATCAAATTTTGGAATTTGATTGTCATAAGAGACCTTCATGGCAATAAACTCAGCCATCCCTTCAGTCAGCCACATTGGCATTTTAAAGAGATTCATTGGATTTGATTTAGGATTCCAGTTGCCATTTACTGATCGTAAAAGAATGTGTATTGTCTCATGAAGCCATGGCGATTGGTTACTTTGAGCGCGCCATACTGGGATAAAAATATCACCATTTTTAGACGTGGTCGACATAAAATTACCCTCACAGAAATAATACGTAAGTTGTTTGCCCTTAAATACTTGCCAATCATATGGTCCGCCCATATATTTTTCTGCAAGAGCTATACCCAAATTTATGGTATCCACTATCTCATTCATACGATTTTCTGGGAGAGAGTTCTTCGGGAAATATGCTATCACTCTATCCCGATTAATAACAGTTCCCTCTTGTCGGAGATTTTTAGCAGTCTTATCATAAGAACAAGAGACAATAAGCAGGATTAGTACTGCTTGTGTGATAACCTTTTTCATCGCAGGTAGAATTTATCTTAGAGTTTTCGATCAATTAGCTGGTAAAATTTCTTTTCACATGGGAATCTGCTTAAGCCAAACGGCCATGTAATAAAGTGAGTTTGTGTTGGCCAGCGCAGAGCCGGCAGGTGTCATGTTCTTTAGACGGAATTTGTCACGGTGCATGCTTGCCTAGGTGCCGCAGGCAGACAGGGGAGGCCATGGCACGGTCTTAGTCTTTGGTTACGAACTTACATTGGGTAATGTAGTGTCGGGATGCGAACACTATTTTAGCCAGGACTTAGACCGGGTAAAGGATTTATATTAGTAACAGTTGAGGAAAACAGGCTACAGGTTATGTTACGATACTATGTTGCCAGCCAAGCCATTCAAATAGTAAACAGTTTTAAAGAAAAAAACATTCGGGTTGCTAAAGCACTTGCATTTTTGAGAGGATGAGGTTCACGTCATCAGTAAAAAGTGTACCAACATATTAAATATACTGTCCGTGTTGTGTGAGGTGTTTCTTACAATAATTTTAAAAAAAGCTGATATTGAAGGCTTTTATTGTAAAACATATTTGACCAACTTTCGGATTAGACTTTCATTAAAGCACCTGGTTCACAAATTTTCATACACTTTAAGCAACCAGTACAATCGTTATAATTTGTAAATCGGGCATGCTTATGCCATGGCAGATTAATTCTACTGATTACGTTGTTCTTACACTCTGAAAGACATTTCCAACAAGCATTGCATATTTTCGTATCAAGCTTAATATAAGTTGTGTGAGTACTATCATTTTTAAGTGATTGTGATTCCATTGTTATCTTTTTGACAAAATTGCCGAATCGGTCTCATCCTGTCGATAACAATTGTTAATAAATGAATTCTATTTCTTATTTCTAATTCTGCTTAATGATATAGGAGTTATGCCCAAGTATGATGCAATATAATGTTGTGGAATCCTTTTAATTATTTCAGGATGGTTTAGAATTAAATCTTCATACCTTTCTCTGGGTGAGTCTTTAATCCTTGAAAGAAAGAGATTTGCATAATTTCTAAATCTGTTAAAAATTAACTTCTGAAACTCTTCTTTAAATTGAGGGTTCGATTGATATATCTGTTCGAAACATTTTTTATTTATGGTATATATCAATGATGGTTCGATACTTTCAATTGTATATAAGCTGGGCTGATTATTGAGAAAACTATCTATTGATGCAACAAACTGGCCTTCAAAAAAGAATTGGAAAGTGATTTCTTTTCCGTCTTTATTAAACCACTCACGTAAACATCCTTTCTTGATATAGTGAACATGAGTTGATATTTCTCCTTCTTTTAAAAGGGTTGTTTTGACAGGTATCTGTCTTTCTGAAATAAAACTATGAATCTGAATCCAATTAGGATTATCTTGTTTTAATTTTTCTATAATCTGGTCAAACATTTCTTGTAATTTTCAGAAATTGTTTTATTTAGCCCCAACGGCACAACAATAAAGTGCTAATATACTGGCCGAGGTGGCACCTTACTGGTTATTTATCTGATTTTAAGTCTATTTTCCTTTTTGATGTTATAACTCCGTAAATCATGAATCCAATACCGGCAATGATATAGGGAATACTCAAGATCTGTCCCATGTCAATTTTAAGGTGATTTTCAAAAGGGACTTGCCTTTCTTTAATAAACTCAATCAAGAACCTTGCAACGAAAATCAATGTTAGGGATAGTCCAAAAAAGAAACCATTTTGAATTTTTGGCCAGATTCTTTTATATAGTAATAGTGCTATAAGTAAAATCAATAAATATGAAAAGGCTTCATATAATTGGGTTGGATGCTTGGGAGTGAGCTCACCGTTACGAAGGAAAATAAACCCCCACGGCTGTTTTGTTTCTACTCCATAGATCTCAGAATTCATTAAGTTGCCAAGTCTGATAAAACAACCTTCTAATGGTGCAACTACCGCGATTAAATCCAATGTATTAATTAGCGATTGTTTGGTTTTAATGGAGTAAATAATCAGTGCGATTATTACACCTAAAGCCCCTCCATGACTTGCTAAACCTTGATAACCAATGAATTTATAACCTCCTGATGGTAATTGTTGAATTGGCAAAATTATCTCTAAAGGATGGCTAAAATAGTACCCTGGTTCATAGAAAAGACAATGACCGAGTCTTGCTCCAACAAAGATCCCAACTATTCCATAAAGAGAGAGTTTTTCCAAAAAATCTGATGGAATATCTTCTTTTTTAAAGATCCAGCTTAAAATGTAAATGCAAAGAAGTAAGCCGCCAACGAATAATAGGCTGTAATATCGAAGCGAAATTCCAAATATTTTGAAGATTACTGGATCAATATTCCAGTTGATATAGTTAATTACCATTTATTAGATTTTCAGTTCATTATATTAAAGATAATCAAGGTGTTCGTTCCGGTTTAAGCATATCCACAAGGCAATATAGTGCGTTTGTGTTGGCCGACTTGTCCTGATCAAGGTATCAGAACTCTGCACACCATGTGTCAGATTCTTTAAACTGAATTTATCACGATCAAGCTTGCATTGCTGCCACAGGCGAATAGGAGAGGTCATTGTGCAATTTGCTTTTTATGTTACAGATTACCGGCTTTCGGATTTGTTATGATAATGTGCATAGTTTTTGAAAACCCTGTTTGACTGGCGCCAGCCAGGCAGGTGTGCCAAGAAAATGCAGTTTATTGTCCTTGTCAGGTACTGTTATTATTAAAATGATGACTGAGTAGCTACTTAATTTGTGAAATTGTACAGTCTATCACACCATCTGTTATATTTAGTTTTGTATTATCAAGAGGTTTTAAAACAGTCGCGATAAATGTTCCTTTGATAATTTTTGAAGTAAGCGAAGTAATAATCACACTACAGCTTGAACCTGTTGTCATTGCTGTAGCCGTAAATGGAGTGACTGTTTTATCAATAAAAGTTACAGATGAAATTGTTCCTGAAGAAGATGCTGAATAAACACCAGTAGTTATTGCTGATTTAGCAGTATAACATGTTATTACCAGTGATCCATTAGTTTTTACATCTGATTTTGATGTTTGAATTGTTATGCTGGTTGATGCTGCAATTACTTTTGAAATAGAACATACATACTTTGTTCCTCCCGCAGTAAATGTAATTGTACCAGTAGCATTATAAGTTCCATTTGCTGGACAATTATTGGCAGAATTCGATACATTCTGACCCCAAGTGGTGGCTATCCCAAGCGTAATCATCACGATTATCAATAATAAATTTTTCATAATACTAATTTTTGAGTTAGATATTCAGAATATAAAAATAACGGGAAAAAGAGTTTAAACAAATGTTATTTATGATTCAGCACTTTAAATTTGTTTAGGGCGTTTCGGAGCTCAAAAATGGCAACCAATGACCCGGCTGCAAAGTACTTTTTTGTTGGCAGACCGCCCTGAACAAAGCTTCAGGACGCAGCACCGGCAGGTGCACATTTTCTTTAGGTCAGATATGTCATGCTATCAGGAAATGCCATGTTGCAGTTTGCCTCTAATATTATAGAGTACAGATTTACGAATTTGTCACGGTAATGTGCACAGTTTGCTGAAACCCTGGCTGACTGGCGTCAGCCAATCAGCCAGGCAAATACAGTTTATTTTTAGTGTTATGGTTTAGCACATATTTCTCAAATAAGAAGAAGTAATCCTGGTTTAGAAGATATAAGGAATCAGTTTTTTTGTTCGCTTTTGATAATCAATATATTTCTGACCCATCTGTTGGGTTAGAAATTTTTCTTCAACTCTAATACGATTTATGTACCCGACCAATACAGGTATAATCATTGAAAAAATTGAGATCCAATTTGATAATGCTGTTGCTATCCCAAGAAAGATAATTAACTGCCCTAAATATCCTGGATGCCTGATACAGCTATATAACCCTGTATCAACTAATTGATGGTTCTCAATTTTTGTCACAGTATATGTAAAATGTTCTTTAAGTTTTAATATTGAAGTAACTCTGATTATAAGACCAATAGCGGCCAATATTGATCCAATAGTAAAAAGTGTATTCCAGTGATAAATCCTACCAGTTTTTGTTGAAGCAATAATAAAAGACAGCCAGTACCCAGCTGAAATAGCAAGAATCATGATCCAAATACTTCCTCTGTCCTCGGATTTCGAGATTTCTCTATTTCCTTTTCCCCTTCTGCTCATGAGAATCTCAAAGAGTCCATACAGAATTGAGAATGAGATAATAATAATCACTTTTATGTACATTGAAGAGGTATTGGTTTGATTTTATCGAGTTATGTTTAGGCGTTTTTTAATTTAGAAAGATACAATATTTTAGTTTTGCTGAGTCTTTCAAGAAAGCAAATCGTTTAAACATAATGGTCCGGCAATCTGATGCATTTTACGTTTGCCGATAAAAGTTAGCAAGAGCCCAGCTTCTTTAGATGGAAATTGTCAAAGGGCAAGATTGCCTGGCTGTCAAAGGCAGACAGGAGAGTCCATGCAATGACCCAGCGAAGTGAAACAAGTCGGAAGCACAGTTTTTGCACAGCTAGCGTTTACGTCATCGAAGAAACCGTGACAAGCTTATTAGAAATACCGTCCGTGTTGGGTGACGGAATTATTTATATTTTGATTATTGTTTGTCTTGTGAAATATAACCTAATTTGCTCAGAAACAAAACAGTAGCTTCCATAGTCGAAAGGAAATCCGGATTTTTCCCATGAAAATAATGAAAGAAACCATGTTCGCATCCTTCATAAGCCATGGCGCATTTCTTGCCGTCCAGATGTGAAATTAAGTTGAGTTAAGGACGTGTCGCGGTAAAAGTTATTAAGTGAATGTCATTTGTCCGGATATCGGGCACTCGTTAATGAAAATGGCGCGATCGCGGTACATTAATTCTGAATCTCTAAGGAGAGCAGGAGCAAACTGCAAAAACATGTGCCAAACAAATGAACTTTATTGTCCGTGTTAGCACAAGTTGTTTTTGATATCAGTCATCTGGTGTTTTAATTCGATCAAGTCTTTCTTTATTGTAGTCCAGATAACGTCAATATCTACGCCCATATAATCATGGATAAGTTTATCTCTCATACCTGAGATTTCATTCCACGAGATTTTATGAAAAGTCTGTTTTGTATCTTTTGAAATTTTCTTTGATGTTTCACCTATGATTTCGAAATTACGAATGACAGCATCTTGAACAAGTTCATTTTTCGAAAACTCCTTTTTAGTTAAATCGTTTGTGTAGGACTCAATTTTCTCAATGCTTTCGAGAATATGGTCAATGTATAACAGATCGTTTTTCATTAGCCATATATGACTTTAAGATCTTTCTTAATTTGATTTTTAAGTCTTCTGTTTTTTAAAGCTCCTTCTGTAACGAGATCTACCTTTATTCCAAGCTTATTAGATAAGCTATTTTCAATGCTGATTAACTGAAGGAGTGAAATTGATTTTTTGAATCGAACGAGGATATCAATATCGCTATTTTCAGTGTTCTCATTCCTGGCAAATGATCCGAAAATTCCAATCATTTCCGGATTGTAACCTAAAAGTGATGAGATTATAACACTGTCAATATTATGATTGGCCTGTTTCATTGTGCAAATATATGCATTAATCTCAATTCAGATTCGCGAATACTATTTGTGCTAACGGCCCGGCAATAAAGTGCTTGTAAACGTTGGCCGACGCAAGCACCGGCAAGTGCCCTTGTTCTTTAGCATGTCATTGTCACGGTGCAAGAGAGGCCATGGCGCAGTTTTTGCCGTCCGGATGAGATGTTTAAGGAGTTATGTGAGTGTCGCGGTACACAGTGTTTCAGGTGCAGTTTATTTGTCCGGGTGCAGTTTGCTTTTTATATTACGGAGTACGGGTTAACGGATTTGATTAGGTATCGTGCACAATTTGCGAAAACTGTGCCAAGTTTATGCACTTTATTGTCCGTGTTAGCTGTTCGTGTTTATTTTAGAATTTCTAATAAACAATTCTATCT
Source organism: Bacteroidales bacterium (assembly GCA_035541795.1). Classification (GTDB taxonomy): domain Bacteria; phylum Bacteroidota; class Bacteroidia; order Bacteroidales; family VadinHA17; genus LD21. The sequence goes on from DATKMR010000016.1 coordinate 101,823, forward strand.
CGTCAGAAACAAATTTTGATCCAATTGAGTTTAAATGAATACCATCTGTAAGTAATATATATCCATTTTTTTTAGATATTGAATCTAGGTTTTTAAAAAGTAAGTAGTGTTGAGCTAATGATTTAAACGCCATTTTTGATGGGTTTATGCAATCTCTACCTTTTCCTTGTATTGCTTGATTAAGAAAAATCTCTTGTTTTTCAAATACTGGCAAATAAAAGACATTTTCAGTTTCTGAAATTAGTTTTAACTCGGAATTATACTCTTTGACCATTCTATTCTCTTTTGAATCCAAATTTTCTCCAAGAACAGGTAGTGATGCTATGGCAATTTTAGCTTGAGTCTCTTGTTTTAATCTTTGGACTATATCAATGATATTTTTGCAGAAATTAGCAGTTGAAGGTTCATGCGGTATCTTTTTTAGCTTTCTAGACAATCTCGATAGCTTTGTATCTAAAGCTGATAATATGTCATTTGTTCCTCCTAATAGTATCACAAAGTCAGGGTTAGTATTTATCGCTTTATCTATTTTTTTAAGAATATTGTAAGATTCAAACCCAGCAATCCCTTGATTTATAAACTTATACTGTTTGGGATCAAGTGTCCGTTTTAATGTATTAACAAAACTTACACTTATTCGGCCTTGAGTTATACTTGCACCTAGAAACAATATATTATGCTTTGCGCCCATTATCATACTATTTCTGTTTCAGAATTAAAATTATGGTTGAATGTTGCGGAACATGACAGCTAACGGCCCGGCAATAAAGTGCTTGTAAACGTTGGCAGACGCAAGCACCGGCAAGTGTCCTTGTACTTTAGCAAGTAATTGTCACGGTGCAAGAGAGGCCATGGCGCAGTTTTTGCCGTCAATGTAGGAGTTGTCGGGGTAATGGTCGTGTCGGGGTACACAGTTTAATGGATCAGTAATTAGTCCGGGTTTAAAAAATTATGAAAAAGAAAAGGAGCGGTCCCGGTGTCTAAAACACATGCAGTTTTTGAAGGTGGCGTTCACGTCCCCTGCGAAAACTGTGCCAAGTTTATGCACTTTATTGTCCGTGTTAGTGTTTCGTGACATTTAATGACCTAGTTGGTGACCATTTTTTTGAACAATAATTATGTTTCAAACTTTTTATCAGTTTATCAGGTTCTGAGTCAGTAAGGACAGATTATTTGTTTATTAAATATTTAGTCTCTAGTTTTTTTATAAAGTCAATAGCTGTTTCTGAAAACTGAGGTGTTCCTGGTAATGCTTTGGCAGCTTTGTTGTACGAAATAATAAACTGAAATGGGTTGAGCGATATTCGTTTTAGCTCCTCATTGCCAAGTTGGGAAGCAATCGTTTTGGCGATATAATCTCCTGTTGGATGACCTGAACGGGCTATTATAGATTCAATAGTCTTACTTAAATCTTGTTTAAGTGACTCGTTCAATGATATTTCTGTCAAAAAATAATCTAGCGAATGAATAATCGCATATTGATACTTCTGCTCCTGAATAATTCTTTGTGCATCATTTGAATGCGAAAGACACCCTTCATTTGAATAAAGTCGAGAAACATTAATTTGATCAGCAATACCTTCGTCCTCAATACTGTTTAATATCTCTACAATTCTTTGGTCACCACTATTTGGGTCAGGATCAGTTAGTTTTATTTGTTTCTCTCTAATGTTATGAAATGACTCATGTGCCATCAACAGCATCGTCGGGAAATAAATGCTTCCCCAAATTGTTTTAAGGCACGATTCCTCTTCTATCGTGTATTTTCTTGGATTGGTAATGCCTATTATAATTTGCTCATATCCTCGTGAATCATCGAAAACTATAAAATTAATTCTCATTGTAGAGTCAAACCTGGCATTAGAGATGAATTCACTAACATAATGTTCAACGCCTTTAATAAATTCAGGTGTGGAAATATAATTGATGAAATCAATAATATCTGCGCGGTATTTATCTGATTCTATAAAACTATTGTAGGTTCCTTCCGCAAACATCATGTAGTAATCACCTTTATTTTTGTATTTATCAATAATCACATTTTTGTTTTTTTGCTCCGAAGGTTTGAAGGCAACTGTCATTAAGTCCCTTAAATAATTTTTCCCGAACTCTCTTTCCGTAAGATCTTTATATCCTGGAGATGAATTAAATTGATTCCAATCCTCCTCTGTTGGGGATTTATCCTGTTTAAGAATGTCTATAATTTTAAAGAATTCAATAATTCCCTTGCTACAAAAAGTAGGATTTGCATTCTGCGCAATTATTGGTTTGGTGATAAGAAGAAGAACGAGTATGTTAAATACTAACGTACCTTTTTTTACACTTTTCATTTCTTCTATAATTTATCATTATTTTAAGTGGAGTATTTTCGTCTTTATACAAAAGTATGATAATTAGATACGTATATCAAGCTTAAAAAATGGTTGAATTAATGACATGAACACTAACAGATCGCGGGTATAGTGCGGAAAACGTTACCTGCGCAGCCCACCGGCAACGTGTCCATGTACTTTAGGCAGTCATAGTCACGGTGGCAAAGCAGGTATGGCGCGGTATTTGCACCGTTGCAGGAGCTGCAATAATA
>DATKMR010000017.1:0-165559 GCA_035541795.1 Bacteroidales bacterium
ACAAAAAGATATGGAAATAATGAATTAAAAAAATAAATTTGTTTAATCACTTTTTACTGTGAGAAAGCTCTTTTTAAAGGACCAACTTCGATGTGGTCAATTTACTCCGGCGGAATGTGGTCAGATTAACTGGCGTATGCACAGAAGTATTAAATGCAATCGTTGATATGTCATATAAACTTGAAAAAATTGTTAATAAGCACAAGGAAGATTATATGGATTATAAAGAATTTGTTGAAGGTTTTACAAGATTACCAAAGAAACTTATGGAGATTGGAGATAAATATGAGAAAGAGTTCAAAGAAACATCAGAGGATTTTTTGAAAATTTCTGAAAAACTTATTGAACTTAATACAACTATTGTGAAATGTAATGAAACAAATTAAATTAAAAATATGAATGCTTCTTCACTATCAAAAAATAATGACCTTTTTAAAAATAAAAAAGTATTCAATAAGAAGATTAAAAAACTTGTTAATGGTAAGTGGATTTTCATTACAATTACTATATTAATTCCTGTTTCCATATCGAGTTCAAATCCCATACTTCAAAAACCAATTATTGAATTTACTTATAGAAAGTCAGATAAAGAAAATGAAAATGAACAACACAAAGATGAAGCCTTTGTGGTAGATTTAAATCAAAAGCCTGAAAGGATCGTTTATAGTCAAAAAGCAATAGGGGAGGATTTATTAAGTATAGGTCTTGATGATTATATTTAAAGATAAAGGATACTTAGTAGAATGAACAAATAACTTTGATAAATGGAACATAACAGAAATTCTTTTAGTGTTTTCAGATGGATAATAATATTAGTCATTTCTTTCCCATTTCTAATGTTTTTATACTTATTTATTATTGAGCATAAAACAGAATTTGTTTTTAATCTAACTTCTATATTATATTCTGGAATATCAATAATGGTTTTAGTTTTTACATTATTTGTATATGAAAAACTTTTAAAGGTTAGCGAACAATCACTAACATTCACGAAAAGACAAACTTCATTCAATTCCTATTTCGATAATTATAAATTGTTTGATGATTTATCAAAACGAAAAACCTCAATTGTTTTAGAGGATGATTTAATTGGATATCCTGAAATAGTACCTTTTTTTGAGAGTATGACCTTTAATACAATACATATAAATTATTTGAGGATATTAGAAAATTTCCCAGTAGAAACTCATTATTTAAAATATGAACTTTTGTTTAAAAGGTTTAATGAAAAAACACAATCTTTTATTCAGATTTTATATGATGAAATAGCCAGAATTAATACCGATAATAATTTAAATTCTAATCAAAGAAATACTTTACTTGACCTATATAAGAATTTTATATTATTTGATTATATTAACCTATGTAAAGACATAATTAAAAATAATGATTTACTAAAATGTAATCCACAAGATAAAATTGTATTTGATACTGATAAATTCTTTAAATTATATTTTGAGCTTGAAATGAAAGTTTAGAATAAAACCTAAGCAAATAACAAACCCTTTGAAAACTAATTCAAAGGGTTTTATATTTTTCTATCTATTACTAATTATTTATATGATGAGGAATTGGTTTAATTTTTGCTTTTAATTCTTTTTTGCTTCCAATAACTGAATATGTATTAAAATCAAAATTTTCTTTTTCAATTTTTAATATTGCATTGCTTCTCTGAGAAATAATAAAGAATATTGGTTTAGGAGTTGATTTCAATAACAATTCAATCATTACATTCTTATCATTCTTAACACTTCCAATAGTGAAATTATCTTTAATTGGATAAATAGTAATCTTACTGATTATTTCAGTCAAATATTTTTTCATTAAATCTTTATTTCCTTTTATATCCCTAATATGATTATCTATATCTGATTGTAGTTTCTGAATTTCTATTAGTCCGTCTATTTCTTTTATAAGTTTTTCTGCATTTGCATCTAGTTTATTCTTTTCTTTCATAACTAATTCAATCCTCTGTTCATATATATCTGGAGACATTTTTTGTTTCATCACCATATCAACTAAGAAATTTTCATTCTGTATTATTTTCAATTTTTCAACCTTCAATAATTTCAAGGAATGATTTTTCTTTTCAATTTGGTTATTTATTTCATCTGTATCAATCGAGTTTTTAATATGCTTCATCAAATCATCTGTTCTTCTAATAAAATACCATACTCCATCATCTAGTTTGTTTATTCCAATTCCAGTATTATTACAATCAGTTTTATGAGTTCTTTTTGATAAACAGATATATCTATTATCAACGCCATCACTTCTTTTATGTGGAAAATAGGTTAATCCACATTCACCGCATCTCATTTCTATATTTTGAAGTAGATAATTGAATTTTGTATTTATTCCCTTCTTATTATAATTTTCAGTTAATCTTTCTTGCACTTTATCAAATGTAATATTGTCAATTATAGAAGGAGCTTTTAATATTCGTCCTTTATATCTTCTTTCCCCTTTGTAGATACTATTTCTTAAAATTGTATATATTGTTCCATCGACGAAATTAAAATCATCTGAACTTTTTAAGACGCCATTTATATTGATTTTCTTTTTTAGAACTTTATTATATCTTGTCTTTATCCCTTTTTCATTTAAAAGATGTGCAATTTTCTGTGTCCCTTTTCCTTCTAAGTATAAATTAAATATCAGTTTAATTATTTCAGCTTCATCTGGATCCACTACCAATACCTTATTTTCACGTTTATATCCATAAGGTAATAAATTACCACCTGTCCATCGACCAAGAACTTCTGATGAATACTCTAATCCCCTTCTACTTCTTTGAACAATACTTTCACGTTCAAACTCTGAAAAAATGGAAAGTAGAGAAATCATTATTGAACCAGTCATACTTTCTTTTCCGTTTTCATCTAGCGTTATTATGTTTTCTTTCAAAGAATGTAGTGATATATTATGCTCTTTAAGTTCTGTTGTGATATTTAATACATCCTTTAACTTCCTACCTAATCTGGAAAGTTCCCAGACGACCAATACATCGACTTTATTGGTTTTAATCCATTCCATCAGGTTATTCATTTCTTCACGTTCATCAAAGGATAACATGCCTGATTTCTTTTCAGTAAACTCTCTGAGAATTGAAAATTCGTGATGTTCACAATAATTTCTAATTTTATTCAATTGTGAAGAGGTATCCTGGTCAGATGTGGATACTCTCGAATAGATGATTGCTGTTTTCATAATTTGAATAATTAATAACAATACAAATATAAGACATCCGCACAATAAATCAAAGCATCAGATGTAGCCCTCGTAGGCGGGGGTACCTTTCCCCAACCTGGCGAAATTTCACTGGCACATAACGGCGTGCTCTTTCTGGATGAACTACCGGAATTTAAGAGGTCAGTTCTTGAAGTGCTCCGCCAGCCGCTCGAGGACAGGGTTATTACTATCTCCAGGGCGAAATTCACTGTCGATTATCCCGCAAGCTTTCAGCTGGTGGCCAGCATGAACCCCTGCCCGTGCGGCTTTCATAACCACCCGGAAAAGGAATGCATGTGCTCAACGGGAATGGTCCAGAAATACCTGAACCGGATATCCGGACCACTGCTCGACAGGATAGACATCCATATCGAGGTTGTTCCTGTAAAATATGATAAACTCTCCGACCAGAAAAACATTGAGAACTCCGAGACAATCAGGAAGAGAGTAGTCAGGGCACGTGCAATACAAACTGAGCGATTTGCATCCTGCCGCGGGGTATATACAAACTCGCAAATGACATCATCGATGCAGCGGAGATATTGCTCCCTGGATGAGGCAGGCGGGCGGTTGCTAAAGACAGCTATGGATATACGGGGCCTTTCTGCCAGGGCATATGACCGCATTCTCAAAGTGGCACGGACAATCGCCGATCTCGACGAATCGGGCGATATCAGATCCGAACATATTTCAGAAGCGATTAATTACCGCAATCTCGACCGCGAGGGATGGGCAGGCTAGCGACTGAACTCTATTGTGTATTTTTTGTTTGCTATATAGCCATTTATTGTTAATTTTAACACTCAGTAAATCTGCTTATCTCAACAGAATGGAGCTTACCCGCCGCATACGTGATAAGATGATGATGGAACGCCTCATGTTTGTTTACAGGGGAGTCGTTACCAATGAGAATTCGGCAGCTTTGCTTATGCTTCTTGAGAAAGAGATGGAAAATGCCGAATTCGGCTTTGTTGGCAGGAAAAGGCTTTTCATGTTTGTCCTCGAAAGTCTCCAGAATGTAACCCGTCACAGCGATCATAACGCATATGCCGAAATGTCGCTGGTGGTCTATTCCAAGACCGGTACGGGGTATACCGTTACCACCGGAAATGTTATCGAAACAGAAAGGATTACCGATCTGCGGGGCAAGCTCGACGAAATAAACAACCTCGATGCAGGCGAAATACGCTCCGTTTACAGGAATATGCTCAGCCATTCGGAGTTCAGCAACAAGGGTGGGGCAGGACTTGGCCTGATCGAAATGGCCAAGAAGACCGGGAACAAGCTCGACTACGATTTTATTGAACTTGATGATAAATTTTCATACTTCATACTGAGCAAAACAGTTGATTCGGGAGGTGTAGGCATGCACTCCAGGGGAAGCGAGGAAGCATTCAGGGGAAAAGCTGTAGCCCAGCTCGAGAGACTGATGGCCGAGAACAACGTTTACCTTATCTGGTCGGGCCATCTTTCATCGGAAGTAGAAAAAGAGGTTCTTTCCTTTACTGAAACCAAACTTACAGAGGAAGATATAGATTCAAAGCTCAGGCGCAAGGTATTCAGCATTCTGATCGAATCGCTGGAGAATGTAGCTAAATACAGCCCGGGCCGCGACCAGGAGGAGAAATTCGGAATGCCGGTAGCGATGATCAGGCTCACAGGGCACGTGTACCTGGTAACCACGGGAAACCTTGTCGAAAACGACAAGATTAAACCTCTCCAGGATAAGCTCGACCTGATTAACAGTTGTGATCGTGCATCGCTTAAAGAGCTTTTCAGGCAGGCCCTGATCAACCAGGACCTCAATTCGGACAGCACAGGTAACATGGGCCTGATTGAAATGGCCAGGAAATCGGGCAATAAGCTTCAATACCAGTTCGACAGGGTAAATGACCATTACTCTTATTACATGCTTACGATCAGGGTTGAAGAAAAGACAGATTAATCCGCGACTCTCAGATCAAGGCTTTTACCATCCCATACTGCATAGACACCTTTACTGATCCAATCGCCCAGGATTGTAATAACAGCTCCTTTTTCAATAGGTTTGGTCATTGGAAGATGCCTGTGACCATAGATAAAATAATCGATTTTTTCAGTTTCAAGGATCATTTTTGAATGACGGAATAGATCCTCTTTCTCCTCGCCCAGGAACTCAAGTGAAATTCCTTTGCCGAGCCTGCTGTCGAGAGACCACCAGTGGCCGAAGCCTATCCCGAAGTAAGGATGCAGTGCTGAATACATTACCTGCATGGGCCTGTTCCTGAATATTAATAGGAGCATCCTGTACACTATACTTTTTGAACCCAGCCCTTCACCATGTGCAAGATAGAATCTTTTGCCCGCAAATTCTGTGATGACCGGTTTCTTATGAATGATCATTCCGCACTCTTCCGTAAGATAGTTTCCGGCCCACATGTCGTGGTTCCCGCCGAAAAAGTGTACGGGTATCCCCGAATCGGTAACGGAAGAAACAGCGCCGAGAAACCTCGTAAAACCCCTTGGAACCACATGCCTGTATTCCCACCAGAAATCAAAAACATCTCCCAGGAGATAAATTTCCCCTGCATCAGCCGCAGCCGATTCGAGCCATCTCACGACTCTTTTTTCACGTTCGACCGGCGGTAGACCTGTTTTGAGTCCCAGGTGAAAATCAGATGCAAAAAAGATTTTCTTTTCCACAACAGGAGATATTTCAGTTTCCAAAAAGCTGGGAAAGCTTCACCTGGAGGTTACGATCGTGGAACCCGGAGCCGATGATATTGCCCGATTTGTCATACAGGTAGTTTGCAGGCAGCGACTGTACGTTGTAGATCACTGCATATTTTGGATTCTGCGGGTCATCCTCCCTGACATTGATCCATGGCAGCTCGTCAAATTTAACTGCCTTTTTCCAGGTTTTTTCATCAGGGTCGAGGTTGACCTGGTAAATCTCAAATCCTTTTTTTCTGTATTTGCCATACAGTTCTTTAAGCTGGAGGTTTTCAGAGATGCATTCGCTGGATGAAGCCGACCAGAAGGCGAGCAACACGTACTTTCCCTTCAGAGATGAAAGAGCTATTCTTTTACCGTTGATATCCATCAGGTTTGGATCCAGTTTAGTGGCAGGGAGCGAGTTAAACAGATTCCTTGCACTTTGTGCTTTGGATTCAGCATATTCCTTTTCGAAGTCGGCCTTGAGGGATTTTGCCTGTTTTGACGCAGGGTATAATGATGTAAGAGTGTCGGAGACAATTTTCAGATACTGGAGGTCGCGCGTATCATAAAGAACATAGGTGTCCCCGTCGATCATCTGGTACAGGGCCTTTATTGATGTGAATGATCTCAGGTTCTTCAGTATGAAACCAATGTTGTAAATCCTCTGGTCTTTGAGGAGTTTTACATACTCGGTTTGAATTTCATTTTGCCTGACCTTAAAGCCGGTCTTGTTTATGGTGTCGTTGTACTCTTTTCTCAGCTCAGCAACCTTTTGCCTGGTAACTGCCAGGGCTGAGTCGAGAGTAACCAGCTTGGCAGTTTCCGGTGAACCCGAAACAGTAAACCCGTCGGAGAGATTTTTTCCCTGGAACTTAAGATGTATCTTATCACCTGGTGCAGCAAGTACCGTAATAAAATCCTGGCCCGGCAATGAGATTTCATAAAACTCGGGCAGGTTGCATTTAACCCTGAACCTGAAGGAACCATCGCTTCGGATCTTCGTTGAATCGATGTAAACGGGAGTGTTTACATCCAGGAGACTTATTGAAACATATTCGCCAGGGTGACTTTTAGTTACGCCATCAATCCTGAAGCTCTTATTTCCGGTGCAACCTGCCAGAAAAAGTATTATAACTGCTGCAGGAAAAAATCTGTTAAGCATGTGGAATTCCTTTATCTCATTTATTTAAGAATCTCAGCCAAAGTACTCTGAAGCTTTTCTCCCCTGAGGTTTGAAGCTAACACCCTGCCGTCCTTATCGAGAAGGAGGTTAAACGGGATAGATTCAATTTTGTAAAGGGGAACAACCATAGAATTCCAGTATTTGAGATCACTTACATGAATCCACTGTGAGAGGTTATCCTGCTCAATACCCTTCACCCAGTCCTCTCTTGTTTTGTCGAGCGATACCTGGAAAATCTGGAATCCTTTGTTTTTGTACAAATTGTAGGCTTTCACAAGGTTAGGATTTTCTTTCCTGCAGGGGCCGCACCAGGAAGCCCAGAAATCGACCAGGACATATTTTCCCCTTGTGGAGGACAGCTTGATCATGGAACCCGAGGGAGAAGGCAGTTCTATTTCAGGAGCCTCTGCTCCGGGTGCTTCCAGGGCCTGCTTCCCCTTTTCCCTGCTCACCTGTTCTATAAGAGTCTGAATCTGTTCGTGGAATGCTTTTATTGTAACAGAATTGGGGTACAATTTCATCATTGAGGAATCGACCTTCAGAAACCACGGCATATCTTCTGCCGGGCTCATGACATAAACCCTTGGCGCTACCACCTGATAGAGAGCGACCACTGATACCATCGATTTAATGTTATCATCAATATATTTTTTGGTATAGGAATTCAGTTCTTTTACATATACTCCTGCTGTACTGTCGATTGTCCTCATAACACTCGGAAGGTTTTTGCTGTCAGCATTCTGGCTATATACGTCGCTGAGCCCCCTGATCTTATCGATTGTGCTTTTAAGAACCTTGTTATATTCCAGCATTTTCCTGGATCCATCGGAGCCGGTAACAGATTCAGGCAGGTTTAATGAATTATAATCAGCGCTGAGGCTCAGTTTATCACCTGGTTCCAAAAGAAGGGTGATAAAGCTCTGGCGGGTTGTCCGAAGAACAAAGAATGTCGGCATCGCGACCTCTCTTTTAAAAGAGAATCTACCATCCGAATCAAGCTTCACGGAGTCAACCGGTTTTAATGAAAGCGGCCCGATTTCGGAAAGGACAACATATTCACCTCTTACAGGTTTTTCCAGTTTCCCTGATATCGTTACGGAATTGTGTTTGCACGCTGAAACAAGTATTGGCATAACCAATAAAATGAGATACTTAAGCTTCATCATTTTTGATAATTATTTGGTCTTTTAAATGTCGTCTGCAAAGTTATTCTTTTTTTAATGCAGGCATGCTTTTGATAATATAATAATAATTAGCATCTTTAAATTCACATTCAGAATGTTACGGTCATATTTAGTGCCGTGCGGAGAGCATTTATTGTTTGCATGGTTCTTTTAATTTGATTAACTTGTTAGCTTAGAACTAGTTCAAATTGTGTCTGTATGGGTTATATAAAATTTGATAAATCCAAAGTAGTAAACCTGGAATATTCCCTGAGCCGGGAGATCTTGAGAACAAACAGGGCCGGCACATATATGTCGACCTCAATTGTAGGCTGCAACACGCGTAAATATCACGGATTGCTTGTCTGCCCCGTCGACGAGCTTGGAGGTGACAGGTACAACCTGCTTTCTTCGCTCGACGTTACGGTGGTCAATAACGACAGTTCGTTCAATATCGGCATTCATAAGTACAAGGGAGATTATTACAGCCCCAAGGGGCATAAATACATTGAAGAGTTCGATACTGAAACGATCCCTTCAATGATATACAGGGTGGGGAATGTTATCCTTAAACAGGAAAGGATACTGATTCATTACGAGGAGCAGTTCCTTGTAAAGTACACTATCCTGGAAGCAAGCGAGCATATGAAGCTTCAGATCAGGCCGGTTCTCGCTTTCAGAAATATGCACGACCTGACACACGCCAACATGACTGCCAATACGAAGGCAGAGTTCATCAACAACGGTATCAGGATTAAGATGTATGATGGCTTTCCTTATCTTCACATGCAGCTTTCAGCAGTCGCTGATTTTGTCCCGGTACCTGACTGGTATTATGGAATTGAATATCCCGAGGAGCAGAAACGGGGCTACGAATTTACGGAAGACCTGTTCGTTCCGGGTTTTTTCGAGGTGGAGGCAAAAAAAGGTGATGAAATAATTTTTTCAGCTTCGACGAAAGAAGAAAAGCCCTCGGGGCTGAAGCAGAAGTTTTTAAAATCAGTGACTGGTAAAATTGCACGCGACAATTTTGTCGACTGCCTTAAGAATGCCGCCCAGCAGTTTGTTGAAAGAAGAAAGGACTCAACAACAATAATCGCAGGATATCCATGGTACGGATCCAAGGGAAGAGACACATTTGTCGCCCTCCCCGGACTATGCCTGGCGAAACAGAAACTGTCGCTTTATACTGATGTTCTCGATACCCAGGTCAGGCGGTTAAGCAACGGGCTGTTCCCGAAAGCCGGTACCAACGCGGGCAATTATGTATATGGTTCTGTAGACGGGTCGCTCTGGTTTTTCTGGGCCCTGCAGAATTATTACAACAACGGCGGCAAGGATGTCTGGGAAAGATACGGCAATGCTGCTAAATCGATACTTGTTGCATTCAGGGACGGTACCTCGAACCTGGTAAAGATGAGAGATAACGGCCTTCTATATGCCGAAGCTTATGGCAAAGCTGTTACCTGGATGAATGCGATTGTGAATGGAAATCCGGTTACTCAGAGGAGGGGCTACACAGTTGAGATTAATGCACTCTGGTACAATGCTCTCTGCTTCTCGCTCGTAATGGCTAAAGAATCGAGAGATAAAAACTTCATATCCGAATTCGAAGACCTTCCGGCTCGGGTAAAGGAATCGTTTATCGAACTTTTCTGGAACGAGAAGCTGGGATACCTTGCCGACTATATCAATGATGATGAGGGGGTTAATACATTTGTGAGGCCGAATATGGTAATAGCTGTTTCAATGCCTTTCAACATGCTCGATTGCGACCAGATGAAACAGGTCCTCGAAGTTGCCGACAAGGAGCTCCTGACACCACGGGGGCTGAGGACACTATCACCAAGAAACCCGCAGTATAAAGGAACATATTCGGGCATCCAGGAGGAGAGGGATCTTGCCTATCATCAGGGAACTGTCTGGCCATGGCTTTTCGGGCCGTTCTGCGAGAGTTGGCTGAAAGTCTTTGGAAAGCAGGGCGTTCAAAAAGTCAGAAAACTTATCTTCGGACTGGAACAGGTGATGAGCGAACACGGGGTTAGTACCGTTTCGGAGATTTATGATGGTGACCCGCCACATACTCCAAATGGCGCAATATCGCAGGCATGGAGTGTCGGAGAAGTGCTCAGGATAATCAAACTGTTGGATGATAACTATTCAGATATTTAGAAAAGGCAGACTATGAGGGTATTAATGTTTGGTTGGGAGTTCCCCCCGCACATTTCAGGCGGACTCGGTACAGCCAGTTACGGGCTGACACGGGGAATGACCACTATGGCAGATCTCGAGGTGATTTTTGTCGTTCCGAAAGCCTGGGGTGATGAGGACCAGTCTGTCGTCAGACTAATAGGAGCAAACAAGATCCCTGTAGCTTATAAGAAGATTCATTACCAGGGTTCGACAACTACAATAGATAAAATTGAGGTTTCATCTAAAATTGTGCCCTACACGGATCCCGAAGATTTCTGGAAGCTGACCAGGTCGGAAGTGGCATCTTACCAGACCATTATCCGGACGAATGACCAGGGCAGGATCGACTTCTCCGGCAAGTATGATCAGAACCTTCTCGAAGAAATATACAAATATTCCGTGGTGGCATCGGTTATAGCCATGGAAAATGATTTTGATATTATCCATGCCCACGACTGGCTGGCATATCCTGCCGGTATAGCAGCTGCAGAAGTGTCGGGAAAGCCACTTGTTATTCATGTTCATGCCACGGATTTTGACCGCAGCGGGGGTAATGTAAACCCTGAGGTTTACTGGATCGAAAAACGAGGAATGGATGCTGCTTCAAAAATCATCACCGTAAGTAACCTTACACGCGATATAGTCATTAACAGGTATAATATTGATCCTGCAAAAGTCGAGACTGTCTATAACGCTGTTGAACCCATTACAATATCAGAAGATATCGAGGTAAAAAAAGGATTTGATGAAAAGGTAGTTACATTCCTGGGCCGTATTACTATGCAGAAGGGACCTGAATATTTTATCGAGGCTGCCAACAAGGTGCTGCAGGTTATGAAGAATGTCCGGTTTGTTATGGCAGGATCGGGCGACATGATGGAAAGAATGATGCGCCGCGCTGCTGCCCTTAAGATTACCGACAGGTTTCACTTTACCGGCTTCCTGCGGGGGAAGGATGTTTTTACCATGCTCACCATGAGCGATGTATATATCATGCCTTCGGTTTCAGAACCATTTGGAATTTCACCCCTTGAAGCCATGCAATCTAATGTTCCTGTCATCATAAGCAAGCAATCTGGAGTGGCTGAGATCCTTACGCATGCTGTAAAAGTCGATTTCTGGGATATAGATGCGATGGCCGATGCCATCTACGGGATACTTACTTACCCGGCACTTGCCCAGGTCTTTGCGAAGAATGGCAAGGAAGAGGTAATCAGGATAAAATGGGATAATTCCGCAAGGCATGTGAAAAGCATTTATGATGATGTACTTTCAAAATACAAAAAATAGGATATGAGTTCCGTACAGAAAAAAGCAATATGCCTCTATTTTGAGGTGCACCAGCCCTTCAGGCTTAAAAGGTACAGGTTCTTCGACCTGGGTCATGATCATTATTATTACGATGATTACTCAAATGAATCTATACTCAGGAAAATAGCAGATAAATGTTACCTGCCGGCAAACAACATCCTGCTTGACCAGATCAGCAAGCACAAAGGGAAATTCAGGATTGCCTTTTCATTATCGGGGATTGTCCTGGACCAGTTCAGGCTGTATGCACCGGAAGTACTTGAATCATTCCGCAAGCTGGCACAAACAGGAATGGTTGAGTTCCTCGCGGAGACCGAGGCCCACTCACTTGCTTCACTTAAAAGCAAGGATGAGTTCATTCGCCAGGTTAAAGCACACTCCAGCATGATTAAGGAACACCTCGGCGTGGAACCCACATCCTTCAGGAATACTGAACTTATCTATTCCGACCAGATTGGCTCCTGGGTCGCCGACCTTGGATTCAAAGCCACCCTGACAGAGGGAGCAAAACATGTACTAGGATGGAAAAGTCCCAATTACCTTTACTGCAATTCGATAAATCCCAGGCTGAAGGTTCTGTTGAGGAACTTTGTACTGAGCGATGACATCGCTTTCAGGTTTTCGAATAAAAGCTGGAACGAATGGCCCCTGACAACTGATAAATATGTAGGATGGATCAACAAGCTTGCCCCGAAAAGCGAGCTGCTGAATATATTCATTGACTATGAGACCTTCGGTGAGCATCACTGGAAAGAATCCGGTATCTTCGATTTCCTTTCACACCTTCCGGGAGCAATAATCAAGAAGACTCCTTTCAAATTTATGACCCCCTCGGAGGTGGCTGATAATCTTCAGCCGGTGGCATCCATTAATGTGCCGTCGCCGATCTCCTGGGCAGATGAGGAACGCGATATAACAGCATGGCTTGGCAACGAGCTGCAGAGTGCCGCGTTCGACAAACTGTATGAGCTTAAAGAAAAAGTCAGCAACTGCAACTATGAGCAGCTGAAGAAGGACTGGACTTACCTCCAGTCGAGCGACCATTTCTACTATATGTGCACCAAGTTCTTTTCCGACGGGGCGGTACATGCTTATTTTAATCCCTATGAAACACCATACGATGCATTCATGAACTATATGAATGTGTTAAGTGATTTCGAGATAAGGATCAACAGGATGTGCCCTGCCACTGAAGATCAGATCGAGATACTCAAGCTCGATTCACAACTCAAATCACGTGATGAAACAATAGCAAAGCTTCAATCGGAGATCGTATCTCTCAGGGATAAATCACCTGCGAAACCCAGGGCAGCAAGAAAGACCACTGTCAAAGCAGCAGCAAAGACAGCTGAGAAAAAGACTGTTCGCTCGCTGGCCGAGATTGCTGCAGAAGCCCTTGCCAAATCGAATGTTAAAACAAAGTCAAAGGCGAAGGCAAAACCCAAAACAAAAACCGCCAGGACGGTAAAGACAGCCAAAAAGGCCGGGAACACTAAAGTTACGACAAGGCCTAAGGCTAAGTAATCCAAATTTCAAGTAAAATATTATAAATGAAGGTCGATTTTTTATTCGAAACAAGCTGGGAAGTATGTAATAAGGTAGGAGGGATACATACTGTTATTTCTACAAAAGCACTAAACATAATTAATGAGATGGGGAATAATTATATCCTCATCGGTCCGGATGTGTGGAGGGAAAGTGCTGCCAACCCTGAGTTCATTCCCGATGAATCACTTTTTTCTGACTGGAAAACAAGGGCCGTGGAAGACGGGCTCCGGGTTAAAACAGGAAGGTGGAATATTACAGGAACACCAATCGTCTTCCTGGTAGATTTCACTCCTTATTTTGGTTCCCAGAATGAGATTTTTGCAAAGTTCTGGGAGACATACAAACTTGACAGCATCTCGGGGCAATGGGATTATATCGAACCTGCCCTGTTCGGATATGCATCAGGTAAGGTTATCGAGAGTTTCTCGATGTTCCACAGCGAGCCCACAAACATTGTGGCACATTTCCATGAATGGATGACAGGAACAGGTGTTTTATACCTGAAAAAACATGCGCCATGGATTGCAACGGCTTTCACAACCCATGCCACGGTACTTGGCCGCTGCCTTGCCGGGAACCATAAACCTCTTTACAGCGGGCTAAGGGAGTATAACCCGGTTGTTGTCTCACGCGAATTCAACGTGGTTGCCAAACATTCGCTTGAAAAAATCACGGCAGTGGAAACTGATGTTTTCACAACTGTCAGTGAGATTTCATCGCAGGAATGCACCCAGTTTCTCGGGAGGCAGCCCGATGTCATTACCCCCAATGGTTTTGAAGACTCGTTCGTTCCGGGCCCCGACGCGTTCGGGATGAAGAGAAAGGATGCAAGAAACAAGCTGATAAGTGTTGCTGAGGCTGTTCTTGGTTACAAGCTGCAGGAAAATTGCATGCTTGTGGCAAACAGCGGACGTTATGAATTCAGAAATAAAGGGATAGATCTTTTTATCGATGCCCTTGGTGAGATGATGAGGAGCGAAAACCTTAACAGGGAATGCGTTGCCTTTATTCTTATGCCGGCCTACCATAAAGGCCCAAGGCAGGATATCGTCGATTACCTTTACCATGACGGTGCATTGCCCGGCAATGACAGGTTCACGACCCATAGTCTCCACTACCCGGCTTCGGACCCCGTGCTTCAGAGGATCATATCAAACAACCTGCCCAATGACCATAACACCAGGGTCAAGATAATTTTTGTCCCTTCTTACCTGAACGGCGACGACGGCATTTTCAATCTTTCATATTATGACCTTCTTATCGGCTTCGATCTTACCGTGTTCCCGTCGTATTATGAACCATGGGGATATACACCTCTTGAGAGCCTGATGTTCTCGATCCCAACTGTTACCACATCATTGTCGGGATTCGGATTGTGGGTCAGGGAATACTTCAGGGACCCGGGAAACGGGATTGCCATTCTCGACCGGACCGACGACAATGAAAAGGATGTCGTAACCGGGATAAAATCGTGCATCTCGTCATTCCTCCAGCTTTCACCCGAGGGAATTACCGAGGCAAGAAAAAAAGCTCATGAGATTTCGAGGATCGCAATGTGGACATCGCTTGTGAAGTTTTATTTTGAAGCCTATCAGCATGCATTGTCGGTGAGCGTTGAACGGAGGTCCGAACCCCGTGAATTCATAAAGCTGGTCGAGGGCCCGTCGGCACAGATCAGGAAACCCCACCAGGTTCCTGTATGGAAGGACATATATGTTCAGAGTGATGTTCCTGAAAGGATGGCACACCTCAAGGAACTGGCTTATAACCTGTGGTGGTCGTGGAACAGTGAAGCAGAGCAGCTCTTCAGGAGGATGGATCCCACCCTTTGGGACCAGGTCAGCCATAACCCGAAACTGCTTTTCGAAAAGATTGATTACAAGAGACTCTTAGTGCTGGAAGAAGATGAGGATTTCCTTCATGAAGTCGACAGGGTGTACACGCTCTTCAAGGACTACATGAAAAGACCTGTCGATAACTCGACCCCGTCGGTGGCATATTTCAGCATGGAGTTCGGCATACATCCCTGCCTTAAGATTTATTCGGGCGGCCTTGGAATTCTAGCGGGTGATTATCTTAAGGAAGCGAGCGATTCGAATCTCAATATTATCGGAATAGGCTTGCTTTACAGGTATGGTTATTTTACACAGAAACTGGGCCCCAGGGGTGAACAGCTTGCACTCTACGAGGCTGAAGAATTTTCGCATCTTCCAATCACTGCAATTAAGGACCCCAAGGGCAATCATCTTACAGTGAGCCTGGTATGGCCGGGAAGAAATGTCATGGCCAGGATCTGGGAAGCTAAGGTTGGAAAGGTGAGCCTGTACCTGCTTGATACCGATTTTGAAGATAACCTTTACGAGGACAGGACCATCACTCATTACCTGTACGGGGGAGACAACGAGAACAGGCTGAAGCAGGAGCTTATCCTGGGAATAGGCGGTATAAGGGCTCTTGAAGCGATGAATATCAAGCCGGCCCTTTATCACAGCAACGAGGGCCATTCTGCATTTATCAGCCTTGAACGGCTAAGGGGCTTCATTGAGGAGACTCATCTTACGTTTACACAGGCACTTGAAGTTGTAAGGGCCACCACACTCTTTACAACACATACCCCTGTGCCGGCCGGCCATGATGCATTCGAAGAGGACCTTCTCAGGAAATACATATCACACTACCACACCAGGCTGACCATTTCGTGGGATGAGCTGATGTCGTTCGGAAGATGCCAGAGCGACCCCGACAGGAAATTCAACATGAGCTACCTGGCAACAAGAATGTCGCAGGAAGTTAACGGCGTCAGCAAGCTCCATGGGGAAGTGAGCCGCGGTATGTTCAACAAGCTATGGCCTGGTTACCTTAAGGATGAACTGTTTATCGGGCACGTTACCAATGGGGTGCATTATCCTACATGGCTGGCCCCGGAATGGCAGAAGCTCTACGAGGATTTAACCGGGACAAGATACTTTGACCAGACCGACAGGTCGATATGGGAAAAGCTGTATAATGTCGAGGATAAGAAAATATACGAGATCAAAAAGGCACTAAAGAAGAATCTTTTTGCAAACATAAGGAAGCGGCTTCAGACCGAGATGATCGATATGCATGTTCACCCGAGAACACTGATGAATATCAGCACCCACCTCGACGAGAAGGCTCTGACAATTGGATTCGCACGTCGTTTTGCTACTTACAAGAGGGCTTACCTGCTTTTCAGGGATCTCGACAGGCTGGAGAAGATAGTCAGCGACCCTGACAGGCCTGTGCAGTTTATTTATGCCGGGAAAGCTCATCCCAATGACGGTGGAGGGCAGGACCTGATAAGGCGGATCCACGAGATCTCCCAGATGCCCAGGTTTGCCGGGAAGGTTATCTTCCTTGAGAACTACGACATCGAAATGGCCAAGTACCTGGTAAGGGGAGTGGATATCTGGCTCAATACACCGACAAGACCACTTGAAGCATCAGGAACCAGCGGTGAAAAAGCCGTTATGAACGGCACGCTGCATTTCAGTGTGCTCGACGGATGGTGGGTTGAAGGCTATCATGCCTTTGCCGGCTGGGCCCTGCCTAAAAAGAGGACCTTCGAAAACCAGGACCTTCAGGATGATGTTGATGCAGAGACCATCTATAATATGCTTCAATATGAGATAGTGCCGGCTTACTACTCGTACGACGGCAAAGGAGTTCCTGTTGAATGGATCAGCCACATCAAGAATACCATGGTGAGAATTGCCCCGGAATTCACCATGAAGCGGCAGATCGACGATTATTTTGAGAAGTATTACAATAAGCTGTGGGAAAGGAGTGCCAGGCTCATTGCCAATGATTACGAGAAGGCAAGGCTTATTGCTGCCTGGAAGAAAACAATGACTACCGAATGGGATAATATTGAAGTCCTCAATTTCAGCTTTGAGAAACCCAGGGAGAATGTTTACCGGTCGGGGCATGATTACAAGGCGGAGATTGTGCTGAATGTGAATAATATTCCCAAGGAGAACGTTGGGGTGGAATTTGTCATAACACAGGCACAGAAAAACGGCGAGCATGAATTCGTGGGCAGCAGGGAATTCACCCTGGTAAGCTGCAAAAGCGGGAAGTGCCTTTACAGGGCCCACCTTATCCCGGAGAAAGCCGGAACATTCTTCTATGGAATAAGGATCTATCCTAAGAATAAAGAGCTTCCGCACAGGCAGGATTTCTACCTGCTTAGGTGGATAGACTAGAGATCTGTAACCCGTTTGACAGGCTCTTTTTTAAAAACCAGGGCCGTACGGGAGGGCAGATAAAGATATAGCATGAAAGGAACATTCAGAGTGTTCCTTTCTGCTTTCCTGACTGAGGCATAAATAACTGACTTGTCGAGCCTGTCAAAGCCTCCGAATGATTCGTCGTCGGTATCCAGCACAAGCCTGAATTTACCGGTAATCTGTATGCCGTAATCAGTATATGACCTGACGGGATGGAAATTATATACAAATAAATAGTCGCCGCGGGTATATGCAATCACCTTATCGGAACTGTTCTCAATCATCCTGTTGATATACCTGTCATCCAGTAACTTGCCGTTATGGTCCAACGACACCATTCCCTTGTCGAAATCTCCCAGGAAATGATATTTCAGGTCCCTGTTTTTCACAAGTTTCCATTGCCTCTTCGCGTACTTGTAACTCCAGTTGTTCCCCTCCCTTGGAAAGTCGATCCATTCGGGATGGCCAAACTCATTTCCCATGAAGTTAAGGTACCCGCCGCCGCTCAATGAATAGGTAAGCAGCCTGATCATCTTGTGAAGTGCCATTCCGCGATCGATGGTCAGGTTGTGAAAGTTCTTGCTCATGCCGAAATACATGTCGGCATCGATCATTCTGAAAATGAGTGTCTTGTCACCTACAAGTGCCTGGTCGTGAGATTCGCAGTATGAAATAACCCTCTCTTCCGGCCTGTGCTGGCTCAATTCATGTACGAGTGCACCCATGTCCCACGATTCGTCCGGAATATCCTTGACAAGCTTTATCCAGAAATCAGGAACACCCATGGAAAGCCTGTAATCGAACCCAAAGCCTTTCTGCCCGGTAGGAGCGGCCAGGCCCGGCATCCCGCTCATCTCCTCGGCTATAGTTAAGGCGTCGGGGCTGAAGCTGTGAATAAGCTTGTTTGCCAGGTAGAGATAAACCAGGGCGTCCTCATCTTCCCCGCCATCGAAATAGTCACCGTATGATCCGAAGTTTTTGCCAAGGCCGTGATCGAAATAGATCATGCTGGTTACACCGTCGAAACGGAACCCGTCGAACCTGAATTCCTCTATCCAGTACCTGCAATTTGAAAGAAGGTAATGCAACACCTTGTTGCTTCCGTAGTTAAAGCACAGGGAATCCCAGGCTACATGGTTCCTTCTTTCCCCCGTGTGAAAATACTGGTATTGTGATCCGTCGAACAGACCCAGTCCCTCATTCACATTCCTGACACTGTGGGAGTGTACAAGGTCCATAATTACACGAAGGCCGTAACCATGCGCGGTATCGATGAGCTCCTTCAGATCTTCGGGGGTGCCGAAACGTGAGGAAGGAGAGAAAAAATTGGCCACATGGTAACCAAAGGACCCGTAAAACGGGTGCTCCTGGATGGCCATTAGCTGAACCGTATTATATCCTGCTTTGGATATGTATGGCAGAATATTCTTCGTGAACTCTTTGAATGTGCCGGTCTTCTCCTCATCGGTTGCCATGCCTACATGGGATTCGTAAATGATCGGAACACCGGGGTCGGGCTTGAAGTCGTTATGTTTCCATGTGTATTGCCTTGCCGGGCACCAGACTGATGCACTGAATATTTTTGTCGTTTCATCCTGGACCACCCTGTTGGCATATGATGGAAGTCTTTCACCCTGGCCCCCATCCCAGTGGACCGATAATTTGAACAGTTCTCCGTGCCGGAGTATATCAGGACCGGTCTTTAGCTCCCAGTCGCCATCTTCGTTGATCCTTTTCATTTTCATCGATCCGGTCTCTTTCCAGTCTGAAAATGGCCCGATGATGTATATTTCAGTTGCATTCGGGGCCCATTCCCTGAGCACCCAGCCATCATCATACCGGTGTAAGCCGTAAAAGTGATGACCCAGGGCAAATTCACTCAGAGATTTGCCTCCGGTGAGCTCTTTCTCCTTATCAGTACACTTCCTGTACCGGTCATTAATTACCTGTACAAATGAATCCAGCCATGGATCTGCCAGATAAAAGCTCTTATCCTGTTTCATACCTTTTCGAATGACGGCGTTATCACATAAAATTACAAAATAATAACCAATAGTTTCTATAGCCGGCAGAACTGTCAAAAACTGCTTTTGGAAAGAAAAGGATTATTAATTTTGCGTACTGAAAGGCAGGTACATGAAGATACACTCACTGGGAAACGACTTCAGGGCAGGGAATGCAGTGGTAACCATCGGGACTTTTGACGGTGTTCACCTGGGACATATGGCCGTTATTTCCAGGCTGAAAGAGCGTGCCATGGAGCTTGGCGGCGAATGTGTTGTTATAACATTTTATCCGCATCCAAGGCAGGTGCTTTCTGGGGACAGCCGGCCCACCGCCCTTCTTTGCTCTCCTGATGAAAAGAGAGAGCTTCTCGGCAATGCAGGTATTGACCACCTGCTGGTCATTGACTTCGACAGGGAACTAAGTATGATGGAAGCATGCCAGTTCATCGAAAAGATTCTGGTAGGCAAGATTGGCGCAAAACATCTTATTGTCGGCTTTAACCATCATTTTGGAAGGAGGGGTGAAGGTAATTTTGATACTATCAGGGATTGCACCGGGAGATTTGGAATTACAGTCGAGAAAGTTGATTCAATTAATGAGACTGAAGGAGCTGTGAGCTCGTCGGCTATCCGTGAATTACTGCTGGCCGGGAATATCGAAGAGGCAAACAGGATGCTCGGCTATAGTTTTTTCATCACAGGAAAGGTCATTGAAGGCAAGAAACTCGGCCGTAAGCTGGGTTTTCCGACTGCAAATATCCTTCCGTGGGATCAGGACAAGCTTATTCCTCCAAATGGAGTGTACGCGGTGGAGGTCAGGCTGGGGAACGAGAACTTTAAGGGTGTGCTGAGCATAGGAACGAACCCTACCGTAGAAAAGAACAGGACCAGCAGGTCGATAGAAGTGAACATATTCGACTTTGACAGGGATATCTATGGCAGTGAATTAAGAGTTTTCCTGAGGCACAGGCTGCGCGACGAGATGACTTTCCCATCCCTTGAAGCCCTGAAAGATCAGATCGGGACAGATAAGTTGAACGCCATAGCTTATTTGGAAAAATAAGATTTCATTTTTACTATCTTTGCACACTGAATTTAAAACGATTTAAAAATGAACCAGGTTGTGGAAACAATGCAATATAAAGTTAAAGACATTAAGCTGGCCGGCTTTGGCAGGAAAGAGATCGAAATTGCGGAGAAAGAAATGCCCGGGCTCCTTGCGATCAGGAACAAGTATTCAGAGGAGAAGCCTCTCAAGGGTGCAAGGATTACGGGCTCACTTCACATGACAATTCAGACAGCTGTCCTGATTGAGACGCTTTCTGAACTTGGAGCTGATGTAAGATGGGCCAGCTGCAATATATTTTCTACCCAGGACCATGCCGCGGCAGCTATTGCTGACAGGGGTATCCCCGTCTTTGCATGGAAGGGTGAGACTCTCGAGGAGTACTGGTGGTGTACCGCACAGGCTCTTTCATTCCCTGGTGGGAAAGGACCTCACCTGATCGTTGACGACGGTGGTGACGCTTCCCTGCTTGTCCACCTTGGCTACAAGGCTGAAAAAGATCCAGGGGTGCTTGATAAAAAAGCAGACAGTAAAGAGGAAGAGATAATCCTTTCGACGTTGAAATCATTACTCGGGGCCGATCCGCAGAAATGGCACAGAACTGTCAGCGAACTTAAGGGAATATCGGAAGAGACAACAACAGGTGTGCACAGGTTGTACCAGATGATGGAAAATGGTGAACTCCTGGTCCCGGCCATCAATGTAAACGATTCTGTTACCAAATCGAAATTCGATAATCTTTACGGATGCCGCGAATCTCTGGCCGATGGAATTAAACGTGCGACGGATGTTATGATTGCAGGAAAGGTTGTGGTCGTTTGCGGTTATGGTGATGTGGGAAAAGGCTGTGCAAAATCGATGAGGTCGTATGGTGCACGCGTAATAATTACCGAAATCGATCCAATTTGCGCCCTCCAGGCCGCAATGGAAGGCTTCGAGGTTAAGACGGTGGAAGACACCCTGGAAGAAGGTAATATCTTCGTTACGGCAACCGGCAACAAAGACATAATTACCATTGAACACATGCAAAGAATGAAGGACCAGGCAATTGTATGCAATATCGGTCATTTTGACAATGAGATACAGGTGGATAAGCTAAACAACTTCAGGGGAATCAGGCTCGTAAATATAAAGCCCCAGGTCGATAAGTATATCTTCCCCGACGGTCATGCAATATTCCTGCTTGCTGAAGGCAGACTGGTTAACCTTGGCTGTGCAACAGGTCATCCTTCGTTTGTTATGAGCAACTCATTCAGCAACCAGACTCTTGCCCAGATGGATCTCTGGAAGAAGAGCTATAAAACCGGAGTTTACAGGCTTCCGAAATATCTCGACGAGGAAGTGGCCAGGCTTCACCTCGGACAGCTTGGTGTAAAGCTTACGCGGCTCACGGGTGAACAGGCTGACTATATCGGTGTTAATGCCGAAGGGCCTTATAAACCCGAACATTACAGATACTAGATTGTTTATTTATTTTTAATAGGGTGCCTTAAAAGCACCTTTTTTAATCCCTTGCTGAGACGGGGAACAAGGGTTAATCTTTCAGTAGTTGCTTACGGTAAGATACAGCCCGTCAAAATAGGTCCGGTAATTTTTTAACGGATACCTGCTGACACCCTTTACCGGAGTACCTCCGGCAGATAGTGCATACTTGCTGCTGCACTGCGGACAGACAGCGTATATATCGTCGACGACATTTAACCTAATACTCTTGTTATTCTCCTTGTAATCGTAAGGGCAGGTACGGTCATAGGCAAAGAATTCATCCTCGGTGTACCTGAAAACTATTATCCCGTTATCATCATAACCAGCTGAATTCTGGCCATAGTTGTTTGTATTCTTGTCGACATACAGGTAAGTAAATGGCGACAAGAGTACCATGAACTGGGGATCGTTGAGATTAAGGGTGAAATTCACAAAAACCGTAGGTATGACATCATATTTTGATTTTTTGCATGATGAAGAAGAAAATCCAAGGGATGCGGCAATAAAAAAAAGGATTATTTTTGATCCTGATGTCATCGGTTCCTTATATGATGCAAAATTAATATAACACCGGTGATAATAACGGATCAGATCGCCGATTATTTTAAAGGCAGACAGATGAACAGGTTATCGATAAAGAATCTGATAATAATCCTGATAGTCATATCAGCGGCATTTATTACGGTTGATTTAAAAGCGGAGACGGCTTTCCACAGGGACCCTGAAAAAAGCCTTTTCGGCAAGAAGAGAAAGGTGAAGAACAGGAAAGTAAGGGAACCGCGGTCCGTCACCCGGAAAAAGCATGATGCTGAAAAAAAGCAGCTGAAAATCAAGCAGGATTATTTCAATTACGTGGATAAGTCGAAAAAGCGGGTGTACCAGATTCAATCGCCTGCCGTTCAGGCCAGGATGAAACAGAATGAGAAAGATATCAGGGACCGGGAAAAGTCGAATAAGAAGAAAAAAGATTCTGCAACAAGGAGAGGTTCCCGGAAATACGGTAAGTAGGACCCGGCCCCGATGCATTTTTTACGCATTATTTTCATAAATAACTGTATAACAAATAATCACGGGATTCTTTTGATTTTTTAAAATATTTTATATATTTGTGTTACGAAGGATTCCGGTATAGCCGGAATTCTTCTTCTTTTTTAAATGATATAATTGAAAATGAACGACATAGTTTATATCACTGAGGAAGGACTCCAGAAGCTTAAGGATGAGCTTGATCAGTTGCGCAATGTCGAAAGGCCAATGATCTCGAGGCAGATAGCAGAGGCGAGGGATAAGGGTGATCTGTCGGAAAATGCAGAATATGCTGCTGCAAAAGAGGCCCAGGGAATGCTCGAACTGAAGATATCGAAGCTTGAGGATCTTGTGACAAGATCGAGGGTAATTGATGAGACCAAGATAGATACATCAACTGTCAGGATACTCAATAAGGTCAAGATCAGGAACAGATCCAATAACGCTGTCATGGAGTACCAGATCGTGCCAGAAAGCGAAGCCAACCTGAAGCAGGGCAAGATAGCTGTCAGTTCGCCTATTGCCCAGGGTCTTATCGGGAAAAAGGTCGGCGATGTTGTGCAGATAAAGGTCCCGTCGGGTATTATTCCTTTTGAAATAATTACAATATCGGTTTGATTTTCAGGGTATGCCAACAATTTTTACAAGGATCATAAAGGGTGAAATACCCTGCTATAAGATTGCTGAGGATGACAGTTATTTTGCCTTCCTCGATATAAATCCGCTTCATGAGGGCCATACTCTTGTTGTCCCTAAAACTGAGACAGATTATGTTTTTGATCTCGATGATCAGACACTTTCGGGGCTGATCCTGTTTTCAAAAATGGTGGCTGCAGCAATTGAAAAAGCAGTTCCGTGCCAGAGGATAGGAGTAGCTATTGTCGGCCTTGAGGTGCCCCATACCCACGTCCACCTGATCCCGATGGATTCAATGGCAGATATCGACTTTACAAGGCCAAAGCTGAAATTCACCACGGAAGAATTTTCTGCGACGGCATCAAAGATTTCAGGTAATCTGAAATAATCCGTTCCTGAATTTTATAACTTGCAGCAAGTCTTTTCGCTGCATGAAGTATCTTTCTGATCTCTGGGATGATTTCCTCAGCATCCTGTTTCCGCGTATTTGCTGCGGTTGCGGGACCCCCCTGGTAAGAAATGAACATATTATATGCACCGAATGCCTCGTCACGATCCCCAGGACCGGTTACCATCTTTCAGCAGATAACCCTGTTGCAAGGCTTTTCTGGGGAAGATGCATGATTGAAAGGGCCGCCTCATTCTCATTCTATACAAGGGGCAGCAGGATGAGAAGAATTATTCACAAACTTAAATATGATGGAATAAAGGAAGCCGGGATAGTAATGGGTAAGGTATATGCAGCATCCTTGAAAGAATCAGGATTCTTCAGTGACATTGACCTTATTGTACCGGTTCCCCTGCATTCGTCGAGACTCAGGAAAAGAGGCTTTAACCAGAGTGAAATAATCTGCGAGGGGATTTCGGCGGTGACTGGCCTTGATGTGTCGGTAAATGCCCTTGTAAGAAGCGAAAAATCGGAAACCCAGACAAGGAAATCGAGGTATGACAGGTGGATTAATGTAGAGGGTATTTTTGAGGTGAAGGATAGCGGGATCCTTGAGGGGAAGCATGTACTTATTGTGGATGATGTGATAACTACAGGCTCGACTATCGAGGCATGCGCGAATGCTCTCCTGAAAGTTGAGGGTGTAAGGGTAAGTGTTATTTCTCTGGGAGTGGCAGTGCAGTAGCTATTTGACCCTCCTGGGATTTTTGTTTATGAAGTCCTTCCAGCTGTTGTATGATTTATCGGCAACAGGCCTGTTACTCTGGTAAAAATGGCAAAGGGCAGCAGCCAGTCCGTCGGTGGCATCGAGCACGATATCTTCCTCCCTGAACCTGAGTATATTCATAAGCATCGCGGCTACCTGTTCTTTCGAGGCAGCACCCTGCCCTGTAATCGACATCTTTATTTTCCTTGGGGCATATTCGAAAATAGGCACGGAACGGGCCAGGGCAGCAGAAATTGCAGCACCCTGGGCTCTTCCAAGTTTTAGCATGGACTGCACGTTTTTGCCATAAAACGGTGCTTCTATTGCCAGCTCATCGGGATGATATTCCTCGATGAGTTCCGTAATCCTTTCAAATATCCTTTTAAGCTTAAGGTAATGGTCCCCGATTTTCGAAAGGTCAAGTGACCCCAGCGTCACAAGATGAGGTACATTACCATCGCTCCTGATTACACCGAATCCCGTGACATTGGTGCCAGGGTCTATCCCGAGGATTATTCGTTCTCCTGCTTTCTTTTTCAAGTTATTTCAGCAAGTTCCGGATATCTCTTTTTACAAACAAATTACTGAATCTTCCGGGCCTTTCGTCAAACTGGACAGAAGGTCTGTAAATATACGCCCCTTTCGACGAAAGAGAGCCATGTTCGAGGTAGTAGATCGCTTCTTTAAGGCACGATTCATTCCTGTCGCTGAAATCGTGCGTAATATCGTCGTCCACGATTTTATCGGGTGCAATACCGGCATAAAAATCACCACTTCCTGATGAATTGACAACCTTGAACATTATCGGCCAGAACATATAATAGGTTCCGAATGGAATTACCAGCATGCCAACCGGCTTACCATCCGTCGTATCTCCCAGGGTAACAAAGTTGCCTGTCATGAAGGGCTTTAACCCGTTGATGAGGTCCTCGCTGGCAGAGGCTGTGGCCCTTGTTGTGATGTACGCGATTTTCGACACGGTGACATTGTGTGTCTTGTTTGCAAAAAGGAAGTTCTCATTATACATCGAGAGAAGGTTGTTGTATTTCAATGTCACGAAATTGGACCCGGCATGCTGTGAACCGGCAATCATACTGGCCAGTGACGTGAGCAAGTCAAGGTCGCCTCCACCGTTATACCTGAGGTCTATTATGAGGCTGTTTACGTTGCTTCTCTGGAAAAGTGCAAAAGCGGAGTCAAGCTCAACAGGGGCAGGATCAAAGAACTGATCAAGCACGAAATGACCGGCTACCCCGGAGCTGAGATGAAGCGTATCGGCAATCAGTACCGGGTTCACTGTAAAGGAGGCCTTGGTGCTTTGCAAAGTGGAATCTTTGCCCGCGGGCGTCTGAAATACAAATGTATTTGTTATTCCTGCCGTGGCCGGGCCGATGAGATTGCTGTAAGCTGTCGAATTGCCTGTAATAAAAATAGGAGCAAGAGCCGTCCCGTTCAGCGTCTTCACGATCCAGCCCCTCCTCACGCCCTTGTTGTAAAGGTCAGATCTTGAATATATTGATACTATCCTTACCTGGTTGTCAGGATCGAGTCCGAGCCTGATGCCATGACCAACAAAACTGCCTGTTGTGAGTGCCAGGTATTCGCTGTATGTATCCACGAAGCTCCATTTATCCCTTTTCTTGTACATCATGGCGTTAAGCAGGGAATATGGATCGGAGTAATTATCTTTTACGACAGTCGGCATGGAATCATTCCACAGGTACCCGATTTTCATTGTACTGTACAGGCTGTCGCGGGCTCTCTCGTCAATTGTATAAGTGGAACCCCCGCCATTTTTTTTACACGATATGAAAATCAGGGAGGTAAGCAGGATAAGGAAGGACAACTTTCTCATTTTGCTTTGATAGATTTATATTCGACAAAGTTAACAATTAAATAACCGGTTTGTTTCTCCTGCTCTGGATATATAACCCCGCAATAATCAGAGCAAGGCCGGCAGGTGTAGTATAATAAACGTGTTCGTTCAGTATAAAGTATAGGAATAACAGTGAAATGAACGGGGAAAGATATACCAGGCTGCTTACCTTGTCGGTAGTCTCTGCGAGCTGCAGGGCCTTGAGCCAGAAGAAGAATGTAAGGCCCATTTCAAAAAGCCCGACGTATATCGCGGCACCTGTTCCCCTTAAGCTGATCCCAGAAAGTGATTTTCCGCTAAAGGCCAGTGCAATTGTAATGTAAATGGATGCAAAAAGGAAATTAGTAAACAGCTTTACCGATTCTTCTCGCTTGTCTCTCATGTTCAGAATAAAGTACAGTGCCCAGAACAGCGAGCTTCCGGTAGCCAGCAGCACGCCGGCAGGATCAGATTTTCCCGGGTGGAGCGGGTTGCCCTGCGAGGCAATGACATAAACGCCGGCAAAGCTTATGAATAGAGCCAGGAAGCTTTTGGCCGGGATCCTTTGCCCTAACAGGGGTACTGAGAGGAAGACGAGGATTATCGGCCAGATCATATTAAGCGGCTGGGCAACCTGACCCGGAAGTAGCCTGTAAGCTTTTAAAAGTATGATATAGTAGATGAATGGATTTATAAGACCAAGAAGGGACGACATCAGGAAATCCTTCCTTGTATTCAGAAGAAACAGCTTAATATTTCCTGTTGCCATGAGGATAAGGAAGAGAGCAAGTGCCGAGGTATAAGTAGCGATTGCAAGAAGAATCAAAACGTCGAGTTCCCCGAGGCCGATCTTGAAAATGGTCGGGATTGTCGACCAGAACAGTACAGATACTCCGGCAAACAGGTATGACTTTCTTGCCCGGTCCATTACTTACCCGGAATAAACTAGTTAATCAGGTCGAAGCCGGTATATTTTACCAGTGCTTCAGGTATCCTGATGCCTTGATCAGTCTGGTAGTTTTCAAGTATTGCAGCAACTATCCTGGGCAGTGCCAGTGCACTACCGTTGAGTGTATGGGCAAGCCTGGTCTGTTTATCCCCTTTATTTTTGAACCTGCATTTAAGCCTGTTTGCCTGGAAGGATTCGAAATTGGAAACGGAGCTCACCTCCAGCCATCTTTTCTGGGCACCCGACCATACTTCGAAGTCGTAAGTTACCGCAGAAGTGAATGACATGTCACCGCCGCAAAGCCTCATGATGCGGTATGGCAGGCCCAGGCCCGATACCAGGCTTTCAACATGGGCAACCATCTGTTCGAGCGATTCATATGATCTGTCAGGATGGGCTATCTGAACAATTTCCACCTTATCAAACTGGTGGAGGCGGTTCAGGCCCCTTACATGAGCACCCCACGACCCGGCTTCTCTCCTGAAGCATGGTGTATACGCCATATTTTTTATCGGCAGATCCTCTCCGTTGAGTATAACATCCCTGTAGATATTTGTTACGGGTACTTCTGCAGTAGGTATTAGATAGAAGTTATCGGCAGTCACATGGTACATCTGTCCTTCTTTGTCTGGTAACTGGCCGGTTCCGAACCCGGAATCTTCGTTTACCACAATCGGTGGCATTACTTCACGGTAACCCGCTTTCTCGCCCATGTCGAGAAAATAATTGATCAGGGCCCTCTGCAGCTTGGCGCCTTTACCCTTGTAAACCGGGAACCCGGCCCCTGTAAGCTTAATGCCGAGCTCAAAATCTATGATATCGTATTTCTTTATCAGGTCCCAGTGCGGTAGTGCGGGTCCGGGAATTTCTTTTATTGTTCCTCCTTCGCGCACCTTCACATTACTTTCGGCACTTGTTCCTGCTGCAACAGATTCGTGCGGGAGGTTCGGAAGCTTAACAATTTCATTTTTCAGATCGGAATCTATGACAGCAAGCTTTTCTGTGAGAAGCCGTATTTCTTCTTTTAACGAATAGGTCCTATCCTTGGCAGCCTCCGCTTCATTCTTTTTACCCTCTTTCATCAGCTGCCCGATCTCTTTTGAGATCCTGTTCATATCTGACTGAAGCTGGTCGGATTTTGTCTGGGTTTCGCGCCTCAGCATATCGAGGGTCAGTATTTTATCAACGATACCTGCGGCATCAAAATTTTTTACCTTCAGTCTTTCGATAACGAAATCTTTTTTCTCACGGATGAGGTTAATTGTAAGCATGACAGTTGTATTTTAAATAAAAAAGCAGGCTTTGAAAGCCTGCCGCAAAATTATTAAAAACTCCCGATTCTCTTTCCCTGATGATAAAGAATTTGGGTGTCTGTTTGTCCTGGATTATTCGCTCAGCGGTTTAACGGAAACGTAAGACCTGTTGTCTTTCTTCTTTTTAAATTCAACCTCTCCGTCAACAAGAGCGTAAAGAGTATGATCTTTCCCTATTCCAACATTTAAGCCTGGGTTATGCACTGTCCCTCTCTGGCGTATAATGATACTTCCAGCTTTCACTTTCTGTCCGCCGAAAAGTTTCACACCAAGCCTTTTGCTTTCTGAATCGCGACCGTTACGTGAACTGCCGGCTCCTTTCTTATGTGCCATGGTCTGATTATTTTATTGTCAATTACTTGTTTTATTCTTCCGATTTGGTCGGTTTTTTAGCGCTTTTCTTTACAGGATGTTCCTCTGTGGCACCTTTTTTTGAGGTTCCCTTTTCAGTTTTTTCCTCATTTTTGACTGCTGCCTTCTTTGTCGCAGCTTTTTTCTCTGCCACGGGCTGTTCTGAAACTGTCGCCGCTGCTGCTTCCTCAGGTGTCGTGCTTGCAGCCTTGGCAGCTTTTCTTACCGCTTTTTCCTTGATGCTTACTATTTCAACCTGTGTAAAATACTGGCGATGACCGTTTTTAACCCTGTAGCCTTTCTTTCTCTTCTTCTTGAAAACAAGAACTTTATCACCCTTAAGCTGATCGAGTACCTTGCCTTCCACCAATGCATCTTTAATAACAGGTTCGCCAATTACAATTTTTCCCTTGTCCTCAATTAAAAGAACCTGATCGAATTCGACCTTATTGCCGTTTTGTGCTTCAAGGCGATGAACAAATATTTTCTTGCCTTCTTCTACTTTGAACTGCTGCCCGGCAATTTCTACGATTGCGTACATCTCTATTTCATTTATATTACTCCGTGAGGCGCATGCAATCTTGCTTTAGCATGTCTTCCATCTGCCCCGGCGGATTTATTTTGGACTGCAAAGATATAAAAAATGAATAATTTACAAGTGTGTTGCTCCTTTTTTTTACTTGCCACAGGGAATTCCAATTCAACGATAAGTTACATTTCAGGGTACATTCAGGCTGAATAAAAGTTAATAAATAATGAAGTTGTGCCGGACAATATACAGCCAATTAATCTTTATATTTGTCTGAGACAAGGCCGGGTGATGAAAAATCAACTGCCTGTAAAATGCTGAAATGAGGAGAATTAAGCTGAAAGTCCTGGGAATTTCTTACAGCCAGACTCAATCAGGAGCATATGCTCTTGTGCTGATTGAAGAAGGTGGTGAGAGAAGAATACCTATTATTATCGGTGGATTTGAAGCGCAGTCTATAGTTATCAAGCTGGAAAATCTTGAACCTCCCAGGCCTCTGACTCACGATCTTTTTAAAAGCTTTGCCGACTCTTTTGATATTTCGATTGTTGAAGTGTTTATTTACAAGCTTGAAGAAGGGGTTTTCTTTTCAAAACTAATCTGCACTAACGGCGAGAAGGAGTTCTCGATCGATAGCAGAACAAGCGATGCAGTAGCTCTGGCACTCAGGTTCAACTGCCAGATATTCAGCACCGAAGAGATCCTTGACAAAGCGGGAATAACTGTTTCTGCATCGTCGTCGGGCGATGATTCCCTGAAACAGGATGAATCTGTTTTTGAGCCGGAAGTTACTACCTATGGTTCTTATTCGGACGAGGAGCTTTACAAGATGATCGACGAAGCTGTCAGAACCGAGGACTATGAACGTGCAGCTTCCATCAGGGACGAAATTGATAAAAGGAAAAACGCCGGGAAATGATGATGCGCCGACCCGGCAGATTGTTCAAAACATAAAACCCGAGGTTTGAGATGAGAAAATTATTATTGCTTTTCATTTTGCCAGTTCTGTTTATCAGCCAGGCATATTCACGTGATTTTAAAATCAGCTCACCCGATGGCAGGATATCAGTTAAGGTGACCGTTCTCAAAGACATTACTTGGACCGCATCCTATGATAATGTGGAAATAATTCCTTCAGCGAGGATTGCAATGGTTCTTGCAGGGGGTACCACGCTTGGTCAGAACGAGAGTGTTAAAAAATCAGGAAACGGGAATCACAGCGAGATAATCAGACCCGTGGTTCCTTTCAAGAAATCGGAGATACCCGACAGGTACAACTACCTGGTCATTACATTCAGGTCGGGATGGAGCCTCGACTTCAGGGCATATGACGACGGAATCGCATACAGGTTTGAAACATCACTTGGCGACTCACTCACTGTAAAAAACGAGGTTGCCGAGATCCGATTCCCGGCAGGAACAATGTCGTGGTTTCCTTATGAAAAAAGCTTCATGTCTCACAATGAGAACCTGTTTGTCCCTACATCGCTCGATACAATAGCCGGAAAGCATCTTGCGAGCCTGCCCGTGCTCTTCACGACAGGAGGGATAAATATCCTCGAAACCGAGGCAAATATTGAAGAATATCCCGGGATGTGGCTGAGGGGGGCCGGACCATTGACTCTTAAAGGGGTTTGGCCCGGTTATCCCGACAGGGAGGAGCTGGTAGGCGACCGGAACCTCTGGGTGAGATCGGTAAAGGACTATATAGCCAGGACAAAAGGTACGAGAAGCTTTCCCTGGAGAGTATTTGCAGTTTCATCCACTGACGGGGGCCTGCTTGAAAACACCCTTGTATACAGGCTTGGATCGCCATGCAGGGTAGAGGATCCATCCTGGATCAAACCAGGTAAGGTTGCCTGGGACTGGTGGAATGATCTGAATATTCATGGTGTCGAATTCAGATCAGGCGTTAACATGAATACCTACAAGTACTACATTGATTTTGCATCGCGCAACAAACTTGATTATGTAATACTCGATGATGGCTGGTATAAGCTGGGTAATATCCTCGAGGTGGTGCCGGGAATGGACATAAAGGCTCTTTGCGACTACGCGAAAAGCAGGAACGTCGGGATCATACTATGGGTGGCATCAAAGACCTTTGATGACCAGATGGATGATGCTCTTAAGCTCTATTCTTCGTGGGGAGTCAAAGGTGTAAAGGTCGATTTTATGCAGCGCGATGATCAAAAAATGGTCCAGTTTTATTACAGGGCTGCTGCTAAAACAGCTGAATATCATATGCTCATCGATTTTCACGGTGCATACAAGCCCGACGGCTTTAACAGGACCTTTCCCAACGCTCTTACCCGTGAAGGGGTGAAGGGACTTGAAAACGACAAATGGAGCATGGATATCACTCCTGCACACGATGTTACCTTACCGTTCACAAGGATGGTCGCCGGACCGATGGATTATACACCGGGGGCAATGATAAACATGGAAAGGGAAAACTTCCGCCCTGTATTCAGCCGTCCGGCCAGCCAGGGAACCAGGGTTCACCAGCTCGCCCTGTATGTTGTTTTTGAGAGCCCCCTGCAAATGCTCTCAGATTCACCCTCAAATTACGAAAGGGAACAGGAATGCACCGATTTCATTTCAAAAGTGCCGGTTGTGTGGGATGATATAAAGGTTCTGGATGCCAGGATCGGCGAGTTCCTCCTGATTGCAAGGAGATCAGGTAAAGACTGGTACGTCGGCGGACTAACAAACTGGCAGCCAAGGGTGTTTTATAAGACATTTTCTTTCCTCGGGGAGGGGAAATATCATGTCGAAATCTTCAAGGACGGAATCAACTGTGACAGGTTTGCCCAGGACTACGAGCATAAAGGCATGGATATCGACCAGAATACCAACATGACAATATCGGTTGGCCCGGGAGGCGGTTATGTTGCAAAGATTACTCCGATAGAATAGGCCAGGTTCATGAAGCAGTACCTTGAGCTTCTCGATCATGTTCTTAGTACCGGGGTAAAGAAGACCGACCGGACAGGCACGGGCACAATAAGCGTGTTTGGCTACCAGATGAGATTCAGCCTCGAGGAAGGATTCCCTCTTCTGACTACAAAAAAGCTCCATCTGAAGTCGATCATCCACGAGTTACTATGGTTCATCAGCGGTAGCACCAATATCAGCTACCTGCACGAAAATGGAGTGAGAATATGGGATGAGTGGGCCGATGAACTGGGTAATCTTGGACCGGTGTACGGGCATCAATGGCGCTCATGGCCCTCTTACGACGGGGGAAAGATAGACCAGCTTCTTAACGTAATAGAGAGCATTAAAAGAACTCCCGATTCGCGAAGGCACCTGGTGTGCGCCTGGAACCCCGGGGAGCTGGAAAAAATGGCCCTTCCTCCGTGCCATGTGCTTTTCCAGTTCTACGTCTCGAATGGCAGGCTTTCGTGCCAGCTCTACCAGAGAAGCTGTGATATTTTTCTCGGGGTTCCTTTTAACATCGCGTCATATTCTCTTCTTACAATGATGATCGCACATGTTACCGGGTTGAAACCCGGTGATTTTGTTCATACCCTGGGAGATGCACATATTTACATGAACCACATGGACCAGGTAAAGCTTCAGCTCGGCCGTGAACCTTTTCCTTTACCGGTGATGGAAATAAACCCGGCAGTCAAAGATATTCTCAGTTTCAGGTTTGAAGATTTTACATTAAAAAATTATATTGCACATCCGAACATTAAGGGTGACATATCAATCTGACAGCCAACGAAAATGATTTCAATTATTGTAGCCATATCCGAAGACAACGGCATCGGGAAGGATAACGACCTTCTCTGGCGTATTCCTGACGACATGAAAAGATTCAGGAAGCTTACGATGGGCAATTGCGTTATAATGGGCAAGAGGACATGGGAATCATTGCCTAAGCGACCCCTTCAGGGGAGAAGGAACATCGTACTTACCGATATCCCCGATGAATGTATCGACTGCAGCATCACAGCTTATTCAATTGAGGATGCTGTTGCCAAGAGCACGGGTTGTGACGAGATATTTATTATCGGTGGTGGATCGGTTTACAGGCAGTTTATACCGATCGCCGACAGGCTGTATATTACCAGGGTTCACAGCAAGGCTCCGGCGGATACATGGTTTCCAGAGATCAGTGCCGATGAATGGGATGTTACAGCAAGAGAAGATTTTCCTGGTGCGACTGGTGAAGTGCCCTCATATTCCTACCTTGTTTACGACAGGAAAAGATAAGAAAAAAGCCTCTTAAGAGGCTCTGAGCACTTTCAGGTCTATTTTTTCAAGCTTGTGCCTGGCATAATCGGTGGTGATTGTCAGTTCATTCGTTTCCACCGACGGCATTTCAAACATGGCGTCCAGCATTATAGCCTCGCAGATTGACCTGAGTCCCCGGGCTCCAAGTTTGAATTCGATAGCTTTATCTACAATATATTCAAGTACCTCATCGGTAAATGTAAGGCTGATCCCGTCCATTGAGAAGAGCTTGATATATTGTTTTACCAGTGCGTTCTTTGGGTCAGTAAGGATCGACCTGAGAGCATTCCTGTCGAGCGGATGCAGGAAGGTCAGAACAGGCAATCTCCCTATAATCTCAGGTATAAGTCCGTAGGCCCTGAGGTCCTGTGGTGCAATATACTGCAGCAGGTTATCCTTGTCGATACGTTCCCTTGTACGTGACGCACCGTACCCTACAATCGTTGTATTCAGGCGCATTGCGATCTTCTTCTCTATTCCTTCGAAAGCACCGCCGCAGATAAAGAGAATGTTCCTGGTATCGACAGGGATCATTTTTTGTTCAGGGTGCTTCCTGCCGCCTTGCGGCGGAACATTTACGATTGATCCTTCAAGCAGCTTCAGCAGGCCCTGCTGAACGCCTTCGCCCGACACGTCTCTTGTGATTGACGGGTTATCGCCTTTCCGGGCTATTTTATCAATCTCATCGATGAATACTATACCCCTCTCGGCCGCTTTAACGTCATAATCGGCATTCTGGAGTAGCCTTGTGAGAAGACTTTCTATATCCTCCCCGACATAACCGGCTTCGGTCAGAACAGTTGCATCAACAATGGTAAAGGGGACATGAAGCATTTTGGCGACAGTCCGGGCAAGAAGGGTCTTTCCGGTACCTGTCTCACCG
Source organism: Bacteroidales bacterium (assembly GCA_035541795.1). Taxonomy (GTDB): domain Bacteria; phylum Bacteroidota; class Bacteroidia; order Bacteroidales; family VadinHA17; genus LD21. The sequence goes on from DATKMR010000017.1 coordinate 35,075, forward strand.
ACCAGGATGATATTAGATTTTTCAATTTCAATATCTTCGGAATCGGGCTTCTGCATCAATCTCTTGTAGTGGTTGTAAACTGCCACCGAGATTATCTTTTTGGCCATGTCCTGGCCAATCACGTACTGGTCGAGAAAGGCCTTGATCTCGGCAGGTTTCAGGAGGTTGACCGAGTCGAAAGAGATGCTTGATTTGCTACCCATCTCCTCGATCATAATGTTGTGGGCCTGCTCAATGCAATGGTCACAAATGTGGCCCTCAAGCCCGGCTACGAGCATGTTGGCTTCCTTTTTTGTCCTTCCGCAAAATGAGCACTTATCCATGTTACTTTCTTTCGGTTGTCTTCTGCAGGATTTCATCGATCATGCCGTATTCCTTAGCCTCCTCAGAAGTCATCCAGTAATCCCTGTCGGCATCTTTTTCAACTTTTTCAATCTTATTGCCCGAATGGAGGGCAATGATCTGGTAAAGCTCCTTTTTGATTTTCATGATCTCCCTGGCAGTGATCTCTATATCGGATGCATTTCCCTCTGCACCCCCCATCGGCTGGTGGATCATAATCCTTGAATGTTTCAGGGCCGATCTTTTGCCTTTTGTTCCGGCAGTGAGCAGGATTGCCGCCATCGAGGCTGCCATCCCGGTGCAGATTGTAGCAATGTCAGCGGAGATATACTGCATTGTGTCGTAAATTCCCAGTCCGGCATAAACAGATCCTCCCGGCGAGTTAAAGTACAGCTGGATGTCCTTGCCCGGGTCGGTAGAATCGAGATAGAGCAGCTGTGCCTGGATAATATTGGCAACATAGTCGTCGATTGGAAGGCCAAGGAAGATGATCCTGTCCATCATCAGTCTTGAGAAGACATCCATGGAAGCTATGTTAAGCTGTCTTTCCTCAATTATTGTAGGGGAGATATAATTGCCATAGATAGATGCATACCTGTGCATTGTGAGACTGCTGAGTCCCATTTTACTTCTGGCGTATTTGCCGAAATCATCGAAATTGTTCATAGTTGTTTAATTTAACTAACAAAGATAATAAAAACTTGACTGGCAACTAAGCAGGGGTTTTACTCCCCGAACAGCTTATTGAATTCATCTGCTGTCACTTCTTTGTTTTCCAGCTTTACGACCTCTTTCAGTTTCTCAATAGCTTTTTCTTCGAGGATTCTCTCTGCAATTCTTTTTGCATCATCCTCCCTCTTCAGCATTTCGACGGCGTAATTATGTACCTGCTCGTCGGTTGCATAGAAAAGTCCATATTGCTGGAACTGGTACCTGGTTATGTTTTCAGCTTCGTGATGAAGCTCATCCTCGGTTATTTTTATTTCATTATCCCTGGCAACCTTGTTACGTATCAGCTGCCATTTAAGGTCCTTCCGGAAGCTATCAAACTCCTTGTCAACCTGGTCGGCAGTTGTTTTTTCATTGACGGCTAGCAGCCATCTTTTCAGAAAATCTTCAGGCAATGCAAATTCGGTATTCTCCTGGATCAGCTTTTTAATATCCAGCCCGAGCTTATATTCACTTTCGTTTTTGAGGTTTTTCTTAATCTCCTCCTCGAGCCGGGTCTTAAACTCCTCTTCGGTCGAAACAACGCCTTCACCGTAGATCTTGTCGAACAGATCCTTGTTTAATTCTGCAGGGATGAACCTGTTGATTTCACTGATTGTAAACCTGAACATGCCATTCACATCGGCCACCTCTTCTTTTTGTTTCCTCAGGATTCCTGCAATTTCATAATCGTTTGGAAGTGCCTTTCTCAGGTCAAAATCAATGGAGTCTCCGCTCTTTTTGCTGATAAATAGCTTTTTGCTTTCATCATCCTTGATTACTGAGAGCGTAAGGGCAACATTTTCAGCTGCCGGCCCTTCAGCCAGGGGCTCACCGTCGGCGCCAAGGGCAACGATATTGCCTTTAAGCATATCGGAATCACCTGTCTCGTCCTGAATCCTGAATTCCCCGAAACGCCTGGTATAATTGCTTATGTAATCGTTTCTTATCTTTTCATCGATGGAGATCTCGTAATATGTCACCTTGTTCTTTTTGCCAAGATCTATCTCAACCTGTGGTGCAATGCCAAGCTCAAACCTGAACTGAAAATCATCCTGCGTGTCGAGGTCAATTTTTTCGTTCTCTTCGGTCCTCGGGAGAGGATCGCCAAGAATCTCAATTTTTTCGTCGGTCAGGTATTTCTTTATACTTTCAGAAACGATCTTGTTTATCTCATCAAGCTTCACGGCATTTCCATACATCTTTTTAATTAGACCTATGGGAACCATTCCCGGACGAAAACCTTTCACATTTGCTTTCCTGCGGTAGTCCCTCAGTGTCTTTTCCATACTGCCGCTGTAATCATCTTTTTTGATCTCGACAGTAAGCAACGCGTTCAGATCATCGATGTTTTCCCTCGTAATATTCATTTGATCAATAGTTAATTATATATTTAAAAACCGTCAAACAGCGCCGTATCATTTCAATTTAAAGGCTGTTTGCCGGAGTGGTGCGGATGAAGGGACTCGAACCCCCACGTCACTAGGACACAAGATCCTAAGTCTTGCTCGGCTACCAATTACGACACATCCGCGTAAAAAAGTCCGGCAAAAGTACTGAAAATTATTATTATATCAAAGTGGTGAGTTTCAACGGCGCAACTCGAAATTCTTACCGAGGTAAACTTTTCTTACATGTTCGTCTTCAGCAAGTTGGGCCGCCGTACCCGACATAAGTATCCTTCCCTCGAATACCAGGTATGCCCTGTCGGTGATCGAAAGGGTCTCGTGCACATTATGATCTGTGATCAGTATGCCGATATTTTTACTCCTGAGGTGCGAGACAATGCTCTGAATGTCCTCCACAGCTATCGGATCAACGCCTGCAAAAGGCTCGTCGAGGAGTATGAACCTGGGCTTGAGAGAGAGTGCCCTTGCTATTTCTGTCCTTCTTCTCTCGCCTCCTGAGAGCTGAATGCCCTTACTCTTCCTTATCTTGTTCAGCCCGAACTCGTCGAGTAGAGACTCAAGCCTTTCCCTCTGTTCGGATTCGGGAAGACCCGACATTTCAAGCACTGCCTTGATATTATCCTCCACGCTCATGTTCCGGAAGACAGATGCCTCCTGTGCAAGGTAGCCAATGCCTCTCCTGGCTCTTTTATAAACTGGCAACGAAGTTATATCCTCATCATCGAGAAATATTTTTCCGGCATTTGGCTTGATAAGGCCCACAATCATGTAGAATGAGGTTGTCTTACCGGCACCGTTTGGCCCGAGCAAGCCAACAATTTCACCCTGTTCAACCTCGATTGAGACATGATTTACCACTGTCCTGGTGTGGTATCTCTTTACAAGATCCCTGGTGTGAAGCTTCATATCTACTGGTATACCCTTACGTAATCGATAATCATATTCTGCGGAAAAACCGTTGAGCCGTCCGGTGCTCCCGGCCAGTTTCCGCCAACTGCAACGTTGAATATCAGGAACTGGGGAAGATCGAAGGGAAAGGCGGAAATATCACTCCTGTTAATTGTCTGGTACGGAGTATTGTCGACGAGCCATTGAAGGTGATTCGGTCCCCAGATAAGGCTGAAGACATGAAAGCTGTTGCTGAATGATCCCGAGGAGAGCGACATGGATGATCCCCTGTGGGTGTACCCGTTATCGTTCCAGTGAATTGTTCCATAGACCTGTGTCGTGTTATCCCCAAGAAGTTCCATGATGTCTGTTTCACCGCATGCCGGCCATCCGGCCGTTGAGATATTTCCCCCCAGCATCCACAAGGCGGGCCACAAGCCCTTACCTTCAGGCAGCATTGCCCTGATATCGACCCTGCAGTGAGTGAACTCCTTTTTGCCCTTTGTTGTAATTCTCCCGGAAGTATATTGAGGGCTGGATCCGCTTATTGCTGTAATATGGAGGTAGCCTGTATCGATATGCACATTATCTGTTGAACTGGTGTATGTCTCAAGTTCATTATTTCCCCATCCGCTGTTGTTTCCAAGTTCGTAATTCCAGGATGCCGTGCTAAGAGGTGAAGAGCTGAACTCGTCGCTCCATACAAGGTTCGCGTAATCGGTATTGACAATCCTGACTGCCGTAAATGATCCGTTCAGCTTGCAGTTGACCGGGTCGCTGAAGATGACCTTGAACACTACATCCTGCTTTACAGCCGTATCCTTCAGGATATGAAGGTTAATAGATGCAGAGGTCTGTCCGGCGCTGATGGTGACAATCCCTGATGAAGAAGTATAGTCTTTTCCGGCCGTTGCCGTACTGTCTTCGGTCTGGTAGCTGATTGTGACAGTCCTGTCGGATGTACCGGCAAGAGTGACAGGGACCGTCAAATTACCCGAGGGCAAATCTTCATAAATTGATACTGAAGAACCGGTAAGGTCGGCCTGCGGGATCTCAGAGCTTTTTTTACAGGATAGCATGGTAATCAAAAGCAGGGTGATCGGAAATGCGATCCAAATCCTGCAGGGCGTTCGGTTCTCATTCATATAATCCCGTTTACTTTTATTTTGGTATGTTTCCTAAATTGAATATTCAAAGATAGCAAACCTTTTATTTCAGCCATCACGGCAGGTCTTTACGCCTGGCTTTCCCCGGTCATGAACCGCTCATGCTTCTTCTGCTTCTCCCTGTAAACAATCTTTGAAACCAGTATCCCTATTTCAAAAAGCATAAGCAAGGGAATTGCCACCAGGGTCTGCGAGAATACATCGGGAGGAGTTATGACGGCGGCAATGATAAAAATTACAACTATTGAGTGACGCCGGTACCTTATCAGGAACTGAGGTGTGATTATCCCGATTTTAGTTAAAACGAACGTGATAAGCGGCAGTTCAAAGATAAGCCCGGTTGCCAGAACTATTGATGTGAGCGTTCCAATGTACGACCTGATATTGATCTGGTTTATAACCTGGGAGCTAACCTCGTATGAACCAAGGAAATGCACAGATAACGGGACGATCAGGTAATAGCCGAATACAACTCCTACAAGGAAAAGAAATGTCGACCACAGAACGGCTCCCTGAACATATTTCTTTTCATTGGGATAGAGGGCCGGTGCGAAAAACTTCCAGAATTCGTAAAGAATGTATGGAGCAGAAAGGATAAGTCCGGTTACCAGAGCAACAGTGATATGGGTAGTTATCTGCCCCGACATCTGTATGCTGATAAGCTGGAATGGCTTGGAATTCAAGCATATTACATCACTGTGAAGGTATTTATGCCCGAGGTTGCAGAGGAACCTGTTGGTGAGGAAATCGGGGTTTTTCGGTGCAAGGATTATCGTGTCGAAAATGAAATTCTTAAAGAAAAATGCTACAATGCTCAGGATGCATATCGATAAAAATGACCTTATCAAATGCCACCTTAATTCCTCCAGATGCTGAAGGAACGACATCTCTCCTTCCTTATTCTTTCCACCTTTCTTGTTCCAGAATGCCATTATCCCTTGTTTCCTATTCCTTAAAAAAATTCAGCCTGTAAAGATGATAAATCTTTTTTGCAAAACAATACCCGGTACTATATTGAGCCGGGTGACTGATTTTATTGCCCGCTGAAAAAAAATTACCGGTGACTGCAATTTAAATTCCAATAAATATTGATGTTACAAAGCCAAATTTTTAGTAAATTGTATGAATGAGACAATTTTTCTTAAATTTTATCTAATCTGGCGTCTTTCAAGAAATTTATTTAATTTTATAATAAGGATGCCGTTAACGTGAAAAAGGGGATAATCAATTCTGGAAATGTTTAGCGATTCAACAATCCATGATTATTTAAAAAAGTACTTTGGTTTTGACACCTTTAAAGGTACTCAGGAAGCTATTATAAAAAATGTTCTGGCCGGAAGGGATACCTTTGTACTGATGCCTACAGGCGGTGGCAAATCGCTCTGCTACCAGCTGCCTGCAGTGATGTGTGAAGGAACTGCCATTGTGATATCCCCGCTGATTGCTCTGATGAAGAACCAGGTCGATGCAATGAGGAACTTCAGCACCGACGACGATGTTGCTCATTTCCTGAATTCCTCCCTTACAAAAACCGAAATCGGCAGGGTCAAGAAAGATGTGACGGGCGGCTTCACAAAGCTGCTGTATGTTGCTCCCGAGTCGCTTACAAAAGAGGATAATATTGAATTCCTGCGCAATGTAAAGATATCATTCTATGCCATAGATGAGGCACACTGTATATCGGAATGGGGCCACGATTTCAGGCCCGAATACCGGCGGATCAGGCCCATTGTCGATACTATTGGCAGGTCACCAATAATTGCACTTACTGCAACCGCCACCCCTAAGGTGCAGCACGATATCCAGAAAAACCTCGGGATACTCGAAGCCGATATCTTCAAGTCATCATTCAACAGGCCAAACCTTTACTACGAGGTGAGGTCAAAGCAGGATGCGACAAAAGAGATCATCAGGTATATTAAAAATAATTTGGGCAAATCAGGCATAATATACTGCCTGAGCCGGAAAAAGGTGGAAGAGCTGGCCGAGACTCTCAAGGTGAACGGCATAAAGGCGCTTCCATACCATGCGGGTATGGACTCTGCGACCCGTACGCAAAACCAGGACAAATTCCTGATGGAGGAAGCAGATATAATTGTTGCCACTATTGCTTTCGGAATGGGAATAGACAAACCGGATGTGAGATATGTAATTCACTACGATATCCCCAAAAGTCTTGAGGGTTATTACCAGGAGACGGGGCGGGCCGGGAGAGACGGAGGAGAGGGGAGATGTATCGCATATTACAGCTACAACGATATCCAGAAGCTTGAGAAATTCATGCAGGGTAAACCTATTGCCGAGCAGGAGATAGGAAAGCAGCTGCTCCTGGAGACCGTTTCTTACGCCGAGTCATCTGTCTGCCGGAGGCGGCTGCTTCTCCATTATTTCGGGGAGGAATACGACAGGGAAAACTGTGAAGCCTGCGATAACTGCCTTCATCCGAAGACTCAATTTGAGGGAAGCGATTATGTAGTCAGCGTGCTCGAAGCGGTGCTCGCGGTAAAGGAAAAATTCAAAGCCGATCATGTTTCAAATATCCTTGCCGGAAAGGCGACATCGGCAATTAAATCGTACAAGCATCACAAGCTCGATATTTTCGGTTCCGGGGAGGAGAAGGATGAAAGATTCTGGAACATGGTAATCAGGCAGGCACTTATTGCCAAGCTGCTGACAAAGGATATCGAGAATTATGGCCTCCTCAAGCTGACACCTAAAGGCCTGGAATTCCTCGAGAAACCTTCTTCATTCATGCTCACTGAAGATCACGACTACAGCGAGGCAGAGGAAGAGGAGAATGCATTCGGGGCAAAGACAGCAGCGGTCGACGAGGAGCTTTTCAGCATACTGAAGGATCTCAGGAAGAAGATTTCGAAACTGAAGGATGTGCCGCCTTTTGTGATATTCCAGGATCCTTCGCTTGAAGATATGGCTATCCAGTATCCTGTAACAATCGATGAACTGCAGAATATTTCAGGTGTCGGAGCGGGAAAAGCCCAGAGGTACGGCAAGGAGTTTGTCGAAGTCATAGCAAAGTATGTAGAGGAAAAGGAGATCATCAGACCTCTCGACATGGTGGTGAAGTCGGTGGTGAATAAATCGGGCATCAAGGTCTATATAATCCAGAGCATTGATATGAAGCGTACACTCGAGGACATTGCCGATGCAAAGGGACTCGAAATGAACGAACTCCTTACCGAAATAGAATCTATCGTCAACTACGGGACCAGGATTAACCTCGATTATTATATAAACATGGTAATAGATGAGGAAAGGCAGCATGATATATTCTCCTATTTCAGGGAGGAGGCGGAGACCGATTCGCTCGAGGAAGCTATCAGAGTGCTGGGGAACGAGTTTGAGGAGGAGGAGATAAGGCTGATGAGGATCAAGTTCCTGTCCGAGATGGGTAACTAGCTACCTCCTGCCCTGGGACCTACCACCTGTTACCTCTTGCCAGGCAAAAGAAAGAGACTGCAATTACATAAAATGGATAGATGACCTGTGAAGGTGCAAACCACCACAACAGGTCTTTTCTTTTATAAGCTCTTGTCATCCTCTCCAAAATGATGAAGTCGGGAACGGATTTGACCAGGAATGCTGCCAGGAAGAATAAAAACAGGGATGGAAGAAATATGCTCCCGGCCAGGAGTGACGCAATTGAAATGTTAGCCAGAAGGGCCAGTAGAGATAATATTATCGTGAAGGTGTCACTGTAAGATCCCGATTTGGAAAGCCACCTGGCACGCTGCCTGAGAAAACCGGCGAAGGTCTTCTTTCCTCCTGTTGCGACAATGGCGTCATAATCGCCGTTCCAGGTTACCTTGCCATTGTCACCCTTGATGCCGTGCAGCAGGAACATATCGTCTCCCGACACAAGGTTGTCTTTCAGATTGCCTGAGTTTTCCAGGAAGGCCCGGCGCGTAAAGGCCAGGTTTGCGCCATTACACATAACGGGCACGGCGTTAATTGCCGTTGCAGCGGTTATTCCCTGCAGGCTCAGGAACTCCAGCTCCTGAAACCAGCTGCCCAGGCACTTTCCCTTTTCAATCACGACAGGTGAGATTACCATATCGGCGCCTGACAATTCGAAAGCAGAAACCACGGAGCTTATCCAGCCTTTTTTTAACCTGCAGTCAGCGTCGGTTGTCAATATAAGCTTCCCTGTCGATGCATTTACCCCGGTTCTGACGGCACTTTTCTTGCCCCGTCCTTTATTTTGAAAGACCTTCATAAGTCTGATTCCAGGAAAATCAGAAGCAACTTTTCCAGTATTGTCATCCGAGTTGTCATCAACGATAATTACTTCAAAAAGCCCGGGGTCATAGTCCTGTTGTGAAAGGTCGGAGATCAGTACCGGAATTCTTTCTTCTTCGTTCCTGCATGATATGATTACACTGACTGGGGTATTTAGTCCCGACCGCTTCCCTGGCCGGATCACAGTTTTCAGACTCCTGCAGAGCAGGAGAAGAACGACAGCATAGGGAATAAGTGGCACAAGGAGCAACCATTCAAGCAGCTTCACTTCAGCCATTCGTACATTTTATAGTGTTCACCGGTCATGCCCATTGCCTCGTAAGTAGCCTGTGCCGGTTTATTCCGGGTTTCAACATACAGCCGTAACCCGGCCACGTTATTCTTTTCAGCTTCTTCCCTGATAAACGAGTACATTCTGCTGAAGATTCCCTTTCGACGGAACCGGGGGATCACGTAAACCGACTGGAACCACCAGACGCTCGCGTTGCGCCAGTCGCTCCATTCGCAGGTTATCAGGAGGGAGGCTACAATCTCACCGTTATCCTCAGCCACAAAATATTCTCCCTTTGAAGGATCGCTGAAAACAGCATCGACCCCGGGTGTTACTAAATTCCTGTCGAGTTGAATCGATTCTGTTTCAAGGGCCATTGCGACCTGGAATTCAACTATTGACCCGGCATCACCCGGTACCGCATGTCGGATTTTTATCATTATTGTCCTCCTTTATTCCCTTTGCCCTTCACCTTACTTATATTCGTCCCAGCTCTTGATTGCAATATTGTCCTGGTCGAGAGTGCAGAAAGCAAGGATGAATGCATTTGCGACCCTGGCATTTGTCAGGAGTGGAACATTAAAGTCGACAGCGCTCCTTCGTATGGTATAGTCGTTGTTAAGCTCCGACTGGCTCAGGTCCTTAGGGATATTCACGACAAGGTCGACTTCACCTTTTCTTATAAGCTCCACTGTATTTGGCGACTTTTCTTCGTCGGGCCAATAAGCTACCTCGGCCTCTATGCCGTTAGTCTGCAGAAACTGCTGTGTTCCCCTGGTGGCATAAAGCTTGTAGCCTCTTTCCCTTAGTGCCTTGGCGCCCCTGATCAGTTCGACTTTCGATTTTGCAGGACCAGAGGAGAAGAGGATGCTCTTTTTAGGAACCCTGTAACCGACAGAGAACATGGCTTTTAATATCGCCTCGTAAAATCCTTCACCAATGCAGCCCACCTCCCCTGTTGATGACATATCCACCCCCAGGACCGGATCGGCTTTGGCCAGTCTTGAGAAGCTGAACTGCGGTGCCTTTACCCCAACATAATCGAGATCAAAGACCGATTTATGTGGTTTTTCCACAGGCAGGCACAGCATAACCTTTGTCGCCAGCTCAATCAGGTTTGTTTTCAGAACCTTTGAAACGAAAGGCATGCTTCGGCTTGCCCTCAGGTTGCATTCTATTACCTTGATGTCGTTGTCGCGGGCAAGGAACTGGATATTGAAAGGTCCTGTAATCTTCAGCTCCCGTGAGATTTCCCTGGAGATTCTTTTAATTCTTCTTACCGTTTCGAAGTATAGCTTCTGAGGAGGGAACACGATTGTGGCATCGCCTGAATGCACGCCGGCAAACTCCACGTGCTCGCTGATAGCGTACGCGATTATCTCTCCGTCCTTTGCAACAGCGTCGATCTCTATCTCCTTGGCATTCTCGATAAACTCGGAAACAACTACAGGATGCTGCTTGGATACCTGCGTGGCAAGATCGAGGAAATGCGACAGTTCGCTCTTGTTGGAGACCACGTTCATAGCTGCCCCGGAGAGGACATAAGAGGGCCTGACCAGCACCGGGAATCCTATCCGGTCCACGAATTCGTTGATGTCCTCTATGCTCGAAAGCTCTTTCCACCGCGGCTGGTCGACCTTCAGGCTGTCGCACATGGACGAGAACTTGTGACGGTTCTCGGCCCGGTCGATGGAAACGGGTGAAGTTCCCAGGACGTTTACATTTTCGAGGTGGAGCCTCATGGCAAGGTTGTTAGGGATCTGCCCCCCTACCGACACTATGACACCCCTTGGTTTTTCAAGATCGATTACATCCATCACCCTTTCGAACGAAAGCTCATCGAAATAGAGCCTGTCGCATATGTCGTAATCTGTGCTGACAGTTTCAGGATTGTAGTTTATCATTACCGACCTGAGACCTTCCTTCCTGATTGTGTTTATCGCGTTTACCGAGCACCAGTCGAATTCCACGCTGGAACCTATCCTGTAAGCTCCTGATCCGAGGACTATTACTGATTTTTTGTCGTCGTCGAAGGAGATGTCATGTTCTGAACCGCTGTATGTGAGGTACAGGTAATTCGTTACCGCGGGGTACTCGGCCGCCAGCGTATCGATCTGCTTCACATAAGGCTTTATTCCCATGGCCTTTCTGAATGCCCTCACCCGCAACATCTCCCTGTTCATGGTGGCTGGAGTTGCCTTTATAACGTGGCGGGCAATCTGGAAATCGCTGAAGCCAGCTATCTTGGATTGCAACAGCAGCTCGCGGGGCAGGTCCTGGACCGAATTGTATTTTGAAAGTGTATTCTTGAGCCCGGTTATGTTCCTGAGCTTGTACAGGAACCACTTGTCAATCCTTGTCAGTTCGTAAATCCTCTCAATCGGCATCCCTTTCTCCAGGGCTTCAGCAATTGAGAAGATCCTCATATCGGTCGGTTCGGCAAGCTCTCTTTCGATATCCTCGAAGCTGAGGTCACGGTTGCCGGTAAAACCATGCATTCCCTGCCCGATCATTCTGAGCCCTTTCTGTATGGCTTCCTCAAATGTCCTGCCAATAGCCATAACCTCACCGACGCTTTTCATGCTGCTGCCGATAAGATGGGAGACACCCTCGAATTTGTTCAGGTCCCACCTGGGGATCTTGCAGACAATATAGTCCAGCGCGGGCTCAAAGCACGCTGTTGTCGATTTCGTCACGGTGTTTTTAAGCTCATGCAACCCATAACCTAGTCCAAGCTTCGCTGCCACGAATGCCAACGGGTAACCGGTGGCTTTGGAAGCCAGTGCGCTGGAGCGGGAAAGGCGTGCATTAACCTCTATTACCCTGTAATCCTCCGATTCGGGATCGAGGGCGTACTGGACGTTGCATTCACCGACAATGCCGATATGCCTGATGATCTTTATTGAAAGTTCCCTTAGTTTGTGATATTCGCTGTTGGTAAGTGTTTGCGACGGCGCGACAACAATGCTTTCACCCGTATGTATTCCAAGCGGATCGAAGTTCTCCATATTGCAGACGGTAATGCAGTTATCATGCCTGTCCCTGACAACTTCATACTCAACCTCCTTCCAGCCTTTGAGAGATTCCTCCACCAGTATCTGGCCTGTGTATGAGAAAGCCCGTGAAGCCAGAGTACGAAGCTCTTCAGGATTGGAGGCGAACCCGCTGCCCTGGCCTCCCAGGGTATAGGCGGCCCTGATAATAACAGGAAATCCCAGCCTCGCTGCCGCATCAACGGAAGCATCCACTGTCGTGACAGCGATACTTCTCGGTGTCTTAATGCTTATCTCATCCAGCTTCCTTACAAAAAGCTCCCTGTCCTCGGTATCCATGATGGCCCTCACCGGCGTCCCAAGTACCTTAACATTATATTTCTCGAATATTCCTTTCCGGAAGAGCTCCGTACCACAATTGAGCGCCGTCTGTCCGCCAAAAGAAAGGAGAACACCGTCGGGTTTCTCACGGGCTATTACCTTTTCGACATAATGGGGATTTACAGGAAGGAAATAAATCTTGTCGGCTATATTCTCCGAAGTCTGTACAGTAGCGATGTTCGGGTTTATGAGGATAGTGAAAATTCCTTCCTCCCTCAGGGCTTTAAGGGCTTGTGAACCAGAATAGTCAAATTCGCCTGCCTCTCCGATCTTGAGTGCACCCGATCCAAGGATAATAACTTTTTTTATGTCCTCTTTCATCACTTCATTTTAGGCTTCAAAAATATAATAAATTTCTTAAGTCCGTTTGCAGGTTTCAAAAAATGTATAAATTTGCAGCAAAAATGTATAAATATGCAAAAGATCTCACGGCTTTTAACAATTGAAAGGATAATCGAGAAGGAAGAGATCTCGTCGCAGGAGGAGCTTGTAAGAATGCTGAAGAAGGAAGGGATCAGCTGCACGCAGGCGACGCTTTCGAGAAACTTGAGACAGATTGGAGTTATGCGCGTTCCCAACGGAAAGGGTGGCTACAGGTACTCGCTTACGGGGAACATAAAGCAACCCGAATCGCAGGGTTCGCTGATAAACATCGTGTCGGTGATAAGGTCGATGATTGACGCGAACTCGATGATAGTGATGAAAACACGTCCGGGCTACGCGAACAGTGTTGCCGTGATGATTGATAATTCAGACAGGTTCGAGATTGCCGGTACAATAGCAGGAGACGATACATTGCTTATTATCCCCAGGGACAATGTTAAAACACATCATCTCCACGATTGCCTCGAGCTGATTTTTCCTGGGCTGCATAAAGGGTTAAAAGAAATTTACGGTGCATAGTACAATTGAATAATTTCAAACAGATAAATGATGAAAGAAAAGGTTGTTTTGGCTTATAGCGGAGGTCTTGATACCTCGGTCATTCTCAAGTGGCTCATTGAGAAAGGTTATGAAGTGATAGCGTATGTTGCGGATGTGGGGCAGGCTGAAGACTTTGAGGAATGCAGGAAAAAAGCCATCCTGCTGGGTGCCTCCAGGGTTATCGTGATGGATCTTAAGAAAGAGTTTGTCACAGATTACGTTTTTAAGGCAGTTAAGGCAAACGCGGTTTATGAGGACAGGTATCTTCTTGGCACAGCCCTTGCAAGGCCCCTTATCGCCCGGAAACAAATTGAGGTTGCAATTGCCGAAGGAGCCAGGGCTGTTGCCCATGGTGCAACGGGCAAAGGCAATGACCAGGTAAGGTTCGAGCTGTGCTATTATGCCCTTATGCCGAATGTCAAGGTTATTGCACCCTGGAAGGATCCCGAATTCCTGCAGGCTTTCAAGGGAAGGACCGACCTTCTTAAATATGCTGCCGAGAAGAATATACCTGTTAAGGCAAGTCTCTCGAAGCCATACAGCGAGGATGAGAACCTGATGCATATCAGTCATGAAGCAGGCATTCTTGAAGATCCCATGTATGGAATGCACAAGACTATGCTGGTAAAAATGGTAATGCCGCAGGATGCACCTGATAAAGAAACAAGAATTGTTGTTACATTTAAGGACGGTATTCCGGTAAAGGTTCTCAACAAGGATGACGGAACGGTGATGGAAGATCCATTCGAGCTTTTCGTTTACCTCAATAAAATAGGAGGCGAGAATGGAATAGGCCTTCTCGATATGGTTGAGAACAGGTTTGTCGGGATTAAATCGAGGGGGGTGTACGAGACTCCGGGTGCGACGATTTTGTATGCAGCGCACAGGGATATCGAAGGAATAGCAATGGACAGGGAGGTAATGAGGTTGAGGAACATGCTGACACCCAAGTTCTCTGAATTGATTTACAATGGTTTCTGGTTCAGCCCCGAGATGGACTTCCTGATGGCTGCCATTGATAAGAGCCAGGAGGTGATTGACGGTTGTGTTCATCTTTGCCTCTATAAGGGGAACATTATTGTGGAAGGCAGGGAATCGCCGTCATCGCTTTATGACAAGGACCTCTCGAGCATGGATATTGAAGGAGGTTTTGACCAGACCGACAGCAGGGGTTTTATAAAGATAAATGCAATCAGGCTGATGGCTCACCGTGCAATTATTGAATCGGGCAGAAAGAAATCGATGCATTAACGATTAAATATCAGACTAATGAAACTTTGGGAAAAGGGGATTTCGCCCGACCCCGCCATAATTGAATTCACCTCGGGCAAGGACAGGGACACCGACCTTGAAATAGCGGGCTGGGATATTGTCGGTTCAATGGCTCATGTAATAATGCTTGCCGAGGTTAAGCTCATCTCGCAGGAGGAAAAGCACGACCTGCTGACAACGCTCCATTCCCTGTTCCTTAAGGCAGCAGCGGGCGAAATTGTCATCGAGAAAGAGGTTGAGGATATACATTCACAGATCGAAAAAGAGCTGACAGTCGCGCTTGGGCCGGCCGGGAAAAAGGTTCATACGGCCCGCTCGAGGAATGACCAGATACTGCTTGACCTGAGGCTTTTTACAAGGGCCGAGACGGACCGCCTGGCAGTAAAGATCTTCAATCTTTTTACCAAGATGCAGGCCCTGAGTGAGCAGTTTCGTGAATTCCTGATCCCCGGTTACACCCACATGCAGCCTGCCATGGTTTCATCATTCGGGTTATGGTTCGGCGGTTATGCTGAAGCTCTCGCCGATGACCTTTACATCCTCTCTGGAGTCAGAAAGCTGAACAACCGGTGCCCGCTCGGAACGGCTGCAGGCTATGGAACAACACTTCCCGTGAACAGGAAGCTTACTGCCGAGCTTCTTGATTTTGATGATATAATTTTCAATTCATCCTATGCCAGCCTGAACAGGGGCAAGGTAGAGATGGCTATCGGCGGGGCCATAGCCTCGCTAGGGAACACCCTGTCGCGGTTTGCAATGGATATATGCCTGTTCATGAGCGCCGAGCTGAAATTTGTAGAGTTCCCCGATGAGTTCGTGACAGGTTCAAGTATTATGCCCCAGAAGCGTAACCCCGATGTGTTTGAAATTATAAGGGCCAGATCAAACTCTCTGCAGACACTGCCAAACCATATAAGCATGATCACCAACAACCTGCCCTCTGGTTACAACAGGGATATGCAGCTGCTTAAATCGCTGGTATTCGATGCCTTCAGGGAGATGGGCGAAATGCTCGATATCCTTGTCTTCATGCTGGGTGGAATAAAGGTCAGAAGGAATATAACGGAAGATCCCATTTACAATTCAATATTCAGCACCGAGGAGGTCAACAGGCTCGTAAGGTCGGGTATCCCGTTCAGGGATGCTTACAAAGCTGTTGCAGGTATGGTAAAGAACGGGACATTCTCCAGAACCCAGCCCTCTGATTATTCTCACGACGGCAGCATAGGTAACCTGTGCAATGACCAGATAAGGAAGAGGGCCGAGAAGGTTATGAAGACATTCAGGAATACACCGATAGAGGAGCTAGAGGTCAAGCTGATGAAACACCTGTAGGAAAAATTCCTTCGAATTAATGCCTTTCCGGGGAAACTGTGCAATTTCTGAACCTTGTGAGCTCAGCTCAATGTTTTTTTTATATTCTCTATGAAAATATCAAACAGGAAGTCAGTATCGGTCGGACCACCGGAAGCCTCGGGATGGAACTGGGTTGAAAAGTAAGGTTTTGCCTTGTGTTTCATCCCTTCATTGGTTCCGTCATTTATATTTATGAAATATGGTTCCCACTCCCGCGGAAGCGTCTTGTTGTCGACGGCAAACCCATGATTCTGGGAAGTAATGTAGGCCTTGTCAGTTCCATACTGGATCACGGGCTGGTTATGGCTCCTGTGCCCGTACTTTAGTTTATAGGTATCGGCTCCCGCTGCAAGTGCCATCAGCTGGTTCCCCAGGCAGATTCCGAAGACCGGCTTGTTCTCACCAAGGGATCTCCTGAGGTTGGCGATAGTAGGTGTACACATCTTGGGATCACCTGGTCCGTTTGAAATAAACAGCCCGTCAAAATTTTCACCGTGATAGTCATAGTTCCAGGGTACCCTTATTATTGTCGTATCGCGCCTGAGAAGATTCCTCAGGATATTGTACTTGACACCGCAGTCGATAAGAACAATTTTGCACGATCCGTTGCCATAGACTTTCTTCTCCCTAATGCTTACCTCCTCCACGAGGTTGACCTTATTCGGATCGTAAAATTCAATTGAAGTATCCTCAGGTTCGAGCTTGCCAAGCATGGCTCCCTTTTCCCTTATTCTTTTGGTGAGGGCCCTGGTATCGATGCCATAAACGCCGGGAACATTATGATTCTTCAGCCAGGTGTCGAGGCTCTCGGAAGCATTCCAGTGACTATAATCGAATGAATAATCGGAGACCAGTAATCCTGAGATATGTATCGAACCCGATTCATAGAACTTAAGAATGTCATCGGCCTCATCCTTCACCGGTGCTCCGTAATTTCCAACCAGCGGGTACGTGAGACACAGAATCTGACCCCTGTAGGATGGGTCGGTCAGGCTCTCGGGATATCCTGTCATTGCTGTATTAAAAACCACTTCACCGGCAGCGGGGATCACGGCCCCGAAAGACTTCCCTGAATATACTGTCCCGTCTTCCAGGGTAAGCCTGACTGTTACTGAATTTTCCATTTAGATCGGTTCATATTAATTTACACGTCGCTCACCGCGTTCTCAATCTGCTCAAGGGCCCTGACAAGAGTCTGCCTGTTACAGGCAATGTTCATCCTCATAAAACCTTCTCCACCCGGGCCGAAAGTTGAACCCTCGTTCATACCGACCTTTGCCCTGAACACAAAGAACTCGTTCAGCTGCTTACCTGTCATTCCAAGCCTCCTGCAATCGAGCCACTGGAGATACGTGGCTTCCAGGGGAGCCGGGATAACCGAGGGGATCCTTGCCGTGAAGTATTCCTTCAGGAACGCAGCATTCGCATCAAGGTAAATAAGGAGAGATTCAAGCCACTCATGTCCCAGGGAATATGCTGCAATTGAAGCCTCGGTGCCGAAAATATTCCCGCCTGTTATATGGAGGTTCTCCGTTACACCGGTAAACTTTTTTCTCAGTTCATTATCAGGTATTATTACTGAGGAGGTCGACAGGCCCGCAAGGTTGAATGTTTTGCTCGGGGCAATGCATGTAGCTGTAATCCTGGCAATTTCCGGAGCAAGGGATGCAACCGGAGTATGGCGGTAGCCCGGCAGGACCAGATCGCAGTGGATCTCGTCGGAAAGTATTATGATATTGTTTTCGAGGCAAATCCCTGCCATCGTGGCAAGCTCATCAGGATCCCAGGCCCTGCCGACAGGATTATGAGGGTTCGAAAGCATGAGCATTTTCGGTTTTCCCGAGGCACACTCCCTCAGGGAATCAAAGTCCATTTCCCAGCTGCCGTTTCGTTCCACCAGCGGATTGAAGATTATATTCCTGCCGTGGGCATTCACTGCCGGGAAGAACGGATGATAAACCGGTGGCTGCATAATTATGCCGTCGCCGGGTGAAGTGAATGCAAGAGTCGCAAAATTCAGAGCCGGGACTATCCCCGGGCTGAAACAGATCCACTCTCTTTCAGTTTTCCATCCGTATCTTGTTTCAAGCCACGTTATTATCGAAGAAAAATAAGACATTGGCCTGAAAGTATAGCCCATTATTTCGTGGCCGGTTCTTTTCCTGAGGGCATCAATGATAAAACCGGGGGTCCTGAAATCCATATCGGCAACCCACATTGGAATGATATCTGAAGAACCGAAGGTCTCCTTCCGGAGATCGTATTTTATACTGTTGGTTCCCTCTCTCGGGGGAACATCATCAAAGTTCCGCCACATCTGAATTTCAGTTTTCCGGGTGACAAAGATAATTAAAAATGAGTATAAGGGGTTGCCAAAATGCCGAGGCAGAAGTTTTTAGCAATTTACCATTACAGATCGACAGGGATTGCCTGATTTTATACCGGTGAAAATGGCAGTGCAATGTTGAAAAGATTTTCTAGTGCCGATCGTCCGGAATCAGCCCTGAATCAAAATATTTCCCCGGCAGGCATTATATCATATTATTTCTTATTTTTACAGGCGACTAATTCAATACAAACATAAAATCATCACATATGAAAAAGGTCATTGCAGCCGTAATTATTCCGCTAATGGTACTTGGTTTCGCGGGACTTTCATCCTGCAAAAATGCAACTCCGAAAAAACAGAGAATGGAACAGGAGAAGGTTGAGGTAAGTAACATCCGCAAGGAGATAGAAAAGAATGTTTACCCGCTTCCCACTTCCGCACAGGTAATTAAAATGCTTACAGATCTTGAAGTTGGTTATATCATTGGTATTTCAAATCCTGTCGACAATGCGAAAAAATACTATACGAATCCCAAAAGGTCCATTAACCTTGGCGTTTATGGTGCCGACCTCAGCTATGCCACGCTTTACAATATGAACCAGGAGGTTATGGATTATATGGGTACAATCAGGATAGTTGCAAATGATCTTAACATGTCGGGTATCTACAACCAGCCGCTATATGACAGTATCAAGAAGAATTTCGATAACAAGGACCGCCTTGTAAAGATTCTTACGGATGCATTCAACGACACGTATACATATATGAGCGAAAATGAACAACAGCCGCTGGCCCTCCTGGTTGTCGGAGGTGCATGGGTTGAAGGTATGTTTCTTACCACGCACGTATCGGAAGCAGCATATAATGTAGCCGGCATCTCGAAGGTGCTCCTTGAGCAGAAAAAGTCTTTCGAACTTTACCTCGATGTTACCAAGCCTTATCTCGATAACCAGGCTGTCGCCGATTTTGTCAAGTCGCTTGATCCCATAAAAACTGTTTATGCAGGGATTGGAACAAGCCTTACTGAACAGAATATTAAGGATATAACAGCAGCAATTACAGTTATCCGGGGGAAAGCAATAGCACAATAATATTTCAAAAATACACTGGAGGGTGTCTCGAAGACCGGCAGTGGTTTTTGAACACCCTTTATCATTAAAATCTTCTCCATGAGGGAGTCAGTTCTTCTAGCCCTGATCCATATTTTTGCGATCGTCTCAACGGTCAATCCCGGTGGCATTTCATCGAGAGGAAAGAAGATCCTTCGCAGTTACCTGAGGAGGTACCTCAACAGGGAGCTGGAGGAGGAGTACTTCTCCCTTTTTGAAAATAACCTGGAGTTTTATTCCAACGAGCTCAGGAGTGTCGACAAAGGGGACCTGGCTGACGGCGACTCGCTTATATCTTTCCAGATTACAAATATCTGCCGCCAGATAAAAAAAGGCCTCTTCCTCGAGGAGAGAATGATAGTATTTCTCCAGCTGCTGGAATTCACCTTCGAAGACGGCACAATTACTGACCAGGAAAAGACAATAATTGATATCGTTGCCAGGACTTTCAATATTTCACCGAAAGAATACGACAACGCATTTGCGTTCATGATCGGAAGGAATTACGACAAAGTTTCTCCCGACTGCATGCTTGTTGTTGAAAGCGAGAATCCGAAATACACTTCAGAAAATGAATTTGGGAACTATAAGTTGTGGAAGCATCTGAAGATAAAAGGGTTCAGGGGACAGCTTTACGTGCTGCACATCGCGAGCACTGGTTCGCTTATTCTGACTTACGACGGATCCCTTCCACTTTATTTCAAAGGCCGGGATATTATAGCATGCAGGCCATATCTTCTTGAAAGAGGCGTCAATATCAAGGGCCCTGGTATGGAGCCCATATATTATTCAAAGGTTTACAAGGCGTTCCTCATCGACAACTTTCATGGGAAGGTGGTATTTGAAGGTCATGATGTGGAATTCAGATTCAAGAACTCCGACAACGGGATAAGGCCCATGAGCTTCAGGCTCGAATCAGGAAACATGGTGGGAATAATGGGAGGTTCGGGTGTCGGGAAAACCACGCTGCTCAACCTGCTTCACGGAAAGATGCGGCCGGAAAAAGGGAACATATACATAAACGGATATGATATCCATGATGATTCTGAATTGCTTAAGGGTCTTATTGGTTTTGTCCCCCAGGATGATATGCTGCTGGAAGAGCTTACAGTTTATCAGAATATGTACTTCAATGCCAGGCTCTGCTTCGGCGATTACAATGAGGACCAGCTGAAGGACCTGGTGGAAAAGGTGCTCAAGGACCTTGACCTAATGGAAATCAAGGATCTTCAGGTGGGTGACATACTTAATAAAAAAGTCAGCGGCGGCCAGCGCAAACGACTGAATATCGGTCTCGAGATGATGAGAGAACCGGTGGTCCTCTTTGTCGACGAGCCTACGTCTGGACTTTCATCCCACGATTCTGAAAAGGTTATGCACCTGCTCAGAAAACATGCCCTTTCAGGAAAGCTTGTTATAGCCAACATCCATCAGCCGTCATCGGATATCCTGAAACTTTTCGACAGGCTCTGGTTAATCGACAAGGGCGGGTACATGATTTATGACGGCGACCCAGTTGAAGCCCTGGTCTATTTCAAGACAGAAACTTCCCAGGCCAATGCAGCCGAGAGCGAATGCCCAAACTGCCTCAATGTTGAGAGTGAGAAAATACTTCATATCGTTGAGGTAAAGGTTGTCGACAACGATGGTTACGAGGGGAAGGAGCGCCAGGTCACACCGGAGGAGTGGTACGAGAGATATAAGAAGAAAATGATGCCTGTCATAACGGGCTGGCCTGAAAAAACGGAGGTGCCTCCTAATAATTTCAAGGTCCCGGGCAAGCTTTACCAGATGCGGACTTTTGTGAAAAGGAACCTTACACGCAAGCTTGCCGACAGGCAGTATATAATCCTGAACCTGGTCGAAGCGCCTGTACTTGCATTTATACTTGGATTTCTCTCGAGATATTCCGCCGCTTCAAAGTACATATTTTCTGAAAACAGAAACTACCCGGTCTTCCTGTTCATGGGTGTGGTGGTGGCCCTCTTCCTCGGACTGATGATCAGCGCCGAGGAGATATTCAAGGACAGGAAAATCCTGGTCAGGGAGAAATTCCTGAATCTCAGCCGTTTCAGCTATCTGTTCTCCAAGATTAATTTCCTCTTCTTCGTTTCGGCCATACAGTCACTTCTTTTTGTAGTTGTGTCTGCATTTGTATTGCAGATAAGGGGAATGTTCTGGCAGCAATGGCTCATCTTTTTTACCACTGCATGTTACGGAAACCTGATCGGCCTGAATATTTCATCGGGGATGAGGACCGTTGTCAGCATCTATATACTAATACCCCTGATACTCGTTCCGCAGCTTCTCCTCGGAGGTGCCATGATCAGGTTCGATGACCTTCATAAATCTATCGGCAACAAGGAGTATGTGCCGTTTATCGGCGACCTTATGGCAACAAGGTGGGCATACGAGGCAGTAATGGTTGAAGGATTCAAAAGCAATAACTACAGGAAGCCAACCTTTGACATACAGCTGGAAATTGAACAGAACAATTACTATAAGGATCAGCTTATCAGGAACCTGAAAACCGACGCTATCAACTATATCCGGCAGAGGAGGAACATAAAGGGAGAATCAGAGAATATAAAAAACAAGATCAGTGTATTGAGATATCATGTTGCTGAACTAAGCAATTACACGGGAATCAGTACGGGCAGCTGGTTCAGCAAGCTCAACATTAACGACTTCAGCGACCTGACACAAGAGTATGTAAGCACTTTTTTCGACAGTGTTAGCTCTTTCCTAGTATCGGAAAACAGCAGGTATTACAGGGAAAAAGCGGTTATTGAAGATGAGGTAATGATGGATTACAGGAAAAAGGGGATCACTTTTCTGGCAACTGCATATGATAACCAGAGGCTGGATGATATTGTACTGAACCAGGGCGGCCTTAATGAAGGGTCTTATTATGACCTTAAGTACAGATGGGTCCAGAAGGCAACCCCTGTTTTCATGAAACCCAAATCAAGAGCGGGACGTGCCCAGTTTTATGCACCTTACAAGCAGGTTGGCAACTTAAGGATCGGCACTATCTTTTTTAATGTCGCTGCAATCTGGTTCATGACATTTGTTTTCTTTATAACCCTGTATTACAACCTGCTGAAGAAGTTCATCAACTACCTTGAAGCCCTGCGGCTTCCGTTCTGGAGGAAATTCGGACGTGCGGCACTTAACACAAGGTGATACAGCTTAACTTTCGTTGCTGATGGAAAGGGTAAAAGCAAAGAAAAGCCTGGGACAGCATTTCCTGAGGGACAAGGCTATTGCACGGAAGGTCTCTGAAACGCTGACCGGCAACGGCTATGACTGTGTGCTTGAGATTGGCCCGGGAATGGGAGTGCTGACAAGGTTTCTTGCTGAAAGAGATTTTGCCGATTTCAGGGTAATAGAAATTGACGGGGAATCGGTAAGCTATCTCAGGGAAAATTTCCCCGGCCTCCACATTATCGAGGGTGATTTCCTTCGCCTTCCTCTCGATTCTCTGTTCAGCAGAAAGTTCGCCATCACGGGGAATTTTCCTTATAATATCTCATCACAGATACTTTTCAGGGTGCTTGAACACAGGGAAAGGGTGATTGAACTGACGGGCATGTTTCAGAAAGAGGTGGCTGAAAGGATTTGTACCGGACCGGGGTCAAAGACTTATGGCATACTGAGCGTTCTCGTTCAGGCGTTTTACTCTGCAAAATACCTTTTTACCGTATCTGAGAATGTGTTTTCTCCGCCGCCCAGGGTCAAGTCGGGCGTGATAAGGATCACCCGGAACGGGAAAGAGCATCTTACATGTGACGAAGAGCTTTTCTTCAAAGTTGTCAAGGCTGGATTCAACCAGAGAAGGAAAACGCTCAGGAATTCGCTGAGATCAGCATTTTCATGCGTGACCGACAATAACCCGTTGCTGAGTCTGAGGCCCGAGCAGCTCACTGTTGACCAGTTTATTGATCTTACCAACTGGGTCGCAATGAAGATCAGATAGCCCGGTATCAGAAAGAGTACCCGATAGCATCTACAGGATTCATCCTCGCGGCAGAATATGCAGGGGCATACCCGGCAACAATTCCTATCAACCCTGAGATGAACAGCGCCAGAACGATGTTCCCCATTGTCAGGTACATGTTAAGGTCGTAGAAATAGTTAATGAAGAATGTCCCGGTGCCGATCAGGATCAGGCCAAGCACCCCCCCGAGAAGTGACAAAATGACCGACTCGACAAGGAACTGGAGAAGAATGAAATATCTCTTTGCCCCCAGGGCTTTCTGGATACCGATCTGGTTAGTTCTTTCCCTGACCGAGACAAACATTATGTTTGCAATGCCGAACCCGCCAACCAGGATCGCGAAGCCTCCAATCAGCCATCCGCCGAAATTAATCCCTTTGAATACCCCGTCAAAGCTTTGTGAGATTATGCTTGCACGGTTTACCGAGAAGTTTGTTATCTGGTTGGGTCTCAATCTTCTTGCTGCCCTGAGTATCATTGTCACCTCGTCGCTCAGGTCCTCCACCTTGACACCCGGTTTGGATTTTATGGCGAGGGTCGCATTGGAAAAGAAGTACTTCTGATTTATAAAAGTCTTTCCAAAATTGAAGGGTACCACCGCTGATCTGTCGGTCCCGTTATCGGTCAGACCACCTTTCCCCTCCTGTTTGAAAACTCCTATCACTGTAACCTTTTTCCCTGAAACAGAAATATCTTTACCGACAGGATTTTTCTGGTCGAACAGGTTTTTTGCAAGCTCGGAGCCGATAACCACGATGTTTTTTCCGGCGGCAATTTCCTCGGGAGTAAAATACCTCCCATTGTCTATCTCAAATGTCCTGATGTTCTCATAATCGTGAGTAACAGCCGACAGGATTATATCGCTTGCAAGATTCTTCTGGTATTTCACCTGGGTCCCCTGGCGCAGGATAAAACATGCATATTCAGATTTGGTCGACTTGCTGAGAATGGTCTGGTAATCTTCTTTGGAAACAGAGGGCCACTTCATGATATCCCACCAGTTCAGGTTGACATTCAAGCCCCATGGCCATTTGCTGATATAAACGACATCCTCGCCCATGCTGGCTATATTGTCGTGGATGGATTTCTCCATCCAGTCGAGTACTGTAAATACTGATATGATTGAGAAAATCCCGATAGTGATCCCGAACAGGGATAGGAATGTTCTTAGCTTATTTACAATTACTGAGTTATAAGCGAATATTATACCTTCTTTTAGAAGCCTGAAAAACATTGGTTTAAGCTTTTTACTGTCGTTCCTTATGATCATGTCAAAGATAGTAAAATGATTAAATCAAATCTTAACGCTTTAATATTCCTCAAATAATAGATTATACATTGGCTTAATCAAAAAAATATATATTTTTAATCACCCGCCAAAGGTGGTTTTTCACTTATCTAAGTACCTGACAATGAGGGATAAAAAAATTAGTTCCGCACTTATATCCGTTTTTTACAAGGATGGACTTGCAGAAATCGTAAGATACCTCGATCAACTTGGGGTTAAATTGTATTCAACAGGAGGAACCTATGACTTTATAACCGGGCTGGGTATTAAAGCCGAAACTGTAGAAAAGCTGACCGGGTATCCACCGATTCTCGGGGGAAGGGTAAAAACCCTGCATCCCCTGGTGTTCGGCGGCATACTTGCCAGGAGGGAAAATGCGGCCGACTCAGGGCAGCTCTACTCTTATAGCATTCCTGAGATCGATCTTGTTATTGTTGATCTCTATCCTTTTACCGAAACACTTGAGAAAACAAGCGATGAGGTGGAGATCATTGAAAAGATCGATATAGGGGGGATCTCCCTCATCAGGGCGGCAGCAAAGAATCACAATGATGTTGTGATAATTTCAAACAGGAACCAGTACGGGGACCTGTTAAGGCTTCTCAGGGAAAAGAATGGGATCACAAGCCTGGAAGAAAGAAGAAAATTTGCCGCAGAAGCCTTTATGACCTCTTCGGGGTATGATACCGCTATCTTCAGCTATTTCAACAGAACAGCCTCCCTTCCTGTATTCAGGTCCGCGATTGACTCGCATTATGAGCTGAGGTACGGAGAGAATCCTCATCAGAAAGGTATTTTTTACGGGGACATTGAGAAGTTCTTCGACAAGCTTCACGGGAAAGAGATTTCATATAACAACCTGCTGGACATTGAATCGGCCGTAAGACTTATCGATGAGTTCGGCGATATAACATTTGCAGTTATAAAGCATAACAATGCCTGCGGTGTGGCCACGCGCGATACGCTTTTAAATGCATGGAAGGATGCACTTGCATGCGACCCGGTGTCGGCTTACGGCGGGGTAATAATCACAAACAGGATAATCGACAGGATCACCGCGGCAGAGATAGACAAGCTGTTCTGCGAGATTATCATTGCTCCTGGTTTCGATGAGGAGGGCCTTGAAATTTTGAAACAGAAAAAAAACAGGATAATCCTGCGGCGGAAACTGACCGGAAAAGCAAAAGAGGGCTTCAGATCGTTGCTCAATGGTGTGCTGTGGCAGGAATTGGATAACAGCACCCAGCTTGTAACGGACCTTCAACCGGCCACCACGAGGATACCGGATATGAAAGAACTTGAGGACCTGGCATTTGCGAATATTATTGTAAAACACAGCAAGTCTAATGCAATAGTTCTTGCAAAGAACGGCCAGCTCTGTGCCAGCGGGATAGGTCAGACCTCCAGGGTGGATGCTTTGAAGCAGGCAATTGACAAGGCAAGGACCTTCGGTTTTGATCTTAAGGGCGCGGTTATGGCATCAGATGCTTTCTTCCCTTTTGCCGACTGCGTTGAGATTGCAAACAATGCAGGGATAAAAGCTGTCGTTCAACCCGGTGGATCTGTTCGTGATAAAGACTCGATAGATTATTGCAACAATAACGGGATGGCAATGGTCTTCTCAGGGGTCAGGCATTTTAAGCATTAGGGTATAACGGCGCGGGCGGGAGAACAGAGTTGAAACTGATTAATAAGGATAACGAAATAATAATTTTTACATGGGACTATTTTCATTTTTGACACAGGAGATTGCAATTGATCTTGGCACGGCTAATACAATCATCATTCACAACGACAAGGTGGTGGTTGACGAGCCTTCAATAGTTGCTGTTGACAAGAATTCCGGTAAACTGATCGCTATCGGCGAACAGGCGCGGCAGATGCATGGAAAGACACACGAGAACATCAGGACAATCAGACCCCTGCGCGATGGTGTTATTGCCGATTTTAACGCTGCAGAGCTGATGATAAGGGGAATGATAAAGATGATTAATAAAGGTCCGAAGCTTTTTACCCCTTCTCTCAAGATGGTAGTATGCATACCATCTGGAAGCACCGAGGTTGAGATCAGGGCCGTCCGCGACTCGTCGGAGCATGCAGGTGGCAGGGATGTTTACATGATATATGAGCCGATGGCCGCAGCAATAGGTATTGGTCTCGATGTGGAAGCCCCTGAAGGCTGCATGGTAGTCGATATCGGCGGGGGAACAACTGAAATTGCAGTTATCGCCCTTGGCGGGATAGTTTGCAATAAATCGATCAGGATTGCCGGTGATGGATTTACAGCTGATATCCAGGCTTATATGAGACATCAGCACAACATCAAAATAGGGGAGAGGACTGCCGAGGATATCAAGATCGGTGTAGGTGCCGCCCTCCCCGATATAGATAATCCTCCGCCTGATTATATCGTAAGAGGCCCGAACATCATGACTTCACTTCCGATCGAGATTCCGGTTTCGTATCAGGAGATAGCGTATTGCCTCGACAAATCCCTTTCCAAGGTTGAGGCTGCAATACTGAACGTCCTGGAACAGACCCCGCCCGAACTCTATGCCGATATTGTCAATAAAGGGATTTACCTGGCAGGAGGCGGAGCGCTCCTCAGGGGACTGGATAAGAGACTGACCGACAAGATCAATATCAACTTCCAGGTTGTTGAGGATCCACTCCACGCTGTAGCCAGGGGTACAGGCGTTGCACTGAAGAATGTGGAGAAATTCCCCTTCCTGATGAGATAAGATTGACATGGAATGAGGAACCTTCTCAACTTTCTGGCAAGGTATAATGCTCTTTTCCTTTTTATACTCCTTGAAGGGATAGCGCTGTACATTGTGGTAACCCGGAATGAATATCACAATTCGAGGGTTATCAAGGGAATGAGAGGGATAACAGTGCTTGCCGATCAGAGAATCACAAACACGAGGAATTACCTGCGGCTGAGGTATATCAATACGGGCCTTGCACTCGAAAATGCAGAACTTCGGAATAAAGTCTCAGCATTATCCTCGCACCAGAGCCTTGTTTTTTTTTCAGTATCCGACACAGGTTACCACCAGCAGTATGAGTACACCTCCGCTACCCTGGTGAACAATACTGTCAGCAGGCAGAAGAATTTTTTCACCATCGACAAGGGGAAAAAACAGGGTGTGGATGCAGGAATGGGAGTCACAGGTCAGAACGGAGTCGCCGGAATAATTGTCGGAAGCTCGGATAATTTTTCAGTTGCAATGTCGCTCCTGAACCTCGACTTCAGGCTGAGCAGCAGGATAAAATCAAACGGATATTTTGGTTCACTGACCTGGGACGGCAGAGATTACAGGTATGCAATGCTGAATGAAATTCCCCAGCATGTCAGCATCGTCATTGGCGACACGATCGAATCTACGGGTTATTCGGCAGTATTTCCCGAGGGAATTATGGTTGGAGTGATTAGCGATTTTGAAAGATCGGGAAGTGATTTCTACAGGATAAAAGTCGCTTTGGCAACCAATTTCAGGCAGCTCTCTCACGTGAGCGTAATCCGGAACCTGAAAAAGGAAGAACAGGAACAACTTGAAAAAAGATTCAGATGATCAATTCTGTTTTCAGATATGGCATAATATTCATAATCCTGATCCTTTTGCAGGTACTGCTGCTGGGCAACATCAACTTCGGGGGATTTATCAACCCGTACGTCTATGTGATGTTCATAATGCTCCTCCCTGTCGAAATGCCTGAATGGATAATATTGATCATATCCTTTTTCACCGGACTGGTAATGGATTTTTTTTCGGGGACCACCGGGATGAATACGGGAGCCACCGTTGCCGCGGGTTTTGTCAGACCTTATATCCTCAGGATAATATCCCCGCGCGACGGATATGAACCGGGGGCTTCTCCCTCAATGCTTGTTTACGGGTTCAGGTGGTTCCTGCTCTATTCGCTGCTGGTTGTTTCAGTACATCATTTTATACTATTCTTCCTTGAAGTATTCAGGTTCACCGATTTCTTCCGGACTTTGCTGCGAATAATCCTGAGCACGGCATTTACCGTATCATTTATTCTCCTGATCGAATATTACCGGAGAGGAACAATATCAAGGCAAAAATGAAGGACGCCTACATCAACCGGAAGTACTTCATGATAGTTCTTGTGGTGGCAATGTCACTGGTACTCGTTATCAAGCTTTTCCGCATCCAGATTCTTGAGAGATCATACAGGCTGTCGGCCGACAACAATGTTCTGAGATATGTGACACAATACCCGGCCCGCGGGCTGATTTACGACAGGAACGGAAAGCTTGTCGTTTTCAACCAGGCGGCGTACGATATTATGGTGGTTCCGGCGCAGACAATGGCTTTTGACACGGTTGAATTCTGCAACCTTCTCGGTATAACAAGGTCGCTGTACGCCGAGAGAATGAGGGCCGCAATTAACTATTCGCGCAGGGCCCCTTCTGTTTTCCTGAAAATGGTATCGGCAGAGACCTATGCCAGGCTCCAGGAGAAGATGTACAGGTTCCCTGGTTTTTATGTACAGACTAGGACCCTGAGAAAGTACTCAAAACCGGTTGCTGCCCACGCGCTTGGGTATGTGAGCGAGGTCGACGATAACCTGGTCAAGAAGGAACCCTATTATAAGCCTGGCGACTATATCGGCACAGGTGGCATCGAGGAGTCGTATGAGAAGGAACTGAGGGGCAAAAAAGGTGTTAAGATTTACCTGGTCGATGTGTACAGCAGGCTGAAAGGCTCTTATGAAGATGGGAGGCTTGATACCGTTGCGGTCCAGGGAAGCGACATCGTTTCGACAATTGATGCCGACCTGCAGGAGTATGCCGAGCACCTGATGCAGAACAAATCGGGAAGCATAGTGGCAATAGAGCCAAAAACAGGTGAAGTGCTGGCACTTGTTTCGGCCCCCAAATACGATCCGTCCTTGCTTGTTGGCAGGGTAAGGTCCGAGAACTTTGCGGCCCTGCTTTCCGATTCGACACAGCCTATTTTCAACAGGGCCCTTATGGCCTCATACCCGCCCGGATCGACTTTCAAACCTGTGAACGGCCTGATCGCGTTGCAGGAGCAGGTTATAGTTCCGACAACATTGTTCAGCTGCAACAACGGCTATCTTATTGTGGCATGCCATACCCATGAATCGCCACTAAACCTCGTTGGGGCAATTAAGAATTCGTGCAACGCCTACTTCTGCCAGGCATACAGGAGGATCCTCGATAACCCGAAATACCTCACAATAGATGAATCCTATTCGAGGTGGAAGGACTATCTCGATCAGTTCGGCTTCGGGAGAAAGCTGGGGACCGACTTTGTAAATGAGCTGACAGGTTTTATTCCCCAAACTTCGTTTTATGATAAGAGGTACGGTAAGGGAAGGTGGAAATCGCTGATGATAATTTCAAATGCGATCGGTCAGGGCGAGGTGGGAGCTACGCCGCTTCAGATAGCCAATATGGCCGCGACTTTAGCAAACAGGGGATATTATATCAGCCCGCATATTGTCAGGTCGGTCGGGAACGAGCCAAACAGGACCGGTGATTTTGAGACAAAGCATTTTATCGGGATAGATACCGCTAATTTCGGTTTTATAGTCAATGGGATGGACCAGGCGGTCAACAGTCCGGGTGGGACAGCTGTAGTTGCCGCGATCAGGGATATCAGGGTTTGTGGAAAGACAGGCACGGCACAGAACCCCCATGGGAAGGACCATTCGATCTTCATGGCCTTTGCCCCGAAAGATGACCCTAAGATCGCAATAGCAGTTTATGTCGAGAATTCCGGTTTCGGTGCCACATATGCGGCTCCTGTTGCAAGCCTTTTAATTGAGAAATACCTTAAAGGTGCTATATCCAACAAGGCGAATGAAGAATATATCCTGGGACTAAACCTTATGAAAAAATGAAAAGGGCAAGCACTCTCTGGCAGGATATTGACAAGGTGTCGCTGGTGCTTTTCCTGGTGCTGATCATCCTGGGATGGCTGAATATATATGCTGCTGTTTACAATGAGGACCATAAAGGGCTTCTCAACCTGTCTCAAAGGTACGGAAAGCAGTTTATCTGGATTCTCGCCACTATCCTTGTGGCGGTATTCGTGGTAATAATCGACAACAGGTTTTATTTCTTCTTCGGTTATTTTATCTACGGCGGATTCATATTGATTCTCGCACTTGTCCTGGTGCTGGGAAAGGAAATTAACGGGGCCAGGTCGTGGTTCGAATTCGGGGCTCTGAGCCTTCAGCCTTCAGAATTTGCTAAAGTCGGAACGGCGCTGGCAATTGCCAGGTACCTTAACAACAGGTCGGGTGAACTTACCAGGATCAAAGTGCTGATACCTGCACTGGCAATTATACTGATCCCGGCATCACTTACTGCACTTCAGCCCGACTTCGGATCGGTTGCGATCTATCTCAGCTTCTTCTTTGTGTTGTTCAGGGAAGGGATGAGCCCTTACATCTTTGTAACAGGGTCGTTAATGATTATCCTGTTCCTGGTCGCCCTGCTCGTGAATAACCTTTATGTTGCTATCGCTTTGATTGTAATAGCTTATGTGATCATATGGTTTGCAGTGAGGAATCCGAAGGTTTGCCTTACAGGAATGGGCATCTTCCTGGTGATCACCGGCCTGGTATTTGCTGCAGATCATTATTTCTTAAACAAGCTGGCCCCGACAAGCGTGGTCCTGGTATCATTGATCCTTTCAGGTCTTTCATACTCCTGGTATATATACCGGCAGAAGGCCGGGGCCGTATTGATTGTATTTGCGTTTCTCGTGGGAAGCGTGATTTTCGTTAGCACTGTCGGTTATACCTTCAACCATCTTTTGAAACCGCATCACAAGGAAAGAGTCAGTATCCTGCTTGGTTTGAAATCCGATCCACATGGTGCCGGGTATAATGTAAATCAATCAGTTATCTCTATAGGTTCAGGCGGATTCTCAGGAAAGGGGTACCTGAGGGGAACGCAGACCAAGTTCAAATTTGTTCCAGCCCAGAGCACCGATTTTATATTCTGCACGGTTGGGGAAGAGTGGGGGTTCCTTGGCTCAATTGTTGTTATTGGCTTGTATGTGGCACTGCTTCTGAGACTTATTTTTCTTGCCGAGCGGCAACGATCATCGTTTTCGAGGATTTACGGGTACGGAGTTGTCTCAGTATTCCTTACGCATTTCTTCATTAATATAGGTATGGCACTTGGATTGGTTCCCGTTATTGGTATACCTCTTCCTTTCTTCAGCTATGGAGGCAGCTCGTTGTGGGGTTTTACAATTCTGCTGTTTATTTTCCTTAGGCTTGATGCCAGCCGTACCGAGTACCTGGTATGATCAGTATGGCATCCTGATCCTGTGGGATATTTCCACCCCAAATTCTTTTTCGACGTAATCGATGAGCTGTGGAAAGAACTCCATGAAATCGTCCTGGATGGAATAGTAGTTTTTCTTCAGCATTTTTATCGCGTACCTTGTTTCATTAGGGAGGGTTGACCGTTTGCTGAGGGTATTGAGGACGTGCCTTATTCCTTTTACGGTTTCGTATGATTCTATCCAGTTGTTGATTATGAAAAAGGGCATCATCGACTGCACGTTGTCGGGCATTATATCGTAATTGTTAACGAGAGCCCTGTAAAAGTTGTATGTCACGCTCTCAAGGGGCCGGCGGGAGAAGAAATCCCACTCTTTCGTGAGGAAATGATCATAAATAATATCGGTAATGACACCGGAATATTTGTGGTATTTTCTGGTGAAAAAGATCTTGCTCCTGTGTACCACGGGATGCCTGTCAGTAAAAGCGTCGATGTGGCGGTGAAGAATGATGCCCTTCCTGATCTGCTCGGGATATTTAAGATAATCGCGACCCTTTACATAGTCGCCTATGTAATTGCCGATGATTATCTTCTCCGAATCACCCGACAAATAAATATGGGCCAGGACATTCATAATATTTTTTCAATAGTACAAAGAATTTGCCATAAAGTTTCAACGCCCGCGACATTTTATGAAGCATATGCAAAGTTAATAACATGATTGTATTTAAATTATTATCTTACAATAATTTGTATGATGATTTAAGTCATAAAATAATCATGCTGTTTATATGAAATTTGCGACGTGTGATTTAATTTTGGAGCCAGACACTTTAGCAAAAAATCATAACAAAATATTTCAAAATTTAAACACGGAGGATTTATGGCAAAGAAGAATGTCATCATTATCGGCGCAGCCGGACGCGACTTTCATAATTTCAATACCTGTTACAGGGATAATGAATATTACAATGTTGTGGCATTCACTGCCGCACAGATCCCGGATATTGCAGGAAGAAAATATCCCGGGGAATTAGCCGGGAAGCTGTATCCCGCGGGAATACCTATTCATGCAGAGGATGAACTGCCTGCACTTATCAGCAAGCTTAAGGTTGACGAATGCGTTTTCTCCTACAGTGATGTTACTTACCAGAAGGTGATGTCGGTGAGTGCAATAGTAAATGCGGCCGGTGCAAATTTTGTTCTTCTTGGTCCGGCAGATACCATGATCAAGAGCACCAAGCCTGTGATTGCTGTTGGTGCAATACGTACAGGTTGCGGGAAGAGCCAGACTTCAAGAAGGGTAATAGAAATACTGATGGAAAAAGGGCTCAGGGTTGTGGCGGTCCGTCACCCCATGCCTTATGGTGACCTGAATGCACAGAAGGTGCAGCGGTTTGCCGGGGTCAGCGACCTTGAAAAGCACAAATGCACCGTCGAGGAAATGGAGGAATATGAACCTCATGTGGTAAGAGGGAATGTTATCTATGCCGGTGTCGACTATGAAGCAATTCTGCGCGAGGCTGAAAAGGACCCCAAGGGCTGTGACGTGGTATTGTGGGACGGCGGAAACAATGATTTCCCTTTCTACAAACCCGACCTTATGATAACGGTAACGGACCCTCACAGGGCCGGTCATGAGCTCAGGTATTATCCGGGAGAAGTTACCCTTCGTATCGCCGATGTAGTTGTGATTAACAAGATGGACAGCGCTTCTCCTGAATCCATTCAGATGGTTCGTGAAAGCATCGAGAAGGTTAATCCCGATGCAGTCGTGGTCGACGGGGCATCCCCGATAAAAGTTGATAATCCGGCTGCAATAAAAGGCAAGAGGGTGCTTGTTGTCGAAGACGGTCCTACGCTTACACATGGTGAGATGAAGATAGGTGCGGGTGTTGTCGCTGCAAGGAAATTCGGTGCAAGGGAGCTTGTCGACCCACGCCCGTTTACTGTAGGTAAGCTGGCTGAGACCTTCAGGATTTATCCTAATATCGGAACATTATTGCCGGCAATGGGTTATGGCGATGAGCAGCTGCACGACCTTGAAAAAACAATCAACGGTACCGATTGCGACAGTGTTGTGATTGCTACTCCAATCGATCTGAACAGGATAATTAAGATCAGGAAACCTAATACGAGGGTTTATTATGACCTGCAGGAGATTGGTGATCCGAACCTGACCCAGGTGCTTGACGAGTTTGTCAAAAAGCACAAGCTGGTCTGAAAGCATAACGAAACCGCAGCGGGCACAGGTGTTCGCTGCGGTTTTTTCTTTGTTATCTTTTTATGCGGGCATTACCTTCCCAGATGCTCCAGACCTGGTCCTCGTCCGCAGGGATGGCATAGTCGGTAAGAAGGCTGGTGGCCAGCGCTCCCGAGGCCCAGCCGAACCGCAGGCATTTTTCCGGTTCCCATCCTTTCAGGATTCCGTAGAGGAGCCCCCCGATAAAACCATCACCTCCGCCGATCCTGTCGAGAACACGGATTTTCCTTGGTTCAACCTGGTAAAAATTGTCACCATTAAACATTATCGCACCCCAAAGGTGTTCTCCTGAATCTATCACTTCGCGCAGGGTCGTCGAGAAACAGCTGACCCCGGGGAAAGCCTTCCTGGCCTCAAGAATCATGGTCCTGAAGCCGGTGATCTTTCCGTTTAAGTCTTTGCCACCCGTCTCCGGTCCTTTTATGCCCAGGCAAAGCTGGAAGTCTTCCTCGTTTCCCGATAGTATATCAGATAAGGAGGCAATTTCAGTGAAAATCAACGACAGTTCCTTTTCCCTTCCTTTCCAGAACGATGCACGGTAATTAAGATCGAATGAGATCCGTGTATCATTCATTCTTGCGGCTCTTGCAAGCTCCAGGCACAGATTTCCCGTACCCGGCGACAACGCGGCAACAAGTCCTGAGATATGAATTATGCCCGCACCCTCTTCAGAAAGGAGACTGGTCAGATCAAAATCCCCGGCCTCCATTTCCCTGCCGGCTTCACCGGCCCTGTCGTTGTGGACCCTCGGGCCCCTTGGTCCCGATCCGCTGTCGGCGATATTGAACTGGTGCCTGTAACCCCAGGGTCCTCCCTGTTCAATCTCACGGGCATCAAACCGGATATTCCTCGATCCAAGGCTGTCTTTGATGAACCTGGCAACCGGACTATCCTTAACAAATACGGTAAGCACTTTAACCGGGAGCCCGAGGCACGAGGTAATTGAAAGCACATTGCTTTCCGCGCTCGTTGCCTGCATAAAGTATGTATCGCTGCAATGCACCGGCTGTCCATTTACGGGTGTAAGCCTCACACCCATGCTCGTCGGAGCAACCAGGGCCCATCTGTAGTCACTGCGCAGGTTGATATTCATCGTCACAGCTTTTATGCTGATTTTATCAGCTGGTTGATAATGCGTTATTTCAGCCTTTCCCTCAGCTTCTTCCCTGCCTCCTCGAAACCAGGCTTATTAAGA
The DNA here is from genome assembly GCA_035541795.1 of Bacteroidales bacterium. GTDB lineage: Bacteria > Bacteroidota > Bacteroidia > Bacteroidales > VadinHA17 > LD21. The sequence continues at coordinate 70,523 of DATKMR010000017.1, forward strand.
AGTGCGAACATGTTCTTCTTGTATGCTTCAACTCCCGGCTGATCAAAGGGGTTTACATCGAGTATATAACCGCTCAGAGCGCAGGCATATTCAAAGAAGTAAACCAGCTGCCCGATAGAGAAAATATCGAGTGCAGGAACCTGGATGCTTATCACGGGAACTTTACCATCGTTATGCGCGATGATGGTCCCTGTTTCAGCATTCTTGTTTACTTCGGACAATCTTTTGCCGGCGATATAATTGAGCTGATCCGCATCGTCCTTCTCCTGGGGTATTCTCACCCTGTCGGCAAGGGACCTCACTGAAAGGACCGTTTCGAGAAGAAATCTCTGCCCGTCCTGGATATACTGTCCCATGGAATGAAGATCGGTGGTCAGGTCTACCGAAGCAGGGAATATTCCTTTTCCGTCTTTCCCCTCGCTTTCTCCATAAAGCTGTTTCCACCATTCGGCGAAATAATGAAGCTTGGAATGATAATTTACGAGGACCTCAACCGATTTGCCGGACCTCAGCGAGGTGTTTCTTGCTGAAGCATAAAGAAGGGCAGGGTTTGTATCAGGATTTTTATTGTCCCTTGTGAGGGCTGTCATCGAAACTGCCCCTTTAACGAATTCCCTGATATCGAACCCGGCTATTGCAATTGGAAGAAGCCCTACGGGAGTAAGAACCGAATAGCGTCCCCCGACATCGTCGGGAATGACAAACGTATCATAACCGTTTATATCTGCAAGGGATCTGAGCGCTCCTTTTTTTGCATCGGTGATTGCCACGATCCTGTCTGCCGCGACCGATTTTCCAACTTTTCTTTCGAGGTGATCTTTCAGCAGCCTGAATGCTATGGCAGGCTCTGTGGTGGTTCCGGATTTTGATATTACAACTATGGAGTAATTCTTGTTTTCAAGCACTTCCAGGAGCTCTGCCATATAATCTTCGCAGATATTATGGCCGGCATAAAAAATCTCGTGCTGTTTCTTAGGCGCCTTGTCGGGAAATGAATGGGAGAGAGCCTCTATTACAGCCCTGGCACCTAGGTAGGAGCCTCCTATACCTATTATAACCGTTGCTGATGAAACGGACCTGAGGTGCTTTGCTGCCTTTTCAATTGAGTCGAGCTGCGCCTGTATGTTTTCCGGGAGCCTGACCCAGCCAAGAAAATCATTGCCTGCACCGGTTCCGGAGTTTACGGTTTCGAGCAGTGCCTGCGATTTGTGGGCAAGGGCCGCAACCTCTTCAGAGGGAATGAGATTTGCGAGACCCGCCAGGTTAACAGAAATATTTTCTTTCATTTTATATTGATATTATCTTCCTGCAAAGATAAAAAAAGCTGCCGGAATTGTCCGGCAGCTTTTACGATAAGGTGTATTATATATATGGTGAGAATTACCTGCTGTGAATTCCACCTGCACTTGATGAGTGTGCATCTACATATTTAGGGCTGCCCATATAATGAATGTCTCCTGCACTTGAAGCTCTTGCCATAAGCTTATCGCTGGCATAAATATCTGCATCACCTGCACTTGATACACTTACATCTGCTTCCTTGACCTTGAAGTCATATGCCTTCAGGCTGCCTGCACTGCTAAGATCAGCCCTTAGTGACTGGGCATCGCCATTCAGCTTTATATCGCCGGCACTGCTGATATCCACGTCAACCTTATCGGCATGGAGCTCAAGAGTAATGTCGCCCGAGCTGCTGGCACTTATTTCAATATCGCCGCATTTGATGGGAGTCTCTCCAACAATATCGCCGGCGCTTGAAGTCCTGAGTGATTTTACATCCTTAATGGTGACATAAACTCTTTCCCTTTCAGCATGACGAATGCTTACATTGTCGGTGTACACATTGAGAACACCGTTCCTCACCTCGGTAACGATATAATCATGAAGGTTTTCATCAGCTTCAACGGTGACACTTTCCTTATCACCCTGTGAAAGATAAACATCGATCCCGCTCGATACCTTTACAGCATCAAAGCCGGACATGGTTCTCTCCTTTTTAACGACATTGCCATTGCCTCTTACACTGTGGTAAAACTGTCCGTCGACGCAGGATATAAATCCCACTGCAAGTGCAAGAAGGGTTGCTAAATTTCTCAGACTTTTCATTGTTCCTTATTTTGGTTAGTGATTTCTTGCTCTAAAGACACAAAGTTTCACAAAACGCTGCATAACCAGTATTTAAAATCGGTGAATGACGAAAGAAAAGGTATGAGATGCGGGAACTAAAGGGTCAGTGCCATTTGAATATCTTCAGTCCCGCGGCAAAGAAAATCACACCGACTGAGGCAAGTATAAGTATGGGCAGTCCGACCTGTGCATATCCAGCCCCCTCGTTCATTATGCTTCTTACACCGTCAGCGAGCATCGTCAGTGGTAATTTTTGTATAACAGGGACGCTCCAGTCGGGGAAGTTATGATAGCTGAAAAAGATTCCGGAGAGAACCATCATCGGCATCACTACCGCATTAATGAGACCGTTGCCCACTTCTGTATTACTGGTGTGCGAGGAAGCAAAGACAGCTATCCCTGCAAAGGCGATATTACCCGCAAGGAAGATCATGAAGAGCGATGATACATCTCCCTGGATCTGCATCTTAAAGACAAGAACAGCGAAAAGAAACAGCGTACCTGATTCAATGAAGTTCATGCCGATCCGCACGACGATCATGGCTATCAGGAAGTGAGATTTTTTCATCGGAGTGGCCACGAGCCTCCTGAGAAGCTTCTTCGATCTCTTTTCAATAATGCTGTAGCTGATTCCCCACATGCACGACATCATAACACCCATTGAAATAAGCCCCGGAACAAGGAAGTCGATATATCGTGTTCCTGTCACAGTAAGGGGTTTGATCTCCTGGCTGCTCCCCTCTTCAACTTTCTTACCCGATCCGATTACAGGATTGAGCTTCAGGTAAGTGAGCTGGGCGTCGGAATTCATCGGGTCGAAATGATACTCTGTTCCGTCACTTCCGGTTTTAAGAACTACATTGACTGTGCCGCGTTTCAGCATCATCATCGATTTTGTCCAGTCCATCTCATAAAACAGGAATATTGAATTGCCAAGCTTTTCATCTTTCAGAACGAGCTTCCACCTGTAGGCATCCCCGGAAGCGGAAATGTTCTTCTCACAGTTTCTGTCGAGGAAACTGCAGAGAACTGAGCTGCTGTCGTTCAGGCTCCGCTCAGCGGTCCGGATAATGGCGACTTTCCTGATAGTATCAGCTTTTTTTGTGAAGGCAATGCCAAGTCCCAGCGACATCAGTATGGGAAAAATTATTCCCCAGAACAGCACCCCGGGTTCACGAACCGTTTCCCTGAATTCGGCAACAATCAGCTGCCAGAGCTGGTAAAGTCTGAGCAGTTTATTCATCTATCTTCCTCCCGGTGAGTTCAATGAAGAGATCGTCAAGAGTCTTCCTCCTGCTTTGCAGGTGGCTGAGTGTCAGATTCCTGGATTTCAGGTAAGAAAGAAGGAGAGGAAGATCCGATTCAAACCGGTTCACGATCACCGATCCCTTTTCTCCTGAGATGTCCCTGTGAATCCTGAAAGGGAGGCCGGGATCGCTTATGTTTTCAGGTATCATCCCGCTTGCGACTGAGAACTCGATGACCTTTTCGCCGTATTCCTCCTCGAGCAGTTGCTTTCTTGTACCTTCACGCAGGATAACGCCATGGTCCATAATGATTATATAATCGCAAAGATTCTCTGCTTCTTCCATATAATGGGTAGTAAGGATCATCGAAGTATTCGATTTCTCCTTCAGTGCCTGGAGTATTTCCCAGATTTCCCTTCTTGCATTCGGGTCGAGTCCCGTCGTAGGTTCGTCGAGCAGCAGGATAGACGGGCTGTTAATGAGTGAGATGCCAAGCGCGAGTCTCTGTCTTTGTCCTCCCGAAAGGTTAACGACATACGATTTTCTCTTATCCTGGAGGCCGACAATTTCAATTATTTCTTCAACCCTTTTCCTGCCAAGGCTGAAGAATGATGAAAACAGGAGAAGGGTTTCGGTAACACGGAGCTTATCGATGAACCTTGTTTCCTGCAGGGAAAGTCCTATTACGCGATGCAGCTCATCCTCGTGACCTTTCCATCTCTTTCCGAGTATTGCAATTTCACCGCTGTCGGGTTTCTGTATACCCTCAATCATCTCGACAAGCGTCGTCTTGCCCGCTCCGTTCGGTCCGAGAAGGGCAACGAACTGGCCCTTCGGGATTGAAAGACTCAGACCCTTTACCGCCTGGACCGTTTTAAATGATTTCCAGACATCCTTAACCTCTATGACCTTTTCTTCCGGCATTTCAGCTGACAGCTCATCAAATCTAACAAAGATGATTAATAAAAGTTCCTCAAAGTGTCCCGAAAAGTCTGTCTCCGGCATCACCGAGGCCAGGGACAATGTAACCTTTTTGATTGAGTTTCTCGTCGAGTGCAGCAAGGTATATCTGAACATCAGGATGGTCCTTTTCAATTCTGGCAACACCTTCGGGTGCGCCTACGATGGATACAAGCTTTATCACCCTGCCCCCGTTTTGCTTAATGACATCTATTGCTGCACCGGCGCTTCCCCCGGTGGCAAGCATGGGGTCGAGGACCATGACCACTGCGTTTGCCAGGTCTTCCGGAAATTTTGAAAAGTACGTGATTGGCTTGAGTGTCTCATGATCCCTGTACATGCCAATATGCCCCACCCTGGCATCGGGGATGAGGTTGGTAATTCCGTCGACCATCCCAAGCCCCGCACGCAGTACAGGTATCAGAACAACTTCACCGGCAAGCTCAAATGTGGAGCAACGGGTGACCGGAGTTTCAATTTCCGTTTCCCTGAGGGGAAGATCACGGCTGATCTCGTAAGCCATTAATGCTGATATCTCACCCAGGTAAAAACGGAAATCCCTGGTGGAAGTCTCCTTCCTTCGCATCTGTGTAAGCTTATGTGTGATCAGTGGATGTTTGAGGAGGTTAAGCATGATGTTTTTGAAAATTTTGTCAAAGATAACAGGAAATGTATTGAGTTTAATCCAATGACAGGTCAGGAATTTCAGATAAGCATAGCAATTATGCAAGCGAAAGATTGACCGCAACTGAAAATTTTTTTTGTCTTGTATTGATGAAGTCTTAACTTTAAGGTAATTACTTATATCAAATTAACCTAACCAAGAAGATATGAAAAACTCATTTACACGTCGCAACTTCATCCGTACTGGTGCGCTGGGAGCAGGTGCCGTACTTGCATCCAGGACAATCAGGCTGGAAGCCCAGCCCTGGGAACAACCGGGATTTCAGCCCCCGGCCGGAGAGAAACTCCGTTTTGGTATCATCGGCATTGGGATGCAGGGATCAGGTCTCCTTTCAGGGGCAGTTACCCTGCCAGGTGCGGAATGTGTAGGTGCAGCGGACCTCTACGACGGCAGGCATACCCTTGCAAAAGAGATCACAGGCAATCCAAACCTGTTCACAACGAGGAATTACCACGAGCTGCTTGAACGCAAGGATATCGATTGCCTCATTGCTGCAGTTCCCGACCATTGGCACAGGAAAGTGGTTGTGGATGCCTGCAACGCGGGGAAGGACATCTATTGCGAGAAACCTATGTCGCACACTGTTGCAGACGGGTTCGCCATGGTCGATGCTGCCAGGAAAAACAACAGGATTGTCCAGATAGGTTCGCAGCGTGTAAGCTCCAACCTGTGTAAGAAAGCAAATGAGATGTACAAGTCAGGTGCAATAGGAGAGGTGGAGCACATCGAGCTGACACTGGGCAGGAACGATCCCCAGGGTGCATGGGAATACCCGCTCCCGTCGGATCTTTCACCAAAAACACTCGACTGGGATACCTGGCTCCTCGATGCCCCGAAGATACCGTTTAACGGGGAGCATTTTTCACGCTGGCGCTGCTGGAAAGAATATGGCACCGGAGTAGCAGGTGATCTTATGGTTCACCTTCTCAGTGGCATGATGTGTACCCTCGGATGGAACGAGATACCCAAATCAGCAACTGCCCTCGGTGGGATCTTCCGCTGGAAAGACGGGAGGAATATGCCTGATATCCATCTGGTTTTATTCGATTATCATGGGATCCCTGTCTTTGTAAGACTCGGACTTGGAACAGAATCCCCGGAATCCGCGAGGTTCTACGGTCCCAAAGGGATTATCGAAGCGGGTGAATTTACTCTTCATTATGCTCCCCAGCCAGGCATAGACCTGTCGCCGAGCTATTACGATTCAGGCTTCCCCGGCAAAATGCGTGCCGAGTATGAAGCCAAATGGTGGGCAGAAAACAGTCCTAAGCTCGGGCAGGAACCTATTTACGATGAGGTTAGTTACCGCGGTCACGACTGGGATGATATGAGACCTCATTTGTGGAATTTCTTCCAGGCCGTAAAATCGAGGGTGCACGTGACCGAGGATGAAGTATTCGGTAACAATGCCGCTGTGGCCTGCCATATGGCAAACGAGGCCTACTTCAGGGGAAAGACCGTCTACTGGGACGAAGCAACCAGAAGCCTGAAGAGCTGAATTACGATCACCCCTGAAAGTTTTGTGACCCGACCTGATTAATTAAGCGGGAAGAGGCTGCATGTACGTTCAGGGGTGATTTATGAATATACCGAAAATACAAATATTGCCTTCGATGGAATTAAAACGTACCATTTCTGCATCGTTCCTGCTTCTTGCACTTATCAGCCCGGCGAAGAGCCAGAAGGACCCCGACCAGGTCCAGCCCGCGCATAAGAAATCAAGGGAAAGCCTCGAACTTTTTGAAAGCAACGATATTCTGAACATAACCGTAAGATTCGATCTTTCAACCTTTCTGAAGAAGAATCTCAAAGGCAAATTCATCGATGGAACTCTTGCCATATATACCGGAAAGAATGATTCAATTGTCAGGGACATATGGGTCACTACCAGGGGGATCTTCAGGCTGCAGTATTGCGGGTTCCCCCCAATGGAGATTGTCTTCAAGAAGCCATTTTACGGCAACCATTACAGTACGACAATTCACAAGATAAAGCTGGCTACCCGATGCCAGGTCTCGGGCCTGTTTGAGGAGTACCTGATGAAAGAATACCTTGCTTACAGGATGTATAATGCGATTACTGATTCAAGCTTCAGGGTAAGACTCGTAAGGGCATCTTATATTGACAACAGGCGGTACAGAAAACCAGACATCCAGTATGGTTTTTTTATCGAGCCGCAGAATCTGATGGCATCCCGTCTGAACTCATCCGTCCTTAAAAACATTGATATAACCCAGCGTAATATCTCTCCTCCCGTCATGAACAGGGTGGCGGTTTTTAATTACATGATAGGTAACTACGACTGGGCCGTTCCAAACCAGCATAATATATCAATACTCAGTTCGAAGGATTCAACGATAAACCAGCTGCCGATAGCTGTGCCTCACGACTTTGACTGGACAGGTCTTGTAAATCCCATGTATGCAATTCCTGAAGAGAGCGCGGGGGTTAAGAGCGTAAAGGAAAGGTTATACCTGGGAATGTGCCAGAAAAAGGAAGTCTTCAGGTATGAGCTCAGGAAATTTATTCCGTATAAGCAGAAATTCTACAGCATCATAAATGAATTTCCTTACCTCAGCCGGAAGGCGAAGGATGATATGATAAACTATCTCGATGAGTTCTACCAGCAGGTGGAGGATCCGAGACGGATTGACTTCCTCATCGACAATATAATATCGACCTGCAAGTACATCTGAGTTTGACATCCGGACACGGTCAGGGCTGTTTCAACACTGCATTTTTTAATGCCGAGTCGACGGCTGCATGGAATATGTTATAGGACCATGTGGCACCCGAAATTGCATCCACTTTATTAATATCCTGTTTGTTAAGCAATACCCGTGGATATGTTTTCACGCCGTTCCAGTCGTTCCGGCATTGCTGCACATATAAAGGAATTGTATCAAAGTGTCTCTCGTAACTCTGATTAAAGTCCTCGTGAAGCATGCTGTCCCTGATGTTGAATCCGACTGAACAGATCTTTCCATCCGCTATTTTGATCCTTACCTTTCCCCAGTACGGTTCATCCCTGTACAAATGCCTGGACATGCCGGTATAGGTTCCGTTAACATATTTTGCCGTGCTGTCTGTGTCGCCCGGGAGATTCTGAATGCTTCCGGGATATGAGAAGTACGAAAGCAGGCTGATGATTATGGTTATCAATGCCAGCTGAGCTGCAGTTTTCAATCTTTTCATGGTATGTCGGTTCCTGGAAATATGACCCGGCAGGGCAGGATTACCCCATGCAAAACCACGATTATTTTACAATTACGCTTCGGGCCGGCAAAACTATTTCAGCCACGCGGCAACGGCTTCGGGGCTGAGACCCTGCAGTCCAAGCTTGTTCTTCTTATTGAAACCGTTCAGATCGTTTGCCAGCTTTCCCGGTTTTTCAGTCTCCCTGAGCTTTGCAATGGTCGTAAACCCGAGCTTCCTCAGTGGCTCGATCCATCCGGAAGGTATACCCAGGTCCAAATACTCCTCGTCGGTGCTTTCAACCTTTGGCTTATTAACGATCGGTTTCATCTGCGGGAAGAAGAGGACATCCTGGATTGACGGCTGGTTTGTCATCAGCATGGCCAGGCGGTCGATGCCCATGCCCATCCCTGAAGTCGGAGGCATGCCGTATTCCAGCGCCCTGACAAAGTCCTGGTCGATGAACATTGCCTCGTCATCACCCTTCTGCGAAAGGATGAGCTGGTCCTGGAAGCGTTCCATCTGGTCGATCGGGTCGTTCAGCTCGGAATAGGCATTTGCGATCTCCTTGCAGTTAATGAACAGCTCAAATCTCTCAGTAAGGCCGGGCTTGCTCCTGTGCATCTTTGTGAGCGGCGATGTTTCCATCGGATAGTCGATTATAAATGTGGGCTGAACAAGGCTATGCTCACACTTTTCGCCGAAAATGGCATCAATGAGCTTGCCCTTTCCCATAGCAGGATCGTGCCCGACATTCAGCCGGTCGCAGACTTCTCTGAGTTCGGCTTCACTGAGACCAGAAATATCAATGCCGGTGTTTTCCCTGATTGAATCAAGCATGCTGATCCTCCTGTAAGGCGGCTTCAGGCTGATAGTCTTGTCTCCATAAATGATCTCATCCTTACCGTGCATATCCATTACCACCTTATGTATGATGCTTTCCGTGAAGCTCATCATCCAGTTATAATCCTTGTACGCTATATAAATCTCCATCACCGTAAATTCCGGGTTGTGCGTCCTGTCCATTCCTTCATTCCTGAAATCCTTGGCAAATTCATAAACTCCCTCGTATCCGCCTACAATCAGTCTCTTCAGGTAAAGCTCATTAGCAATCCTGAGGTAAAGAGGAATATCGAGGGCATTATGATGGGTAATAAATGGTCTTGCCGTAGCTCCGCCCGGGATAGGCTGGAGAATGGGGGTCTCCACCTCGAGATAGCCGTTTGAGTTGAACAGCTCCCTCATCGACTGGATTATCCTGGTCCGTTTCCTGAAAATATCCCTGGCATGAGGGTTTACAATAAGATCAACATATCTCTGGCGGTAGCGCATCTCGGGATCAGTAACGGCATCAAACAGCATCCCGTCCTTTTCCTTAACGACAGGCAGCGGCCTGATAGATTTGCTCAGGAGGGTGAATTCCTTTACGTGGACGGTAATCTCACCCATCTGCGTTTTGAAAACGAATCCTTTCACACCAATAATATCGCCGATATCAAGAAGATGTTTGAACAGGTTGTTGTAGAGAGCCTTATCCTCGCCCGGGCAGATGTCATCCCTTCGCACGTAAATCTGTATTCTGCCTGTTGAGTCCATTAATTCGGCAAATGAGGCATTGCCCATAATCCTCCTGCTCATTATCCTGCCTGCGATACTGACATCCTGGTAGTTTTTACTCTCTTCAGAATAATCCTTCAGTATATCACTGGCAAAGGCATTTGTCTTGTATTCTGCGGCAGGGTAAGGATTAATTCCAAGCTTCCTGATCTCCCCGAGGGCATTGCGACGTATTTGTTCCTGTTCACTAAGGCTCATCTTAAAGTTGTTTTAAAATTTTGTGCAAAGATAGAAAAACTTGGTTTCAGCAATTGGGTGTTTTCAATGTTTGAGCCTGGCAGTGAGGGCTGTAAAGCTTTCACGTATTCTGCATGTCACTGGTCCGGGCTTTCCGTCACCAATTTTTATTGTTCCGACAGCCACAACCGGTGTAACCTCGGCTGATGTATTTGTAATAAAAGCTTCATCGGTACGCGCCAGGTCCTTTTCATCCATCGCCTCTTCCTTAACAGCTATTCCAAGATTCCGGGCGATTGCCAGGGCATTTTTCCTTGTGATCCCCGAAAGAACATATTCTGATTCGGGATGTGTAAGAAGGATATTATTCTTCACGAAGAAGATATTAGAGTGTGAACCTTCAGTAATTTTACCGTTCCTTGTGTAGATACATTCACTGAAACCTTTCCTGGTCGCCTCTTCAAAACTGATGGTGTTTGCAAGCAGGGCCACCGATTTTATGTCGCACCGGCTCCACCTGAAGTCATCCCTAAGCATTACCGTGATCCCGTTTTCTTTTCCTGAGGATTCAGGGACGAAACTTCTCGCGAAGGCGTAGACCGTAGGTGGTACCGCCGGGGAGGGAAACGTGTGGGTTCTCATGGCTGCACCCCTGGTTACCTGGATATAGACGAGGACGGGAGACTTTTCAAGACCATTGACCGATATAAGTTTCCTGCAGATGGCCGGGAAAGAATCTGCCTCCGGCCATGAAATTTCCAGCTCCCTGAGGCTTCTTTTAAGCCTTTGAAGATGACCTTCCATATCAAAGAATTCTCCCTCGTACCATCTCACAACCTCATAAATGCCATCGGCAAAAAGAAATCCCCTGTCGTCGGGACTGATCTTAATGTCCTCCCTTGGCAGGTATGCACCGTTGATATATCCTGTTTCCATATTATTATTCCGGATTATAAATTTCGTCAACGTATTCTACTGCACTCCTTGCCTCATCGGGTGAAGAGGCATTCCCGCAGGCATATTGAACAAACATTGAGGCGCCGAGCACCGTTGTTTCAGCCCTGTCGGTCACTTTGACCGGAACCCCTGCGAAATTGGCCCTCATCTGGTTCCAGAGCCTGTTTTTCGATCCGCCACCCACGCAAATGAGAGATTCGGCCCTGAAGCCCCCTGCGTTTTCGAGTGCTTCCTTGCCCTGCTTCAACCTGAGGCACAGGGCTTCGAGCATGGCCCTGTATATTTCATCACGGGTACTGTCCATCGTGAGCCCACTTATCTCTCCCCCGGGCTTTCCTTTTAGCTCTTCATAAAAACCCGGTTTCACGGTAATACCATTTGATCCCGGCGGTACTTTTGAGGCTCCCTCTATCATGAAATCGTAAACATTATCAGTGATATCAGGGTAAAGGGTTTTTCTCGCCCATTCAAGTATTCCCGAGGCAATCCATTGATTTCCTATGTTGTACAATCCTGGTTGTGAATCCAGCTCGGTTGTGATACCGGTATCCAGCTGCTCCCTGCCAGCCCGGTACCTGTTCGACCTAACCATCAGTATTTCCCATGTCCCGGAGCTCAGTACTGGCTGATTTACCCCGGCTCCTGATCCGAAGACAGCGAACTGGGTATCATGGCCCGTTGCAACAACAGGTATGCCTTCCGGCAACCCGGTGAGAGCCGAAGCTGCACGGGTTATTTTTCCGGTTATTGTCCCCGGTTCGACAGGCTTGCCCATCTTATGAAGGGGGAACCCTGTTTTTTCAAGGATCCGAGGCGAGTACGACCTGCCGGCCAGGGAGGTCACCATGGAGGTACCTGCCATAGTCATATCATTCACCATCTCGCCGGTGAGGAAGTAGGAAAAAACAGAGGGCATAAACAGGAATACGGCCGATTTATCTACCAGTTCAGGTATGTTTTCATTCAGCCAGATAAGCTTGTTGATTGTGTTGAAATTGAACGGAAGCACACCGGTCTCGGCATAAAGATCTTCAACAGGAATATACCTGCCTATGGAGGCCATTACCTGTACAGTTCTTTCACATTGCCAAGAGATGACGGGATAAAGCATTTTCCCATCCCCTGAAAAGATGGTTCCGTCAACTCCGAAGGTTGTAACCGTTAGCCCGGCAACCGAATTCTTATCGATTTTGCTGATCACGTTCCTGCATGCTTTGCAGAGCTTATCCCATATTTCGTTAACATCCCAGATCTTTCCGCCAGGGTAAAACGGATCGGGCCGGGTATTATTCGGGCACGATTCCGAAGCCAGAATATCTCCCGACATGTTGATGGCGACCACCCTGACATTGGTTGCCCCGCAGTCGAAAACTATCGCAATTTCTCCCTTTGGCATCTTATAAGGTTTTAATATTCAGAAAGTCCCGTAAATGGAATATTTTTCGGTATTACAAAATATTGAAGAATAAATATATAGCCCGGTAATATTTGTCTCCATCTTTCTTTCTAGATGAAGAACCGGCATTCCCTTTTTAATCCTGAGATACCTGCTTATTTTACCCGAAACTGGGATAGCTTTTATTCTTTGTTCACCGCCTTTTATTTCTATATGATATTTCTCCCTTAATATCCGGAACAGCGACCTGTCCTCGAACCGGAGGGAAGTAATCCGGGGCAGGTTTATATTGGCAATATAGCTGATATCATAAAAAATAGGCTTCCCGTCAAGCAATCTCAATCTTTCAAAATATATGCATCCCGATTCCTTTTCAATCTCGCTGAGAGGGAAAACAAAGTCCTTTTCCCATGGCATGATAACAGGTTTTGTAATCAGATGGGTCCGCAGGTTGCCTGCCCCCACTGCCGATGTAGTGCCCATTACCGATAAGATCCCTATATCTCTCCTTGGCCGGTGAACGATGCTTCCTTTCCCCTGGTGCTTCCTGATGAGCCCGTCGTTTGCCAGTGCAGCCAGCGACTGCCTTACCGTCGGACGTGTCATGTTGTAAAGGGAGCAGAGCTCGTTCTCCGATGGCAGGAGATTTCCTTCCTTGTATATTCCATCGAGTATGTGCTTTCGCAATATCTCGTAAAGCTTCCTGTATCGGGGGAGGGGTTTCATTTGGGAGTACTTGGAGTATTTGGAGTACTTGGAGTTTTTAAGTTAAAAAAGTCATTAAAGCCGGTGAAGTTGTTAAAGCTGGAAATGTTGTTGAAGTTGCTGAAGAAATTTAAGCATGTGAGGTACATGGGATCTTCAGTCAGGTAAGAAGATGACCTTATGGTTAAGTTTTCGGTCATTCAGGGTACAGTTTTTCACAAATATACACATTCGCACTTGTAAATACAAGTTTTATTTCTTAATTTTGTACATGCCTTAAAATCAAGCATAATAGAATTTGATAATCCAACATATTAGTACAAGTTAAATAATATACTGAAAATGGCAACACCGGTAATAATGCCAAGGCAGGGTCAGTCGGTTGAGACGTGCATAATAACATCCTGGCTGAAGAAGAAAGGAGAGCAGGTCAGTACGGGCGACCTGTTGTTCTCTTACGAAACCGACAAGGCTGCATTCGACATGGAATCACCGGCCGACGGGATGCTTCTTGATGTATTTTTCAAAGAGGGTGACGAAGTTCCTGTACTGACAGCGGTCGCGGTTATCGGTGCCGCCGGGGAAAAAACAGGGGAATTTTATTCATCACCCGAAAAAAAACCTGTGCCGGCGAGTTCTGCAAATCCGGCCGGAATTAATCTGCCGGGGAAGGAGTCCCTTGACGTGCCCGCTGTTCACGGAGACGGGAAAGTGAAAATATCACCGAGAGCAAGGAAACTGGCAGATGCAAAGGGAATAGATATCAGCCTGGTTGCAGGAACAGGTCCGGGCGGAAGGATTATTTTCCGCGACATCGAAGACTCTGCTGCCGGTAATAAGCTTCCGGCAGCTGATCATCAGCCTGCATCTTCCGGTTTTACCGACCAGCCGCTGTCCAATGTAAGACTGCTGATCTCGAAGGCGATGCATACCTCGCTCCGGAACTCCGCACAGCTTACCCATCACATGAGTGCTGATGCCCGCAGGATACTTGAAGCAAGAAGGGCCGTCAAGGAGTCGGGGAAAAGCAATATCACACTTAATGACATAATATGCTGGTGCGTGATCAGGGCTCTGGAGAACTTTCCAGTGGTGAACAGCCATTTCCTGGATGACAGGATAAGGACTTTTTCAGATGTTCACCTGGGCATTGCAGTCGATACCCCCCGGGGACTGATGGTCCCGGCGATTAAAAATGCAGGTTCTCTGGAAATTGATAAGCTGTCTGCAGCGCTGAATGAGGCAGCAACGGCTTGCCGCAAGGGCAATGTAAACCCCGAACTGCTTAAAAGCGAGGCGGCATCTTTCACAGTCTCAAACCTTGGAAACTATGGGGTTGAGATGTTTACGCCGGTGATAAACCTGCCACAGGTCGCCATACTCGGTGTGTGCACCATTACCTACCGCCCGGCCGACCTTGGAAACAATGTGTTCGGGTTCATCCCGGTGATAGGATTGTCACTGACGTACGATCACCGCGCAGTTGACGGAGGACCGGCAACATTGTTCCTCCGGGAGATAAAGAACCGGATTGAAAGTTTTGAATTATCGAAATAAAACACCCCGAACAGCCGGCTTGCCCGTTATTGGCACGTCGCGGTAAAGTACCAGGGTAAATCAGATCCCGGTCAGCTAAAAACGAATAAGGACTAAAATCAGAATATATGCCCAAGAGCCAGAACATCGATCCAAAGATCGTCAGGAAACCAGAGTACATCGAATTTGGCAGGATCCCTGTCAACCAGTACAATAAGACAATTGAACAGGAAAAAAAGATCTACTCATCTGAAGATTTCATAGGTATATTTACCGATATGGTGATTATAAGGGAATTTGAGACCATGCTCAACCTGATAAAGACCACAAATGAATACATGGGTATTCCTTATAACCATCCCGGCCCGGCCCACCTTTCGATAGGCCAGGAAGCTTCTGCGGTAGGGATGGCGTATAATCTGGGAGTGGAGGACTATATCTTCGGCTCGCACAGGAGCCACGGGGAGATACTTGCCAAGGGATTGTCGGCAATAAAAAAGCTCGATGAGGGGACGCTTTACGAGATAATGAAGAACTACTTCGGCGGCAATGCACTCAGGGTTGTCGAGCAAGGATTTTCAGGTTCGGCCAGGGAGCTTGGCAGGAATTTTCTCCTGTACGGTGCCCTGGCAGAGATTTTTGCCCGTGAAAATGGTTTCAACAAGGGGCTTGGAGGATCTATGCATGCATTTTTTACCCCTTTCGGGATATATCCCAATAACGCAATTGTTGGAGGCTCGGGAGACATATCTGTAGGCGCCGCCCTTTTCAAGAAAATAAACAGGAAACCAGGTATCGTGGTATGCAATATCGGTGATGCCTCATCAGCCTGCGGACCCGTGTGGGAGGGGATTTGCTTTGCAACGATGGACCAGTATAACACTCTCTGGAGCGGAGACTTCAGGGGTGGGCTCCCGCTTATTTTCAATTTTATGAATAACCTCTACGGGATGGGAGGGCAGACGGCAGGCGAGACGATGGGATTTAAGATTCTTGCAAGGCTGGGGGCTGGTGTAAACCCCGACAGCATGCATGCCGAACGCGTTGACGGTTATAATCCTCTCGCGGTTATTGATGCCTTCAGACGTAAAAAGAAGATAATTGAAGAGAAAAAAGGACCGGTTCTGCTCGATACCCTCACTTACAGAATAAGCGGACATTCACCATCCGACGCTTCATCATACAGGTCAAAAGAGGAGATCGAAGCCTGGCAGAAGGAAGATTCAATTGTTGCTTACGGCAACAAGCTTGTCGAAGCCGGGATCGCGAGTGCATCGAAGCTCGAGGAAATCAGGTCTGAAACAGGTGAGCTTATGACTGCTATTCTGAAGCTTGCAATTGACCCGGTCGTTTCACCCCTTCTTGATCTTTCAGCAAATCGGGATGCGATCGGTGAAATGATGTTCTCCAACGCTTCCGTCGACAGGATGGAGGATGGAAAGCCTGAGGTCCTTTTGCCTCTTGAAGTCAACCCCAGGGTGAAGTCGTTAAAAACAAAGGAGAGGTTTTACATGGACGGGGAAGGCAAACCGGTATCAAAAGCAAAGCTCTACCAGCTCCGGGATGGAATATTCGAGGCAGTGATCGACCGTTTTTACAAGGATCCGACGCTGGCTGCATGGGGAGAGGAAAACCGCGACTGGGGAGGAGCGTTTGCAGTTTACAGGGGACTGACCGAAGCTTTGCCATACCAGAGGCTGTTTAATTCGCCGATATCGGAGGGAGCAATTGTAGGCGCAGCGATTGGCTATGGCATGTGCGGAGGAAGGGTCATTGCCGAGATCATGTATTGCGACTTCCTTGGAAGATCGGGCGATGAGGTGTTCAACCAGCTTCCAAAGTGGCAGGCAATGAGCGGTAACCTTATCAGGATGCCTGTCGTGGTCCGCGTATCCGTCGGATCAAAATACGGTGCCCAGCACTCGCAGGACTGGTCATCGCTGGTGGCACATATTCCCGGTCTGAAGGTTGTCTTTCCTGCCACACCATACGACGCGAAAGGACTGATGAACAGCGCCCTCCAGGGAACCGACCCGGTGATATTCTTTGAAAGCCAGAGAATTTACGATACCGGCGAAATGTTCCACCGTGAAGGAGTTCCCGGAGGATACTACGAAATTCCTCTTGGAGAACCTGATATAAAGCTGAAAGGCGATGACGTCACAATCCTGACTATCGGGGCAACATTGTACCCTGCCTTAAAAGCGGCAGAAATCCTGAAGGAAAAGTACGGGACCGGCTGTGAAATCATCGACGCCAGGTCCCTTGTGCCTTTCAACTACGCACCGGTGGTTGAATCTGTTAAAAAAACCGGGAGGATTGTGCTGGCCAGTGACGCCTCCTCCAGAGGCTCTTTCCTCAAGGAGATGGCCCAGACAATCACCGAACTTGCATTCGACTTCCTCGACGCACCCCCGGTGGTCGTTGGTTCCAGGAACTGGATTACACCGGCCTTTGAAATGGAAAAGTATTTTTTCCCCCAGGCAGACTGGATAACTGATGCAATTCATGAAAAAATCCTGCCGCTGAAAGGTTATGTATCATCCGGCAGGTACTCTTCCGACAGGACCGTCAGGCTCAGCAGTGAAGGTGTTTGATGAAGATTTATATCTTTGAACAGAAACAGGATAATTAATTACAGGATGAAGTACAGGGAAGAGCGCAGGGAAGTTGCCAGGTTCATGAGAAGGCTTTACCGGCATGGTCTGACAACTACCTCCGGCGGCAATATCAGTCTGAGGCTGGATGACGACATCGTGCTGATTACCCCGTCGGCAACAGATAAGGGGAGGATGAAAGGCAGCGAGGTTGGAATAATGACTCTAGACGGGAAAAACCTCACACCGTCGCTGAAACCTTCAATAGAGACTGGGATGCACCTGTCGGTTTACCGCAGGCGCGATGTAAAGGCGATTGTTCATGCCCATCCCGTGTTCGCCACCTCGTTTACAGCGATGAAGAGGAAAATAAACACATCACTTACGGCTGAAGCCTGCGCAATTATCCGGGAACCGGTCCTAGTACCTTATACCCTGATGGGTTCCCCCGGTCTTGCAGAGAACGTGTCTGCCCTGGCAGATGAATCGGACCTGCTGCTTCTCGAAAACCACGGGATTCTTGCTGTCGGAACGAACCTTCTCCAGGCGTTCGACAGGATAGAAGTGCTGGAAAATGCAGCCCGGATGACTTTTATTGTTGAAATGATGGGCAGGAAAAGCCCACTTACTACTGCCAGGGCTGAAGAAATCAGGAGGCTTTTCAGATGATAAAAGGTGTTCTGTTCGATATGGATGGTGTACTCATCGACTCTGAAGAATATATCTGCAGGGCTGCTATGGAAATGTTCCGCGAAATGGGAGCTGCTGTCAGGGCAGAGGATTTTATACCCTTCGTAGGAAGAGGAGAGAACAGGTACCTTGGCGGGGTAGCTGAGAAATACGGGATAAGGCTTGATACAGGGAAAGCAAAAAAAAGAACATACGAGATATACGATTCTCTCGTGAGAGGTAAGATCGGGGCACTTCCGGGGGCAGTCAATTTCATGAGATCGTGCAGGATGTCGGGTCTGAAGCTCGCTCTTGCCACGAGTGCCGACATGACAAAAATGGAAATCAATCTCAGGGAGATGGGTTTGACCCATTCCGATTTCGATGCAGTCATTAACGGGCTTGAAGTCGAGAGGAAGAAGCCATTTCCGGATATTTACCTGCTGGCCGCCTCGAAAATCGGACTCAGGCCGGATGAATGCCTGGTTGCAGAGGATGCAATCAGCGGCGTCAGGGCCGCCAAGGCTGCCGGATGCAGATGTCTTGCCCTTCTTACTTCATTCAGTGAACCGGAGCTTCAGGAGGCCGACTGGATATGCAGGGACCTTTCCGAAGTACCGCCCGAAGCTCTTATGTGGTGAAATGCATAACCTGTTACTATGGAGAACTTTCTGAAATACTTTCCTTCACCTGCCGATCTCATTCATGGGAAGAATTCTTCAAAAAGCAATATTGCCCTGAATCCGAACGGGCATATTCATACGCCTTATTCTTTCAGCGCCTTCAGCGATATCGGATCAATTTTCAGTAAGGCTGCTGCTGAGGGAATAAACGTCCTTGGAATAAATGATTTTTATGTTGCCGACGGGTATGAGGCATTTCTGCAAGGAGCCGTCAGGTCGGGAGTATTTCCTCTTTTTAATATCGAATTCATCGGATTGATGAAGGATGAGCAGTCAAGGGGGATAAGGATCAACGATCCGAATAACCCCGGGAGAATTTATTTCTGCGGTAAAGGACTGGACTTCCCGTTTCATCTTAAGCCGGCAAACCTCGATGCCCTTGATGCGGTAAAGGAGGAGTCGCAGGTTCAGCTGAAAGCTATGCTGGCCAGGCTCAACAACATGATCAAAGAGGCGGGACTTCCTTTTCATCTTGATTTTGAAGTGATAAGGAAGAGCTTTGCCAAGGAGCTGGTAAGGGAAAGGCACATTGCGAAAGCAGTAAGGTCACTGGCTGCTGTAAACTTCAGCTCGGAAGAGGCAAGGAAGGATTTCCTGGAGATGCTGTATGGCGGTAAAAAATCCAGGTATGGTTTTGATGAGACAGCCGCAATTGAGAATGAGATAAGATCGAATATCCTGAAGGCCGGGGGCACGGCCTTTGTTGAAGAAGATGAGAAATCCTTTCTGCCAGTCAATACGATTATTTCAATTATTGCCGATGCCGGTGGAATTCCCTGCTATCCGGTATTGCTTGATGATCCTTCAGGAAAATTTACTGAATTTGAATCCGACCCGGCAAAACTTTCCGGCTCACTCAGAAGGCTGGGTGTCGGCTGCATCGAGCTTATCCCCGGCCGGAATTCGCACAGGATATTGGAAGACTTCACTGGATTTTTCGACAGTGAAAAGTTCGTAATTACTTTCGGGACAGAACATAATACGCCCGAAATGGTTCCACTTAACGTAACTGCAAGGGGTGGAGTGCCCCTGGGAGCCAGGCTCGGACAAATCAACCGCAGGGGCGTTTCCGTAATAGCTGCACACCAATACCTCCGTTCACGCGGAGAAAATGGATTCATTAAGTCGGATGGGAGACCTGACTCCTGGAAAATTGATGAGTTTGCATCACTCGGCGAAGCCGTAATACAACATTATCTGGGGATAAACAAAAATGAGAACTGAAATATCCGAACTTCTGGAGATTTCTGACCATTATGGCAGAAACAGGGATTTTGTAATCGCCGGTGGCGGTAACACATCCTTTAAAGATGGGCAGACAATCTGGGTAAAGGCCAGCGGGATATCACTGGCGGGCCTTACCGAAAGCGGCCTTGTCGCCCTCGACAGGGAGAAGCTGAAGATCATTGCCGTGAAAGAATACCCGGCAGACCCCCAGGAAAGGGAGGAAGAGGTCAGGTGCGATCTTAACAGTGCAGTGCTTGAACACGACAGGGGAAAACGGCCCTCGGTTGAGACCTCATTGCACAACCTGCTGAATTTCAGATTTGTCGTTCACCTACATCCTTCGATCATAAACGGGATTCTTTGCAGCAGGAATGCAAGGAATTCGGTAAGCCAGGTTTTTGGGGACGATGTCCTTTTCGTTCAATATACCGACCCCGGATATACACTTTTCAGGAAGCTGGGGGCAGAAATTGAAAAGTACAGGGAGAAGAACGGGAATGATCCTGAGGTTGTAATGCTGGAGAATCATGGCGTTTTTGCCGGGGCCGAATCCATCTCAGGGATAAGAGAGATTTACGATACCCTGACAAGGAAGGCGCAGGCTGCAATGCCATCATTACCCGATATGACCGGTCTTCCTTATAACCCCTCGTTGAACAAGGTTCTTCCGGCAATCAGGATGAGACTTTCGGCAGAGAAGCCCTGCGTGGTCAGGTTCAGGCACGATAAGCTCCTTGCATCATACTACGTCAATCAGCACGAGTTCCAGAAGATATCACATCCTCTTACACCCGACATAATTGTCTATTGCAGGCATCGCTATCTCTATATCGAACAATCATCAACCCCCGAGAGGATACTGGAATCTTTCAGAAGCCAGGTAGAAAGGTTCATCCAGGAGTACGAGATCCTTCCAAGGGTTATTGTCATCAGGGATTTCGGTGTGCTGGCTGTGGAAGAGAGCGTCAAGGCTGCTGAAACTGTACTTGATGTTTACGAGGACCTGGTAAAAATCTGTTATTATGCATCCTTTTTTGGGGGAGCAAAACTTTTGACCCCCGACCAGGTTTCTTTCATCGACAGGTGGGAAGTGGAAAACTACAGGAGGAAAGTTGCAAAATCTGGCATTCAGGGCGATAAGCTTGTAAACAAAACAGCTGTCATAACAGGCGGGGCCCAGGGATTCGGTGCAGGCATCGCGGGGGCGCTTTTTGATAAACAGGTAAATATTGTTGTGGCTGATATAAACAGCGAAACCGGTGAGTACATGGTAAGACAGCTCAACTCGAAAGGGAACAAGAACCTTGCTGTTTTTGTTCAGACCGATGTCTCAGATCCTGAATCGGTTAAAAATCTTGTGGCCCGGACAGTCAGGGAATTCGGAGGGCTTGACATTATGATCAGCAACGCAGGTGTTTTAAGGGCAGGAGGGCTGGATGAGATGGAGCCTGAGATATTCTCGAAGACGACTGCCATAAATTACAACGGCTTTTATCATTGCACAAAATATGCCGCTGAAGTGATGAAGATCCAGAACAGCGAAAAACCCGGCTATTTCACCGACATCATTCAGGTGAATTCCAAGTCGGGACTAAGGGGAAGCAACAGGAATTTTGCCTACTCGGGTGCCAAATTCGGTGGTATTGGCCTGACCCAGAGCTTCGCCATGGAGCTTGCCCCAGACAATATCAAGGTGAATGCAATTTGTCCGGGTAATTTTTACGAGGGACCGCTGTGGTCCGACCCGCAGAACGGACTTTTCGTCCAGTACCTGAAGGCCGGAAAAGTTCCCGGTGCAAGGACTATCGATGACGTGAGGAATTTTTACGAGAACCAGGTCCCAATGAAAAGGGGTTGCAGGCTGGAGGACCTGATGAAAGCTATTTATTATGTAATAGACCAGGAATATGAGACAGGTCAGGCAATCCCCGTTACAGGGGGTCAGATAATGCTGGGATGAAGACAAAAGCGATCAGAATTTACGGGAAGAAGGATCTCAGGCTTGATGAGTTTGAGCTCCCTGAAATGGGGGAGGGTGAAATCCTGGCCCATGTAATTACAGACAGCATCTGCATGTCTTCATATAAGGCAGCCATGCAGGGGGCTGATCATAAACGTGTTCCGGATGATATTCATATCAACCCGACAATTATCGGTCATGAATTTGCCGGAGAGATTATTAGCGTGGGGAAGAGGTGGAAGGGTTTGTTCAGTGAAGGCCGGAAATTCTCAATACAGCCTGCCATGGCCCATACAGGAACCCTGAATGCTCCCGGGTATTCATACAGGTATATTGGCGGCGATGCCACATATATTATCATCCCCGAAATAGTCATGGAAGCCGGATGCCTCCTGGCTTATGACGGTGATGCATTTTTCCCGGCCTCGCTCTCCGAACCCATGTCATGCATAATCGGCGCATTTCATGCCAGCTATCATGTAAAACCCGGGACATACATCCATGAAATGGGAATAAAAGAAGGGGGAAGGATGGCTATCCTTGCCGGGACAGGACCGATGGGGCTGGGTGCGATAGATTATGCCCTGCATTGCGACAGGAGACCATCACATATAGTTGTAACGGATATTGATGAAGAGAGGCTGGCAAGGGCAAAATCCTTGTTTTCGGCCGAATCGGCCATGAAAGAGGGCATTAAGCTGGAATATGTAAACACACGCGGGCTTGAAAATGTGACCCGCACCATGATGGAGCTCACAGGGTATAAAGGTTTTGATGATGTTTTTGTTTTTGCCCCTGTTAAAGAGGTTGTGGAGCAGGCCGATTCCCTTCTGGCATTCGACGGCTGCCTTAATTTCTTTGCTGGCCCCGCGAACACTGAATTCCATGCCGGTATAAATTTCTACAATGTTCATTACTCTTTCACCCATATAATGGGAACTTCGGGCGGGAACACCGATGATATGAAAGAGTCACTTGCCCTGATGGCCGGGGGAAGAATAAATCCAGCCGTAATGATTACTCATGTGGGGGGCCTTGACTCGGTTATTGATACAACGCTTCGCCTGCCACAGATCCCGGGGGGTAAAAAACTGATATACACCAATATCTCATTGCCGCTCGTCGCCCTTGCGGATCTGCCTGAAGCAGGGCTTAAAGATCCCTTCCTGAAAGGTCTGGATGAAATAGTCGCAAGAAACAATTATATCTGGGACCTGGAGGCTGAACGATACCTTCTGGCAAATTCCAGATCGATATAATTATCGTAGCTCATGCAAACATTAGAGGCGAAGTCGACTGCTGTTGAGATAATTTTCTGCCAGCTTTCCTTTCCCAGGGTTTTTATATCATCCGGTACTATGCCGGCGGCATAGAATGATGCTATCAACCCGGCATTGAAATTATCACCTGCGCCAATCGTGCTTACGGGATTTATTTTCCTGACAGGAAATTCACCTGAAAAAAAGTGTGTACGCACGGCGACTTTCTCTGAGCTGGCAGTATAAACGAGGCTCCTGCAGAAATCCTTTACCATGCTCCATGCGGCGTCCTCATCGTTTGCACCAAAAATATTCATGAAATCCTCATCCGAGCCCCTCATCACGGTGACATCCTTAAGATTCTCCATAATCATAGGTTTATGCTCGGCCAGCTCGCTTGCGTGCGCCTTCCTGAAATTAGGGTCGTAAATTATGAATGCACCGTTCTGCCTGGCACCGTTAACCAGCTTCATGAAGTTCGGCCTGATCTCCCTTGTCACAGAGTAGATCGAACCGTAAAGCAGGAAATCATCTCCGGAGATGGAAGGTGTGGCTATTTCGAGCCTGTTGGGTGGATAGTTTTTATAAAAAGTATAATGTGCATCGTTTCTCTCATCAAGGAATGCCAGTGCCAGGGCCGTTTTTCCGTTATCGAAGCGGAAGACGGAACCGGTATCAACCCCGTTCTCTTCAAGAAATGTATTAATAAGGTTTCCCACATCATCGCCGGCATATTCAGTTACCAGCGAAACGGGAAGACCGATTCTTCCCAGCGAAACAGTGGTGTTGAGCATCGCACCGCCGGCCTTGGCTGCCTGTGGCTGGTTGTTCCTGAAAATAATATCGACGAGCGATTCTCCGATTGCGTATATCCTTCTCATATGTAAAGATTATTATGTAACCCGGTGGTTAAAATTAATTTATAGAATGAAATATTATGACTTTTGCATTAAGTAAATTTGCTCTTCACCTAATTGCGAAGTGAAATGAAATCAATGATGCTTACCGGTATAAGGAAAATGGAAATGAAAGAGGTGCCTGAACCTCAGGTTGTTAATCCTCACGATGTCAAGATCAGGATGAAGGTGGCAGGTGTTTGCGGGTCCGATATTCATTATTACACCCACGGCAGGATCGGATCGCAGGTCGTGGAGTATCCTTTTCCCGTAGGGCATGAATGTGCCGGAACGGTAATTGAAACGGGGAGCGGCGTTACAAGGGTGAAACCGGGCGATATGGTTGCCATTGAACCGGCAATGCCTTGTGGTGAATGTGACCAGTGCCTTTCAGGCCGGCCCAATACATGCAGGAAGCTGGTTTTTCTTGGCTGCCCGGGGCAGGCGGAAGGATGCCTGAAGGAATTTATAGTGATGCCGGATAGCAGCTGCTTCAGGCTAAAGAAGAATACTAATGCCGACCAGGGTGCAATATCAGAGCCCCTGGCTATAGGAGTGTACTCGGTTGTGAGGGCGCCCTCCCCGCTGGGAAGGAAGATTGGGATACTGGGATTCGGGCCCATAGGGATGAGTGTCTTCCTGGCCGCAAAGGCCGGGGGTGCAGAAAAAATTTATGTCACCGACAAAATACCGGAAAGGCTTAAAATAGCGCAGTCGGAAGGTGCCGATGCGGACTTCAATCCGCTTCATCAAAACGTGGAGAAAGAGATACTGGGGGTTGAGAACCAGGGGCTTGACATCGTTTTTGAATGCTGTGGCCAGCAGGATGCCTTTGACCAGGGCCTGAACATCCTTAAGCCGGGCGGTACTCTCATGGTTGTAGGCATTCCCGAATTAGACAGGTGGTCAATGGGTGTCGATCTCACACGCCGCAGGGAGCTCACGGTGCGTTTTGTACGGCGCCAGGCAGAGTGTACTGAAGCAGCTTTGTCGATGATGGAAGAGAATATCATTGACGTAGGCAGAATGGTGACCCACCGTTTTGCTTTCGAGAACACAAAGGAGGCCTTCGACCTGGTGGCTGCATACGCCGGCGGGGTGATGAAGGCAATGATCGATTTTTAAAAAGAAATCCGCGTTGCCGGCAAGCTCCGGGGTAAGGATTTTTTACCCCGGAGAGCGTCGGTCAGCACGGATATGACTTTAGTAAGCTTCCCTACTTAAGACCGGAGAGGAAAGCGAGTGATGCGCCAAATATCAGGAAAATAATCAGGTAAACTGCAAGGAGTATAATTACTAGTATACCAAGATATTTCCAGTATGACTTTATAAATTTAAATGCCAGGGTCATTTCATTCGGGTCGCAGGTTGCCACAGCTTTTTTCGAATGAATCGAAAATTTGAGAAGGTAGAAAAGGGGGAAAAAATAGATCACGGCCATAATAAGCATCACGATAAAGAATAAAATGCTGGCCATTCCTCCTGCTGCCCTCATTGAACCCATCCCCTCCATTCCTTCCATATTCGACATTCCTGAAGTCAAAGACCTCATAAATGTTCCAAGGACAAGACTTCCAATCAGCAGCAGTCCCAGAAAAATGAATCCGAGTATTGCTAAGAACATGGTCCACTTGCGTGCTGTTTCGAGATAACCAAGAGCTTCCTGGCCGATCTCAACTTTTTTGGTCTCGAGAGAATTTTCCATAAAATTGATTTTAGGTTAATTGTTTGTCAATTTAAAAATAAGTTTTCAGGCGTATGTATATAATGCACTGATATTTATCATGTAACATCTTATTTATAGAGCGGACCATATGTCTGGCAGGCCCTGTAATCTGAGCCCTCCCTGTCCATTCCGAAAGCATTCCAGGCGCTTGGCCTGAATATCTGCTCATCGGTGACATTATGCATGCAAACGGGTATTCTCAGGAGAGATGCAAGGGTTATAAGCTCGCCGCCGATATGTCCATAGCTTGAAGAGCAGTGGTTGGCACCCCAGTTAGCCATAACGCTGTAAACGTCTTTGAACGGCCCGTGACCGGTGAGCCTCGGGGCGAACCAGGTCGTCGGCCAGGTAGGATCGGTTCTGTCGGTGAGGATTTTATTCATCTTTTCAGGCAGTTCAACAGTAAACCCTTCGGCAATCTGCATTACCGGTCCTATACCTTTTACAAGGTTAACCCTTGAGATCGTGATTGGCATAACGCCTTTCGTGTCAAACTGTGATGAGAAGCCACCGCCTCTGAAATAGCCCCTGTTGGCTGCTGGCCATTCGGTAGCTTTCAGGCAGGCTTCAGCATCGCGGGGAGTTATTTCCCAGAAAGGCTTGATAGCCGGTTTTCCTGATTTTGTTTCCCTTCCTGAAAAATCCAGTGCCGAGGCACCTGAATTGATCAGATGTATGATCCCGTTTGCAGCCAGCCCTTCGGGTTTAGATTTTGTGACCCTCTTTATTGCCTCCGGGCTCCAGTATGTCCTTATATCGGAGAACATCTGGGCAGTATTGGTGAGGAGGTAGCCGAAGAGCATCGGAACACCGTTCATTGCATCATTTTCGGTGGCAACGATATAGGGGGGCCTTATCCCGTTCCAGTCGAATGAAGAGCACAGGACCGCTTCCAGAAAATCGCCGTTGGGCATATGGTCGGTCCAGTGTCTTTGCCCCTGGAAGCCGGCCAGCAGTGCATTATGTCCGAGCGCCTCTTCACCAAAGCCATGCTTTTTCAGCCGCGGGTTGCCCACCATGAGATCGCGCGCGATCAGGGTCATTTTTACAACGGTTTCCCACTCGGCGTCTTTCTGCTTTTTCGATTTCGGGACCGCGTTCCTGTCCCTGCCTTCCTTGCAATGTTTCCTGGTCCATGCAAGGGCTTTTTTAAACTCTTCCCTGTCAAATATTTCTTCGTTGAGCCTCCTGTTGAATTCCGAGAGATCAACATATTCATTTCTCATGCCAAGGTACTCCTGGAAGAAATCCTCTTTTACGATCGACCCGGCAATCCCCATCGAAACTGACCCCATCGACAGGTAGGATTTTCCTTTCATAAAAGAGACCGCGATGCCCGCCTTAACGAATCTCAGTATTTTTTCCTCAACATCCTGCGGGATCTTCTGATCACCGGCATCCTGCACATCCCTGCCATAAATACCGAAAGCGGGAAGTCCTTTCATGGTGTGCCCTGCAAGTGCCGCAGCCAGGTAAACGGCTCCTGGTCTTTCAGTCCCGTTGAAGCCCCATATTGCTTTTGGCTGAAGGCTGTCCATATCTATTGTTTCCGACCCGTAACACCAGCATGGGGTCACAGTGAGAGTGAGCCCGACGCCGTTCTTCATGAATTTTTCCGCACACATGGCAGCCTCGGCAACACCACCGATACAGGTATCGGCAATGATGCACTGAACAGGCTTGCCATCGGGATACCTGAGATTTGATGTGATGAGCCTGGCGGCGTTTTTTGCCATTTGCATGGTCTGATCTTCAAGGGATTCCCTGACCCCGTTCATCCTGCCGTCAATTGCCGGGCGTATCCCTACTTTTGGAAAATCACCGATCACGCTCCTGTAACCGGTATTGATTTTTATTTCACTGGTTGCCATAGATTTCTGATTTGTTTTTACGGTTGATTGTTCGGATATAACAAATATATTGTTTTTTATTTCATTATCCCCTTTTTGTTACCTTTGGAGACACATTTTTCTGAGATGGAAAAAGGCAGAAGGTTACCGGTGTGGTTGAAGATGCAGAGAGCGAGCGGAGAGAACTATTCCAGGGTCAAACAAATAACTCTCAGGAACAAACTCAATACTATTTGTACCAGCGGCAATTGTCCCAATATAGGGGAATGCTGGAACGCGGGGACGGCAACTTTCATGATCCTTGGTGATACGTGTACACGAGCCTGCAAATTCTGCGCGACAAAAACAGGCAGGCCCCTTCCTCCCGACCCTGACGAGCCGTCACGACTGGCTGCTTCGGTCGGGGCACTCGGATTAAAGCATAGCGTCATAACATCGGTCGACAGGGATGACCTTGCTGACGGGGGAGCCGCGGCATGGGCTGAAACCGTAAGAACAGTGAGGGGAGCCAACCCGGGTATTACTGTTGAAACACTGATACCCGATTTTGACGGCAGGCCAGGGCTTATAAAGATGGTAATAGAGTCGGGACCGGATATAGTCTCGCATAACCTGGAGACGGTCAGGAGGCTTACTCCCTTCATCAGGACCAAGGCGAGATACGACCGGAGCCTGGATGTCCTGAGGATAATTGCAGGGAACCGGGTGGTCACAAAATCGGGTATAATGGTAGGGCTCGGCGAAACTGTTGAAGAGGTTTATAAGACTATTGATGACATCAGAGACACGGGCTGCAAGGTAATCACCATAGGTCAGTACCTGAAGCCGGCGGCCGGATTTATGGAACCTGAAGAATATATCGAGCCTGCAATGTTTAAAGTTTACCGTGAATATGCCCTGAAAATCGGGTTTGACATGGCTGAATGCAGCCCCCTGGTAAGGTCCTCTTTTCACGCGGAAAGACATGTCGGGTAACTTTAAAATGCTTATCTTAGCTATCTGGAAATACAAGTTTTTATTTGATATATAGTGTTAAATATGAGGATTTTGGGCTGAGAGATTATAAGGAAACGTGGAATTATCAGGAGAAAGTCTTTCAGAAAATAATCAATAGGAAATCGGGAGATACCGGCGGTAAGGAAGGCAGTGAAGGGCCAGCCTGCGGTACTCTGATCTTTGTTGAACACCCACATGTATATACTCTTGGGAAAAGCGGGTCGGAAGATAACCTGCTGCTTAACTTTATCCAGTTGCGGGCAAAGGATGCCGGATTCTACAGGATAAACAGGGGTGGCGATATTACATACCATGGACCCGGTCAGCTTGTTGGTTACCCGATTCTCGATCTTGAAGTGATAGGTGTGAGCCTTAAAGATTATGTTCACGGGCTCGAAGAAGCAGTAATCAGGACAGTAGCCGGGTTCGGGATCTCAGCAGGAAGGCTGGAAGGGGCAACCGGGGTCTGGCTCAATCCGGATCTGAAAGCAAGGTCGAGAAAGATATGTGCCATAGGCATAAGGGCAAGCAGGTATGTTACTATGCACGGGTTCGCTCTTAACGTGAATACGAACCTTGAGTATTTCAGCTTTATAAATCCGTGCGGATTCACCGACAAGGGAGTCACTTCGATGGAGAAGGAACTTGGTGCCAGTCAGGATATTGAAGCTGTAAAAGAAAGGATGAAAAAGAACCTGGCGGAAATATTTAACCTCAGCCTTATCAATAATTAACCGGGATGGAAAGAAGATGGGTGGTAAAAGAGGCAGGTGACCCTGTTGTGGTAAAACAGCTAAGTGAATCACTTAACGTGACAACATCACTTGCCAACCTCATGGTGCAGCGTAGTATCACTTCTGCCGGAGAAGCGCGCTCATTCTTTAAACCCTCCCTCGATTATCTCCACGATCCTTTTCTCATGAAGGATATGAATGTTGCCATCGACAGGATATCTTCAGCAATAAGCAAAAATGAAAAGATACTGGTTTACGGCGACTATGATGTCGATGGCACTACGGCAGTGGCGCTGATGTACTCATTTCTCAGGCAGCAGTACTCTAATGTGAAATATTATATTCCAGACAGGTACAAGGAGGGATATGGAGTCTCACTCCAGGGCCTTGATTTTGCCTCCGAGAATAACTGCAAGCTGGTGATTACTCTCGATTGTGGCATCAAGGCTGTTGAGAAGGTAAAATATGCCAGGTCGAAAGGCATGGATGTCATCATCTGCGACCACCATTACCCCGGGGGTGAGATACCGAAAGCCCTTGCCGTGCTTGATCCCAAGCAGCCGGGCTGCAGCTACCCGTACAAGGAGCTGTCGGGTTGCGGCGTGGGGTTCAAGCTTATCCAGGCTTTTGCTAAGGTTCACAGCATACCTTTCAGCGAGATTTTGAATTACCTCGATCTCGTCGCAGTGAGCATAGCATCAGATATAGTTCCCATTACCGGTGAGAACAGGGTGATGGCATTCTACGGCCTTAAGCAGCTTAACGAATCACCAAGGACAGGGCTCAGGGAGATTATCAGGGAATCTGAGGTCCACAAGGAACTCTCGGTCGAGGATATTGTCTTCAAGATCGGCCCGAGGATAAATGCTGCAGGCAGAATGGAAACCGGCAGCAAGGCTGTTGAACTCCTTGTATCGAGCGATTCAAGGATTGCTGCCGAAATAAGCCGCGAGATAAGCAGCTTCAACAATGAACGCAGAAGTGTTGACCGGTCAATTACCACCGAAGCTATGCGGATGATCTCGGAAGATCCCAGGAGCATAAATGCACGCACAACTGTTCTGTACAACCCTTCCTGGAGAAAAGGGGTCATCGGGATAGTCGCTTCAAGACTTATCGAGACCTATTACAGGCCCACGGTTATACTTACTGAATCGAACGGCTTTGCTACAGGATCGGCAAGATCGGTCCAGGGATATGACCTTTACCAGGCAATAGAGGCCTGCAGCGACCTGCTCGAAAGTTTCGGCGGACATATGTTCGCAGCCGGTCTGACCCTAAGGAAGGAGAACATACAGAGCTTCAGGGAAAAATTCGAGGAGTACGTTAACAATACGATCTCTGAAGAACAGCTGGTGCCCCAGGTGCTGATCGACGAGGAACTGGTTTTTTCGGAGATAAACGATGATTTTTTCAGTGTTCTTAACAGGTTCCAGCCTTTTGGCCCCGATAACATGTCGCCGGTCTTTGTGTCGAGGAGTGTGTTTGACAGCGGTTCCGGCAGGATGGTGGGATCGAGCGGAGAACATCTCAAGCTCGACCTTTGCCACGAGTCGGCCGGCACCAGGACTTTCCCGGCTATTGCATTCGGACAGGCAAACCATTTCGATTATATAAAATCGGGACGTCCGATAGACATCTGCTACTCGGTTGAAATAAACGAATTCAGGGGCGTAAAGAACCTGCAGCTCAATATAAAAGACATACGACCATCCGACAACGGCATCTCTTCAATAATCACATCTTTAGAGAGAGCTGCAACCTGAAATCACTGGAGACATTCGAGTTGCCGGCAGCTCCCCCCGATGTAGTAACCCCGTACTTTATCCTAAGCTCAGCCTTCCTTCCCGGAGCAAACGACCAGAGCAGGTAAAACCTGCTTCCCCTGCCATACAATGCAGGCACGCTGAAACTGTAAAGGAGGTCATTTTCCCAGGCATATATTGCACTGCTGAAAGTGCAGGTCGAGTAAATACCGTACCTGATCCAGAATGATGACCTTATTGCAGGAACCCTGAAATTGATGTCCTGGATTATCGAAATACCGTTTTCACGGGATGGAGAGAGATACCTCCAGTCGAACCTTGGACTGAGTGTGATCTTATCCGTAAGGCTATACCTTACACTCAGTCTCATGGATCTTGAAAGTTCATCACAGGGATAAGCTGTACCCGTGGTCATCCTGTTATCGACTTCAGCTGACCTGAAGGTGAAATAAAACTCGGCGTTCAGCTTGTCACCAGGAACATACCTGAGCCTGAGTTCCTTCCTTGCCGACACCGAAGGTGCACTGCAACGGTAATGAAGCCAGTTGTAAATCCTAATATATGCTCCTGCTCCAAGGAAGAGGTACCTCGCAACCTCGAAATTCACACCTGCAGCTATCACACTTTCATTTCCACCACCTGAACCTGTCACCGGTGCCCTGCCGTGAAATGTTGTAAACCCGGGGGAGGATCTCCCGAGAACAATATTCAGGGAGAGCCTGTCGGAAGCCCTGAAGGCTACTGTCTGTGCAACACCGGTCCGTGACCGTTGATCGGAACAGACCTCCCCCGACAGGATAAACCTCCCTGCCTGGACACTGTACCATCCCGAGACAAGAATATTCCTGCTTCCCGAGAAACCGAAAAGACCGGCGGGTGAGTCGTTCACAACCGAGAAGGGAATTGAAAAGCCATTATAAAATGCAAGCAGTCCCGTATTGAACCGTTTGAAAGAACGGGTCAAAATTATGCCTGCGGCGTATTCAGAAAGATTGTCTTTCTTTTTAATTGATGACAAGGAATTATGCAAACCTGTCCGGTCAATACCCGTAACGGATATCCTGCCATCACCTGACGAATCTGTCAGTGTTCCGTCAATCCTGTTTGCTGAAAGGAAAACTGAAATCTCATTTTTCTTCCAGCCGGATGTCAGAGCAATTCCCCTGAAGAAGCTTGTTTCATCGGTGGAGGTATAGGCTCTTATCCCTGTCCTGCCCGACAAGTTTCCCGGCAGGGTGAGTGAATATGTTGAAAAGTTATCTGCATTCAGTGCTATTCCCAGGCCAAACCTCGCGCTGAAATCACCTGCAACCACACTCTTTATGAATCCATTTCCGCGCACTGAAATATGTGCTGAAAGAAAATCGGGCAGGGGCGGCCTGCCTTGCAGAAATTTCTCCCCTGGATCCTTCTCCGCCGTAAAGCCGGCCGAAATATTTCCAGCAGAGAGCCTGTACCTCGTAAGCAGCTTCACTGCTGATCCGGGGCCGGCGGTGCTTACCGATCCTGTCTTTAACGACAGGTTCGTCAGCAATGACTGGTGAACAGTGAGAGAATCCCGCCGCGGTGCATGGACATCTTCCAGCGAGATGAAGGGGATCATCATCTTTACCAGCTCCGGGTCAAAGCCCGGAATATTAGATATCTCGTAGAATGAAACTATTCTGCCGTTTTTTCTCACATAGTCGCAGATGATTTTTGACTGGAAGGCAGTGAGAAAGAATAGGCGGCTCACTTCATTTTCATCGGCCGAGTTAATTTTTACCCTGTCTTCCGCCAGGGACCTCAGCATATCTGCAAAATTCTCTTCCAGGCCCGCATCATCTCCTTCCCCGGCCAGCTGCTCGGCGATGGCATTTATTACAGATGGTTCTTTTTCTTCCTGGGCCGGGCAGAACGGGCAGAAAGTTATGATCCAGAGAAAGAGTACCAGCCTTTTCATATCATTTAATTTCCTAGCCTGAATGTCAGCGAAACGGATGAGGTTATTCCAAGCCTGTCGTGGGTGCTGATGGAGAAGTCTATCGTTGCGGGCCTTGCCTTGTACCCGAACCCAAGGCAGAAAGAAGAATGCCGTGTCATGAATCCGCCCCTCAGCCTGAAGGACTTTGACAGCTCGTACTCCATCCCTGTCCTGAAATCGAAGCTGCCACCGGTGGTCAGTTCGAATTCACATCCAGTGAACAGCCCGTTCCCTGCATCCAGGCCCAGACCCGACCTGATGACTGAAGCTATCCCGTGCTTCCTGAAAGAGGAAGGTAAGGGATTAAAAAGGTGGATGCCGCCTGTCAGGCTGCTGCTGAATTTTGCAATTAACCCAACCTCGAAGGTGACAGTGTTGAATGAAGAGTATTCGCCGTAAGTCTTTTCCGAAAAAAAATCTGCCTGGATACCAGCGGAAAGAGCGGGAGAGATCCGCAACCCGCACGAAAGACCGGCCATCTGCCTGCTGAAATCGTGGTATCCGAACCTTGAATAAATTGCCCCTATGGCTGAATGCGATGCAGGAACAATCAATGCCGCGGTGCAGGTGCCCAGTTCGGACATCCCAAACCTCTCCTCGTAGCTGGTCCCGAAGATCATTCCACGGTTTCCTGCAAGCGCTGCCTGGTTATGAAAGGAGGACCAGAAGTCATTTTTCATAACGCATGCGTATGCCATTCCCGACTGGGCAGCTCCTGCAGGCATGAAATGAGGGTCTCCTGCGGAGAGTTTAACGGGGATTAATACGAGGCATACGGGAACAGATAGTTTTAGCAGCGAGAACAACTGTTTCCAAATGTACCCTCAAGATACAAAAAAAAGATCAACCAGCAAGTCGATTGATCTTAATTTTTCGGCCCCCCCGGAGGGGAGGTAATCCCGTGATGGAATTGAATTGCCGGTTTACCGTGACAGGAGTCAGTTAGTCTTGTAATCGTATTTCACATTTTTCAGCTCCTCGTTGGCCTGGACGATTTTTTTCTTCAGTCCTTCCTTGAACTTAAGAAGCTCGTTCATTACGGCATCGTCGCTGACCGCCAGGATTTCTGCAGCCAGGATCGCGGCATTCTGTGCGGCATTTACACCGACTGTTGCAACCGGGATTCCCGGAGGCATCTGTAATATTGAGAATATTGCATCAAGACCCTCAAGCGATGCCTTGATGGGTACACCTATTACCGGTACGGGGGTCATTGAAGCGATAACGCCTGGGAGATGCGCGGCCATACCGGCTGCAGCTATGATCACCTTAATGCCTCTGCCCGAGGCGTTCTTTGCAAATTTTTCCACCTCAGCGGGGGTCCTGTGAGCGGAAAGGGCATTTATTTCGAAAGGAATTTTAAAATCATTAAGGATTTTTGCCGCAGCCTCCATAACCGGAAGATCCGATGTGCTGCCCATTATTATGCTTACCCTTGGTTCCATTTGGTCATTTTTAATTTAGATCTTCATCCGGACAAAAATAAACTATTAATTTCATATTTTCGCAGTGGCAAAATTTAAACAGGTCTGAATGAAAGAAGTACAGGTTCTGGATAAAAAATTCAGGGAGCTGATCCCGGAGGAAGAGATCGACAGGAGAATCGCCGAGATAGCAACGCAGATTAACAGCGATTATGCCGGCAGGGAGGTTGTTTTCCTTGGCATTCTCAACGGCGCTTTCCTGTTTGCAGCCGGGTTGTTCAAGAAGATCACCGTCCGGGCCAGGATATCCTTCGTCAAGCTGGCATCATATGAGGGGACAAGCTCATCGGGAAGCATAAAGGAACTGATTGGCTGGAACGAAGATATCAGCGGGAAGGAGGTTGTGATAATTGAAGACATTGTCGATACCGGTAATACCCTGGAAAGGATTATTGGCGAGCTTCTGATAAGGAAAGCATCAGGCGTCAGAATTGCGACCCTTCTTCTCAAGCCTGATTCTTATACCAAGGATATCCCTGTTGACTACGTGGGTTTCAGAATTCCGAACGATTTTATTGTTGGCTACGGGTTGGATTATTCAGGATTCGGCAGGAATCTGCCGTCGTTATATATTTTATCAAAATAAACAGACAGCTATGTTAAATTTCTTGATTTTCGGCCCTCCGGGTTCGGGCAAAGGAACCCAGTCAGTAAGGCTTGCTGAAAAATTCAATCTAGTACATCTTTCTACCGGCGATATGCTGCGTGCAGAAATTGCTGCAGGAACGGAGCTTGGTAAGAAAATGAGCTCAATAATGTCGAAGGGTGAACTGGTCCCCGATGAGGTGGTGATCGAGATGATTGCTGAAAAGATCGACAGGACAAAAAGCGCAGCCGGCTTCCTGTTTGACGGATTTCCAAGGACAGTTGCCCAGACCGTGGCTCTCGAAAAGATGCTTAATTCGAGGAAAATGAAGATCGATTGCATGCTCGTACTTGATGTTGACCACGATGAACTTGTGAAACGCCTTATACTCAGGGCAGATCAGTCGGGCAGACCGGATGACAAAGATCCCGCTGTAATCGAGAACAGGATCGACGTATATAAATCGAAGACAGAGCCCATTATCAGCTATTGCAGGGAAAAAGGGCTGTACTCCCCTGTTAACGGGGTCGGTAGTATCGACGACATCTTCGTCAGGCTTTCCGATATGATGAAAAAGTATTTTTAGAAAACAGCCGTTATGCCTGATTCCAACTTTGTTGACTATGTAAAGATATACTGCAGGTCCGGTAACGGAGGCGCAGGGTCGGCCCATTTCAGGAGGGAGAAATTCATTCCAAAGGGCGGACCCGACGGCGGCGACGGGGGCCGGGGAGGACATATTATCCTCAGGGGTAACGACCAGATGTGGACCCTTCTGCATCTCAAATACCGCAGGCATATCTTTGCCGAGAACGGCGAATCGGGTGGCGCCCAGCAGAGTACCGGGGCTTCGGGAAAGGATATCATTGTCGAGGTCCCGCTTGGAACTGTTGCAAGGAATGATGAAACAGGTGAATTTATTCTTGAGATCACGCATCACGGCGAAGAGAAAGTACTGGCAGGCGGGGGCAGGGGCGGTCTTGGAAATGTACATTTCAAGTCGGCAACAAACCAGACACCCAGGTATGCTCAGCCCGGTGAACAGGGCATCGAGACAAGCTTTATTCTCGAGCTGAAGATACTGGCCGACGTCGGGCTTGTAGGTTTTCCCAATGCAGGTAAATCCACACTTCTTTCGGTGGTATCGGCAGCAAAGCCGAAGATTGCAGACTATCCCTTTACAACACTGGTGCCTAACCTGGGTATCGTGGCCTACAGGCAGGGCAAGTCGTTCGTTATGGCCGACATACCGGGAATTATTGAAGGAGCGCATGAAGGCAAAGGCCTTGGAGTGAGGTTCCTGCGTCATATTGAACGTAACTCGATACTGCTGTTCATGATACCTGCCGACAGTAAGAATATCATGAAAGAATATGAAATCCTTCTGAACGAACTAAAGATGTACAACCCCGAGCTTCTTGACAAGAGAAAAGTTCTTGCCATCTCAAAATCAGACATGCTCGATGAGGAGCTGATGAACGAGATCCGGAATGACCTTCCTGATCTGCCGCGGGTATTTTTATCCTCGATAACAGGACTGGGTATAAATACGTTAAAAGATATGCTCTGGAAAGAGCTGAATTTTTGAGTCATGGTTACTTTTGACCAGCAATTGTTCCTTTGGCTTAACGCTATTCATTCCCCTTTTTTCGACAGGGTAATGACGGTAATCAGCTACCCGCCGACGTGGATCCCCTTGTACCTGGCTCTGATCGTTGTGCTGGTTAGACAGCTTGGAAGGAAGATGTATATCATGATCCTTACCATCGCCCTCATGATCACAGTCTCCGACCAGGGCTCCGTGATCATCAAGAACATTGTCAGGAGGCCGCGGCCCTGTTACGAAAATGCACTTGATGGAAAGGTTCATATTGTAAACGGGAAATGCGGTGGCCGCTTTGGATTTCTGTCATCCCATGCTGCCAACTCCTTTGCCGTGGCCCTTCTGAGCCTGTTACTTATCAGGAAGAAATGGTTCACGGTTTCCATAATCACCTGGGCAATAATAGTGGGCTACAGCAGGATTTACCTGGGTGTCCATTACCCCGGCGATGTCTTCTGCGGCTCACTCTTCGGGGCCCTCGCCGGCTGGGCCGCTTACCTTCTTTTTGACACGATTGACAGGAACTATCTTCAAAAATCATTATATTTCAATCCTGTATCAAAAGAGCCCTGAAAATGCTTGCCATAGTACAGGAAACCAGGGACCCGTTTTTCAACCTGGCAACCGAAGATTTTTTGCTTCACGAAAGGGGTGAGGATTTCCTTATTCTCTATGTAAACGATCCGTCTGTGGTTATCGGCAAGCACCAGGTTGCACACATGGAGATCGACGAAAGAAATACCTGCAGGGACGGCATCAATGTACTCAGAAGGATATCAGGCGGGGGGGCGGTTTACCACGACCACGGAAACCTGAACTATACTTTCATCCGTGAGAGCGAAAAAGGAAAACAGGTCGACTTCCGGCTTTATATGTCACCGGTAATTAGGTTTCTTGAATCGGCAGGAGTAAATGCAGAATTCGGGGGAAAGAACGACCTGCTGGCAGGCGGCCTTAAAATTTCGGGGAATGCAGAGCATGTTTACAGGGAAAGAGTTATGCACCACGGCACCCTGCTCTTCGATGCTTCACTGGGAAATATGGGCAAATACCTCAGGCCCGAATCAGCTTTTTATTCCACCCACGCAGTCTCCTCCAACAGGAGCACGGTAACCAACCTGAAAGGGTTAATGAAGGGGATAAGGACAATTGATGAACTGATCAGTTCTATGACCTCCTTTTTCATGAAGGATCTTGAAAATATTGAGATCGCCAGGCTGTCTTCTGACGAAAAGGAGAGGATCGCAGCTATCGCGGGCTCAAAATATAGATCATGGGACTGGATTTGGGGCTATGGCCCGGCTTACACATTTGAAAAGGAATTTTACCTTTCGGGTATCCACCATAACTGCAAACTCAATGTAAAGGATGGGATAATCCGCGAATGTGTGATAAGAGGCAGCGTGGCCCTGGAATCAGCAGGCAGGTCACTTCCCGGGTGCAGGCACTTTGCAGCCGATATCCTGGGAGCATTCAGGAATTACGGCATTGAATTAACTGAAGATGAGGTATATCTGTTCTTCTAACAAAATAACGATATGGATATTCTGATTTCGGCACTCACCTGGCTCATATGCCTTCCCCTGGCCGGGATACTCTTCCCGGTTTCATTCGTTGTGTGGTTCGTGACATTCCCTTTCGATTTTGAGCGCAGAATCATGCACAGGTGGCTGTCGTGGCAATGTGTCTTTTTCGCGTATGCCGTTCCCCTCTGGCGCCTTAGGGTCAGGGACAGGAATAAGCTGGTGAAGGGAACTTCATATGTGATAATATCAAACCACCAGTCGATCCTCGATATAATAATGCTTAACTGCCTGGGATACAACTTCAGGTGGATATCAAAAATTGAAAATTTCAGGGTGCCTGTTATTGGCTGGTATCTTCGCATGGCCAAATACATCACGGTAGAGCGCGGGAACAAGGAGAGCAAGGCTGAAATGATGGAAAGATCGGCAGAGAGCCTGAGGAGAGGGATATCGATCATGTTGTTCCCGGAAGGAACCCGGTCGGCCGACGGGGAGATTGGTCCGTTCAAGCTCGGTGCATTCCAGCTGGCGCTCATGACAGATAAGCCTGTGCTTCCTGTTGTACTTGACGGAACGGGCGGAGTGCTTCCAAAACACGGGCTTGTTTTTTCACGGGGTCACAGGATAAGGGTAAAGGTCCTCGATCCTGTTCATCCGGGGTCATTCGGAACATCTGATCCTGAAGTGCTTGCCGATAAATTCAGGACCCTTCTTATTTCAGAGCTTCAAAACATGCGCAATGGCATATTCTGAGAAACAAAAAAGGATCCTTGCCAGGATGGGCTATTTCGATTACCAGAACGGCCTCATCTACAGGAAGCTCAACCAGGGAAAAGGATGGAGCCGTCACCTGGAGAATTGCCGCGATTTCATTCTAAGGGCCGTTGACAGGTATAAACCCGGAACGGTGACCGTGCTTGGAAGCGGGTGGCTTCTCGACCTGCCTCTGAAAGAGCTTACGGAGAGAAGCTGCAAGGTTAATCTGGTCGATATTGTCCATCCTCCCGAAGCCAGGAAGCAGGTGGCTCAATTGGCTGATGTCAGCCTGACGGAGGCAGATGTGACCGGGGGGCTGATCTGGGAAGTCTGGGATAAGACATCAGGATTTCCATTTTTCAATAAGCCATTATCCCCTGACGGGATTGAAATTCCCGATGGTGTTGTTCCCGGTAACAGCGACATGGTGATATCGCTGAACATCATGAGCCAGCTTGAGACCCTGCTTCTCAGGCGACTTCGTGAAAAATCAAGATTCACCGGTGAAGATTATTTAAGCTTCAGAAAAAAAATTCAGAAAAAACACCTCGATCTGCTGCAAAAGAACTTCTCCCTGCTGATTACGGATACCAGCGAGGTATTCGTCGACAAAAAAGGGAACGAATCTGAAATTGAATCAGTCGTTATTGACCTTCCTTACGGTGAGCTTCGTGAGGAGTGGACCTGGGATTTTGACCTTGTGAGGTCAGATTATTACGAAATGAGCTCTGTGCTTAAAGTGGTGGCAATAGTTCTGGAACCATGAGTAAAAATGAAATTGCTGAGCTTTACAGGTCACGGTACGTCTACTACAGTGAGATGGAAGCCAATGCCCGGGAAAAAGTCACATTAATATCCTTTCTGAGAATGGGGGTTTTTTTGCTTGGCCTGTTCTTATCAATCTATGCCTTCAGCAAGGCAGCGTGGATGGGGGCAATTGCACTTGCGGCTTCAGTCACCGCGTTTCTGTTCCTGCTGAAGCATTTCAACAGGCTGTCGGCCGACGCCGGCTTTTATTCGAGGATGGCCGGGATCAACAAGGCTGAAAAAGAGGCACTTTACGGTAATTTTACACCGTTTGACGGTGCCGAGGGGGAGAGCGATGCGGCCCACGACTTCTCGGCCGATACGGATATTTTCGGGAACGATTCCTTGTTCGGGATGCTGAACAGGACCTCAACAATATATGGAAGGAACAGGCTTGCACAATGGCTTAAATATCCTCTTGCAGCGGAGGGCAGCCTGTCTGAACGGCAGGAGGCTGTGAAGGAACTTTCCGGAATGCTGGAATGGAGACAGGAGTTCATTGCGACCGGACAGGTTAATTCACTTGAAGCCCAGGATATTGATGATTTCAGACAATGGCTGGAAGAAGAGGGAAATGCTACAGGCAGGAAACTGAAAAACACGGCGCTCGTCATTCTCCCTTTCCTGTCAATTCTGTCGTTATGTCTCGTGCTGGCGGGACTGGCAGCCTGGCAGCTTTTTGCCACATCATTCCTGTTCAACCTGCTGCTTGTGGGAGCTGGTTTAAAAAAGACCAACAGGATTCACCGCCGTGTAACGGGGAAGAACGAATTCCTTTCATCGGCAGGTAAGCTGCTGATTTTGACAGGAAGGGAGGATTTCTCCTCCGGAGTGTTCAGGCAAATGAAGCATGACCTTTTCTCGGGAGATATCCAGGCTGGAAGGATGATGAAACGGCTATCTGCCATCACCGATCTCTTCGACAGCCGCCTGAACATGTTTGCCGGGTTCCTTCTGAACGGTCTTTTACTTTGGGATTATCAATGCCTCAGGGCCCTCGAAAAATGGAAGTCGGAAGCATCGGGTCATTTCCCAGTGTGGCTCCAGTTCATTGGAACAACCGAAGCTTACATCAGCCTTGCGAATTTTGCATTCAATAACGGGGAATTTGCGTACCCCGAAGCAGTCAACGGCAGATTGGTTCTGAAGGCAGTATCGATGGGCCATCCGATGATAGGGGAGGAGACCAGGGTCTGTAACGACATTGAAATAGCTGAAAATGAAATTATTGTAATTACCGGCGCCAACATGTCGGGTAAAAGCACATTCCTGAGGACCCTTGCAATAAACATGGTTCTTGCCTGTACCGGGGCCCCGGTCTGTGCCCGCACCATGCAGTTCAGGAAGATGAGGCTTTTTACAAGCATGAGAACTTCTGATTCGCTGAGTCATGGTGAATCATATTTCTATGCCGAGCTTAAGCGGCTCAGGAGGTTGAAGGACCTGCTGGATGGGAAGGAGGATGTTTTCTTCCTGCTCGATGAGATTTTAAAGGGTACCAATTCCGCGGATAAGAGTACTGGTTCAAAGCTCTTCATCGCCCGAATTGCAGGTATGGGCGCAACCGGAATAATTGCGACCCATGATGTATCGCTGGGAGAAATGGGAACAAACAACGGAGGGATCATTACGAACAAGTGTTTTGAAATTGAGATCTGCGGTGAAAAGATATCTTTCGATTACAAGCTGAGAAATGGTGTAACTTCCAGGATGAATGCAGCACTTCTCATGAAGGAAATGGGAATAGTGGATTAGCAGGTACATTTATCAACAATTTCAATATTTCTCCCCTGTCAATATCGTATTTTAAGATTCACATATTCAGCGCAGTATTGCATTTTCAGGAATCCTGATTAAAGCTGGTTGTTGAAAAATCGCCTTATAGGGGCAGGGCAGAATCACTATATTTGCGCAAAATTCCCGGGAATGTCAGTAGGCTATACAGAGGAGCATATTAAGACCCTTGAGTGGCGCGAACATATCAGGCTCAGGCCAGGCATGTACATTGGCAAGCTTGGGGATGGCTCT
The DNA here is from genome assembly GCA_035541795.1 of Bacteroidales bacterium. Classification (GTDB taxonomy): domain Bacteria; phylum Bacteroidota; class Bacteroidia; order Bacteroidales; family VadinHA17; genus LD21. The sequence continues at coordinate 112,241 of DATKMR010000017.1, forward strand.
TCACAGGATGACGGCATCTATGTCCTCCTCAAGGAGGTTATGGATAACTCCGTCGATGAATATATGATGGGGTACGGTAAGAAAATCGATGTATCGATTACCGACAAAGAGGTGAGCGTGAGGGATTTCGGCAGAGGCATTCCGCTTGGGAAGGTGCTCGATGCCGTTTCAAAGATGAATACCGGGGCCAAATACGACTCAAAGGCATTTAAAAAGTCGGTGGGACTTAACGGTGTGGGGGTCAAGGCGGTCAATGCCCTTTCCAGCAGGTTCGTGATAAAGTCATTCCGCGACGGCGAGGTTAAGTCGATAGAGTTCGATCACGGCAATGTTGTAAAGGAGGAACCTCTGAAAAAATCGCAGGAGGAGAACGGAACGGAGGTGACTTTCCATCCCGATCCTGCAATGTTCGGTAACTTCCATTTTATATCGGAATATGTCGATAACCTCCTGAAAAACTATGTTTACCTCAACTCGGGGCTGGTTATCAATTTCAACGGTACAAAATTCTACTCCAGGAACGGGCTCCTCGACCTTCTGAGCGAGAATATGAACAGGGAAGGACTTTATCCGATCATCCACCTGAAAGGTGAGGATATCGAGGTAGCCTTTACCCATGGAGAGCAGTACAGCGAGGAATATTACAGCTTCGTGAACGGGCAGAACACTACCCAGGGAGGCACGCACCTGATTGCATTCAAGGAGGCAATTGTCAAAACGATAAGGGAGTTTTACAAGAAGGATTATGATCCTTCAGACATCAGGTCATCAATTATAGCGGCAATTAGCATTAAAGTCGAGGAACCTATTTTTGAATCCCAGACCAAAACCAAGCTTGGATCAAAGGATATGGGTCCGGAAGGACCTTCGGTGCGGAACTTTATTGTTGAGTTCATAAAAAAACATCTCGACGATTTCCTGCATAAAAACCCTGAGACCGCCAGGATACTGCTGAAGAAAATCCAGGATTCGGAGAAAGAGAGAAAAGCAATCTCATCAATCCAGAAGCTTGCCCGCGACAGGGCCAAAAAGGTAAGCCTCCATAACAAGAAGCTCAGGGATTGCCGGATTCATTATAACACCAACGATCCCGATAAGCTCGATTCATCGATCTTCATCACTGAAGGAGACTCGGCCAGCGGCTCTATTACAAAATCACGCAGTGTTGAGACACAGGCGGTTTTCAGCCTCAGGGGCAAGCCGCTCAACTCCTACGGGCTGACGAAAAAAATAGTTTACGAAAACGAGGAGTTCAACCTGCTGCAGGCCGCGCTGAATATCGAAGACGGGATAGAGAATCTCCGCTATAACAACATTATCATTGCAACAGATGCCGATGTCGACGGTATGCATATAAGGCTCCTGCTGCTAACCTTCTTCATCCAGTTCTTCACCGACCTGGTAAGGAAAGGACATGTTTACATTCTCCAGACCCCGCTTTTCAGGGTGAGGAACAAAAAAGAGACGCGTTATTGTTACAGCGATGAGGAGAAGAATAAGGCGATTAAACAGCTCGGGCCGAACCCTGAAATTACCAGGTTCAAGGGACTCGGGGAGATTTCGCCCGAGGAGTTCAAGCACTTTATCGGGAAGGATATCAGGCTTGAACCGGTGAGGATGAAAAAGGATGATTCAGTTAACGGGTTCCTCGAGTTTTACATGGGCAAAAACACACCTGAAAGGCAGGATTTTATAATTGACAACCTGCGGATCGAGGAGGACCTTATAGAAGAAGACAGGGAATAGTTAAAAGCTCTCAGGAGGATATGGCAGAAGATGATGAATTGGATGATCTGAATCCCGGTGACGGAGGTGAACCGTATCCAGGCGGGGATGTATCTTCATCTGCGCTGCATACCGTTACCAAGCTGTCGGGCATGTACCGCGACTGGTTCCTCGATTATGCATCGTATGTGATCCTTGAAAGGGCAGTGCCGCACCTCCTTGACGGCCTGAAACCTGTCCAGCGAAGGATCCTCCATTCAATGAAACGCATGGATGACGGCAGGTTCAACAAGGTTGCCAATATTATTGGCCATACCATGCAGTTTCACCCCCATGGCGACGCCTCAATCGGCGATGCACTTGTACAGCTGGGACAGAAGGATCTCCTTGTCGATACCCAGGGAAACTGGGGCAATATCCTCACCGGCGACGGGGCCGCCGCCCCAAGGTATATTGAGGCCAGGCTGTCAAAATTCGCCCTTGAGGTTATTTTCAACCCTAAAACTACTGAATGGAAACTCTCATACGACGGGAGGAACAAGGAACCTGTGACATTGCCGGCCAAGTTCCCCCTCCTGCTGGCCCTCGGTGCCGAAGGTATTGCCGTCGGACTAGCTTCCAAGATACTTCCGCATAACTTCAATGAGCTGATAGATGCCTCCATTGATTACCTGATGGGGAAGGAATTTGTTCTCTATCCCGATTTTCCTACAGGAGGATTTGTTGATGTTTCAAAATACAACGACGGGCTGAGGGGAGGAAGCGTAAAAGTCAGGGCCCGGATAGAAAAGATCGATAAGAAAGAGCTTGTAATAACCGAGATACCTTTCGGAAAGACAACGGCGTCGCTGATAGAATCAATCATCAAGGCTAACGAGAAGGGGAAGATCAAAATCAGAAAGATAGACGACAATACTGCCGAAAACGTTGAGATTGTCATACAGCTTGTCCCGGGTGTATCGCCCGATAAGACAATTGACGCACTCTATGCCCTGACCGATTGTGAATATTCAATTTCACCCAACTCGTGCGTTATCGAGGGGAATAAGCCCTCTTTCATGGGCGTAAGCGAAATGCTTAGGAGATCCGCCGACCAGACAGTGCTGCTCCTGAAGACCGAACTCAGCATAAGGAAGTCCGAACTCCAGGAAGAGTGGCACATGTCATCACTTGAAAAGATATTCATCGAGGAAAGGATTTACCGCGACATCGAGGAATGCGAAACATGGGAGTCGGTGATCCAGGCAATTGACAAGGGGCTGAAGCCTTTCAGGAACAGGCTTCTCAGGGAGGTTACTCGCGATGATATTGTCGCCCTTACCGAGATCAGGATCAAGAGAATTTCAAAATACGATGCAAAGAAGGCCGATGAGCATATCAGGGCACTTGAAAGCGAGCTTGAAGAGGTAAAGAATCACCTTAAAAACATAATTCCCTATACCATAAACTACTTCAAGCAGATAAAGAAAAAATACGGAAAGGGAAAAGAGAGAAAAACCGAGATCAGGAGCTTTGACACGATCGAAGCAACCAAGGTGGTGGCAAACAATGCGAAGCTTTATGTCAATTACAAGGAGGGGTTTGTAGGTACAGGCCTGAAGAAGGATGAATTTGTCAGCGACTGCTCGGATATTGATGATATCATCATTATCAGGAAGGACGGGGTTTACCTTATCACAAAAGTAGCTGATAAAGTCTTCGTGGGGAATGACATCCTGTATGCCAATGTATTTCTCAAGAACGATGAAAGGACAATCTACAATATTGTTTACCAGGATGGCAAGGACGGTCCGCTGCTGGCAAAAAGATGCAGCATAACAGGGCTCACCAGGGACAAGGAATACAATGCCACGAGGGGCAAAGCAGGCTCAAGGATCATGTACCTGAGTGCCAACCCCAACGGCGAAGCCGAGGTAATAAAGATCCATCACAAGCCAAGGCCAAGGCTTAAAAAGCTGGTGATCGAATTCGATTTCGGTCAGCTCAATATCAAGGGCAAATCGTCGATGGGCAATATTGTCACCAAGAACCCGGTGCAGAAAATTGCCCTCAAGGAAAAAGGACTTTCCACGCTCGGCGGAAGGAAGATCTGGTTTGATGATGCGGTCTTCAGGCTTAATGTCGACGGCAGGGGAAACTACCTGGGTGAATTCGTTGGGGACGACAAGATACTGGTTATTACAAAGAACGGATTTTTCAGAACCTCGGGGTTTGACCTTTCAAATCACTTCGAGGAGAATATCCTGGTCATAGAAAAGTTCCATCCCGAAAAAGTTTATTCCGCGGTTTACTGGGACCAGGAGCAGAAATTCTACTATGTGAAGAGGTTCATGGTGGAGGAATCAGAGAAGGCACAGTGTTTCATCAACGAGGATCCCGAATCGAGGCTCTACAGCCTCACCGAGGTTGAATACCCCAGGTTTGAGATAAGCTTCGGCGGTAAGCATAAGGCAAGGAAAAATGAGATTATCGAAGTGGCAGAATTCATAGGGGTTAAGAGCTATAAGGCTAAGGGCAAGCGACTTACAAGTTTTGTTGTTGATAACATCCAGGAGATCGAACCGGTTGCCAGAAAAGAGTCACCTGTACCTCCTAGGACTGACCAGGATGAAGAGCCGGAAGCAAAAGATACCAGGCAGGATTCCGCACAAATGACCCTTGAACTCTGATGGCTGACCCGAAAAGAATATACTTCATCGGATACATGGGAAGTGGTAAGTCCACTGCCGGCAGGAAACTCGCGTCCATGCTCGGCTGGGATTTCATTGATCTTGACGAGATTATCGAGGAAAAAAACGGAAGGACGATTGAGGAGATATTCCTTTTTTCAGGAGAGGGGGAATTCAGGAAGATTGAATCAAATCTGCTCCGGAATATTGCCTGTAGAAATAATACTGTAATTTCGGTTGGCGGGGGCGCACCCTGTTTCTTCGGAAATATGGATTTCATGAACAGGACAGGTCGCACCATATATCTGAAAATGAAGCCTGAGGACCTGAGCAAGCGGATCCGGAACGACAGTAAAACGAGGCCGCTTCTTAAGGGCCTTTCAGGAGGAGAGCTGCAGAAATTCATAGAAATGAAGCTTGCGGAAAGAGAATATTATTACCTTCAGTCAGGTTTGGTAGTTGATGGAAATAATCTTGATTTAGAGGAAATTAAATCAAGATTTTAATAAAAAGTGGGATAGGGAAAAGTCAGCGGTTTGTGTGAATCTTTTATCACCGAAAACCGGCCGTTAGTCATTAATACATGGCTTGTTACTGAAAAAAAGCGGACCTCAGGGCGCTTTGTATTAATAATTTCTTAATTTTAAACATATTTTATTCATTACTGCATGAAGGATAGGTTGTTCCAACTCCTGGGAGTCGAAGCTGGTGAGGAGTCTATGGTGTCGATGCTTCTGACGCAATCTGTCTTTCTGGGTATTTTCTTAGGGGCATTCGATATCAGTGCGCACTCTCTCTTCCTTTCAGTCTTTGATGAAAAGATGATGGCCAGGGCGTATGTGATATCCGGTCTGGCTGGAATTATCCTGACAGGGAGTTATACCTGGCTTCAGACAAAAATGAAATTCAGGGGGTTCGCAACGACCAACCTGGTTTTTGTCACATTGCTTACGATTGCTCTGTGGATCGCCCTTACGATTTTCCCGGGAAAACTGATTACGTTCGCTGTCTTTGTGATGCTTGGCCCCCTTAATATCCTGGCTATGCTGGGTTTCTGGGGTACAACCGGAAGACTTTTCACACTGCGCCAGGGAAAAAGGCTTTTTGGCATCGTGGATGTGGGATTGGTACTGGGTACTATTGTAAGCTATTATGCTATACCCATACTTCTTTCCCTGAAGTTCAGCTCGCATAATATACTGCTGATAAGTGTGGCGAGTGTTTTTGCAGCAACTGTAATCCAGGTGATTATTGGCCGCAGGTTTACATTCGTCGTTGTGGAAACATCAAAATCGGAAAAGAAACCGGGCCTTTCAGTATTCAGGGATAATTCCTACATAAGAATAATGGGGGTTTTTGTGGCCCTTTCCGTGATGACCGCCTTCTTCGTCCAGTACTCCTTTATGGCAGTCACAAGGCTGCAGTATCCGCTGGAAGAAGATATGGCAAGGTTCCTTGGACTATTCCTGGGTTCAATGATGATCTTCACCCTGCTTGTCAAGCTCCTGGTTTTTTCTTATATCATTAAAAACTACGGACTTAAGCTCTGCCTGGTGATATCCCCGATACTGATAGTCGCTTTCACGGCACTTGCAATTATTATCGGGATGACAATGGGCTATACACCTGCCTCGATGAGCGGCTTTATAATTTTCTTCCTGATCCTTGCTCTGAGCAGGCTCTTTTCAAAATCGCTTAAAGACTCCATTGAATCTCCCTCTTTCAAGGTTATTTACCAGACAGTTGACGAAAAGATAAGATACGAGGTGCAGTCGGGTATCGACGGAACTGTGAACGAAATATCCGCTCTCTCATCGGGCCTTATCCTTGCAGGCCTTGGAACCATCGGTTTCATAAAGCTGATACATTTTTCCTGGGCACTTCTGATTATCATAATCGCCTGGACATTTGTCGCTTTCAGGCTTTATAAGGAATACAGGAAATCAATCCGCGACTCGCTGGAAGCTGTCGACAACGGTGCCCGGTCTGCTGACGCAGCCGAGACATGGGAATCGCTCAACAGCGCAGCCGCCGGTAAGATTCTGTTCTCGAAGAATTACTACCAGCTTGCTACCGGTGACCTCTCCCTGATAGACAGGACCTCCAACAGGTCGCTTTTATCATATATCACGGAAAATGCAGAGAGCCACCAGGACCTTTCCCTTATGCCCGCACTGAAGAAAATTGCCTCGGCAGAAAACATCGATGAAGCTTTGCGACACAAGGCAGCTGAGGTAATTTACCAGCTGGAAGAATCAAATGGTGATCCCAGGAGACTGGCCGGAAGAACTGCACAGTCTCAGGAAGACGAAAAGGTTATCAATGCACGGAAAACACTGGCCGATTCAAGGCTTCCTCAGACAACAGAGATATTGAGGCTTCTGCGCGACAACAATATTGAATCGAAAAGATACGGGATATTCCTTATCGGGAAATTCCGCCTCGAAGACATGATCGGTGAGGTTTGCGACTGCCTTAAGATAAAGGGCCTTGAAACGGATGCATCCAATGTGCTCGGCAGCTTCGGATCAAAAGCTTATGACCCGCTTTTCAGGGCGTTCCTGGGATCATCGGGAAACCCGGAAATAAGCAAGACAATAATACGCCTTCTTGGCAACTCGGGTGAAAGGGAGAACTCAGAATTCCTTTTTGCACGTTTGTGGAACAACTCGAGGACCCTGAAGGAAACGGCGGCCGGCCTCCTTGTAAGCAACGGCTTCAGGGCCGGGGGAGAAGAAAAGGACAAGCTTCACCAGCTTGTGACTGAAATAATCGGGATAATGACCTGGAACATTTCGGCCCAGGCCTGCCTTGAGAAAAGTGAAAATGAACTCCTGAAAAAAGTCATTGACTCAGAAACAGCTTCCTGGAACAATTTCCTCTTCAATGTGCTTTCGATTGCCTATGATAAGGGATCTCTCGATAAAATACGGGCTAATATTGAAAGCGGAACTGTAGGATCGGTCAACTACGCGCTCGAAATGATCGATATTGTTATCGGGGATGCCATCAAACCCAGGCTGGTTTCGGTTGTCGACGCCGTTCCTTTTGAAGAAAAATTAAAGAACCTTCACCAGTTTTACCCCGGATCGGTTCCTGAATATGAAAAGCTCATTGACGACATACTTAACAGGGACTACAACCTAATCAGCATATGGGCGAAAGCTTGTGCCCTTCATTCCATACCCTCACTTACCGGCGAAGAAATGATTGATTCTGCAACCGCACTGCTTTTCAGTCCCGAGGATATACTCAGGGAGGAGGCAGCAAGAATTATCGGCCGGACAGACAGGAAGATATTTGAGAGGGTTGCTTCGCGCATTCCGGCAGGTATTGCTTCCTCAATCGAGAAGATCATTGACGGAAAATTTCCCGAACCGGAATTCCTTTTCGAAAAGACAGTCCTCCTGTCATCGTTCTTCAGGGACATCCCGGAGGATGAACTTTTAATTATCGCGGAAAATACGAAGCACATCGGTAAGGTTGACGGGCTTGGCATCAGCGGCGAAGAAGAACTACTGGTCTTTGCCGGACCCGGCAGGGCCTTTGTTGCCGATAAAGGCTCACTTGAAGCCGTGAAAGCTGAAATCTCCAATATAAATGGGTTGATTTATTCAGTGGATATTGCTGTTTTTCAGGAGTTCAACAGGGTTTTCCCGGAAAAATCAATGAATGTTTACAGGATGGTCGACAGGCTGATCGGGGAAAAAATATCTTGAAGAGGATGGCCAAAAGGAAGACAACCATATTCAGACAGCTGATATTCAACATTGTCATCCCGACATTGCTTGCCCTCCTTGTGTTTGCAGTTCTCAATTTCCAGCATAACAGCAACCTCGTCAAGAAAAGCATCGATGATAAGAACAAGATGCTTGCAAACGAGGTGACAAAGGTTCTCCGCTTCCAGGACATCGCAGTAAATATTATTGACGTCGAATTTACCAACAGGTTCAGGGAACTGAGCTCAAAGCTTATTAACCAGTATTTCGCAAATACCGAAAATATAAAGAACCTTGATCTCAGGGCCGTGGCAACAAAGATGGGAATGGATCCTGAGAACGAGGATATCTATGCGATCTCCCGCGACGGGATAATTGTTAATACGACATTCAGGGCCGACATGGGCCTGAACCTTTTCTCATATGGCGATGTTTTTAAAAAATATCTCCTCCAGATCCTCGACTCGGGAAAATTCAAATCCGACCTTTTTGCGATTGAAGCCAAAACCAAAAGGCCGAAAAAATACAGTTACCAGCCTACACCCGACGGGAAATATATAATAGAACTGGGAGCATATTCAAAAAAGGTTGAGGAGATAATACAGGCGATCGAGGATGTTAAAACGGAGCTGAAGAATGAAACAGAAGGGATCATTGATGTCGAGCTCTTCTTCATGGCCGACGGGCCCTTCAGCATGAACAAGAATGCTGAGTTCATAGAGAATCAGCAGCAAAACCTGCTGAATGCCTTCTCGCATAAGGACACCACCAGCTTCACGGAAAAGGTTGGCAGCTCCTGGTACCAGTACCAGTACATCTTCCAGGAGAGGGCAAATGTTTCTGAAAAGCCGATGTCGAGCCTTTACAAGGGATCAGTTATAAGGATCATCTCCGACAGGACTTCACAGAAGCTGCTCCTGCGGACAGAGATCCTGAGGTTCCTGGCAATCTTCCTTGTCACCATGATCATTGTAAGTATCCTGATGTACAGGAAGACAAAGGTAATCACCGAGCCGATAAAGAACCTTGTCGACAATGTCGACAGGATAACCAACGGTAACCTGAGGGAAAGAGCCGATGTGACCGGCAATAATGAGATCACAAGGCTCTCCGAGAAATTCAACATGATGATCGCCCAGCTTGAAAGCTATTACTATGAGCTGGAAGAAAAGGTCAAGGAGAGAACCCTTAGGATTGAAAAGCAGAAAGAGGAGATTGAATCGCAGCGCGACGCCCTGGCTGAGAAGAACACAATGCTCAATGAAGCCTATGTGGAGATCGAGGAGCAAAAGAAGCACATTATGGACAGCATCTACTATGCAAGAAGGATCCAGACCGCTATACTTCCTTCGTATGCCCTCCTCGACAAATATTTTAAGAATTACTTTATCTTCTATATGCCCAAGGATATCGTAAGCGGTGACTTTTACTGGATGTCCGTCAATTCGGGCCTGGTAATGATTGCCGCCGTCGACTGTACGGGTCACGGGGTTCCAGGGGCATTCATGTCAATAGTAGGATTCAACCAGCTGAATAATGCGGTGAATGTTCAGAAAGCAAGGAAGGCTTCCGACATACTGAACGAGCTCAACAGGGGAGTCATCCAGACCCTGAACGAGAACTCCAGCGAGACTTCCATTAAAGACGGTATGGACATGACGCTCTGCGTTTTCGATTTCAAGAACAGGAAGCTCGATTTTGCCGGAGCCAATAACCCGATCATTCATATAAGAGATAATGTAATGAACAAGATCAAGGGAGACAGGTTCCCGATCGGTGCTTATGTTGAAGGTGAAACACAGCTCTTCGCGAATAATGAGGTGAAACTTATCGAAGGAGACATGATATACATGTTCTCGGATGGATATGCCGATCAGTTCGGCGGCCCCGAGAACAAGAAGTTTTTTACGAAGAGATTTGAACAGCTGCTCTACGATATTCATAATGAGCCTCTCGAGCAGCAGAAGGAGCTGCTGAAGTCGACGCTGTACGACTGGATGGGCAATAACGACCAGGTGGACGATATCCTGGTTATCGGAATTAAAGTATAGTCATAACAGATATGGGACCAGAATCAACAATGAAAAAATTTAACCCGTTTCCGGGGCTGAGACCGTTCCTGCCGGAGGAGAGCGATCTCTTTTTCGGGAGGGAAGGAGAAAGCGAGGAAGTACTTGGCAAGCTTCTCAAGAACAGGTTTGTGACTGTAATGGGAGCCTCAGGCACAGGTAAATCCTCACTGATCTACTGCGGTGTCCTGCCAAGGGTCAAGAAGATGGGAAGTGACTCATCTTCATGGAAAATACTGACATTCAGACCTGGAAACGATCCGGTCGGAAATCTTACAGAGACTATTGCCCTGGCATCGGCCGGTGACGGAGATGCAGAATCCGCAAGAAAATCAGCAGCCTCAATCCTTGCTTCAGGTCCCCAGGGTTTGAGCACTGCCGTTAAAGAGCTCCTGATCAGGAGCAACGAAAAAGTGCTGATCCTTGTCGACCAGTTCGAAGAGCTCTTCAGGTATTCCTTCAGCGGAACGGGTGCACTTCCCGAAGCTGATGCCTTTAAATTCGTGGAACTGCTCGAAAATGCGGTATCACAAACCACGGCAGAGATCTATTCAATTATAACAATGCGTTCAGATTTTATCGGCGAATGTGCGCATTTTCAGGGTCTTACACAGCTCATCAACAACAGCAACTACCTTGTTCCCCACATGAACAGGGATAATTACAAGGCTGCTATTGAGGGCCCCGTCAGATATGCAGGTGCAGGTATCGACCCGAAGCTGGTTGACACGCTGCTGGTGGATATCGGCGATCAGACCGACCAGCTGCCGGTGCTGCAGCATGCCCTTATGAGAACATGGTCGTACTGGCAGGAGCTTGACGACCCCGGGAAACCTGTCTCTTTCACCGATTATGATTCCGTGGGTACGATGTCGGATGCGATGTCCCGTCATGCGAATGAGGCCTATGAGGAGCTCAGCGCCAGAGGAAAGGAGATATGCGAAAAGATGTTCAAATCAATTACCGAGAAAGGGGCCGACAACAAGGGAGTAAGACACCCCCTTAAGGTGAGCGCCATAAAATCGGTGGTCGGTTGCACAAGCGAAGAACTGTTTGAAGTGGTTGAGAAATTCCGCATCACCTCAAGGTCATTCATAACCCCGAGGGAAGGCGTTCCCCTGGGCGATGATTCGGTAATAGATGTTTCGCACGAGAGCCTAATGAGACTCTGGGACAGGCTGAGACAGTGGGTTGATGAAGAAGCCTCCTCTGTCCAGATGTACCTCCGCCTTGCAGAGGCATCGGCGATGTACCAGCAGGGTAAAACAACCCTTTGGCGCCCGCCCGATCTCCAGCTTGCAATAAACTGGAGGGAACAGCAGAAACCTACCCTGCAGTGGGCCGAAAGGTTCGACCCTGCATTCGAGAGAGCAATGGTTTACCTCAGGACAAGCGAGAAGGAATATCTTGCTGAAGAGGAAAACAAAATAAGACTGCAGAAAAGACAGATTAAAAGAGCCAGGATCATTGCAATGATCCTCGGTACCGCTGCAATTATCTCTGTCGGGTTCATGCTTTTTGCATTCGTGCAGAAAATAGCCGCCGACAGGGCCACGGTACTGGCGGAAAGGCGCCGGCAGGAGACAGAAGTACAGAGGCAGAAAGCCGATTCATCATCAAAGGTTGCCATCAAGCAGAAGAAGCTTGCAGACTCCAGCGCCGTGGTTGCGCAACAGAATGCTGTAATTGCAATTCAGCAGAAGGACAGCGCGGAGGTGCAGAGAAGGCTGGCTGTCAGAAATTCTATCGAGGCACAGCGCCAGAGACGAAATGCTGTCGACTCGGCAGAAGCAGCAAAGCGTGCCAGGATAAAGGCTGATGAAAATGCCAAGATAGCCAACGAGAGAAGGGCAGAAGCCCTCAGGCTCAGGATGCTGTCGATCGGTAAACAGATGTCGATCAAATCTCTTCAGGTCGAGGGCCAGAAGGACCTCCAGACTCTGCTCGCATACCAGGCTTACCTGTTCAATACCAAAAACGGTGGCCAGACAAATGATGCCGATATCTACCAGGGCCTCTACAATGTGGCCAAGAAATATGGCAACAAATTCTATAAGAACTTCAAAGGTCTCAACGGACAGATCAAGAGTATTGCATTCGTACCGGGTAAAAGGGAATTCTATGTCTCGGGATATGACCCCGACGGAAAAGGCAGGGTGATGAAGGGAAGCCTCGACAGCCCCGACCAGAACCTCCAGGTTGTGTACTCCGCAACCGGAGCCGAGATAATTGAAGTGCTGGCTGTGAGCCCTGATGCAAGCTGGCTGGCTTGCGGGGAGAATAACTCGGTAATAAAGATGATCCCGATCAAAGGGACCTCAGCGATCCAATATGACCTCAGGGGGCATTCGGGAACAATAAAATCGCTTGTATTCACTTACGACGGCAAGTACCTCTATTCCGCCTCGCTCGACGGCAAGGTTCTGAAATGGGATATCGCGGCAAAGACATCCGTTAGCGTCGGACCCGACCAGGTTAAAATCAATTATATAGATGTCTCTTCAAAAGGCAATTATATTGCCGGAGTAAGCACGGAGAAGAAGGCCCTCGTCTGGAATCCCGACAAGGTATCAGATGTGTTCAGGGTGCCGGAGGTGCAGGGAAAGAGCATCAAAACCGTGAGATTCAAGCCCGATGAGAGCACGCTGGCGATCGGTTATTCTGACGGATACGTTGAGCTCTGGGATATAGCTAAAAGGACGAAAATCTCAGAGATCAAAGCACATTCGGCAGAAGTCAATGATATTCAGTTCAACGACAGGATGTCGCAGCTTGCAACTGCCGGAACCGACGGATCGCTTAAGATATGGGACATGAGGGACCTGACCACGCCTCCGATTAACTTCACCGATAACGAGGGGTTTGTGATGGTAATAGAATTCAGTCCCGACGGACAGATAATTTTATCCGGAACGTACGAAGGCAACAGCAACGTGGTAGGAAGGCCGACTTCAGTGGGAGTTCTTGCCACTGATATCTGCGGCACTGTCGCGAGAAACATGACAACAGACGAATGGGCCATGTATGTTGCCAGGGATATTCCCTATGAAAAGACCTGTTCCGAAAAAGATTTTAATATTAAGGTTAATGTAATCAAATAAAGGATTCAGCGAAATGAAAACCCTGAAACTGACCCGCATTCCCTTCCTTATCTTACTTCTGCTTTTCTTCTGTGCAGGATTGAATAAAATCGTGGCCCAGGATACGCTTAAGGTAAACCAGGCAAAGGATACTGCAAGCGCTGCCGGAAAAGAGGAGATAAGTGCATGCGCGGTTAACCTGAAAAATGCAGAGACGAGTTTTACAAAGGGCCAGGTGGAGGTTATCCCTGGACTGCTGTCCGAATGTCTGAAGTCGGGCTTCACAAGGGAAGAAGCGCTGTCGGCATACAAGCTTCTTATACAGACCCTTCTTTTCAAGGACAAGCTCAGGGAGGCTGATTCTTCAATGCTCGCCTTTCTTAAGTCCAACCCGGAGTATAAGCTGAGCCAGACCGACCATTCAAGCTTTGTGGCATTGTATAATACCTTCGTTGTAAGGCCGGTACTGCTTCTCAGCATCAGGGCAGGTTTGAACATTCCTTACCTGACTTTTGTGGAACAGCATCCGACATCCGGGACGGCCACGGGCAGTACTTTTAAAACAGATGCCAGTAATATTTTCTTCTCGGTCGAGGGAAAATTCAAGATACTGCCGAAGCTGGAAGCAGGAATAGGAATCGGCCTGTCACAGATGAAGTTCACCAACCAGATGAACTATTATGACTGGGCAAAAATACAGTATATTGAAACACAGACAAGGATTGAAATACCCGTAAGCGTTACCTACGATCTTCCGGGGTTTGGCAAATTCACTCCCTATGTCAGGGGAGGCCTTGGCTTTGCTTTAAATGTTTCTACCCAAGCTGATATTCAGCTTATTCCGACTGATAGGAATAACCAGTACAGCCGGACTGGCGGTACACTGGATATTAAGGACACAAGGATACCCCTTGATGTTTTCGGACATGCAGGTCTGGGCTTGAAGTTCAAGATCCCGCGGGGATTCCTGTTCGTTGAAGCCAGGACTAACGTTGGTATATTTGACCAGAATAACAAGAAGGTAGGGACCTACACACAGATGGAGGATACCTTTTATATGTATTCCAGTCCTGACTTCAGGTTGAATACTTTCACTGTCAACCTGGGATATACTTATATTTTCTATAAACCTTCAAAGAAAACGGCAAAATAATGAAAAGAGCTGTTTATTTTCCATTTATTGTTGTCCTTCTCCTAACTGCCTGCCAGAAGAATGTTGAAAATGCATATACCCTGAAGTTCTACGGCGATACAAAAACTGATATTGGATACAGTGTAGCCATCGGGCACGAAGGTTATATAATTGCAGGGCAGAGGGAGATTGTGTCCAGGGAAGGAGGAAACATGACGGGGACCACCAATAAACAGATGGCTGTAATAATGACTGACTGGAGCGGTAATATTATTCACAACCCGGTAATCGTTGGCGGTGAATATGATGATTGGGGTTCCAAGATCTATCAGCTCGGTGACGGTTCATTGATCTGCGTGGGAACCCTCACTGATACGACAGTTGCCGGCGGAGGAAAAAAGCAGGTTCTCGCTGTCAAGATGTCGGCTACAGGAGCGGTTCAGTGGATGAAGGCTTACGGAGGAAAAGGGAATCAGATAGGTAAAGATATTGTGGAATCGGGATTCGGATACATTATTCTCGGATCGACTGACGCCGAGAACCTGAGCGGCGCGGACTCCACGGGCAACAAAGCCGGGAATACCGACTTGTTGATAATCAAGATAGACCAGAATGGCGACACGATAAGATCATATCCAAGGGGATATTCGGGGAATGATGAGCCTGCCGCGATAAGGCAGGACAAAGACGGCAGTTTTGTTGTCGTCGGAACAACCGACAACAGGATTCCGAATTCCGGTCAGGCAAAAGACAACATCTTTATTGTGAAACTGAGATCTTCCGACGGTGAACCTGTGGATAATAATATTATCGGGACCGCCGCCGATGAGTTTGCATCCGGAATGGCAGTTACCGATAACGGTTACCTGATATCCCTTACCGTTAAGGCCGACGCCGGCAACAGCGCCCAGCTTATTGTTGTTCCCAGGGATATCCATGCCGCACCGGTCTACGGAACTCCTTTTAAGATAAACAATGAATCAACCACTGTCAACGCGATGGCAACCTATACGGGTGGCAATTACCTGCTTGCAGGTTCGGTATCCGTCGGCACGGGCCTGAGAATGGCAATTTTTGAAGTCACTCCTGAGGGGAACCCGGTAAACGGCGCTGTGATGGTTAACGGCAGTACAGGCGACCAGGTGGCAAATGATGTTGTTTCAGGAGATGACGGATATATCATCGCTGTCGGGAGCAACACCTACCAGATCAATTCAATGATCAGCCTGCTTAAGTTCAAATTTTAAGGGATGGGACCCCGGATTTAACCGCTAAAACAAAAAGAAATGAAAAGATTTACCCTCTTGTTCATATTGACTCTTCTGATACCTGCAGCCAGTCTGACCGCGCAGTGTGTTAATGCAGGTTCGGCTATGTCTGTCTGCCAGGGAGGAACAACCGGAGCACTCGGCGGAACATACGGGGGCAGCGCAACATCAGCAACCTGGGATGATGGCGGTACGGGGGGTACCTTCACCAACAATTCAGGTGCAACACCGGGAGCGGCCACCTATACTCCACCCGCCGGTGCCACAGGATCCGTAGTACTTACATTAACTTCGCACGGAGGTACCTGCGATGGCCATACGGACACAAAGACACTTACAATCAATGCACTTCCGCCAGTCAGCGCCGGAGGGGCCCTGACGGCAATATGCCAGGGAGGAACTACAGGTGCCCTTGGAGGAACATTCGGTGGTACGGCAACCGGAGCTATTTGGAACGACGGTGGTGCAGGAGGTACCTTTTCCAATAACCTGGGGACAACGCCAAATACAGCAACATACACTGCTTCATCTTCAGCCCCGGTCACTGTCACCCTCACCCTTGTTACTACAGGTGGGCCATGTTCATCATCGGCAAGTAAATCGCTTACGGTAAACCCGAACCCGACAGTGAGCATAGGCGCTGCTGTTCCCGCAATATGCCAGGGAGGCACGACTGCTGCCCTGAACGGCGGATTCGGCGGAGGGGCAACCTCTGCGATCTGGACCGACGGTGTTGCCGGCGGTACATTCACCAACAATGACGGTTCAACACCGGGTACAACGACATATACACCGAATATTGCCGCAACAGGATCGATTATTCTGACCCTTACTACCAGTGGTGGTTCATGTGGAACAACAAGCGGCACCAAGTCGGTAACGGTAAATGTGCCTCCGACAGCAAATTCGGGTGGTGCATTGACAGCTGTCTGCCAGGGCGGCACAACAGGGGCCCTCGGTGGATCAGTCGGAGGTGGTGCGACCTCGGGTATCTGGGACGACGGTGGGGCAGGCGGTACTTTTTCGAATAACGGAGGATCAACTCCGGGTACAGCAACATATACTGCGAGTACCGGCTCGGCTTCCACGGTCACACTTACACTTACGGCCAGCGTTGCCGGTTGTACTTCTGCAACCTCAAGCAAGACCCTTACCGTCAATCCCAATCCGGTTGCCACGGTCGGAGGTGCTTTGACTGCCGTCTGCCAGGGAGGCACGACTGCAGCACTGGGAGGGTCATTCAGTGGAGGGGCAACCTCTGCTGTCTGGTCCGATGGAGGTGCCAATGGAACATTTACAAATAACAGCGGCACTACCCCGGGAACAACGACTTATACAACTTCACTTACGGCACCTTCCTTAGTTACACTTACCCTGACAACTTCAGGAGGTACCTGCGGAACCGCTTCCAACAGCAAGACACTTACGGTGAACCCTTCACCTGTAGCTAACAGCCAGACATCAACGGTCTGTGCCGATTCATATGGCGGGAATACCAAATCGGGTGTGGACCTGACAGCTTTCAACTCAGCCATAACAGGTGCTGCAATCAACAGGACAGTCGACTGGTTCACCGATCCCGGCCTTACGGTACCTGTTACTACGGCCTCAAATGTAACCGTGACTAACGCACAGGTATTTTATGCCTATGTTACAAATACGATCACGGGGTGTACATCATCAACAACCCTTACATTTACTGTCCAGCCTAGACCCGAAGCACAAAATCCGCAGGTTACCGGAACGCTTGGAGTAGGGTCAGTTGTAACTGCAACCTATACCTACAATAAAGGGGCATGTAACGCCGAATCTCTTTCAAGGACACAGATATCATGGAATATTGCGGATGACGGATCAGGAACAAACCAGACCTGGATTGCCACCAAGGCAGGTACCGATCCGACTTACCTCCTTTCAAATGCATTTAATAATAAATGGATTCAGGTTTGTGTCAGCACCTCCGACGGAAACGGCCTGGCACCATCTCACTGCAGTTCCTGGATGGGCCCCATAGCTTCAAATGCCAAACCTGTCGCGAGCAGCCTTTCAATCACAGGAACATTGAAGGTTAATAACCTGCTTACAGCTGTCTATACATACTATGATGCTGAAAGTGATCCCGAGGGAACTTCACTTTTCCAGTGGTACACCGCTGACGATAATGCTGGCTCAAACAAGCAGGCTATTGGAGGTGCCACTTCAAAAACCTTCCTTCTTACCAATTCGCAGGTCGGAAAATATATTGGATTCCAGGTTCAGCCAATTGCAGTTTCTGGCAATACTAACGGCGATCCCGTATTTATTACCGTATGGCCGGGAACGGTTACCAACGACCCTCCTGTAGCTTCGGGACTTTCCATCAGCGGAACTGCAAGGGTAAGCAACGTGCTGACGGCTAACTACACATATTCAGACACTGAAGGTGATGTGGAAAGCGGAACCACTATCCAGTGGTACACCGGCGATGACAATGCGGGGCTCAATAAAGTACCAATAGCCCTTGCTACTTCAAGGACCTACACTGTCACAAACGCGGAACTGAATAAATATATAGGTTTTATTGTAACGCCAAGAGAAGCTGCCAATAACCAGTGGGGATCACCTGTGACAGTCACAACATGGGCTGGCCCCGTCGATAACCCGGCACCGGTAGCCGATTCGGTAAAGATAACAGGAACAAAAAACGCGGGTGATGCCATGGTGGGCCATTACCTATATAAAGACACCGAGGGCGATATCGAGAACGGTTCGCATTACCAGTGGTCATGGTCAGGTACTCTCGCGGGTGTATATAATGACATCTCGGGAGATACCGCACTTACGCATCTCACACAGATGTCAGATACAGGCAGGTATTTCAAATTCTCTGTCATTCCCAAAACGGCAACAGGTACTACAACAGGACTGAAATATACATCTAATGCTTTTGGACCGGTTAACAAAAAGCCAAAAGCCGTTACGACGGGAATAGCCGGAACACCTCTTCAGGTTGGAACTACGCTCACGGCCCAATATTCTTACTCGGATCCTGACGGGGATATTGAAGGTGCAAGCAAATTCAGGTGGTTCAGGGACGGGGTAGTGATTCCGGGAGCCACCTCGAACACCTATCAGCTCACATCGGCAGATGCCGGGTTCGAGATTGGATTTGAAGTTACGCCGGTTTCCGCGACAGGATTCCCGAATACGGGTCTCCCTGAAACATTTACATTGTCGTCGGCTGTTTCTGATCCATCTAACCCCATGCCGTTTGCAACGGGTGTTTGTATAAACGGGACCAGGGAAACCGGCCAGGTACTGACCGGAAAATACACCTACACATATCCGTTAATGACGGAAGGAGTATCGCTATACCAGTGGTACAGGGATGCAAATCCTATTTCCGGGGCGAATTCAATAACTTATACCTGCGACATTGCTGATGATGGTCATGATATCTTTTTTGAGGTGACACCTGTTTCCGGAAATATTATCCCTGTAGCTGGTCTGCCTGTAAAGAGCAACAGCCTTCCGAGGATCACTATGACTAAAACAAGCTATGTTACCTCCGACCGCGATACGTTGCTTACTGCAACACCTGCGGGAGGATACTTCTGGGGGGTAGGTGTCATAAACAACCAGTTCTCTGCAAAATCTGTAAGTTACAAGAATAGCCCGTTTACAGTGACTTACCATCTCGACGATCAGTCGTGCAGCCAGAACGCGGTTACCAAGATGTGGGTCGATACCGTGAGCCTCTCCTTTGTAAAATCCAAACCATACTATTGCCAGAACAGCACATCGGATACGATCATGGTTGGTCACATTCCCAAAAACCTGGTCTGGTACTATATATTATATGAGGATTATTATACCGGGAACTGGTACTACAATATTTACGACTCCACTATTGTCTTCAATCCGTCAACAATGCTTGGTTACCAGGGTGAAGGAGAAGTGTATTTTTACGGGTATGACAATCTGTATTCCACCTATTTTATCTCCTATACGCTGAATGTTGACGCTGTCCAGCCTGAGAAGATTGACCTTCCCGATACTGTGTTCTGCAGGAACGACCCTAAGGTGAAAATTCACACTGTACAGGGCGGGGGGGTATTTTCCGGGCCCGTTGTCGGGGACCTGCTCGATCCTTCCAAAGCTGTCGGGGATACGGCCGTAAGATATGTTTATACATCTGATCACGGCTGTAAATCAGCTGCTTACCAGAAAATTAGGATAAATCCTAACCCGACGGCAATGTTTTATGTAGCCGACTCCTGTATCAAGAGTACTAATTCACCGACTCACTTTATCAACCTGTCGACTGCAACCGACAGCATAGCCAAGTACTACTGGTCCATTACGGATGCAGGTTTTGTACATACCGATTCAATTATAACGGCAAACCTGCCTCCAACAAGGGATGACTATTACCAGTACCAGACTGGAGGATTTCATAAAATAAACCTGTCAGCCCTTTCAGTCAGTGGCTGTACTTCGACTATTGATAAAACAATTGAGTTTGCCACCAGGCCAAGCGCAGATTTCAAATGGTATAATCTCTGTCTCCATCCGTCCGACTCGGTGAGCCTTGTGGATACTACAACTTCCGACGTGAAGATCGTTTCAAGGTCGTGGATATTTAACACCAACGATACCATCAGGAATATACTGAATGTGAAGTTTCCGCAATCTGTCGGCTACCTCAACATAGAATATATCGTCAGGACAGCCTTCGCGGGATGTACCGATACCATGAGGAAATCGATCTACGTTAGGCCGACCATTCATGTGGCCTCAGGCGACTATTTTGAAGATTTTGAAAACGGGCAGGGAAGCTGGGTGAAGAATGAAACCGACACCTTCAGCATCGACAGGTGGTCGTTCGGGACACCGTCGCGTCCGACAATCAACAGCGCCTACTCCGGGACAAATGCCTGGTTTGTCAGTTACAACCCGTTGAATGCACGGCTCGAAAACTCTTCAATTGTCAGCCCCTGCTTCGACTTTACCGGCGCGGTCCGCCCGATGATAAGCATGTACCTGTGGACAAAGTTTGACAAAAACAGGGATGGCGCCGCCTTGCAGTATAAGGTTGGTGATTCAAAAACCTGGAACTATATTGGAACCCTGGGTGATGGCATAAACTGGTACAACTCGACGCTGATCCAGGGAAGGCCCGGCGGTGACCAGGTTGGCTGGACCGCGGGTACAACGGCAGATAAGTGGCATGTTGCAGAACATAAGCTCGACGACCTGATAGGATTAAAAGACATTAAGTTCAGGGTAGTTTATGGTTCCAACGGAACCGGACAGGATAATGAAGGACTTGCTTTCGATAATATCAGGATAGGCAAAAGAACAAGGGGTGTGCTTCTCGAGCATTTCACCAATAATTCTTCGAGCGACGCCAGTACGGCAACTGCTACCGTTTCAGATCTTTCTGGCAGGTGGCCGGCTGATATTATTAACATCCAGTACCATACAAACTTCCCGGGATCCGACCAGTATTATCTCGATAATCCCGGCGACGTGAGTGCCAGGGTCCTCGACTACGGTCTCTCCAGGACTCCTTATACATTTATCGACGGTGGTGCAGATAAGGATAACTTCTCGACACTTTACGATTATATCCTTAGTACCCTTGATAGCAACGAGCTGAATAACAGGAGTATGATTAATCCTGAATTCAGCATGTCACTGCACGGTACTGTCTCGAGCGGTGTGGTTTCGGTTTCGGGTGCCGTGAAAAAGCTCGACGCGGGTAAGACATATTCAAATCTTACCCTCTACCTGGCCATTACGCAGAAGGTAAGCACCGGGACGCCTGGTGCCAATGGTGAGACCAAATTCTATAATGTATTCAGGAAATTCATCCCCGATGCAGGTGGTATAGCAATGAAGAGGACCTGGGCCGTTAATGAATCGGATACGATAATGGAAAAGGACTGGGCCATAACCAACATACCGGCAGGCTCCGATATCGAAGTGATCGCGTTCCTGCAGAATAATATCACAAAAGAGGTCTACCAGGCAGCAGCCGTTCCATGGCCGAACATCACCACGGGCATCGATAACCAGCTTGCCGGGAAAGAAATGGCACTCTATCCGAACCCTGCCTCTTCAAAGCTGACGATAACATTCGATAAACCGGTCACCGAAGTGCTTGATATAAAAATCTATGATTACGCCGGATCACTTGTCAGGACATTTAAGACAGGTGCGGGCGGAACAGAGTTTGTGATTGACGACCTCGGGCTGGAAAATGGAATATACCTTGTGAGGATATCCTCGGGAACCTCTGATTATGGATTTAAAAAGCTTATTGTATCGAAAAACTAAAGAGAGTATTTCTGATATTTTGACTACTTTTGCCAGGCTTTAAGGTGATTCAGCCCTGATCAGTTGATCGGGAAGCCTGGCAATAACAATAATGCAGGGGATGATGAACCACCCTCTGCATTCTTTGTTTCATTAATGGTTGGTTAAAGAAAAACGGTATATGAAAAACTCTAAAGTACTCCTGATGATTCTCGACGGATGGGGGATCGGCGACGGCTCAAAATCTGATGTAATTGCCACTGTCCCGACACCAAACCTTGATGAGCTGAAAAAAAAATATCCCTCGTCTCGCCTTCATACAAGCGGTGAGGACGTAGGGCTGCCGGATGGTCAGATGGGTAACTCGGAAGTCGGTCACCTGAATATCGGCGCAGGAAGAATCATTTACCAGGATCTCGTGAAAATAAATGTCGAATGTAAAACGGGCGACATTAAAAAGAACCAGGTACTTACTGAGGCCTTTACCTATGCAAAGGATAACAGGAAACAGGTTCATTTCTTCGGCCTGCTGTCCGACGGGGGAGTTCATTCCCTCGATAAGCACCTCTATACGCTTTGCGACATGACCATGGCCTATGGCCTGAAAAATGTCTTTATCCATGGCTTTGGCGATGGCAGGGATACCGACCCTAGGAGCGGCATCGGCTATATGAAAAATCTCCTCGACCACCTGAAAAAATCGAACGGCAAGGTCGCATCTTTTATCGGGCGTTATTATGCCATGGACCGGGATAAGAGATGGGAAAGGATCAAGGAAGCCTACGATCTTATTGTTAAAGGGACAGGGAAGAGGACCATGGATATTCTCGCCGCCATGCAGGATTCCTACAACAATGGCATAACCGATGAATTCATGAAGCCCATAGTTGTTACCGATGTCAACGGTGAGCCCGTAGGAAGGCTTGCGGAAGGTGACGTGGTCGTTTTCTTCAATTTCAGGAACGACAGGGCACGCGAACTGACAATAGTGCTTACCCAGAAAGATATGCCGGAGGCCGGGATGAATACCATGCCTCTGTTCTATTGCACCATGACCCCTTATGACGCTACATTTGAGGGTCTCCATATTATCTACCCAAAGGAAAACGCTGGTATGACGATAGGAGAGGTGCTCGGCAATGCACGGAAAAAACAGCTCAGGATAGCCGAGACCGAAAAGTACGCGCATGTTACTTTCTTCTTTTCCGGCGGAAGGGAAGAAAAATTCGAAGGGGAAGACAGGATTCTTATCCCGTCGCCAAAGGTGGAAACATATGACCTGAAGCCTGAAATGAGCGCCTACGAGGTGAAAGATGCGGTGATTGAAGCTGTTGCGACCGGGAAGTACGATTTTATCTGCCTCAATTTTGCTAACGGTGATATGGTCGGACATACAGGTGTCTATTCTTCGATTGAGAAAGCAGTAAGCGTGGTTGATGAGTGTGCGGGAGCCGTTGTGAAGGCTGCCAGGAAGAAGGGCTATGATGTTCTGATCATCGCCGACCACGGCAATGCCGATATGGCAATTAATGAAGATGGTTCACCTAATACGGCCCATTCACTTAACCCTGTGCCTTCAATCCTTGTATCTGATACCTACAAAAAGATAAATGAAGGGATACTTGCCGACGTGGCCCCGACAATCCTTACAATTATGGGCATACCCGTTCCCATGGAAATGACCGGGAAAGTGCTTGTATGATCCAGATTGACGACTACCTGATAAGCCTTGATGTTTTAGACAGAAAGTTTGCCTGCGATCTTCCGGTCTGCCTTGGGAACTGCTGCAGATATGGAGATTCTGGTGCTCCCCTGACCGGCGAAGAAGCTGTTGTGCTTGAAGAAATCAAAGAAACCGTACTGCCTTATCTGGGACCCCGGGGCAGGGATGCAATTGCGGAAAAAGGCACCAGCATGAAGGATTTTGAAGGAGAGACTGTAACCCCCCTGATAGGGAATGAGGAGTGTGCCTATACCATTCTTAATGGAAATATATTCATGTGTGGTATCGAAAAAGCCTGGGCCGATGGAAAGATCGGCTTCAGAAAGCCGCTATCCTGTCATCTTTTCCCTGTCAGGATGAAAAAATATCAGGGATTTACGGCAGTCAATTACGAGGAATTGTCAATCTGCCAGCCCGCAAGGCACAAGGGTGCCGGCGACGGGGTTTACGTTTACAGGTTTCTCAGGGAGCCGCTGATAAGGGCCATGGGAGCTGACATTTATGAAAAGATCTGTATCGCAGCCGACCATATTCTCAAAAAAAGCTGATTTCGGAACTTCGGGCGAATGCCAATTTTTCAGGACGGCATGTTTAAGAGCTATTATCGGTTAATGTTATTAATCTGATCCTCATTTTTTTGTAAAATTTCACACCGGAAGCACCCATTATTTCACAATTTCCAATTGTGTTAAATTTATTTTGTCCATTTGGAATTAAAAAAAACAAAATTTATCTTTAGACCTGATAAACTTAAACCTAAAACTTAACTAGTATGAAGAAACTATCGCTGTTGATTTGTTTGCTTGTGGTAAGTTTTTCCACTCTTATCGCGCAAACAAAGGTCATTACAGGTACAGTTACATCTGCTGTGCAGGGAGAGGGAACGATTCCCGGTGTTACGGTGCAGGTGCAGGGAACCACTGTCGCAACTGCAACCGATGCTAACGGGAAGTATTCTCTGACAGTGCCGGCTGATGCTAAGATTCTGGTTTTTACTTACATCGGTATGAAAAAACTGGAAGTAGAAATTGGTGGCCGTGCTGTTGTAGATGCTGTAATGGAATCTGAAACGCAGGGTCTTACTGAAGTTGTTGTGACAGCATTCGGTATCAAGAGAGCTGCCAAGGAACTTGGAGTTGCCACACAAAAAGTATCTGACCAGGAATTGACCCAGGCAGGCGTTACAAACGTTGTTAACGGTCTTACTGCAAAGGTATCCGGTCTGCAGATCAACACTGTAAACAACGGTGTTAATCCTGATACAAGGATAACCCTGAGAGGTAACCGTCACTTTCTTGCAAGCAACCAGGCACTCGTCGTTCTCGACGGTGTTCCTGTCGATGCAAGTTATCTTAATTCGATCAACCCGAATGATATCGACAATGTAAACGTACTGAAAGGTGCAAGCGCTGCTGCCCTTTATGGTAACGATGCATCAAACGGTGTATTGGTTGTAACAACAAAGAAGGGTACCGGAGCGAAACCGATTATCAAGATCAGCAATACCACGACCTTTGAAACGGTCTCTTATATGCCAAATCTTCAGACCAGGTTCGGTCAGGGTTCAAACGAAGATACTATAAGCTATCTTCCGAACTATACTTTCTGGATTGGCCAGGGCCGCTACACCAACCCTTACACCTCATTCGAAAACCAGAGCTACGGACCCCAGTTTAACGGTCAGAACGTAATCCTGGGAGGTTTACTCGCCGACGGCTCGTACCAGACAATAAAGTACAGCTATGTGCCCGATGCTAAAAAGAAATTCTTTAATACCGGTATTACAACCCAGGACGACATTTCCTATTCTGTAGGAGATCAGAAAAACAGTTTCTATATCTCTGTCCAGGATGTCAATACAACCGGAACAATTCCCAAGGACAAGAACAGGAGGAGCGGTATCCGTGTTGCAGGTACAAGCACATCTGGTATCTTTCACGCAGAATACTCGGTGGGTTATACCAGGACAAATACCAATACTTCAGGAACTGACCCTTACCAGTCAAGACCTGTTTACTGGTTCGTTCTGAACACACCACAGGATGTTGACCTTACAAACTACAAGGATATTGTAAACAATAAATTTGCCAATAATAACGGTTATTTCAATGCATATTATTCCAACCCTTACTGGCAGATCGATAACTCGAGGTATATAACAATTGCCGATAACCTTCTCGGTTCGGCCCTCTTCTCACTGAGCCCGGCAAAATGGATAGACGTTTCTTACCGTGTCGGTCTTACCTATTCCGGAACAGATGCTTCATTCTACAGGGAGGCCATGACATTCAACTCGTACATGAAGGCTGACCCCTGGCATGCAGGAAGTGAAGGTGCCTCATCACCATATGTGGGAGTAGCATACGATCAGATGTACACCAATTTTATAATGACTGGAGACTTCCTTGTTTCGATGAACCAGAAAATTGGGGATTTCACAGGGAAGCTGATCCTCGGTAACTCGATGCTGAAAGATCAGTACAGGCTTCTTTATATGGGGAACAACTCCCTCGTTATTCCAGGTCTATATAATATTGCCTACAGGCTTGGTGAAGCTGCTGTTACTGAAACCAGGAACGACCGCAACTCCATGGGTGTATTCGGTGACCTTACCCTAGGTTTCAGAAACTATGCGTTCATTCATGCATCCGCCAGAAATGACTGGGATTCAAGACTGACGAAAGAGAACCGTTCATTCTTCTACCCGGGTGTTGACGCCAGCGTGATTTTGTCCGATGCTATCCCTTCACTTAAAGACAACGCGGTTCTGTCATTCTTTAAGATCAGGGGAGGCTGGTCAAAAACAGGTCAGATCGCGCTTTCGAACTGGTACGCAACAGTTCCTTCATTTACATCAGGAGTAGGAACAGGAGCCGGTTTCCCATACGGGAACCTGGCAGGCTACCAGCTCAGCACAACCCTCAGCAATGCAAAGCTGAAACCCGAGCAGACCCAGGAAGTTGAATTAGGTACCGAACTGGGATTCCTGAAAAGCAGAATCAACCTTGGGCTTAACGTCTACAAGTCAAATACAAAGGACCAGACGATCCCCGCAAGACTTTCGTATGCCACCGGTTATGAAAGTGCCTACATAAATGCAGGAGAACTTATGTCGGAAGGTATTGAGGCTGACCTTAAGATCACCCCGATTGTAAAAGCAGGTGATTTCACATGGGATGCCGTCATAAGCTATACCTACCAGACTAACAAGGTAGTATCTATCATGCCGGGTCTTAGCCAGCTGTTTATCAACGACGTTTCTTACGCAGTTGTCGGACAGCAGTTCCCTAGCATCATGGTAACCGACTTCCAGCGCGATTCACAGGGCAGAATAATAGTTGACCCGCAGTCGGGATATCCCACAACAAATCCTGCTCTTTACAATGCCGGTCATGGTAACCCCAACCATCTGCTTGGCCTGACCAGTACCTTTAACTGGAAAGGATTAAGCCTGAATATCGTAGCCGACTACAGGACAGGTAATGTTATTCAGAATGCTGTCGGGAACGATCTCGACTTTACAGGTATTTCAGAACATTCGGGAATGAACGGCCGCCAGGATTTCGTAATTCCTAATTCAGTTGTAAACATGGGAACAGCTGCACGTCCCGATTATGAACCAAATACAACAGTCATTACAAAAGGCGGTGGCTGGTATATCTGGACCCAGAGCCCGGTTGTATCATCACATAGCATGATAACCTACCTTACCAGTGCGGCTTTCTGGAAAGTAAGAGAGGTTTCATTGAATTATGAGGTCCCGGTCAAGAATATCCTTGGCGGAAAAGTAAAAGGACTCCAGTTAGGTTTGATCGGAAGGAATCTCCTGATGTTCAGGCCTAAAACAAACGGCTGGGCCGATCCGGAATTCAACCAGCAGAATGGAGCAAGCAACGCCGTCGGTTATACTACCGTATATCAGACACCTCCGACAAGAGTCATGGGGTTCAGTGTTAAATTTACCTTCTAAGAAAAAATTATAGAAGCTATGAAGAAATTAATCATAATATTAACCGCTTTGCTTGTTCTGGGAAGTTCATGTAAAGACTTTCTAAATGTCAATGTTACTAACCCGAACTCAGCCTCCGCTGTACCTGTTGACCTGGTTCTCCCGGCAGCATTGAATTCAGTGGCTTTCTTCTACGATCAGCCCGACTATACATCATTCGCACCTCTCTGGTTCGGTTGGTGGTCGGTAAGTTCAGGCTATTCACAGCCGTCGAACCTGAAACAGTATCTGCTTATAAACAGTAACTATCAGGCTTTCTGGCAGCTCAGTTATGAAACGGCTCAGAACTTTGATTACATTGAAACACATTCAACGGATTCTAAAATGAAATCTTTCAGGGCTATCGCCATCATAATGAAAGCATATCTTTTCCAGAACCTTGTTGACCTTTATGGCAATGTGCCTTATTCACAGGCTCTCAGCGCCAATTCCGGAATACTCAAGCCGGTCTACGACAACCAGAAGGATATTTATGAAAATCTCGTCGTTCGCCTCGACACCGCTATGAATATTATAGCTGGCACCTCGGCTGATGCAACGGAGGTTGGATCCAGCGATGTTATTTATAACGGCGACATGGGTTTATGGGCAAAATTTGCAAATACCATTAAGCTCAGGATCCTGATTAACCAGTCGGACATGAGCGGAAGAAATTCATATATCACAACCAACCTGGCAGCTACCGCTTCAGTAGGATATATCGGGGCAGGAGAAGGCGCAATGCTCAACCCCGGCTATATCCAGTCGGCAGGCAAAATGAATCCCTTCTGGGAGAAATTCTACAAGCAGGATAATTCAGGGCAGGCAGATGCACTTACCTATTATGTTGCCGGCCAGGATGCATGTGATTTCATGAATACAAACAATGACCCGCGCGCAAGCAGGTTCTTTGTCCCGACTTCAGGCGGAGCGATTGCAGGTAACTATTTCGGAGCTGCTGTTCTGAGCAACCCGACACTCTGCTCAAAGCTTGGCCCGGGCTTATTGCAGGCCTATAACCAGAGTGCACCGATATTCACTGATGTTGAGAGTCTCTTCCTCCAGGCTGAGGCAGTTAGCAGGGGTCTGCTGACAGGCGATGCCCAGGCATTGTATGAAAGTGCAGTAACCCAGTCGATCCTGTACGAGGGTACGAAATCACATTGGGATGCTTCTTCCTACACCCCGCTTACATCATCCGCTGCTGCTGCATATCTTGCACAGGGTCTGACAAATGTAGGCTGGGCCGCATCTTCAGATAAAGTAAAGGCAATCATAACCCAGAAATGGATCGGTCTGATGGGTCTGGCTCCTCTTTCCATGTACACAGACTACAGAAGGACCGGATTTCCCGATTTCCTTCATTTTACTGCAGATCCTCTTCGTAAAGGTCCGGGTACTCCTCCGGTAAGGCTGTTGTATCCCCAGACCGAGATAAGCACCAATAACGATAATGTTGTTCTTCAGGGTACAATAGATCTCTTTACTTCCAAGATCTTCTGGCAGAACCGATAACATTGTGTTATTAAACTTAAACGATTAAAAAGAAATACAATGAGAAAGAAAATATTCATTATAACAGCCTTTCTGACAGGGGTGCTTCTTATGACCTCCTGCCTTAAAGATAAAGTCGGTTTATACTGGCCTTCATCACTCAGCGGCAAAGCGTATGCTGAGATCTGGAACGGAGGATTTGCAACATTTGCAACGGCACCTTCCACTGATACCGTTGTAAATAAATTCCTTATCAATATTGCTTCGGATCAGCCTCTCACGGAGGATGTGACCCTTAGACTAAAGGTCAATCCTGCAGCAGTATTAAGGTATGATTCCCTGAATAACGCGGACTATTCCCTGTTTCCATACATTAAGCTGATCGATTCAGTAATCGTTATCCCGGCAGGGAGCATAAACGCTTATTGTCATGTTAAAATATGGAACACCGATGCCAGCCATATGGATCCATGTGCCCACGTTATGGTGCCGATATCAATCTACTCGGCTTCAGGTGGCGTGATTGTTGCTGATGCCAACAACATGGGCAGCAGGTTGTGGGGTATCCAGCTTTCATCGAATCCATATTCAGGAAACTACCTTGTAAATGGTTACAGGATCAGGCTGGGAGTTGACTACCCGATCTCCAACGTTGAAGATAACCTGACCGTAGTGGCATGTAATGCCGTTATGTCGCACCAGTTTGGCGATTATCCATATTATGTCAAGATAACGGTTACCAACACGACAATGACTGTGCTGGGTGTCACATGTAACGCATGTATCGTTGATGTTATCAACCCGGCCGATGGAAGTCCCCTGGCTGCAGGCTATGGTCAGTACACTACGTTCACCGGTGATCCTGCCGAACCACCGTTACCTCTGTCTAATGATGTGAACTATTATAATCCTGTCACACAGACTTTTGTACTCAACGCTTATTACAATGCTTCGGGATCAACGCCTCGCAGCATGTATGAAGTTCTGCAGAGACAATAAGTAAATTTCAATATTAAAATTTGCTCAAATAAGTACGATATGAAAAGAAAAATTATATTTTTTGTGATGCTTGGCTCCCTTGTCGGATTACTGACATTGCAGAATTGTACAAAGTCAGGTTCGCCGACAGAAGAGTTCGTGGCAGCAATGCCTGGCACTCCCGTACCTGCGGTTAACACAATTATTCCATACGTTGACGCGAGCCAGACAGTTAACCTGACCTGGGCAGGATCCGGAACCAGTACCCCTAAGTGGACCGTATATTTCGGTAAGTCCTCAAATCCGCCCGTCGTAGCCAGCAATGTAAGCACCAATGCCTATACGGCTTCTACCCCGGTAGGAGGTGTTTATTACTGGAAAGTTGAAACCAAAGACGCCAATAATATCATTACCACCAGCGATGTATGGAGCTTTGATGTAAACTCAAATCCGGGTGCCGCATTTAACCCTGTTCCTGCGACAGCAGCAACAGCCGTTTCTTGCTCACCCACACTTTACTGGAGTTGTACCGATCCCGAATCTGATGCTCTTACCTATGACCTGATTCTCGATAAAAATGCATCACCGTCAACGGTTGTGGCAACGGGAGTTTCCGATACAAGCTTTACAATGACAACGCTTCTGGATCAGAGCACAACCTATTACTGGAAGATAGTTGCCCATGATCCTTATGGCGGCATTTCGACGAGCCCGGTCTGGTCGTTTACAACAGGTTTGCTTCCGATCGCAAAATATTCGGGAAACTATACTGTTGATGAACCCGCAGAAGGCTGGTCATACGACGTTACATTTGTGGTTACTTCCGCCACTACTATCAAGATTGGTACAGGAAGCGGTACTTACGATGGATGGTGGGCTTCATGGCCGGCTACATACACGCTGAACCTTACCAACCTTACCTATTCGATGCCTTACCAGACATTTACGAGTGGTTACGCCGGAGCCGAATCGGGGATACTCGATCCGTCAACGGGAACAATGACCGGTACATACACTGTATGGCACAATGGTTCAATTGCTGAACAGGGTACACATACCTATACTAAGCATTGAGACCTGATGATTTATCTGATAAAAAAGGCAGCCGTGAGGTTGCCTTTTCTTATTCCATCCTCAGGCACACCAGGTCGAGCCTCGTGGATGTGACTTTGAGAATCTTGACAACGATATTCCCTATCCTGATAACATCATTATGACCGGGAATGCTTCCGTGGTAGAAGAATATTAATCCTGCCAGAGTTTCGTAATCGTCCTGCTCGGGCAGATTGAGACCATATCTTTCGTTGAGATAATCCACTTCGAGTCTCCCAGAGAAAATATACTCCTTATCACCTGTTTTCTTTTCAATGAGCTCATTTGTGTCGTGCTCATCCTCAAACTCGCCAAATATCTCTTCCAGTACATCCTCAATAGTAAGCATGCCCGAGGTGCCGCCAAACTCATCCACAACAAGTGCGATACTCTTCTTCCCTTCAACGAAAAGTGAAAGAAGCCTGTTTGCAGGCATTGTCTCAGGTACAACGTCGAGTTTACGTGTAACAGACTGGATATCTACCGGCTCATTGAAAAGATCCTTGAGCTCAACATAGCCAATTACCTGGTCTATGCTGCCCTGGTAAACAAGTATTTTCGAGTAACGGGTTTTTATAAACCGGTCCTTTATCAGGCCCACGGGGCTCGTTACATCAACAGCTTCAATCTCTGTCCGGGGAACCATGCATTCCCTGATCCTGACGTTTGAGAAGTCGAGGGCATTCCTGAAAATCCTTATGTTATTAGGATCATTTCCATTACCATCGGTAACCTGGCTGCCCAGGTTTACGAAATGGTCAAGGTCCACCTTGCTGAATACAACATCTTCCTGCTTATTGCTGTCGGGTTTTATCCCGATAAACACCCTTATGAAAAAGTTTGAAATAAGGAGGGCGAATTTTGAGACAGGATAAAAAAGCAGGAAGAAAGCAAAGGTCGGCAGGCTCAGGTTAAGCAGGAAAAAATTTGGCTTGATGAGGAAAATTGCCTTCGGCAGGAACTCGGCCACGAACAGAATCAGTCCGGTCGACAGGAGGGTCTGGAGAATAATTGTCAGAATTTCGGAATCCACATACCCCTGGATAAAAGGATTCAGGACCCGGGTCATCAGCAATCCGTAGATTACAAGGCTGATATTGTTCCCGATAAGCATTGTTGAAATGTATTGCCCGGGATTACGGCTGAAATACCTTATTATCCCTGCACCAAAAAGACCCTGTTTCTTATCCAGCTCTATCCTCATCCTGTTCGAGGTGATAAAGGCAATCTCCATCCCCGAAAAGAATGCAGAAAGCAGGATTGCAAGGAATATAAGGAGCCAGATGTTCATATTTCAAAATTAATGCTTTTCCTCAGGAATTAAAATGAAGAGGAGAGTGGGGATTGAGACCGGAGGGACTGAGGGACTCAGAGACGGAGAGACGAAGAGCCTGAAGGGTGCAGGGTTATTTTTCGGTATTCTTTCTCTGGTGGTGGCGTATAAATGCGAAGAAGAAGGAAATCACCGCCATTCCAAAAAAGATATATGTTCTTGTACCGCCGGGCGCGATAGCATACATTACCCCTCCGGCAAGGCTGAACAGGCCGATAACTATCCAAACTACCTCTAGTACCAGGAGTGATTTATTTCTCATCGTTTATAAAAAACTGTGCACTGACGTTCCTGATTTTCCATTTTGTAAACCGCGGATCAGTCTCGAGCCCTGTACCCATAATAATCTGTTCATCGCTGGTAATCTTCACAAACCTGTCGGTATAAACCAGGTTCTTGTCCTGGTCCCAGTACAGGAGTTCGGTCTCAAGCTTCTCATGTTTTTCATTAATTGCCACCACGCTGTCTTTCAGTTCCCACATCTTCCGGGTATCCTCAAACCTGGCAAATTTCGACGAAAGTGATCCGACCGGGCTGGGATTACCGTCATAAAAAAGCACCAGCACGCCTTTCCTGAATTCCGAGTATTCAGCGCCTTTGGTTACATAATGCTCCATGAGTGGGGAAGACATAACAAGCTGCTTCTTTGCAGAGTCGGTGTAGGTGGTAACAAAGTCCCTGGCAATCTGCGAAGGGAGGGATTCTATCTCAGATTTTTCTATTTTTTCAATTCTCCCTTCACAGGAAAGTAACAGGCAACCACTTAAAATTGCCAGCATCAGCGGTATCCTTGGCAGTTTCTCCACCTGTCTAGAAATACTTCTTCTTGATGAACCAGAAGTCGAAAAGATTCAGACTCAGACCTATAGTAAAGATATTTTCATTTATTAATCCCCTCGAGGGATCTCCTTCCCTTCTTGTAAAATCGAAGTAGATGTTGGCCCTTGAATAACTGTTTGAAGGCCTCATGAGAATACCGAGCCCCGCACTTATACCATAATCCTTCAGCTGAACGCCGTTCATCGTAAAATAATTGTCGGAATAATGGGCTCCCAGCCGGTAATCAATTCTTTTCAGGAAGCTGGAATTGGAATATTTATCCGGTGTGAATTCAATACCGAAGTTAAAAGAAGATACATTGGCGAGCAGGCCCGCGGAACCAGGTGCACGACCCTTCGACCAGGGTGTGTAAGTATAATCGGCTTCAACCACGAATTTGTTGATCCTGCCGAAAGAAATACCTGCCTTGTACGAAGCCGGGATCTTTGTAGAGTCCATGGAGGTGGATGCGATATTCACCAGGGTGTCGGTTGAAGCGCTTGTATACGTATTGAACCTTGTAAAAAGTTCAGTATAGTTCGTTTTCAGCTTTAATCCTGGAGAAAATGACAGGCCGGCATTTATAAAATACTTTTTATTTATTTTGCCTGTATACTGCAGCCCGTAATCGAACCTGAAACCGGTGATTTTGTAAACGACCTGGCTGGCCTGGTCGTAGGTATTTGTGTAATCGCTGAAATCAAAGCTGCTGTTGCGTGACAGGCTGCCGAAGATGAGATTCATGTTTGAGCCGACAGAAAAATTCTTGCTGACCTTGTATCCCAGGCCCGCAAACAGGTCGGCCATGCTTCCCTGGCCATGATGAACATAAGAGAGCTGACCTATATTGGGGTCGTAATCAGCATCACCTTCCTTAACTACGTCAGAAAGAAAATAATAACCATTGGTCATTGGATAAATACCGGTTGCAAACTTAAGCTTCTTTGAGATGGGAAAACCCATGAGAAGGTGGTTGAAGTTGAGGTCGGATGAATGGAAAGTCTCGGCCTTGTCGATCAGTGCCATTTTCCCCATGTCCACACCGAAATCAAACACGAAGGTGTTGGTATCAATGCTTGTATATGAAGCAGGATTCTGGAAATAGATTGAGTTATTATCCCTCGAAGCAATACCTGTCCCACCCATTGAAAGACCCCTTAGAGGACCTGCCTGGTTAATCTCACCGAGATTGAACCTCGAGTAGGGTGAATTTAACTTCTTCTGGGCCAGCAGTGTAGCAGGGGAAAAAATAAGAATGAAAAGAATTATCCTAACGGGTCTGTTTTGCATTGTATTCCAGAATAAAATTTAAGCCTTGTAAAACCAGGTCAGGCACATGTACAAAATCTCCTGTTATTCTTTCTTCCAGGAAGGTACCTTCTCCGCCGGTAACAATAACCTTAAGGCTATCATACTTTTCTTCAAACGTGCGAATATACTCATTTATTTCATATACAACGCCGCATACGACTCCAGCAAGGATAGCCTCCCTGGTATTTGATGCAGGCGAATTAAAATCTCCGGAAAGTTCTACAAGGGGCAGCCTGCCGGTGAACATGTTAAGCGATCTTAACCTTGTCCGCAAACCGGGAGAGATGTTTCCCCCATGGTAAATGTTCTTCTCAAGAATATCGAAAGTAATTGCAGTTCCGGCATCTATTATAAGAACATTCTCCCCGGGGAAAAGCATAAAGGCTCCTGCAACGGCAGCAATTCTGTCTGTTCCAAGCGTGGAAGGAGATTCATAACCGATGCTGAAAGGGAGGACAGTGCTATGGTCAAGTACTAAAAGCTCCGCTCCGGATTCCCTGGCATATTCATTCACCACAACCGGGATACCCCTGACAGAGGATACAATTATATTATTTACCCTGCGACCTGAATTGAATTTTCTCAGGCTCCCGGCCGCGAGGTTTCTTTTCCTTGAAAAAGCAACCTGGGTCCCGTTCTCGTAAAGAGCCAGCTTTGTCCCTGAATTACCGGTGTCTATTATCAGGTTCCTCATAATGTCTTAAAGTGCCTAAAGTTAGTTCTTTAACTTCAAATAACTCTTTTTCTAGCTCACTCCAAACTCTTTAATGGCTTTTATCGCCTCATCCACAGATTTTACTCCTGATATTGTCAGGGAGAGCCTGGAATCTTTCTGCCTCATCTTCATTTTTTCGGGATGCCTGTTGATGTGAGCCATTATTGAAGCGAAATGAGAACTCCTGTAGAAAGGTGAATCGGGGTCCGAAATAAAATTGGCAATAAGCAGGTTATTCTTGAGAACAATTTTTTCAACTCCGACAGCGGTGGCTATCCACTTAAGCCTTACGATCTCAAGGAGAGCCTCTGCCGGCTGCGGCATTTTACCGAACCTGTCGGTGAGTGTCTTTTCAAACCTGAGAAGCTGTTCCTCCGAGGCTATGTCATTCAATTCTTTGTAAAGCCTGATGCGTTCCGAAATGTTGGAAATATATTCATCAGGGAACATGATTTCCAGGTCGGTATCAATCTGAAAATCATTCACAAACAGCCTGTCCGGAACCTGGTGTACGATCTTCTCAGAATCATTAATTTCATCCGGCTGGCCATCCCTGAGTTCCATCATGGCTTCATTCAGGATCCTCTGGTATGTCTCAAATCCAATATCGGCAATGAAACCGCTTTGTTCCCCGCCCAGGAGGTTACCTGCGCCCCTTATGTCCAGGTCCTGCATGGCTATGTTGAAGCCGCTGCCAAGTTCGGAAAACTCTTCAATTGCCTTGAGCCGCCTTCTGGCTTCATGGGTCAGCGTACTGAGGGGAGGAGCGAGGAGATAGCAAAATGCCTTCTTGTTCGACCTGCCGACCCTTCCCCGTAGCTGGTGGAGTTCAGACAGGCCGAAATGATGTGCGTCATTTATCAATATGGTATTTGCATTCGGGATATCGAGCCCTGATTCAATTATTGTTGTTGCAATCAGGACATCATAGTCGCCCTGGATAAAATCAAACATGACATTCTCAATATCCTTGCCTTCCATCTTGCCGTGGACCACGGCGCTTCTGATATTTGGACACAGCCGCCTGATCATCAACTGAATATCCTTGATGTTTTCGACACGGTTATGTATGAAGAAGACCTGTCCGTTACGGCTGACCTCATATTCAATTCCTTCCTTTATAATATCGTCATTGAAACCATGCAGCTCGGTAACGATAGGCATCCTGTTGGGAGGCGGGGTATTGATTATGGAAAGATCGCGCGATCCCATCAGGGAAAACTGAAGCGTCCTTGGAATCGGTGTGGCGGTAAGCGTCAACGTGTCGACATTGGCTTTCAGCTTCTTAAGCTTATCCTTAACCGCAACCCCGAACCTCTGCTCCTCGTCTATAACCAGCAAACCAAGATCCCTGAATTCAACGTCGGCCCCCACCAGTTTATGCGTACCTATAATAATATCAATCTCTCCTTTCTTCAGCTTATCAAGAATTGCTTTCTGTTCACCGGGTCTCTTGTGACGGCTTATATACTCAATCTTGCAGGGAAAATCCCTGAGCCTGGAACTGAAAGTCCTGTAATGCTGGAACGCCAGGATTGTCGTCGGTACGAGCACAGCTGTCTGTTTACTGTCGGATGCTGCTTTAAATGCCGCCCTGATGGCAATTTCTGTTTTCCCGAATCCCACGTCACCGCATACAAGCCTGTCCATCGGATGATCAGATTCCATATCCTTCTTAACCTCGATTGTTGCAGTTAGCTGATCGGGCGTGTCCTCATATATAAACGATGCTTCAAGCTCCCTCTGAAGGTAAGAATCGGGCGTGAACGGGAATCCCGGGGACCCCATTCTCTTTGCATACAAGGCAATAAGATCCCTGGCTATGTCCTTAACTCTTTTCTTTGTGGCCTGCTTAAGCTTCTGCCATGCCCCTGACCCGAGCTTGTAAATTCTTGGCTCTTCAGTGTCCTTGCCTTTATATTTTGAAATCCTGTGAAGTGAATGTATACCAACATACAGGATATCATTATCGCGGTAAACAAGCTTTATCGCTTCCTGGATCTTACCGTTTACCTCAATCTTTTCCAGTCCGCCGAATCTGCCAATACCATGATCGATATGCACAACATAATCGCCGGGATTCAGGCCGGTCAGTTCCTTGAGCGAGAGACTGTCCTTTCTCGTGAAATAGCCCCTGATCCTGAATTTATGATACCTGTCAAAAATCTGATGATCGGTATAAACCGCGATCTTCAGGTCGTGATCCGTGAAGCCCCCGTGGAGATTTACCAGCATGGGCCTGAACGAGGCGTCAGGGCTTATCTCTGCAAAAATATCGTTCAGCCTGCTAATCTGTGAATCGCTCTCCGAGACGATCCAGGTTACGAAGCCGCTTTCACTGTTGCTCCTCAGATGTGCCGACAGGAGCTCAAAGTTTTTATTGAACGCCGGCTGAGGTTCGGTCCGGAATTCAAATCGCCTTGACTGGCAGAACAGTCCCTGCCTCCCGAATTCCACCAACCTGAATTTCTGGCATTCATCCAGAAAGTGATTTCCCGTAATAATCGATTCCTTCCTGCCGAAAACAAGCTCTGAATCATCCTTCTGGCCTGTTTGCTGGAATATGCCGTTTATCTTGTCGCGTATATACGCGGAACTTTCAATCCAGACAACTGAAGAAGGAGGAATAAAGTCGGTAAATTTGTCATTAATTATATCTATAGAGATATCCTGGATATTCGGGATTATTGTCATATGCTTAAGCATATCCACCGAAAGCTGATCCTCCGGATTAAATGACCTGATCGAATCGACCTCCTCACCGAAAAAATCCACCCTGTAAGGGATATCCGAAGAAAAGGAAAAAATATCGGCTATACTTCCCCTGATTGAATACTGGCCCGGTTCATAGACAAAGTCAACCCTGTCAAAACTGTATTCGTGAAGCATCTCCTCAAGGAATTCGAGGGAGATTTTATCACCTTTTGAAATATTGAATGTGTTCTTTCTAAGGGTTTTCTTGCTTACAACTTTTTCCATCACCGACTCGGGGTAGGAGACTATTATCCCTTTTCTCTTACCCGATGAAAGGAAATTAAGAACTTCGGTTCTGAGAACAATATTTGCCGGCTCAGTCTGGCCGTACTGAACGGATCTTTTATATGTCGAAGGGAAGAAAAAAACATGCTCTTCTCCCAGGATTGCAGCAAGATCATTGTAAAAATAGGCGGCATCCTCTTTTTCGGGAAGTATGACCAGGTGGGTCGTCTGCATTGAACTGAACACACTCGCAGCCACGAAGGCTTTAGCCGAACCTGATAACCCTTCAATACATACCGTCCCGGCAGATTCTTCTGATAATGATCCGGTAAGTGATACCACTGCAGGGTGGCTGCCATAAATATTATTTATTTCGTTTTCTTTCATGAATCAGAAAGAGCTGCAAATTTATCATCATTTTTCTGAAATTCTGTTCAGCCCCGGAAACTCAGACAAAAAACAGTCTCCTTGCCAGGAATGGAAATGACACTTATTGTTCCTCCATGCATTCTCATGATTTGCTTTGAAATGCTAAGTCCGATACCCGATCCGGTTTTCCGGGTGGTGAAGAAAGGAACAAATATTTTATCCAGTAATTCTTCATTTATACCCGGTCCGTTATCAATCACACAAATGTCTGTGATATTGTCAATATTTGCTGAAGCCTTCATACTTATTCTGCCTTCGGAATTATTTAAATTCGCTTCAAGAGCATTCCTGAGAAGGTTTATAAGTACCTGTGATATCAGGTTCTGATCCGCAAAAAGTTCAAGCCCGGGATTTATGACGGAAACAGAAAGTGGAACTTTTTCGCTGTTTTCAAATGAGTTGTAAAGCACCTGCACACGGCTGAGAAGATCTGGCACTTTGAATTTAACCCTGACCGGATCAGGGACCCGGGTGAGCTTGCGGTATGATTCGACGAACGTCATCAGACCCCTTCCCTGTTCTTTCATTACCTTCAACCCCTGGACAGTTGTCCTTATGGCATCGTGTGTAAGCTGTTCGGGCTGAACCATGTTTTCGTTCGGAAGGTATATGCCTGAAAGACTTTCAGAGATGGATGTGATTGGAGTGATTGAGTTCATTATTTCGTGCATTAATACACGAATCAGCTTCATCCACGATTCAAGCTCCTTTTCGTCGAGCTCATTTTTAATATCCTGTATAGAAAGTATTATCAATTCGTCATGCTTTGTTTTGAATGAAGTTGACTTCAGGGACAATTGAAATTCTCCACGTTCAGTTTTAATTGCAATTAACCTCGTTTCTGAAGGTTTAATATTGCTTACAACCTGTAAAAGCTTTTCATCGATGCGGGCTAATTGCTTCAGGTGAGTCAGTGCTTCCGCATTAAGTAATTTTTTTGCACATGTATTGGCGTGTAGTATTACTCCCTTCTTATTGTAGGTGATTATTCCAGTATCTATCTGTTCCGTCAGAAGCTGAAAATATTGCTCCTGTTGTCTTATCTCAATTTTAAGCTGCTGAATCTGATCATTTACCCGGGTCATGCTCCGGTAAAGTTCCCTGAAGCTTTTCTGGTTGGCATTAACAGGGAAGGTGAGGTTTGAATCGTCATTTTTAACGGAATCAAAAAAGTATCTGATTCGCCTGTTTGTCGAATTCAGATAGGTTATCATTCCTGTTGTGAGGATTACAATTATGAAAAGAACAATCAGGGAAAGACGTACTGACCTCGACACAAAAATCACGTAACCAAGGAGAAGCGAAAAGACCACAACGAGTATAACCCTGATAATAATATTTAAAT
The DNA here is from genome assembly GCA_035541795.1 of Bacteroidales bacterium. Taxonomy (GTDB): domain Bacteria; phylum Bacteroidota; class Bacteroidia; order Bacteroidales; family VadinHA17; genus LD21. Next base: position 152,409 of record DATKMR010000017.1, read on the forward strand.
ACAGGTTTTTGCTTATCATTTGAGTCGTTTTTTGAGCCTGTTATAAAGAGTCTGACGAGTAATTCCCAGCTGATCTGCTGCAGCTGTAAAGTTCCCGTTGTTTTCTTCGATGGCTTTCCTGATCATCTGCTTCTCCATCTCCTGCAATGTGTTAAACTGGTTGGTCCTGTCCATTGCAGTTGTCTGTTTCAGAGGCAGATCATCTGCCCTTAAGATATTGGAGTCAATAAGAATAACCGCTTTCTCAATAGTATGCTGAAGTTCTCTGATATTGCCTGGCCAGGAATAATCGAGGAGCTTATCATATGCCTGCTTGTTCAGCCTTATGTCAGGTTTGTTGTATTTATAAGCAAATTTCTTCAGAAAGAAATCCGCGAGGATCACAATATCGTTTCCCCTCTCTCTCAAAGGAGGAATTTCTATCTGGATAGTATTTATCCTGTACAGAAGGTCCTCACGAAAGAGTCCATCTTTGACCATGTTTTCAAGGTTCCTGTTCGTGGCGCAGATAAGTCTGATATCTGTTGCAATAGACTGATTCGAACCAATACGTGTAATCCGACGCGTCTCAATAGCCGTAAGCAGCTTTGACTGAAGATGAAAAGATAGATTCCCGATCTCATCGAGGAGGAGGGTACCTTTATCAGCAATCTCAAACTTTCCCTGACGGTTTTCGCGGGCATCAGTAAATGCTCCTTTAACATGACCGAATAATTCGCTCTCGAAAAGAGTTTCAGTCAATGCCCCTATATCAACTGTGACGAGCATTTCCCTGGCCCTCTCCGATTGGCTATGGATCTCCTTTGCTATCAGATCCTTGCCCGTCCCGTTTTCACCTGTAATAAGCACATTGGCATCGGTCCTGGCAACCTTCCTGGCCAGGGAAAGTACCTTCATCAGTTGGGGTGATGACCCGATAATATGTTTCTGGCCGCGGTTAAACTCCTCCTTTAATACGTTTTCTCTCTCCCTGAGCTGCTTTATCTCCCTCTTTGAAAAATTCAGCTGAATTGCAAGTTTTAGTGTCGCCAAAAGTTTATCATTATCCCAGGGTTTGAGAATAAAATCAGATGCCCCGGCTTTAAGTGCTTTAACCGCAAGATTAATATCTCCATACGCGGTAATCATCACAACTGATATCTCAGGATAAATCTCCTTGATCCTGCCCAGCCAGTAAATTCCCTCATTACCACTATTGATTCCCGACTGGAAGTTCATATCGAGAACTATAAGATGATATTCATTCTTTCTTAATTCCGTAAGGATATTATTAGGATTGGTGAGAGTTATTACAGATTGAAATACAGGTGTAAGAAGTATCTCAAGCGTACTCAGGATGCTCTTATTATCGTCAATAACCAGCACATTCCCTTTCTGTGACTGCATGATCTTTGTATTTTCTATATTCAAAAGTAATGGAAGACAATTTGAAAATCAACAAAGTGTAAAATATATTTACGCTTAATTGTAAAAAACATTTACTTCTAAAAGCTGCCTCGATTTGTATATAAATATATATCAGGCTTTTACATAATTGGCATAATTCTGGTAGTACAAAGAATTAAAACTGAAGAAATAAAAGGTATCCTGATAATCATCAATTTCCTGAGAGTATCAGTACCTGGTTTAATAATAATGCCAGAATGTTTGTATTAAAGACCATAGTCCGGAATTTTACCCGCAAACCCGTAACGAACCTGATCAACCTGCTGGGTTTATCCCTGAGCCTGACCCTTGTGATCATACTTTCTGTCTATTGTTACAGCGAACTCACAACGGACAATTTTCACTCAAATGGCAGCCGGGTCTATTTATATGGTTTTGATGACCATCTCTATACACCGGGTGTTCTTAAAGAACATATTGATAATAGTATTCCGGGAGTTGAATCAGCGGTTAGAATCGGAGGAACCTGGGAAGCTCCCGTATTCCAGGTCGGGGATAAAGAGCCAATAATATCTGATCTTATATTTGCCGATGAAGGTTTTTTCAAGCTCTTCAGCTACAGGTTCATTGAAGGAAACAGTTCAGAAGCGCTGAATGAACCAATGACAGTTGTGATAACAAAAACATTGGAGAACAAACTGTTTGGAAACGAAAAGGCGTTGGGGAAAATAATCCTGCTTAATAATGACAAAAACCTTACTGTTAGCGGAGTAATTGAAGAGCCGGATGCCAGAACATGCCTTAAATTCAGTGCAGTAACAAATATAGCCACGAGGAAGATAGTTCAGGAGAATGGAGGAGAGTATACAGAATGGGGGTGGTGTGATTTTCAGACATTCCTTCTTCTTAAAGATGGAACCGATCCTGTTGAAACAGGCAAGGCCATTCTCTTGCTTTTTCCGAAAGAAGACCAGAAAGGGTATCAGAATGTAAAGCTGACGCCTTTAAAAAGTATCTATTTTTCAAACTTTTCTCTTCTTGGCACCAATTATCTTATTAACGGGGACAGAAGAAAAATCCGGATCCTTCTTCTTGTGGCTTTCCTGGTGCTGATTATTGCACTTATCAATTTTATCAATATTTCATCTTCTCAGTGGCAGGAAAAAATAAAACAGACAGGGGTTATGAAAGTGCTCGGAGCAACAAGATATTTATTGCTCCGGAATACAATTACCGAGTCGTTCCTCTTTTTTCTGGCAGCCCTGGTAATCGCGGTTGAGCTCGTCGGTGCAGCCAGTCCTTTTATTAAAGAATATACCGGGATCCAATACAGTTCGAAAATAATCACTTCCATTCTGTTTAGTGTTTTGTCGCTGACTGTCATTTTTGTTTTGAGTTTTATCTTCAGCATAATACCTGCCTTGAAAATCTCATCCTCGGCAGCAGTTGATAATCTGAAAAAAACAGTATGGAAAAATAAAAGCAATTTCTCGGTCAGGGGAATTCTTGTCACTCTGCAATTTATAATTGCCATCGTACTCATCTCCTTTACATTCCTGGTCCAGAAACAGGTTCGTTTCGGAAGCAGCAATCTCGGATTTAACCAGAGTAATATCTTAGGAATCAGAATACCGGGTCCGCTGAATCAGAAGAAAGAAGTGCTTAGAAACCTGCTGGAACAAAAGCCTGCTGTAAAGAAAGTTTCTTTTTCACAATACTTTCCGGGTAAACTCATTTCGTCATGGGGTACACAACTAAACCAGAACGGAGAAAAGAAAAAAGTCAGTTTTGACACTTTCAGCGCGGATACGAAGTTCTTTGAAATACTTGGACTGCAATTGATTTCGGGACGTTTATATGATGATAACGATTTAGCCGATAAAAAGAAAATTGTGGTTAATGAGACTTTCATTCGTGAAAACAGGCTGACCTACCCGTTAAACGCAACTATCAATATTGGTATGATGGGCGAGCAGGTTTCTACTGCTGAAATAATCGGTGTTGTAAAGGATTTTCATTACAAGTCTTTAAATCAGCCTATTGCCTCCCTTGCAATAAGAAATGATTCTTATGCATCATATTGCATCGTGACTGTAGTAACCAGCGATTTTAAATCCTTAAAAAGTACCGTGGATGATATTAAGGTCACAGTATCAGAGCTTTCACCATCTATTCCCACGGAGGTAAGTTTCTTTGATGATGCGATAAAGAATATGTATCAGTCTGAACTAAGGTTCAGAAGAACATTTTCACTGTTTGCAGTCAGTGCCATAATCATATGTTGCATGGGTATCCTCGCGATGTCAATTTTTGCATCCCAGCGTCGTGTCAAGGAAATAGGTATCCGTAAAGTCAATGGGGCGAAAATTTATGAGATAATGCTGATGCTGAATGAGGACCTTGTTAAATGGGTCGGAATTGCTTTTATAATTGCCTGTCCCATTGCATGGTATATAATGCACAGGTGGCTTGATAATTTTGCGTATAAAACAAAAATGAGCTGGTGGATATTTGCAGTTGCCGGGATCATTGCCCTGGGTATTGCATTACTTACTGTCAGCTGGCAGAGCTGGCGGGCTGCAAACAGAAATCCGGTTGAGGCTCTGCGGTACGAATAAAAATCCCTATAGATCCCTGATAAACCCAAAGATACATACCATGTTTAGGAATTACTTGAAAACAGCTTTCAGCGTACTGGTAAAAAACAGATTTTTTTCGCTGATTAATATTACCGGACTTACCCTTGGGATAACTGCATGTCTTTTAATTATGATGTATGTTATAAACGAATTGAGCTATGAAAATTTCCAGAAGAAAAAAGATAGAATTTACCGTGTCGCACTTGAATGGGGGAGTGAAGGGAGTAAGATGAAATTTGCAGGAGTTATGCCGGCATTAGCACCTGCTATAAATACACAGCTTCCTGAGGTCGAGTTAGCTGTCAGGCTCGTGAAAGACTTTGACGCAATAATAAAGGACAAAAATAAACAGGAGATAAGAGAACCTGATTTTTTCTTTGCTGATTCCGGGGTCTTTAAGGTATTCTCATTCAGTCTTATAGAAGGGAACCTGAAGAGTGTTCTTGCAGATCCTTATTCAGTTGTAATTTCAAAAACAATAGCAAAAAAATATTTTGGAAGTTCAGACCCGCTCAGCCAGCAACTTTTATACCATGATACTCCATTGAAAATTACCGGTATTATGGAGGATGTTCCGGAAAATACTCATCTAAAGTGTGATTTCCTTGTATCCTATTCTTCATTAAAGGCATTGGGCAGGTCAACCGACCAACCCTGGAACTCTTGGGGCGATGACCTGACCTACATTCTTTTGAGAAAAGGGGGATCGCTAAAAAACATAACGCCAAAACTTGCTGACCTTCTTAAAAAAAATACCGGGGAATGGATTTCAGCAAGGATGAAATTTATAATTCAGCCATTAAAAGATGTTTATTGGGATTCTGAAGTCAGAGGACGTCCGGGCCCCACTGGTAACAAAGCCTATGTCATAATCTTCTTTTCCGCCGCCGTTTTTGTCCTTTTAATAGCCTGTTTCAACTTTCTGAATCTTTCAATATCACAATACATCGGGAGAATAAAGGAAGTGGCAATTCGCAAAACAGCAGGTGCGGATAAAAAAAGCCTGATCTTTCAATTCATGACCGAATCATTTGTGGTTATCGTTATATCAACAATAATAGCGGTATTCATTTTTGATGGTTTCTATATCAGGCTTTATTCCTATCTCGGAGCGAAGTTCGTTTTGCAAAACAGCTATTTTACAGTGCTTTCGTTAATTGTGATTTCAATTGTTCTGATAGTTGGCATCATAGCAGGAGGTTATCCTGCGTTCTATATTTCAAGATTCAATCCTATCGAAATTTTGCGGAAGGATTCTCTGGGTATACGGAATAAATTGACTCTTCGTCAGATACTGATAATGTTACAGTTTACTATTTCAATAATACTGCTGGCTGGAACAATTATAATCTTTCGGCAGCTTAGCTTCATGAAAAACTCAAAACAGGGCTTTGATAAAGAAAATGTTCTTATCGTAAATTTCCCCGGGCAGGACCAGAAGATTGGTGACAAGTATGAGGTATTGAGAGATGAACTTTTAAAAAATCCCAATGTAAGATATGTTTCCGGAGCTTATACATTGCCAGGAGTTAACAGCATGATGAACATTAGCGTTACGCCTTTCGGAGCATCTTCTGATAAATCAGTTAACATACAGGCACTGCCGGCCGACTATGGATTTGTTAAATCGCTGGGCCTGGAAATCACCGATGGCAGGGATTTTGACCGTCAGTTTTCAACCGACCGGCTTGAATCCGTGCTCCTGAACGAGACCGCGGTAAAGTCACTTGGACTGGTCAATCCTGTTGGGTCAAAACTGATGATACCCGGAGAAGAATTCAAAAAGGGTGTAAATGTGATAGGGGTAGTCCGGGATTTTCACCTGCAAACATTTCACAAAAAAATAAATCCGCTGCTTATATTTATGAAGCGCGGTATGTATGTGTTTCTGACAATAAGGGTTAATCCGGGTAATATAAAAGGCACCCTTGATTATATCATGAGCACATGGAAGAATATTTTACCTGAAACGAAACTGAATTACCGGTACCTTAAGGATGCCTATTTCGAACTTTATGACCAGGAAAAAAAGACGGGGCAGATACTGTCTGTATTTACATTACTGGCTATGATAATTTCATGTCTGGGCTTGTTTGGATTTGCATCTTTTGTTGTCAGTAAACGGATAAAAGAGGTAGGTATAAGGAAAGTTCTGGGAGCCCGGACCCAGGGCATATCAATGCTCTTATCTGGGCAGTTCATTATCTGGATTCTGGCATCAAGCCTTGTCGCTTGTCCGATTACATATTTTCTGGCAGTCAGGTGGTTACAGAATTTTGCTTTCCGTACTGACCTCAGAATCTGGATATTTGCAGTGGCAGTTTGTTTTGAAATATTCCTGGCGCTTTTGATTATAAGCTGGCTGAGTTGGAAAACAGCAACAAGGAATCCCGTGGAAGCATTGCGATATGAATAATTGGCAATCTGATTCTCCCACCTGTGTTGTCAGGGGGAGGAAAGAAACTCCTGAATTCTCTTTACCATATCTTTCGACCCGGCATAAAACGGAGATCTTTGATGAAGAGATTCCGGCAGTATATCCAGAATACGGTCAAAGCCATTGGTAGCAATGCCACCTGCCTGCTCTGCTATAAATGCAATCGGGTTGCACTCATAGACGAGCCTTAGCTTACCTTTTGGCGCTGTTTCATTTTCGGGATACATAAAGATCCCTCCTGTAAGCAGATTCCGGTGAAAATCCGAAACGAGTGAACCTATATATCTTGAAGTATAGGGTCTGAAGGTTTTTATATCATCTTCCTGGCAGTATTTTATATATTTTTTTACTCCCTGCGGGAAATGGACATAGAATCCTTCGTTTATTGAATAGATTCGACCTTCAGGTGGCTCTTTTATATCCGGATGAGAAAGGCAGAATTCGCCTATCGAAGGATCAAGTGTAAAACCATTTACGCCGTTACCTGTAGTATACACCATCATAGTGGAAGATCCATAAATAATATAGCCGGCAGCAACCTGTTTTTCCCCGGCCTGAAGAAAATCCTCAGGAGCTGCTTTTTCACCTCTTGGGGTTATCCTTCTGTAAATTGAAAAGATCGATCCAACAGATACATTATAATCAATATTGGATGATCCGTCGAGAGGATCCATGCAAACGATGTACTTCCCTTTTTTCGCCAGTTTATCAGTAAAGACTATCTCATCCTGGTTCTCCTCTGTTGCTATTCCACAGCATTGACCGCTTGACCGCAGAGCACTTATGAATATTTCATCTGCATAATTATCAAGCTTTTGCTGATTCTCACCCTGGATATTGACAAATCCGGTCTTACCGATGATATCTACAAGACCGGCCTTATTGATTTTCTTGTTGATCATCTTTGCAGCGGTTCCTATATGATGAAGAAGGCTAGATAACTCACCTGTCGCAAACGGGAAATCCTTCTGTTTCCTGATTATGAAATCGTTTAATGTAGTGATGTTGTAGCTCTTCATTATAAAGGTTGATGTTCACAAATTTACAAAATAAACAGCGAGCTGGCCTAATGGCTGAAATTAAGAGAGGCCTTAAAAAACCATATATATTCATCTTTATTCAGGATTGTTGTAAATTGTAAGGCTAATTTTATTGAATTTCGGTCATGGTAGTTTATAAATTCGGAGGTGCATCTGTCAGGGATGCTTCAGGAATAAGGAATCTCAGGGAGATTGTCCTTTCGGAAAAGGAGGAGCTTGTTATTGTAGTTTCAGCATTCGGTAAGACAACAAATGCCCTCGAAAAGGTACTCAGGTCATGGATAAGCGGAGATGGAAAGTATTCAGGACTTCTTGAAGAAGTATTCAGATACCACATGGATGTATTGTCGCAACTTTCTTACGCTTCAGAACAAACAGGCAATATCATGAATAAAACCTTCGACCGTCTGAAGGAATATCTCTCCTGTCCATACGAAGGGAATTATGATTTTGAATACGACCAGGTGGTATCATTTGGCGAGATATGGTCAACCATTATTATTTCCGGGTACCTTAACAATTCAGGAGTGAAGGTTAAATGGGTTGATATAAGAGAGAACCTGATAACAAATGACCGTTTCAGGGATGCAAATATTTTATGGGATGAGAGTTCGGTCAGAATAAAAAGCAGTTTCAATTTTAATTCCGACAGAATCTTCCTCACGCAGGGTTTTATCGGAGCCACTTTAACGGGAAAGACAACGACTCTGGGCAGGGAGGGGTCGGATTATACTGCAGCAATACTTGGGAATATCCTCGACGCCTCAAGAGTTGTCTTCTGGAAGGATGTTCCGGGTATACTCAATGCTGACCCGAAATGGTTACCTGACGTTACAAGGCTTGATGAAATTTCTTATAAGGAGGCCGTTGAAATGACCTTCTCGGGAGCCAAGATTATCCATCCTAAAACGATTAAACCTCTCCATAATAAGAATATCCCGCTTAATGTGAAGTCATTTCTCCATCCGGATGACCCCGGTACAATTATAAAAGCTGATGCAAACCAGGAGAGGATCATACCTGTTTTTATTAAAAAGGAGGATCAGATACTCATTTCTATTCTGCCAAAAGATTTTTCCTTTGTGATGGGAGATAACCTGGGAAGAGTTTTTCATGCATTCCTGGTTCATGGGATAAAGGTTAACCTTGTACAGGCAAGTGCTGTCAGCATAAATGTCTGTGTTGATGATGAAAGGGTAAAGGTTAACAACCTGATTGAGGACCTGAAGAAGGACTTTAAAGCCATTTATAATGATGATGTGGAAATGCTTTCGATCAGGCATTATACCCCGGGTTCGATCGAGCTCATTTCCGGAGGCAGGGAAATTCTCCTCGAACAAAAGACCAGGAGGATAGTAAGATTTGTTATGAAAAAGCTCTGAAATACAGGCAAACCTCTACCTGAGCCTGAAGAGGGCCTTGTATCTTGTCGCCATTTCACCTTCAGGCTTCAGCGAAAAACCGAAGGATACGGATTTTATCTTTTTGATCATGAAATTCCTCGCCGGATCAAAGTACCAGTCTTCCGTGAACTGAACCTTGCCTATCCGCGACAGATCGGAATTAAATTCTTTCTCCAGCTCACTGACTTCCTTTACCTTAAGTGCTTTGTCTTCCCTTACATCATACACGGTTACCGACCCATTGTGGATATTCTCGAATAGTGTCCTGAACATTTTCTCTCCGGTGAAGCCCTTTACTTTCTCAACTTCCCATGGATCGCCCGTACTATCGGGTTTCAGAACTATATCTGTAATTATACCCTTACCGACAAGTATCAGACCTGCAGTGTCTGGACCGGCTGCTGAAGGAAAGGAGGATGTTTTCCTTTCTGTATTGTTGTTACAGGATGCAAATGCGGCCAGGAAACCCAGGATGGCAGCAACAAGGATGAATATTCTTTTCATAATTCGGTTATTTACTGTTAAATAATAATCTTTCACCCCTGTGATCCATGTCAATTTTACCGTTGTCGTAGACAATATTTCCATTGACAATCGTATATTTCACCACGTTGCAGAAGCTGAATCCTTCGAAGGGTGACCATCCGCATTTGTAGAGCAGGTTTTCGCAGGTGACTGTCCATGGCTGGCTCCGGCTGAATATGCACAGGTCGGCTTTATAACCTTCGCGGATGAAGCCCCTCTGCCTTATCCTGTATATTATAGCAGGATTATGACACATCTTCTCCACAATCTTTTCCAGAGAGATCCTGTTCTTCCTGTTAAGTTCAAGCATTACAAGCAGAGAATGCTGAACAAGCGGGCCGCCGGAAGGAGCCTTAAAATATGATTCTGATTTTTCCGCCAGGGTATGTGGTGCGTGATCTGTCGCGATGATATCTATCAGGTCGCTGTTTACTCCGTCGACAAGGGCGTTCCTGTCGTAAATTGTTTTGATGGCAGGATTCCATTTTATCTTGTTACCCAGCATCTCATAATCGGATTCCTCAAACCACAGGTGGTGTACGCAAACCTCACCGGTCATTCTCTTCTCTGAAACAGGTGATTTCGAAGAAAACAGTTTCAGCTCATCTGCCGTGGAAAGGTGCAGTATGTGCAGCCGTGAATTGAATTCTCCCGCCAGGGCGGCTGCGTAAGACGAGGTAATGAAGCAGGCTTCACGGCTCCTGATAAGCGGATGGAATTTAACCGGTACGTTCTCACCGTATTTTGCCCTGTAAATGTCGGCGTTCCTCCGGACTGTCGGTTCGTCTTCACAATGACATGCAATGAGCATCCCTGAACGCCTGAAGATTTCCCTGAGCACCTTCTCGTCATTAACCAGCATGTTACCTGTTGAGGAACCGAGGAACAGTTTGATCCCGCACACGGTTTCCGGGTCCGTTTTCAGGAGTTCATCTAGGTTGGTGTTGGTGCCCCCGATATAGAATGAGAAGTTAATCAATGACTTCCCGGCGCCTATTTTATACTTCTCCTCAAGCAGGTTGACGGTGATGGTCTGAGGAACGGTGTTGGGCATGTCCATGAATGAAGTTATGCCCCCTGCAACTGCAGCTGCCGTTTCGGAGAAAATATCCGCCTTGTGGGTAAGACCCGGGTCCCTGAAATGTACCTGGTCGTCGATTATCCCCGGGATTACATAGCATCCCGATGCATCAATATTTTTTGTTGCCGGGGGGATGGTTTCGGGTTCAGTATTTCCGATAGCTTTTATCTGATCATCAATAACAAGGATGTCTCCCCGGAAAATTCTTCCCTCATTGATTATTGTCCCGTTTTTGATAAGGATGGAGCTCATAGAAAGATATGGAGCTGCTGATTATCTCCGGTAAGCAGTAAAGATACTTCTGAGCTTCATGGAAAGGACGCCCCAGAAAGCTTCATTAAATATGCCTCCCGACATTTTTGAAGTACCGAGTTTGCGGTCGGTAAATATTATGGGTACCTCGGTAATTTTATAGTCAAGTTTCCATGCGGTGAATTTCATTTCAATCTGGAAACCGTAGCCCACGGAGCGGATCTTGTATTTTCTTATGCTTTTAAGAACCTGGTCGCGGTAACATTTGAATCCGGCGGTTGTATCCTTAACCTTCATGCCGGTGATGATCCTGACATAGATGGATGCAAAGTAAGACATCAGCACCCTTGTCAGCGGCCAGTTCACCACGTTTACACCGCTAATGTATCTTGATCCGATAGCAAGATCGGCACCATCCTTTTCGCACGCATTGTACAGCTTGACAAGGTCGGCCGGATCGTGTGAAAAATCGGCGTCCATTTCAAAAACATACGTGTAGCCCTTTGACAGTGCCCAGTCGAAACCCGTCAGATACGCAGTGCCCAATCCCATTTTTCCGGGTCTTTCAATCAGGTTAACATTTGGAAAGGACGGCTGCAGGCTTTTTACAATTCCGGCAGTTCCGTCGGGTGAATTATCGTCTATAATTAGGATGTCAAATTCCAGTGGCAGAGATGAGATAGCCTTTATAATGGCTTCAACATTCTCCCTCTCCTTATAGGTTGGTATGATTACCAGGTTTGACATCAGAACAATTATGTACGAAAATAAGCAATTTCATTTATCGTAGGTAACGCGTGCGGTTTTATTTGCATGATGATGGTTTTCCCGGTCTTTCTATATATATATGGTATGTCATGAACCGTGTCACATCATTGGCTTAATATTTTTTTGTCAGCTCTTGTGAGTAATGAATCAATTTATATCTTTGCAGCCGCTTTGAAGAAGCAACTGCTTTTTGAAATTGTGTTAGAGGTACGGATAAATGGAAGTATTGAGTTTAAAGATACAGCGGTGATAAAAAATCTTGATGATTTTTTTGTGATAATACAATGTATTTATAACTTTGGCGTCCCAAAAATACGATTGAGGGAAAGTTCATTGATGGATTGTAATTGAGTTCAGGGTTTAAGGTTCAAAGTTCAGTGTTGGTAAAACGACTTGAAAGAGATCCTTGTAACCAAGATGTTGAACCTGGAACATTAAACTTTAAACTTCAGGCTGAAATCAGTCCCGTAGCTCAGTTGGTTAGAGCGCTACACTGATAATGTAGAGGTCCCCGGTTCAACTCCGGGCGGGACTACTTGGGGAATTAGCTCAGTTGGCCAGAGCACCTGCCTTGCACGCAGGGGGTCAAGGGTTCGACTCCCTTATTCTCCACCTACGCTCACCGGGGCGAATTTCGGCGGACACGGTCCACCGGAACTCGCGAAGGCGGGATTAGCCCTCAGAAGCTTTTGCGAAGGAGGGAAATGTTCTTTAAAATGATTGGGATAATCGGGAGGTTTCTTTTTCACTTTTGACTGCGAAAAAAAATGAGCTGTTAAAAGGCAGTAAATCAACCGGGTGAAATGATGGCAAAAAGATTTTCGAAAAATATTTTGAAATTAATTTTGCGGATTGAAAAAATGTTTCATACATTTGCACCCGCTTTTGAGGCGAAAAGGTTGGTTGAAGGGTAAAAAAGAGATAGTGTTCCGGCTTGGTTGAGGAGAGAGATAAAGTGGGATAAAGCCGGAAAAAATTATCTCGATTTTTTTGGAAGAGTTAAACGAAAGTATTAACTTTGGCGTCCCAAAAGTTTGAAAAAAGTTCTTTGAAACTATGAAGTAGCACACCAGGCGAGATGAGAGATTCTCGCCAAGATAACTTGTTAGTATTTTGGAATGAGTCACAGGATGGGTCTTCGAGGAAATTCAAGATAAATTTTTACAATGAAGAGTTTGATCCTGGCTCAGGATGAACGCTAGCGGGAGGCTTAACACATGCAAGTCGTGGGGCAGCATAGGGTAGCAATACTCTGATGGCGACCGGCGCACGGGTGAGTAACGCGTATGTAACCTGCCCTGTACTGGGGAATAGCCCGGAGAAATTCGGATTAATACTCCATAATGATATGAAGGGGCATCCTTTTATATTTAAAGTTTCGGCGGTACAGGATGGGCATGCGTAACATTAGCTAGTTGGTAGGGTAACGGCCTACCAAGGCCACGATGTTTAGGGGTCCTGAGAGGGTGATCCCCCACACTGGTACTGAGACACGGACCAGACTCCTACGGGAGGCAGCAGTGAGGAATATTGGTCAATGGGCGCAAGCCTGAACCAGCCATCCCGCGTGAAGGAAGAAGGCGCTATGCGTTGTAAACTTCTTTTCCAGGGGAAGAAAAC
>DATKMR010000018.1:0-256405 GCA_035541795.1 Bacteroidales bacterium
ACCGCTCCGCGGTTCCTATGTCAATAATCACCCACCTGAACATTGATAGCCCATATGGGTCTATCAAATACACCCCGGAGGGGTGACATGAATTGTAGAACAAAAATTTGATAATGATACCTCAACCCCGGAGGGGTTGCATAAATATTAATGATCACCATCAATAAACCCTGAACCCCGAAAATGAACCTGTAATTGTCGGGCTGATCTGATAACCGTTTGTCTGAAGAATTCCAACAGTGACAATGTCATTCTTAGTCAGTTTCATGGTTGTGGTTCCCCTGAAAAATCCGCCTGTTGATGTAGGACCTAATAAAGTCTCAAAGACAGAGCCATTTAATTTAATATATGCGGTTGTGGCAGATGGGATACCTATTACAACATTGAATGTGTAGATTCCATCATTCCCGGCTTGAAAATAATTTGACGAAACATTATAATTGCCTCCATCATTATAGTATCCCGAACCTGAAGTCAAGTCAAAGACCAGGTCGACCAAAGTGTTGTTCGGAAGCGTATAAGTCGCATTGATTCCTGATCGAAATGCTATTGTTGATATTAATGTCACTGTTCCCCCGTTAGTAAGGGAAAGTGTATAGGTTGATGAGTTATATGATAGCGTCTGCTTCAGGCTGCTCAAATCGGCGGCAGCTCCACCATTTATGGATAGGAGCCCTGTCGATGAGTTGTAGGTCAATGGCAGCTTAAGCGAACCAAGGTCTGCAGATGTGCCCCCGTTTGCAGAAATCAGGCCTGTTGATGGTGAAAATGTAAGAGGCACTTTTAGCACACTCAAATCTGCAATTGTTCCTCCATTTATTGATAGCTGACTGGTTGATGCATTAAAAGTCAACGGTAATTTTAATATACTGAGATCGGCGGTGCCGCCACCACTTAAAGAAAGGAGTCCGGTCGACGGATTAAATGATATACTTTGCTTCAGCGAACTAAGATCTGCTGGAGTTCCACCCGAAATTGAAAGTAAATTCGTCGAGGAATTGAAAGACAGGTTCTGGTTATCCGTGTTGTCCATAAATCTTGAAAGATCTATTCCTGTGGCGGAACTGTTTTTCGTTATCTTCAGGACATTGTTTATATCAAGTGAAAGATCCTGTATCTCATTTGGCAGCGTTACCTTGTTTCCGCCATATATTGAAAGCGTATCTCCTATGAGTGTAAGCGAATGAGGTACGTTAAGAGTTGCCAGGTTAACCGTATTCCCGTTTAAAATTGAGAGATTTGAACCGTCGAATGAAAGCGTCTGCTTGTCAGATGCCGGATCACCCTGCGGCCCTTGTGGTCCCTGCTGTCCCTGCGGCCCGGCCGGACCCTGCACGCCCTGTATGCCCTGGAGACCCTGGTCGCCTTTCGGTCCCTGGACCCCCTGCGGACCCTGGTCGCCTTTTAAGCCCTGTATCCCCTGCTCTCCCTGAGGTCCCTGCTCTCCCGGTATCCCCTGCAAACCCTGCAAACCCTGTGGACCGGGTTCAAGTGATTTATAAGCAAAAAGCGAGTAAGGGACCGCCATGAATTGCATGGTGCCCATGTTGATAAATCCCGATCCGAAATCGATCTCCACCTTCAGCCAGTGGTTGGCCTGCTCCCAGGGTACCTGTGAAAAATCTGCCCCGCCGGGATCAGTCTTTGTACCCTTACCTATTATCAGGCTGAATACTCCGTACTTTGATGTTGTAACGTTCGAGTACAGTTCCTGGTAGACCGTGTTCCCTACCGGGCTTCCCGACAGAACGGTGAACATCACGTCGATCGTTTTATTCGATAGCTCCTTCCCCGAAGCATCACGGGCAACGGCCTGGTAATTAATTCCAAGAGGGACAGTCTGTCCCCCGGCAACAACAGGGATCAGAAAAAGAAAAACCAGAATTAATCCTCGGTACAGCTTTACTTTGCTCATGATACAATCCTTACATTTTTTCAATTTTTACTGTTCTCCGGACGAACTTGTCGCGGCTGATCACCCTCACAAGGTAAATCCCCTGAGAAAGATCACCTACCGGTTTTTTTAACTTGTACCAGTATGGCCCGGTAAAATTCAATTCTGTAGAATATATCTCAGCCCCGTAAATATTTATTATGGAGACTGTAAGCATTCTTGCAGTCTCTCCAAAAAGCTCTATAGTCAGATCGTCTGAGACCGGGTTGGGGTAAACTTTAACACCTGTTCCTTCGGGCTTGGTGTCCGGATCATATACCATCCTCGGTTGCTGGAACCCCTGTGTAAGATCATAATCATCTGCCGGGAAAAACAAGATAGCTGCCTCACCTACGGTCTGGTCAATATCTATGCCTCCAGCTGTGATCAGCCCGGCCGCAGGTACCATTACCTCGTGAGACAGTTCCTGACTTAAGGCTGTGCCCGCTAAAAGAAAGAGTGAAAATATTACCGCCAGTCCCCTCATTTCAATTACTAATTGTGCCGAAAATCCAAATGTATAGCATTTTTCCACAAATTATGAACAGTGTGATTTATTTTTGTTAAAAAGGACCTGAAAATTAGTCTTCGGGAGCAAATGGGAAGATATAAACTTCATAAAAAGAAAGATATTTGGTTAATTTACGCTCACTTTAATGTCAGGAGATGAAGGTTGCAATCAGTGCCAGGTTACTAAAAGCCGTTCCGGATGACGGGATATCGAGGTTTACTTATGAAGTGGTAAAACGACTTCTGGCAAACCATAAGCAGCATTCATATGTCCTGGTTTTTGATTCCGCCCCTGATAACCGCCTGGATTTCGGACCTGACCATAGTGTGGAAGTGATAAAACCTGCAAGCCGTCATCCCTTCCTGTGGTACACGTGGCATGAATGGCAGCTGCCTGCGGTCCTCGCAAGGACCGGAGCTGATGTTTTTTTCTCACCCGATGGCATTATCTCCATCAGGAGCCAGGTCCCTGCAGTCCCGGTCATCCACGATATAAACTTCCTTCACAGGCCCGACGATATCCCTTTTCTCACCAGGAGCTACTACAGGACTTTCTTCAGCATCTTTGCTCATAAAGCAGCCAGGATACTTACAGTTTCAAATTTCTGCAGGAACGATATCGCCGGAAATCTTAAAATCGACCCCGTGAAAATTGACGTTGCATATAACGGGGTGTCAGAATATTTCTCACCCGTTCCTTCCGGGTTAACATCTGAATACAGGAATAAACTTACAGGAGGTATTCCATATTTCCTGTTCGTGGGTAATTTTTCGCCGAGGAAAAATATTCCGTCATTAATAAAAGCTTATAATGATTTCAGGCTGAAGAGCATATCTAAACACAAACTTGTGCTGGCTGGAGGAAGGCTTTACCTGAACAGTGAAACCGACAGATTATTAAAACTTTCTCCGTTCAGGGAAGACATTATCGTTACAGGTTCTATGGATCACAAGGATCTTCACATGCTCTACGCCTCAGCTCTCTCTCTTGTATTTGTCCCCTGGTTTGAAGGCTTTGGCATCCCTGCAGCGGAAGCAATGAGATGCGGAACCCCTGTAATCCTGTCTGACACTACTTCATTGCCAGAGGTAGGTGGCAACGCCGCTGTCTACACCAGTCCGGGCGACATCGAAGGCATTGCAGATGCCATGTTAAAAATAGCTGCAGACAATGCTCTCAGGGAGGAATTATCGGGAAAAGGGATACTGAAATCATCAGAATATAGCTGGGATAAAACGGCTGCAGATGTGGCTCTCTCTCTTGAAAAAGCCTTTGGACATAATACCTGAAAATCATGCTAAGGCCATACTATTATAAAAACCTCGTGGAAGCCGGCTGCGACGAAGCAGGAAGAGGATGCCTTGCAGGTCCGGTTTTTGCAGCCGCCGTTATTCTTCCCCGCAATTTCAGGAATCCCGTACTGGATGATTCAAAAAAATTGTCTGAAAAAAAGAGGCTCATGCTTCGCGATGAAATCATAAAGTCAGCAATTGCCTTTAGTGTCGCTTTGGTAGACAATAATGAGATTGATGAGCTTAATATTCTCAGGGCATCTATAAAAGCCATGCACATTGCCATAGATGGTTTGCAAAGGGAGCCTGAGTACCTTCTGATAGACGGGAATCGCTTCTATCCATATAAAAGGATCGGCTTTAAAACCATCATAAGGGGCGACGGCCTCTACTCTTCAATAGCTGCTGCCTCAGTCCTGGCAAAAACTTCAAGGGACCAGTTCATGAAGGACATCGATAAGGAATTTCCTGTTTACGGCTGGAGTAAAAATAAAGGATACCCGACCAGGGATCACAGGGATGCTATTCTGAAGTACGGCATTACCCGATATCACAGGAAGACTTTTCAGCTGCTCGACACACAGATGTCAATTGCTTTTTAAAAGGTTTTTTGTATTCGGAAAAAATTATCTTTGGTCATTCGTAAAAAATTCAAATTGAAAGATAAATGAGAAAGTTATTCGTAACCCTGTTCATCCTGGTCACAGGATTTGGACTTAAAGTGCGTGCCGATGAGGGCATGTGGCTGCTTCCCCTGATTGAGAAGCTTAATATTGGCAAAATGACCGAGCTGGGACTCAAACTCAGCGCGGAAGATATTTACAGCATTAATAAAGCCTCCTTAAAAGATGCCATAATAATCTTTGACAGGGGGTGCACAGGTGAGATTGTATCCTCGCAGGGCCTTATTCTGACCAACCACCACTGCGGTTTTTCATCAATACAGTCGCACAGTACCGTGGAACACGATTACCTTAAAGATGGATTCTGGGCAATGTCGAAGGAAGAAGAGCTTCCCAACCCCGGGGTAACCGTGACATTCCTTGTAAAAATTGAGGATGTCACTTCACAGGTTCTTGCAAATGTAAAACCCGACGCAAGTGAAGCTGACAGGGCAAATGCGATCAGCGAAGCGCGCCAGGCTATTCAGAAAAAAGCAATGGAGGGTAATACCTATACCGCTTCAGTTACCAACTTCTACAGCGGTAACTATTATTACCTGCTTCTATACCAGCGTTATAATGATATTCGCCTTGTAGGTGCTCCTCCTGAATCAGTAGGCAAATTCGGATCAGATACTGATAACTGGGAATGGCCGCGTCATACCTGCGATTTCAGCGTATTCAGGGTATATACCGCACCAGATGGCAAGCCGGCACCTTACTCGAAGGATAATGTTCCCCTCAAGCCAAAATATTACCTTCCGGTTTCGATAAAGGATCTCAACAAGGGTGATTTCGCCATGATACTAGGATACCCGGGGAGAACGTCAAGATATGCTACATCCTATGAAATACAGGAACTGCTTAAGATTACAGACCCTGGAAGGGTTAAAATACGTGGCATTAAGCAGGACAACTGGATGGAAGATATGAAGGCGGATCCAAAAGTAAACATCCAGTATTCCGACAAGTATTTCACCTCCTCAAACTATTGGAAGAATGCAATAGGTGAAAAAATGGACCTTGAAAAACTCAATGTTGTTGCAAAGAAACAACAGACAGAGGACCAGTTCAGGAAATGGGTTTCTGAAAACCCCGATCGCCAGTCAAAATACGGGATGGCACTCGATCTTATCAAGAAAGCGGTAGAAGGCAGGGCCGATTATCTCTATGCAAATCTTTACATTTCCGAATGCCTAAACCAGGGATGCGAGATTTTCTCAATGAACCAGGTGGCAACACTTCTGATAGATGCATTGAAATCAGGCGATCAGAAAAAACTGGATGAGACAACCACCAGGATTAAAAACAATATTTCAAGGTTCTATAAGGATTACAATCCGCCGACCGACAGGAAGAATATCAAGTCGATGCTGAAACTTTACAGGGCAGATGTTCCGGCAAGGTATCAACCTGACTTCTTCACGGCAACCGTCGACAAAAAATTCAAGGGCAATATCGACAGGTTCGTTGATGACCTTTTCAGCAGGTCGGTCTTCGCAAGTGAGGATAAGCTCAAATCCTTCCTCGACAAACCAGTCCTCAAGACACTTGAGAATGATCCTGTTTATCTTACGCAGACTTCGATTTCCAAGGTCGCTTCAGAAGTAGGCAAAAACCTGAGCGGCTTTGATGCCGATTATACGCTTGGACGCAGGTTGTGGATGGCAGCTCTCATGGAGATGATCCCCGATAAAACTCAATATCCCGACGCCAACTTCACTATGAGGCTCACCTACGGCACGGTTCAGGATTATGAACCGAAAGACGGCGTCCTTTACAAGTACTATACAACCATGAATGGTGTGGTGGAAAAGTATAAGCCGGGCGATTATGAATTTGATGTACCGAAAAGACAGCTCGACCTGGTAAGTAAAAAAGAATACGGAAGGTATGCCTCATCAAAAGGTTATATGCCGGTATGCTTCCTCACCAATAACGATATCACCGGTGGAAACTCCGGCAGTCCTGTTCTTAATGGCAATGGCCAGCTTATTGGCCTTGCTTTCGACGGAAACTTTGAAGCAATCAGCGGTAACTACGCATTTGAACCCGCGATCCAGAGAACAATCTGCGTGGATATCAGATACGTCCTCTGGATAATGGACATATATGCCGGGGCTAAGCATCTTGTGGATGAGATGACAATCGTGCAGTGATCCTGGCATTTTTGCAATGACCTTTACCCCTCATGCAAACCATGGGGGGTTTTTTATCCCCGTTTTTCTGACTACCTTTGCACAAAAACCTGGAATATGCATATTAACCTAATTGAAATTCTGGCAGCTTTCATGGTGCTTTTTGCAATAATTGATATTCCGGGATCCATACCAATAATAATTGACATCAAGTCAAAATATGGCACAATCAAGTCGGGCAAGGTTACCCTTGTCTCTTTCCTGATACTCTTCGCGTTCCTGGTTATTGGCAGCCCTCTGCTTGGAATCTTTGGCATTGACGTTTCATCATTCGCCATAGCAGGTTCATTCATTATTTTTCTTATAGCAATGGAAATGATACTTGGCATCGAGCTCTTCAAGACAGAATCACATGGTGCAGGGGCTATCTTCCCGATTGCTTTTCCTCTTATTGCTGGAGCTGGATCAATAACCACAATTCTATCACTTAAAGCCGAATACCAGACCATAAACATCTTTATCGCGCTAGTTCTCAACGCTGTCCTGATTTATTTTGTCCTACGTCTGACCACAGTATTCGAGAAGATCCTCGGTGCCGGCGGACTGCAGATCCTTAAAAAAGTATTCGGTGTTATCCTCTTATCCATCGCTATCAAGCTGTTTATAACAAACACGGGGATCATTCTTCCACATGCCAGGTGACATAACCATATATGCCGACGGTGCCGCAAGTGGAAATCCTGGCCCCGGTGGTTATGGTGTCGTACTCATTTCCGGACCTCACAGGCTTGAGAAATCCGAAGGTTTCAGGCTTACAACGAATAACAGGATGGAGCTGATGGGAGTAATAGTCGGCCTCGAGTCTCTCAGGATTCCGGGAAGCAATGTAATTGTCTATACCGACTCCAGATATGTTGCCGATGCCGTTGAGAAGGGCTGGCTCTTTCAGTGGGAATCAAAATCATTCAAAAAGAAAAAGAACAGTGATCTCTGGATCAGGTTTCTCAAGGTTTACAGGAGGCATAAGGTAAAATTCAAATGGATCAGGGGCCATAATAATAACAAGGAAAACGAGAGATGCGACAGGCTGGCTGTAGAAGCTTACAATATGCCACAACTTTCGGAGGACAAGGGTTATAAGCCTGGCGAAGAAAAGGAAGAATTGTTCAGCGAATGAACATGAATTAAACATCCGGTCTTGACTTTATTAAAATATTGGTGCACTTTTGTAAAAAGTCCCTGAATGCAAAAGCTTCATATTAAACCTACCGACTCTACTCCGGAAATAAATTTTTCACCAGATGAGAATACCTTTATTATCAGGGGTTCATCTTCGCCTGAAGATGTGAGAGCGATGTATTATCCTGTAATTGAATGGATAAAGATCTTTGTTGATGATATTCTCGAAGGTGAAATCACCACTTATTCAACAACAAGCCCGGTAAGGTTCCAGACAGACCTGGAATATTTCAATTCATCATCTGCTAAATTTCTCTACGACATCTTTTCCGAGCTGAAGAGGCTGACCGATAACAATGTAGCAGTCGTGGTGGAATGGTTTTATGAAAAGGATGACGGTGACCAGAAGGAAGCGGGTGCCGATATAGCTTCCCTGGTCGAAATGGAGTTCAGGTTTATCGAAAAAGATAAAAGCTGAAAATGAGGGGACAGGAAGAACTTTACAGGCTTCTCGGCAGCCTTTCAATCGCTTATGAATATCACGAACACCCTCCTGTTGCAACGATAAACGACGCACTTGTTCACTGGAAAACTTTCGACTGTGGCAGATGCAAGAATATTTTTTTCAGGAATCATAAAGGGGACCGCCACTACCTGATAATCCTAGAACACCTCAGGAAACTCGATATACACGATCTTGAAAGAAGGCTGAAACAGGGTAAGCTTACATTTGCCTCCGACCAGCGACTGAAAAAATATCTTGGCGTCGAACCTGGTTCTGTTTCACCCTTCGGCCTGATAAATGATGAGGCTCACCATGTTCATCTTTTTATCGACGACAGGTTATATGATTTTGAGAGGCTTTCTTTTCACCCGAATATCAATACTGCCTCTCTCATAATAAGCAAAACTGACTTTATCCGGTTTCTGAATCACCTGGGAAATTCGTTTGAGTTTATCAGACTTTATGACTGAAGAACTGCTGCGGATACCTCTGAAAAGAAAATAATTCATCATACCGCTGCCTCCCATGCAAAAATACTCCGTGGGCCCGGCAGATGGCCTATTTCAGGTTAGCTATTTCAGCCCTTTATAGACAGGCTGTTTCCAGGGTTCCGCGGGTTCGTATTTGCTCATAGCTGCCCATCTTATTCCCCTCTTCTGTATTTCAAGAGCCTGTGGTACCTTGAAGTCCGTCACAACATGCCCCAGGCTGGAATAAAACACCCTGCCTTTCCCATATGCTTTCTTCCATGCCACCGGGATAATGCTCCCCCCTATCCAGTCGGCATATTTGTCGCCGAATGTTGTCGTTGCAAGTACCTTTACATTCGGATCAAGGTGAACATAATACTGCTCCGAATGCATGTCAAAATCTTCGAGTCCCTTCGTCACAGGATCCTTATGGTCAACAATATTAACCCTGTAATCAATAACTCCACCCGGATGAGCGACCCATTCGCCACCAACCATAAATTCATATTCGGTATTGTTCCTGAAAGAATCGCCCAGCCCTCCATGCCATCCTGCAAGCCCCACACCACTCTTGACTGCTTCCTCCAGGGCCTTCTCCTGTTCACCTGTTATCTGCCCCATTGTCCATACCTGGATAATCAGGTCGAGCTGTTTAAGATCACTGGCCAGATAAGCATCGAGTGTGTCCGACACTTTTACCAGGGCCCCTTCCGATTCAAGCCATGGAACAAACAAATCGCGGCATTTGTCGGGATCATGCCCCATCCATCCACCCCATACAAACAATATCTTCTTCCCGTCCAGTACACTTTTTGCGCCTGCAGAAAATGAGCTTGCAAGTATTGCAGGTGCAGTCATGGCAGCAGCTCCGGCCATCAGACTCTTTGTCAGAAAAGATCTCCTTGTGATCATGAAGTTATGATTTTAAGCTAATATAATAAATTTTAATCCTCAAATAACGATAGGGTCGAAGATTAGTCTCCGGGTCGTCGATGAAAGGGTTGTAACTTTAAATTATAAATGTTATTTAGAATCATTCTAAATTAATTATTTTTAGCATCAAATTCATCAGTTGTCCGTCATTAGACTGGAAAAAATAACACACAAACCTGACATGAAACTTTTTTTTACTACTCTCACATTTGCTTTTTTCATCATATTACCGGCTTTTGGACAGGCCCAGGAGAAAAAAAGCTATAAGGCGACTTATATCACTACCGAACCTTCAATTGATGGTGTACTCAACGATTCTGTCTGGACAAGGGGAACATGGATAGATGATTTTACCCAGTACGAACCGTACAACAACAAACCAGCCACTCAAAGAACCGAATTTAAAATTCTCTTTGACGACAACAATCTTTTTGTAGCTATAAGGGCCCTTGATTCAAGTCCCGACAGTATAGTGAACAGGATGACAAGGAGGGATGAGGCTGACGGTGACCTTGTTGCAATAATAATTGACAGCTACCACGACCTGAGGACAGCTTTCTGCTTCGGTGTCAGCTCTGCCGGGGTAAAGTATGACCAGCTTTTCACCAATGATGGCCAGGGGCAGTCAGACGGTACGTGGGACCCTAACTGGTGGGTCAGGACATCAATAAATAAGGAAGGCTGGATAGCCGAGATGAAGATCCCCTTCAGCCAGGTAAGGTTCGACAAGAATTCCGGGGATGTGTGGGGCCTTGAAATGGCGCGAATCATTTACCGGAGGAATGAAACCGATTTCTGGCAGCATATTCCCAAGGATGCGCCCGGGCTCGTACATCTGTTTGGTGAGATGACCGGGCTTGAGAAAATCAAACCACGCAAAATCCTTGACGTCACCCCATACGGTGTTGCAAAAGCCGAAACCTTTAAAAAAGATCCGTCAAATCCATTCCTTAGTTCCGGTAGGAAATATACTCTCAACGGAGGAATTGATGCCAAGATCGGTGTAACCAACAACATGACGATGGACCTGACCATAAACCCCGATTTCGGACAGGTTGAAGCGGACCCTTCAGTCATCAACCTTTCCGCGTTTGAGACATTCTACAAGGAAAAGCGTCCATTCTTCATCGAGGGTAATAACATAACCAATTTCAACCTTGGAGTCGGGGACGGAAGCGTTGGAAACGATAATATATTTTACTCCAGGAGAATCGGAAGAAGGCCGCAGACTGATCCCGATCTGAAAGATGGCTGGTCAGCGGACCCTCCTGCATTTACAAATATCTTAGGCGCTGCAAAGCTGACCGGTAAAACAAAGGATGGCTTGTCGGTCGGTTTTATTGAGGCTGTCACCGCCGAGATGAGTGCAAGAATTGATACTGAAGGAGGTCGGATAAACCAGACAGTCGAACCACTGACCAATTATTTAGTCGGCAGGGTTCAGAAAGATATAAATCAGGGAAATACCCTGATCGGCGGGATTTTCACCAGCACAAACAGGGATCTTGATCCACGGCTGGCTGCAATTCTGCATAATGGTGCTTATACCGGAGGAATTGATTTCACCCAGTATTTCAAGAAGAAAGCCTGGATGGTCAGCCTTAGTGCCGCATTCAGCGACGTGACAGGGTCGAAGGAGGCTATCACTTCAACCCAGCTTTCCTCGGCAAGGTACTACCAGAGGCCCGGCATTAGCTATGTCAGGCTTGATTCTAGCAGGACATCACTGGCCGGGTCGGGAGGAAAACTATCTGTTATGAAGCTTAACGGCCACCTTAATATAATGGGAGTCGTTACCTGGAAATCACCTGGTTTCGAGCTAAACGACATCGGGTACCTCAGGCAGGCCGACCAGATATTATCTGTACTTTGGTTTGGCTACAACGAGTGGAGACCAAAGGGCATTTACAACAGGTATAATGTCAACTTCGACGTGTTCAATATGAATAATTTTGGCGGAAACTGGCTCACAACCGGATTCGAGACAAACCTCTCCATGACTTTTAAAAATCTCTGGAATGCCTGGGTATACGGGAATGCAACACTTCCGCAGCTTTCAACCAGCCTCCTCAGGGGTGGTCCGATTATGAAATATCCCGGCAACAGCAACTTCAATCTTGGACTGAATACCGATTTCAGGAAAAAATTTGTCCTGAATCTAAACGCGGGAACAAGCTTCGGATATAATAAAAGCAATGCAAATTATTTTGCAAATGTCAGCCTTGATATCAAACCTGCTAAATACCTGCTGATTTCATTAAGCCCTAACGTTAGTTATTCAACCGACCAGCTGCAATACGTTACGACGCTTGAATTCAGTGACAACAGCGGGCCTGTCACAATAAATCAGAACAGGTATATCTTTGCTACTATAGATCAGAAGACCATTGGCGCATCAATAAGGGTTAATGTCAACCTTACACCCGACCTTACACTTCAGTACTGGGGCCAGCCATTTATTGCTTCAGGCAGGTATTACAACTATAAATACATCACAAATCCGATGGCTGACAAATTCACCGACAGGTTCCATACTTATACCACAGCTGAAATTTCAGATAACGGGAATGAATATGATGTATATGATACACACGGTGCAAATCCGGATTATCAGATAGGCTACAATAATTTCAACTATAAGGCTTTCCTCTCAAACCTGGTAATCAGGTGGGAATATAATCCGGGTTCAACCGTATTCCTGGTCTGGAGCCAGACCAGGAGCGGTTCAGACGGGACAGGCAGAATGGATTATTTCAATAACATCAATTACCTGTTCAGCTATAAGCCGACCAATATCTTTCTTGTAAAGTTCAGCTACAGGTTTGGATTGAAATAGTTGTGTACCGTCATCAGGGTACCCCTGCCCGCTGCCAGACGACAGCGGGCTTTTTTTTACAACCGTGATAAATAGCATTTTTTGAGCTATTGCAACTCAATAACTCTTTGCATATATTTGGTATAATAATTGACCCATCTAACCTGAAAGAATATAGTTAACCAAAAAAGAACGATTATGTTGAAGAAAAGTATGATCCTGTTCTCCCTGGTGTTGTTCCTGGGCGGAACGCTTACAGCACAGAATAAGTATATCGGTGCAGATAAATGCAAGATGTGCCATAACAAGCCATCAACTGGTGATCAGTACGGTAAGTGGGCAGCAAGTCTGCATTCAAAGGCTCTGAAATCACTTTCAAGTCAGGCAGCTCTCGATTATGCCAAGAAAAACGGTATTGCCGATCCGTCAAAAGATCAGAAGTGTCTCAAGTGCCATTCAACATACGATGCTGTGGCTGCCAATCTTCGCGGCGGCATCCTGGCTACCGAAGGTGTAACTTGTGAAGCCTGCCACGGGCCCGGAAGTGCTTATAAATCGCCTACGATCATGAAAGATCACGCTATGGCAAAGAAAAATGGCCTGATTGATCCGAACCAGCAGGTTTGCCTGAACTGCCATAACAAGGAAAATCCCTTCTTCAAGGAGTTCAATTTTGAAGCTGCAAAAGCAAAGATTGCCCATGCCAATCCAGCCAAGAAGTAATTTCCCGGTATGAAGAAATAATAAAAAGGGTGCCCTGAAAGCACCCTTTTTTAACAATCCTGTTTTCTACTTTGATTCTGATAAAACACTGATCCGGTTAATCAGGCCCCTGAAGCAGCTCCCTGCATTCTTATCCCTCTTTTCATCTCCTTTTCCATAGTAACTTTCAATAAATCTTGTTGCATCCGACCACTGCGTCTGAACAATTCCCCTGAACCTTGCTTTCATTTCCGGTGTCGAGGAACGCCTGTAGCGCAACATATCCTCAAGCTGCTGCAAACCTGTGGCTGACTCTCTCCAGGGGCACGTAACAACATCAAAACCTTTCATTGCAAAATAGACTGCAGTCTGTTCGGCTCTCTCATAATGCCAGTCGCAGATTGTCACGTCTTTTGGGATAAGATCTATAGCCCGGCTCGTATTGTTAAAACTTGCCTCCCATTCACCAAGGCCCGTTGTTTTGCCGTCCAGAAGCCTGTCTCCCCATATCCATAGATGCCTGCTCTTTTGTGCCAGGTGATTTCTCAGCAACGTTACCTCCCCTGCAAAAAGTTCCGCCTTATCCCTGCCAGAACATCGCGGACACTGATCCTCTCCAAGGTAAAACACCTCATCCATGCCAGCATGAAAACTGTCAGTTTCATAAACATCGCATAACTCGTCCATAACCGCAAATACAACATCATGAACCCCGGGATGCAATGGGCAATAGCTCTTACAATAAAGCTTGTCGGCATTGGGCCAGGCATACTTTTCAGGAAATTTCACTCCCGGCGTTTCGTCAAATTCGGGATATACACGCAACAGGGCACCAGGCTTGCTGGCCCACGACTGGTGGCCCAGAAGGTCAATCTGTGGTATTATCCTGATACTGTTTTCCCTGCAAATCCTGACTATTTTCTTAACATCGCTTTTTGTGAGTGCGTCGGAGTCACTTAATTCAGGATGGCTTTCAAACCTGTAGTTGTAATCTATCCTGAGGATAAGCGTATTTATCTTTCCCGGGACAAGTTCCTTCCTGATAAATTCAATAAAAGCAGCAACTTCGGAGGGCTTAGGGGCTGCAATACATAAACCTCTTACAGGCAGCAGGCTGTCGATCTTCTCCTGTCCGTTTCCAGCAAGGCAAAAGGAAGCCAGAAGCAGTATTAATAATAGTTTCGTTTTCATATCTGTTTGGTTATTTTAAAGTTGATTCCCTTCAGACCGCACGACTGTCCAAATGATTCGGTCAGGATCTCCGCTTTGCTCCGGCATGGCTACTTAACCGCCTTGGTGGTGAAACTCGGGGTATTCTGTGAATGGACATTCGTTGTATTTACCTTCGCGTATGCCCAGTAATAATAAAGCGTATTTGGCTGGAGCCCTGTCACTACAACAGTAAATGTATCGGTGGTTGCCTGGGAGGTCAGACTTTTTGTAATCGGGGTTGCC
Source organism: Bacteroidales bacterium (assembly GCA_035541795.1). Taxonomy (GTDB): domain Bacteria; phylum Bacteroidota; class Bacteroidia; order Bacteroidales; family VadinHA17; genus LD21. Next base: position 14,596 of record DATKMR010000018.1, read on the forward strand.
AGGATAGATTCCTTGTAAATCTCAATCCCGTGTTCAACAATCTGCTGGGTTCCAAGTATCTGAATCTGGCCCGTTAGTTTGGCCGTGGTAGCTGTTACATTTGAGTCAGCAACCTGGTATGTATAAACAACCGGTTCTACATTATAGGTGTCGTCGCAGGAGCAGACGAAAAATATAATGCCTGAGACAATTAAAATTGCCACGGGTAATGCAGGCAGACCTTCCTTTTTCATTTCTCTTTCGCTTTTTCTGAATATGATTATTCCCTGTAAATATACATCATGTTAAATAAATATACGACCTCCTTGCATGCCTTGCTGCAGCGTCATTTATTACCTAAGTGGCCTTCAGAGTTGTACTATTGTACCAGTACACTATAATTTTGGCATTGTTTTTGTTTTCAATCTGGTGAGGCGCCTCTTTTTGAAATAGGATGATGCGATTGACCTGCTAGAATTACTAACCATTAAAACTATTTCAGATGAAGAGGAAAAATGAAAAGGTTCCCGGGTTTGATGAGATCATATTCGAGAACCGCAACAAGGAATACGGGGCCTACGATCTCCGTAAAAAGTACAAACAGGCAGCTTCCTGGTCGGTAATTGGAGGGGCAGTGCTGTTCTCTGGATTGATACTTTCGATTTTTCTTGGCTCGGAGAGTGAAACAAGAGCCGGTCGCACTGATGTCTTTATCGTTGCAAAATTCGACAAAGACATAACCGACCCCAACAAGATCATACCGGAGACTCCAAAACTACCGAAGCTTAAGGTGGAAATCCCTCCTTATGTAGCTCCCATTATCGTTGACAAGGTTGATTCGGGTCAGAAAAATATGATCGCAAATGCAACACTCGACACTATGCAGGTAAACAGGCCGGTATCAGACACCGGTGTTGTGATCGTGAAAGATCCTACCGGCATTGTCCCGGACGAACCTGAGCCTGTCTATGTGACTCAGGAGATGCCGATGTTTCCGGGAGGTCCTGAAGCAATAACTGAGTTTATCGGGAACAACCTGAAATATCCCGAAAAGGCCCTTGAGACTAATATTGAAGGGAAGGTAATTGTCAGGTTCGTGGTTTCTTCCGACGGTTCTGTAAAAAGAGTAAGCATACTCAGAGGGGTTGATCCACTGCTTGATGCTGAGGCTTCAAGAGTAGTTGCCATGCTTCCAAAATGGAAACCCGGTAAGAATAACGGAACCCCGGTATCCGTCTGGTTCTGCCTGCCGGTCACATTCAGGATTACCCGCAACTGAACCATCTGTTCCAGGTCAGAGCCGGCCATACTTTTCCCCTGAAGATGGCTGGCTTTTTTTTCACATATTTGCAGTTTCATTTTCAGCTGATGAAGAAAAGAATCAGGAAAATTGCCGGCAAAATAATTGAAGATTCATTCCCCGTATTAAAAGGTGAAAAAATAATTTACCTGGTTTTCTATCTCAGGTTCTACGCGTTTTCTGTATGGATTCCACCATATTTCAGGCTGATAACATTGAGTACCAGGGCAGGCAAACTGGATGATTTCGTGATTGAGGGGATTCTTGCTCATGAACTCTGCCACCAGGAGCGGTATATTAAGATGGGATTTTGGAGGTACCTGAGATTTATTTTCAGTTATACCTTCGACAAAAATGCAAGATACCTTGAAGAAAGGGCCACCGATACCCTTACAATAGAGAAGGGTTATGCCCACCAGCTTTATGAACTTACTTTAATCTCAAACAACGACCCAAAGCACAAGACAATAATCGGCAATTACCTGTCGCCCGAAGAGATTAAAAGCTATGCCGTGAAAATCGGCAAGTGGTGAAAATGGAAGCCATGGCAATGATTATTACATTATTGTTACAGAACTGAAAATAATATTTCTACATTTACAAGGGTATCCTCTTAATAACCTCTGAATTCAAGTAATGACCCGTTCATCGGTTTATAGAGTATTGTCTGTTCCTGCATTTGGATTTTTATATCTTTTCACTGTTATAATGATCCTTCTGGGCCTCCCGTTCATTTACCTGAAAATGAAAAGGGTGGTCAAATCAATGATGAGATTCTGGGCAAGGACCATTTTCCTGCTCATTGGAAAGAAACCGGATGTTTACGGCCGGGAGAATATCCACGATAACTTGCATTTTATCCTTGTTGCGAACCACTCGAGCCTGTTTGATATCATTGCCATTATCTCGGTGTTCCCTGATATTTCATGGTTCGGACACGAAAGGCTGCTTAAGGTGCCAATCTTCAGAAGGGTTCTCATCCTCACCGATTATATTCCTATGCGCAAGGCTACTTTCAGGAACACAAAGGAGATGATCTCACTGCTGAAACAGGAAGCTGCTGACAATAATATAGCGATATTCCCTGAAGGTACAAGGACCGTGAACGGCAAGGTAAATGATTTTTACAGGGGCTTTATCCTCCTTCTCAGGAGCAGGGACATCGATGTCCTCCCTGTCACGCTCAATGGCTTCTATTCCCTGAAACCAAAAACCAGGTTTTACATCGATTTCAGCTCTCCGCTGAGCATCATCATACATGAACCACTTGACCGGAACGCACTTATAAACCTGACCGACAGGGAGATCGCCGAGAAAGTCAGGGAAAGGATCGAGTCGGCAAAAACATTTGAATCGGCTGACTTTACAAATATAGTTACGGCAACAAAACCGATTAAAGCATGAACAGCGAACAGAAATGGGTCTTTATAATCAATCCGGTAGCGGGCGATGGTTTCGCAGGGAAGCTGGAAGCCACAATAAAAGAGGCAGCCAAAACATCCGGAATTATTGCTGATACTGTACTCACTGAAAGAAGGGGGCATGCAACCGGGCTCGCCCTTAAATATGCCGATGACGGTTATAAATATATTATCGCCGTAGGTGGCGACGGGACATTCAATGAAGTTGCTTCCGCACTGGTTAACAGGCCGGGCATAATCTCAGGCATTGTACCTGCCGGTACAGGTAATGATTTTGTACAGATCCTGGGTTTCCACGACAGGCTTGGGGAAGAGCAATGGAAGGAACTTTTCTGCGCCAACGTTGCTCAACTTGACACGGGGATTTGCAACGGCCACTTCTTTTTTAATGGAATGGGACTGGGATTCGATGCCCAGGTTGCAGCAGAAAACTATACCGAAACCGGTGAAGAAAAAAAAGGCGATAAGAAAAAGTATATCTGGCAGATTCTCAAGACAATCTTATTCTACAAGGAGAAGAAAATGACAGTCATCAGTAACGGGTCAAAAAGTATAACCGATTGCTTCATCAACACCATTTCTATAGGCAGGCGATTTGCAGGTGCATTCTTTCTTACGCCTAAAGCTATTGCAGATGACGGGTTGCTGGATGTATGCTCAGTTAAGAAACTTAATCTCTTTCAACGGCTGAAGATACTGACACAGGTTCCTAAAGGAAATCATCTTAACGACCGGAAAGTTCATTATTATTCGACAAGTGCGCTGGACCTTGAATTTGATGAGAAAGTGCCTTATCATCTTGATGGAGAGCTGTTCTTCTCAGATAAATTCGAGATAAGGGTTCTGAAGAAATCACTTAATGTCATTTACAATTCCTCGGGAAAACATTATTTCTGTTTGAGCTAATCCGACCCTCCTTGGAAGAAAAAGAAAAATATTGTGTCTTTTTCGATCTTGACGGGACACTGACAAGCATTAACAGCGGATATGCACTTTTCAGAACTGCATACTCTAAAGGACTGGTAGACAAATCGGGAATTCTCAAGGCAATCATGCTTTCAGCACTACATAAGTACCACCTAACAGATGCCGGCAACCTAATTAAAGCGATGGGGAAATGGGTAAAGGGAACCGACCAGTCAGTATTCGCAAGGATTGCCGAAGAGTCTGTTGAAAAATACCTCCTGGATTCAGTCTATCCTGATGCCAGGAATGAAATCAGTTACCACAGGTCACACAATGCCACGCTGGTACTGCTTTCATCAGCTGTCGAGGAAATCTGTAAACCTATCGCCTGCCATATCGGAATCGATCATTATATATGTACAAGCATGGAATCATCAGGAGGTACTCTGACCGGGTTGCCTAATGGTGCATATTGCTATGGTAATGAAAAACGGAGGCAGATGGAGGATTTTCTTGCCATGAACGGTTCATTACCCTCTGCTGCATTCTACTATGCCGACTCCATATCAGACCTTCCTGTCCTGGAAAGAGTGGGAAATCCCGTCTGCATAAATCCCGAGAAAAAACTTTTGCGCGCAGCGGGGAAGGCAGGCTGGCCGGTCAGGCAATGGAAAAACTGACCCGGGAAAATTTATTTGATTTATAAATCTACCAAAACCCAAATCGTATAATTTTACATCTGTTAACCAATAATATAATTATGAAAAAGAATTTGAAATACATTGTATTTACAGCCAGCCTGGTTATTGCCATGTCTCTCCCGGCACTTTCGCAACCTTTCAATACCCTTACCCCGGCAGAGAAGAAAGCAGGCTGGATCCTGCTTTTCAACGGAAAGAACTTTGATGGCTGGAGGACATGTAACGGCCAGGGTATTGCACCCAACTGGTCAGTTGAAGACAATGCAATGAAGGTTACCACCGCGGCCGGCAAAAATCCTGGCGAAGGTTCAAATACCGACATACTGTATTCAGCAAAAAAGTTCAGGAATTTTGAGCTTTCTGTCGACTGGAAGACATCCAAAATGGGAAACTCCGGTATCTTCTTTGATATAAGGGAAGTACCTGGTAAACCAATCTACTATGCAGCTCCCGAGGTCCAGATCCTTGATAATGTAGACGCTACCGACAATAAAGTTGCAAGTCACCTGGCCGGGTCTCTTTATGATATGGTAGCTGCCGATCCTAGAAGTGTTAAGCCAACCGGCGAATGGAACACTATTGTCATAAGAGTTAAAGATGGAAAAGTGATCCATACCCAGAACGGTATGAAGGTTGTTGAGTACGAAATGTGGACCCCTCAGTGGGATACCCTTATTGCAAGAAGTAAGTTCAAAGGCTTCCCGGGATTTACCCAGGGCATCTCCAAAGAAGGCTATATCGGCCTGCAGGACCATGGCTACACGATATGGTTCAGGAATATTAAAATAAGGGAACTTTAACAATTTCCAGGTATAATTTCAAATGCGGGATCGCGATTTTTTGTCCTGCAGACTTATCTGAATATCAAGCCTTTGAGCATAGGGCGCCGGTGTGTATGACTGATCATGCGTGCCGGCGCTCTCTTCATTTTCCCCTGCTCTCTTCTCCGGCATAATCACTGGCTGTCTTCCCTCCTCATTATAGTATTCATTTTCATTATATTACAAACACCTGTTAATTATTATGTTGAATTTTTAAACAGTGTTGAATTTTTAAACACAACCTGTATCTTGCTATTTTTCCGGGCTTTACTTATAATTGCAAATCAATGTGTTTAATAATTCAACATTTTTGGCCGGTTATTAGTTACCGGGAATAAGGTTATTGTTCTGATTTTATGCACATTATAAAGAATGGCATTGTAATTGCCAGATGGTTCACAAATGACCAAGAAACTGTATTCAATTTCAATATCACTATGAAAACCATATCAAAATCTACAGGATTGATTGTTCTGCTGGTTATAATTTTCAGCACGACTTTTCTGGCTCCGTTATTAGCCGGATCCCCCACCGACACGCTAAGGATTTTTACCACACCATCGCTGGCACCGCTGGTAATGAAATGGAGTACAGGCTTCCGGGAACAGCATCCCGGCTGCCTCATCTCGGTAGATTCTCAGGTTGACCTTCAAAAGGGCAGCGGTAGCCTTATTATTTCTTATAACAACCTCCTTCCATCACCCGAAGGCGACACAAAGTGGAAAATCACTATTGCGCACGATGCTGCAGTACCGGTTGTCAATACCGGCAACCCGGCTTTTAAAGAACTTATGGAGAAGGGAATATCACCCGAAACATTTGGCAAAATCCTTAAATCATCCGGAAACATAAAATGGTCTGAAATATCGGCTCGTGGATCAAATGTTCAGGTAACTGCGTATCTGACCATCCAATCGGCATCCGGAAATAAAATCTGGACCTTTGCAAGAACTGGATCCGATGCCCTGAGTTCAGTAAAAATACTTAACAGGGATGAATTCTTCAGGGCGGTTAAAGCTGATAAGTCTTCCGTTGGATTCTGTAATATCAGCGAGCTTCCCGGATCGGTTTTGCCCGAGGGGCTTGCTTTTCTGCCAATAGACAGAAACGGAAACGGCAAGCTCGATAACTTTGAAATGATTTACGATAATCCTGAAACACTTCTCAGAGGTATCCTTACGGGCAAATTCCCCCATTCCCTTTGTGTGTCAATCTGTGCCGCCGCTGGTGTAAAACCATCGGATGAAAATATGGTCGCGTTCCTTAAATGGCTTGTTGCTGAAGGGGGTAAAACTACATCCTCCGCCGGCTACACCGGTCTTATTGAAACTGAAAAAGAATCCGGGTTACTGGCCCTGACCGGCATCAGCGATAGTCTTGTCTCCTCCTCGGCTAAAAGTACTTCTTACTCATGGCTAATCCTGATTGTGGTTGTAATTGCCGCAGGAACTGTAATCACAGTCCTTCTGAGATCAGTGAGAAGAAAAACATCGCGAACCTCCGGAACCTTGATTCGCGAAACCCTGGCCTTCAACGAAAAGACTATTACTGCACCTGCAGGTCTCTATTTCGACAAGTCGCATACTTGGGCATTCATGGAAAGAGACGGGCTGGTAAGGCTTGGAATAAATGATTTCATGCAGCATGTTACAGGGAATCTTACAGAAATCAAGATGCGTGAGCCGGGTGAATATATCAGGAGAGGTGAAAAATTGCTGACTGTCGTGAAAGAGGGTAAGCAATTAAACCTTTATGCCCCGGTATCGGGAGTGATTAAGTCGCAGAATACCGATCTTTATCTCGATTCCTCCCTCGTAAACGCTTCTCCTTATACTGACGGCTGGGTGTACCTGATCGAACCCAAAAACTGGTCGAAAGAGATCCAGATGATGTTCCCGTACGAAAGATTCAGGGATTGGATAAACTCAGAGTTTATAAGGCTGAAAGACTTTTTTGCAGCTTCTCTTAAGTCGCATTATCCCGAATATGCCCCCGCCGTCCTGCAGGATGGTGGAGAAATTACCGACAATCCGCTTGAAGAGCTGAGCCCGGAAATCTGGGAGGATTTTCAGACCAGTTTCATAGACAGATCGAGATAATAGATTAATCATCCACGATTAATTAATGAACCCATGAAGTCAGACAGGAGGGCATTCTTCAGGACGATTGGTGCGGCAGGGCTAACTCTTGCAATCGGGAATAGTGCAAAAGCTTCTGCAGTGAAGAAAGAGACAATTGAATTCAAAGGGATCCTCTATGATTCCACCAGGTGCGTTGCCTGCAGGCAATGCGAATCGGCCTGCGCAGAATCCCATAATCTCCCCCAGCCGACCGATGATCTTGTTGCAGGCATTGAAAGAAAAACATCTGAAAAGCAGCGTACGGTTATAAATCTTTACAACACATCCAGGGGAGAAGTGCCGGTAAAAAAACAGTGCATGCACTGTAACGAGCCTGCATGTGCGGCAGCATGCCTTACCCAGGCAATGTTTAAAACCAGGGAAGGTCCGGTAATATGGAGGGGTGAAAAATGCATGGGCTGCAGGTATTGCATGGTTTCATGTCCTTTCGAAGTTCCTAAGTTTGAATATCACAGCGCCAATCCAAGAATCCAGAAATGTGATATGTGCTACGAAAGGATAGCTGAAGGTAAGGTTCCTGCCTGTGTTGATAAATGTGCCGGTGCCCTGACCTTCGGAACGAGGCGTGAACTGCTTACCGACGCCAGGAAAAGAATCATGGAATCACCCGGAAACTATATCGGTCAGATATACGGTGAAAGTGTGGCAGGTGGAACATCTTATCTCTATATCGGCCCGGCCCCGTTTAGTGAACTGGGGATGAATACTGCCCTACAGGAATCGTCGTACCCCGCCCTGACAAGGGGTTTCCTTTACAGCGTACCCGCAGTTTTCATTTTACTGCCCTCGTTGCTTCTTGGCATCCACGAATCGACAAAAGGGAACAGGCTAAAAGAAGAAGGAAATGAATGACAATCAGGCAATAATTCCAGGCAGAAGTACAGGGAGGTCCCAGTTCAGGTTCCTTCTTAGCGAACTCAGGCCGAAGGGCAGACTACTTACACCCTTCAATATAATTTCTCTTCCTGTAATACTCCTTGGTCTGATTATCATTGCCATACGATTCATCAACGGCATCGGCTCCGTGACAAACCTTACACAGGAGACCCCCTGGGGCCTGTGGATCGGTTTTGATGTTGTAACAGGTGTCGCCTTCGCCGGGGGAGCCTATGTGATTACTTTCATGGTATATATCCTGAAAATGGATAAGTACCACTCCATAGTCAGGATTACCGTATTGAACGGATTTCTCGCTTACGTGTTTTATGCAGGCGCCCTTCTTCTCGATCTCGGACGTCCATGGAACGTTATCAATCCCATCATCGGAAACAGCTTCGGAACAAGCTCGGTTCTTTTCCTTGTTGCATGGCATTTCCTGCTGTACATGATTGCTGAACTCATAGAGTTTTCGCCGGCAATTGCAGAATGGCTCGGGGCAAAAAGGGCAAGAAAAATCCTTTCAGGCATGACAATTGCCGCTGTAATATTTGGCATCACCCTTTCAACTCTTCATCAATCGGGCCTTGGAGCACTTTACCTGATGGCAAGGGAAAAAATTCATCCTCTCTGGTATAACGGATTCATTCCCCTGCTGTTTCTGGTTTCAAGTGTCTTTGCCGGCCTTTCCATGGTGATTTTCGAAGGATCAATAAGCCACCGGGTCTTCTTTGACCAGATAAGTGAGAGGAACCATAAAGCACATGATGGTATCGTTCATGGACTCTCAAAAATCTGCACTGGTGTGATGTTTGCATATTTATTCCTTCATCTTCTCGTTTTCATCCATGGCAAGAGATGGGAGTACCTTGGCACACCGATGGGATACTGGTACCTGACCGAAATCCTTGGATTTGTAATGATCCCAATGCTGCTCTATTTCTTCGGCTTCAGGAAGAGGAACCTTTTAATGATAAGGATCGCAGCAGTGCTGGCCATAATCGGAATAATAATAAACCGGCTGAATGTCACTGTAATCGGGTTCCACTGGGATGCAGCATCACATTATATTCCTTCCTGGATGGAATTCGTTGTTACTCTTACCGTAATTTTTATCGAAATCTGGGTCTTCAGATGGGTGGTTAACAGGATGCCCGTTCTGCGTGAATCTCCTTCATGGACAAATGAAAACTGACAATAAACTGGCTATATGGACACATTCACCTACCATAACATTTTTGACACCAAAGGGATTGAATACCTGATTATTATCGGCTTCTTTGCAATCCTGATACCGTTCTGGCTCATTCTGAACAGGAAAACTTCTGTAACCGATAAGTTAAGAGGTCTCCCAGGTATAATTACTGCAGCCGCACTAAGGGTACCTCAGGGTTTGTTCTATTCAAGGAACCATACATGGGCACATCTCTCAAGAAAAGGTATTGCAGAGGTGGGCCTCGACGACCTTCTGGTCCATCTGACAGGTGAGGTTAAAATAGTGAACAGTAAACAGGAGAACGAAAAGATATCAAAGGGTGAGGTTATTGCTGAAATTCAAAAGGATGGTAAGATACTGAATGTCTTTTCCCCCTTGTCGGGTGAGATAATTGCAATAAATAAGAAACTTGCCGAGGATCCGGGTATCATTGTGGGCGATCCGTACGGTGAAGGCTGGATCTTTAGGATAAAACCTTCGGACTGGGTTGCGGAGACTGGTTCCTGCTTTTTTGCCGGATCGGCCGTCACATGGATGGGAAATGAGCTGACAAGGTTCCGCGATTTTCTGATGGAAACGACTTCAAAAATGGCAAATGGTTCATCCGTACCCGTCCTCCAGGATGGTGGCGAGCTTAAGGATCATATGCTGGCGGAATTGCCTGGTGAGGTCTGGAAGGAATTCCAGGAGGACTTCATGGGACTGGAACCTAAGTGCTCGAGAGGCGGAGTGTGCGACTAAAGCATTTGCAAATTAATTTTGACTGTTTGAGACCCGTTTGGAATTTTGATCTTAAATTAGGGATAGAAAAATGAAGCTTGACAGATGGGCCGATTCAGTTATTTTACTCTCTCGGGAGAAGATTCACTATTAAAAAAATTTCTGAAATTCAGATCCTCCATTTATGGCCGGGTAGTGTTTATTTCAACACTGTCGTCAGTAATACTGTTTTTGCTTTTCTGGCTTCTTTTCAGGTCGGTCAACGACAGGTATGTAAGGTCGGTTCTGAGAGAGAATGGCAATACTGTCGGTTCCCTTGTACAGGGCGCCCTCTACAGGTCGATGCTCGAAAACGATAAAACCTCCCTGCAAAATTCGCTCGATATTATAAACTCGATGTCGGGTATCGATGACGTAAATCTGTACGACAGCCAGAATAACCTGATCTACTCATCAATATCTTCAGATACGGTAAATCATTCCGATCCCGACTGCAAATCCTGTCATAAGGACCTGGCTTCAATGTTCCTGGCAAAGGAAAAATCATACAGGATCATTAACAAGAACAGTGAGTGCAGCATGAATCATAATAACAACGACAGCAGGCACCTGATAATCAAATCCCCCATACTTAATCGGCCTTCATGCTATACTGCAGCCTGTCATGCCCACCCTCAGAGCGAGGAGGTACTTGGATCACTCATGATTAAATTCCCCCTGAAAGAGCTGGATAAAGCCATGAACAAATCCGAAACCAATTATTTCATGCTTGCTGTTATTGTCACATTTGTCCTGATAATTATCCTGATAATCTGGACAACAACAAAGGTCAAGAAACCGCTTAACGGGATCATCCTGGCAAGCGAGGCGGTCGCTGCAGGTGATAAGAGCACCAGGCTTGAATTAAGGCAGAACCACCTTTATGATATGAAAATGGTTTCAATGGCTTTCAACGATATGCTGGATAATCTTCAGAAGGCAACTGTCGAGCTTCAGAACTGGTCACATCAGCTTGAATATAAGGTCCAGAAAAAATCTGAAGAGCTTGGGCAGGCACAGAATGAACTCATAAATATTGAAAGGATAGCATCCCTGGGCAGGCTGTCACTTTCTGTAGCTCACGAGATAAATAACCCGCTGTCGGGAATACTCGTTTATGCCAAGCTCATACACAAGCAGATCAGCGGCCGGGATCTGAGTGATGAGAAGAGGGAAACCATATTGAAACACCTGAAGTATATCGAAAATGAAGCCAAGAGATGCGGTGATATCGTGAAGGGGCTTCTGGATTTTTCGAGGAAAGACCAGATGGACTTTGAGCCGAAGCACCTTAATGAGGTCCTTATCGAGACCTATGACCTGATGTCTCATTCCATGAAAATGGCAAACATAAGCTTCGTTTCTGACTTCGGAGCCAGGTCAGATCTCATTTTCTGCTGCCCAAACCAGGTAAAGCAGGTATGCATAGCAATACTTGTCAATGCCCAGGAGGCAGTTCTTGAAAACGGCGAAATAACCCTGAGGACCTGCAATCCAGACGATTCACATATAACAATTGAAATATCAGATAACGGTAAAGGAATATCTGCCGAAGATTTGCCTCATATTTTTGAACCTTTCTTTTCCACCAAGGACAAAACCAATGGAATCGGACTGGGGCTCGCAATAGTACATGGCATCATCCAGAATCATAAAGGAAAGATCGAGGTAAAATCCGACCCCGGCAAAGGCACGGTCATTTCGATAATACTTTCATTGTTAAAGACATAAACAAAACGGGTCATGGGAAGAAAGATCTCCATACTTATAGTCGATGACGAGGAATCAGTAAGAGACTCTCTATATAACTGGTTCATTGAGGACGGTTATAATGTTGAATGTGCAGAGGATGCAAAAAAAGCACTCAACATTCTTGAAGCTGAGGACCTGGACATTATCCTGGCTGACATAAAGATGCCCGGGATGGACGGCCTTGAAATGCTTAAACGGATCAAAGCGCTCAGGAAGGATTCGATAGTTATAATGATGACTGCCTTCGCAACCGTTGATACTGCAGTTCAGGCACTTAAAGATGGTGCATTTGACTATGTCACAAAACCGTTTGACCCTGACGATCTTTCACATCTTATAAGAAATGCCTCGAAACAGATTGCCCTGGAAGAAGAAAATGAGATCCTCAGGGAGAAGCTCGTCTCTCTCGAAAATGTCGAAAGCCTTGTTGGGAAAAGCGAGGCGATGAGAAAAGTGCTCAGGGAGATAGAAAACATTGCCCCCTCCAATGCTTCTGTGATTATCACCGGCGAAAGCGGGACAGGAAAAGAGCTTGTCGCAAGGGCTATTCATTCCAACTCTCCCAGAAGGTTTTTTCCCCTGGTCAGCGTTCATTGCGGAGCATTGACAGAATCACTTTTGGAAAGTGAACTATTCGGACACGAGAAAGGTGCCTTTACCGGTGCTGTATATAACCGTAAAGGCAGGTTTGAAATGGCCGACAATGGAACAATATTTCTCGACGAAATAGCCACAATCTCAGCAAAGATGCAGGTTGAATTGCTGAGGGTCCTTGAAACCAGGACCTTCGTGCGTGTAGGCGGAAACAAGGAAATTTCATCCGATTTCAGGGTAATTTGTGCCACAAATAAGGACCTGAAGGGAATGGTCGGGGCGGGCCTGTTCAGGGAGGACTTGTTTTACAGGCTGAATGTGGTTAATATAAATGTCCCCCCGCTGAGAGAGAGGACCGAGGACATTCCTTTGCTGGTCGATTTTTTCATCAGGAAGTATTCCACATCCATGAACAGGCCGGTGCTTTCAATCGAATCTTCCGCCCTGAAGAAGCTCGAGGAATTCTCTTTCCCCGGAAATATAAGGGAACTGGAAAATATGATTGAAAGAGCAATCGTCGTGGGGAATGGTAAAAAAATCACCGTGAAGGAGTTGCCTATCGGGAAAGAAGCGCCTGGCGCCCAGTATGAAAGCCTCGACGATATTGAAAAGAATCATATTAAGGCTATCCTCTTTAAATACGGCTGGAACATCTCAGCAGCTGCTAAAGCTTTAAAAGTCGACAGAGTTACTCTTTATAACAAGATCAGGAAATACGGCCTTGCACAGGAGGAATGAGTAAATTTTTTGCCGGATTTTCTGCAGAAGAGAACTATTTCCAAACTGTTAAACTGAATCCTACATAGTCCGACAGTTGCCAGGGAAAACAGAAAATATCAGTTTAATATCCTTTGGATATTTCGACAGGGGATTACTTGACAAGGTTTCGGTTTTTGTTGAACACGAGCTTGGTTTCCCGGTCCGTATCAGGGAGGGATTTCTTGATCTGAGTGAATTTTACGATCCGGCAAGAAGACAGTACAACGGAACATCCCTTCTCAAAAAAATTGAATCAGATTTTGCAGACGCAAATACAAAAACCCTGGGCCTTTTTAATGTGGATCTTTTCATACCGATCCTTACCTATATCTTCGGACAGGCCTTCCTTAATGGCAATGCAGGAATTGTATCAGTTTACAGGTTCGGTAACGAGCGGTACGGAATGAAACCCGACCCGGAACTGCTCGCTTCACGCTTAAGAAAGGAAATCATCCACGAACTTGGACACATGTTTGGCCTCATTCACTGCACCGATCCTGTATGTGTCATGCGATCAGGATCGTACGTGGAAGATATTGACCAGAAGGGACATGACTTCTGCAACAGCTGCCGCCAAAAGCTTATTTGATTTCTGTAACCTGAACTTCATGCTTCCTCTTTTGTTTAATTATGGTACATAGGAAACACTTCATGAAAACCCGGTGTCATATACGACATCAGGCAGGAAAGTGTAAATGAAATGAACAAAGGGATCGCAATTGCAATTCTGCTGCTGCTTCTTTCCGGAAAAGTGACTCTGGCGGGCCCCCCTTTTGGAACAGACGATCCTGAGCCTGTAGAATTCCATCACTGGGAGTTCTACATTTCGTCCATGAACCAGCTTCAGCCCGGCAACTCTTCAGGAACCCTGCTGCACTTTGAGACCAACTTTGGGGTAATAAAAAACTGCCAGCTACATATTGAATTGCCCCTTAACTATGTACAGACAGCAGGAACAGGATTTCACTACGGTTATGGAAATACCGAGCTTGGATTTAAATTCAGGTTCTGGAAAAACACAGATGAATCACTGCAGATAGGAATTTTCCCAATACTTGAAATACCCACAATCAGGAATGCCGAATTTTCAACCAACAAGGTCCAGGCTTACCTGCCGCTCTGGATTCAAAAGTCATGGGGACGATTCACGACATATGGAGGTGGAGGATACTGGATAAACCCCGGTCCAGGCAATACTAACTGGACTTATGGAGGTTGGGAAGCACAGTACGATTTCTCAAAACACCTGACCCTCGGCAGTGAGCTTTTCTTCCGGTCTTCACAGGTCAAAGGCGAAAAGTCATTGACCGGGTTCAACCTGGGAGGTTTCATTAACTTCAGCGAAAAAATCCACCTGATCTTTTCTGCCGGGCATTCAATAACCGGAAATCCCGCTTATACAACATATACCGGATTGCTGATCACAATCTGACGTGTTTCTTACCGGTTTTACTTTATCTTCCCGAGAATCTGTTGTATGCCTTGAGGAATTAATTTGATTTTATCACGGTCGAGCGTGAGCCATGTCAGGTTTTTCAGTTTCCCAAGCTCGGGAGGAAGTGAGGTTAGCCTGTTATTATTCAGTTCGAGTTCAGTCAGACCTGCCAGGTTTCCAAGTTCGGGTGGCAGAGATTTTAGCCGGTTGTCACTCAGATCGAGGCTGACCAGGTTAACCAGGTTGCCAATTTCCCCTGGTATAGATTCTAACCTGTTTCCGCTAAAGTCAAGTTCATTGAAAACAACAAATTTTCCTATCTCGGGCGGTAGCGACTCCAGAAGATTACTGCTCATATCAATATATGCAAGGCTGTCCAGGTTTGAAATTTCATGCGGTATCACCTTAACCCGGTTACCGCTAAGGTCCAGTTCGGACAGGTACGGAAGTGTACAAATCTCAGCAGGGATAGCTCTTATTTTGTTATCACTTGCGACGAGCCACCTGAGGTTCTTGAGGTTGCCAAGCTCAACTGGCAAGGCGGTAAGCCTGTTGTTGCTGAGATCTAGGCTCCTCAGAGATGTCATTTTTCCAATCTCGGGTGGAATAATTTTCAAATCGTTGTTGCTAAGGTCCAGCTCGGCAAACCGGCTGAAGCCAAACAGTTCCCCCGGGACAGATTCAAGATTGTTTTCCCTTATAAAGAGTTTCTCAAGATTCCTCAGATTGCCTATTTCTTCAGGAATGGACCTTAGCTTGTTCTGGCTTGCAAGCAGTTCCCTTAGCAGGGTAAGTTTGCCGATCCCTGTAGGAATTGCTGAGACCTGGTTGTTCCTGATGTCCAGTTGTACAAGCCTGTCAAGGTTTCCGATAGCGGAAGGCAGGACCTCAATCTTGTTATTGCTCAGCTCAAGCACGGAGAGTGAAGAAAGCAGGCAGAGCTCTGCGGGAACAGCAATCAGCTTGTTGTTCTTCAGAATCAGTTTTTGAAGATCAACGAGTTTTCCTATCTGGGGAACCAGGGCCTCAATCTGGTTATTACTTAATATCAACGATTTAAGACTGCGAAGCTGGCCAATCTCAGCCGGCAAAACAGTCAGTCTGTTGTTGTCGAGGTTAAGCACCTCGAGAGATGAAAGTTTTTCGATTTCAGGCGGAACAGCTGGAACCGAACAGTAAGAAAGGTCGAGATACCTGAGGTTTACGAGCCTGCAAATCTTTGCTATATCATTCATCGATATCTCGTTGCAAAATCCACACATGTCAAGCCAGGTCAGCTGGGTCTGCTCCGCGAGGATATCAGGAACACTGGTAATCCTGGAATTTACCATCTGAATCCCGGTAATTAGATGACGGTATTCCGGCTTTAGCTTTTCCAGGTCGGAAACCGAGATCGAAACATACAGGCTTCTCAGGTCATTCAACCTGCCAAACTGTTTAAAAAGGCTGTCCCAGTTGCTGCATGTGTTCTTAAGGAGATTGATATGCCTGACACCGTGATTTGAGCTTAAAATTGTACCAAGCATGTCATTCCCCCTGCCCGACAGGTCAATTGAATCCTTTCCGGTTTCCTGGGCGTCAGAGATATTTGCGAATAAAATGCAAAGGATGAATAAAAGATATTTCATGTCTGAAATGATTTAAACTTTGATAATCCGACTTCCCGCCTTTTCATAAACCCCTGATACAAAATTGCAAAATTTCACGATCTTGCAACCGGGATAAAAGGTTTTTAAAAAAAATTAACTTACCTGTTTCCTCACCTGATTAATAGTTAAAGGGTTTCTCAGGTCATCTCCATATTGACCTGTTCCCGTATTTAGATATCTAATTACTTGTTTTTATGAAGTTTATTTCGGAAATTTGGTAATCGCAATTTCTGATACTACTATACTTAGTCTGGAAGGCCAGGGTCACCTAAATGGAGAATGTTTATGGAAGAATTGCATATTTCACCAACTGAAAAGACGCCGGATATAATATTGAATCCCAAGGGCGTTTTGAAAATTAAAGGCCGGGCAATAGATGAAAGCAGAACTGCCTACCCTGAACTGATTATGGACTGGCTTGGCCTGTACCTGAGCCATCCGGCTGATTCCACCGAAGTTGTTATCGCCCTTGAATACCTTAATAGTTTTAATACTCTTATCCTGAGCAATATCCTCAAGAAGATCGCAGAGGTTAAACTCCAGTCCAAAAGGTTGTTTATCAAATGGTACATCGAAGAGGATGATGAAGATCTTATGGACCGGGCCGAGTATATCTCATCGACCTTTAATCTGCCGGTCGAAATAATACCGACTGCAAAGATCAAGTCGTTGTATTAAATCTGGTTGCGGGTCAGGGGTTTCTAAATCAAAAAATATGATAAGTCTTTTTAAAGGCAGGAACTCAATTTATCTGCCTGTTTTGCTCCTATGTATTCTCTCATCCTGCAAAGAATCCCCCGTTTCAATATACAGTGAGAATCCGCATTATTTTTACTTCAGGAGGAAACCCATAATTCTTATAACCTCTGATCATCATTACGGGGCAGTAATTGACAGGGATTTCGACTTTAAAAAATACCTCTGCTATTTATCATCATCCGGCATGAATCTGACCAGGATTTATCCTGGTGGTATGTTTGAACTGCCTGACAAGTATATTGAAGGAAGTCCACTTGGCCCCAAACGCGGCAGGCAGATTCTGCCCTGGGCAAAATCGGATGTCAAAGGAGCTGATTCACTGCTTGCAGAAGCTGGGAAGCCATCCTTTAAGTTCGATCTTGACAGGTGGAATCCTGAATATTTCGCAAGGCTGAGAAGCTTTGTAAAGGAAGCCGCCAAAAGAGGAATTGTGGTCGAAGTACCCTTTTTCAACGGGATGTATGAAGATTGCTGGCCTCTTACGGCATTTTATCATGGGAACAATATTCAGAATGTGGGGAAATATGAACCAGGGGACTGCGGTTTTTTTACATCATCCCTGCCACAAAACAGTGATGTGCTGCTGTACCAGGAAGCATATGTCAAAAAAATTACGCAGGAACTTAACGAATTCAACAATGTTATTTTCGATATCTGTGATGAACCCTCATTGCAGGGACTTCCGGGTGGTGGTTGCAAATTTCTTCCCGACAGCCAGGTAGTTCCCTGGATTACCAGGCTGAAAGATGTATTTACCGAAACAGAATCTATCCTGCCAAAGAAACATCTTCTGGGTCAGACCGTGCAGAACCTCTCCCCCGATTTCTCCGATCAGACCTGGTGCCAGTGGCTACCAACCGAATATGCGGGACCGGCTGCAAAAGCCCTTGATAAAGACTACAGGTACAATAAGCCTGTTGTTGATGTTGAATCCAACTTTTACGGTATCAGCCTGACAAAGAATCCATACAATACTGATGCTGTAAGGCTTGAGGGTTGGTGGTTTATGACAGGTGGCGGAGCGGGTTGTATCAATCTCAATGGTGAGTATCATGCCGGGCAGGAAAACGGCGGGAAGGATACAAGGACGATCATTGTACCCCAGAAAAAAATCCTCAAAAAATTCATGGAAAGCTTCGACCTCTCCAGGTTATCAAAATCATCAGGCGTGGAAGGCCCTGGCGGGAATGTAATCTTCAACCTGCTTTCTGAAAAAGGAAAACAATATGCATTGTATGCTTTCCACGGTGCTTTTGAAAGTGAATGGGGATCTCATTTTACTCCATTCCGGGGTGAATACAGCGATTCGCTTATTATAAAGGAAGTACCTCCTGGCATTTATTCCGGCAAATGGATGGATCCAGGGACAGGGGCAATTATTGAATCGCGGGAAATAGCCTGGTCCGGTGGAGACATGATTCTAAGGACCCCTGAATATAATCTTGATATTGCACTAAGTATCCTTAAGAAGAAATAGTTCTTTATAATAAAAACAGGCCGGGGATTAAGCTCCCCTGGCCAGATGGTAAAACCGTGGATCTTGTCATCAAGCGCATTATATGCAACATTATTTATATAGATCGGAATTTTTTACCCTTTACCAGGTAGCTGACATCAATTACCACGGACTACCCATAAAGATGGTATTCCCAGGCTTCTCGTGTCTTTCCCGTGACCTGCTATCCAGGTTCCTGAATTATTCTCAATGAGCTCCATCTGGTTAATTTTACCCTTTGTGTCGGGACCACTGGTGTCTCATTCTTTTCCGCATTCCATACCATTCTGAACAAGCCATTTCCCGTCGGTTTTTTTGAAGAGCCACTGGATTGACCATGGTTCGATCAGGGTCTCATGGCCGTCTTTGTATTTCTCCTACAATTTTGCATCAGCTGTGCAGAGTACCGTTGAATTATCCAAAACATTAAATACTTAACTCTTGTAAGTCCCTTTCATTCCTGGAGAACCTGGAATAAAGCATCATTTGTTTTCATCCTTCACCCACGCAAGCGGGGCTCGGCTGTTACCGGATTACCTCCGGTGATCCGTTTCGGGGAGACTTCTCAGCAAAATCCCTCTGCCGCTCCGCGGCCGGGGCTTTTTGTTTTCATCCTTCACCCACGCAAGCTGGGTTTGGCTGAAAACAAAAATCCCCCGCATTTCATGCGAGGGATTTTGTTGAGGTCAGTGGCGGATTCGAACCGCCGTAGCCGGTTTTGCAGACCGATTCCTAGCCACTCGGACAACTGACCGTCAGGACTGCAAAATTAATAAAAAGAATTATTCCACAATAAGTTTGTATGAAATGACACTCTGGCGGGCAAGATGAAAAACCAGGACCGGTTCGAAAACTGAAGGTTCTCTGACCGGTCCGCTGGCTAACAACCTAAAAACTTCTGAAATCTTATCTGATGCTGATAGAAGTTTAAAATTTGCTATTAAAAAAAATTAAATCTTAAAAACCTCGATCAAATGAATTGCTTTCAATAATATCCCGTAGCTTTGTGTAATATATACACGAAGTTACTAAATTCTAAATTTTATCAAGTATTCCTATATATTTTTTTCTGAATATTTAAATCTTCTTCGTTGAGAGTTAGTCCGGCAAATTGTAAATTAGAAGTATGATAACCCACAGGATGATTCCGAATATTTCAGTTGACTGTGTAATATTTGGATTCGATTTTAATAAGCTAAATGTTCTCCTGGTCGAGAGAGAGCTGGTTGATGAAAATACCGGTAAGATTCTTATCAGGGATCACACTCTGACCGGCTATCATATCTATGAAGATGAGGATCTCGATAAGGCTGCAGGTTATGTTCTTAAGGATATCACCGGCCTGGATAATATATTCCTGGAACAATTTGCTGCTTTCGGACAGCTCGACCGTGTATCGGGCGAAAAGGACAAAGCGTGGCTCAGTTACATCAACAAAGGATTTGCTGAACGAATTGTTACAATCGGTTACCTGGCACTCATCGACAGTACCAAGGTGACTTTACATCCCAGGGAAAAAGTCGTGCGATGGTTCCCGGTAGACGAGGTACACGATATTGAGCTTGCATTCGATCATAAATACATATTTGAAAAAGCACTCAAGGTGCTGCGCGATAAGGTTAAGGTCCAGCCTATAGCTTTCGAGCTTCTCCCTGAGCACTTTACATTGTCGCAGCTCCAGAAGCTATACGAGTCCATACTGGGTACATCATTTGACAAAAGGAATTTCAGGAAAAAGATATCCCAGATGAATTATATTATACCCCTGAAAAAGAGGCAGAAAGGTGTGCCACATAAACCTGCCCAGCTTTATCTGTTCAGCCGTGAGGTATATGAGAAAACAAGAAAAAGCAGGATTATCTCGATAGTCTGAATTACCTTATTCAGAAAGGGTATTGGAATGAACTCCCTATCGTGTTATTTCAACACTTACCCTCCCGATATGTCCACCCATTACGGGATTCATTTTAGAAACTTTCACTGTTGCCTTTTTTATTCCTTTTACCTGGGTAAAGAGTGCGTTTAGAATCCGTGTTGCAATGTGCTCCAGCAGGTTTGATTTGTGTTCCATTTCTTTCTTTACCACACCGTATACTTCCTGGTAATTAACCGCATCCTGCAGATTATCACTGTATCCTGGCTTTTCCATATCAGTTTCGATCGCGAGATCAACGATGAACTTGTTGCCGATAATCTGCTCCTCCCTGTAGTGCCCGTGAAAGGCATAGAATTCCATGTTTTCGATGCGTATAAGCCCCATAGTTGAAAGTACTTAAAGTACTTAAAGTACCCGGAGTACTTGAAGTACCTGGAAATGTAAAATGTAGTTAAAACCAGTGATCAAAGTTCAAAGATAAATTAAGAGAATCAAATTCTGAATTTTATTATGGTTAATTGAAATAGAAGAAAAGCTGCTATTTTTGCAGTTGCTTTAGGAAAATATAAGAATCAAATGAGCAAAGAGAAACAGGAAGAACCGGTAATAAAGGGTGAATCGATGAGCTTTATTGAACAGTTTATCGTTGATGACCTCCAAAACGGGAAGAATGAGGGGAAAATAGTTACAAGGTTTCCACCCGAACCAAACGGTTATCTTCATATAGGTCATGCAAAAGCCGTCTGTCTGAGTTTCGGTATGGCAAAGAAATATGGCGGGAAATGCAACCTCAGATTTGACGATACAAATCCTGAAAAGGAGGATGTAGAATATGTCGACTCAATTAAGGAAGATATAAAATGGCTTGGATTCGACTGGGAGGATCGCGAATATTATGCCTCGGATTATTTTGGCCGCCTTTACAATTTTGCCGTTGATCTCATAAAAATAGGATTGGCCTATGTTGACGACCAGCCGGCTGAAGTAATATCTGAACAAAAAGGCCTTCCTTCAAGACCGGGGGTCGAAAGTGAATACAGGAAAAGAACTATTGATGAAAACCTCGGCCTCTTCGAAAGGATGAACAAGGGAGAATTTGAAGAAGGAAGTCGTGTCCTTAGGGCAAGGATTGACATGTCCTCGCCAAACATGCATATGCGCGATCCAATTATTTACAGGATACTCAAAACTCCGCATCATCGTACCGGCGATAAATGGAATGCATACCCGATGTACGATTTTGCCCATGGCCAGAGCGATTATTTTGAAGGCGTCACACATTCGCTATGCACGCTTGAGTTTGAAGTTCACAGGCCGCTGTACGACTGGTTTATAGACCAGCTTAAGACCGGTGATTACAGGCCCCGGCAGATCGAATTCAACAGGCTCAACCTCAACTATACGGTAATGAGCAAGAGGAAGCTTCTAGAACTCGTGCAGGAAGGGAGGGTCAGCGGCTGGGACGATCCACGGATGCCTACGCTCTGCGGCCTCAGAAGAAGAGGCTACACACCTGAATCCATCAGGAAATTTGTCGACCTGATCGGATATACAAAAGTTGAGGCAATAAATGACGTGTCCCTGCTTGAACATGCTGTAAGGGACGATCTGAATATGAGGGCACCAAGGGTTTTTGGAGTTCTTAATCCCGTGAGGGTTATTATCACCAATTACCCGGAAGGAAAAACCGAAAACGTTGAAGTGATAAATAACCCTGAAGATGAATCAATGGGTAAGCGAACGGTCCCTTTCAGCCGCGAAGTTTATATTGAACAGGAAGACTTCATGGAGACACCGGTGCCTAAGTTTTTCAGGCTTGCCCCTGGAATGGAGGTAAGGCTCAAGGGTGCCTATATAATAAAGTGTGAATCGTTCAGGAAGAATGAGAAGACTGGTATTATTGAAGAAATATATTGTACTTATGACCCTGAAACACGTAGCGGAGCAAACCAGTCGGAAAAGAAAGTAAAGGGTACTCTGCACTGGGTTTCAGCTGCACATGCTGTAGAAGCAGAGGTAAGGCTCTACGACAGGCTATTTAATCACGAGGATCCGGCAGGCCAGAAAGATCATGATTACAGGGAGTTTCTAAACCCCGGTTCACTCCAGGTAGTAAAAGGCTGCAAGGTCGAGCCCTCTCTTAAAAGTGCGAAGCATCTCGAGAAGTTTCAGTTTCAGCGCCTGGGGTATTTCTGCGTAGATCCTGACACGAAATCAGATCACCTTGTATTTAACAGGACAGTACAGCTGAAAGACACCTGGACTAAGCTTAATAGGTAGTCAGGCTTGCGTACCTGCCGTACAAGTCGGACAACGACTGCAGGACAGCAGGGCCTCAGGACTGCAAGACTTCAAGACTAACTGATGCCTAGACAAAGTTTTTGTTTATTCGGAATTTGATTTATATTTGCAGGCTGAAAATTGCTCCGTAGTGTAATTGGCAACACGTCTGACTCTGGATCAGAAGAGTTCAGGTTCGAGCCCTGACGGAGCAACTTAAAACAGAGCGAGAGTGAGAGCGGGTGCGAGCACTCTCGATTTGTTTTCTCACACTCACTCTCACACTCACACTTTTTAAACGGATAGGGCGCCTGTCCCGACAGCATGAATATAGTGAATGCGTATCGGGAAGAAGTTTACCCCAACATGACGAGCAAAGTGAGGAATCAGCGGGGAGCCCTGCTCTAATTTATTAATTCATAATGTATTTGCTAACTTTCTGGTGTATATTTTAAACTCAGAACATAATTGCTCGACCCTTAGAATCATCACTGTACAAAATCCAGTTGAATCAAGATTCCATTTTATTGAAAGTGGGACACAAGAATTAATATTCTTATAATAATACTTATACCTCTCATAAAATTAAGTAGATAAACCGGGTAAAGCCATCATAATCTGAAAGATAATCTAAACCGTTGTACAATAGCAAATAAAACTCCACATGGAGATGCCACTTACAAGTCCGGAAATGCATCAGGCAAAATACCTAATACTCTCCGACCATCACAAAAGCGCCCCAGTAGAATGGGTATGGATATTTGATTCTCACCTCCAACTGAGCCTTTTTAAATGCATCGCCTTTATGACCGCTTTCCAGCCAGTACTTGTAAAAAGCAGTAAGAAGCTCCTGTGTCGGATCATCGCTTACTTTCCACAGGCTCATGATGATACTCTTTGCTCCCGCAACTTTAAAGGCCCGCTGCAAACCATAGACACCTTCCCCGTTCCTGATCTCGCCCAACCCGGTTTCACACGCCGATAAAACAACCAGATCGGTGTTGTCGAGATTCAGGTTCATTGCTTCATAGGCGGTAAGGATTCCATCTTCGGTCTTTTCATCCTTATCCCCTGCAATTGTTGCTCCGGCTCCTGCCAGCATCAGACCTGACTGCAGCAATGGATTCTTATTTGCAGAGATTAAAGAGTCGGGTTGAAAATATCCGTGTGTTGCAATGTGCAATACGCGGGGTTTAAAGCAGTCCTTCAATGTCTCTTCAAGCGCCTGGGCTCCCTCGAGGACCTCAGGCTGCCAGCTTTTCGCAGAAAGTAAGGCTGCAATATTCTCGACCTCTGTCTTTGTACCCGGCAGTTCATTCAGGTACGTTCCTCTCTCAAGGTTTAATGTGTAATACGCACGCTGTCCCGATCGCTCCTTCTCTGCCATCTCTGCCCTTTTTTCCTTGTTAACCTGGTAATCGGGGAAGCCAAAAAGAAGCGCCAGTTTGTTGGAGTTTTCCTCTTTTACCTCATTAAGCAGATCTTTGGTAGTCGTAACCAGTTGCAGATTTGTTTCGTCAAGTAAATATTTCTTTGACTTCGGGTTAAAGAGTGTATTCAGGTTAATGGAATTATATACCCCGTCCGGCGAGAAATAGATCTTCCGGATATTTCCCCCCAGCTCTTTTGCTATTGGCTTCCAGAAAAGGTTGTAAGATTTCTCATCATTGGTGTATGAGCTGATACAACTCCGGTAATATGCCAGACCTTTCTTTTCGAGCTCGTTCCCGTTTTTGAGCAGTGCAACTGCCGGGTATTTAGAAGAGGGTGTCACTATTAGGGCCACATAAAATATCGTATCGGTAAAATCATACCTGCTGTAATGTGGCAGCGCCGGATTACTGGTGTCAGTCACTGATCCGTAAACCCCATATTTTCTTAACCTGATCATTTCCACTGCGGCTTCGTCCTGTTTCAGCCTTTTCTGAACATCCTTCCAGCTGTAGCGTCTTTTGTCCGTCAGCGAAGCAAATAGCTCTGAGCGTTTTGAAAGTTCCTTTTCAAGCGTGTTGGTTTGTGCCTGCAGGTTATCGAGCATCTTAACTTTTGAGGAATCGTTTTCCATATAAAGCTTTGCAATGGCATATTGCTTATCTTCCCATGAGATGTACATGGCAAAAAGCTTTTTATCACCACTTGTTCGGATGCGTTGTTTCCATTTGGCGTTATCGTTCAAAAGGAGGGCTTTCGTGGACAGCTGCAGATCAAACATCTGTCCGGCGATCGAAGGATTCCTTTTATATGTCTGGGTGCCTATATAATTAAACAGTTCAACATGGTTATGAATTCTTTCCTGGTAAAAGATTGTTTTTTCCCTGTCGCTAAGGCCTGGAAAATAGGAGTCGATCTGACCAAGGAGAATATCATTCAGCCCGTTTAGCAGGGAAATGACCCTGGTTGAATCCCCCAGGTGCCATAATGCGAGTGCATAATCGGATACTATTTCATTGTAAACGGGATTACGCTTACCGGTTGTCATCTCCCATATCCTGATCGCTTCCTCAAATAGTGGAACTGCGGATGCATATTTCATTCTCTCCGAATAGTTAGAAGCCAGGTAACACAGATTCCGGGCATACAGGCTATTGTTTTTGCCGGAACCTGATTCAGTAAGCTTCAAAGCCTCTTTGTACATTGGCTCTGCTTTTTCAAACCTCCCCAAATTGTCATATAGTTTTCCAAGGTTAGCCAGAGATCTAATATACCCGGTCTCTTTGGTGGATCTTTCTGATGACGCTTTTAGAACATCAAGATAGTAAGGTTCGGCCTTTTCATATTCACCGAGGTTGCAATAGACAGTTGCAAGGTTGTTGGCGGTGGTGATATACTCCCAGCTTTTCTTACCCAGTTTCTGTTCAAGCTTTGACAGGTTTTCACGGTAAATTGATTCCGCTTTATGCAGGTCACCCATTTCGGTGTATAGTGATGCCATATTTGTGCATGCCTGAAGGTAAAAAGGGTGATCTTTTCCCACCAGCTTTTCAGCGCCGGCTTTCAATTCGAGGAAAAGAGGCTCTGCTTTCTCAAATTGCCCGCGCGACCAGTAAACAAGTGCAATAAACTGCAGGTTATCAAGGTAATAATAACTCCCTTTCCCTATAGTCTTCTCATATATCGCCTGTGCCTCCAGCAAAAGCGGTTCAGCGGCATTGTATTCATCAGTCCTGTAATCGATCACTCCAAGAAGGGAGAGTAACCTTCCGTACTCAATATTATCCTTTCCTAGTTGTTTTTCACGTATTGGAAGAGCCTGGCTGGACATATGCCTTGCTTCCTCATAATTTCCTATAGCCAGATCGAGTACTGCCAGGTTAAACAGTGCCTGGGCGTATCCGAGGTTGTCTTTTCCTGTAAGACTTCCGATAAGATCGAGATACTCTGTATAATACTGATGAGCTTTTGAATAGTCCCCGACAGAATAGTATCCGGTACCCAGATTGGCTACTGCCTCACTGTAGCTGGGATGTGACTTTTTAAACTGTTTCTGGACCTGTATAAATCCCTGCTGAAAATATTCAAGTGCTTTTTTGTAATCACCAGAACCATATGCCTGCAGCCCTCCTGCATTCAACTCTTCCCAGCTTTTTTCAGCAGGAGTCCCATCGAGGTTATAATATTTCTCTTCTGTAATTTTATTATCCCTGAATGTCCGGGTTATTTCAATGCTTCCATCCTCACGAAACCATTTTGCCTGGCCATTGATCTTATCTTCGGGCTGGTCGCTGTCCAGATATCCTTCCCATTGTTTATTCCCGTTCCTGTAATAATCATTGACAATGCCAACGGGTTTACCGGCTGAATAGTTTATATGCCTGTAGTAGCATACACTGTCGCTGATGGTGGTCGGTTTCCAGTTTTTATCCATCCAGATTGTCCATTCACCTTCATGCTTACCGTCCTTTACCAGGTTTGGACTTTGAGGCAGGGCCTGGGCATGCAGCCTGGAGTTACAACAAAGCAGCACCAGGAATAAGAAGCTGATAAACTTTTCCATCGTGAGCCATTTTGTACTATGTGACTTATATGTTCCCATTTATTCAGGATTGTGAAAATAGGAATTTTTTCTGCATCCGGGAGAACTTTTTAGTTAAGACTTTCCTTAAATCGCTCTCATTCTCTCACTCATACCTTTTTTCCGGTCAGCCCTTCGAAGATTTCCTGTATTCCCGGCCGGATAGTAAATCGTCAACCTAATGTTTACCAGTAATGTTTTAGATTTAAGGCCTGGCTTTATAAAAAGTAAATCAAGAAACCAATGATGAGTGAATCTAAAACAGTACTAATGTATTGGGAATCTTGCCAGGTTTTTGCCAGGGTTCATACCGTTCTTATTGGATCCAGCCTTAAAAAATCAATCTAATCATCGCTGATAGCTGGTTCCATTCTTTGAGACAGATCTACTTTTTATTTGACCGGATTTATGGGTAACGTCAAAATGAGAGAAAACAAAGAAATTATCAGGCCATTAAGATCTTCCAGGGAGACACGATTCATATTATGAATAATAGTAGCCTAATGAATTATTATTTAATTTAGGTCCTTATACTTATTAAGCATAAACCGATCACGAAAAAACACCTGCTTATAATATAATAAATATCAGAAAGATGGAAACTCATGCACAAGAGCTACATAAAAGTCCCGGACATGGATGGAGACATTATGTTTTCGAGTTTTTAATGCTTTTTTTAGCTGTATTTTGTGGCTTCCTGGCCGAAAACATACGGGAACGGCTGGAAGAACATCATAAAGAAAAGGAATATATGTATTCTATGATTGAAGATTTAAAGGCAGATACTATTGAATATAATCGTTGTATCAGCCTGATTTCTGAAACCATAATTCCTTTTCAGCAAAAATCGTTATCCCTTGTTTTCTTGAATCATTATTCTGAATCAGATATCAAACTTCTATATGAAAATATTCCTGTAAGCCTGGAATCAATAACATTATTTTTACACGACAGGACCTTGCAGCAATTGAAAAATTCTGGTAACCTTAGGCTTATACGAAGCAAGGTTGTAATGGATAGTCTTGCTGCTTATTGGAGCCAATGTGATAAATTATCAGGCTATCTATTCCCATCGTATGAAAATGCCAGGAAAGAGGCAAAAGATATTTATTTTTCATTATTTAGCCTTGATAATTATATTGATTACAAAGCCTGGATGCCAATAAAAGCAAATACTAAACTAAACCTATTATCCGGGGATAAGCTTCCGTTTATAAAACTTGGGAATTACATTTCAAATATTGAAACACAGCTCTCTGTTCCAGTGCTTTCAAATCTCAGCTCAGCTAAAAAAATGGCAGAGAATCTTGTCATTTTACTAAAAAAGGAATACAAATAAAGTAATTAAGCCAGTTTTAATCCGATCTGAGGATGTATCCTGTTTTTCAAGGGTTTAGACTGGAGATTTGCAAGAAAGATTTGTCTGAGGGAAAAAGGCCTTGCCCCTGTCTAAACTCAGATTGAACAGGTTGACCATGCAATGGAGAAGATAATCAATCGTTTACAATCATTTTAGATTGACACCATTCTGATTGGCAGAATGGGTTTGATCTTTTCAGTCGGATGCAAATGCTAATATCAAAAGAATAAGATAGAAACTACTATTTTCTTCTAATATATCCTGCAAGGTGCCAGGTATAATGGAGATACCCTGGAAATGCGACTTAAAAAAGACCCTTTCCGGTTCCCTCATGTTTGATTTATTTTAAACTCCTTCTTAATTTGATGCAAAAATAACAGATAACTTCCCAACCTTGTGGATATATAAACTGTCACTGGAATATTCTTTCAAAAAATCATTAGCAACCGGAATAACTTATACTTTTCAATCTACGGGTTCACTTACATCTTTAGAAGACTATTCTGGTGAATAATATTTTAAAAACAAAGTAAAATCTTCTTCAGCAGGTGTCTTTATTGATATGATTTTTCTGAATCCTAAGTTTAAAATGTCTTTAAGAAATGAGTTTGGCAATGAATTTTCAAAACTCCTTTTAATTGAACATTTACCGATTTCAACAACGAATCAAGAAAGTACCTTAGCATTTAAATCAAATAATATCTATTATCAGCCAGAATTAAGGATTTCGTATCCTGCTTATCTATTTAGATAGGGGCTGAATGTTGGTTATCTTATTTACATAAAAAAGAATAAGACTTATAATTCCACTAACAAGCTAGTCTTTTATTATCTGATGGTAGTGCTGCAAGACTAGATTGGTCTGGCTTAAGATTCTCAACTTCAATATCATACACTTTATTCCGATTTAAAACCAGGAAACATTGAACAGATCTTTATCCAATAACATGATAACTTTTGCTTAGATTAACTTTCTGTCTCCAAAGATTTGGAAGTTTTTAATATTAGATAAATTGGCCCAAAGGAGTCAGAAATAAAGATCTGGTTTTTTTAGATCTTGTAAAGTAATTCATTAAACATAATTTGGTTTTTCCCAATATTAAAGTTTTGAATCTTACAAGATTTATTTCCAGTTTCTGCCAGAATTTTGCACCAAAGAAAGTGTTATCTAATAGCGAACTTCGAAAAGAAGTACATTTAAAATAATGATACAGTTTACATTACAAAAACACTTAATTGCTGAACTAGAACAGTCTCAATTAGATTTCGATTACAGAAAGTTTATGGTAATGAATTAATCGCTGATAAATCAGTCAGATCGTTTGTTGACAAAAGACTATTAGAAATCTGATGTCCCTGATCACAAACAGCCTGAAAAGATTTACTATTCCCTGACGGACCTAACTAATTGTACGGATTCATTTTAGACAAAGACAATCTGCCCGGCTGAACCTTGTCAGAACTTAAAGATTTTACCACACGGAAGCACCATTATGAATTTTAATACAAAGAAGTTTAAAAATTGATTTTTCTTAAAGAATCAATCAGTACCTTAAGGGTGTATGGTTTCGAAATAAAATCTTCAAATCCCATTTTCAGGGCAGTTTCCTTATCCGAGTTTGAAGAATATGCTGTTAAAGCTATTACCGGGAGATCAGGAAAGAATTCTTTTATTCTCTTTGCTGCCTTAAAACCATCTTTATTTGGCAATTTAATATCCATAAGAACCAAATCAATTCCAGGGACTGATTTCATCATTTCGACTGCTTCGATACCGTCCTTCGCTCTTAAAAGCCTTACTCCGGAAGACTTCAACATCTCACAAATAAGCTTGTAATTATTTTCATCATCTTCTGCTATTAAAAAAGTTTTGCCCTCTAAAAAGACGCCGGGTTCTGCTGAAGGAAAGTCTCCGTTCTTTGCCGTAGGTTCAGAACAAAGATTCAATGGTACGGTGAAAAAAAATGTTGTCCCTTTTCCAACCTTTGAATCAAGCCATATCTTTCCTCCAAGCAATTCCACATAGGCTTTGGAAATAGAGAGTCCCAGCCCGGTTCCATCATGCTGCCTGGTTTCGTTATAATCCACCTGGTAAAACCTGTCAAATATTTTATCAAGTTTTTCTTCCGGAATTCCTATCCCAGTATCAGAAACAAAAAATTCGAGGAAATTTTCTTTTACGCGGTACCCGAACTTGACCAAGCCTGACTCAGTAAATTTCAGGGAATTGCACAATAAATTAGATAGAACCTGAACAAGCTTTGTCTTATCTGACCTGATAATCACTTTTTCATCCCAAATGCCAAAAGACCGGATTAACTGGATATTTTTAGTTGTGGCATCCAGTTTAAACTGACTATAAAGATCTTCAATCAGGGCGTTTAAATTCAGTTCATTTTCATTTATCTTGATTATGCCGGCTTCAATATTAGATATTTCAATAATATCGCTTATTATTGCCAGCAAATGATCGCTGCTTTTTTTAATAATCTCCACAAATGATTGTCGTTGATCCTTGCTTAAATCAGGATCATCCAGCAAGGAAGTAAACCCCACTATCCCGTTTAACGGAGTTCGGATTTCATGTGAAATATTATGCAAAAATGCTGTTTTCAGCTTATCATTTTCTTCTGCCTTGTTTTTTGCCGATATCAGGTCCTCTTCTATCTTCTTGCGAAATGTAATGTCACGGCATACTATCATCAGGCTGGATGGCCTTCCTGAAAAGTCAAAGACAAGGGATGAGGAGAACTCTGCCCAGAATTCACTCCTGTCAAACTTCAATGCCTTGTATTCAAAAATCTGAGGTGGTCTTTTACCTTCAACCACATCCCTGAAATTTGCTTTTGCAGGAGTGAAACTATCAGGAGACAGCCAGTTAAAAACATTCTCACCTGCAAGAATCTTATTTTCAGCCACTTCAAAAATCTGATATGCCCTTTTTGAAACAAATGATACATTTCCATCCAAATCTGTAACAATGACTCCGTTAGGTGAGATATTTACAAGTGTCCGGTAAAAGTTCTCAGATTCAGATATCTTTTTCTGTAACTGTTTCTGCTCAGTTATATCGACTCCGATACCCACGAGACCCGTTGCCTGGTCATCCTGGTCGAGAAGAGGTATCATGCTTGTCAGCAGCCATCTCTGATTTCCATTTTTATCAGAAAAATCTTCTTCCCGGTTTAAAATCGCAGCTTTATTATTTATGACATCCATATTATCCTTATGCCCCCTTTCACCGATAAATCCGGGGTATAGCTCAAGGTCGGTCCTGCCCAGTACTTCAGATTTGTCTTTTGCTCCTATTATTTCCAGGTCAGCTTTGTTTGATAAGACTTTCCTGCCCTTTTTGTCAAGGACATAGATTGTCGCGGGTAGGTTATCAATGATTGTTCTTAATATCTTTCTTTCTTTCTCGATATCTTTATCAGCCTTCTTGTACCTGGTAATATCGGTAATAGTTCCAAAGAGCTGATCCGGCATCCCGTCCGGATCCGTTGAGACCGGCACTCCTTTCACATGAACCCATCTGCATTCTCTTGATTTTGGTTCAAGTCTGATTTCAATATCCAGAATATTATTCTGTTTGTTCAGCAATTTCTCTATTTCTTCATGCAGAAGATCTCTGTGCTCCTTATGAATAAAATCGTTTAAAACGCTTTCCCGGGAACAGGCAAGTGTATTCTCCTTACCACACAATCTTGAGGCATTTTGGCTCAAACAGATCTTATCATTCTTCACGTCAAGATCCCACCAACCATCACTTATTCTATCAAATTCCGGTGGCATTCTTAAAAATGATTTCATAGCTTTTAAGTTTTCAACAAAACCGAATCCAGTTTTTTCTTAACTGCATCTCTTCCAATCTCCACAATTTCTTCAGCCTTGAAGAAGTCAAATATTCCACAGGACTCCCTGGATATTTCGACCAGGATATCAGGTGGATTATTCTCAATTATCATTTTAGACTGGTAATTTGTTGCCGCATTAATGGTACTGTTAATCAGATTAAAATAGTTGTATCTTTTCCTTCCTTTCCCGGTATTTGTCTTAAAAAGTATTCTTTTTATTTCGGATGCGGTTTTAGTTTGATTTATATCTCTTTTGTCATTTCCATGTATTATTTTTCCAGCTCCTGAACAAGGTATTTCTGCATTCACATTAACTGCAATAAGTATGTCGTTTTCAGACCTTATCGCATTGGTTATCGGTATATTGTTCACGATTCCGCCGTCAACAAGCAGTAAATTATCTGAAATTACAGGAGTAAAAACAGTTGGTATTGAGATCGAGGCCCTTATTGCATCATAGATGCTACCGTTTTTAAAGATAAATTCCCTGTTACTGACGAGATCAAACGCGGTAGCAGTATAACAGATTCCTAAATCTTCAATATTAGAATCCGGAATGAACTTCTTCATTGCCTTAAACACTTTGTCACCCTTAATCAGGCCCTGGTTGCTGAAAGAAAAATCAAGAAGTTTCAGGACTTCCTTTTTGTCCAGGTCATGGGCCCATTGTTTGAATTCGTTCAATTTACCTGTTGCATAAACGCCGCCAATTAATGCGCCCATGGATGTTCCTGCAATGGAGCATATTTTGTATCCCCTTCTTTCAATCTCTTCAATTGCCCCAATATGGGCAAATCCACGGGCCCCGCCTCCCGATAAAACAAGTGTCACATTCTCTTTCATATCATTATGCAAACTAAAATTCCTGTTAATATTTAAACCGTCCCCCATGGAAATCTGCTGGTAACCTGGCCTTCCAATCTTCTGAAGATCAAGGATGCATCAGTTCGATAACAACAATCAAAAAGCAGATGATAAAAATTACAATGTTTGGAATAATTGAGACTCCGTGTTTATGGTTTATATATGCGGCAACAATCATTGTCAGGCTGAGGCAAAAGGCAGAGATTGCTGAAATAACAGGGGCTATGCCTAATATGAAAGGAAATACCATGCCTAAAGCGCCCAGTATTTCCAATAAACCCACAATTTTGATCTGATTATCATCAAGATCAGTCAGCCCTTTCATTCCATGTTCCAGCAACTTAGCCTTAGGAATAAAGATTTTGCAATAACCTGTAATAAAGAATAGCAGTGCAGTTATGCCTGTTAAAAACCAGATAGCTGTTTTCATACAATTTTTTGATTTTAATTTTGGTTGTTTATTATCTCATTTTACTGATTTTATGCTGGATCTCACTTGTGTATTTATCCAATGTACCAGCTTAAATATTTAATTTCCCTTTCAGGTCCTGAAGCCTGTTATTAATATCCTCTTGTAATGCACCGATTTTGTTCTTTGCATTTTTATCAGCGCTGGTTAGCAGCAGTTCGACTCTTTGATTTATTAATTCATAATTGCTTGTGATTGTCCTGGCAATTTCATTACCTTCCTTCAGATACTTAAGAGCCGCGACACCGAAAGAACCTGACTTTTCAAAAGTGGATGGATGCTTCAGACCTTTCATGAGAACATATTTGATCCTTTTCCCGTTGGCCTGGTAATACAAATTCAAAAACGTCTCTACTCCGAATCTGATATCCCTGATTTCATCCAGGACAGGGATCAGATCCTTCCTAAGCAAGGCTCTCTCTCCTGTCAGCACCTTGAATGGATTTATGCGATAGTCAATTAATGTCTCAGAGGGCTGACCCAAAACCATATCTGCGGTGTTTTCGATAATTGGCTTTAATATTTCATTAAAATGTTCCTCTCTTAAATTCGAAACATCCGCATCAAAAAACAGGATTATTTCATTTTCAGATAATTCAACACCGTGGGCCATAGCCCAGCTCTTGCCCATGTTTTTTTCCAGTTTTTCATATCTGAATGTATATTCTTTGGATAATTCATTCAATATGTTCACTGTGTTATCGGATGAGCCATCATCGACAACTATAATTTCACAATCGGGATTCAGCCTGCAGCATGATATCAATACATCCGCAATGGTCTTTTCCTCATTATAAGTGCAGATAATTATGCTAGTTTTCATTTCCCATAATTTTTTTGAATTCTTCACCTGATATTGTCTCTTTATCCAGTAGATATTTTGAAAGATCATCCAGCAGCTTCCTGTTCTCTTTCAGGATTTCCGTTGCCCTGGCATGAGCATTCCGTATTATTGACAGTACCTCATTATCGATCCTTGATGCAGTCTCTGAAGAACAGATTAAAGAAGAATCACCTCCCAGATACTGGTTGG
This sequence comes from Bacteroidales bacterium, assembly GCA_035541795.1. Taxonomy (GTDB): domain Bacteria; phylum Bacteroidota; class Bacteroidia; order Bacteroidales; family VadinHA17; genus LD21. The sequence goes on from DATKMR010000018.1 coordinate 48,907, forward strand.
TGACAGTTTCAAGGGCCATCATATCATAATTATCACTCATTCCAAAGCGTGTAACCATGGCCCGTGCGATTCTTGTGGCCTGCTCAATATCATTACTGGCTCCGGATGTCTTGCGGTTGAAGGCAATCTCCTCTGCGGCGCGGCCTCCTGTTAATGTGGTTATCTTGTTGAACAACTCCTCTTTGCTCATGAGGTTATGCTCTTCAGCATCAACCTGCATTGTGTAACCCAGGGCGCCTGAAGTTCTCGGAATAATAGTAATTTTATGTACCGGTGCAGAGTCTGATTGTTTTGCTGCCACAAGAGCATGACCTGTTTCATGATAAGCTACTATCTCTCTCTCTTTAATAGAAATGGTTTTGCCTTTTCTCTGATAGCCGGCGATTATTACCTCGACACTCTCTTCCAGATCATTCTGGATTATTTCTCTTCTGCCCATGCGAACTGCCCGTAATGCCGCTTCGTTTACAATATTTGCAAGATCGGCCCCCGAAGCACCCGCGGTGGACCTGGCTATCATACTGAAATCAATCTCTCTGGAAAGCTTTTTATTTATCGTGTGAACCTTCAGTATTGCCTCCCTGCCCATAAGATCAGGCAGTTCCACAGGGATCCTCCGGTCGAAACGGCCAGGACGAAGAAGCGCTTTATCGAGTATCTCGGGCCTGTTGGTTGCAGCAAGGATGACAATACCCTTTGTTCCGTCAAATCCATCCATTTCAGATAAAAGCTGGTTCAGCGTCTGTTCTCTCTCATCGTTTCCGCCCACCATTCCGCTGTCGCGTTTCTTGCCGATCGTATCTATCTCATCAATAAAGATTATACACGGTGCCCTTTCATTTGCCTGCTTGAAAAGGTCCCTGACTTTCGCAGCACCCATCCCTACGAACATTTCCACGAACTCTGAACCCGTGATTGAAAAAAAAGGAACGTTAGCCTCGCCTGCCACAGCTTTTGCAAGCAGGGTCTTGCCTGTTCCCGGAGGTCCGACAAGCAATGCACCTTTTGGCAGTGTTGCCCCTATCTCAGCATATCTTCCCGGGTTATGTAAAAAATCAATTATCTCAACGAGCGATTCCTTGGCCTCATCCTGTCCCGCCACATCAGCAAATGTCTTTCCTGTCAGTGCCTGAACATAAATCTTGGCATTGCTCTTCCCGAATGTCATGAAATTACCTCCGCTCAGACCTGACTGCTGCATCTTTTTTGTAAAGACCTCGCCAATCCCGTAAAATAATATAGTAGGAAGTATCCAAGTCAGGAGAAAGCTAAGCAGAGGGGAGTTTTTTTTGGGAAGCTCCCTGGCAAAAGAGATCTTCCTGTTCTCATTCGGGCTTGCAGCATTCAAAAGACGTTCAACAAGGGTAGGGTCATTCATGGGGACAGTCGAGTAAACTGTCTCATTGTTTTTTTCATTCAGCAGGGTCAGTAACTGATCTTTTGGCTCATATGAGCCTGTAGCCCCCGCTGTGTTTTTCTTTTGCAGGGTAAAAAATATCTCATCGTCATGAATACTGACAGTTTTTACCAGGCCGCTGTCAACTTTCATTAGAAAAGATCCATAATCTACTTTGACAATTTGCCTTTTCATGATGTTTGGAAAGATCAGCGCATTAAGAAGTACTATAGTTATCAGTACGACTGCGTAGTAATAGAGGACAGGCTTTCTTGGGATCTTTTTTTCTTCCATATTGCTATAATTATGGGATAATTTTCATTCTGACAGTGTCAGCATTTGCATTCAGATAAGTCAGGACTCCTGAAACGTATTCGACAAAACTTCTTTCCCCCGTGACGGAGAAGCGCAGGTCAGGGTTGGTGTTGCCGTTTATGACAGCTTCTATAATTACCTGGATCGACTCACATTCTCCCTGTGATGTTTTCAGCTTGCAGATAAACAGATTATGGGTGTACCTCTTATCAAGAATACCAAGTTCCTTTTCAAAAAGTGGATTGACAGTATCCTCAGGTATGGCATAGATAAGGGAGATGAACAGATCATTCCTGTACCATAGATTATCCTTCAGAATTCTGAATGTATCAAAAACTCCGGGCTCGTCACATATCAGTACGAGATGGTAGCTTTTACCCTGAGACTCTGGTTTATGATTTGCACCAAACATAATCTAAATATTTGCGGTGCAAATTTGGATCACCTGTACCAGAAGGTTTTTGACCTAGATCAAAAAATGATTTTCGGCAGGAAGTTCCTGTATGTTTACCTTACATGAGAGTAATGGGGAATTTTTGATAAGTCAAGTCTGAATATGGTTATAGTGTCCGCCTGGACCTGAATATTGTCCATTTTAGATCAAAAATTCCGATCCTGACTTCTCAAATTCATAAATTTGCGCAATGGAAACTAAAATCCCGGTAAAAAAACTTTTCAGAGTTGCCCGTCACACCTCGACAGCCATTGGTCTTCTTACCATTGCGCCGGTTTATATAATGACATTTTCTATCGCTGAAATACTGGCGCCTGAAACAATGGCATCAATTGTAAAACTGTCTCCTTTCCCGCCTGTGTTGATTTTATTAATCGGGACAGTTTTCATAACCCTGCTGATATTTATGTTCTGGAGCATTAATATCTGGCTCACGTATACACTGGAGAGATATTCAGTTGCTGTCTCAGCGAAAACAAAATACTTCATTAGCTATCTTTTATGCATCCTTTCATTTTTTCTTCTTCGCCTTGTGCTGCAAATCCTTGGTACATCAATCTATCACGAGATTATGAACCAGAAAATGTCTTATTTAAAATTATTTCAGGTGCACTCAATCGAAGCTATACGTTTTGTAATGATTGCATTATTTGCCACATCAGCCAATACAATAATCCTGATAATCCAGGATCTGTTGCTCCTGAGGGAAAAAAAGACAGTTATCGAGTCTGAAAATGCACAGCTAAAAATTAAGAACATCGAGGCAACATACAACCAGCTCAAACAACAGATCCACCCGCATTTTTTATTCAATTCATTAAACACTCTTAAAACGCTGATCAGGAAACAGCCCAAAGAGGCTGAATCTTATCTTAAGAAACTATCAGATTTTTTGAGGGCATCTGTTACCTTTAACAATGAGAATCTCGTAAAACTAGGTGACGAGCTGAAATTCTGTCTTGACTATCTTGATCTCCAGATAGGAAGATTCGGTGAAGCATTGAAGTATACAGTTGAAATACCCGAGGAAGCAAAATCAGGTTATGTGCCGGTTTTTTCAGTTCAGCATCTTCTTGAAAATGCCATTAAGCACAATGCCCTTACAAGTGAGGATCCGCTTCTCGTCGAGGTAAAATATAATAATAGCCGGATTGTTGTTACAAATAATCTGCAACCAAAAAGTCCGACGGAGGAAACCACCGGAAGAGGCCTGGCCAACCTGGCAGAACGATACAAAATCCTTTCAGGCGATGAAATAGTATTTCAGCAGGATGATAAACATTTTTCAGTAAGTCTGAAAATTCTGGACCATGAAGATAGTAATCATTGAGGACGAAAAGCGTACGGCTGAAGACCTGGCAGAGACCATTTTAAAGCTATCGCCAGAGGTCCAGATTGTGGCCAGGCTGAGTTCAGTCAAAGATTCGGTTGCCTGGTTTAAGAGAAATGAACAACCGGACCTCATTTTCAGTGATATCCAACTTGGAGATGGCTTATGTTTCGAGATTTTCAAAAAACAGAGTATTACAACACCGGTTATCTTCTGTACGGCATTTGACGAATACGCGTTAACTGCTTTCAAGTCTCATGGGATAGACTACATTTTAAAGCCTTTTGACGAAGCGACTGTTGCCAGCGCACTTAACAGGTATAAAGAGCTTGAGGATAATTTTATGGGGAATAACCAGCGTACCGAAAAAATATTTAAGCTTTTTGAGAACAGGCAGAACCAGAGAACAGGTTCTGTCCTTGTTTACCACAAGGATAAAATCCTTCCTGTCAGGATTGAAGATATAGCACTTTTATATATTGAACACGAGATAACCTACCTGATCACATTCGCACAAAAAACATTCACCATTAACAAATCGCTGGAAGAACTGGAAGAAATTACCCCTGATTCATTTTACAGGGCGAGCCGCCAGTTCCTGGTAAACAGGAAAGCAATTAAAGAGGTATCGCAATACTTCGCCCGGAAACTTTCAGTAACATTAGTTTTCCCTTTTGATGCAACAATAACAATCAGTAAAGTAAAGGTGTCTGATTTTCTTAAATGGCTTTCCGAGAACTGATTTCTTCTGTTCCGTTTCACCCTTCAATTTGTCCGCTTCCACTCTTTATCACTTTTTGAAAAAAGGTATTAGCACCACTTTTGTGCCCGAACATACTTTGTGTCATAATTTAAAAATGAAACGAAATGGACCATGTAACTGCAAGAAAACAGCCGGGCAAATTCATAATTTCTGCTGCCATATTACTGATAATGGCGATTATCATAATTGTCCTCTGGAGAAAGGGCAAATCTTTTGAAACTACTGATAACGCCCAGCTGGATTGTAACATTGTTCCGGTAAGATCCCTGGTCGCTGCTTATGCCAGGTCAATAAGATTCGCTGATAATGAGCATGTTAAAAAAGATCAGATCTTAATGATATTTGATTCTGCAGAATTAAGGGCCAGATACGATCAGGCAGAAGCGGCACTGGCAATTGCCAACATTAAGCTATTTTCTGCAAGAAATAAAGCTAAAGCAAGTAATGAAAACGCTTCAGCCGGGGACCTTACTGCAGAATCATATGAACAAAGTATTATTTCAGCAAAAGCAAATCTCGAAAAGGCGCAGAGTATCTATAATCGTACAAGTGATTTATTGAAATTAAAGGGGGTCACACAGGAGCAGTTCGAAGCTGCAGGAGCCAACCTGTCAGTTGCAAAAGCTGATTTTGCAAAAGCTGTTAACCTCCATAAGTCTACATCGAATACATCGATGGGACTGAAGCTGCTCGCGAAATCAGATGAAAACCAGATCGCCCTTGCGGAAGAGCAGATTGAACAGTGCAAGGCTGACCTGCTTCTGGCAAAACGTCAACTGGACTATGCAATTGTACGGGCTCCATGTGATGGTATAGTATCTAAAAGGTCAGTGGAGGTAAACCAGTTTGTTTCTGCCGGACAGAATTTATGCGTTGTTGTTGAAAATGAAAATATGTGGGTAACGGCAAATGTCAAGGAAACACAGCTTAGAAACCTTAGGGCCGGACAGTCGGTAAAGATAAAAATTGATGCTTATCCTGACCTTGCCCTGAAAGGAAAGATTGAATCCTTCTCGGGTGCCACCGGAGCAAAGTATTCATTATTGCCTCCTGATAATTCAACAGGAAACTTCATAAAGATTATTCAACGCATCCCTGTTAAAATCTCAATAAGTGAGATTCCAAAGGAAAGAGTACAGTTCTTATTCCCGGGAATGAGCGTGTATGTTAAGATCTCCTTAGAATAGCAGGTAATGGAAGCAACTCTTCAGAAACCACAATACCTGACAGGCTCTGCGAAGTGGATACTCGTTATAACGGCATTATCCTGCGGTTTGCTTGAGATAATTGATTCGACGGTTGTGAATGTCTCTTTGCGCGAAATGATGGGAAGCCTGGGCGCAACGACACTTGAAATTGCATGGGTAATAACAGCTTATGCAATTGGCAATGTTATAACAATACCATTGTCGAGTATGCTTTCCAATATACTTGGAAGAAAAATATACTTCACGGTTTCAGTAATAATATTCACCTTCTCATCCCTTATGTGCGGCCTGTCGGCGAGCTTACAGTCACTTGTCCTGTGGCGTTTTATTCAGGGTCTGGGTGGCGGTGGTCTTTTGTCGACTTCACAGAGTATAATTGCCGATGCTTTCCCCCCGGAAAAACTGGCTACGGCCACAGCGATTTTTGGTGTCGGGATACTGATTGGCCCGGCCGTGGGCCCTGTCCTTGGGGGGTATATCACCGATAACTGGTCGTGGCACTGGATATTCTTCATCAATGTTCCTATCGGGGTTGTAGCAGCCTTCCTATCCTGGTCATTTGTTCCGGACCTTCTGAATGTGAAACCCAAAAAGATAGACTGGCCGGGCATCGTACTTCTGATAACAACCCTTTGCCCCCTGCAGTATTTTCTTGAAGAAGGAGCCAGCAAATATTGGTTTCAGAGCAGTGAAATAACAGCCTGCTTCATCATCGCCATGTGCAGTATGGCAGCATTTATCTGGCGGGAATTGACATTTGAAGAGCCGGCAGTCAATATCCGGCTCTATAAAAATTTCAATCTTGCGATGGGTCATCTTATGAACCTTATCCTTGGAATGGCCCTTATGGGGATGTTCTTCATCTTTCCTCTCTTCACCCAGGTCTCTCTTGGCTGGACAGCTACACAACAGGGAGCATTTTTAATTCCCAGCACTGTTTTTTCAGCCGTTTGCATGGTGATTGTGAGCAAAGTCCTGAACATAAAATGGATGAACTATAATATTGTTGCAATAATTGGGATTTGCCTGTTCTCTGCCTTTATAATACCTCTTTCATTTTCATCACCCGATTCAAATGAATCAAATTTTTACGGCCCGTTTTTTATTAGCTCAATGGGAAGGGCCGCATTCATGATCCCGGTGATGTCGATGGCGCTATCAGGCCTGCGGGGCAAGGATTTGGCTCAGGCAACAGGGTTATCCAACATCATGCGCTCGCTTGGGGGAGCAACGGGTATTGCAATGATGGGCATCTTTATCAATCATGAAAACGCTTTTGTAAAGAGCAGCATGATCTCTTATATTAATCCTTATAACAGCATAGCCGGCGAAAGAGTGGCCATCCTTTCCCAGGCGCTCATGCCGGCAGGGTATTCCCCCGATGATGCCACGCATGCCGCTTACCAGATACTCGACAGCGCAATGGCAAAACAACAGGCGCTTGTAAGTTACGATAATGCTTATATGTTCGTTGGAGTCGCGATACTGATCTGCATCCCGATTATATTATTAATAAAAAAGAAAAAGAATGATTCAGTCGAAATGGCCGAAGCAGCAGCTCATTGATAAAACTTAAAAAAGAATTGACATGAAGAAGATAATATTTATCCTTTTTACTGCATCTTACTGTTGCGGTTTATGGGCCCAGAATGATACTCTCAGGTTATCACTGGATCAGGCTCTGCAGCTTGGACTGTCCAATCGTTTTGACATAAAGGGGAATCACATTAATACTGATATTGCCACGAACAGGTTTCTCAAAACCCGGAAAGAATTGTTGCCCGATCTTTCCGTAAACACAAAGTTGATCTATAACGGGCAGATTCAGCCCTCTATAATACCTGCAGGATACCTTGGGTTTACCGAGCCCAGGAAAATAGCAATAGGGATGAAAAATAATACATCTTTCTCACTTGACCTGAACTATGTCATTTATAAACCCGGATTATATACTGATTTGAGAATTGCTTCGAACAATATTTTACTGGAAAAAGAGAGGAACAGTAATTCAGATATGAATGTCAGAATTGAAATTGCAGAAGCATACGATAATGTATTGCTTAAGTCGTTCCAATACAGGATTGCAAGAGAAACTGAAAACAGGTACGAAGAATACTATGACCTGACAAAAGGGAAATATACCAGTGGAGTTATCCTGGAAAGTGACATGCTGCTCGCTGAACTTGACTATAAAAACGCAATGGCAGTTACTGAAAAACAAAAACAGGATTACGTGTTAAGTATTAAAAACCTTAAGTACAAGATTAACCTTCCTGATCAAACCCAGGTGATACTGACTGATTCATTAAGCTCTGGGAATGAAGAGGAAATCACAGATGTCCTACCTGCTGATGCATCGATCAACAGGTCCGAAATCAGGCAGATCAAAATCGAACAGGCCGGCATTGATCTGCAATTGAAAAAAACGAAGCAGAATTACCTCCCTTCTCTTTCCATTGTTGCGAACTACACACAATTTTTCCAGGGACCCGGGTTCAATTACTCCAATAATTTTTACTGGGCACCGGTGAACTATGTCGGAGTTAAACTTTCACTCCCGATTGCCGGAAGTGTAAAAAACATTAACTCCGCCAGGGAGTATAAATTAAAATCGACCCAGTCTGATTTCATGCTGAAGCAGGAGACAGCCGATATTCAATATGAGATACGGGAATCATTTGCAAGGCTCAGCAATGCCAAACTGAATCTTAAAATGACAAGGAACAACTACATGCTTTCACAAAAAGTCTGTGAACTGAAGAAGCAACAATACAATTCAGGCTCATTTTCTTATGAATCATTGCTTGGTACGGAAAAGTCATTAAGTACTGCAGAACAGGAATATATTTCTGCAGTTTACAATTATCTGTTCGCAAAAATCAGCTATCAGAAAGCTACAGGAACTGTAAAGTCTTTCAAATGACCGTATGTCTTTAAATATTAATATAGCTGTAGCTTTTAACCGCTAAAGGCATCACACAATACCTGGGGTCAGATTTTCCCCCTTATCCTGCTCAGAGTCTCCTGGGTTATACCAAGGTAAGAGGCGATCTGACCAAGCGGGACCCTCTGAAGAATAAGGGGATTTTTGCTTATCAGTGACTTGTATCTCTCTTCTGCTGACCGGGTCTTTACGCTGTCGAGGAGATCTGCCATTTTCTGTGCCACTTCATAGAGGATATAAAAAATCACTTCAGCACCCTCTTTATTGTTCAGAATAGCCTCAAGCTGCGAATAGGTAATGACATAGACGATGATATCCTCCAGAGCCTCACAATTATTCCTGGTGGGCTTATTCAGGTAAAAGCTGTCAACAGCGGTAATGATTGAATCTTCTGAGGAGAACCATTCTGTTATTTCCTTCCCCTTATCTGAATAATAGTAAATCCTTACCAGGCCCTTTTTAATATAATAAAGATGCCTGCAAAAATCTCCCTGCCTGAAAAGGTGGTCACCTTTTGAAATTTCTTTTAATTCAAACAGGGTGTTTAATTCCTTTTTAAGCGAATAGGAGTACCTTTCAATGTCTTTTAAATGCCCGGGAAATTCCATTCCTGCGATTGTGTGCTCCTGTCAGGGTCGAGGTGAATTTATATAACTATGACCAATTTCCTGCAAGTTACAAGAGAAGGAATAAAAAGTCAAAAATGTATTGAGTAAAAGTGATCTGATGGATGGATTTTCATTTCCCGTTGAATCTGTCTGCGATTAAATCCGAAATTTATGATCCTGAACAGAATGACCGGTTTTAAGATGCACCTTTAGAATCCTCCAGGTTCTCCTGCAGGGCTTGGGGATAAATGGTATTAAGCTCAAGTCCTTACTTGGCATTTGCAATTATCCTTGCGGCAGCGATATACGCTATGCACAGCTTCAGCAGGTATGAATAATTGAAATTATCATCAGCTTTATCCTTTGTAGTGTGAATATACCTGGTAATTTCCTCATCAATCCTGTTAAAACCCGGACTGAATGTGACAGATGGTATTCCGGACTGTAGAAACGGCAGGCAATCTGATTGCTCCTCACTCAGGTACTCAAGTTCTGGCGGATAGGGAAGGCATTTCAATCCGATTTGATTAAGTCCCGTAATTATACTATTGCCGATTTTAACTTTTGATAATCCTCCTATTCTCACAAGGCTCGTATCATTATACCCTCCCCCGTCACTATTCAGGACAAAAACAATATGCCTCCTGCTTACCGGACAGTTCTCAGTAAAATACCTGCTCCCTATCATTCCTTCTTCTTCTCCTGTTGTTGCCAGGAAGATTACCGGTCGGGCCGGGGGTTCGGATGCCAGTACTTTTACAGCTGATAATAAGGTGACGGTGCCGATGCCATTATCCCTCGCACCATTAAAAACTGAGTCAACTTCTGTACTGCTGACCCTCGTTTTGACTCCCAGGTGATCGAAATGTGCAACGAGTACCACGTATTCATTTTTCAGCAACGGATCACTGCCTTCAATATAACCCACTACATTCCTGCAGTTTGCAGGAGAGCTCTTATTAATCCTTCTAAATCCTGTTTTCGTTAAACCGACCGGGACAGTCTGAAAATATCCTTTTGTCGCGGGAAAGGACCTGACTCCTGCCGAACGGAATTGCTCAGCTATAAAGCGAGAGGTAATAAAAGCCTCTTCAGACCCGGCTTTTCTGCCTCTTAATTCATCTGATGCAAGAAACCTGAGATCAGCTGTTACTTCAGCCCTGGTTAAAATAATTTCATTTTGATGCGGCCTCCTGTCTGTAATGCATGAAGAGATCATCAGTAGGAGGCAAACCGACACTATTGTACATAATTTATTCTCCATTATTAAAAATTGTTTAATTTGAGATTTTGTTCCCGGTCAGTTTCCAAATTGTCTCAAGCGCTAATCCTGCCGTAAATTCTCCGGCTTTTTTAATACTGGGTGGATAGACATTCCCTAACGTATCCGCGGGACTATGGAAAGGATTCCCCGAAATACCTATTCCCGTAGAAACAATACCGGCCTGGCTAAATGTCATCTGATCCGACCCGAGGTTATTGGACGGAATTATTCTGACACCCAGATTTTTAACTACTTTTTGTATCAGGTCAACCAGCCATTGGGGATGATCAGAAATGGAAAAACAGCTGATCAACGATGGTTCCAAGAGTTTCCATCTGCCATATAAATCTTCCAGTGCTCTTCCTGAAATTATTTCGGGAAACTGGTTCATACCCTTCCGCAAGGGAAGTCCATGTACTCCACCGTTCATATCAACACTGCAATCTGACATTCCTCCTACCTGGTCAAGATTTATCATCAGTTCGCAATGATCAAGTGATCCGGAATGCTTAAGAAGGTACCCGCGTGAGCCGACCAGGCCGAGCTCTTCTGCGCCAAAAGCTATGAACTTTATTCGAATTCCTCCCGGTATGCCGATGCTTTTAAAGTACTTTACCAGCTCAATGAGAACACCTGCTCCCGTAGCATTATCATCCGCACCTGGACTGGTCCTGTAGCTGTCGTAATGAGCTGATATAATAATCTCTTTTGCCTGATCACTGCTATCGCCTATCATTCCGACAATATTTGATGATTCATATCTTCTGAGCCTTACGTCCATCTTTAAATTGAATTTAAAATCCCCTGCAGATTTTATCCGATTGCAGCTTACAGTATCGACATATAAGATAAGTGCCGGGTTCATTCGCATGATTGTAAAAAAATTGCTGGGATTTGCACTGATGACCGCTTTACCGGTGATATCCCCCGAATTTCCCTGTGCTGAAGGCTGATTACTATCATATAACAGAGCTTTGCCACTGAATTCTGTTATCCCTTTATAAGGATTGAATCCGATTGATTTTACATTATATGGCCTGTCTCCTACCAATAGTACGGTTTTCTCTATTTCCGCGGATTCAAAAGCTATTGGTTCAATTACTGATTTCGCTCCCGCCAGTTTGAACTGATTGCATATATATCCGGCGGCATCTTTTTCTTTGTCCGTGCCCGCGGGTCTTATGCCTATCTTTGAGGATAAGTATTCAATGTGCTTAAATACTTCGCCGGTAAAATTATCCGGCAGGCTGGTGTACTGCCTCTTCTGGCATGAAATGGTTGGAATGCCCAGCACTGAGCAAAAAACAAGAACATTGAGTGACCGGTTCAGTTTCATTTTTCCATGATTAATGAAGTCAAAACTACCTGAAAGATCCTGCAGGGTAATCACCCGGAAGTTGGGAATATAAAAATCCCGACTTTAGTCGGGTTACATATCAATCCTGGTTAAGTTCAATTTTTTATTTTAAGCTTTTTGGACTAATTTGGATAAATGATTGGTGATAGCAAAATAGGTATCTTACTTACAGCCTTATCGGGTTTTTTTGCAGTTGTTATTTTACTAATTGCATATCTGAAATACCGGAAAGTGACCCTGGGCGGAATCCTCCTTACGTGTTTTTGTGCCAACTTAATCTGGTGGCTGGCATTATGCCTTGAGCATTTGAACAACATTAAACGGGAATTCTCATCTTTGACGGTCACAGTCTGTATTCTTCTTGTTTTATCCTCAATATTTATTCTAAGATTCCTGTTCTTTATCTCTTTCCTGAAGCTTGTTATCAGATTTCTCGATATAACCCTTTCAAAAAAGGTATTCAGAATCCTTAAATTATCCATCTCAGTTATATTGATATTATGGTGCTTAAGCTTAATTGAAGTACCGCTAAATGGTACAAGGAGGGTCGCAGACAACCTGATGCTTTATACTGATATAATGATATTCACCGGGATTACAATTGTCGGATTATATATGCTTTTCCGTGCACCTCTCATTGCGAATTCAAGAAACAAAAAAGCAATAATAAAACTCTCATACGTCTTTCTCTTTCTTTGTTTCTTTGGTTTGATAAAATGGATGACAGGTAATGCTCTCAGTGCCGGATCTCCTTTGTCAGAGAGAATATTGTTATACGTAACATTGGGCTCATTCAATATCCTAATTATCCTATGGGCGTTCAGATACAGCAGCCAGATAACTGATAAAGTGGCTATTCTGAAGATCCATGACCCGGCTAATCCGGTTGACTTTCAGAGTAAATATAATTTATCGGACAGGGAGATGGAAGTTGTAAGATTGGTGAGCGAGGGAAAGACAAATAAAGAGATCAGCGAAGCTTTATTTATTTCAGTTGAAACAATCAAAGATCATAATTCCAATATCTTTTTGAAAACAGGAGTGACAAACCGTACGCAGCTGGCCAATATATTCTTTAAGTACAGAAGTCAGAATCCATGATCAAATTATATGAGATAGATTTTAAAACTCTGGTTCAAATGAACACTCTATCCGATTTAAAGTGGACAGCATTTTAATACCAGTGTTCTTTTTTTGACAGTGCCCTGACTGTGAGATTCATATCTCCGGGAATTAAATGTATCATGATTATGTAATCAGAGGTTTAACGGATACTGTTATCATGTTCCCGGTCTTATTAGATTTTACACAATTACTAAATAAAATCACATTTATAAAGCCTGTTAATAAAAATCAGTATTTATGTCAGTTTTATCCGATAAGACTTATCTGTTAAAATAAAAATTAATAACTTGTACAGTTTTATCCAATAAAGTACCTGTTCTTAATCTTATTAATATTCAAATCTGAAGTAATATGAATTAAGAGTGATCTATGAACCGAACTTTAATAATTGGTACGTATGCTATATCAGATACGACTTGAATTAAAGAGGGGAATCAGAAGAAAGTTTTGGAGTTTTAGAATCTTTCACAGGAGAATCTAAAAATCAGTTTTATTGGGTTTTTCATTTAAATCAATCTGTTTAAGACTAAAAAAAATGTTTGGAGGATTAGCTATGACGAGAATCCAATTGATAAAGATTTTTATCGCGACAACATTTATTTTCGCGACTGCGAATAACAGAGCTACAGATTTGTATAAAAGGTACTACAGTCCGATAAATAATACCTTAAATCTTTTTGTGTCAAATGAAATAAAGTACCCAAAAGGTTTTGAACAAGATATTTGTCCTACATGCGGGGGCAGAGGGAAAATTGTATGCCCTGTATGCCAAGGATCTGGATATTCGGGTTATGTTAATGTGCATGGACAACAGGGCGCATATGGATGTGAAAGATGTGGGGGAGTCAGGGGGAATCCGTTTACTGGACAACCGCTGGGTAGGAAAGGTACCGGTTATATAACATGTCCTACATGTGGCGGAACAGGTCATATATCTGTGGTAAAAAATGAATCAAATGAAAACAATCAAAATGCAGATAAACAGAATGCCTTGGAAGAACAACATAGAATAGAATCCGAAGAGCAACATCTTAAGGATGAAGAAGAACAGAGACATAAACTGGAAGAATTTGAAAAATCAAAACAGAATACTCTAAAGAGGATGAAAGGAATTATTACCAATGAACTTGGCCTGCCCGTCATTGAAAATAAAGAACTTCCAGAAAATAATGGCATTTCAAAAATGACGATCAGGAAGAACCCTGATCAGCTAAAAAACTGTGATTGCGAATGGGGTACAGATGCTTCACTGGTGGATCTTCGCTGTCTGGGCCTCGATCCAAATAAACCTATTACCATTGATTGGGGTGTAGTAAAAGGTTATGAAAGAGTTATTCCTGCACAGATAGATCCTAAGACTTTCGAAAATGCAAATTATAATAAAGGGTTCGAAGCCTTGATGCATTTTGATATAAATTCTGCAAGATCGGCAGTAGGGTATTTTGAACAAGCATTAAAGGAACGTCCAAATGATCCGCTGGTTAAAAATGCCCTTGGCCTGGCTAAGGATATACTTAAAGCACGAATTCAAAAAGAAGAAACGAATAAAGTCCATGCTGCTGACTTTACGAGACAAACCTACGCTGCTTTAATGAATGATGAGATTGGGAACGCTAGAGTATATATAGCTCAGGCAAACGAACTTGATCCCGGCAATATTTCGATTCATTTTTTAAATTCAGCTCTCACAGTAATTGGCCCTGCCAGTTTTTATGCAACTACTGTCGAGGAAAAAGCTGCATATAAGCTTGTCGGGCACAGCCTGGTATCTGTTGCAAAAGAAAACTATACTGCTGCTGAATCTATGCTTGAAGTAGCAAGACAAATGGTACCGAAAGATCCATTTGTTTCCAAGATGTTAAACATTGTTCATAACTATAATGCCGGTTATAATTCAGCACACCTGAAATAAAGATCAAGAATCAGTCTAGGAACCTCAAATTCAAGTACTATGAAAAAAACTCATTTCCTCCTATTGGCGAGTTTTATTGTCATATTTGCTTCAGCCGGAATTCTCAGAGCTCAATCTTCCCAAACACAACTTGAGAAGCTTATATCTGACCTTAAAAACGATCCTAAGAATTATAGCCTTCGTGAGCAGATTATCAGACAAGTAAGGGATATGAAAACACAACCAAAATTACCTGCAGATTATACAAATCTGAAAGGTATTGGAGCTAGAAAATTCAATCAAGCTCAAAGTACGGATGATTATAAAACATCAATTGAAGCCTTCAATCAGGCAGCCCTGGTAGCTCCCTGGAAAGCTGAGATATATTACGACATCGCTTTAGCTCAAGAGAAAGCCGGATTACAAGAGGAGGCAGTTACCAATTATAGGTTGTACTTGCTGGCGGATCCTACTGCAAAGGACCAAAATGAGATACTTTCTAGAATAAAGTCTATTCAATCTGTTCACCTGTTTAACCAAGCATTAATCGAATTTCAAAGATCACCATCACAAACCACCTCACAGAACTTTATCCGTGTAGCCGTTACAATGGAATATTTACCAGAGATTCCCGAAGAAGCAAGGAAACATTATGTAATTGGGAACGCCTTATTAAAAGCTGCAAAGAATCCAGATGATCTGAAGGAAGTAATATCTGAATTAAATCAAGCAATCATAATTGCCCCATGGTGGAAGAATGTTTATTATAACCTGGCTTTATTATATGAACAAGCTGGTAATTTCGATGATGCAATTAATGAACTAAATCTATATAAACTTTTCAATTTAACTGCTGAAGAGCAGCGATCCGTACAAGATCAGTCATATGAACTGTACGCAATGAAGGAAAAAGCTAAAAAGGACCATGAACTCGAAGAGCAAAAGGCAGCTGAATTAGCAAGGCAGAAAGCAGATATTGAGGCAAAGGAAAAAAGAGCAGCGGCCGAGAGAGAACGGTTGAATTCATTTGAAGGTGACTGGGTTGTGACAGAATGTTTAAAAGCAGGAAGCATTTACCATGATCCAATTTCTTCACATATTACAATATCCAGACAGGGAAACGCATATAAAATTAATGGGGCCCCCTGGAATTTTGATGATGGAGAATATCACCGTGAAGGCAAATATATTATTGCTCACATCCTGGTAACACTTGAAAACCTAAGGCAAGGTGGATTAAATCTTCCAAATGATTGTATTAGGCAAGCTGCAGGTAAGTTCTCATTCGAGTGCAAGTTTACATTATCAGACGATGGAAGTTCAATTTATGCAACATCAGATAACTACGTTATTAAATGTCAGACGACTACTCAGTTCTTCGTTACAATCGGAACTTATACAGGTGCTGACAGGCAACAGGAATGGCTCACAATGACCCTGCGACGTACTAACGAAGCATTTAACAATATATCAACTACTCATCCACCTGTGACAACTTATCAGAATATTTCTTCAAATCCAGTTGAAAAACATCCTAAAAGAGGATACATGGATATGTTTATGGTGCCTTTTGAAATAAATAATTTCAATCTAGGGAACAATTTGACTAATTGGTTTGGTTCTTCGGTAAAAACCCATCCTGTAATAGCCTTTGGAGCGGGGTTTTCTCGTTTTTGGGGTCCTAAATCTTTTAATTGGGGATTTGGGGTATCAATTGACGGTGTCAATTTAGGATCATATACAATACAAGGGAAAGAGTATTCTAACAATAAATTTGGATTAGATCCCTGCTTCTTATCTTTAAAATTGCACCTAAGGGAAGCAATAGACGAATCGAGAAAATTTACAATTACTTTGTCCCCTGAAATTATTACCAGTGTTGTATTTGGGAAATACCAGGGGTACTTAAATGGATACAAACAGGCAAATCCTGGTGCCATCGGTATTGGTTGGGGGGCTGATTTGTGTATTTCCTATGCCTTTGCTGGGGAAGCTGGTTTGATGGTCAATCTGGGAGACAGATTTCTAACCCCGATTAATATGTACTGGGATGAGAATAATTCATCTCCCATTATTTATAACGGACATAATCTAAAGTTAGACCTTAACGGACCTTACATTACTTTCGGCTTTTTATTCAGATTTAAATATTAATTATATAGAATGACGGCAGAATGGTACTAAAGTATTCGATACTTATAATTTATGAAACTGTGCCTAAGTTATAAGCCAGACATCAATCAGATTAAAATCATCTCCCTCCCGGGGGGCAGTTCTGCCTCAGGAACTCAGTGTAAAGAGTTGACAGGTGCAGGAAGGTACCTTCTCCCTCAGAAATTCCATGTGTCCTGTTGGGGTATGCCATGAACCGGAACTGCTTATTATATTTGATGAGCTCATTGAGCAGCATTTCAGCATTCTGGTAATGGACATTGTCATCACCGGTGCCATGAATATAGAGCAGCTTCCCCTTTAAATTTTTCGCGTAAGTAAGGGGTGATCCTTTCAGGTAGTCAGCCATGTTCTCCTGCGGAAGCCCCATGTATCTCTCGGTATAAACATTATCGTAGTTCAGGAGGCTTGACACAGCCGCAATAGCAATTCCTGTTTTATAGATATCGGGATACTGGAACATCAGGTTAAGGGTCGCCGATCCACCACCGCTCCATCCCCATACCGCGACACGGGATGTGTCCACAAAGCTCCATTTCTGGATCTCGCGGGCGGCCATAGCCTGGTCGTGGATATTAATCTGCCCGATCTTCCTGTAAATTGATTTTCTCCACTCCCTCCCTTTCGGTGCGGGCGTTCCCCTGTTATCGACTGAAATATAAATATAACCGTCGCTGACCATATTACCCCTGTAGAGAAAATTGCGACCCGTTCCGAAAGAATTTACAACAGTTGCTTCCCAGGGCTCGGTATAGACATAAAACAATACAGGGTACTTCCTTGAGGGATCGAAACCTGCCGGCTTCACCATCCATCCATCCATTGTAACGCTGTCAGCCGTTCTTATACTGAAGAATTCGAGGTTGCTTTTAATGCTTTTACCTGCTATTTTTGAAGCAATGCCATCTTTTTCATCGAACGGTTTATGAGAAGGCAGTGTAATGAATTCAGTCTGCGGTGGCGTTGATATATTTGAAAAAGAGTGAATCGCAAATCGGCTCCCGGGAAATATGGAATAATCGTTTGTCCCGCTGAAAGAACCAGGTGTCAGGCACTGCAAGCTTCCTTTTCCATCAAGCCTGGTCCTGTAAAGGTACTTTTCAGTGGCATTTTTCGGTGATGCGGTGAAATATATGTATTCGCCCCTGGCGTCAGTTTGCTTGTACTCGATCACATCAAATCCGCCGGGGGTGGCAAGATTTTCCGGTTTACCGTCAAGAGGTATCCTGTACAGGTGTCTCCACCCGTCTTTCTCGCTCATCCAGAGTATACTCCTGTTATTGTCGAGCCAGTCGAACCTGTTCGTATAGGTGACTGAATAGGAATCCTCCCCGGGGTTAAGGTCGACCCAGGCATTATCTGATTCCTCCATCAGTTTCCTGGATGATCCCGTAACGGAGCTGCATATGTAAAGAATACTGTGATTCTGTATCCGGTTAAGCTGCTGCAAAAGAAGGTCACCTGTTCCGGGTATAAACTCCATCCTGACAATGTAGTTTTGCGAAGGCTCACCCGGGATATCGAGCCATGTAGTCTTCCCTCCGGTGATGCCCACAACACCGATGCGGTAAGGTGAAGGGCTCATCCCCACCTTTGGATATTCAACAGGTACAATGCGCGAATAGACCGAATCAGTATTATTGATCATGTAGAACTTCCTTATTTTGCTCGCATCAATCTGCCAGTAAGCTATCGCCTTGCTGTCGGGGCTCCACCTGAACCCGTCGCGGCAGAAAAACTCCTCTTCATATACCCAGTCGAAGGTCCCGTTGATGAGATATGCCGTTCCATCGCTGGTAAGCTGAGTTATTGCAGATGTCTCAATATTTTCAATGTAGATATTGTTGTGGCAGACATATGCAGCCAGCTTCCCGTCGGGTGATAATTTTGCAAACATCAGGGATGATGCAGGGAACGGCTTTCCAAGCTTTTTTATTGCCGAGCTTTTTAGGTCAGCAACCCAGTAATCACCACGGGTATTGATCCTCCAGACCCTCCTTGAATTTGTGTATATCAATATTTTTGAATGGTCGTCGGAGAAGGTGTAATCACTTATTGCAACCGGTGTTGATTCTCCCGATGGAGTCAGAATGCTTTTTTGCAAAATCACGGCCGGTTTTCCTGATGGCAAAGGGTACCGGACCACCTCGTTGTTCTCAATCCTGTAATATGATTTCCCGTCGGGAGCCCATTTAAAACCCGGCAGCTGACCTGACAGACTTTGTGTGTTCAGGACAATAATAACTGCTGCTGTGACGATTAAACATCTCCGGCTTATTGCCGGGATTTTTCCAGAGACTGACATAATTCCGTTATTAGTTAATGAATCGGCTAATATAATTCTTTCTTCAATTCAGTGAAGCTGATTTATGAAGTTGATTGTATTCATCGGAGGTGCGGGCTGGTTTGTCCATAATTAAAATCGAATCAGTTTCGGAAAATCAGATTTCCAGATTCCTGGAAGCATCAAAAAAGGGTGAACGATGGTCACCCTATATATTGCGTGAGAATTTTTCCTCAGTGTGAAGTCAAGATTCTTAAGTTTTTACTGTACCGACGGGTCGGTCACCCTTCCCATGAATAGAATGGTGTTGGTTGTCACCTCTCTAATCACGTAAGTAAACTGGTGGTCGATATTGAACACCAACGGTTCGGTCGGCCCTATTGATGTTGCAATAATCTCAACAACTGTTGCTGCAGCGGCCTCTGTACCTTCTTCATTGGTTTCAATGAATGCCTGGTGAAGAACCCTGCTTATCTGCAGTTGCAGCTGATCCATGATATTTGAAAAATCGGCTGAATCGGAGAAGGCAATACCCATTCCCAGGTTCTTAAGTATATCGCTGACGTCCTCTTTAAACGCATACTTGAATTTTGGGAGATAAAGCTTCACTTTCTGGCCGTGCATCAACGACAGCAGGCTGGAGAATCTGGCAGCTGTCAGGCTGTTTGGATTATTTGATGCCGGGAGTACTATATCCATTACAAAGTTCCCCTGGCCATAAGGCAGCTCAATAACTCCCTCATTTTCTCCCATGTAGACCTTAAAGTTGTTTTCAACTGACATTGTAGGGACATCTATGGTAGAAGACCCTGGAAGGGTAAATGACCTGGTGGTGGTATTTGAAGCATCGAACTGAACTTTCCATTTGCCTTTGAAATATATCGCGTTGATAAGCAACATTATGTCATCACTGTTCAGTTGGTCAATCATATTCCTGATAAGGCCATTTGTGTGACCCGAAATCCAGTTGTTGACAAGGTTGACAGTGGAGGGATCGCTGAAGTCGACCGCACTCGATTCGGCATTAAAGTAAGCCGCAAGGATATCCTTGAATGCCTGCTTTGCCGGGTAGTCCTTATTTTCCCAGACAGAGTTTGCAATTTCCATCTTTACCCTGCTGTCGACCCCAAGCAATGCGGATGTAAGATCTTTATACGACTTGTCCAGGTCATCAATGCCAAGTTCAGACAATCCCAGTGCCTTCAGGATTGAATCCCTGGTCAGGCCTGCTGCCCCGTTGGCTGTCATTGAAAGGGCATATGATATGCTGAGGGGAGAAAAAATCACGTTACCTGTTCCCTTTGAATTGCCGATACGGTTGAACAATTCAAAGGCAAATGTATCTGCTGAAGAGGCGATTGTGGCCTGCTTAAGTGAAAGATTGAGCTGAACGGGATCAGTCGGGTATGTTTCATTGCTTTTCTTACACGAAATTGCTATTGCAAGTAAAAATGCTGCAGTTAAAAATTTTTTGTTCATTTTGTCCGGGTTTTTACTCTCTATTACGCAACCAGGGCATGAAATGCTACAAGCCTGTCCCCGTATTTCAGGGAATTAACTATCCATCTCACCTTCCGGGTGCCACAGGAATGCCTTGTGTACCGGTGAAGGGTGAAAAGAACCCCTGTGATCCGTTAAGCGGTAACAAATTGTAATTCCTGTTCCAGTCCGACATATGGAGGGTCACGCCAATTGAGAAATTACCAAAATTATATGTCGATCCGATAGTGTAAATATTCCTGGGAAGGCTGAAAAATGGAGAAGAGCCGGTGATCTGTTTAATCCCTGCACCATAAACAGTCAGTTGTGGACTGATATGGTAACTAGCCGATCCGTAAACTGATATCATGTTAAAAGCCGGATACTTAATACCTTCCTGGCTAAAGCCTGGCAGTGAAGAATAAAATCGTCCGGCGGTTAAACCGCCTTCCACAGTGAGCCTGGATGAAAGCGGAACACTTACCGATGAAGATAGATTAAAACCGGTAATTGAACCTGCATGAGGGAAAAACATAAACTCACTTCCGGCTGAATAATGCACTTCCGGCTTAAACCTTGAAACGACCTTTTTATGTATCGAATTACTGTCGTCAGAGAATTGTTGCTGTGAAAAAGCCCTGGAATGGAGCAACAAACCCAGGAGAATCACCGTGTTGATTTTAAGTCTGATTCCTGACATGAGATTTCGTTTCTGTAAGACAAAAATAACGAGATTTTCAATTAAGTGGCATAGTTAATCTGAGCTTTAAGATGATTTTAACAGTTTATTGTGTGCAGGGATGACCGCTTGTACCCACCTTAATTTCAAAATTCTGCCATTAACATTGTTCAAAATTACCAACTATGACTATTTTTGGCTTTTGGAATTTAACGGACTTATAAATATTCAATCCGATGGCAAGACTAACAAAAAGAGAAAATGTTCTGAAGAAGAGAGTAGCAAAAACCAAAGCGCTCAAGAAGGGAAAAGAGGTTAATGTATCGAGGACAAGTTCTGCAAAATTCAAGAAAATCCAGCGAAACAACATAGAGATCCTCAGGAAGCTGAGATCTGAAAACAAAGGCCAGTAATCCTGGCCCGCATGGCTGGTTTTTTGTCTTATTTAAGCCCTAGTTTTGCTTTGATCAGCGGGAGCATGTTAATACTTTTCCTATCGTCATTGTAATATAGGACCCCGGCATCAAACACCAGGGTAAATCCCTGCTCCTTTGCAACATCCTTTATGGCTTTCTCAGCTTTGGCAACGACAGGCTGAATTAATTCGTTATTCTTTTCATTAATCAGCTGTGTTGCCTTTACCTGGAAAAACTGGATCCGGCTATCCAGTGTTTTAATTTCTTCCTCCCTTGTTTTACGAAGAGCTTCAGGAAGGTTTTTATACTCGGTGTTATATGCCTGGCTCTTTTTATTCAATTCACCCTGCATCACCCCTAACTGATTAACCAGCTCCCCCCTGAACTTCTCGAGTTTCACACTTGCCGAATCATATTCCGGCATTGCTTTAAGAAGCTCATCCTTATTAATATATCCGAACTTCAAATTCTGTGCAGTAACATATTGAGCGGTGCATACCGTCATAAGACCGAGCATAAAAATCACTTGAAATCTTTTCATGAAAATCAGTTTGGTTATTATCACAAATGTAATCAATTGCAAATTGCCCGCTACAAATTTAACAATAGCAAAATACTTCCCTGGAATACCAAGATAAGTCCTTTCCTTTAAAGAAATTTCTTTCTATATTGCATGTTGCAATAGAACCTGACTTCAAAACCTCTAACACCGACTGATATGAAATCCTCTCTATCTATCCTCCTGCTCCTGCTCTGCTCCGTGTTAAACGCCCAGTTCGATGAGCCAAGGCCGGGAAACGTAAGCATGTCCGATCTTGAAATGACAAAGTATGACAAGGACACTTCTGCTGCGGCGCTGGTCTTGTTTGATGTAGGTAATACTAAATTCGTACTTGACCAGGACGCGGGTTTCAAGTTTAATTTCACCAGGCATACGCAGATCAAAATATTCAAAAAGTCGGCATTGTCCCTTGCCGATGTAAAAATCATTCTCTACAGATCGGGGAGGAACGCTGAATCATTCGGCGCGCTGAAAGCCGCAACATTCAACCTTGTAAACGGCAAGTCTGTCAAAACAAAGCTGGATAACGGCTCAATATACAAATCGGATAATGACCATTATACTGTACTGAGCTTTGCCCTTCCGGAAGTAAAGGAAGGTTCCGTCCTTGATATTTCTTACCAGATTTCATCCGATTTTTTCGGCAACCTCAGAGGGTGGTCCTTCCAGAGCAATTATCCTGAAAGATGGAGCCAGTACACTTATGAAATACCTGAGTACTTCCAGTACAGGCTATCAACAAAAGGATACCTTGATTTTACCGTGAACAAGCCTGGTGAAGGTGCTGTGAATTTCTCTTTCACCCAGGGTCCGGGGGAACCGGACAGGAACGGGAGCAGGACCCCCGCGGAATTTAAAACCATAAGGGCCCAGACAAAATTAGGCAACCTGGCCATAAAGGACGTTCCCGCATTCGTGTCGGAACCCGGTATAGACTGCGAGGACAATTATCTTCAGTCTCTTGAATTTGAGCTTGCGAGTGTAATTTACCCCAATCAGGCTCCCAGGGATTTCTCGACCACCTGGGAATCGGTAAACAAACAGATGAAAGAAGATTCCGATTTCGGTGATCTCCTCATTAAAAACACCGGCTTCATCAAAGACACTGTTGACTTTCTTTGCAGTGACAGGAAGACAGATCTCGAAAAAGCCATATCGATCTACAACTATCTTCAGAAAAGGATGAAATGGAACGGGACATACAGCATCTGGGCCACAAAAGGACTGAATAAGCCGTTCCAGGAAAAAGTAGGTAAGTCATCGGAAATGAACCTCCTCCTGACCATGATGCTGAAAAGTGCCGGAATCAAAGCTTATCCTGTTCTTTTCAGTACACGCGAAAACGGGATTGCAATATCCTACTTTCCTACCATTACAAAATATAACTCGGTCCTTACCCTGGCAACGATCGGGGATAAAAAATACCTGCTCGATGTAACAGACAAGTTTTGCCCTTTCGGGATTCTTCCTTCTGAGGATATAAACGGTAAAGGCAGGGTTGTAAATGATGGCGGAGGCGATTGGGTGGATCTTGAATCACCGGGAAAATATTCCGTGCAATCGGATTATGATCTCAGGATCGATGATGAGGGTAACTTAACCGGTATAATCAAATCCGTTCATGACGGTTATTCTGCTATTGCACTCAGGAACAGCCTGGGCAAGGAGAAAAGCCAGGATGATTTCTACAGGAAACTCCAGGAAAAAATAAAGGGATTAAACATCAGGAAATTTACACTCAGGGGAACCGGGAGCATATATACGCCACTTGTCGATTCGCTCGATGTTGAGATAACGGAAAACACCGAGACCGTGGGCAACAAAATTATGTTCAGGCCTCTCCTCTTCGAGGTGCTGGAAAAGAACGGGTACACTCTTGAGGATAGAAAATACCCGGTAAATTTCAATTACATGGTATCGGAACATCATGTTTTCAATTATACGATTCCAGAGGGATATACAGTCG
Source organism: Bacteroidales bacterium (assembly GCA_035541795.1). Lineage (GTDB taxonomy): Bacteria > Bacteroidota > Bacteroidia > Bacteroidales > VadinHA17 > LD21. The sequence goes on from DATKMR010000018.1 coordinate 73,120, forward strand.
AATCACTTCCGCAGCCGGCAAAGCTGAAGATGCCCGACAACTCGGTTGTGGTTACATACAATATAACATCCGACGGCAAGAAAATAAAGCTTGATTACAGTTACGAAGTTAACAAGGTTTTATTCCTGCAAACTGACTACAAAAATATCAAATCTCTTTTCGACCAGATTGTTAAGAAACATGCTGAACAGGTAATACTAAAGAAATGAGAAAAGAAATCCCGTGGCTGATCCTGCTTATCCTTGGGGCAGTTGAGCCTGTCAGGGCCCAGGAATATTCAGTTTCCGCAATACCTGATTCGCTGAAGGAAAATGCCAATTGCATTGTCCGCGAGTTCACCACAACAATGAATGTTAGCTCGGTAAACAGCGGGGTCGAAAAGGTAAAGCAGGTATTTACCGTGTTCAACAGGGATGGTGAGGAGGACGTGATACTCAAATTATTCTATGATAAGAACGCCTCCGTGAATATCAGGCAGATTATTTTCTATGATGCCGGCGGTAAGAAGATAAAGCAGGCGAAGCAGTCTGAAATCGAAGATTATCCGGCATATGTATCGTTCGAGCTATTCTCGGAAAACAGGGTAAAGATCTACAAGCCTGTCAATGCTGACTTGCCCTATACGATCGAGTTCGATTATGAGATCAGGTACTCAAATATGATCAGCCTTGGCCGGTGGATGCCGGAAGACACATACAGGATGTCGGTGCAGCATGCCAGCTATGAGCTCACTCATCCTGAAAATATAAAAATAAACAGGAGAGAATTCAACCTGAAGATCAAGTCGAGTGAAAGCGAGGGTGGATGGGTAACAGAGAAGTGGGAACTATCAGGCATCAAGGCTATTGAACGTGAACCTTTCGGTGCGCCGATTATAGAGCGTGCCTCTTCGCTCTGCCTAATGCCGGAGGTCATTCTGTTCGACAAGTACGAAGGGAAGGCCGATTCCTGGAAGAATTACGGCAAATGGGTTTATGATCTTTACGAAGGAAAGGATGAAATCCCCGAAACGGAGACAACAAAAATTGCTTCCCTTGTAAAAGAGTCAAAGGACACCCTGGAAATCATGAGGAAGCTTTACAAACATATGCAGGATAACACCCGGTATGTGGCTGTGATTCTTGGAATCGGGGGGTACCAGCCGTTTGATGTAAGCTCGGTGATTGAGAAAGGCTACGGAGAATGCAAGGCGCTGAGTAACTATATGTATTCAATGCTCAGATATGCAGGCATAAAAGCATTCCCGGCTTTAGCATCGGCAGGCAGCTACCGTCCTCCTGTCTATAAGGATTTCCCGAATTTTTCCCAGTTTAATCACGTAATTGTGTGTGTCCCGTTCAGGGGAGATACCATATGGCTCGAGTGTACCGATCAGAGGATCCCTTTCGGCTTCCTTGGAGATTTCACCGACGACAGGGATGCACTTCTCATTACTCCGTCTGGAGGCAAATTCGCGCATACAACAAGGTACAAAGCTGAAGATAATCTCCATGTGACTAAAACGGAAATATCTGTTGATCCTTCGGGCAATGCCGATTTTAATACCGTTTCGAGGTACACCGGGATACAATATGATGATGCAGGGGAACTGGTCCGTTCAAGAAGGGAGGACCAGAAAAAATGGCTTTACAGTAAGACCGAGCTGCCTTCACTGCAGATTAAGGAATTTGGAGTTGAGGAGACCCCGGCGATTATACCCGCAGTAAGACTTACCGAATCGGGAACCTCAAAGAGCTATGCTTCATTCTCGGGAAAATACATGGTTTTGCCCCTCAATCTGATGAATGTCCAGGGCCCGGTTCAGAAGATGCTGAAAGAAAGACAATCGGATATCATTACCGGAAGGCCAAGCATAGACTGCGATACCACAATTTTCAGATTACCACAGGGTTTTGAACCCGAGTCCCTGCCGGATAAAATAAACCTTAAATCAGATTTCGGATCATATTCCTCAGTCGTATCATTCACTGGAAAGGAGTTAATATATACCAGGAAGTTAGAGATTTACGGGGGAAGATTCAGCTCATCGAGGTACAGGGACTTCTACACTTACGTGATGTCGGTAAGCAAAGCTGATAAGTCAAAGGTGCTCCTTGTAAAAAAAGTCTGATGATAGGTAAACCTGGTGCCAAATAATATTTGACCCTGAAGGGCTTAAATATTATTTATTACTAATTTTATTCCCCGTTCAGGAATTTTCTGAATCGCATATTAACCAAATACAAAGCCATGATTAAAAAAGTTATCAGGACCGCTTTTGCAGCTATGTTATTTGCGCTGCCGTTAAAATCGATGGCAACCGATGATGCCAGGCTGCTTAGATTTCCCGACATAAACAACAATCTTATTGCTTTTGTATATGCCGGCGACATCTGGACAGTTAATTCCGATGGTGGGGAGGCACGCCGCCTTACTTCTCATGTTGGCCTCGAGCTCTTTCCCAAGATATCCCCCGACGGAAAATGGATAGCCTTCTCTGGTGAGTACTCCGGAAGCCGGCAGGTTTTTGTGATTCCTTCAACCGGTGGATCACCGCGCCAGCTTACATGGTATAACTCAGTCGACGGAATGCCGCCAAGAGGGGGTTTTGACAATGTTGTGCTCGGTTGGACCTCCGACAGCAAGCAGATACTCATCAGGGCCAACAGGACATCATTCGGCGAACGCAACGGGAGGTATTTTCTTGTGAGCCTCGAAGGGGGCCTCGAAAAGCCCCTTCCTGTCGTAAACGGCGGATTTGCGGTTCTTTCGCCAGATGATTCAGAAATCGTTTTTACACCGGTTGACAGGGAGTTCAGGAACTGGAAAAGATACAAGGGTGGCAGGGCAACGGACCTCTGGATCTACGACCTTAAAAACAATACCTCCGAACAGATTACCAACTGGGAAGGGACCGACCAGCTGCCTGTGTGGTCGGGCGACAATATTTTCTTTGCATCCGACAGGGACCTTAAGCTTAATATTTGGAAATATAATATCCGGTCAAAGGAGACAAGTCAGGTCACCCATCACACCGAATTTGATGTTATGTGGCCATCAGGTCATGGCGATCAGATGGTTTACGAAAACGGCGGATACATTTACAAAATGAACCTTAAATCAGGAGTATCGGAAAAAGTTATGGTTAAAATTGACTATGATAATCCCAACCTTGTCCCCTATTATAAAAACGTAAGCGGCAATATCAACGGTGCTGGTGTCTCACCTACAGGCAAACGTGTGCTGTTTGATGCCAGGGGCGATATTTTTTCGGTTCCTGCCGAAAAAGGGATAACAGAGAACCTGACTGAAACCCAGGGTGTTCGTGAAATTAACCCCACATGGTCACCTGATGGAAAATACATCTCCTACTGTTCCGACAAGACCGGCGAGTATGAGATCTATCTTCTCGAGAACAAAAAAGGGTCAATCGCCAGGCAGGTAACATTCAATTCATCGGCATGGATAAATCAGCCGCTGTGGTCACCAAACAGCAAATACCTGGTTTATTCCGACAGGACTCTTCAGCTGAAGATACTCGATATTTCTTCCGGCAAGGTATTTGTCGTTGATCATGCGACCTCAAACGAAATAAGAGGGTACAATTTTTCGCCTGATTCAAAATGGATCGTTTATGCAAAAGAGGGCAGCAATAAAAAAACTGCACTCTGGGTATATGACCTCGCAGCCAGGAAGAACATCCAGCTTACGGATGGTACTTATTCAGACGGGGATGCTTATTTCAGCAATGATGGGAATTATATCTTTTTTTCATCAAACCGTGATTATAATCTTACGTTCTCCAGTTTCGAATTTGACTACCTCTATAACAGGGCAACGCGTCTTTATTCAATCGCCCTGACCCCTAAAAGTCCCAAACTGTTCAGGGATAAAAACGATGAAGAGCCAGTGAAGGCGGAGACACCCGCAGATTCTTCGGCAGCAAAGCCAAAGGATCAGAAATTAAAAAATACTCCATCACCGAAGACACCTGACAAAAAAGATTTAAAAGTTGAAATAGTATTTGAAGGTATCAATTCACGGATTACAGCCATGCCCGGTGAAGCCGGAGATTACAACATGGTGGGAGTAACAGATGAAGGGCCCGTATTTATGTCGGGGGGCAAGCTTGTAAGGTATAACATCAAGGATGAAAAAAACGAGGATATTCTCGACCAGGTGCAGGGAGCAGTACTGACAGCCGATGGCAGGATGGTGCTTTACCGTGCCGGAGGGGATTTCGGTCTTACAAACGTGGCCCCCGGCCAGAAACCGGGAGCCGGCAAGCTGGACCTTAAGGGAGTTGAAATGAAGATTGATCCTCAAAAGGAATGGAACCAGATCTACACGGATGCATGGAGAATCTTTCGTGACTATTTCTATGTAAGCAACATGCACGGTGTCGACTGGACAAAGATGAGGGACAGGTACAAAGTCCTGGTTCCCTATGTGGGACACAGGGCTGACCTGGACTATATTCTCAGCGAACTTGTAGCGGAAGCCAATGTGGGTCATGCATATGTTGAATGGGGCGATTTTGAAAAGCCGAGGAGAATTGATGGGGGGTTGCTGGGAGCAGAGGTCACACCCGATGATACCAAAGGCCGCTATCGCATTTCTAAAATTTTCAGCGGGGAAAACTGGGACAGGGGGCTGCGTTCTCCCCTCACGGAACAGGGTGTGGATGTAAAAGAGGGGGATTATATCATGAAGATCAATGGGAAGGATCTGACATTATCCGATAATCCGTATGCCCTGCTCGAGAACCTTGCATCCAAGCCTGTGGAGATCACTGTAAGCAGTACAGCGACCCTGAACGATGCCCGCAAATCACTGATAAAGCCTATCTCGAGTGAACTTGAGCTGAGACAGCTAAACTGGGTGAACGAAAGGAGGGCAATGGTCGATAAGCTGTCTGGAGGAAGGATAGGCTATATCTATGTTCCCAACACTTCTGCCGAAGGTAACAGGGAGCTCTTCCATGGTATGTACACTTATTTCGACAAGGAGGCACTGATTATTGATGACCGGTACAATGGCGGTGGTTTCATACCCGACAGGATGGCTGAACTGCTTAACCGCCGTACACTTGTTTACTGGCACAAGAACGGACTTGAACCGGAAAAATCACCTGCAGCGGCAAACGACGGGCCGAAAGTTATGCTGATAAACGGGTATTCCTCATCAGGCGGTGACGCTTTCCCATATTTCTTTAAAAAACTTGGCCTTGGAAAGGTTATTGGCACAAGGACGTGGGGTGGCCTTGTAGGGATAGCAGGTAACGCATCCCTGGCCGACGGGGGGTTTGTTCATGTTCCGCAGTTCGGAATTTTTGACGAGACCGGATGGGTGGTTGAAGGGACAGGTGTATCTCCCGATATTGAAGTTGTTGAAAGGCCGGAGCAGCTGGCAAAAGGCATTGATCCGTGTGTTGAAAAGGCTGTTGAGGTTCTGCTGAAAGAGCTGAAGGATAAACCTGTTAAAAAGGTGACTGAGCCTGCTAATCCCGACAGGTCGGGATGGAAAGAAAAATAGAAACTTACCGGATATGCTTACTAATGAACAGGAATTGAAAATGGTCCGTTCCTACATGTCCCTCAGGAAGGCTGTGGGATGGATTGGAATACTTTTGCCCTTCGTTCTGATGATCGGCCTGATAGCCTTGTTTAGAGGGTGCGGAACACTCGATTCCATAAGCCTTTATTACTATTCACGGATGAGGAATGTCCTTGTCGGCGCGTTATGCGGGATCGGTTTCTTCCTGTTCTTTTACAGGGGATATGATAACTGGAAAAAGACCAACTGGGATGAGTGGATCACCAATATCGGGGGAGTCCTGGCTATTGCCATTGCCTTTTGTCCGACGACCGAATGCGGAAAGCTCGACCTGAAGGGTATATTTCATTTTATTTTTGCCGCAGTGTTTTTTATCCTTCTTGCCTGCTATTCGATCTTTGTCTTCACGAGGAGCACAGGTAAAATGTCCAGACAAAAGAAGGTAAGGAACAAAATTTACGTCGCCTGCGGCATAGTGATGATTTTAAGCATGATTGCGATAGGTGTGTATGTCATGTTCATCGAATCGGAAAGCCGGAAATATCCTGTAACTTTCTGGTCAGAGACAATTGCCCTCGCAGCCTTTGGTCTTTCATGGCTCACAAAGGGAGGAACAATTTCACCCGACAAATCTCAATAAATGAAATCAAAAAAAAGACTGCCTCGCGTGGGGCAGTCTTCTAACGCTAAAACTACTTAGTATATACAAAATTTGTCCACTTTGTAAAGGGCCCTTTCTTTTCGCCGGCTATAGCACAGACTCTCCATCTTCCAGCCTGCTTGCCGGGAAAATCAAATGTGAATGAGGTGCCTTTCTCCTTCACATTCTTAAGGACCTTCCAGTCATTGCCTTCCTTTGCTTCAACCTGGACTTCATATTCCGTTGCTCCTTCCACAACGCCCCAGTCAAGCTTTGTCCTTCGGGGGAAATCGCTCAATGAAGATCCGTCAGCCGGACCGAGGATCTGCGGGACCCCAAGATTCTTTTCACCGGAGGCAGTGCCTGTATGTCCCTGTCCTCCCGTATTACCGGTCTTTGAAGTGTTGTAGGAAAACTCTCTGGCACTCCATTTTGAAAAACTCCCGTTACCCAAATCGGCCCTGACCCTGAAGCGATACGGATTATCTCCAGGCAGCTCCACCTTCAGGGAATTCTTATCCAGCTTTTCGCTTTTCAGCATTCTCCACTGACCGTCATTTATCTCCAGTTCAAATTCGTAGCCCTTTGCCCCCTGGAACATTTTCCATTCGAATAATGCTACACGAGGAAAGTTGTGAAGTACAATTTTCTCCTGCGGATAAACAATGATCGGTCCTTCGGCATTCTGAGGGAGTGCAGATGGTTTGACGATCTCCTTAACAGGTTTGACAGGTGCCTGGGCCTGTGCTGAGGTAAAATTCAATAAAAGGATACCGCTGATTAACAGCATCCCGTAAACAATAAATGAGCCTGATTTTTTCATATTGGATCCTCCGTGGTTTTAAAATGAAAAGTTACTTATTTCTTCAAGCAGCAATAGTTAAAGATTTGTTAAAGGTCAGAGCGAAATTCATAAAATCAAAAAGCCGCGGATCATTGCGGCTTTTTTCCATAGGGTGTCCCTGGCGAATCGGCCAGGAACGGGGGGGGGAGGTTAAAAAGAAATCTTACAGGCAACACCGCTTGTAGTGAATTTCATGTCTTCCGATCCGAGCCCTGTGACCGGGATTTTTACAAAGGGCTCGATATGAAGTGAAAGTTTTGTCGAGAGATGTTGCTCAAAACCGAAAATAATATTTACCCTGCCGGCAAAATTTACGGAATTCAACGGCTCCTCTGTTCTTGTAGAGGTGCTCTTTACATTAACAAGCTGGTATGAAAGGCTCTGGCTGCCGGAGGTTGAATTGACAACAGCTTCCATCTTCTGGGTATAGGTTGTACTGACATACTTCTCGGTGAGGCAGGCAACCGAAGATATTCCGCCTGTAACGTAGTACCGTGATGAACCCTTTTTCAGGAATTTCCATGTTATATTAAGTGGCAGGTCAAGATCTGTAAGCAGGGCCTGTGACTGCCCGGCAGGAATCCATGACGGGCTATCGGTATTTTTGTTTATGGCATTCTGATGTTCTAATTGCAACCCAGTCGAGAGGTGCAACTTGTCGGTAATCTCATAGTCGGCATTTATCCCTCCTGCATAATTGAACGATGTGACCGTTCCGGTTGAAGTCATCCCCGGGGCAATATTGACTCCAAACCTGAGCCTGCGCGTACCCGCACCGGCATCCTGATCGTTATTTGCAACTATAATCCCGGAATGATCTTCATTCAGAATAGTTGAATTGCCCGGATCTCCGGAATGCCTGTTCCTGATAAGATCTTTGTTTACCCCAGGCGAATGATGAAATTCAAGACCGGCAACAGCACTATATCTTAGGTTCTCCTTAATCACCTGCAGGGACTGAGGTGTTTTGATCCCTGCCACACCCGGTTGTGATGCAACCTCATTCCCTTCCGACGGTGCGGACCCCTTATCCCCCGATCCGCTGTAGCTTTTTACAATATTCTTAATTTTTTTACCCGACGGGTCTGAAAGAGCTGTCAAAGCAGCCGGCATTTCTTTGTATTTCGCTGCTGAATCGGGAAAGACATGACCGGCATTTCCGGCAGTTTTTCCCGTAGATGGAACAGGAAAGAGCATCCTGAAACCTATCAGTCCGATCATGATGGTGGCTGCGATCCCGGTTGCAGAAAACCAGAACAGGATCCTCAATCTTCTCTTCCTGGCTTTTACAAAACTCTCCCATGAACCCAGGATGTAATGCTCCTCGTGTTCATCCAGAGTCTTGATAATCAGATCAGCCAGGTCCCTGTCAGTTTCCGAACTTTTCATATGCTGCACTAAAGAACAGTTCAAATAATTCACGTAATCGCTTCTTGGCTCTTGCCAGGTAAACCCTTGAGGAACTTTCGGGAATCTTCAGCATGGATGAAATTTCCTCATGGCTGTATCCCTCGATCTCGTAAAGATTAAAAACAAGGCGGTGTATATCGGGAAGATGATTGAGCAATGCCATAATTTCGTGTGCAGTCATCTGCGACAGTGCCCCCGGGGCTTCGTCGGGTACAAGAAATGTCTCAGTCTCATCTGCAATAATCCCCTTGTTTAATCTCCTGAACCTGTCGATGGATGTATTTACGACTATCCTGTTAAGCCAGCTTCTGAAAGGCAGGGTACTGTCGTAGGTTTTCATCTTGTCGAATATTTTAATAAAGCTGTCGTTAACCACCTCAATTGCATTTTCGCGGTCCCTGTTATAGACCAGGGCAACCTTCAAGGCATACCCAAAGAACATTTTGTAGAGCATTTCCTGAGATTTTTCCTTTTTCCTCAGGCATCCCTGAATGATCTCCTCCAAATCCTTATCCCGGGTATAATCCACGCAGCTTATTTTCTTTTTGACTGGAATTCATGAAATTACATTCAAAAATAATACCAATTTATTTCATTCTGCTGCGTGCCGACAAAGGTTTAACTCCACCGAGCATTGGCTCAACAATTTTGTACAATTCACCAAAGTCAACAACCGATGTTTTCCCGTTCTCCGTAAGCAAGGCCAGGTTATCGCATGTCCCGTTGCCATAATCGAGCGTGTACTCGTTTGAGATACCATCCTGTACCGAAGAAATTGATTCAATTCCGGAAACCGGAACCCAGGTGGTTGTACACCTGTAATCGGTAATGAGAGGTTCCTTGACGATATAATGATATTCAGAACCGTCAGATTTGCTTGAATAATAGTAATCTCCCTTGTTAACTTTATAAGAAACGGAGTCCCAAACATTTGAGAAATCCGATTTGTAGTAAGTTACATTCCCGTCGTCAAATGTCATTGTGATCTCATCATGAGATGTGGAAGTTCCGGACCAGTTGAACAGGACAGGCATCGTGCTTACAGTCGAGTCGTATCCGCTTCCTCCCATGATCCTGTAGAAAGAATTACCATCTGAAGTGAAATTGTAGGAAGAGGTTCCATTCATTTCCATACCATAGGAATAGTAATGATCGTAAGTCACTGAAGAATAGTAGGAATTGTTTTCATTTTTCCAGATGTAGGTGATCTTTCCTTTCATCAGGGAACCATATTCATTGCAGCCGTCGCCATAGTCGTAAACCGTAGTATGGGTCCCGTCGGAATTTATGGTATCCGTCACTTTTGCACAGGTAACCGGGGCCCAGTAATTTGTACTGTCAAACACCACGCTGTCGGGTGAGCTTCCGGTACTGTCGAGGGCAGAAATTGTAAGATTACCCGTCTTATACTGGCTGTACCCGATAACCGACATGAAATTTGTCATCTTGCCTGTACCTGAATTCATCGCGTTCATTCTAGCCTCAAGCTCAAGGATCTTCTTTACCTTTTCTGCCTGGACCGATGCAGAGTTTTTATTTTTTTCGCACGATACCATCATTGTTATTACAATTCCAATTACGGCCAGGAGAAGGAAATTTATCTTTTTCATCATAATTCGCTTTTAGGTTTCATGAGCTATTACGTTAACTCACATTAAAATGCTACAGATGAAGGCAACAATTTCATAATATTCAGATATTCACTACCAGCCAGACCTGCTGCAGTGATCTCAAAACTTTACTCCGTTTGGATTGTTTACAGAGATGATTGTAAACTCAGCCGTTATGAAAACAAAAAACATAATGTTCGCAGGTATGCTTCTGATATTGCCTGCATTGTACTGCGGGCAAATGAATGCACAAAGCCAGACTAATATGATAAAGGAAGAAAATGTAACATATTCCGCCGGAGGAGTCCGGCTTAACGGGTTTATTGCCTATGATCAGACCATCAAAGGTAAGAGACCGGCAATCCTGGTTGTACATGAGTGGTGGGGGCTGAACGACTACATCAGGATGCGCGCAAGAAAACTTGCAGCGCTTGGCTATATTGCAATGGCAGTGGATATTTTTGGTGAGGGAAGAACAGCCTCAACTCCTCAGGAGGCGCAGGATCTGACTAAGCCATTTTATCAGGATCCGGGGCTTGCAAAAAAACGCCTTGATGCAGCTATTATCAAAATCAAAGAAAATCCCCTGACCGACCAGTCAAACATAGCGGCTATCGGGTACTGTTTTGGAGGAGGTGTACTGCTGAATTCTGCAAAACTGGGGTCAGACCTCAAGGGTGTGGTAAGCTTCCACGGCGGCCTGTCGGGCCCACCGGCTGACAAAGCCCTGCTCAAGGCAAAGATTCTCGTCTGCCACGGAGGGAATGACAGATTTGTCTCACAGAAAGATATTGATACTTTCAGGCATCAGCTCGACTCTGCAGGTGCCGATTATTCTTTCAGGGTATATGCCAATGCTACACATGCATTTACGAATCCCGATGCGACCGTAACGGGAAAGAAGTTCAATATGCCTATAGAATACAACGCTGAAGCAGACAAGAATTCATGGAATGACATGAAGGACTTTCTTAAAAATCTCTTCGGCAGGTAATCCTGAATACTTTATAGTTCAAAGTTTTTCCGGTTCTTTCTCTCAGGAACAGGTATCTTTGTTATTGACAGGACTGATAAGGCAAGCGCCATCTTAAAATATAAAAATTCACAGATATTCAAAACTTAACAGACCCAGGAAAAGTGTCAAAGCTATTCACTCCATTAAAAATCAGGGATATCACCCTCAAGAACAGGATTGTTATGTCGCCAATGTGCCAGTATTCAGCTTCAGACGGGTATGCGGGCAGCTGGCATAGCACCCATTATGGAACCAGGGCTTCGGGCGGAACGGGACTTATAATAATAGAAGCGACTGCAGTCTCGCCTGAAGGCAGAATAACACCGGGAGATCTCGGGCTATGGAAGGATGATCATGTTGCAGGATTAAAAGCAATTACCGACTTCATCCACGGCCAGAATGCCCATGCGGCCATCCAGCTTGCACATGCCGGAAGAAAAGCTTCATGTGCCATCCCCTGGGAGGGGGGCAAACAACTTGACGAAAACAATGGAGGCTGGCAGACCCTGTCTGCATCCGATATCCCCTTCTTTGAGTCAGACAGGCGGCCGTACGGTATTGGAAAAAAAGAAATCGAAGGGCTAGTAAGCTGCTTCAGGAACGCAGCAGTAAGGGCACTTGAAGCAGGCTTCGACGCGATAGAGGTTCATGCTGCCCACGGATACCTGATTCACCAGTTCCTGTCGCCGCTCAGCAACCACAGGACGGATGAGTATGGCGGCACATTTGAGAACAGGATAAGGTTTGCCACTGAGGTAATTGATGCAATCCGTACTGTCTGGCCACCGGCAAAACCCCTGTTAATAAGGATTTCGGCAACAGACTGGACCGCAGGGGGATGGACCCCGGAAGATAGTATAAAACTGGCCTCGGTCCTTAAGGAAAAGGGAGTTGATGTTGTCGATTGTTCGTCGGGTGGAAACGTTCATAATGCCAGGATACCGGTGGGTCCTGCATACCAGGCAGTTTTCTCTGAAGCTCTTAAAAGCACGGGCATACTTACAGGTACGGTTGGTTTTATTACTGAAGCAAAACAAGCCGAGACGCTTCTTCTTGAAAACAAGGCTGACCTGGTTCTCTTCGGAAGGGAACTCCTGAGGAATCCCTATTTTGCACTGAAAGCCGCAAAGGAACTGGAAGAAGATATCAGCTGGCCGGTTCAGTACCTTAGGGCAAAGTAATCTGCCTGTAAGGATGTGAACACTGCCTTGGCCTGGAATCTATTCTGTCAGGGTAAGGTCGCCCGCTATTTGACCTGCTTGCCCGACCATTTTTTCCAGAGATCGGGGCTGTCAAGCATTTTAATAAAGAAACCTCCTACTACGCTCCTCGCCTGGAAACCTACATGAATTGCATTATCAACTATATACCAGTCCGAAACCGGTATCCTGTCGGGTGTATTCTGGGCAAACTGCCATACAGGTTTAAAAAGTGTTATGAAATCGTCCTTATTATCTGCCAGGGTGGCTGACCAGGTAATCCAGTCATTTTTTGAGTATCTTTCCCTGTTGTCGAGCGGTACACCAAACTGAGCCTGGACTTTTTTATAGAATTCTGTCTCCCTCCTGAATGTTTCCCGGGGAAAAAGGTTCAGCCCGAGAAGCTTGTCCCATACAAGATTGTACTTCTGACTCCAAGTTCCGGGCTGGTCATATGCAAGCAGGGTGTGGTCACCTTCGGTGGCAAGTCTGACCCAGTCAGCTGCCATACCCTCAGCCTTCTTCCTGACTTCAGCGGCCCTGTCTTTTTCTCCGGTCATATCACAAAGCATTGAATAGGACGCAATTGCTACAATCGCCTTGGCTGATAGATTCACGTTATGGGCGAGATGCCCTGCAAAATCGTCGGTGCATAGCTGGTTTTCCGGGTTAAAGCCCTTTGAAAGCAGGTAGTCTGCCCATTTTTCAACAAGTGGCCAGTATTGCTTTGCAAACCCTGCATTACCTTCGGCTTTTGCCAGGGCAGCCAGCATTATCAGCATATTTCCTGTCTCCTCAACAGGCATCTGATCCGTTATATCTTTCTCTCCTCCTCCATAGACCTGGCCGGTGGCATATGGATAAGTGCCAAGATCATGTGGTGCAAAGGGGAATTTCCACGATGGTGACGAGGCATAATCAAGCACAGGCCTGAGCATGGCCCTGGTAAGATCGGGGCTGAACAGCAATGCAAATGGAGAGAAGGGATAAATGACATCGACCGTCGCAATACACCCGTTACTGAAGTTTTCTTTCGGGAAAAAGAGAAGTGAACCGTTCTTATCCGCCACAAGCTTATGGGCTGCAATGCACTGGCGGTACGCAAGTGCACACATCTTTGAATACTCAGGTCCGCCTGCTGATTCCAGGTCCTTCATCAGGTCATGGTCAAAAGTCCTGCACGCGTCTGTTATTGCCGGGTAATCTGCCTCTGCCTGCTGAAGCATGGAATTAAAGCTCATGCCGTTCCTTCTCCACCAGGCAACCAGGTCATCCTTAAAGTACCGGATGCTGAAGATATCATCATATGCAAGCATCTGCCATACTTTCGATGGAGCATTCCCGGTTTTACCGCAGTCCCAGGCTATTGCCGCGGAGACATACCCTTCCTTTACCGCTCTCGCCTGCTTGCACTCAAGCGGCCCGGGAAGTGATCCTTTCCTGGCGAATCCATCAAGCAAATCCTCCCTGTTACCGGTTGTAACTGAAGCTTTCAGATCATCTTTTGTACAGATATATGCAAATCCCCAGTCAATCCTTACATCATCACCCGACTTGTTCAGGCATACCTGGTCCCTTGACCCTATCCGTGCGGATTTCAGTCCCTTTATATCTGTCACCTCCCATAAGACCTGCTGGTTTGTCGTGTTGACAGCAACCTCTGATCCAAGATCCGAATAAACCTGTATTTCATGCTGTTTCCCATCTGCTGAGACTATTTCCCATGTAATGTATGTAACAGGTCTCGACATGATGTCTGGGTTTTTTACAAGAAGAGGTGATGTAAATATCATTGTTAATTTAACTGTGCTGCAGGCGAATTCGTACAGGGTGGATGTAGGTGTAATCGACAATCCAACCTGCGTCATCGGTTCAACATAACCCGGTTCTGATCCCATAAGCCGGTAAGTGCGGCCATCAACCCTCACCATGGAATGAAGCGGATTCCTTGCTCCTGTCCAGTGAACCGTTTCCCTGTCGGTAAGCCTGTCGGCCGGTGACCATATTGAGAAATAAGGATCGTGTGTTACAAGCGGTACGGAGGGTGGCCTGAATTGTACTGCGGCAGGACCGGGTTGCTGGGATCTTACAATTATAAAAAAGAACAGGAAGAGGATTGTTATGAGATAGTTTTTCATGACTGGAACATGTGAAGTTTAAGCAATCAAATTTAATTGTTTGTGCCATTGATCAGACCCTGTTGTTGAACAATGAAGGAATTTTTAACATTTCTTCCTCGTCCTATTTAACATCCTTATGCATATAAATTATATACATTTGGGCTTTTGTTTTATCCGCGTCAGCGGGAACTCCATATGATGCCTAACCAAACCCCCAGGACTAACCTCCTCCTGCCGACAATTATCCTTTTTTTCGCGGCAGTAAGAGTAAATGCACAGTATAAGACCGATTACCAGGCCTGGCAAAAGCTCGAAGTGGAAGCCAAAGTCGCAAGGGCGTATGGCATAAGTGTGAATATCGAAACCAGGTTTACAGATAATTGCTCGGATTATACGTATCACTTTATTGATTTCGGGAACTACATCAGGATCTTTGATAAGCTGAAGCTGTCGTTCGATATTCTTTATGTCGATAAAAAAGTGAATAAAGCCGATGAGATTCACAGCATAAGATGGCAGTATAATTTAAGTGCAACATACAGGAACAGGTTCGGCAGATTCCTTTTCTACGACAGGGTGCTTAATGAAGCACAGTACGTTGATTACAAGCCTGCAAAAAATGGTGAAGTTATGCAGGACAGGTATCTCCGCGATAAAGCTACCCTCCGGTACAAGCTTACAAAGAGGTTTTACCCTTATATCGAGGATGAGATTTACTACAGGTTTGACAGGCAGAAACATAACCCGCCCGGATTTAACAGGAACAGATTCTATGCCGGTTGCCTGTTTTATGTTGACAAGCTTGACAGGTTTGATCTTTTCTATATGAGGGAACATAATTTCAATGTCACACCACTAACCAACAATAATATTTTCGGAATTGGCTTTTCGAGGAGCCTTTTCTGATATTTCTCCTGGGTTTTTTTAAAGGAGGAACCTCCCTGCCTTAAGAATCAGCCTGCCGAAGCACCTGTCAACCTCATCAGCAGGTGGTCCTGTCAGTATCGGAAAAGGATTTTCGTGTGTATAGCCGAATGAGAAATCCCACAATTCAATGTTCTTTGACGGAGCCTTCATCCCTGCCGAAACCGTTTCGATTATTCCGGCCGGAGGGATAACCGTATCTTTCATCATTGCAATGGTGCAGATCCTGTCCCCGAAACGTCTGAATTCCGTCTCCCTCGATCTTCTCAACCTCCTGTAGTCAATCATGGAACGGAAGGCGAGTCCGACCTTTCCTGATGCCAGAAGATTAAGAATTGAACCTCTCTCCCTTATATCCTTTTCGAAAATATCCATGTAATATGAATAGACCTTCTCGAATGCCAGCTTGTCCATGATGAGTTTCGATTCACCATTCATATTGCTGAAGACCGAACCGCCGCAGAACATAAAAAGTTTAGAACCGGAAAAGAGCCCCCCGGGATCAGATATCATCAGAATCTCGGCAAGGAATGCCCCTATTGAGTATGCAAAAATATCTGTATTCACTGATGCAGGAACTACGGGATGCTTCCCCGACCTGATCGCACTGATGAGGCAAATAATATCCTCAACGGTCTGGTAGCCCGATTTAATAAATCTCCGCGGATCGTCCGTGAGCCTGTTGCTGAGTGCAACATTGGCAAAGCTTGCCTTGCTGATCTCACCGCCCAGCTTCTTCCTTGCATTCAGCGATCCCATCATTGCCCGCGGGTCGCGCCAGGCAACAGGGGACCTGTTTATGTGAAAGGATATCGGGAACATCACGACATAACTTCCGGTGACTTCACATAGAAAATATGCCCATGCCAGGTATTTTACCCAGCTCCTTTCATTCAACCCGTGAAGCAATAGAATTGATTTTTTGCTCGCCCTGCAAGGCGGAATAAAAACGGGATAGGAAAAGGACCTGTTCTCTGAAATAAGACGGTCATCACCGCTGAAGATGCTATCAGGTACAGAATCGGATTTAAAATAGCAGTTCCTGATTTCAACACGCGATCCGGGGATTATGATCTCATCCTTTGCGCTGTCGAACAATGAGGCCAGCTGGGTGTGTTTTTCCGTATAATTCATTTCAGAAATGCAAATTGCGCATCAAAGGAACCACCATGAAATGAGGCCTCCAAAAAAATGTGCCGGGTGAAGGGAGCAAGGGATAAAAAAACGGAATGTGTGACAGAATTTAACTATACGGGATAAAAAAAGAGCATGGATCATGCAGTTGAAAGAGGTGAAATTTACGCGGAAAAATAAAAACCCTAATTTTACACAAATTTGAAAGTTAATGACGCCTGATTTTTCAAAACCGATTCCCCTGTACCTGATCGAAAAGAGAAACATTACCAGGCTCATCATTTTTACATCGCTGTTTGCCCTCATATTTATTAATATCTACTCCCCTTTCGGGGCAGATAAATGGTTTAACCTTACAAGATTTCAGTTCTTCACCTACTCCAGCCTAGTTATTCTGACGGGGGTCCTTGTTGTTGTCATCAGCAGGATAATCATGTACTTTGTATGCAGGAAGAGGATAATCAACCTGCTTCAGTATCTTCTCTGGATCGCTGCCGAGATCCTTTTCATGGCAATGTTCTACGCATTGTTCGAAAAATTCGTATTGAAAGATGCAAGGCCTTTTGACTACCTTGTAAAAATCTCTGCTCAGAATACTGCACTGGTTCTCCTTCTGCCCTACTCGGTCACCTGGCTTTACTTCTCGTGGCGCGACAAGAAGGAGCAGATAGAGCTCCTTGAGGATATTCATTCCGTTGCCGACACGTCGAGGGACATGATCCCATTCTATGACGATAAGGCGGCCCTTAAGTTTTCTGTAAAAAAGGAGAACCTGCTTTACCTGGAGTCATCTGAGAACTACATTACAATATGCTATCTGAACAAGGGAAAAGTCTCAAAATACCTGCTCAGGGACACAATGAAAAAGATGGAGGAGAACTTTTCCGGCACTGATATCATAAGGTGCCACAGATCTTACATGGTTAACTTCGGAAAGGTAAAAGTCATAAGAAGGGACCGCGATGGACTTAAGCTTGAAATTGACAATCCCGGGGTAATTGATATTCCCGTATCCAAGACCTACGTTGAAAATGTGATGCAGACATTCTCAAAGTACAGCCAGCCCGGGGACAGCTAGTCAACTTTCTGAAAAGGACAATGTCAGGGCATAGCCGGCAATTGAAGATTTCATTATTTTTACCCTTTCACCTCTGAAGATATGGATATTCTGAAAGGATTACTTACACCTGTTACAGTTTACATCGTGGTACTGGTTCTTAACCTCATTCTTCCCGGGAAGTGGGTCAAAGGCTATATCAGCCATCCCGGGACCGAAGAGAAGCTTAACTATCACCTGAATGGTTTCCTTGTTTTCCTTGTCACAATTGCTGCTTATTTTATAGCCTGCTTTCTGCATGCCCTGCCATGGGACTGGTTCTTCAGGTTCAGGTGGTATTCTGCCGCAGGTGCATGCATAATTGGGCTGATAGCCTCATTTGCCGTAGTTCTTCCATATCCACGCGTCAGAAATTCATTCTTCGCGGATCTGTACCTCGGTAGGATTGAAAACCTGCAGTTCCGTAACGGGAGGGTTGACTCAAAAATGTGGCTTTACCTTGCCGGGGCAACAATGCTGGGACTGAATGTGACCAGTTTTGCTGCCCGTCATTTTATGCTTTTTAAAAGCGCATTTTCCCCAGGGGTAGCGATCTCAGCTTTGCTGATGTTGTTTTTTATCGTCGATTATCTGACGTTTGAAGAGGTTCATCTTTATACTTACGATCTTTTTGCCGAAAGAGTCGGATTTAAGCTTGGATGGGGCTGCCTTGTATTCTATGCATATTTTTATTCTGTCTTTCTCTGGGCAACAGTTGAACTGCCTGATGCAGGAACACCGGTTTTTATGCTGGTACTCTATGTTTTTACCTTTTTTTCGGGATGGGTACTTTCCAGGGGAGCAAATCTCCAGAAGTATTTCTTTAAGAAATATCCCGGGAAAATGTTTCTCATGATAGCTCCGGAGACCATATCCGATGGAAAGAGATCCCTCCTTGTAAACGGATTCTGGGGAGTAAGCAGGCATGTCAATTACCTTGGAGAGATACTCATGGCTGCCGGAATGATCCTTTGTACCGGTCATCCCGGAATGATCTGGCCCTGGCTATATCCCCTCTATTATGTCGGACTGCTGTTTACACGGCAGGCGGATGACGACAGGAGATGTAAAAATAAGTATGGAGCGCTCTGGGATGAATACAAAAAACGGGTTCCTTACAGGATAATACCGTTTATCTATTGATCAGGATTAGAGCCCGTACATCTTCCGTGTATTTTCACCCATAACCTTCACCGACTGCTTCCTCGTCATGAAATGGCGCATGATGAATGAGGCTAACCTGTTTCCCCTGCCTGTGATGAAGGATGGCTGCCTTCCAAGATACCTGAAGCATTCCCGGGGAATTTCTTCCGGCCTCAAAACCCTGGGTGCCAGGAAACCTGCCTTGCCGGGATTTGACTGATTGTACCCAGGGGTTGAAGTAGCACCGGCAATGCATCCCAAAACATCAACACCCAGGCTTTTCCATTCAAACCAGAGGCTTTCAGAAAGTACGGTGTTAAATGCTTTGGTTGCGGCATAGACCGAGAGATACCCGCTTCCCTGCAAACCAGCCATCGACGACATTAATATAACGGCACCTCTTCCCCTCTCCGCCATCCCCTTTCCCAGGTGCCTGAGCAACGACAAGGGGGTGCTTATATTGACATTCACGGCCCTTTGCAGCTCATCATCATTCCTGTCGAGGAACGGTCCTATATATGAAACCGCGGCATTGTAAACAAGCAGGCCAGTTTCAGAATCGCCGAGGGATGCGGTTATAAACTCAGGCGCGTTATTATCCGAAAGATCACATTCTATTGTTTTTACGCTTACTTTATATCCGGTGCTTACACGGGTCGCAAAATCATTAAGGATTCCTGCCCTCCTGGCGACAAGAACAAGGTCCATGCCCTGCCGTGCCAGGTATTCTGCAAATGCGGCTCCGATACCCTCTGATGCCCCGCAGATGAGGGCTGTCCTGCCATATTTTTCTTTTATCCCATTCATAGTGCTTAGATTTACGGAAAGATCAAAGATAGATAATCTGTTCCCGTGCATTTAATATAGCAGTTATTTCATCATAAAATACCAGGTGGAACAAAATGTGACCTGACACAGGTCTTTATAAAGATTTCGATGCAGCATCAAACCATTTTATGAGTCTTTAGGAAAAAAAGTCATGGAAATCAACAAGGAAGACTCCATTGAGGTCTTTATAAGGAACAACAGGAAAGAGTTTGATATCCAGGGGCCATCAGGCAAGCATGCTGAAAAGTTCATGGAAAGGCTTAACCGGGAGTTAAGGCACCTGGTCAGTATAGTTCCTTATCTCGCCAGAGTCGCCGTTGTCACATTTCTTGTTTTCATTTTTTCGGTTATCGTCTGGAACAATTACATCAGGAAGGACAGGCATGAAATAACATTGAAGGAAAAGGTCATACTTGTGATCCATTCACTTTCGCGTACGATAGCCAAATAATTCACTGGACAAATTACCACCTGCTTAATACCTTGGCCGTAAGGCGATCACGGCCCGGCCGGTTGTTTATTCTTTAACCGGAGGGCTTTTACTTTATTAAAGTTTTGTTAATTATGCCGGTATGAACTATTTTTCGGTTATGGTGGCACGTAATTTGGAAACTGATGAAAAAACGGTCATGAAAACGGGAAATTCAAAATGGTCAATTCTCTTTCTTGCCCTGCCCCTGGTTTTAATCTCTGGCGCAATTAATGCCCAGGATAACAGGTTTGGCAACAGGAATTATTTCTCAAACACCTCTGATACTGCCGTAAAGAAGCTCACAAAGGAGCAAAAAAAGGAGCTGAGAAAAAAGGAGATCGAGTCAAACTACGTGATGCTCGATTCCATGATCACATCACACAGGTTCGTTCTTGAGGCATCATATCTCCAGGGAAGTGCAGGCTTAAGAACTATCGTGAACCCGACAATCAATTTTGTAGGTGTATTCATGAACAAGGTCACACTCCAGGTTGGGAACAATACAGGCACCGGGTATAACGGTCTTGGAGGTATTACCACAGAAGGGGAATCAACGAGGTGGGACATGACCAGGAATCCAAAGAACAAGACAATTACCTTAAGGTTTGATGTCAACTCGGCAATGGGACATTACGATCTTCTCCTCAGAGCCACAGCGGGCGGGTATGCTGAAATCAATATCACCGGCATAACACCCGGGACCCTGACATGGATCGGTGAGATCAAACCCATTGAAAAGGCAAGGGTATTTAAAGGGCATTCAATCTATTGATGTTATTTCCGGTTTGCTTTCCGGGTAAGGAGCGTAAAGGGGACAGAATCTCTTTCCCCGCCCAGAGAAAGAACAAACGTCATTTTTGCAGTGTCCGGAACTTCAGCCTTTGCCTCAATTGAGAATTCCGTTACTCTTCGCCCTCCTTTATCAATGCTGACAGTATCTGAAGGGAAGCCCGAGGCTATCCACCCTGCAGGAAGTCCTGATATGCCATAATTAAATATTGCCGCCTTATCGCTTACATTCGAAACGGAAAGGGTCAGCTTTCGTGCTGTCCCGGGCAGTATATATGGTTCTTCGTGATAATCGAGGGTGATAACCCAGTTATGATTGTGCCTTACCACTTTCCATGGGGAATAATGCCATACTTTTTCCAGTGCCGTCCTGTCGGTAGTAAGAAATTCCCGGGCAAGCCTTGTATCCGTCCTTCCCTTCCCTATAATAACCTTGAAATTGTTTCTGTCCCTTACCCGCCTGGCCATAGATATTGTACTGTCGGTGAGTATGTCAAGCGTGGGCGGGGAGGTGAAGCCGTTAATTGCCACGTTGGTTATTTTATTGCCGACGGGCCTTCTCCAGTTTTCAGGAATAGCCTTCGTGCCTCCGATTATCCCGAGTATTGATCCGAGTGTTGCCCCTGTGCAGTCGGTATCATCACCGCAGTTAACGGCAATGCAAAGCGACTTTCCGAAATCACCATCTCCATAAAGCCAGCCTATCATCGTAAATGCAACATTCCTGGGGGCCTGGAACCAACCCAGGTCAATTGTATTCTTAACTACCTCCTCCCTTGCCTGCTTCCAGTCTTTTCCCGATTTTTTCGCTTTAACGGCGCATCTCACAGCCTTAGCCACCCTGCAATCTGAGGGTATCATCGACAGCCCGAAGCTAATCAGCGAATCGCGGTCAGGGACGACAAAGGCTGCCGATTCGACTGACGCTGTAAATATTTCTGCAAACATCCCCTCTGCCATGCCATGATCGACACAGGCATCTTCGCGGGCCATCTTTGCGGCATTTAACGGATTGCATGGATACAGGCATGCCCATATCTCGGACCTGATCCAGGCCCCGTTGCTGTTTTTCCACTTTTCATTGTTGAATTCACCTGAAACAGGAGGCATAAAGCCCGCTTTCATATTGGCTTTCCCAACGCCATATTCATTCCAGTCTACGGGCACATACTTTAACCAGTATTTTCCAAGCCGGAACGCATCGGTATGTGCTTCATTCTCCTGCATAACCTTGAGCCACAGAAGCTGCAGGTCGAGATCGTCATTTGGTGCAGGCTCTCCTTCCCTGATATTCGTATAAAATGTAATGTCGCGGGTGGCAGTGTCTCCCTCAAATGGCATCCCGAGCGTACCGCCGATATTCTTCCCAAGCCAGCAGGCATAGACTTTATCGCGGAATTCAACTTCGTTCAGAAAGACGGTATTTACCTTATTGCAGGAATAAAAAGACAATGCAATAAGAAACAATAATAAATGTGAGCCGGATCGTTTCATTTTATAATAATTTCCCGGTAGTGAGATTGGTAATTATAAAATTAAACAAATCCGGCTATGAAATCTTAACCTGAGGCAAATAAAATTTACATCCTGGTCAGCTAATCACTTCTTTAATAAAGTCAATATCAGTATCCTACCTCGTTCCCTTTTTCACGAAAATATCTCCCTGCATTGTCTTTAGCATAAGCTCCTGTCCGCCTCCGTTGATCTTTCCCTTGATCCAGTCGTCCTTGGTAAGCTTCAGTACACCGTTTTCATTTGATTTGGTGATGTTCGGTGCCGTTTTATCCAGGTCTATGTCAAAACCTGAATAGACTTCACCATTATCTGATTTCATTTTGAGATTTGCCTTAACATCTGCCGGAAGCGTAACGCGTATGTCTCCGTTAAGTGTTGAGAATGCCATGGGAGCCGAGGGGTCAACTGCCTTGAAGGTAACTGTTACATCACCATTTACAGTGTTGGCCACGACCGAGCCCGAAATGTCTTTCAGGTCAATTTTATCATTGACATTATTGGCTTCAACCTCTCCTTTTATATTCTCAATTTCAAGAACTCCCTCATTTACAGTACCAACCTTGAGCTTTACGTCCTGCGGAACCTTCAGGGTCAGGTTGACGGTCTTATTCGGATTCGATGTATTTATTGTTACGGTGTTGTCAAGTTCCTTTGCAGAAACCTCGTAACCTCCATGGGAAGAAAGGCGTTTCATCCCCTCCAGGTTCTTTTCTTTCACGTTTTCATTATCGTTTTCCTCATCTTCGCCCTGGCTGGCTGAAACTGTAATTAAAATGTCCTTGCCTTCATACCCGGTGACCTTTATAGAGCCCTGAACAAGGTGCACTTTCAGGGTATATGGCTTACCTGGGCTGCTCAGTGGAACAGTTAATTGTTCATCATTACCCTGCTGGGCATAGGTACCTGCAGATGTTACTGCAAGAATCAAAATCAGTAAAATGTGCTTAAATCTTTTCATGACGATTAGTTTAAATATGTTTAATAAATATGTCCCCGTTTAAAGTTTCAAAGTTGAAGTCCTTGCCTCCCTTTCCAAACCTGAATACTGTTGCCCTGCTTAACCTGTAAATCCGCGACCCACCACTCTCTTCCTCGTATTTCCTGGAGGGGAGAGGGATAAGATGCGCATCAGGAAAATTTGTGTAAAACTGTCCGTTCATGCTCCTGAATTCAAGATTGGCAGAGAGATCGGGCTGAAAAGTGACCGTAATATCACCGTTGACGGTATAAAATGATGATTCTTCAGAAGGATTTGAAAGATAGCTTATGTTTACATCTCCGTTTACGGTATGGGCCGATGTCTTCCCTTTTATCTTTTCTGCCCAAATTTCACCGTTTACATTGCATAGATTAAGATTTCCCCATACAAGCTTTGCAGAAACAACCCCATCGTTCACAGTCGACAGGGTCAGGTTCATTCCTGAAGGAACCCTGATTGTAAAATCGAGTTTGAAACTGTACGGAGGGTCACAATTGCATCTTTTATGATACGAATTACGTGGCCGAGTATCATAAGGTGCCTCAAGGTAGGCTGTGATACTGTCGTCAGTAAGATCATAGCTCAGCTTAAGCTCTTTCTTACCTGTTGCCAGGTCATTCTCACTTCCTGCTGTGATCTCCTTGTCAATTTCCATTACAATCTTGTCGCCGGCATATCCTTCAACTTTTATGAAACCGGAGAAGTTGTAAACCAGCAGGTTCTTGGTGTGTCCGTTATTCTGCAAACTGAATTCCCTGGAGATATGTTCCCTGAATTCATTTGCGGCAGCGTTCCCCGGGAGGAACACCGAAACCAGTGCTAAATAAATAGCCAAAAGCAATTTTCCCATTCCTGTCCTTTTAATTGTTGCTAAATCAGTTTATTGAGATTTTTCTGAAGATTTTGTTTCACAAACTTGTTAAGCCCCTCCTTCCCGAGCAGCTTTTTCAGTTCCGGTATAGATCTTTTTTCGCTAAGCCTGACCATGACTTCGGAGATTGCTGCCTGCATTACAGGCGAGTCCTGTTTTGAGATGCTTTCTACCAGGCCCTGGCGTACAGAAGGGTCGGAAGCGTACCTTATGAGAGCCTCGAGTGTCACAAGCCTTACATTTACATCAGGATCATTATTGAGCGTGGTGAAGAGGGCGTCTGTTACCTTTTTACCTGCCTGCGGGATATCATCTGTAAACTTTACAGCCTTTATCCTCTGCGAGGCTGAAGGGTTATCAAGAAGGGAGAGCATCATCATCTGCCTGATCTCCGATACCTGTGATGAGAGAGAGTCTATTTGCTTCAGGTAAGAAGTATCGGTTTTTTTTACCGGCTGCCTTACTATTAAACCAAGGATGAAAGCTGCAATAATAATAACAGAGTTCAATGCCAGGCCCGGCCTGGGAAACAGGTACCACGATGCGGATACCCTGTCTTTAAGCTTATCGAGCCAGGTCAGCCTGTTCCTCATCCCCGACTTATATTCCTGCAGGCCGGAGTAGAATTTTTCTCTCATCGAACCTGATGGCTGAGGGTCCCCTGAAGCAGCCATCAGCTCCCAAAGCCGTTCAGTCATCTCAAATTCTTCCCTGCAGGTATCGCAGCCGGAAAGATGCTCCCTAAGCTCCTCCGATCCGGATGGTTCCAGCTCACCTGTGAGCTGAAGATGAAACATTTCCCTGAAATCCTGACAATTCATAATCCTTGTATTTTTTATACATCCCAAGATAAATTTCCCTTAGCTGGTTCACGGCCCTGTGGACCCTGACCTTTACGGCCCCTTCGCTGATACTAAGTATTTCAGCTATTTCAGCATATTTGAGCT
The DNA here is from genome assembly GCA_035541795.1 of Bacteroidales bacterium. Lineage (GTDB taxonomy): Bacteria > Bacteroidota > Bacteroidia > Bacteroidales > VadinHA17 > LD21. The sequence continues at coordinate 98,191 of DATKMR010000018.1, forward strand.
CCTGAAACCTGACCATTACCAGAAGTTCCCTGTTTTCCACAGGCATTTCCGCCATTGCAGATTCAAGAATTTTCAATTCATTTTCCTTCTCCCTGTCTCTTTCAGCCGGGTCCTCCTCTGCTAGTCTTTCTTCAAACTCCCTGGTCCGGAGAGATTCGTGGAAAGAAATCCTTCTTTCCTTCTTAAGGGAATCATAAAGTGCATTACGGGCAATATGGTACATCCATGTCCTGAATTCACCGGTCCCTGCAAATCCGTTCCTGTACTTCAGCATCCTGAAAAAAACGTTATGTACAAGATCCTCGCTCACTTCCCTTTTCCCTGTTACTTTGCAGAGATACCTGAACAATTCCTTATAATATCTCTCGTACAGAAGTCCCATCTTATCGATGTCTCCTTCTTTTACCTTTCGCATCAGCGCGTTATCAGATAGTGTATTCAACCCTTAATGCAATGTCGTTTCAAAACATGTAAACTGCGGTATATTAAAAAAGTTACCGGAAAAGTCAGCTTTTTAATATCATATTATATCCCGTACCATATCAAAGAATAAGTTACATCTATTTTCAGATGTTATCAAAAACATAAAAATCGTGTTTTCGTGTAACTATTGGACCCGATGCAGGTATTCTGTATAGCCATGAAAATTTTAAAGGACAGATATGAAAAGAAAATACCTGCAGTATCTACCCCTGGTACTTGCATTTGCGGCAGCCATGCAGTATGCTGCGGCCCAGGAACCTGAAAAAAAAACTGTAAATGCAGTATATACTGACACTCCTCCGGAAATAGACGGGTTAATGAACGATACATGCTGGAACAAGGCGGCATGGGCGACAGGATTTGTTCAGATTCAGCCCCAGGAAAACAAACAGCCTTCACAGCAGACTTCATTTAAGATTCTCTTTGACGATAACAATTTGTACCTGCTTATAAGAGCATTCGATACTGATCCCGGAAAGATCAGCAGGATTATTTCCCGAAGGGATAATTTTACCGGCGACTATGTTGAAGTGGATATTGACAGCTATTCTGACAAGCAAACGGCTTTCTCTTTTGTCGCAAGTGCCTCGGGATCCAAGAGTGATATGACTATCACCGACGACGGAAACAAGGAGGACACAAGCTGGAACCCTATCTGGTTTCTTAAGACATCCATAGACGACCAGGGATGGATCGCCGAAATCAAAATTCCGCTGAGCCAGCTGAGGTTTGATAAAAATGAAGTGCAGACCTGGGGTTTACAGATTACAAGGCAGCTTTTCAGGAACCAGGAAAGATCTACATGGCAATATATTCCGAAAGGATCTCCGGGAACGGTCCATCTTTTTGGAGAGATCCACGGAATAAAAAGGGTAAGTTCCGGGAAAAGGCTGGAACTGATGCCTTTCACCCTGGCCAGGATGGAACATTTCAAGAGAGAAGAAGGAAATCCTTTCATGACGGGTAAGTCATATGGAGCTTCAGCAGGTCTTGACGGGAAGGCAGCCATATCAAACAATTTTATACTCGATTTTTCTTTCAACCCCGATTTCGGGCAGGTGGAAGCTGACCCGTCGGAGGTGAACCTGACTGCCTTTGAAACATACTTTTCCGAGCGGAGGCCCTTTTTCGTCGAAGGGAAGAACATATTCCAGTTCCAGCCCACGAATACAATTGTCATAGGAAATATGTACCAGGATAACCTGTTCTATTCAAGGAGAATAGGCCGGAGTCCTCAGTATTGTCCCCCAACCGCAACAGATGAATATGTTAAACAACCGGAAGGAACGTCAATAATCTCGGCACTGAAACTTTCGGGGAAAACTAAAAACGGCCTCTCCTTAGGCATAATGGAATCCGTAACTGCCGGGGAAAATGCACTGATCGACAGTTCAGGCTATAGAAAAAAAGTTGCTGTAGAGCCGCTGACCAATTATTTCGTAGGCAGGGTCCAACAGGATTTCAACAAGGGAGAAACAACCGTCGGAGGCATGTTCACCGCAGTAAACAGGGACATCACCAGCCCGGATCTTTATTTTTTAAACTCAGAGGCATATACCGGCGGCCTGGATTTCAGGCATTCGTGGAAAGAAAGGACCTGGTACCTGGCAGGCAATGCCGAATTTTCTGAAATAAAAGGTAAGACCACGGCGATCATAAATGCCCAGACTTCATCAGCCAGGTATTTCCAGCGACCGGATATCAGGTATGTCAGGCTGGATTCCTCACGTACCTCACTTTCGGGCTATGGCGCCACATTCAAACTGGGCAGATCAAGCAAATCAAGGTTGCAGTTTGAAACAAGCGTGACCTTAAGATCGCCCGGACTCGACTTCAACGATATAGGTTACATGAGATATTCGGATGTCATCCATCATGGAACATGGGTGGCATACTATATCAGGAATCCGTTCTTCATCTTCAACAATTTCTATCTCAATACCAATTACTGGATGTACTGGAACTATTCAGGAAAGCTTCTCTCCTTCAATACAAACATTAATTTCAATGCCCAGTTTAAAAATTTATGGAGAATAAACGGGTCGGTTACACGGACCGAAAACAGCATATCCACTACTCTGCTAAGGGGAGGTCCTGCGATGAAACTGCCGGGCACGGAAGATCTGAATCTTTTCCTCATTTCAGATCAGTCGAAGAAGGTTTACATGTATGCCGGAGGCTACCTGGGGCACAGGGATGAGGCTAGTTTTAAAGCCAGCGGCATTGATGCCGGGCTTACTGTGAGACCGGTGAATTCCGTTACTTTCTCAATCGAGACTTCAAGGTTCAGCCAGGATGATGTGCTCCAGTACCTTGCCACAGAAAGCTATAAGAATGACCCAAGATATATATTTGCGGAGCTGGATCAGAAGACGCTCGGTTTTACTTTCAGGCTCAATTACACTTTCAATCCCGAGCTGACTCTTGAATGGTATGGTCAGCCGTTCATTTCTGCCGGAAAATATTTCAACCTGAAAAGGATCACCAATCCGGGGGCAGCAAAATTTTCAGACAGGTTTACCATATATCAGTCCGGGGAAGTAACACCTGACGCAGCTGCCGGAATTATTTCTTTTAATGAGGATAACAGCGGTACAGCCGACTACAGCATTTCCTATCCCGATTTCAACTTCAGGCAGTTCCGTTCCAACCTGGTTCTAAGATGGGAATACAAGCCGGGGTCCACACTTTTCCTTGTATGGTCCCAGGGGAGAACAGGTACGATAGCCGACGGCACTTTCTTGGCTGAGAGAGACATGAAAGGGCTTTTTGGAATTGCACCACACGATGTCTTCCTTGTTAAATTCTCCTACTGGTTCTCGTTATAGCCTTCCCCTGTGAAGGAACATGAGAATGTACAGGGCGATATACCGATAAAGCAATTGTAAGAGTATCTTTGTCGTGAAATCGGTAAAGAATGCTTCGTAAGCTTATCGGAATAATACCTGTGCTCCTGCTGTTAACCCTGCCAGGTAACTGCCAGACAAACGGGATTATCTCAAGATGCTCTGCCTGGGGCCTTGTTCAGGGGAAGAGCTGCAACGTAATATGTATCAGGCGACTGGAAATAAACGGCAGGACATACTTTTTTACAGTTGATCCTTATTCCCTGCTTACCGGGTACATTCCTTCGGACAGCATTTTTGCATTGCCTGAGAACTGGGATATGATCAGGGCCATTTTCAGGTCTACACCATATTTCAGGCTGCTGTCGGAAGCCGAAAGCCTTGACAATGACATCCAGGATGCAGGATATACAAGAGCTTACCGGCAGATAGATGGCATTGAACTTACAATTGATCTCTGCCCCTCGGTTCTGCCTCTCGACAGGATAGTCTTCACCGAGATCTTACGTGGATTCAGCCGTGGACAGAAACCTGTTCCGGTTTCTGTTTGCGTGACGGGCCGGTGGATGCAAAACCACAGGAATGATCTTGAATGGCTTGACAGCCTTTCGGGTGCAGGGGAACTTGGTATCACCTGGATAAACCATTCATTCAATCACTTTACATACAATGATGTGCCTTTAACGGAAAATTTCCTCCTCGCAGGGGGGACCGATATAAACAGCGAGGTGCTCGAGAACGAAAAAGCGATGTTCATGCATAAGCTGTCTCCTTCCGTCTTCTTCAGGTTCCCGGGACTTGTATCGGACCATGCAGCTTATGAGCAGATTCTTGGCCTCGGGCTGATCCCCGTTGGAAGCGATGCCTGGCTCGCCAAGGGACAGAAACCGGGGAAAGGGAGCATCGTGCTGATACATGCAAATGGGAACGAGCCGGCAGGTGTCAGGGATTTTATCGAGCTCCTGAGGAAGAAAGAGCCGGAATTGATTTCCGGCAGATGGGAACTGTACGACCTGAGGGAGAGCATGGTGAAATCGAGTGTGTCGTTCAGGTAGGAATACAACATTTCTTCGGTGCAGACGTTTATCATGCAATTAAGGGTAAAATCCAAGGGGTACGAAGGGGAACCTTCCGGGTTTAAAATTGTTTCTTATCTGATGCGTAAACAAATACTTGTCCTGTTAATTATTCTGTCATCAAGTGCAAGTGCACAGAAATTCACGTTCAGCGGTTCAGTAAGAGATTCGCTTTCAGGAGAAGCCCTTATCGGGGCATATATCTGGCTTCCTGAAGCCAGGGCTGGATGCACCACAAATTCATACGGATTCTTTTCGCTTACTATTCCACAGGGGGAATACAATGCGAAATTCTCATACCTCGGGTATTGTGATAAGAGCCTCAGGGTTAAGCTTTTTGCTCCGGTATCTCGGAATATTGAGCTCAGGCCAAATTCTGTCGCTCTCAGCGAGGTGACGATAAAAGCTGAATCGGGCAACCGTAATGTGACCTCAACGGAAATGAGCACTCAAAAACTTGACATTAAGGATATCAGGTCGATACCTGTGCTTCTGGGCGAGCAGGACATACTTAAAACTCTTCAGCTTCTGCCGGGGGTAAAGTCGGCCGGTGAAGGAAACAGCGGCTTCTATGTAAGGGGTGGAACAGCTGACCAGAACCTGGTCCTGCTCGACGAAGCCCCGGTTTACAATACCTCACACCTGCTTGGATTCTTTTCAGTTTTCAACTCCGATGCAGTAAAGGATGTCAAACTGTACAAGAGCGGGATCCCTGCTGAATACGGCGGTCATCTTTCATCGGTGATTGACGTGCGGATGAACGACGGGAACTACAAGGACTATACGGTCTCCGGGGGAATCGGACTAATATCATCGAGGCTGGCAGTCGAGGGTCCAATTGTAAAGGACAAAGGTTCATTTATCATAACGGGAAGACGGACTTATGCAGATCTTTTCCTGAAGCTTGCCAGGGATTCGAACCAGAGGAGGTCAAAGGCATATTTCTACGACCTTAACCTGAAAGCTAACTACAGGCTCGGGGAAAAAGATCATATTTTCCTGTCGGGATATCTTGGAAGGGATGTCTTCAATTTCGGGGGACGTTTCGGGATACAATGGGGTAACACTACTTCGACCCTTCGTGAGAATCACCTTTTTTCCGACAGGCTGTTCCTGAACAGTTCGTTGATTTTCAGCGACTACAATTATATCATCACCCTTGAAGGGATAAACAGGTCGGTGGATATTTCTTCGGGAATAAGGGATTTCAACCTGAAGGAGGACTTCCAGTTTTATCCGAGCCCGGGCAATACGATTAAGTTCGGATTTAATTCGGCCTATCACATTTTCTTCCCGGGCACAATGAATTCAACAAATAATTCCACACTGAGAAGCGTTATACTCCAGGAGAGACATGCCCTTGAAAGCGGGATATATTTTTCTCAGGAATATTCCGTAAACAGCTCCCTTACTATAAACTACGGCCTGAGGGTCTCCCTCTTCACGGTACTGGGACCCGGTACCTTTTATTCCTACGACCAGGAAGGCTTCCGGACCGATTCGTCGAAATACACCAAAGTGGCGGTTATAAAGAATTATCCGGGTCTGGAGCCAAGGTTTTCGATGACGTACGTGTTCGATCCGTCCAACTCGGTAAAAGCTTCATACCAGAGAATATACCAGTATCTTCATCTTCTTTCAAACACGACATCGGGCAATCCCACCGACCTCTGGCTGCCTACAAGCAATAATATCCTGCCGCAATGGGCCGACCAGGTATCCGTCGGATATTTCAGAAATCTCGGGAACAACAACTATGAGACTTCAGTCGAGGTGTACTACAAGGGGATGCACAATCTTATCGATTATAAGCCGGCTGCCGATATTGTATTGAATCCTGATGTCGAATCCCAGCTTCTATATGGCAGGGGCAAGGCATATGGTGCCGAGTTTTTTATCAAGAAAAAGGAAGGAAGCCTGACAGGATGGATAAGTTATACTCTTTCAAGGACGCTGAGGGAATTTTCCGGCATAGATAACGGGAAGAGCTTTCCTGCCAAGCAGGACAGGATTCATGATATTTCTGTTGTTGCAATGTACAAGATAGCCAGGGGGTGGACCTTCACATCCGAATGGGTTTTCTATACAGGTGATGCAGTTACATTCCCCAGCGGGATTTACGAGATTGACGGTATACGGACGCCCCTGTACACTGAAAGGAACGGGTACCGGATGCCCGACTATCACCGGCTTGACATTGGAGCGACACATGTGAAGAAACTCAAAGAGAACAGGGAAAGAAGCTGGATCTTCTCGGTCTATAATGTCTATGCAAGGAAAAATGCCTATTCAATCACTTTCAGGCAGAATCCGGATAACCCGTCTGAGATGCAGGCTGTGAGGCTGTCGTTGTTTTCAGTCGTTCCATCAATCACCTTCAATTTTAAATTCTGACCAGATGGACTTTATAAAAAACAGATATCTGCTTCTTGTCTCCTTTGCGATTTTCCTGGGGTCGTGCCAGGATGTGATCAATTTAAGCCTGAAGAGCTCCGACCCTCAGCTTGTTATTGAAGGCAGCGTGGATAATCATTCCGACAGCATCTTTGTCAGCCTACACAGGTCGACAGATTACTATAAACCGACCACGATTCAAAGTGTGAATGATGCTACAGTATCGCTGAAAGACAGTTCAGGAAATGTTTACCATTTCACGAATTCAGGCGACGGCAGATATTCGGCCAGGAACCTGCACGGACAGCCGGGTGAAAGCTTTAGCCTTTCGGTACAGGAAGGTAACTCAGACTATACTGCTGAAGCAACAATGCCGGGGGTGGTAACGATCACTAAATTTTATCTCGACAAGGAACCGGACCACCCGTTTGAGGACAGGCTCAATATACAGTTTACCGATCCGGCAGGCATTGAAAATTACTACCAGGTAGAGATCTATGTAAACGATTCATTGCTTACAACCGGAGACAGGATACTAATTTACAGCGACAAGTTTTTCGACGGTGTGACCAATGTCATCTCACTTGGAGGAAGGAGGCTTGGAATTGATCAGTTTGACCATGGCGACACTGTAAGGGTCCGACTGAAGAATATTGAAAAGTGGATGTACAACTACCTCGACGTCCTGAGAAGCATTACTTCGGGAATGGAGTTTATATCCGCATCATCGCCTTCCAATCCACCGGGCAACATAAGAGGAGGGGCACTTGGTTACTTTGCTGCCTGGGCCATTAACGAAAGGTCGGTGATCAAGAATTAATTCAGCTCAGTTCTTCCTTCATTCTTTCCCTCATCTCGGCTTCGGAAAGATTATGGGCAATGATTTCATGAATCGAGTCCCTTCTGCTTACATGTCCCAGGAGATGCTCTATATCCTCAAAGCGAAGAACGTCCCTGACTTCCGAATGTGCCTCTGCCACTTTGAACAGGACGCCTTTTGCCTCGAGGTTCAGGAAAAGCCTTTTAATCAGCTTTGCTCCTGCCGAGTCGATATAGGCTGAGGTGCTGAGGTCGAAAATAACCAGCTTCAGGGAATCGGACTGGGCAGATATCTGTGGCCAGACGTGGCTGTAAACATAGGAAGCATTGAAGTAAACAAGCGGTGATTCAACCCTGAAGAGAAGCACGCCAGGTAAAAGTTCATTATCGGGATGCCGCTTGACATCGGTATATCTCTCCGTACCCGGGATCCTTCCCAGAATAGCTATGTGTGGAGTGGAAACAGCTTTAATAATAAGGATGAGGGAAGCAAGGGCACCTATAATGACACCCTGTAATATCCCGAAGCAGATTACGCATAAAAGTGCAACGGAAGCAATTGCAAAATCAAATTTGTTCACTCTCCACATCCTTATGAACTCCTTGACGTTAATGAGCCTTTCTACTGCAACAAAGACAATTGCAGCCAGAACGACCGTTGGGAGGTTTTTCAGCAACCCTGTGAAGAAAAGACAGGCCCCGATGAATATCGTGGCAAAAACAAGCGAGACCGGACTTTTTGCTCCTCCCGAATCATTAACAGCCGATTGTGACAGTCCGCCGCTCACCGGATAACCATGTCCCAGTCCGACAGCGAGGTTAGACATCCCTAGCGCCAGGAGTTCCTGGTGGGGGTCTATCTCGTAGTCGTTCTTCTGGGCTATAGTTTTTGCCGCGGATATGCTTTCAACGTACATCAGGAGGAAGCAGGCGAATGCAAGTGAAGCAACCGACTGGATATCCTGGTAACTGAGTGTGGGTATCCATATTGAAGGCAGCCCGGCAGGGATCACTCCCACTGTCTTGAATCCTTTTGATTCCAGGCCGGAGAAGGTTATGATCAGTATTGATGCAACAACGACATAGATGGCGATCGGCCGACCGTGGAAAATCTTTTCTCCGAGGAGGATGAGGCCGAAGGCTGCCAGCCCGAAGAAAAGGACATGGGCATTTGTAAGGTGAAGCTGCTGGAATATCACTCCAAGTCTCTGGAAAAAGGATGTTCCCCCGCCGGGTATACCAAGCATTTTCGGCAGCTGGGTAAGCATGATTGTCAGTGCCGCACCGGCTTTGAAACCCGTGAGGACAGTTTCATTGATGAAGTTGATAATGCTGCTCAGGTAAAGTATATAAGCTACAAAACATATGCCTGCAACCATAAGGGCTGTAAGCGATGCGAGGTCGAGCCACCTCAGCGGATCACCGTTTGAGAGTGCCGCCAGTGTGGTTCCCACAAGCATCGAAATTGCCGATGTAGGTCCTACCGCCATCTGCTTCGAACTGCCCAGCAGTGAGTAAAACAGCCCGCCAAGCAGGTAGCCGAATATACCGTACTGTGGCGGAAGACCGGCAAGTGAAGCATAAGCCAGTGAGACAGGTATTGCATAAGCTGTAAGAGTCAGCCCGGCAAGTCCGTCAGAACCGAGGTCCCTCAGACGGTAAGTTCTTAGCCATTCTAGAGGCGGAAAAATTTTTTTCAGAGTCATCTTCCTGGTTTTTCAAATTATAACTGGTCCCTGAAGCAATGATACTAAATCGCCGGATTTCCATTCCCTCCGGATTCTCAAATTTACATCGCGTTTTTCTGTTTTGCAACATGGCTGACTTCCCGGTGTAAAAAGTGCTGTACGCGGTTGTTGTCCCGATCATCAAAATTGTATAATTTTATACCACCATTCTGACAAACCTTTTAATTAATTATATGAAAAAAGGACATTTCATTCCGGCATTGGCACTTTCACTGATTTTGTGCAATGGTTATGTTTCAGCGCAGAAGAACCCGATTACCAGTTCTGCTGAAAGACGGCTGGCGCTTGTCATCGGGAATGCCGGGTACCTGCATTCCCCGGCTCTTGCTAACCCGGTCAATGATGCAAGATCAATGAAGGATGCCCTCCAGTCGCTTGGATTCGATGTTTTTGAGTATGAAGACGTTAACCAATCGCAGATGAAAGAGGCCATCGATAAATTCGGGACAAGGCTGAAAAATTACTCCGTGGGGCTGTTTTTCTATTCGGGGCATGGCATCCAGTCTAAAGGGGCGAATTACCTGATTCCAGTCGATGCCAATATCCAGTCGGAACAGCAGATTGAATATGACTGTGTTCAGGCCGACAGGGTTCTGGGATTTATGGAGGCTGCCGGTTCAAAGGTAAACATAGTGATACTCGATGCCTGCCGTAACAACCCGTTTGAAAGAAGCTGGTCGAGAGCGGTAGAAGGAAGCGGACTTGCATTTATGAATGCTCCTACCGGATCACTTATTGCCTATTCGACTTCGCCCGGCAGGACCGCCTCAGACGGTTCAGGCTCAAATGGATTATATACGGCTGCCCTCCTAGAAAACCTGAAGACACCCGACGTAACAATCCTCCAGATGTTCCAGAACGTAAGGAGAAGCGTTTCCGATAAATCATACAAGCAGCAGATTCCCTGGGAATCCACCTCCCTTACCAACGACTTCTTTTTCGTGAACAAAGCTGCTATAATGAGCAAGACGGAATTTAAAATTACATGGCAGCATACCGATACAATGCGCTACAGGCTGCAGATAAATGAAGAGGATGTGAGCTCAAGGGTAGTCAGCGACTGGGCAGATGATGATCTGCTTGTCTGGGACCCGGTTTCAAATGTGACCTGCGTGCTTGAGAATTTTGTCAAGAAGCCGTATAATGTCAACCTCGACGCAAGGCTAGTAGGAAGCACAGCTGATGCCTACTGGCGCGCTAAAAACGGATTCTACTACCTGTACTATAAGGGAGAACAGGTTGCCGCCCGTACAAAGAACACCTTTGTCGGTAAGGATGTACTGGTTTATGATGTCAAGACAAACAATACTTACCTTCTGAAAGACTACAAAGCCAATTCGGACAATAAGATCAGGCCCGCAGAATTATTCGACAATGCCGACTATGCTTTCTGGAGGAAGCAGGATGACGGATCGTACTGGCTTTATGTGAAAGGTGACAACATTCAGGACAGGACAAACAGCGGCTATGTAGACAAGGACCTTGTCGTTTATGATACCACTTCCAATATTACTTATCTTTTCAAGGATTTTGACAATCCGGCAAATGTGATGAAGCTTTTACCGGCTTCCATCGTCAGCTACCAGGATAATACTTTCTGGCAGAAAAAGGAAAAGAATCTTTATTACCTCATAACCAAAGGCACGGCCATCCAGAATCACACTACGAATGAGCTCAAGGGTGACGACCTTTACGTTACAGACACCAAGACAGGAATTGTGTATATATTTCCAAACTGGACCACCGCCACTGACGGAGTCTTAAAGGTTGCCCTCAGGAACTGAGGGCAGCCCGCGTATTTCCTGTCGACTATTTTTTTGGCTCATCTGCATAAAGACCCTGCCTTGGCAGCAGGTGATCGAGATTTGCAAGGCCCCAGACAACAACGGCTGTCACAACAGCTGACTGTTTCTGGTATTCATCGATGCTCTTATTATAAGTATCCCTTTCGGTGTGCCAGATCTCGCCGTAATTGAAATCATAACCCTTTGTGTCTGCCTGGCCGAATCCAAGAACAGGAACACCGTTCATGGCAAAATATGCATGATCCGATCCACCGGCGCTTGTCGGTTTAGGCCTCGGTGGCTCGGTCCGTTTGGTGAGGGTGAAAGGAAAGTCGGGGTTTATGCTGTTCAGCGGTTCGCAAATCTTTGCAAAATCATCATACATTGCTTCGGGAACCGTAAGCGAATTAGTCACGAGGGGACCGCCGTCGCGGTTAAAATAGTTCGAAATCTTTCCCAGTTTCAATTTGTTTCTTTCCACCCAGCTTTTCGAGCCCCATAGCCCGAATTCCTCACCGGCCCAGAGGCATACAAGGATGGTCCTTTTAGGCTTGCCTCCGGCGGCCATAATAAGCCGGCCGGCTTCCATCGTGGGGGTCGCGCCGGAGCCGTCGTCGACACCGCCGGTAGCAACATCGTATGAATCGAGATGGCCTCCCATCATCACATACTCATCGGGGTACTTTGTACCACGTATAATTCCAATTACGTTACAGTATGGAACGGGCCCCGGCCTGAAGAAGTTCCTTATATCAAACTCGAGGAGGAAAAACCTCCTTTCCTTAGCCATCTGCTCGATTACCTTATACTGGTTTTCATCAAGCTTGATATCGGGAATTACAGGAAGGTTATCAAAAGTCATTTTCTCGAGGTTTTTCCTGTCGTACAGTGCCCTGATAGGTACGGGCGATGACTGGATGATGCCCAGAATTCCCGCCTCTTTCATCTGCTTGTAGAAGAGGGCCGGTTCCTCGTGGTAAGGAATCTCTTTCTTCTGCTCGGGCCCGGGATTTCTCCTGTTCTCCATCATGATATTCATGTTGAGCCGGCCTATTGAATCGTTCTCTGCAATTATTTTAGCCCTGACGGAGTCGCCTTTTGCGGACCAGTCAATTGGCCAGCCGCTATTTGTTCCTGAGATAAGAACCCAGGCACCTTTCAATGCACCTTTCATCCTGTCGAACTCTGCCTGTGTCTTAGGCTCGATCAGAACATGTCCCCGCTGGACGCCTTTTGTTCCGGATGTGTACGATGGTGTAGCAAAATGAAGCACCATGCCGTTTTCGCTTAACAGCCGGCCGAACCACGGCCCCCTGTTGAACCCTACCGGCAATGTCCCTACGGTATCCATCCTGACTTCCATTCCCCATTTTCTGAACTGTGACGCTGCCCAGTTGGATGCATTGGTATAAGCATCCGAGCCGATGAGCCTTCCGCCTATACGGTTCGTAAGTACGTCGAGGTGCTTCATTGCCTGGTTATCGGTCTGACCGATGGAAATGATAGCTTTTGTGATTTTGTCGCCCTGTGCGCTGAGGCTGCCAAAGCCTGAAAAAAATGCCAGGAATGCAAGTGAAAAAAGTATATTTTTCATCGATTTTGGGTATTACAATCTTGAAAGCTACAAATATTTCCATAACCGGAGCCGGGGTGAATTCCGGTTTTTCAGGGATTTTAAGTTTTTATAACTATTTCGTCGCCTTGATTTCCGGGGGAATGATTTTATACATTACAGGAGTTACAAGCCTCGCCAGCAAGGTAGAAGTTATCAGTCCGCCAACAATCACCCATGCAAGAGGCGAATAGAGCGCCGACCTGCTCAGGGCAATAGGCAGAAGCCCCCCGATTGCAGTAAAGGTGGTGAGAAGGACCGGCAGAAACCTGATCTCACCTGCCCTTATCACAGCCTCATCGAGCGGTGTCCCGCGCTCGCGCAGCTGGTTTGTGAAATCGACCAGCAGGATTGAGTTTTTTATTTCAATTCCAATCAGTGCCACAAAACCGATCGCTGCTGCAAATGAAAGTGTATAACCAGTAAAATAGAGCATAAGCAATCCTCCGATTACGCCTAAAGGAATAACTGACAAAACGATAAGGGTACTTTTAAATGTCCTGAACTCGAGAATAAGAATTGCAAAGATGCCGAAGATTGCTATCAGGATTGCCGACCCGATTCCCTCGAAGCTTTCCCTCCTGCTCTCGATCTCCCCCGCGGGAATCAGCCTGAAATTTTCAGGGAGCCTCAACTCTTCCACTTTCCTCAGTATTTTCTTGGTCACTTTATCGGTATTATACCCGGTAATGACAGATGAGGAGACTGTCATCGATCTTTCGTTATTATAGTGCTGGATGAGTGTGGGTGAATTTGAGAACTCTATCCTGGCAAGCTGCGACAGGGGCACCTGAGCACCGGAAAGTGATGATATGTAAATTCTGTCGAGTATCCGAAGGTTATCCTCTTTTTCTTCAGGCACCCTTACATCTATTGAGTAGTCATTCCCTGCATTGTCGCGGAATTTGCTTACGACTATACCGGCAAGCGCAAGCCTGATTGTCCGATCAATTTCAACAACGGGTATGCCAAGCATCCCTGCCTTATCGCGGTTCACAACAATTTTTAAATCGGTCAGTGACTGGCTAAGCGGATTTTTTATGTCGCGTGTCCCTTCTGTTTTCCTGAATATGTCTTCAATTCTGCCAGTATAAAACTTTATAGAATCGAGGTTGTCACCAACCACCCTCAGGGCTATAGGGGCATCAATAGGCTGGCCGTTTTCAAATTCATTTACATAAATCCTTGCATTTACATAGCCCGAAAGCGAATCGCGGAGATGGTCAATAAAGTCTCCGAGATGATCCATGATCTCCGGCTTTACTTCAACCAGCACCTCACCATAGGTCGACAGCTCGCTTCTCTGGAACTTGTTATAGAAGATCATCGGGTTCCCTTTACCGACATTTGCCATATAATATTTAATTCCAGGTGTTTTTGCCAGTTTCCCTTCAACATATTTCACAGCTTTATCGGTTTCGTGTATGTTGCTGCCCCTGGGAGTCTCGACAATTACAGTGAACTGAGGCAGACCGGCTTTGGGGAAGAGACTGAATCCTATATACCTTATCAGGAACAATGATGCGATGAAGAAAGCGGCTGCAACCGCCACTGTCTTGACAGGATTAGCAAGCGACCAGTGCAGCGCCCTTCCATATGTAAAGTCAATTGCTTTTTGGAGGCCCCTCAGTACAATATTACCCCTGGGATCAACATTACCACGGAATAGCTTGCTTGCAATAAACGGGATAATGGTGAGTGCCACAAAGAGTGAACCGATTACGATGAAAGTCACTGACGTGGGAAGTGATCTCATATATTTCCCAGCCGTTCCCGGGAGGAACATCAGCGGGAGGAAAGCAAGTATAAGAGTTGCCGTACAACCCGTCACCGCAAGTCCTATCTGCCTTGTTGCCCTGATAGCCGCATCCTCTGGCTTTGTACCCTCCCGCACCCATCTCGAGATATTTTCAACAACCACTATTGAATCATCCACAAGAAGACCCAGCGAGATGACTGCTCCGACTATGGTAAGCTGGTTTATGCTGAACCCGACCAGGTAGAGCCCGGTCAGTCCGATCAATATGGAAAGCGGGATGGATATCATCACAATCCCTGAAGCCCTGAATCCGAGAGGCAACAGGGTAATCAGCACAAGAAGGAAGGCGAACAGAAAATCTTTTTCGAGCCGTCCAAGCTTGTTCTTCACATTTTGTGCCTGGTCAAAGCCTCTCTCAATCCTTATACCCGAGGGTAATCTCTTTTCAAAGGAATCATAGACCCCGTAGATGCTGTTTTTTACATCGTGGATATTTTGCTGCGATTTCATATTGGCGATCAGGAACACCGCCTTTTCACCATTGTACCTTCCATAGTATTTAAGCTCAGCATCACGCCAGCTTACATCGGCAATATCTTTTAGGTAAACGACCTGTCCCGACGATGAATTGACGATCGTTCTTCTAACATCCTCAATGTCGGAATAGCTGCCGCTGGTTTTGATATTAAATTTCTTCGATCCGAGTTCTATGCTCCCTCCCGGGATATTGGCATTATCGCTCTGGATCGCTCCCATCACCTGCGATAATGTGATATGATACATCGACATCTTTGGAATATCGACCGATATCCTCAATTCCTGATCAGGATAGGCAAGGGCATCGGCTTTTCTCACTCCCGGTAATGAAGAAATCTGATCCTTTAGCTCCTTTGCATATTTCCTTAATTCAGAATAATCAGCCCTTTCACCGACAAGTGCACTCTGGATGATGTTAGTGTTGCCTGCCTGGATCTTAAGTGTTTCCAGGCTATAAAGATCCTGAGGCAGGTCCTGCCTTATCGAGTTGATCTGCCTGAGTATCTCGTCATACTTCTTATCGGGATCGGTGTTTGCAGTAAACTCGACGACGATCATGGCAACACCATCCTTGATCTCGGTCTTTATCCTGGCAATATCCTCAAGCTCCTTGAGGCTTTTTTCAATCTTGTCGGCAACCAGCTGCTCGATGTCGATCGGTGATGCACCTGGATAGATGGCTATCACCGGGAATATCGAAATCGGGAATTCAGGGTCTTCCGACTGTGGTATCCTTATGAAAGAATAGACTCCCAGTGCGATAAGCAGGAGAAAGACCACTACCGTGAACTGGTAATTCTTTACCGATAACTCAGATATCTTCATTTCAAACTCCGGTTATTTGTTATGACTTACGTTATTAACGACTTTCACCTTTTCCCCTTCGCGGAGGTAAGCGGCTCCCTCGGTGACGATGCTCTTAACATCTTCAGGTAACCCGCTTATCGCGGTCCTGTCGCCCGAAACCGCAACGATCTTCACTTTTATTTTCCTTGCCTTAAGCGAATCGGAGACAGCAAACAGGTACGCTGTCTGCCCGTCCGCTTCGATCAGCGAACCAACAGGCACAAGAATATAGGACTCTTTTTTTGTCGGGAATATCTCCACTTTTGCTACAAACCCCGTGGCAAACCTGTATCCGTTGTCAGATATTGTCAGCTCGGCGTCGCAGGTTCCGGTCTGCTGGTTTGCCATCTCCCCTACCAGGTCGACCTGTGCCGGGAAATTAACCGATGGCCATGCATCAAATGCGATACTGGCCGAATCACCTGTATTTATCCTTACTATGTCCCTGTCTGCCAGGCCTGTCTTCACCTTCCAGCTTTTCCCGGATGTTCCGAAGAGGAACACCGGGTAACCCTGTGTAACCATCTCGTTCTCCCTTACCAGCTGTTTCAGGATGATCCCGTTTGACGGGGCGGTGATTGTTGAATGTGAGAGGTTGAAATTTGCAATTTCAAGGTTGGATCGTGCCATGCTCAGGGCAGTCGTTGAATTCTGCATTTGCTCGAGGGTTGCCACGCTGTCGGAGAACAGATTCCTCACCCTGTCATTGTCCCGTTGTGCCTTGTCAAAGGCACTGGAAGCCAGGCTGACCTGCGAGTTTATTTCCGAAAGATTCAGCGATGCAAGCAGTTGTCCAGCCTTCACCTTGTCGCCCTCACGTACCGGAATTCTTGAAACAATTCCACCTGTTTTAAAAGAGAGCCTCTTTTCCTCGCTCGACAGGAGGATTCCGCTTGAATGAACCGGTAATGTAACAAATTCAGGAGACACCTGCGTAACCCTCACGGGGGTGAGATCAGGGGTGGTGACCTTAACCTGCCGGCTCCGGCAGCCCCCTGAAAGAAGAATTATTATTGCAATACTTAAAACCTTGAGTTTCATCTTTTTCCTGTTTAATATTTGTTTACCGCTGTGACTTTTTCAAACTCCGCAAAGCTGGAGAGGTACCTGCACTTCGAGATTATGAGACTCTCCTCCGCACGGGTGAGGGTTGACCTTGCATCGAGGTACTCGAGCAACGAAGCCTGACCCTGGTCATATCTTTTTGCTGTCAGCCTGAAGGCTTCCCTGGCATTGGCAAGGGTCGATTCGGCAGCCGCTATTCCCTTCTCGGAGGTCTTCATTTCGTTCATTGTATTCAAAACCTGCAGTCCAATCTGCTTCTTCGCCTCCTCGAGCTCTGATTCGACAATCTCCCTGTCAATCCTGGCCTGCCGGATTTTGGACCTGTTTTCAAATCCCTTGAAGAGATTCCACTTCAGTATTGCCGAGGCCTGTGCATATTCTGCCTCCCGGTTGAATTCATAAGTTTCCCCCTGGTAGCCGTAATCGATTGCCAGGAACATATCGGGAAGAACACCCGACTGGTTTCTTTTCACATTCAGGTCGGCTATTGTTCCATACTGCCCGAGCTTTTTTATCTCCTCCCTGTTTGCAAGTGCAGTGGCGGTGTAATCGCCTGTATAATCTGAAAGCCTGGGGAACGTGACAGGCGGTTTGATAATTACAGAATCGGTCAGTGGCCTGTTCAGCAGGAAATTGAAATAGGCGGCCGCTACGACTTTCTGTTTCTCTGCTTCCTGCAGATCCTGGTCAAACTTCCCAAGTTCAGCCTCGGAACGATATAGCACATCGCGGGTCACCTTGTCATTTTCCACAAGCCTGCGATTGACCCTGACATTTTCTGAAAGAACCTTCCTGGTCTCCTGAAGCATTGAATAAATACCGTCAGCCATCGAAAGGTTATAGTAAGCTTTCTTAATCTCCGAAACCAGTTCCCGCCTGTACTGGTTGACATCAGCTTGTCCGTAACCAGTCATCTCCTTCTTTATCTTCGAGTTATAATATATATCGGTATTGAAGACCGGCTGAATAAGCCTGAGCTTAGTCTCATGTTCATGCGGCCTGAGAAACCTGATCTGCTGATTTTCAATTGCAGGAAAATTGTGAGAAGAGGTAAGGGCATTCAGAGTAGAGTAAACCGGGTTAAGCAGATCCCCAACTGGAAGGTTAATGACCCTGCCCCCGTCAGATACAGTGTATCGTGCGTTGAAACTCAGGTCGGGATAGAAGAGCGCCCGGGCTTCCCTCAGGGCTTCAATACTGAGCCTGTATTCAGATTCCTTTTGCTTCAGAGCAAGGTTATTTGTGAGGCCCGATTTTATGTATTCATCAAGGATATCCTGCCCCCTGATGCCTGCCGGTACCAGTACCAGAATTATAAACAGGATGGATTTCATGTCCCTTGTTTTCATGATTGTCTCACTCTTTGTTCAAGATTGCCCGAGATATCGTCAAAAAGCCTCCTGACGAGTTGCCTGTCTTCTTTTTTTGCACTCATGTACAATGGTTCGGCAAAGGCAAAAATCTCTTTCTGATGTTTCCCAAGACCCCTGTAAACCACCCGTCCCTTCCTGGAAAGCATAAGGTTGAACTCTTTCAGGTTATGGGAATTTGACTTAATTATCAAACCTTTAACCACCAGCTTCCTGATCGTCTGGCTTATTGCACCCCTGGTAACTCCCATTATCTCGGCAAGAGTCGTCATATTTACCTTTTCATTCTTTCCGACGGTGGCAATAGTATGGACCTCGGTCAGATAGAGAAGGTCGCCGGAACCATAATCTTTAGGTTTGCGGCCAAGAACCGCGTACAGGTTCAGGATCTTAAGGAACTGGTCGATAAGATATTGAAGTTCATTTTCCATAAAGATATTGTTTAGATACTAAACAAATATAATAATTGTATAGATACTAAACAAAAAAGTTGCAGTTTATTTACATTACCGACTGAAGGAAGATTGCTTCGCTTTGCCCGCAGTGACGTGTTAATTAACAGTCATGCGGGTCGTGAAGTGACGAAGCGAGCAACCTTAACAATCGCGAATGATCACCCGGAGGGGGTGAAGCAGCTGCACCTTTACTTAAGTCGCACGCTGACTCTTACCGGGTTATGATCGGTATTGGCGAAACCGAGATCAACGCAGTTAACTGAAATTGACCTGATATTTGGTGAAAGGAGGAAAAAATCTATAACGGTAGTGGTTGTTGTTGCGGGATCGTAGGCAGCAATGACACTACGGTTCGAGGGTGTTTTGTTATCAAATAGCCAATGCCAGTCGGGCGGGAGGTAGTCTGCGGGGATCACCATTTGCGTAGTGTTCACCTGGTATTTGGCGAATTCGGGGGTAAAAAGCGGAGGACACTGGTTCCAGTCACCACCTGCAATGATATAATTGCCCTTTTCATATTCCGCAAGGAGGAATTTTTTCAGGTACTCCATCTGCGCCTTCCTGATTTGTCCCGGGTCAAATGCTTCGTTATGCGTGTTTATAAGCACGAGCTCCTTCCCGTTTCTGACCGGGTACCTGCTAACCATAAAGCACCTGTCGAGCATGAAGAGCTGTTTCGGGAAGCCATATTCCCCGGGGAACGAGTACCTGACGACTGATGACGGCAGGTAGCGGCTTAATGTTGCAATACCGGAATTGACACTTCCCATAGGTGAGGAAAAGGGTACCGGAACAAAAAATACCTTATAGTTTGTTGCAAAGGTGCTTGAAGCATATTTTTCGTGGGCGGTAATGGTTGCATATTCATCTAGTTTGTAGCTTCTCCGGCTCTTCCTGTCGACCTCCTGGAGCAGGATAAAATCGATGGAGTCGTTTTTCTTCAGAAACTCCATAATGCCGGCCAGGTTCTTCAGGCACTGCAGCTTAGGAGTGAAAACCTTTTTTCCCCCGTCGTAAAAGAAATCCATTTTGCTGTCGAGCCCTGCATAGCCGAGATTCCAAGTCAGGAGTGTCAGAGTTGCTGAATCGCCTAGCTGGCCAACGTTCTCGTTAGCTTCAACCGGTGTTTTTTCCCTGGGTCTGTAATCGGTAATTTCTGCATAAACAATTATCACGGCAAGTATTGCTACTACTGCGAGAACAGCTATGACAATTGCTTTCAGGATTTTTGCTAATATTTTCATGATCAAAAGTATTACCCACTGTAAATATAGATCAAAAAGAGTAATTGCCTGCCTTTCACCGGATCATATCCTGTGTCCTCAACACCCAGAAACGGTTAAAACTGTCAACCGGATCCAGGCAGAGATATACACCTGTTCCGTATTCCCTTGCATTTGGGTCGGTGATTCCGCCGATCCTTTTCACCTTCCTGAAGAAGGTTTTTACATCGTTGCCCGGTTCCCTGTTATTTATGTAAACCATCGATTTAATATCAGGATCAAATGTATGCGGAAACCAGTACCTGAAGCTTTCGCTGAAACAGACGGCCTCCGGGAGCCCGTATTTTTTTCCTATCACGGTTACGGCTCCTGCCTGCCCGTAATTTTCACAGTATATAAAAGCTGACTTTTTATCATCAATCATTTTCCAGGCACTGTCTGCAACTTCCGCCAGCTGTCCCCAGCCTATCATGTCGGCATAATCCTGCGGCAGTGAATGGATCGAGTTATCCTCAAATCTTCGCCCCATCTCTATCCCGTAGTTTTTTTCAAGCATATTGAAGTACTTTACCATCCCGTCGCTTTTCATGACAGGCAAACCGAGAGGAAGAAATGGCAAAGATGCCACCACAAGTAAAAGAGGGAAGAACCACCTGGTCCAGGCTTTTCTGATCTGCCCTTCATAGCTGACAGCGCCGGCAGCAAAAAGAAAGGGATACAACCCTATAGTATAATAGCTTTTCCCCCTAAGCAGCATAAGTGTTACAATCACGAACAGTACCAAAAAACCGAAGAACCGGTAAGATGCAGCTTTCCGGTTTACCAGAATATAGATTATTCCTGCAACAGCAAGTACGGATGATACAGAACACATGAAAAACTGTTCGAGGAAAAATACCAGCCTGTTGACATGAACCAGCTGCGTCCTGTTCAGCTCGGACATATGGTTTATGACCGGCAGGCCCATTCTGACCTGCCAGATGATGTTAGGCAGGAATATCAGGAATCCGCACAGGATACCTGCCCAGAACCATTTACTGGCAAAGATTTTACGGTACCTGGTGAATGGAATTATAACAAGCAAACCTGCAAACATCACCCCTACAAGGTATTTATTCAGGAGGGCCATTCCCGCGACTATTCCAAATGAGAGCAGGTACCTGTCATCGGATGAATTGACATACTTTAACAATACGTACAGGCAGAGGGTCCAGAAGAACACATCGTAGAACACCGGCTGGAACATGCAGAATGTGCGGAGGCCGAAGCCTGAAATTCCCATACCGACTGCTGAAAGGATCATTGCGTACCTCGATCCTCCCAGTTCCTTTGCGATCCTCGCGCTGAGAAAGGTCATTATACCGCTGAAAAGGGCCGGAACCAGCCTCACGGCATATACCGAATATCCGAACACGATCTGGACCACTCTTGCCGTGAGTCCTATAAGCGGGGGAACGGTGGCATATCCCGCAGCCGGGTGGGCCCCGAGAGAGAAATAGAGCAGTTCATCGCGGTGATATTCAAAGTTGCCTGCCACGGCCATATGAATGATTACATTAAAAAATGCTATCAGCAGAATTGGCCAGTCAGAGATAAGCCTGTCGGGAAGTTTTTTAATCACTTTAATCGGGAAAATTAAGTATGAAGTTAAGGTTTTTCTTATCACGAAATCATCCTTGCCGCCTGTGAGGGTGCCATTACTGCGGCAGGATCGGTCTTCAGTATCTTTGTCAGGAGTTCATAAATCACCGGGTTGTATTCTTTCAGGGCAGCAGGACGTTCAAAGAAATTCTCCACAGCCACGGCAAAAAATTCGTCCAAATTGGTAAGGCAGTATTCCCTGAAAAAAGAGGTTCCCTTTTTTGAATTGAGAATTTTCAAAGTCTCGTTTTTCGCCTCTCCCTCGAATTTTTTCATGATCCCGCGGTCCCAGAAATCATACTCTTCATTTTCAACGATATTGATCAGCCTGAGGGCGTGAGCCATTTCATGATAACCCAGGTTCTGACCGTCGTTGGGATAGCGGAACCCATCGAGGAAACTGTTCCACGACAGTACAATAAGTCCCCTCACATTTACCTCTCCCTTATGATATTTATGGGTAATTGATGAATAGTAATTATCGGGATAAATCAGGATTCTCCAGAAGTGCCTGAAATAAACATCAGGGTAGCCATAGGTCATCTGGACGGCACAGGCAGCTATCATAGCCTTCATTTCGGCGGTGATCTCTTTCAGCCCTCCCCTGGGTATGAATTGCTTTATGTCGATGAATTTCTGAACCCGTCTCTCGAACTTTCCCTTCTCTTTCTGGTCAAGCGAGTTATAAAATGGGAAATTCCTGGAAAGGAACGGCCTGTATTTCTTCTCGAGATTCCTCAGGAAAAGATACTTTTTTAGATGACGCTTGACCATAGGGGTCTCGAGATCAATAATAGCCCTGTAAATAAAGACGGGGATCATCAGAAGAAAGATGATAAGTTCCAGGGAATCTTTATTCGCGCTCAAAATGACCATTGCTGTAAATTCAGGGATCACATCTGCAGATCTCAGAATCATATAAAGTTAAATAAATTTACTTAACGTAATAGCTGCCCTGTATGCTGATTATAAATGCCGACTCACCAGCAATTCTCAAGTCCGATCATAACTCCGATTATATTTGACCTTCATGTAAAGCAATGTATGAGATACCTGACTGGCAACCAGGCAGGTGTAAAGATGCAATGTTTATCCTTAAAACAGCAAGATGAACAATTGGCATGAATAATTGTCAAACAAGTAAAAAACAGAGTAAGAATTTATTTAGTTTTGCTCCGTGAAGTTCAGAAAAGCAATAATACCCTTCCTGGCAGCTTTTGCTACCGTGGTTTTTCTTGCAGGCAGCGGCGATGTAACTGTGGTAATACATAGTTGCAACATGATCAAAACCACAAAGGTTAGTACAGTCTCAGTCTTAAATCCGGTTGCGCCGGCTTCATCATGCTGCAAAATGTCAGAAAATGAGAATGATAGCAGGGAAATATCTTTTTCCACAAATTGTTGCGACTACAGCAACCACCATTTCAGGCTTCCCAATTATGTCGGTGTACAGAAACAAATAATCGCCTTAATCACCACAGAATTGTATTTTAAGGATTACATTATAAATTTCCCAGCATACATTTGGTATAACCTCCCGGCAGAAACTTTCGACAAGCACGGGGGACGGTTCATGCTGAACCTCAATTGCCAGATCCTGTCCTGAATCTCATCCTTATTTTATCTCCGTCCCGGAGAGTATTCAATATTGTTTTAAATAATCATAGAGGATGAAAATCAATATATTTTTGTTATTGCTGTTCATGCTGTTCGCAAGGTCAGCAATGGGGCAGGGAAAGATTGAGGGGCATGTATATGACGGCTCCGACAAGGATAAGCTCGGATTGCCCGGGGCAAACGTCTACTGGGCAGGAACAACAACAGGAACATCAACGAACACCGCAGGCTATTTTACCCTTAAGAGGGTAAGGCAGACCGATAAGCTCGTAATAACTTTTATCGGCTACAAACCCGATACGGTTACCGTAGGTAAAAAGGATGAATGGATCAATCATGGGCTCAGCGAAGAGAACCGGCTCCGGGAAGTTGTTGTTTCGGGAAAGGCCCCCGGCTCACACCTGAACAAGCTGGATCCGATCCTGACGACCAGCATTACCGGTGCAGAGCTCAGGAAAGCAGCCTGCTGTAACCTGTCAGAGAGCTTTGAAACCAACGCCTCCGTAGATGTGAATTACACCGATGCGGCAACAGGAGCCAGGCAGATCCAGCTCCTGGGCCTGGCAGGAATATACACCCAGATACTTACGGAAAACATTCCGTCGATGTTTGGCCTGGCTACTGCCTACGGACTTAGCTTTATCCCGGGTCCCTGGATGGAATCGATCCAGGTATCGAAAGGAACCTCTTCGGTGAGAAACGGCTACGAATCAATAGCGGGACAGCTAAATATCGAATACAAGAAACCCGCGACGAGCGAAAAGGTGTACCTGAACGGGTTTGTAAACGATGCCGGCAGGAAGGAAATGAATGCAAACTGTTCTCTTTTGCTCAGCAAGGATCTGAGCACGATGGTGATGGCACACGCGGAACTTCATAATGGCGGTCAAGACCATAACCACGATGGATTCAGGGACGAGCCCGATGTGAAACAATATCATTTCATCAACAGGTGGGATTACCTGCCATCAAAGGGAAATATCAGGCTCGGGATCGACTACCTCGAGGAGCAACGCGCGGGAGGACAGCTGAGCTATTCACCGGGCGCAAAGGACACCTGGTCGGACGGCTTTGGTATCCTGATAAATACCAAACGTTTTAATGCCTTCTCAAAGACCGGTCTCATGTTCCTCAAGGACCGGAGCATGTCGATAGGCTGGATCAACAGCTATACCTGGCATTCACAAAATTCATTTTTTGGAAAAAGGGAATATGACGGCACGCAGAATTCCTATTATTCAAATTTGCTTTACCAGTGGGTTCCGTCACCCGGTAAAAGTACAATTGATGCCGGCCTCAGCTATAAATACGATAACTACAGGGAGACCCTTGATTCAACCCTTTTCCTGAAAAAAGAAGTTGTTCCCGGTGCATTTGTTCAGTACAGCTATACCGACACTGCAAGGGTAACGCTCGTGGCCGGGATAAGGAGCGATTTTCACAATATTTACGGTACTCTCATTACACCAAGGGTGCATCTCAGGTATGCTCTTACACCACGGGTAACCTTTAGGGCCTCTGCGGGCAAGGGATTCCGCTCGGGAAACATTCTGGCCGAAAACAGCTACCTGCTTGCCAGCTCGAGGCAGATGATCATTTCCGGTGATCTCAGGATTGAAGAGGCAAACAACTATGGAGCAAGTATTGCAGCCAGGATACCTGTAGCAGGTAAGGAGATAAAAGTAACAGGGGAATATTTCCGTACCTGGTTCATTAACCAGATCATTGCCGATCTCGACGCGGATGTTCACCAGGTTAGGTTTTACAACCTCACAGGCAGGTCTTTTTCACATATTTACCAGGTCGAGATGTCGGCACAGCCAGTGGATGGGCTCGACCTTCTTGCAGCATGGAGGTGGAATGATGTGAAAATGACCACCGCGGGTGTTCTTCAGGAGAAGCCTCTCATAGGAAAGTACAAAGGGCTGTTCACGGCGTCCTATCTCTCACGGCTAAGGAAGTGGCAATACGATTATACATTCCAGCTAAACGGACCGGGAAGGGTGCCCTCAACCGCTTCCAATCCTTTACAGTACAGGAGGGACAATACCTTTGGCTCATTTGTAATCATGAACACCCAGGTATCAAGGTACTTTAAAAAATTCCAGCTGTACGCCGGGGTGGAGAACCTTCTCAACTTTACCCAGAAGTCCCCGGTAATTTCTGCAGAGGACCCGTTCAGCAACTATTTCGACTCTGGCCTGATTTGGGGACCTGTAATAGGCAGGAAGATTTACGGGGGGGTAAGATTTATTATTAACAGGGATAAAAAATAATAAACAAATAATCAAATATGAAAAGCTTAAAAAATTTTCTCGCTGCCACACTTCTTGTGCTTGCAACTGTTGCGGCTTCAGCCCAGGACAAGAGTAAAAACACCGATACTGTCACCTTTCAGACCTCTATCGACTGCCAGAACTGTGTCAACAATATAATGACCAACCTGCCAAGGGAAAAAGGTGTCAGGGACGTGAAATGCAACCTGAAGACCAAAGAAGTTACAGTCAGGTACCAGAAGGATAAGACTTCAGAAGAAACACTTAAGAGAGATATTGAAAAGCTTGGCTATACTGCAAAGCCGGCCGAAAAGAAAGACTCTCTGTCAAAAAAGAAATGATTCAACATCATCCTGTGACCAAGTGTAATCAGTGGCTGAAACACCTGCAATGTGGTACACGGATTTATTCCTGAAGTCCTGAAAGCTTCCTGATAACAACCGAGGCACAGGCGATACCGAATGCTGCCGGCATATAGGAAATTGTGCCGACTACAGATTTCTTATTCTGCTCACCCTCAGTCTCGAGGATCTTATCCTTATCCACAACCTCGGGGGAATAAACGGCACTGAAGCCGTCGTGAATGCCGAGCCGGTGCAGCCGCTTTCTCAATATCCTGGCAAGGGTGCAGTCGGTGGTCCGTGAGATATCTGAGATCCTGACAGCCGTCGGATCAAACTTCCCCCCTGCTCCCATAGAGCTTACCAGGTTATATTTCATCTTCAGACTGTGGTATATCAGGAACACCTTCGGGGAAAGAGTATCTATGGCATCTACCACAAAATCAAACCCGTTTTCGAGTATCCCGATCATCCTGTCATCTTTGATATATTCAGGTATGATCTCCACAACCAGAGCAGGGTTTATATCGAGAAGCCTTTCCCTCATCACCTCGGCTTTCTTCCTGCCCTCAGTACTAACAAGCGCCGGAAGTTGCCTGTTCCGGTTCGACGGGTGAACCGTGTCTCCATCAACGATTGTCATCCTGCCGATACCGGCCCTGCATATCATCTCTGCGGCATAGGCACCTACGCCGCCAAGACCAACAATAAGCACTTTAGATGCCTTAAGTCTGGCCAGTGCATCACTTCCCAGGCAAAGTTCAGTCCGCGAAAGCCATTCTTCCATGATCAATGTCTGCTGTTATCCGAACAAACCGGTATAGTTGTTATAAATCTGTCTTTTAAGATCGTTAAGGTCAATACCCAGGTCGCTGGAAACCTTCGTGTAAATCTCCCCAATATCCGCCCCACTGCCATCCGTTTCGAGGAAGATCCTGTCTGCAGGCAGGCTTTTAACCAGTGCTGAAGATTCGGGCCTGATAATAAAATCGAACCAGAAGGAAATATACATTCCCCTTGATACAACCTGCCTGGCAAGCTCAGGTTTCCCCCTGAAGCCATGGATAATCCACGGCACAACAGGTCTTGTGTCCCTGTGCATTTCAAGAAGGTCATCCCATGCCCTGACGCAATGAATGAACAGAGGCTTGCCGGCCTCCTCCGATATTCTTACCTGCTCTTCAAAGGCCTTTCCCTGGAAGTCCCTTCCCGGACCTTTAAGCCTGTCAAAGCCAGATTCACCTATGGCAATTACATTATCGTGAGCCGAGAACAGCTTTACAAGGCTGATATCCTCCTCGTATGTAAGGTTATCAAGATGCCAGGGATGAATCCCGAAACTGTAAGTGATTCCTTTCCGGCTATCAGGGATTCTCTTTTCATGGGCCATCAGGTTCTCCACGCAGAAATGCCCCTGCGAAATTATGCTTCCATGGTTATGGATATCAATGAAATCGCCCGGAGAAGGATGGTTCATGACAGGCTATTTTCCGAGGATGGATATCCCCCTGTCGATCCTTTCGATCGTCTTTTCCCTGCCGAGCCAGCAGATTATGTCGAATATATGTGGCCCCCTTGATGCACCTACGACCACAAGCCTCAACGCATTCATTATTGAGCCTGTATTATATCCCTTTGAGGCGATCCAGTTTTTCACCTCCGCCTCGGTTATTGCCGGCGTAAAATCCTTAATCCCGTCCAGGACGGCCCTGAGCTCTGCGAGCTGTGCAGGGGTTTCCTCCTTCCACCTTTTCCTGATAACTTCCTCATCAAACTTTTCGGGTGCAATGAAAAAGAAATCGGTTTCGGTCCAGAGATCTTTCACGAAGCTGATTCTTTCCTTTACCATTTTCACCAGCTCTTCCAGCTCGGGAAGGTCATAATGAAATCCCCTTGACCGAAGCTCTTCCCTGAACTGCATCGCCAGTTCGGTATCAGAATGCCGGACAAGGTACTGGTGGTTGAACCACTTTGCCTTTTCAGGATCAAATCGTGAACCTGCCTTATGCACCCTGTCTATTGAAAACGCATTCACCAGCTCCTGCAATGAGAACAGCTCCTGCTCCGTGCCGGGGTTCCACCCCAGGAGGGCAAGCATATTGATAAACGCTTCAGGATAATAACCATCCTCTTTGTAACCTCTTGCCGTTTCACCGTATGGCCAGTATAGTGGGAAAACGGGGAATCCCATCTTGTCGCCGTCACGTTTGCTGAGCTTCCCTTTACCATCGGGCTTAAGAAGCAGTGGAAGATGAGCAAACTCCGGGGCGTTCCATCCGAAAGACCTGTAAAGCATAAAATGAAGCGGGAGGGAAGGGAGCCACTCTTCACCCCTGATAACATGTGTAATCTCCATGAGATGATCATCCACGATATTTGCCAGGTGATAGGTAGGCATTCCGTCGGCTTTGAAAAGAACCTTATCATCGAGTGTTGAAGAGTTCACCACAATATGCCCGCGGATCAGGTCATCGCAATGGATGTCTTCATTCACCGGCATCCTGTACCTGATAACGTGGGATTCCCCCCTTGAGATTCTTTCTTTCCAGTCTTCTTCGGGAAGAGACAACGAGTTGACAAGATTATTTCTGGAGCCCCCGTTATAGATGAAAGTATCCCCTCTTTTTTCATATGAAGTCCTGAGCTGCTCAAGATCCGCGGGCGTGTCGAAAGCATAGTATGCATCTCCCTTGCTTACAAGCTCTTCCGCATATTTCCTGTAAATCTCCTTCCTGTCGCTCTGACGGTAAGGACCGTGAGGCCCATCCTCCCTGATTCCTTCATCAACCTTTATGCCGCACCATTCGAGCGAGTCCATTATGTAATCCTCAGCTCCTTCCACATAGCGGACCTGGTCGGTATCCTCTATCCTCAGGATGAAAGTCCCGCCATGCTTACGGGCAAAAAGGTAATTATAAAGCGCGGTCCTGACGCCGCCTATGTGCAAGGGGCCTGTCGGACTGGGTGCAAACCTTACTCTGACCATAAAATATCTCCTTTTTCTGCCCCCTTATTATTTCCCCCGGGGGGGCAATAATAAATCCTTCCCCCCCGGGGGAAGGTCAACCCCGACCGAAGTGCCGGAAGTTGGGAAGGGGGTCGATTAAACCTGCTAAACTTACCAGTGGCAAAGATAAGCAAAGGCCATCAGATAATCCAACCCCGACAAAAGTCACGTTTTGAACCGTGGAAATATGTTATTTTTGAAGTCTGAAGTCGGGGGTCCGAAGTTGAGGCTT
Source organism: Bacteroidales bacterium (assembly GCA_035541795.1). GTDB lineage: Bacteria > Bacteroidota > Bacteroidia > Bacteroidales > VadinHA17 > LD21. The sequence continues at coordinate 127,322 of DATKMR010000018.1, forward strand.
TAGCCAGGTTCCTGCCCTGCGGGAACCGAAAACCAAACAAAAACTTCCGGCTACCGTTTTCGGTCTTAAAAAATTACAGTCATGAAAAAGATGAAAGCTCTCGTGAAAGCGCGTCCCGAAAAAGGTCTCTGGATGCAGGAAATGCCTGTTCCTGAGCCCGGGCTGAACGATGTCATTATAAAAGTAAAGAAATCGGCAATATGCGGTACGGACCTTCACATTTACGAGTGGGATGCCTGGTCGCAGAGGACGATTAAAACGCCTATGATAATCGGGCATGAGTATATGGGTCATATTTTCAGCATGGGAGCCGGTGTAACCAATCTCAAGGTCGGCGACAGGGTGACCGGTGAGGGCCACCTCGCCTGCGGTCATTGCCGGAACTGCAGGAGGGGAAAGGAACATGTCTGTGAAAATACCATAGGAATCGGGGTCAATATCGACGGCTCCTTTGCCGAGTATGTAAGGGTTCCCGCCAGTAATGTCATTCCACTCGACCACAGGATCCCCGACGAATGGGCCGCGATAATGGATCCTTTCGGAAATGCCACACATACGGCACTTTCATTCCCTCTCCTGGGGGAGGACGTTCTGGTTACCGGGTCGGGCCTGATAGGAAGCATGGCCGTTGCGATCGCAAAATATGCCGGGGCAAGGTTCATTGTCGCCAGCGACCTGAGCGACTACAGGCTGGAGATAGCCAGGAAGATGGGTGCAACACTGACAGTCAACCCGGCAAAGGGAGAAAAAATTGCCGACGCCGTCCATAAGCTGGGAATGCGCGGATTCGACGTGGGGCTTGAAATGTCGGGATCCCCGAAGGCATTTATCGAAATGATCGACAGCATGTATAACGGATCGAACATCGCGTTGCTCGGTATTTTGCCGTCAAATTTCGAGGTGCCATGGAGCGACATTATCTTCAGGGCCATCACTCTTAAAGGTATATATGGTCGTGAAATGTGGGAGACCTGGTATAAAATGGAGATGATGATAATAGGCGGCATTGACCTTAACCCGGTAATTACACACCGTTTTCATATCGATGATTTCCAGAAGGGATTCGATGCAATGGAAAGCGGCAACTGCGGCAAAGTGATACTGAACTGGGACTAAAAAACAAGCTAATAATTCAGAGAATATGTATAACAGGTATAAGGAATTCCTGGCCACACAACTGAAGGAAATCGGCGAGGCTGGCCTTACAAAGAATGAAAGAATAATCGTGTCTCCGCAAGGAGCCGAGATAGAGCTGGCAGACGGCTCAAGGGTCCTCAACTTCTGCGCCAACAATTATCTTGGCCTTTCGTCCGACAGGAGGCTTATAGAAGCAGCAAAATCGGCCCTCGATGATCACGGGTACGGAATGTCATCCGTAAGGTTTATCTGCGGAACCACCAACCTGCATAAGGAGCTTGAAAAGAAAATCGCGGGGTTTTTCGGAACGGAGGAGACAATCCTGTATGCGGCATGCTTTGATGCAAACGGCGGAGTTTTCGAGCCTTTGCTGTCGGAGGAAGATGCAATAATTTCCGATGCCCTGAATCATGCCTCGATAATTGACGGGGTGAGGCTTTGCAAAGCCCAGAGATACAGGTATGCAAACGCCGATATGGCCGACCTGGAGGTCCAGCTGAAGGCTGCCCTGAAGAACAGGTTCAGGCTTATTGTCACCGACGGTGTATTCTCAATGGACGGAAATGTTGCTCCGCTCGACAGGATTGCATCACTGGCTGAAAAATATGACGCAATGGTTATGGTCGATGAATCTCATTCGGCCGGTGTAGTTGGAAAAACAGGCAGAGGGGTGACTGAATTATATAACCTGAAGGGAAGGATAGAAATCATTACAGGCACCCTGGGCAAAGCTTTTGGTGGGGCAATCGGTGGATTCACAACGGGAAAGAAAGAGATCATCGATATGCTCAGGCAAAGATCGAGACCTTACCTCTTTTCGAATTCCATACCACCGCTTGTGGCCGCTGCAGGGATCAAGATGGTTGAAATGATGACTGAAACAAATGAGCTGCAGGACCACCTTCATAACAATTCAGAATATTTCATCAGGGAGATGACTGCCGCCGGTTTCGATATTAAGCCTACTAAATCGGCCATCTGCGCGGTGATGCTTTACGATGCCAGGCTCTCCCAGGAGTTTGCCGCCAGGCTGCTGAAAGAGGGAATATATGTTATTGGCTTCTATTACCCGGTTGTTCCAAAAGGTGAGGCAAGGATAAGGGTACAGCTCTCTGCTGCCCATAGTAAAGAACATCTCGACAAGGCAATTGCCGCTTTCAGGAAGACAGGAAAGGAGCTCAAGGTTCTGAAATGAGACAATAACACTATGAACAGGTATCTCTTCAGCATTTACAGGGTCGTTGTGCCCAAGCCGGTCCGGACCATTATCCTGAAAAAAAAACTGAGGGAAAAAATACTCGCATACTTTAATAACCTTCCCGCCGGAGAGATTAATCCTGAGCAAAGGGAAATTCTGGACTATCTTACCTCGAACCCGCTCGCAATATTCCCCTATAGTTTCGGATTAAATTACCGGCCCGGCGATGTTGAGGTCATGTTTGATGAGAAGGAAAAAATGCATTATACCATCCTCGATGGTAAAAAGCTGTTCTTCAAGAAGAGATGGAGGGCTGAACGGATAAAGAGGGGATATTCCGACCTGATGAGGGAGCAGGATCCCGGGAGTCCTCACAGGTATCTTGTGCCCGGTTTTGATGTTGAAGAAGATGATATAATTGCCGATATCGGGGCCGCGGAAGGAAATTTCTCGCTTTCTGTAATCGACAGGGTCAGAAAATGTTACCTTTTTGAATTCGACAGGGAATGGGCAGCGGCACTTAATACCACCTTTTCTCCTTTCGGTGAAAAAGCCGAGGTCATAAACAAGATGGTCTCATCAACTGACGACAACTTACATATCCGTCTCGACACATTCCTCAGGGAAAGGACTGATGTCACTTTCCTCAAGATCGATGTTGACGGCGCAGAAAAGGAGGTTATTGGCAGCCTGATGGGAACACTGGGCAGCAAGCGCCCGCTGAAGATAGCTTTCTGCACTTATCACAGGGCGGAGGATGAAGAAGAATATTCAAAACTCTTCAGGGATCACGGGTTTGAGGTTACCGTATCGCAAGGATACATGATCCCCTTTTATGATAAGAAAATAAAAATGCCCTGGCTCAGGCGTGGCCTGATCAGGGCAGTGAGAAAATAGATTTTCATCCGCATTTCGACGATCCGCAATCCTTGCAGATCAGGCAACCTTCCTCGTAAACCAGGTTTTCAGATCCGCACTCGCCACATTTGCCTTTCGCCTTTGTGCCATTGGGTATATATTTCTTAAGAGCTCTCTCCACACCGTTCTTCCAGTTGTTAATCGACTCGCTGTCGAGCTTGAGCGACTGGATAAGGTTTGTAACGTCGGCAATTGGCATTTCGTAGCGAAGCACCCCCGAGATCAACTTCGCGTAATTCCAGAACTCCGGCTTGAACATATGGGAAAGACCTCCCATGGTGTTCTTGTAGCCATATTTATCGGTGTACTGGAAGTCGTACCTCGTATTGCCTTCATCGTCCTTGTTCTTTATAATCTTACCCTTCACGATTGTTTTCGGTATAGGGAATATTTCCTCATCGGCCAGACCGGTAAATATCTCGTACGGCCTGCTGTCTTTCAGCCCCACGAATGCGATCCATTTTTCCTCGTTGTTGTTGAACCTGATGATGTCGCAATCGAGAACTTTTGGTCTCTTCGGGCGTTCGACATGGGTATCCTGCTGTTTGCTTGAGGCGGCTACAAGCACCCCGTTTCTTGAACCATCGCGGTACACCGTGGCGCCCTTGCAGCCCGATTTCCATGCTGTCATGTAAAGTTCGCTCACAAGTTCTTCCCTGACATCCGAAGGCAGGTTGATGGTAACGCTGATAGAGTGGTCGACCCATTTCTGGATCGCTCCCTGCATCCTTACCTTCGCCACCCAGTCGACATCATTTGCCGTCGCCTTGTAATAGGGCGACTTTGCAATTATTGCTTCAATCTCCGTATCGCTCATCCTGTTTACCTCATCCGGATCATAACCGTTAAGCTTAAGCCAGTCGACAAATTTGTGGTGGAAAACATTATACTCTTCCCATGCATCACCGACCTCATCCGTAAAGGAAACTTTTACATCCTTGTCGTTAGGATTGACTTTCCTTCTCCTTTTGTAGAATGTTGAGAAGATCGGTTCGATACCGGAGGTCGTCTGTGTCATCAGGCTCGTGGTGCCGGTCGGTGCAATAGTCAGCAGTGCAATATTTCTCCTACCGTACTTTGCCATGTTGCTGTACATTACCGGGTCCGCTTCCCTGAGCCTCTGGATAAAAGGATTGTTCTTTTCCCGTTCTGTGTCGTAGATCTTGAACGGGCCCCTTTCCTTTGCAAGGTAAGTGGAGGATTTATATGCCTCGAGTGCAAGTGTTTTATGAACTTCAACTGAAAAATCGATGGCATCGTCGCTGCCGTACCTCAGACCAAGTGCGGCAAGCATATCGCCTTCGGCAGTTATTCCTATTCCCGTCCTCCTGCCTTCCTCTGATTTCGTTTTTATATTCTGCCAGAGGTTCTTTTCGACAAGCTTGAGCTCTTCCGATTCAGGATCGGAGTCTATCTTGCCCACGATGGCGTCTATCTTTTCCATCTCGAGATCAATAATATCGTCCATCATCCTCTGGGCAAGACCCACATGTTCCTTGAAAAGGTCGAAGTCGAACCTGGCCTTTTTTGTAAACGGGTCGGTTACATAGGCAAACAGATTGATCGCGAGCAGCCTGCAGCTGTCGTAGGGGCAAAGGGGAATTTCACCGCACGGGTTTGTGGAAACGGTGCGGTATCCCAGGTCGGCGTAGCAGTCGGGAACGCTTTCGCGGATGATCGTATCCCAGAAAAGCACGCCTGGCTCAGCCGATTTCCATGCGTTGTGAATTATTTTATTCCAGAGCTGCAAGGCATCACTCTCTTTCGAGACTTTGGGGTTATCGGAATTGATGGGATACTGCTGCCTGAAAGGTTTCTTCTCCTCGACGGCTTTCATGAACTCGTCTGTAAGCTTTACCGATACGTTTGCTCCGGTCACCTTGCCGCTCTCCAGCTTGGCATCTATAAATTTTGACGCATCGGGATGCTTCACGGAGATCGAGAGCATAAGGGCCCCTCTCCTTCCATCCTGTGCAACCTCACGTGTCGAGTTTGAATATCTTTCCATGAACGGAACCACTCCTGTTGAGGTGAGCGCGCTGTTCAGGACCGGGGTGCCTTTTGGTCTGATATGTGAAAGATCGTGACCGACACCGCCGCGGCGCTTCATCAGCTGTACCTGTTCCTGGTCGATCTTCATTATCCCCCCGTAAGAGTCTGAATCACCATCATTGCCGATAACAAAGCAGTTCGACAGTGAGGCGATCTGGTAATCGTTACCTATGCCTGTCATGGGACCACCCTGCGGAACGATATATTTAAAATCCTTGAGGACATTATAAATAAGCTCTTCCGGAAGGGGATTCTTATATTTCAGCTCGATACGGTGTATCTCCCTTGCAATCCTCCTGTGCATGTCATCAGGAGATTTTTCAAAGAGGTTCCCGAAAGAGTCCTTGAGCGCATATTTATTGGCCCATACCCTTGCTGCCAGTTCGTCACCATTGAAGTAATTACAGCTTTCTTCAAATGCTTCATCGTGTGAATAGACTTTACTATCCACGGATGGTTCCGGTTTTGAATTCCTTTTCCCTTCTGTTTTCTTTTCTGCTGAAGGTTGCCTCTGTTCATTTTCCTTGTTCTCTTTGGAGACAACCGTTTCCCGGACAAAAAGCTCATCCATATATCTTAAAAAATTTTTGTTTCCCTCTGATCTTAACGAGATTAACTGGCCACTGATTTTTAAAGCGGGTATTTGCTAAATTATGCAAGCAGTAAAATGGAAACAAGACAAAATTTTTAAGTTTATTAACATTTGATTACATAGTTATTAACCGGCTCTTACCCGTTAGTTTTCAAGCTGTTACAAAAATAACAGAATCGCTTGTTTTCTTCTCCTGTTTAAAGTGATTATGAATCTGGATATTAAAGATGCTGTTGTGAAAACCAACCATTGGCCCTTACTAAACCAGGCGGGTGAATGGAAAGTTTAACCTGCTGCCGGGTGATGAAATACCACCTTCACCACGGATGCAAACCCGTGAAATGGAACGCCGCACCATGGCGGAGTTCTTCTCCGGGAGTGCCAGTTTTAAACTTATTCTGAACCATTGCATAAAAAAAGAGGGCCGTTTACCGGCCCTCCTGAAGAATTTCTGGTGTTTCTAGTTAAAGATATAACGCACGCCAATCTGCATCGAGTAGGTTGATGCGTAGTTAAGAGCTTTGCTGAAAGATGATGACAGCATCGCGTTGTTGTAAGGGTTAAGCCTGAAAGTAGGTACGGTTGTGCCGTTATAGGTTACCGAACCGTTATTGGTCATAACCAGGATATTGTTCTGGTTGTACTGCCAGGTGTTGCCCCATTTCTTGTTAAGAAGGTTCCCGAAGTTGAGTATATCGAGTGTGAATTCGAGTGTGTTCTTCTTTCCTGCAACATTGATGTAGAAATCCTGTGCAAGCTTGAGATCGAACCTGTTAACCCAGGGATAGAGAGCACCGTTTCTTTCTGCATATTCGCCTTTGTGGGCTCTCAGGTATTTATCCTGTTCGATGTATGCAAAGAAGGCATCGCTCTGCTGCTGTGCTGTCCAGACGACACCGTTAACGGTCTGGTTGACAAAGGTAATCTCCGACGGATCTTTCGGGATGTAAATCAGGTTGTTTGAACCTGCACCGTCGCGAAGGATGTTTGAAGAATAAACATAGGAGAATCTTCCAGCCGATGCACCTTCATAGAAGAGTGAGAACTGCCATCCCATCCTTTTTTCTTCTATCCTGTAGTTTAGAGCGCCTATAACCCTGCTGGGAACAACATAGCTGGCATACGAAAGTTCAGGGTGGTTTGCACCGCTTACGTTTGCGTTGCCGTTCCATGCTGATGATGCCTGGTCGCCGCTTCCGTCAACAAGGTTCTTGGCCTTACTGTATGTGTATGCGACCATTCCCGAAAGGCCTTTCCAAACCGATTTTTCAAGTTTGAAAGTAAGCGAATAGTAATATCCGCCTTTCCTGTTCTCAAGCACTATCGGGGAGACACCGTTTGTTCCTGCCGGTGATATAACGCCTGCCCCTGAAACGAGGTAATAATAGATATGTGACTTATTCGGTGTTGTGAGCGGATAAATAAGCCTGTGATCGGGGTAAGTTCCGATGTTCATTGCCTGTGCGCTGTCGGCGCGGAGACCTTCATTCACAAAGAATGCGGTGTTGAAATCCTTATTATAGATTCCTTCGATCGTGCCTTTGAAACCCCAGGGTAGTTTTGCATCAACCGCGAGGCTGCTCTTCCATGTCTGCGGCATCTTGAAGTTGGGGTCTATCATCGTGAATGTGCTGGGAACAATCGTTCCTGCTGCGGGCTGGGTTGCCGGGTAGTATTTCGAGATACTTGGATCGAACGGACCCGGTGTATTGGCCTGACCTGTAAATGTCTGTGTTGTCTGCAGCATTCCTGCATCGCCGGCCTGGCCTACGATCCATACAAACGGAACACGGCCGGTGAAGATACCTGTTCCACCACGAAGGATAATTGTATGCTCATCATTCAGCGAGTAGTTGAAACCGATTCTCGGTGACCACATCAGCCTTGATTTAGGAAGTGTGTTGGTATGGTAGCTCTTTCCTCCGAAAACAAGCGTGTCGATGATCGGATGCAATGCCAGCGGTTCAGGGTATGTCGGAAGGTCAACTCTCAGGCCGGCTGTAATTTTCAGCTTTGAGCTGAGTACTATTTCATCCTGTATGTAAGCAGCCGACTGGCCGTACCTGAATGAAGGGAATGCCTGTGCATAACCGGGTGAGTTGGAGAATGTAATACCAAAATCAGCCGGTTTTGCCCCGGTGATAAAGTCATTCCACGAGTTGAAAACGTAGAAGCTTGAACCAAACCTCATGAAACCGTTCTTCGTATTATCGTGCTCATAGCTCAGACCTGCCGTGAAGTTGTTGATGCCCATCGACCATGTAAAATCATCGGTGAACATAAGTGTTTTGACCTGGCGCAGGTTACCATATGAGAAAAGTTCAGTCCCGAACGAGACATAGGGGATGCCTCCCTGCAGGATGTCAACGAACGGGAAGAGTTTACCGTCGGTGCTCCTGGGTTCATTCTGGTATGAGTATGTACCGCGCAGGGTGTTGGTGAACCTGCCGCCGCCGAATGTTGAGTTTAACTCACCGGCTATAGAGGTGAAGTGGTACTCCTGGTAATATCCCGAGTTCTTATACCACATTGCATCCATCGCCTGCCTGTTGTTCGTATAGATCCCCGAGAAAGGAGAAACTGAAGTACTCGGGTAGTTTGGATCCTTGGTAAAGCTGTTGCTGTAACGGAGGTTGAATTTATGGTTGTTGTTTATGTTCCAGTCAACTCTTGCAAGAAGCCTGTGCCCCGGACTCTCATTTGAATACCCCTGGTAAGGGCCTGTTTCATAACCGTATGTCTGTGAGAGATACTTGCTTATCGAGTCCATCATCTGGACAGTAGGGCGGGCCACGTTATTGGGATAGTTTGGTGGATTTGACGGGGATGAAGCAACGCGTACCGGACCCGGGACCTGCTTCGATTCCTGCTCATAGTTAAAGAAGAAGAAAAGCTTGTTCTTTATTATCGGTCCGCCAATACGGAAACCTTCCATCTTGTATTTTGCGGGGGTCTTTGTGAAAGTCAGGTCACCGACCCTGTTCCCTTTGTAAGTTTCATCATTATAGAATCCATAAACAGAAGCCGAGAATTCATTCGTCCCGGAACGTGTAACAGCATTCACTGAAGCACCGATAAAACCACTCTGGCGAACATCGTACGGGGTAATGTTCACGGATATCTGATCGAGTGCATCGAGGGAGATCGGAATACCGTTGCCCGGAAGGTTGGTCCCGATACCGAATGCGTTGTTGAACTGGGCACCATCGACAAGTATGAAGTTCTGGCGATAGTTACCTCCGCCGATCTGGTTTCCGTTCGACTGAGGGGTAAGGCGTGTTACGTCGTTAATACTTCTCGAAACTGACGGGATCGCAACCATCTGCGTGTTGGTGATGTTGATTGATGTTCCGTTCTTCTCCGAGTTAAATGTCGGGGCTTTTGTTGCCGTAACAACGACTTCATTAAGCTGGGCGCTTGATTGCTCAATGCTGGCATTAAGAACGAGTGCTTCACCCAGTGAAAGAGAAACGTCGGGAATTGTTTTCTTGGCATATCCGACAAATGAAATTTCAACGCTGTAAGGACCACCCGGACGCATACCCTGGATCTTGAAGAATCCATCGGCATTTGTCAGAGCGCCATACTGCGTTCCTGATGGGGTATGAAGGGCTACCACCGTCGCACCGGCCATGGGCTGACCTTTATCGTCGGTAATCTTACCCGTCATCGAGGATGTTGTCACTGCCTGGCCGAAAAGACCAAGCGAAATAAAAGTGAGCAACACCGTTGCAAATAAACGTGTAAACTTTAACATAATGATTGTAGGATTAGAGTTAATATTAGTATTCTCAGTTTCAATACTTGACTGATTGTTAAACATATATTGCTTATTCACCCAGGGTTATCGGGGAGTCACAAGATACCACTCTTTAATCTCTTGGGAAGAAAAAGAAAATATCGACTTTTTAACAAGATATAAACCTGCCTGAAATGGCCCTGTTAATATCTTGTTCATGCCAGTCCGCCGACAATTTTTGCAGTAACCCCGGTGTTATCCCTTATATATTTCCCTGCCGTTTCTGACGAGGTTTTATAGAATTCCCGGTCATCGATAAGCCCGTCGAGCAGGGCCGAAAATTCATCTTTACTACTGAAGGTAAATGCACCTCCAAGACTTATCATCTCCACCGCTTCCCTGAACTTCTTATGATCGGGGCCGAACAGCACGGGTACTCCCCAGCACGCCGGTTCGAGAATATTGTGAATACCTTTCCCGAAACCTCCGCCTACAGCCGCCACAGCAGCATACCTGTAAGCCGACGACAGCATACCTATATTATCTATAATAAGCACCCTTGCTCCGTGGAGTGCAGCCTCTCCCTCCGAATACCGTGCACAAGTGGTCCTGAGCAGCGATTCCAGCCTCTTTATGTTCGATGCATCTATTTCGTGAGGTGCAAATACCCATTTCATCCTTCCCGGATCCCTGTTGATGTACGAGGCAATAATCTCCTCATCCCCCGGCCAGCTGCTGCCTGCCAGAAAGAGCTTCTCCCCTGCCCTGAATTTCTCGATTAAGGGTATGTCCCTTGCTTCTGAGGCTATCTGTGCCACCCTGTCGAACCTGGAATCGCCGGAGACGATTACATCATTTATCCCGGCAGAAACAAGAAGCTGACGCGATAAATCATCCTGAACAAATATCCTTGTAAACTTAGCCAGCTGGTTCGTGAAAAACTTCCCGTACCATTTGAAAAAATGCTGGCCGGGCCTGAATATTGCCGATACAAGATACAGTGGGATACCCCTCTCATGAACCGATGAAATAAAGTTATTCCAGAATTCATATTTCACAATTATAGCCATGCCAGGCCTGACAATATCGAGAAAGTCAGAGGCATTTCTCACGGTATCTCCCGGCAGGTATGCAATATGATCCGCAACGGGCCACGATTTCATTATTTCATACCCCGAGGGCGAAAAGAATGTAACCAGTATCTTCCTGCCAGGGTATTTTTCCTTCAGCTTTTCAATAACCGGCCGCCCCTGCTCAAACTCACCCAGGGATGCACAATGCACCCAGACCGGATCGCTGAATCCTGAAAAATTTGCCCTGAGATCTTCCCTCCAGCCCTTCCTGCCTTCAACCCATTTCCTAGCTTTTCCGTTGAACAGCGAGGCAAACCTCATAAGAAAAAGATAAACCGATATTGCAAAAGAATAGATGAACCCCATAACTTAACTTTAAGCTGGTCAAAGGTAGTAAATACCCCCAAACACTCCGTTAACCTATTGTCACCATTCTGTTAAATAACTGTTACCGGTATTTAACTGCTTTTACAATAATATTAATCTGCCGGTGGCAGGAAGATTAAATATCTTTTGAATACTCTTAGTCGTATTATCTTTTACTTTTGTGAATTATTCAGATGACTGATGGTAAGACTTATTGCTCTTATTATTTCAATTGTCCTGCAGATACTGGCTGCTGTTATCGCGCTTCGCTTCATGAAGCTGACAAAGTACCGCCTGTCATGGATCCTCCTGTCACTCTCATTTGTGTTTATGGCAATCCGCAAATTAATACAGCTTTACGAGTTTTTCCGCGGAACACCGTCCTTCACATGGCAGCTTATAGATGACTGGATGGGAGTGCTCGAGACATTTATGATCATTACCGGGGTAATCCTGATCAGGGAAATTTTTTATTCACTCAAAAGAGCCGAATCGGACAGGACAAAGACAGAAAGAAGGGTTCTCAATGCCATTATTAACACCGAGGAGAATGAGAAGAAACGTTTTGCCAAGGACCTTCACGACGGCCTTGGACCTCTTCTCTCAACGGTCAAGATGTCACTGTCGGCCCTCTCGGGAAAAATCAACGACCCTTCCGGAATCGAAATCCTTCAGAATACGAATCACGTTGTTAATGAAGCAATATCAACGATCAAGGAAGTCTCAAATAACCTTAGCCCACATGTTCTCACCAACTTCGGCCTTTCAAGCGCCATAAGCGCCTTCGCGGCTAAAATAAACCAGACAAGGGCCATTGAGATCTTTTTCAAATCGAATATGGAAGGCGAAAGGCTAGACAACGATAAGGAGGTTGTGATATACAGGGCCGTCTGCGAGCTGATAAACAATTCTATACTTCATTCGGGCGCCTCGAAGCTTGATATTGAACTCCATAAACATGAAAAATTCGTTACCTTGCAGTTTGCGGATAACGGGAGAGGATTTGACACCTCAAGGCTTGAAAAAGAAGATAATAAGGGCATGGGCATTTCCAATATAGAAACAAGGGTTAAATCCATAGACGGTGTTTTTATTCTGGAGAGCAATCCCGGGAAAGGGACGAGTGCCCTGATAAAAATAATTGCTTAAGAATCCAGCAATGGAAAAAACCAGAATTATACTGACCGACGATCACCAGCTTTTCCGTAACGGGCTGAAAATGCTACTTGAAGCTATCCCCGAATTCACAATTGCCGGAGAGGCCTCCAACGGTGCGGAATTTCTTAATCTCCTGCAGGGATGCGATGCCGATATTGCCCTGATGGATATCAATATGCCGGAGATGGATGGTGTTGAAGCAACAAGAAGGGGCCTTAAGCTCTGCCCTTCCCTGGCCGTGATCGCTCTCTCGATGTATGGCGAGGAGGAGTACTATTATAAAATGGTGGATGCCGGAGCAAGAGGGTTCCTTCTGAAGGATTCCGATATCAATGAAGTGAAAGAAGCCATCCTGACCGTGAAAAAAGGCGGAAGCTATTTCTCACAGGAGCTGCTGCATCATGTCATTCAGCGAATTAAGAACAGAGAAACCGAAACCAAATCGGCAAATCTCTCGAAGAGGGAAAAAGAAATACTTCTTAAAATCTGCGAAGGACTTTCAAACCAGGAGATAGCCGAAACCCTGTTCATCAGCAAGCGTACAGTGGACAAGCACAGGGCCAACCTTCTCTATAAAACCAACTCGAAGAACACCGCGAGCCTTATTTTATTTGCCATCAAGAATAAACTAATTGAAATCTGAACCACATGTCTGAGACTCAGTCGTTGGGCAAAAAGGGCGAGGATCTTGCCGCTGAACACCTGGAGTCCAAAGGATATAAGATTCTTCACCGTAACTGGATTTCGGGAAGGAAAGAGATTGACATCGTGGCGGAAAATAATGAATTTGTTGTGTTTGTTGAGGTCAAGACACGCAGCCGCGACATGAAACTCCAGGCAGTTGACCTTGTTCCTCACGACAAGCAGAGACTGATGCTTTTTGCCGCCGACGGTTATATCAGGAAATACAATATCAACAAGGAGAGCCGGTTTGATATTATCATAATCATCTTCAAAGAAAAGACATTTGAAATTGAGCACCGCGAAGGGGCATTTTATCCAACACTGCGCTGATAATGAATATCGAGGAGATAAGAGAATACTGCCTGTCGATACCAGACGTAACCGAAGGATTTCCTTTCGGAGAGGAGACGCTGGTTTTTAAGGTTAATGGTAAAATATTTGTTCTTGCCAATCTCGACGGCGATCTGAGCCTTAACCTGAAATGTGATCCGTCATTTGCGCTTGAACTCAGGGAAAGATATGCCTCCGTCATACCCGGCTACCACATGAATAAAAAACACTGGAATACAGTTCAAATTGACGGTACCATACCCGACAGGGAAATTCTTTCGTGGATTGACCATTCCTATAAACTTGTGAAATAAAGTGTTAAATTAACTTAATTAAATACGGCCGGGAGTTCGATCATTCACATGATCTATTGTTTTTTATAACTTGCTTCTGTCAAAATAGTCCTTATCAGATAGTAACCAATATTGATAATCATGAAGTACAGATTTTTCCTCTCAACCCTTCTACTGGTAGCAGCTCTTGCATTAAATGCACAGAAAGGTCAGAACAAATCATCCTCATCTGATGAGGGTTATAAATTCACCCCTGTCGTACAGCTCAAGGCCACACCGGTCAAGGACCAGGCTTCCACGGGCACCTGCTGGGATTTTGCCACAACTTCGTTTATCGAGTCTGAGCTTCTGAGGACGGGCAAGGGAGAATTTGACCTGTCGGAAATGTATATCGTCAGAAACAATTATGTCGACAGGCTGAAGGATAATTTTGAGAAGAAAGGCAAAGGGAATACCGGCGAAGGCGGGCAGGGACACGACTGGATCATAGAATTCACGAAGAATGGCATCGTTCCGGCAGAGGTCTATACCGGCCTGAATTACGGGTCGCCCCGGCACAGCCACTGGGAGATGAATTCCTTCCTGGGTGCGGTCGCAGGCGTGACAGTCAAGTCGGGGAAAGAAAGTGACCAGTACTTCCAGATAGTGAATGCAATCCTCGATACATACCTCGGAAAAGTGCCGGAAACCTTCACATACAAGGGAGTCGGATATACACCTAAATCATTCTCGGCAAGTCTCCAGATCAACCCGGAGGATTACGTGGAACTGACATCATTTACAATATTTCCCTTCTATACCAGGGGTGTGGTTCCTTTCCCCGACAACTGGAGAAATTACAATGATTATAATGTGCCTCTCGACGACCTCATTGCAATTATGGATTACTCGCTTAACAACGGGTACACCGTCAACTGGGATGGGGATGTTAGTGAAAAGGGATTTGCCCATGGCAAAGGCGTTGCAATCATCCCTGAAGTTGAAAAGACGGACCTGTACACTCCTGCTGAAAAGGCAAAATACGGGAAGATGACAATTGAGGAAAGAACCGCTGAGGCCTATAAATTCAGCCATCCGTTTCCGGAGGTAAAAGTGACCCAGGAATCAAGGGAAGCCGGTTATGATGCAGGAAAAACAACTGATGACCACAGCATGCACATTACAGGTATTGCAAAAGACCAGAACGGTACAAAGTATTATATAACAAAAAACTCCTGGGGTACAAACAGGAATCCTTTCGGCGGCTACCTTAACATGTCGGAACAGTATGTCCGTGCCAAGACCATATATATAATGGTAAACAAGAACGGTATTCCTCCCGAGATCAGGACAAAGCTGGGGATAAGCTGACCAGGATACTTACGGAACCAAAAGGTTACAGCCCCTGAGGTCGCTGTTGCCGAAACGGCCCAGCACCTCAAATCCACCCCCGGGGGATAATTTCCCAAGATCGCCTGTGGCAATGAATGAACAGGAATTGAAATTGGCCAGGTCAATAATATTAATGCCTCCTGCAACACCCTGATCATCGAAGACAGAAAGCGGATCGTTGATTTCCCTCAGCCTTATTTTCATCCATGGCGGACAGTGGAATATACCCTCTCCTTTTGACCAGGCCTGGCTCAGAAGTTCTGTCATCCCATATTCGGAACAAACCCTGTCGACATTGAACCTTTCCCTGAGTATCGCGTGAAGCTCCCCGCGTGTCATTTCCTTCCTCCTGCCTTTCATGCCGCCTGTTTCAACAACAGCTGTTCCGGATAGATCCGGGGCATATTTTTCAGCCATATCGAGTAGTGCAAATGTCACACCTATCAGCATGGCTTTTCTTCCTGAAGATCTGACTTCCGGCAGCAGGTCCGGCAATAACCTGGAATTATCAATGAAGAAGCTGCTCCTCTTATCGGCGCTGATACTTATGAGCTTGTTAACCATGTAAACCAGGGAAGAATTTTCTCTTTCGAGATACGAAGGGAGGAGGCCCGCAAAAAAATACTCCTCGGGGTTGCCGAAAAAGTACCTGAAACACCTGATGAAGCTTTCTTCGTAAACCGCCAGGTCGGTCACATGGTGCCTGCTTGTATCGATGCCTGTGGTCCCGCTGCTTTCAAATACCTTCTGAACTCCGGTATTGCCTGTAATTACCTTATGCGATTTGAAAAGCTCAACCGGGAGGTACGGAATCTGTTTGACCGATGAGACAGAACCGGCACTGGTTCCCAGATGTGAAATATATTCACGGTACACGGGATTCGACTCTGCCTGCAGCCTGAATATTTCAAGGGCTGTTTCCCCGAACTCCTTCTCATTGCTGATGCTGAAAACCGACCCGGCGAGGTTGTTTATCATTTTCAGGGAAAGAGTTTTGTTCCATCGGGCTGGTACACCCATGTAAGAGTACACGCGGCATGCGGCTTAACATCACCGGCAGAGGACGTAGTGCTTATTATCAGGATCTTAGCATAGTTACTCCCTGTGGTCCTGAATAACCAGATCTGGTTCGCTGCTATGGAATCTGCAATCCCCACCCAGGCAGGTTCATTAAAAGCCCTGAGGGAATTAAATGCACTGAGCGCTGATGCCTTATCGGGGTATTCACCATACATGGCAAAGGAATTGTCCATGCTGTTGGTCATAAGATATAATTTATCCACAACCCCGTTGGTTACCGAAGCGTCGACCGTCAGAACATCGTAAGGGGTGTTGGCAAAGGTAACCGTCTTTCCGGTTACTATGTTGAGGCCCATCCCGTAATAGGGACCGTTAGGGTTTGGCTGGGTAAGGTCATTATTAATGGTAACGGTACCGGAATTGGACTGTTCCTTTTTGCCGCATGCATGGACCAGCGCCGCGATAAAAATGAATAATATGAATATGGTACGGTTCATTATCAGACAAAGGTAAATGAAAAACAGATTGCTTCGCTTCGCTCGCAATGACAATTACTGCAGGTTAAGTACGCCTGCTTCGTCACTTCGTGCCTCTCAGTGACTGGGGTTTCAAGTAGTCATTGCGAACAATGCGAAGCAATCATGAAATCCCTGATACGGGACTTGTTATAAAATGCTATTCTCCCCTTATTGCAGTTATGCCCGGAAGCTTCTTCCCTTCCATGTATTCCAGCATTGCCCCGCCGCCAGTTGAGACATAGCTTACTTTGTCGGCCAGGTTGTATTTATTGATTGCAGCAACCGAATCACCTCCGCCGATAAGACTGAAAGCTCCCTTTGCTGTAGACGCAGCGATTGATTTAGCTACCGCGACTGTTCCTTTGGAGAATTTCTCCATCTCGAAAACTCCCATCGGGCCGTTCCAGAGAATAGTCCTTGAGTTTTCAATAACTTCCGAGAATCTTGCGATCGATTTTTCTGCAATGTCGAGACCCATCCAGCCTTCACCGACCTCGTCGACCGGAGTAATTACTGTATTTGCATCGTTATCAAATTTATCACCGTTAACACTGTCGACCGGAAGGATCAGGTTGACACCTTTTTCCTTTGCTTTCTGGATAAGGCTTAGTGCCAGGTCCAGCTTGTCTTCCTCGCACAGCGATTTTCCGATATGTCCTCCCTGGGCCTTGATAAATGTATATGTCATTCCACCACCGATGATCAGGTTATCGACCCTCTTCAGGAGATTCTCGATCAGGAGAATTTTATCTGAAACCTTTGCCCCGCCCATTATGGCGGTGAAAGGCTTCTGAGCTTTGTTAAGAACCCTGTCCATAGCTTCCAGCTCGCTGTTGATAAGGAAACCGAACATCCTCCTGTCTTCCGGGAAGTAATCAGCAATAACTGCAGTTGTACCATGTGCCCTGTGGGCGGTACCAAAAGCGTCGTTAACATATATTTCAGCATAGGAGGCCAGCTTCCTGGCAAGCTCTTTCTGCTTCACCTTCAGTTCTGCCTTTGCAGCCTTCTTCTCCTCATCAGTTGCTGTTTCAGGAAGAACAGGCTTACCTTCCTCCTCGGGATAAAATCTCACGTTCTCAAGGAGAAGAACCTCACCCGGTTTCAATTCTGCTGACATCTTCACTGCTGATTCGCCAAGACAATCATCGGCGAAGAGAACCTTTGTTCCAAGATGTTTTTCAAGAACCGGGAGGACCGGTTTCAGTGAGTATTTATCCTGGCGGCCCTCAGGGCGGCCAAGATGCGACATCAGTATGCAGCAGCCGCCTTCGCCTGTGATTTTCCTGATCGTGGGCAGGGCACCCCTGATCCTGGTGTCGTCTGTAACAACAAAGGTTTTCTTATCAAGGGGAACATTAAAATCGACTCTTACGATAACTTTCTTACCCTTGAAATTGAAGTCATTGATCATTTTCATTTTTATCTCGATTTGAATTGATTATTCCGTTCAACTTACAAACCTACTGAATTTTCGGAAATAAAAACATCCGGGAAGTTATGGCTGCAAAATTTTCTTCGGCCATGTATCCATTATCATCCGACCTGCAGTTTCACCTCATCCCCCGGCCCCTTCTCCTGGCGGGAGAAGGTGAGTAATAATGGTGAATAAATTAAAAATATGTTTCTTACACCCCTCTCCCGAGGGAGAGGGGTTGGGGGTGAGGCGCATTATCGAGAGGGGCCGGGGGTGAAGCGATCTTGATTGCCTGATCAGGCAATATTGACCACTGATTAAACAAACTCACTGTTTTCCCTGTTCCTCTGCCAAAAGAGTACTAATTTTGTAAAAACTGATTATGGCAAAAATTACATTAAAAGGCAATGCCGTCAATACAGCAGGAAAGCTTCCTGAAAAAGGCAGGAAAGCACCGGATTTTACCCTGGTTAAATCCGACCTGGGCAGCATGTCGCTTTCAGAACTGAAGGGTAAAAAAGTGATCCTTAATATTTTCCCGAGCCTTGATACATCCGTTTGTGCAACCTCGGTAAGGAAGTTCAACCAGCTTGCGGCAGGAAAACAGGATACGATCGTACTTGCAATATCAAAGGATCTGCCCTTCGCCCATGGTCGCTTCTGCTCAACTGAAGGCATTAACAATGTGGTGACCCTTAGCGGTTTCAGGGATGATAAATTCGGGAGCCTATACGGTCTTGAAATAGTCGACGGCCCTCTAGCCGGACTTTACTCAAGATGCATTGTCATTGTTGACGAAAAAGGGGTTGTAAAGTACACGCAGCAGGTGCCTGAAATTACCCAGGAACCAGATTATGACTCCGCACTTGCAGCCCTGTAAATGAACTTTGCGCAGATTCCCGGCCAGACAGATACTATTGCCAGACTCCTCCGATCGGTAAAGGAGGAAAGGGTAAGTCATGCCCAGCTTTTTA
The DNA here is from genome assembly GCA_035541795.1 of Bacteroidales bacterium. Taxonomy (GTDB): domain Bacteria; phylum Bacteroidota; class Bacteroidia; order Bacteroidales; family VadinHA17; genus LD21. The sequence goes on from DATKMR010000018.1 coordinate 146,162, forward strand.
CCGGTCCGGAGGGATGCGGCAGCCTCGCTCTTGCCCTCGCATATGCGCAATATGTAAGCTGTGAGAACAAAGAGCCCGGGGACTCGTGCGGCACCTGCAAATCGTGCGTGAAATATGAAAAGCTGGTTCACCCCGACCTACATTTTGTTTTTCCGGTGATTAAGAAAAAATCAAGCGAGGAGGCCGTGAGCGATAACTATATCGAGGAATGGAGGGAGTTCGTCAGGAAGTCGCCGTTCTTCACACTGAATAACTGGCTTGACACCATTGAAGTAGGAAACGCCCAGGGGATGATTTTTGCCTCCGAGGCCTCAGAGATTATCAGGAAGCTGAGCCTCAAGACATTTGAATCGGATTATAAGATCATGATCATCTGGCTTCCTGAAAGAATGCACCAGGCTGCAGCCAACAAGGTGCTTAAGATGATAGAAGAACCTCCTGAAAAGACCCTTTTCATCCTGGTCAGCGAAGAGCCTGACAAGCTTCTTCCGACAATAGTTTCAAGGTGCCAGCTTGTAAAAATTCCTTCCTTTGCCAACGATGAAATCAAAAGCTACCTCAGGAGCAAATACGGCTTAACTGAAATTAAGGCAACCGACATCGCCAGGGTTGCAAACGGCAATATACTTCGGGCTGCCGAACTTACCGAAAATGACGAATCGTCGAAGCAGAACCTTGAAAATTTCAAGCTCATAATGCGTTTCGCCTGGAAGAGAGATGTCATTTCTGTAATCGGGTGGTCGGAAGAAATGGCCTCGTTAGGCAGGGAAGGGCAGAAAAACTTCCTGGCCTATTCATTGAGGCTGCTCCGCGAAAACCTTATGCTGACTCTCGAACAGTTGCAGAACAGGCTGGTTTTTCTCGCTGGCGAGGAAGCTGAGTTCTCTGCAAAGTTTCACCCTTTTATCACCAGGGAAAATATCTACGCCCTGACAGAAGAATTTTCACTCGCATACTCTCACATCGAGGCAAACGGATATGCCAAGGTGATCTTCCTGGATCTTGGCCTCAAGATTACAAGACTGATCCGCTGATAGTTACACACGATATTGAAATAATCGCATTATTTCACTAATTTTGCCCGTCGGCATGTAAATGCCTTTGCTATATGACAGAAAACGAAGATATCATAAATCAGGCGGGCGAGGATCCTAAGCTGCCCGAAATATTATACAGGAGCGGCAATAACAAGCTCGACTCATGGAACTGGCTCAAGGATCTTCCTGAAGAGGTAAACACCAATGAGATTGTAGAAATCAGGTTCAAGAATACAAGGAAAGGTTTCTACAGGAATGTAAACGATCTCAGGCTTGAAGTCGGAGAGGTTGTTGCAGTAGAAGCTTCCCCGGGGCATGACATTGGCAGGGTATCAATGGTAGGCCGTCTCGTTTTGGAACAGATGAAAAAGCTTAAGGCTATACCTTCATCCGACGATATGAAGAAGGTTTACAGGAAAGCCAAGGCCGTGGATCTTCAGAAATGGGAAGAGGCAAAAAAACTCGAGATCCCTACAATGCTCCGTTCAAGAAAAATAGCCGAAGAGCTTAAGCTGAACATGAAAATTGGCGACGTGGAGTACCAGGGTGACAAGACAAAAGCCATATTCTACTATATAGCCGATGAAAGAGTCGACTTCAGGCAATTAATAAAAGTCCTTGCCGATGAATTCAGGGTAAGGATCGAGATGCGCCAGATCGGCGCACGACAGGAAGCAGGACGGATCGGAGGGATTGGTTCATGCGGCAGGGAACTGTGCTGTTCAACCTGCATCACCAGCTTTAACTCCGTTACAACCACTCACGCAAAATACCAGGAGCTTTCACTTAACCCCCAGAAGCTTGCAGGCCAGTGCAGCAAGCTGAAATGCTGCCTGAGCTATGAATTTGACTGTTATGTTGATGCCCAGAGATATTTCCCTCCAAGGGAAGTTCCGCTTGAGCTGTCGGATCAAACTGTCTGGTTTCTCAAAATGGAAGTGCATAAAGGCATTTACTGGTATTCAGGCGAAAGGGACTCAGCAGTGAACATTACGGCTGTACCTGTAACAAGAGTCAAGGAAATAATTGATCTTAACAGGAAAGGGATTAAGCCCGAAAGACTGCTGCTGAACGAAGAATCACCCGAGGTGGCTGCAGTTTCGGAAGACCTCCTTAAAAACAACAGCCTCACCCGTTTTGACACAAAATCACAGCAAAAAAATCACCAACCCCATTCCCACCGGAGGAAAAACAAACGCTTTCATGACAAGCGGAACAGGTAAAATCACTGTTGCAGGCATTTTCCTGACTATGCTTCTCACCTGGGGATGCAGGAAAGATGTAATATTTACTGACACTTACCCCCTTCATTCAGAAACCTGGAAGATCGACGACATAGCCGAATTCAGTCCCGAGATTTCAGATACGGCCACCATCGACAATATTTTCTTTACAATCAGAACCGGGTCGGCCTACCAGTTCAGGAACATCTGGCTTTTCGTGAATACCGTGTCTCCATCCGGCAAGAGAATTACAGATACACTGCAATATATGCTGGCAGATGAAAAAGGCAAGCCATTCGGAAGGGGCTTCGGTGATGTAAGGGAGCTGAACCTGCCTTTCAGAACAGGGGTGTACTTCCCCGAAAAAGGAAGATATAAATTTATCATCCGTCACGGGATGAGAACAGAAGATCTCAGAGGTATCTACGACCTGGGTATAAGGATCGAAAAAGCCAGGAAATAATCTCCGCCGGTGGGAAAGAACAAGCTTTCAAAATGGGCTGAAATGAGAACCTTCGGCAATGTGATTGAACCTGATACATCTGCCGTCAAGAAAGACCATCACCCTCTCAGGGGTAATTGGAAAAAGGAAATCTTCAGAAATGATCATCCGCTTGTTCTTGAACTTGGATGCGGAAAAGGCGAATATACAGTTGGCCTGGCTTTAAAATATCCGGATAAGAACCACCTGGGGGTCGACATAAAGGGCGCCCGTATCTGGCGCGGGGCAAAAACGGCATACGAAGAAAAAATAATTAATGTCTTCTTTGTAAGGACCCGGATAGAATTTATCAGTTCATTCTTCACCGATGACGAGGCAGACGAGATCTGGATAACATTTCCCGATCCGTTCCCGAAGCCAGCCGATGCAGGAAGAAGGCTCACGAGCCCTCATTTCCTGAACTCCTACCGCAAGATCCTCCGCGACAAGGGGATCGTGCACCTGAAGACCGACAATTCAGTCTTGTATAAATATACCAGGGACCTGGTTCACCTGAACCAGATGGAGGTTATTGCCGATACCGACGACCTTTATGGAAGCGGTAGCTTTAATGAAATTCTTGCTATCAGGACCCATTATGAATCTCTTTTTCTGAAAGATGGTATAAAAATCAAGTACATTGCTTTCCGGCTTGAAAAAGACAAGGTAATCAGAGATGCGTACACCAAGGAATAAATTTAACGAAGGCTTCTTCGAAAGAGTATATGACGTTGCAAGACTCATTCCCAGGGGAAGGGTTACATCCTATGCAGCAATCGCAAGGTTCCTGGGGTCGGGGCAATCGGCAAGGATGGTCGGCTGGGCAATGAACTCGTGTCATTCCCAGGGCTGTTTTGTCCCCGCACACAGGGTTGTCAACCACAGGGGCCTCCTCACCGGGAAACATCATTTCGGCGGACCGGAAACGATGCAGCAGCTCCTCGAGAATGAAGGGGTGAAAGTGCAGAATGATAAGGTCGTTGACTTTGAAAAATTATTCTGGGATCCGCTGAAGGAGCTCTGAATGCATACCGGCCGCGGGGGAACCCCTGCCGGCAACTCCGCCTATAATTCCAACCAGCCCGGCCTGTGCCCTGTTCCCTGTCATCAGAATTTTTTTATTTTCCGGAAAATAGTTAAACTTGCAGGTTGTTTAAATTTAATTTAAATAAAAATAATATAAGATGCTTTCTGAAAAACAGGTGACCGATGTGCTCAGGAAAGTGATCCATCCGGAAAAGAAAAAGGATATTGTTTCCCTCGGGATGGTGGAAAGGATTACCGTGGGCAGCTCCGGGATATCGCTGGTACTCACACCTGAAAAATCAAATGATCCGTTCATCGGTTCCCTGAAGTCATCCATTGTCAGGTTGGTGAAGGATGAGTTTGGTGCCGATACGGTTGTAAACGACATCAGGGTCGAACCGAAGGTTAATGTCGGAAAGAAACAGGAGCCGGCAAGGGAAGTTCTTCCGGGCGTCACCAATATAATAGCTGTTTCATCAGGGAAAGGCGGGGTAGGCAAGTCAACTGTTGCTGTTAATCTTTCAGTTGCACTGGCAGCCAAGGGGTACACTGTGGGATTACTCGATGCAGATATCTATGGCCCCTCTGTTCCTATGATGTTTGGTGAAGGCGATTATCGTCCCGATGTTAGAAGGGAAGGTGAAAATGATATTTTGGTGCCCCTGATCAAATACGGTGTCAGGGTGCTTTCGATCGGGTTTTTCGTCGATCCTGCCGAGGCAATTGTCTGGCGAGGGCCCATGGCCTCCAACTTCCTGAAGCAGCTTATTACCCGTGGTGAATGGGGCGAGCTTGATTTTCTCCTTGTCGACCTGCCGCCGGGAACAAGCGATATCCACCTGACACTTGTACAGGAAGTTCCTGTGACAGGTGCAATAGTTGTCAGTACACCCCAGGAGGTAGCACTTGCCGACGCGGTCAAGGGAATTTCGATGTTCAGGAGTGAAAAAATTAATGTTCCTGTCCTGGGACTTGTTGAGAACATGTCGTGGTTCACGCCGGCCGAGCTCCCTGGAAACAGGTATTATATTTTCGGGAAGGAGGGCTGTAAGGCACTCTCCGGGAAGATGGACGTGCCTTTGCTGGGACAGATCCCGGTGGTGCAGAGCATCTGCGAAGGTGGCGACGCGGGGCATCCTGTTGCACTTGACGGCAATGCTGCAGGCCGGGCATTCATGGATCTGGCCGACGAGGTCGCCGAAAAAGTGCATATCAGGAATGTTACCGGGAAACCGACAGAAAGATTAAAGATCAATTAAACAAATATATATGGCTGAGAAAGTAACTATCAGGGACCGGGTTGTAAATGCACTTGAGCGCGTGAGGCCTTACCTGCAGTCCGACGGGGGAGATATAAGCCTGGTCGAAATAACAGAAGATAACATCGTGAGGGTTAAACTGCAGGGTGCATGCCACGGATGTCCTTTCAGCATACAGACACTTAAGGCAGGCGTCGAACAGGCCCTTCTTAAGGAAGTTCCTGAAATAAAGCAGGTAGTAGCGGTAGACTGACAGGTGGCTGTCTTTATTTTAAGGTTTAAATTATTCTGATTTTTTCGACCATTTTATTAATCCCGTTAAAGGGTTATTATTTTGACTTCGAAGAACTAGTCACTATTTTCCTTGGTTCTTTGTCTTGAAACAAAGTTTTTATCTGTTCTTTCTTTGTTCGTCCAAAGAAAGAACCAAAGAAAGGGCGCCGAAAAACGACAACCGTGGTCTTTCGCTTCTTCTTCTATCGCTTTATGCCATCACGCCGCTCCAGGCCCCGGTTCGCACCGTTTTCGGGTTTGCCCTCACTCCTATGATGTTTTTAGAATAGTCTTAGCCATTACTTATTCGGTTTATATTAACAAAGGATTAAAATTCTTACTGAGCGATGGAGAAACCGGAAAAGGCGCGAACTGCACACTGTTTTTTGGAGCGGGAAATGGCCAAGCGCAAATGGCGAAAAACAGAGGCAGTTGTCTTTTCCGGCCTCTTTTTCTTTGGTTCATTTCTTTTGGAGGGGCAAAAGAAATGAACATTAAGAAATTAGGCAAGCAAAAGATGCGGTCCGCCATTTGGCGGAGATCTTTGCGAAGCCAAATGAACATTGTAAGTTGGATTGGTAAAAAATGTAAGTAATATGAAGTTGAGGATCAATCGGTGCTCACCATTTTTATCAAAATACTTGTTTATTAAAACAGTATCTTTTTTGTTTAACTTTGCCATACTATAAAAGCTTCCCCGGAAGTTTATAGTATAAATACCCGTTTTGATTCAGCACAGAAAATCATATAAGAATCTTCTGCTGGCTACGATTATCATAATCCTGGCCGGATGCTCAGTTGAAAAGAACACAAGGACCTCGAGATTCTTCCAGGGCCTCACCTCACGATACAATATTTATTTCAATGGCCTTGAAAGTTTCAAGGCAGGAGTGGATAAGATCGACAAAAACTATATCGATGACTTCAGCGGCGTGCTGAAGGTTTTCGAATACAGCGACCCCGCTACACAGTCGATCTGTGCTTCTGACATGGAAAGAGCCATTCAGAAAGCCTCAAAAGTGATCTCCCTTAAGTCGATCACTGTAAAGCCGGAACAGAAGGGGAATGCCATGCCTACTCCCCAGGAAGAGGAATTCATGAACAGGAAGGAATATAACGAATGGGTTGATGATTCCTACCTGCTGATGGGAAAGGCAAGATTATTTAAACGCGACTTCGAGCTTTCAAAGTCGACTTTAAGCTTTACCCTCGGCCTATCAGTTGATGATAAGCTGAAAACAGAAACAACTATCTGGCTCGCAAGAGTGTACAACGAGACCGGCAACTATAACGAATCAGCAAGAATTCTGAAAGAGCTTGATTCAGCATCCAGGAGCTTCGACAGGGAGCTCAGGAAGGATTTTTACCTGACTATTGCCGACCGGCTGATTAAACAGAAGAAATATTCAGATGCGATAGATCCTCTTTCAAAGGCACTTACCTATATCAGGAAAAAGAGGGAAAACTACAGGATGACCTACATCCTTGCACAGCTTTGTGAAAAATCGGGCGATGCAGGAAGAGCCACTGAGCTTTACAGCAAGGTTGCAAAGATGAATCCTCCCTATGAGTACGAGTTCAATGCAAGGATAAACCTGGCAGGGGTGTTCGATGTAAATTCAGGTAATCCGAATACAATAAGAAAAGAGCTCGAGAAGATGCTGGGAAACTCAAAGAATAAAGATTTCAGGGACCAGATCTATTTTGCTCTCGGAAATCTTAACATGAAAGAGGGTAACATAAATGAGGCTATCGAATACTACAAGAGATCGGCTAATTCCAGTAACCTTAACCGGAACCAGAAAGCAAAGGCATACCTCGCGCTGGCAGATTTTTATTATAATAAACCGGCATATGTGAATTCCGGCCTTTATTACGACAGCGCTCTCATATTCATAGATTCAAAATACACCGATTATGCCCAGATAAAAGGAAAATCGCAGAACCTGAATTCGCTTGTCAGCCAGCTCAATATTATTGAGAGGGAAGACAGCCTCCAGAAAATAGCCAGGATGAGTGAACAGGAAAGAACTGCTCTTGTAAACAAGATCATTGATAAGCTCAAGGAGGATGAGAAGAACAGGAAACCCGGCGAAGCAGCCGGCGACAGGTACAACCTGGGGCAGTATTATGAGAATGAAAGAAGGAATCAGAATAACATTGACGCGGAAGGAAAATGGTATTTCTATAACCAGACGGCCCTCACATTCGGAAGAACGGAATTCAGAAGACGCTGGGGTGACAGGAGGCTTGAGGACAACTGGAGAAGGCTAAATAAATCGAGGATAGCTTCAATCCAGCAGGGAGGGGGACAGGATGAGAACGGGCAGGTAAAGGTAGATTCGGCAAAAACAATCATGGATAATAAGAAACCTGAATTTTACCTGAAGAATCTCCCGCTCACCGATTCCCTGCTGGGTGTTTCAAACGACAGGATTGCAAGTGCATACCTCGAATCGGGTAAGGTCTATTCCGAGAAGTTCAACGATAATTTTAAAGCTGTCGAGTCATTTGAAAAGCTAATAAAAAGGTTCCCCGGAGGAATTTATGAACCTGAAGCGCTGTACAGTATCTACAAAATCTATTCTGATGAGAAGAGAGCTGAATCGGAGATTTATAGGCAGAAGCTTGTTGAGAAGTACCCCGACAACGAGTTCACCAAAATAATCACCGACCCCTCCTACTTCACCAAAGTACTGGAACTCAGGCATGAATCGGGCCGCCTGTACCAATCGGCGTATGAATTGTACAGGAAAGAAGATTTCAAAGGAACAATTGCACTCTGCGAGCAGGCACTCTCAAGATATCCCAAGGATGAGCTGGTGCCGAAATTCATGCTTCTCCAGAGCTACTGCACTGCAAAAATTGCAGATGAAAGAGCTTTCAAGGAGTCGCTCAACAAGCTTATTAAAGCCTATCCTTCCTCGCAGGAGGCCACAAGGGCAAAGGATATAGTAGCATTCATCAATAATAAGGTTCCCGAGCTGAAGGTCGAGGAGGATAAACAGGTCGCCAGTGAAATATATATCCAGGAGCCGGCAGCAGTACATACCTTCGTGGTGATAATCGAGAATCCGGCTTTCAATATTAACCAGGCAACATTCGATGTTATCAGTTACAATATCGATAACTATACAAATAAGAACCTCCGTACTTCCGGCTCGCTTGTGGATGACAAATTCATCATTATTGCGGTATCAGGATTCCAGAAGCCGGAGGATGCAATGGATTACTACAAAACATTCAAACCGGAAATCATAAGGAACCCCTCCGACTCCAGAATTCTCGATTTCATAATAGGAAAAACCAACATGGACGCGTTCATGAAGGATAAGAAGCCTGAGCGCTACCTGCTGTTCTTCAAGGAAAAGTACCTTAAGGAAGAGGGTAACAAGTAACCGTGATCTCAGTTATATTTGCAGGATGAGGAAAACCAGGATATTATGGACTGATGATGAGATTGAAGTTCTCAAGCCTCATCTTTTTTTTCTCCGCGAAAAGGGATATGATATTGATACCTGTTCCAACGGGAACGATACTATAGATCTCGTGAAACAGAATATTTATGACCTTATCTTCCTCGATGAGCATATGACCGGACTTAGCGGTATTGAGACCCTCCGCCTCATTAAGGAGATCCGGCCGGAGATACCTGTTGTGATGATAACAAAGAGCGAGGAGGAGGAGATCATGGAAGCTGCAATCGGCTCAGAAATAGCTGATTACCTGATAAAACCCGTTAAACCCAACCAGATCCTACTCGCTATAAAAAAGAATCTCGACCAGAAAAGGCTGGTTACGGCAAAAACAACTGTCAACTACAGGCAGGAGTTCAGCAGGATCTCCTCAATGATAGTTTCAGCATCTTCACCATCTGACTGGACCGAGATATACCGGAAGATAGTTTACTGGGAGTCGGAGCTCGAAAAGTCGGCCGATACGGGGATGAATGAGATCCTCAGGATGCAGGAAAATGAGGCCGGCATGGCATTTTCAAAGTTTGTTTCATCAAACTACCTTTCCTGGCTCGATAAGGCCGGAAAATCACGGCCATTGATTTCTCCCAACCTTCTGAAAGAGAAAGTTTTTCCGAAACTCGAGAAATCCAGGCCGCTCTTTTTTGTCCTCATCGATAACATGAGATACGACCAGTGGAAAACCATTGCTGCCGAACTCACGGGGATGTACCGGATCTCGGATGACGATTTGTACTTCAGCATTCTTCCCACCGCAACACAATTCAGCAGGAACGCTATCTTCGCCGGACTGATGCCGCTGTCGATCACGGAAACGAGCCCTGAACTATGGGTCCCTGAAGACGATGAAGAGGGTAAAAACAATTTCGAGGAGGAACTGCTGAAACGACATATTGCAAGGGCTGGTCTCAATATAAAATGGTCGTACAGCAAGATCAGTAGCGGACAGGAGGGGAAAAAGCTAAATGAAAAGCTTAACTCACTCCTCAGCAATGACCTCAACGTTATTGTTTACAATTTTGTGGATATGCTCTCCCATGCAAGGACCGAAGTCAGCCTGATAAGGGACCTTGCAGTTGACGAGAAGGCATACAGGAGCCTCACACGGTCGTGGTTTTTAAACTCATCGCTGTTCGAGCTGCTGAATCTTCTTGTTTCACGCAACGTCAGGATAATATTCAGCACAGATCACGGAACAGTTATGGTGCGCAACCCGGTTAAAGTGATCGGCGACCGGAGCACTTCCGCCAATCTGCGATACAAGATGGGCAGGAACCTCGATTACGATCCATCGAAGGTATTTGAAATAAGAAACCCCGAAAAGGCCTGGCTGCCAAAGAGCAATATCAGCTCGAGGTATATTTTTGCACTGAATAAGGACTACCTGGTTTATCAGAATAATTACAACCACTTTGCTTCATATTACAGGGACACATTTCAGCATGGAGGAATTTCGATGCAGGAGATGATTCTCCCTGTTGTTACGCTCGATCCTGCCGGAAAATAGTTGAGCCATGCGTATTGTGATTAAAGATAAGAGCCACATAAGGCGGGCCGCTGAAAGATTCCTGAAAGAGGCCGGCAATTCGAGGATATTTGCCTTTTATGGCAGGATGGGGGCCGGGAAAACAACTGTCATAAAGTCAATTTGCCAGTCCCTGTCGGCAACTGATGTTGTTACCAGTCCCACCTTTACTCTTGTAAATGAATACAGGACTTCACGGGGTGAGCCGATCTATCATATTGATTTCTACAGGATAAAAAATCCAGCCGAAGTTTTTGACCTCGGAATCGAAGAGTATTTCGACAGCGGTTACTACTGCTTCATGGAATGGCCCGAGCTGATAGAACAGTACCTTCCACCTGAAACGATCAGGGTAAGAATTACTGTAGGCGGGAATGAGGAACGTATCCTGGAAACCGAATAATAATACGAATCTTGCTGCAATCTGCTGTTTTTTTTACCTTTGATTCAACCAAACCCGACCGAGGATGGAAGACCAGGGAAGCAAAACCAGGAAGACCTTCGGAAATACTGCCTTCATGCCGAAGGAGGAACACCTGGAGACAACCATTAAGTATCGCAAAATCTCGATAGGGATTCCCAGCGACAACAGCGATGATGAAAAAAGGGTTGCAATAACACCCGAATCGGTTAACCTCCTGGTGGAAAACGGCAACGAGGTCATCGTTCAGAAAGGTGCCGGGCTCGGGGCCAATTACAGCGATAAAGACTACAGCGAGAACGGTGCCCTGGTAACCGACTCACCTGCAAGGGTATTCAGTACTGATGTTGTTGTGAAGGTCGCTCCCTTCATTGAGCATGAAACAGATTACCTCAGGGGAAACCAGACCGTAATGTCCTATCTCAATGTCCTTAAGCTCAGCGAAGAGACTCTCGCCAAGCTGATCAGAAAAAAAGTTACGGCCATAGCTTTTGAGAAGATAAAAGATGCCAATGGCGTGATGCCTGTCGTGGAATCTATGAGCGAGATTTGTGGTGTCACATCGGTTCTCATTGCATCCGATTACCTCAGTAATCATCATGGAGGTAAAGGAGTAATGCTCGGAGGAATAACCGGGGTTACACCTACACAGGTGGTTATCCTTGGAGCAAACACGGCCGGCGAATATGCTGCCCGTGCATCCATCGGCCTCGGATCGGAGGTGATGGTTTTTGACAGCTCGCTCCAGAGACTAAGGAAATTCCAGAGTCTTGTGGGACAAAGGCTGATGACATCGGTATTTCATCCCCAGGTGCTGAAAAAAGCGCTTAAATCGGCTGATGTACTGATAGGCGCCATTGAGCTGGAGGACCTGAAGCCCTGGTATTATATTACTGAAGATATGATAAGGATGATGAAGAGAGGTTCCGTTATCATCGACCTGAGCATCGACCGCGGTGGTTGCATAGAAACGACCGAATGCAGGGCGCTTAAGGATCCGGTTTATGAAAAACACGGGGTGATTCATTTTTCAGCATGGAACCTTCCTTCGAGGGTCGCCCGGACCGCGTCCATTTCACTAAGCAACATATTCACCCCCCTCCTGCAAAGCATTGCCGATGCCGGAAGTGTGACCCAGTTCCTTAAAAATGATACCGGGCTGAGAAACGGGGCCTATGTTTATAACGGTATTCTTACAAACGAAACTCTGGGTCAGAAATTCGGCATACTATCCAAGGATCTTGACCTGCTTCTTTCAGCGTTCTGAAAAAGAATATTATTCCCCGGAATCATACGAAACGGATGGTTGACGGATGGCCGTCACCTCCTGAAATTTTTGCCTTCCTTCCGATGTACAGCGCCCTGTTATCGGGAATATGCCCTGCAGGGAAACCATAAAAAACAGGGTATGAATAATCAGAAACCAATTCGGAAATTGTCGATTCAATACTTTTCCCCCATGGCACCTTGCCATCCTGTATGTCCCTGAAACCACCTACCAGCAATGCTGAAAGGCCATCCATCAGCCCAGCCATTTTCAGCGAGGTGATCATCCTGTCGATATGATAATAGTACTCACCCACATCTTCGAGGAAAAGAATCTTACCCTTTGTTGAAGGCTGGATTTTTGTTCCGAGGGTACTGTACAGGAGAGAGAGGTTACCACCGGTCACTTCCCCTTCAGCGTCAGCGGTCCTTTCAGAAAAGCCTGTCCACGAGCATCCTGAATAACTGCCGAAAAGGGCATCGTGCAATGTTGTAAACGTCTCACTGCTCTTATTGTCGTTTGTGTAATTAAGCGGCATCTCTCCGTGTATCGAAACAAGTCCGCAATTCCCGCTCAGCCACAGGTGGAGCACGGTGATATCGCTGAACCCGACATACCACTTCGGGTTACTTTTCAATGATTTAAAATCGGCCGCCGTAATTATGCGGGAAAGTCCGTAGCCTCCCCTTGAACAGAAAACAGCCTTTATTCTTTTATTGTCAGTGACTTTCTGAAGGTCCGAAAGCCTTTCCGCATCAGTTCCGGCGAAGGGGCCGTTTCTTTTCAGCACGTTTGGCTGAATATGAACCCGTAATCCCCAACCTTCAAGGAAAGCAACCGCCCCTGGGATCTTTGAGTCATCGATAGCAAATGAGGGTGAGATTATCGCAACCTCATCTCCGTTTTTAAGATAGGGTGGTATTATTTTCATTCCCTGGTCCGCGTCAGTAGCCGGCATAAATTTAATCCTATTCAATCCCATTTCCAACAGTCTAATATCGGGGAACCGGAATTCTTCACCTGTGAATTTTATTATATTTGTGCTGTTTAAATTGCGATCTGTTCATTATCAATATCATGAAGAAATTTAAAAGACATCTTATCACCTCGGCACTGCCTTACGCAAACGGCCCCATCCATATAGGACACCTTGCAGGGGTTTATGTTCCATCGGACATTTATGCCAGGTTCCTGAGGATGAAAGGTGAGGATGTGATCTGGGTCTGCGGGTCGGACGAACATGGCGTGCCGATAACCCTTAAAGCACGGAAGGAAGGCATAACCCCGCAGCAGGTCGTGGACCGTTACCATGAGCTTAACAAAAAAGCTTTTGAAGACTTCGGCATTTCATTCGATATCTATTCAAGGACATCTAATAAGATACATTACCAGACTGCATCCGATTTTTTCCTGAAGCTCTACAACAAGGGAGAATTTCTTGAAAAGACATCAAACCAGTATTATGATGAGGAAGCAAAATGTTTCCTTGCCGACAGGTATATAATGGGAACCTGCCCGCATTGCGGAAATGAAAACGCTTACGGGGACCAGTGCGAAAAATGCGGGACATCGCTTAGCCCTAACGATCTTATTAATCCAAGGTCAACGGTAAGCGGCAACAAGCCCGTGCTCAGGGAGACTCTGCACTGGTACCTGCCTCTCGATAAATATGAACCCTGGCTGAAGAAATGGATCCTCGAGGACCACAGGGAATGGAAGGCAAATGTCTATGGCCAGTGTAAATCGTGGATCGACCAGGGCCTTCAGCCCAGGGCAGTAAGCCGCGATCTCGACTGGGGAGTACCTGTACCTGTAAAGGGTGCAGACGGGAAGGTGCTTTACGTCTGGTTCGATGCCCCAATAGGTTATATTTCAGCTACCAGGGAACTTACACCTGACTGGGAAAAATACTGGAGGGACCCCGAAACCAGGATGATCCATTTTATCGGAAAGGACAATATCGTATTTCATTGCATAATATTTCCTGCAATGCTCAATGCGGAAGGATCATTCATCCTGCCCGACAACGTCCCTGCCAATGAATTCCTGAATCTTGAAAATGATAAGATTTCCACTTCGAGGAACTGGGCCGTATGGCTTCACGAATATCTCGAAGAGTTCCCCGGGAAGCAGGATGTACTGAGATATGCCCTGTGCGCAAACGCACCCGAAACAAAAGACAACGACTTTACATGGAAAGATTTCCAGGCGAGAAACAATAACGAGCTGGTTGCCATCCTGGGAAACTTCGTCAACAGGACCCTGGTACTGACAAACAACTACTATTCGGGTAAAGTTCCCGGTCGCGGCCCGACCAATGCTTATGACCTTGAAGTTCTTGAAGCAGTCGGCAAGCTTAAGGAAAGTGTTGAATCAAATCTTGATGCATTCCGTTTCAGGGAGGCGCTGAAAGAGGCAATGAACCTTGCCAGGCTGGGGAATAAGTACCTTGCCGACAGGGAGCCATGGAAACTTGTGAAGACGGATCCTGCGACAGTGGAAACAATAATGAACATATCGCTCCAGATTACCGCGAACCTCACAATCATATGCGAACCCTTCCTGCCGTTCTCGATGAAAAAACTCAGGGAGTGGATCAGGGTAGGCGAATTCGGCTGGAAGGATGCGGGTAATACGGATCTTCTTCCTGGTGGTCACCTTATTGGTAAGCCGGAGCTTCTTTTTGAAAAGATCGAGGACGAAAAGATTGACATTCAGATTGAGAAGCTGATGCTTGCAAAGAAGGCCAATGAAGCGGCAGCAGCCTGCGTTGTTCCGGGAAAAGATACAATCACATTCGACGATTTCTCCAGGCTCGATATCAGGTCAGCCACAATACTCGAAGCGGAAAAGGTTCCAAAAACTACAAAACTCCTGAAGCTAAAAATCGATTGCGGTCTCGACACCAGGACTATCGTATCAGGCATAGCGGAGTTTTTTGAACCCCGGGACCTGATCGGGAAGCAGATATCAATCGTTGCCAATCTTGAACCAAGGAAGATAAAGGGAATTGAATCGAAGGGAATGATTCTCTGTGCCGAAGACAGGGACGGGAAGCTTGTCCTTGTTGCTCCGGCCGGCAATGTCAGCAACGGCAGCACAATAAAATAGCAAACTACAGACGGATCCAGCCTGAGGAGACTGGTTTAAACGCAAAGCCGGATCCTGGTCCGGCAATCAGTTGATTTTTGTGATCCACGACCCGGAGTACTTCTTTGAAATGCTGTCCTTCTTCTGAAGAGCAATTTCAGCATCGGTGCACTTCAGGGCGCTCACCCTGTAGAATCCGTTAGGTGCTGGCATCAGTTCCGGGGTATAGCCTTCGCCGGTAAGTTTCTTCATCAGCGATTGGGCATTTGCCTGTGACCTGAAACTGCCGGCAATAACACAATAAGAATCTTTTGAGGGTGATGGTACCTTACTTACATTTTCAGAAGGCATTGTACCTTCAGAATCTTTCTTCACTGTAACGGTGCCCGGTTGTGAAACGATTTCACTTTTGTTTTCCCTCACAGCCTCCCTGTTATTCTCAAACTCCACCGATGCGAGCGGGTTAAGGTTTGTTGTTTCAACCTTTGACTTGAAAAGCCTTGTGGTAAAGGGAACTGCAACCATCGCGCCAAGTAAAGGAATTATGACTGCGGCTCTCCAGAGATATTTTCTTAATTCATGCTTCCGGTCCCTGCCTTTCCCTTCGTATGGGAGGATTCTTTTCCTCACATCAAAGCCTTCAAGAGGCGTAACGGTGAAGGGAGCGAGACCGTAGGAATTCAGGTTGAAATTTGATTCCCTGTCGGGTTCGAACTGAACATTCCCTTCGTGATTGTTCTGGAAGCTTCCAATATGCTGAAAGACTACCTTCTCTCCTTTTGAGAGTCGCACCTTCAGGTCGTCAGAGAAGAGCTCGACAATATTTCTTGCATCGGCATAATTAAGCTTCAGCGATTCTGAGACCCTGCCAATGAGCAGCCCGTCGTTGTGACTAAGGTTTCGGTTAAATGAAATCTGTTTCAACGGAGGATAAAACAAGCCCGAGGACTTATCAATATGGGCAGGGGTATAATTTCCGATAAATCCCCCGAACCGGGGAATAATTACACAATCGTGCCCGAAAAGCAGTTCTCTTATGAAAGGTGTTATGTCCATCAAAAGGCGATCTTTCTCCAAATACAAAGTTAATAAAAATTGGCTATTACCAACAGCCCGTACAGCTTTTTGATTTACGGGCTGTAAGCATGAATGTTACGGATCTTTCACCAACCGGTACAATCAGGTTTCCTTTTATGGATTTTTCCCCTGTCATCCCCTGCGGATTTATCCTCCCAGTCCACTGCACGGCTGTAAGAATAAGGTAAATCAGCTGATTTGTATTATCTTCGTATTTCCAAAATATTCTCTGATGAGAACCATCGAAATGGTTGATCTGAAGGCCCAGTATGAAGCTCTGGCAGCGGAGATCGACCTGGCAATAAAGTCAGTCATTGATTCGACCGCCTTTATCAAGGGACCGGAAGTCAGGCTGTTTGAATCTGAGCTTGGCGATTACCTTGGTGCCAGGCATGTTATCAGCTGTGCAAACGGGACCGATGCCCTTCAGATAGCTATGATGGCACTAGGACTTAAGCCGGGAGATGAAGTCGTCACGACCAATTTTACCTTTATATCAACTGTCGAAGTTGTGGCCCTTATGGGCCTTAAGCCTGTCCTGACTGACCCTCTCGAAGAGACATTCAATATTTCACCTGATGCTGTAAGAAAGGCTGTTACAAATAAGACAAAAGCTATCGTGCCCGTGCATCTTTTTGGTCAGTGTGCCGACATGGAAGAGATTGTGAAGATCGCGACGGATAATAACCTCTATGTTATCGAGGATGCCGCGCAGGCTACGGGTGCTGAATATTCGTTCAGCAACGGGAAAAAGATGAAGGCCGGAACAATAGGTCATATAGGGACCACATCCTTTTTCCCTTCGAAGAACCTGGGCTGCTACGGCGACGGAGGTGCCATGTACACGAATGACGATGAACTGGCAATGAAGCTCAGAAGTATCGCCAATCATGGAATGAAGGAGAGGTATTTTTACGATGACATCGGGATGAATTCAAGGCTGGATACCATACAGGCTGCCATCCTGAGGGTCAAGCTGAGATATCTCGATATTTTCAGCTCGGCGAGAATGGCTGTTGCCGATTTTTATGATGAGGCATTCATGGGTTGCCATGATATAAGTGTTCCAGGAAGATCAGCATTCTCGACCCATATCTTCCATCAATACACAATCAGGATACCGGCCGAAGCCAGGAAGGACCTTATAGACTACCTGCAGGAGAAAAAGATACCTGCAATGGTTTACTATCCTCTTCCGCTTCACCTGCAGAACGCGTACAGATATCTAGGTCACAGGGAGGGTGATTTCCCTGTAACCGGGAAGCTGTGCAGGACTGTTCTTTCACTTCCTATGTACCCGGAACTTGACCAGGAACAGCTCGATTATATTGCTTCGAATATTATCAATTTCTTTGAGGGAAGATAAGATGGAAAAAGAGTATTTTGCACACGAAAGTGCCGTAATCGATGAAGGCTGCACGATAGGAAGGGGAACAAAAATCTGGCACTTCAGTCACATCATGCAGGGATGCGAGATTGGCGAGAGTTGCAATATCGGGCAAAACGTTGTTATTTCCCCGGGTGTCAGGCTCGGCAGGAACGTAAAGGTCCAGAATAATGTTTCAATTTATACAGGAGTAACCTGCGAGGATGATGTCTTCCTGGGCCCGTCAATGGTTTTCACGAATATTTCAAACCCGAGGAGCGCGGTGGTCAGAAAAGAGCAGTACTCAGGTACACTGGTCGAAAAAGGAGCCTCCATCGGAGCAAACTCAACAGTAATATGCGGCCATACGATCGGACGGTTTGCCTTTATTGGAGCAGGGGCAGTGGTTACCAGGGATGTAAAGCCCTATGCGCTTGTTGTGGGTAATCCTGCCAGGCAGACAGGGTGGATGAGCGAATTCGGACACCGGCTTCATTTTGGTGCCGATGGAACTGCCGTATGCCCCGAGAGCGGTGAGAGATACAGGCTTGATAATGGGTCGGTTTCTAAAATTATTTATTAGTTTTATCCCCCTGAAAATTCAAACAGATGGATAGCTCTCAGAAGAATTTTGGACTGATCGGTGTCGCCGGTTATATTGCTGTAAGACACCTGAGGGCAATCAAGGATACAGGGAACAACCTCCTGGCAAGCCTCGACAAATTCGATTGCGTGGGCATACTCGACAGCTATTTCCCTGAAAGCGATTTTTTTGTTGAATTTGAAAGATTCGACAGGCATTTCGACAAGCTGAAGAGAAACGGCACCAAGATAGATTATGTCTCAATCTGCTCACCCAACTATCTCCACGATTCGCACATCAGGTTTGCCCTCAGGCACCAGGCCGATGCAATCTGCGAAAAGCCGATTGTACTGAACCCATGGAACATTGATGCCCTGCAGGAAATTGAAAGGGAAACGGGCAGGAAAGTATATACCATTCTCCAGCTTCGTCTGCATGATAAGATACTGGACCTCAGGAACAAGATAAAATCAGGGCCGGCCGGCAAGATTCACGATATAGATCTTACATACGTTACAAGCAGGGGCAACTGGTATAACATATCATGGAAGGGTGATGTACAGAAATCGGGAGGTGTGGCAACGAATATAGGCGTGCACTTTTTCGATATGCTCGAATGGATATTTGGAGATCCTGTCAGAAATACCGTGCACCTGTCAGAAAAGAATAAGGCTGCAGGATATCTCGAGCTCCGGAATGCAAGAATTAGATGGTTCCTGAGCATTGACACGAACGACATCCCTGAGGAACTAAGAAAATCAGGAAAACGGACATACCGTTCCATAACTGTTGATGGCGAGGAGTTTGAATTCTCAGAAGGCTTCACCGAGCTTCATACTGCCACATACAGGGAAATCATGGCCGGCAGAGGATTCGGACTGGAGGATGCCAGGAAATCCATCGAGACCGTGTACGCGATCAGGAATGCTGTACCGGAAGGGCTGACCGGCGATTATCACCCGATGCTGAAAAAATAACAACTGCCAGATAATGAAGATTTACGAAAAGCTTATAAAAAAGGAAACAAAGCTTTCACTGATAGGATTAGGTTACGTGGGGCTGCCCATCGCTCTCGAGTTTGCCAGGAAAATCAGTGTTATCGGATTCGACATCAAGCCCGACAGGATCGAGCTGATGAAAAAGAATATCGACCCCAGCAATGAGCTGGAACCGGGTAGCTTCCTTGGTACCGACATTGAATATACAGCCGACCCTGAGATACTCAGGCAGGCTTCGTTCCATATCATTGCCGTTCCCACACCGACCGATAAACATAACCTTCCTGATCTCACACCCGTTCTTAAGGCTTCGGAGACCGTAGGGAAAATCCTGAAAAAAGGCGATTATGTTGTCTATGAATCAACCGTTTACCCCGGGTGTACCGAAGAGGATTGCATACCCGTCCTTGAAAAATTTTCGGGACTGAAGGCGGTAACGGATTTCAAGGTTGGATTTTCTCCCGAGAGGATCAACCCGGGTGACAAGAACCATACACTTACCAGGATAGTAAAGGTCACCAGCGGATGCGACAGTGAATCGGCAGAAGAGATCGCGAAGACGTACGAACTGATTATCGTGGCCGGAGTATTCAGGGCAAGCTCGATAAAAGTTGCCGAATCGGCAAAGATCATTGAGAATACACAGCGCGACATCAACATAGCTTTCATGAATGAGCTTTCCATTATCTTTAACCGGATGGGCATCAATACGTTTGAAGTTCTCGAGGCCGCCGGTACTAAATGGAACTTCCTGAAGTTCTACCCGGGCCTTGTAGGAGGCCATTGCATAGGTGTCGATCCATATTACCTGTCATTCAAAGCCAAGGAGCTTGGCTACCATCCCCAGATGATTGACTCGGGCCGGTTTGTTAACGACAGCATGGGAAGGTATATAGGGAAACAAACTGTAAAGAAGATTATTGCAGCAGGTAAGAGCCCGAGCGGGGCCAGGGTGCTGGTGATGGGCATCACCTTCAAGGAGAATGTGACTGATATCAGGAACTCGAAGGTTGTCGATGTCGTGAGCGAGATGACCGATTTCGGAGTAAAGGTCGATGTTATCGATCCGGGTGCCGACCCGGCCGAGGTGAAACACGAGTATGGGCTGGACCTCAGCAAGGAACCGTCGGGTAAATATGATGCAATCATCCTTGCTGTGAGCCATACCGCTTATCTTGACCTGGACGAGAAATATTTTTCATCCCTCCTCGGAAAGGACGGGATAGTTGTGGATGTAAAAGGTATTCTCCGTGGCAGGATCAAGAACCACACTTACTGGAGCCTCTGAAATGAGAAAGATCCTTGTAACCGGGGGAACAGGATATATCGGTTCGCACACCGTTGTTGAACTGCAGGAGGAAGATTATGAGGTTATCATTATCGATAACCTCTACAATTCGGAGGCAGAGGTTGCAGACAGGATAGGAAGGATTACCGGTCGTAAACCACATCTTGAGGTTTTCGATCTGTGCGACAGAAATGAGCTTAACAGGTTCTTCAGGAACCACCGGGGCATCGAGGCTATCATCCATTTCGCGGCGTATAAATCCGTAAGTGAATCTGTCAGAAAACCTATAGAATATTACCGGAATAACCTTCTCTCGCTGGTAAATATCCTTGAGGCAATGAAACAGCATGGTGTACCATCTATCGTCTTTTCATCCTCATGCACCGTTTACGGTCAGCCCGACAAGCTCCCTGTTGACGAGGATTCACCTCTGAAGCCTGCTCTTACACCTTACGGCAATTCAAAGCAGACAGGTGAAAGGATATTAAGCGATACGATGGCCGCAACTTTCGGACTTAGTGCAATATCGCTGAGGTATTTCAATCCAATTGGCGCTCATCCTTCGGCACTGATCGGGGAATTGCCCAGGGGTGTTCCCGAGAACCTGGTTCCCTATATCACGCAGACAGCAATCGGGCTGAGAAAAGAGCTCCTGGTTTTCGGCGATGACTACAATACTCCCGACGGGTCATGCATCAGGGATTATCTCCATGTATGCGACCTTGCAAAAGCACATACCGCTTCCGTTGCAAGGCTCCTGAAAAAAGAGAACCGGAAGAGTTTCGAGGTATTCAACCTGGGCACGGGAAAAGGCGTTTCCGTTCTTGAAGCGATCAGGTCGTTTGAAAAGGTTTCAGGAATAAAGCTGAACTACAGGATCACAGGAAGAAGGGAAGGCGATATTGAGAAAATATGGGCCGATCCTGCTCTTGCAAATAATGAACTTGGCTGGAGCACCAGCCATTCACTTGACGATGCGATGAAATCAGCCTGGGAATGGGAAAAGAATCTGAGAGACTGCAATAAATGAAATACAACAGCACAGTTCTGATCACCGGCGGAGCCGGTTTCATAGGATCCCACGTGGTAAGAAGGTTCGTGAACTCATATCCCTCCTACCTGGTGGTCGTTGCCGACAAGCTGACCTATGCAGGCAACCTTGCCAACCTGTCGGATATTGAAAAGAACGACAACTACAGGTTCGAGAAGATCGATATTGTGAACAAGGCAGAGGTCGAAAGACTTTTTTCAGAATACAACTTCGACAAAGTCATTCACCTTGCAGCCGAATCTCACGTAGACAGGTCCATTACCGGTCCGGATGAATTTGTTTACACAAATATCATAGGTACCGTCAACCTACTCAACGCATCGAGAAAATCATGGGAAGGAAATCCCGACAGGAAGCTTTTTTACCATATTTCAACAGATGAGGTTTTCGGATCTCTTGGCAAAGAGGGTTTTTTTACAGAAGAGACGGCTTATGATCCCAAGAGTCCGTATTCAGCGTCAAAGGCGAGTTCCGATCATCTAGTCAGAGCTTATTTCAATACCTACAAGCTGCCCGCTGTCGTCTCAAACTGCTCGAACAATTACGGGCCGAATCAGTTTCCAGAGAAGCTCATTCCCCTTGCAATAAACAATATCAAAAACAGCAGGCCGATACCGGTTTACGGGAAAGGTGAGAATATCCGCGACTGGCTTTATGTCGGGGATCATGCTTCGGCAATTGACATCATCAGCCATAAGGGAAAACCGGGCGAAACATACAACATCGGCGGAAACAACGAATGGAAGAACATCGATCTTATCAGGCTCCTTTGCAGGATAATGGACGACCGCCTTGGCAGGGAAGCCGGCACTTCCGAAAAACTTATAACCTTCGTCACCGACAGGCCGGGCCACGACATGAGGTATGCAATCGACTCCTCAAAAATTACCAGGGAACTGGGCTGGTCGCCTTCAGTTACTTTCGAAGCAGGACTTGCAAAAACTGCAGACTGGTATCTTTCCAACCAGCAGTGGCTTGATAATGTTCTGTCCGGAGATTACGAAAAATATTACGGGAAGCAATACCTGAAACGGTAGCTTAATTTTTCACCACGTTCTTCATCCTTCCGATCAGCTCGTCGCCGAGCTCCGATTTGATCATTATGTGGTCGCGTATTGCGCTTACCACGCTGTTGGATTCAAAATCTCCCCTTACCTGCCCGAAATCCTTTATCTTCTCGCTGTCGCCCCAGTCCATCCCGAAGCCGGTCATGGACGACAGTGTAAACTCTTTCCTGGCATCCTCGTAAAGGAGGTTATCAAGCTCAACCACGCTCTTTTTCCATTTTTCGACAACAGCAATCACATCCGTCGATGTGAAATCATCAAGCGGCTTCCCGGTTTCTTCTTCAATTCTGCCGGCTGCCCATGTCCACTCCCATTCGTAGTAATTCGCATGCATCGAGGAAAGGTGAAGCGACATCTCCCCGAGTGAAGAAAGCAGACCCGACTCAAGTCTTTCGAGCATCTCGTCCACTTCATCCTTTGGTGCGATAAGGCCGGCAAGATCAATCCATTCTCCCGTGCCGTGGGCCGGATCGGGTCTCAGCCTGGTCCTGATCTCTTCATTATTTGAGAAAGTGATCCCTTCAAGCCTTTTGATGATCGAATTGCCCAGGAACTTGTCTATTCCCTTCTGGTAAAGCTCAATCCCCCTTTCGAGGGAATGACGCGAGATCTTCATGCTGTGATAATAGTAATAATCTGAACCCTGCCCTGAGTTTCTCTGGAGGTTAATTAGAATATCCCTTCCTGCCATCATTTTCGTGATAGTGAAGGGACTCAGAAGGTTGAAATTGATAAGGTCGTACTTCACCGGATCACGGCGTTTGTCCCTCAGGGGCCATTTCTGAGCATCGCGGATGGTGCCCACACTTCTCAGGTTTACTGCAGGAACCAGTACGCTTTCGTCGTTGCTTTCTATCAGGTAAGAAAAAGGAAGCGAGGTCGTATCGAGGTTCTTGTAATGTCTTCCCATCACAAGGGTGAAGGGTCCTATTCTTGCCGGCCAGAGAAGGTACGAATCGCTTGTGGTCTTTGATCCCCTTTCCACAATACCCTGGTGGATCGGCCCCAGCTTGTACATGTGGTTGCTCTGGTTAGATCCGCTACCCGCATTCATGAAAGAGAAAATCCCTGCAATCAGGAGTGTTGATTTATGATGCGTTACAGTGTACGGGCCTGCGAATATCGAACACGCTTCACCGTGAAAGCCGCCGCAGTTTGCGAAAAAGAGCGAGTTTTCAGCAGAGTACTGCTTGCCCAGGACACATCCCTGCCCGATAAAGCATTTGTCTATGATCGCCGAGTCGGTCACTGTCGACCCGGAGCAAACAATAAAATGGTCCATTATCACACCTGGCCCGATAAAGACAGGATCGTCAGGAGAGCTGTTCAGCGAGCCGTCGTTAAGGCGGAGCGCACCGTCAACAACGGCAGAGGGACCCACAACCACATTCCGTATATGCTGACAGTTAAGGATGCGTGCCTTTTCGCCAATTACACCCGTGTCAGAGCTGACGCTGCCCGCATATTCACTGATCAACTTTTCTATCCTGTCTATGGCTTTTGTCCGGTGACGGTAAAGCGCAATTATATATGCCTGGTGCGCTGTGAGCCTGTCCCATATTCTTACGGCCCTCGCACCCGTTTCGTTCAGTACGGCTACCAGTGTGCCGTTTCCGAACGATGTAAGCTCTTCGGTGTGAATCTTCCCGCAGTTCCTGATAACCACCCTGTTGCCAATAGAATAATTGGCTATATAATCCCTTACGTTATAGACCGAAACATCGTCGCCAACTGTGCAGTTGTGCAGGTGGGCATTCATTATTCCCGATCGGATCATAACACCCGAATCATCGGTGAAGCCCTCCGAGAAAACACCAAGCTTTATCCTGCCCGAAAAATGAACATTCCTGCAACCTCCCGGATGAAATCCATCCTTAACAGTAACATCATTCCAGCTGTTGCAGGTGCATCCCGATGATTCTAAGCTTTTTATCTCGATTTCAGTGAGATTCCTGTGACCCGGTTCCGGATTCATTGCTGGAATATTTAATTATTCGACCGTGACTGACTTGGCAAGATTTCTCGGCTGATCCACATCACAACCTCTCAATACTGCAATATGGTACGAGAGGAGCTGGAGAGGGATAACCGCCAGGATTCCTGAGAATACCGGTACGGTGACAGGAACTTCCAGGACGTGGTCGGCAATTGCACCTATAGCCTGGTCACCTTCGGTAACAATAGCTATAACCTTCCCTTTCCTGGCTTTTATTTCCTGTATGTTGCTTGAAATTTTGTCGTACGTGCTGTCCCTCGTGGCCACAACAACCACAGGCATGTTTTCGTCAATGAGGGCAATGGGCCCATGTTTCATCTCAGCCGCAGGATAGCCTTCAGCATGAATATATGAGATCTCTTTCAGCTTAAGCGCTCCCTCCAGGGCGACAGGAAAAAGATATCCCCGTCCGAGGTATAAAGCGTTCCTTGAATCTTTGATCAGTTCGGCCAGCGCAAGAGCCCGGTCGTTTGCCTGGAGGGCTCTTTCCATCTTACCGGGAAGGGATACCAGCTCCCCGATTAGGTCGTGATATACCGTATCGGAGATTATCCCCTTCCTGTAACCGATCACAAATGCCATCATTGCCAGTACGGTTACCTGGGTCGTGAAAGCCTTGGTGGATGCAACGCCGATCTCGGGTCCTGCATGGGTATATACTCCGGCATCCGTTTCCCTCGGGATACCCGATCCCACGACATTGCATATGCCCAGGACCTTGGCTCCCTTGCCGCGGGCCATCTTAATGGCAGCCAGGGTATCGGCTGTCTCCCCGCTCTGGCTTATGGCTATCACAATATCTCCCTTGTTGATCACGGGATTCCTGTACCTGAACTCCGAGGCATATTCCACCTCGACGGGAATCCTGGTATATTCCTCAAAAATATATTCTCCCAGCAAGCCTGCATGCCACGAGGTACCACAGGCGATTATAATGATCTTTTCTGCTTTTACAAGGTCGTCCATAACGCCGTGAAGCCCCCCCAGCATTATCCCGGAATGATCGGGAAGTATCCTCCCCCTGAATGTGTCGTGTATGGCCCGTGGCTGCTCAAAAATTTCCTTCAGCATGAAATGGGGAAAGCCCTCTTTATCCACCTCTCCCAGCCTGATATCTACCTCCTTAACCTCGGGCTGTATGACCTGTTTTCTCAGGGTACGGATCGTGAGCTCATTCCTGCCTATTATTGCAAGATCATCGTCGCCAAGGTAGATTACTTTCTGTGTATGCTCAACAATGGGTGTGGCATCCGAAGCAATGAAATTTTCACCGTCGCCAACGCCGATTACAAGGGGACTCCCTTTCCTCGCAGCAAAGATCCTGTTTTTCTCCTGCGGGCATATTATAGCCAGTCCGTATGCTCCCTCCAGGCTGCCTAATGCCGTCGTAATAGCCTGTTCAGGGGAGAGGCTTCCCTCGAGATAGAGATGTTCCATCAGGTTTGCAATAACCTCCGTATCGGTCTGGCTGTTAAAGACCACGCCCCTGTTCTCGAGGTGTTTTTTAAGCCGCGAATAGTTTTCAATTATCCCGTTGTGTACGACAATAAAGTTTCCCTTGTATGAAACCTGGGGATGAGCATTGAGCTCATTCGGTTCACCATGAGTTGCCCACCTGGTATGCCCGATACCGATAGGACCGTCAGCACCCGAATCATTTACCATCTCCTCCAGGTCTTTTACCCTGCCCTTGCACCTGAAGATTGAGGGTTCATCGCCGATCAGGGCAAGACCGGCAGAGTCGTACCCCCTGTACTCCAGCCTTTTCAGACCGTTAAGTATTATATCCTTAGCTGATCTGGAACCGATATAGCCAACTATTCCGCACATAGAAATCCAAGATTAAAATCTGATGCAAAGCTAGCAATTTTGGTTCACAATTTCTAGAACCGGGTATAAACGAAGGTAAATGTGGGTGGTGTGGTTGATCCGATATTCCTGAGCAGTGCACTTTGAACGTCGCCGTCACCAAGCTTGATCTCCAGTTCCGGCTTGGGAATGATCCCTTTAAGATAATCCTGCACGAATGCCGCAATATTGAAAGAGTATGTAAGGGATGTTGAGTTGAATGCCCCTCCGAAGAATGTCGGATAAATTGTATAATCAGGGACAACTTTCGAAAGGGATGCCGTATCGGCATAATAAAGGTAAAGCTGGGAAGGGACTTTAGTTGCCGTAAAATATACCCCATCCATGTTGGCTCTGTAGATAAGTCTTGCCTTGTTCACGGATATGTTCTTCATACCCTTGTAGGCTTCAAGTCCGTTGAGCTTAATCGTAGCCGTCATTCCATGAATGCTCTGGATACATGTCAGGGTATCCATGATCCCGTCGTTCACGTGCTTTATCGCGAGGAGGGGATCGGCCGTGGTCCTGTCGTGGTAATAACGGTTATAGCTGACACAGTTTTTATTGAACAGGAAATCATAGTAATACACCGATGTCGAAGTAGGGGTATGATAGTAAACCCTGATATATATCGGTTCGTAGTAAGAATCGAGCAAAAGCAATTCCGGGATGGTGGAAAAACCTCCCTTTGTCAGCGGGCTTCCATCCTGAAGTGAAACTAAGACTCCCTTAAAGAAATACCTCCAGTCGGTGGATGAGTCTCCTTCCTGGTTAAGCTTCAGCGTATCTCTCATCAGGTACTTACCTACAGAAATCGGCATATCGACCGAAACCGAATATGAACTGTCCTTGGGAACGACACCCAGGGGGTATGTTCCAAGGTAGGTGCTCAGGTTGGGTACCCTGTCGGAGTAATAGGTTGAATCGGAATATAACTGGTCCGTTATTTCATCGAGCCGGACAGCTGGGTTGAGCGTCGTATCCCCTTTGGCTCCGGCAATGGTGACATTCAGCTTTACCGAGTCAACTGTCGGCTGTCCGCCGGAATATTTACCTGCAAGTCTTAACTGGCAGACCAGGTCCCCGTAAGTATCTCCGAAATATGGATTGTGCAATCCTCCGATATAAGAATATCTCGTCCCTGAAGAGACAACCCTGCTGTTGTACGTCGTATATGAACGCGGCACTATTGTATCTGTCGACTGCACGTTAGCAAAATCGGAGCCGGGCAAAAGGCCGTTTCCAATGTCGGTGGAGATTTCATTACACGATGAGGAGAGAAGCAGGAACGTGATTATGATAACAGGGAGAAATATTTTTTTCAGAAAACTGCCTGCAGCAAAGCAGTTGTTCCTGTGGAAATCATGAAAGTAATTTGTCATAAAAATCATTATAGGCGTCAATATACTCCGATTCATCCTTGAATTCCAGCATGGGTTTTCCTGATGCATCAATAAACTTTACAAGTTCAGCATTAACTTTTTCACTCCCAATTATTACCCCATCGGAGTTCTTAATCGCAAGCTTGGAAACATTAACGAAATCAGGCTTTTTTACCAGTTTGAGGTTGTCACCGTCGATCCCGTCGTAGCGCAGCTTGTCAGCAAACGTAGATCTAAACGGATTTTTGAAATCGTTATTGTAAACGGAGTACACAATTTTAAAATTATGAAACAAGGGATCGTCGTTATATATGTTCCTCAGGTAGACGGGGACAAGTGCCGTCATCCACCCGTGACAATGCACAATATCGGGGGCCCACCTTAGCTTCTTGACAGTTTCAATGACACCCCTTGCAAAGAACAATGCCCTCTCGTCATTATCCTCGAACTCGTTACCCGAAGAATCGCTGACTATATGTTTTCTCTGAAAATAATCATCGTTATCGATGAAATAAACCTGCATCCTTGCGGATTGAATGGAGGCTACCTTAATTATAAGAGGATGATCGGTATCGTCAATGATAAGGTTCATTCCGGAAAGCCTGATAACCTCATGCAACTGGTTTCTTCTCTCATTGATACACCCGTATCTCGGCATGAAAGTACGGATCTCCTTCCCCCTCTCCTGGATACCCTGAGGAAGATATCGCCCTATTTTGGACAGCTTTGTCTCAGCCAGATAAGGAGTGATCTCCTGGGAAATGAATAAGACTTTTTTACTTTCCATCTAACCTGCCTGGATAATTCATTTCATTCAGCTTGCAAAGGTAGTAAAAATATTGAGATATAGATTATTTTGTATCCTCTTACCTTTTTACGTGGCTCCTTCCCGCGAGTAATTAAATTTAACTTAGGTTTGCATTTTATTCTGACTGATGAAAAGAGTAACGACTGTAAAAGAGCTGAGGGAGCATCTTGGAAGCCTGAATATTTCACCAATTGGTTTTGTCCCCACAATGGGGGCATTGCACGAGGGTCACCTCTCGCTGGTGAGAAGGGCCGTTGAAGAATGCCCCCTGGCAGCGGTAAGCATTTTCGTAAATCCTACCCAGTTCAACGATCCTGAGGACCTGCGCAATTATCCCAGGATGCCCGGGGAGGATGCCGCCTTGCTTTCTTCAGTCATGAGAAAGGATGACATCCTGTTCATTCCTCAGCAAGGTGAAATCTATCCTGAACCAGATACAAGGATCTTTTCCTTTGGTAACCTCGGAAAGGTCATGGAAGGGGAACATCGTCCGGGTCATTTCAACGGAGTCGGCCAGGTGGTTTCGAGGCTTTTTGAAATTGTAAGGCCCGATTTTGCTTTTTTCGGACAGAAAGATTTCCAGCAGCTTACGATAATCAGGGAACTTGTAAGGCAGACGGGCGACAAGGTGAAAATTGTCGGGTGTCCGATCGTAAGGGAGAAGGATGGCCTGGCAATGAGCAGCAGGAATAAGCTTCTTGAAACTGAAATCAGGGCAAAGGCGGGGATAATATTTAAAACTATAAGCAACGCTGCAGCATTAGCTTCAAAAAAGGATATCACGGAATTACGTGAAATGGTAAGGTCGGAAATTGAGGGAACCCGGGGATTCAGCCTCGAGTATTTTGAAATTGCCGATGATGCCGAACTCGGGCTGAAAGGTCCGGGCGACCGGCTTAAGCCCGGGAGAAAATATTTCGCATGTATCGCAGTCAGGGCAGGAAGGATCAGGCTCATAGATAATGTGGAAATTCCGTTGCTCTGAATTAAAAGGTTAATTAACTTTGCCCCTGGTTACTTAAATAAAATATCCGAGGTATGCTAATTGAAGTTGTAAAATCGAAGATTCATAATGTTTCCGTAACCGAGGCAAACCTGAATTACATCGGAAGCATTACCATCGATGAGGACCTGATGGATGCCGCTCAGATTATTGAAAATGAAAAAGTCCAGGTAGTTAACATAAATAATGGTGAAAGGCTCGAAACTTATGTCATTAAAGGCGATCGCGGGTCGGGGAGCATCTGTCTCAACGGGGCAGCAGCCAGGAAAGTCGCCGTGGGGGACGTAGTTATCATCATTGCTTATGCCTCAGTGACAAAAGAAGAAGCTAAATCATTCAAACCAAGTATCGTATTCCCCGACACAAACACAAATAAACTTCTCTGACCTTGAAAAAGAAAGTCATCCAGGTACTGAAGTTCCTTGCCTTTCTCCTGGTCGGATTGCTTATCCTCTGGCTCGCTTTCAGACGAATCGACTTCAGAAAGCTCTGGCTGGGACTGGAAGAGGCAAATTACATCTGGATTCTTTTCGCGCTGCTCTTTGCAGGAATAGCCTATGCCAGCAGGGCAAGGAGGTGGACCCTCCTGATTCACGCGATGGGATACGATCCCTCATTCGGGAACGCATTCTATGCAATGATGACGGGATACCTTGCCAACCTTGCATTACCCAGGATAGGCGAGATTTCAAGGTGCGTGGCCCTCGGCAAGAAAGAAAACATCCCGGTCGACCGGCTGATCGGTACCGTTGTAATTGAACGTGCTGTCGATATTTTCTCTCTCCTTTCCATAATGATCGTGATGCTTTTCATTGAAGGAGGAATTATCGGTCCGTTTATCGAGGATTACATCTATACCCCCGTTCATGAGGAACTCATTTCAGTCTTTGGTTCGACCTGGATATTCTGGCTCATTTTCTTCATCCTGGTAACCATCCTGATCTATGCAGGGTACAGGTGGAGAAACAGGTTAAGAAAAATAAGATTTTTCGAGAAGCTCTTTGAAGCGGCAAAAGGGGTTATTCACGGCCTCAAAACAATAACAAAGCTTCATAGGAAGTGGGAGTTCATCCTTCATACAGTTTTAATATGGTTCAGCTACGCGATGATGACATGGCTCGTTGTTTTTGCGGTAAAAGCGACATCTCATCTCGACATAGCCGACGGCCTCTTCCTTCTTGTCATAGGTGGCATTGCAATGAGCGCTCCCGTCCAGAGCGGTCTGGGTGTTTTCCATTTCATCATCTCAAGGGCCCTGTTTGTAGTTTATGGAATAAGTCTCGAAGACGGTCTTGTCTACGCCCTGCTGACACATGAATCGCAGGTGATATTCGGAACTATAATAGGGATATATTCATTTTATGCCCTGGTACGGAAGAGCCCCCCGGCCCCTCTGAAGGGCAACTAAACCTGGCTCCACCTGCCAAATCTCTCGACAGATAGCAGATGCCTCATTGGATCCAGGCTCCTTAAGGGCAGGTTCTGAACAACGTGAAGGACCCGGGGGCCGTTTAAACCTTGATTTTTTTATTTTTTGTATCTTTAACCTATGCCAAAATCCAAATCAGTTTTTGTCTGCCAGAATTGCGGTGCCGAATCGGCAAAGTGGATCGGCAGATGTCCCTCATGCGGCGAATGGAACACATACCACGAGGAGCTGCTTGTTGCCCCATCGCCATCGGCCCCTTCCTTTGCATCGGAAATGGGAAAAAGGAAACCCGAGCTTCTCGACAGCATCAGTTCCGATGAAAAATCCAGACTGAAAACAGGGATAGCGGAGCTCGACAGGATCCTCGGAGGAGGAATGGTCGGCGGTTCACTTATTCTTCTCGGCGGTGAGCCCGGAGTTGGGAAATCGACACTTGCCCTTCAGCTTGCCCTTTCACAGAAAAACAGGAAAATCCTTTATGTTTCAGGAGAAGAGAGTGAAGAGCAGATCAGCCTGAGGGCCAGGCGGATCAGGAAAAGCAATCCTGAATGCTACATTCTCAGCGAAACCGAGCTTGAAAGCATTATAACACATTCGGGGAACCTGAAACCCGACATCATAATCATTGACTCCATACAGACAATCAGGACCGGTATGCTTGAATCATCTGCCGGTTCGGTATCGCAGGTGAGGGAGTGTGCAGCCCTCCTTCTCAAGTATTCAAAAATAAGCAATATACCTGTCTTCCTGATAGGGCATATTACCAAGGACGGAACACTTGCAGGGCCAAAGGTCCTTGAGCATATTGTTGATGTGGTGCTATATTTCGAGGGAGATAATAATTATGTGTACAGGATTCTCAGGCCCGTAAAGAACCGTTTCGGATCTACCTCCGAACTGGGGATTTTTGAAATGCTGGAAAGCGGTCTCAGGGAGGTGGACAATCCATCCGGGATGTTTATTAACCAGCACGATGAAGCCCTCAGTGGCATAGCTATTGCTGCAACTGTCGACGGCATAAGGCCATTTCTCATTGAAACACAGGCCCTCGTTAGCAGTGCTGTTTATGGCACACCCCAGAGAAGCTGTACCGGATTTGATATAAGGAGGCTGAATATGCTTCTGGCTGTACTTGAAAAAAGAGCTGGATTCAAGCTGGCCATCAAGGATGTATTCCTGAATATTGCAGGGGGAATACGCGTCAGCGACCCTGCCATGGATTTAGCTGTACTGGCTTCTGTTCTCTCATCAAATCTCGATGCACCGATCGGGAGGGATATCTGCTTCGCGGGTGAGGCAGGTCTCTCAGGTGAGATAAGACCGGTTTCAAGGATTGAACAAAGGATCAGGGAATCGGCAAAGATGGGCTTTTCAAGGATAATGATCTCAAAGTTTCACAGGAACATATCAATGCGCGAACCCGGCATTGAGATAATACAGGCCGGGAAAATTGAACATTTAGTCAGGCATCTTTTTGCCTGAAGATCAGTACCGCTGCTGGTTGCCCCTGCTCCTCGACGATGAATGCTTTACCTTGTTGCAATCCAACTCCATGCTGAATCCGACAGGCTTCTCGAAAACATCCGACTCCATGTTACTGAACTCAGGGTCGTTAAATAGTTTCTGCAGGAACAGTGCATAAACAGGCAGCGCAATTCGGGCACCCTGCCCCTCTCCAAGCGTCTCAAAGTGAATGCTCTGGTCCTCCCATCCGCTCCATACACCGGCCACAAGATTTGGCATGACTCCCATAAACCAACCGTTACCATGGTTCTGTGTTGTTCCAGTCTTTCCTCCTATCTGGTTTGTGAAGTGATAGGTGTACCTCAGACCGATTGCCGTCCCTTCATTTACCACACCCTGAAGAAGGTTCAGCATCAGGTAAGCCTGATCCTCGCTGATAACCTCCTCAACCTTCGGGGTAAAGTTCGAAATGACATTGCCATTCCTGTCCTCTATCCTTGTTACATATACAGGAGTGGTATATACGCCTTTGTTGGCGAATGCGCCGTACGCCCCCACCATCTCCTCAAGAGTTATGTCGGATGTTCCCAGGAACAGCGACACCACCGGATCGATGTAGCTTCTTATGCCCATCCTGTGCATAAGATCCACCACTGCCTGGGGTGTGAACTGGGTCATCAGCCAGGCCGAGATATAGTTTTCCGACTGCGCCAGACCCCATTTTAAAGTCACCCATTTCCCATGAAAGGCTTTTGGCCCGGAGCTCCTCGGGGTATATGTCGTGTCTTTGCCGTTCATCCTGACTTCGAAAGTCCTGGGTATGTTTTCAACCTCGTAGCAGGGCGAGTACCCGTTCTGCATGGCAAGAGTGTACAGGAAAGGCTTAATCGTACTTCCCACCTGGCGTTTCTGTTCCGTCACCGCATCGTATTTGAAATACCTGAAATCGGGTCCCCCGACGTAGGCTTTGACAAAACCGGTATGCGGATCTTCGGCCATAAACGAAGATCTCATTATATATTTATAGTACCTGATCGAGTCAAGGGGCGTCATTACAGTATCCCTTTCCCCCTTCCACGAAAATATCCTCATCCTTACAGGTGTGTTAAAAGAGATCATAATTGAATCATCCGGTTTTCTTTCCTTGACCATGGTTTTATAACGATCGGTCGTCTTTATGGTCCGGGTTATAATTTCGTCGATCTCCTTTTTCGTGAGGTCGTCAGAGTAAGGCGGGTTTCTTAACTGCCTTGCCGCACGGTAGAAGGAAGGCTGAATATCCTTTGACAAATGTTCCGCGAGGGCATCTTCAGCATACTTCTGCATTTTAGAGTTAATGGTGGTATAAATTTTAATACCGTCACGGTAAAGGTTGTAGCTGGTGCCGTCGGGCTTCTTGTTCTTCCTGCACCACCCGTAAACCGGGTTGTTATCCCACTGCCATTTTGCATCTTCGTACTGCTCGTCGAATGCAAACATCCTGCGATCCGGCTGATATTTTATCATCGTGGTCCGAAGGAACTCCCTGAAATATGTCGCAAGACCCAGGTTATGATCCTCCTCTCGGAAATCCATCTCAAGCGGAAGCTTCTTCAGCGAATCGGCCACTGCTGAATGCAGGTAACCGTATTTCACCATCTGGGAAAGAACAACATTCCTCCTTTTCAGGGTCTGGTCCGGCCTTTTCACCGGATTGAAGAATGCTGAGTTCTTGAGCATTCCCACAAGCATTGCAGCCTGCTCAATATTGAGCGAATCAGGAGTAGTATTGAAATAAATCTGTGCTGCCGATTTTATCCCGACAGCCTTGTTTACAAAGTCGAAAGAGTTAAGATACATTGTTATTATCTCGTCCTTCGTGTAGTTTTTTTCGAGCTTGACCGCAGTGTACCATTCTTTCAGCTTTGATACCCCGAGGTTCAGCTTCTGCCGTATCTTCGAATACCTTATGCTGTCGCCCTCCCTTGTCTTGTAGAGGTTCTTTGCCAGCTGCTGTGTGATAGTACTGCCTCCCCCTGCCTCCTGCCCCATTATTACCGACCTTACAATAGCCCTGCCGAGGCCGCGGAGATCAACGCCCGAATGACGGTAAAACCTTATATCCTCCGTTGCAAGCAACGCGTTTATGACATTCGGTGAAATATTTTTGTATTCTGTCCAGGTCCTGTTCTCAAAATAATATTTGCCAAGTAAAACCCCGTCTTCGGAATAAACTTCGGCGGCAAGATTGTTTTCGGGGTTCTCAAGGTCCTCAAAAGTTGGCATCGGACCTAATTTTTCCTTCCCGATAAGTATGAACAGGACTATTACCAGAATAAAGGGAAGGGAGAAGAGAGACCAGAACCAGATAAGATATTTTCTGCTTTCAGAATTGCCTTTCATATGAGCTTGCGGGTTTGCGCCAAAAATAGTAATTTATAAAGAATCTTAACGGTTTATTTTGAAGTTTGGTACCTAATTGATTTACTTTGTCCCGATTTAATCGAACTAATTTTTGCTAAATGATCGAGAACCTTGTTATTGTTGAGTCGCCTGCTAAAGCAAAAACAATCGAGAAGTTCCTGGGTAAAGATTTCAAGGTAGTTTCAAGTTTCGGACATATAAGGGACCTTGCGAAAAAAAACCTGGGCATTGATATTGAAAAAGACTTCAACCCGGTTTACGAGATACCAAAGGATAAGACAAAGGTGGTCGGCGAACTGAAGAAGGCTGCTGCGGAATCCGAAACCGTCTGGCTGGCCTCCGATGAGGACCGTGAAGGAGAAGCTATTGCCTGGCACCTTATCCAGGTACTCGGTCTCGATCCGCTGACTACAAAGAGAATAGTCTTTCACGAAATTACAAAAGACGCTATTTCCCGGGCAATAGAGAACCCGAGGATTGTCGATATGAACCTTGTCAATTCCCAGCAGGCAAGAAGGATACTCGACAGGCTCGTTGGTTTTGAAATCTCTCCCGTTCTCTGGAAGAAAGTCCAGCCGGCGCTGTCGGCAGGCAGGGTGCAATCGGTTGCAGTAAGACTGATCGTTGAAAGGGAAAGGGAAATAATTTCATTCAAATCCGAATCTTCCTTCAGGGTTACTGCCACATTCTTCACATCGGGAGATAAGGCAGACAATGCCGTATTAAAAGCTGAGGCATCGAAGAAATTCCAGACGGAAGAGGAGGCAAAAAATTTTCTTGAACTATGCTCCGTTTCAGATTTCAAAATAAACTCCATCACGGTTAAGCCGGGAACGAGATCGCCTGCACCTCCCTTCACAACATCCACGCTTCAGCAGGAAGCATACAGGAAGCTGGGTTTTTCAGTTGCCCAGACAATGTCGGTTGCACAGAAGCTCTACGAAGCAGGTAAAATAACCTACATGCGAACCGACTCCACAAATCTTTCCAGGCTCGCCCTGGCAAAATCTAAAGAGGTGATCGTTTCTGAATACGGGGAAGATTACTCCAGGACCCGGCAGTTCAAGACCAGGACAAAAGGTGCACAGGAAGCTCATGAAGCCATACGCCCGGCTTATCCCGACAAGCAGGATACAGGCGGAACAAGGCAGGAGAAGCTCCTGTACGATCTGATCTGGAAAAGGACAATCGCATCGCAGATGGCCGATGCCAGGGTCGAGAGGACAAATATCTCCATTGAATTGAGTAATTCTCCTGCCGGATTCAATGCATCCGGCGAGGTCATTGTTTTTGACGGGTTCCTGAGGGTTTACTCCGAGTCGGTCGATTCGGATAACGGCGATGATGAAAGATATGTCATACCTCCCGTTAAGAATGGCATGGCCCTTTATTACGACAAAATAAATGCCACTGAACGGTTCACCTCCGCCCCGCCAAGGTACACCGAAGCGAGCCTCGTGAAAAAGCTTGAGGAGCTTGGTATCGGACGACCATCCACATACGCGCCCACAATTTCCACAATTCAGAACAGGGGATATGTTGCCAGGGAGGACCGCCCGGGAGAGAAAAGAAAAGTAAGGCTTCTCATGCTTTCAGAAGGAAACATAACATCTTCTTCGAAAACTGAAATGGCCGGGAAGGAAAAATCAAAGCTGTTCCCGAAAGATATTGGCATGATTGTCAACGATTTCCTGGTAGAGAACTTTACAGATATCGTCGACTTTAACTTTACGGCGGACGTTGAAGAGCAGTTCGACGAAATAGCTGAAGGAGATCTTGGCTGGACAGGGATGCTCAGGACTTTTTACGGAGGATTTCATAAGCTTGTGGAAAACACTCTTGAAAAGAAGGATAAAAAAACGGGTGCAAGGGTTCTTGGAAAACATCCTGAAACAGGCGAAACCGTTTCTGTAAAGATGGGGAGGTTCGGGCCCGTGGTTCAGCTTGGTGAGTCGAATAACGGCGAAAAACCAAGGTTTGCCAGCCTGCTGAAGGACCAGCTGATCGAAACAATTACGCTGGATGAAGCTTTGAAACTGTTCAGGCTGCCAAGATCACTCGGGAATAATGAAGGAGAGGAAATGGTGGTCGGTATCGGAAAGTTCGGCCCTTACGTCAGGTATAAAGGAAAATTCTATTCCCTGAAGAAAGGTGTGGACGATCCCTATTCAGTCACCCTGGAAAGGGCGGTTGAGATCATAAATGAAAAAACCGAGACTGAAAAACAGAAAGTTATCAGTGACTATGGTGAAATAAGGGTTGTGAACGGACGCTACGGCCCCTATATCACCTCGGGTGGAAAAAACTTCAGGATACCTAAGGGGACAGATCCGGCAACCCTCTCCGAGGATGGCTGCAGGAAGATTATTGACTCGAACAATAAAGCCAGGTAACGATGGTCGACCTGAATGACTATTTCAACCCTGTTAGCATTGATAAGAAGGAGCATGGTCATCTTTCGGGTGCCGCATGCTTTTCACATAATATAACGATCCATACAGAAAATACCCCTGTAAAGGACCTGGGCAGGTTCAGGATAGCGATTGTTGGGGTGCCTGATGGAAGAAATTCACCCGATGAAGGTTCGGCGCTTGGGCCGGACGCCATCCGCAACTCACTTTACCAGCTCTCTCGTATACCCGGCAAATCGAAGATTATAGATCTCGGGAACATGAAAAGAGGTGTCTCTTTCAGCGATTCGGTAGCCGGTCTGACTGACATCCTGACGACACTCACCGAGGCGAAAATCTTCCCCATGATAATCGGCGGATCAAGTGCTCTCGCGGCAGCAGTGGACAGATGTCTTTCTGCATCAGGGGAGTCGTATACACTTGCTACAATCGATTCAAGAATTGATTTTCAGCACGAAAGGAAAGAGTCGGATTCACTCAGTTACCTGTATCCTATCCTGTACGGCAGCAGGAGCTCGGTAGGTCATTTCATAAATATAGGATACCAGACCTTTCTCAACGACCAGCAGACAATTAACAGGCTCCTGAAGAAAAGGTACGAACTTGTAAGGATTGGTGATGTAAGGCAGGCGATACATTTCATGGAACCTCTCCTGAGGGATTCCCATGCTGCCATCTTCGATATTTCCGCGGTGAGGCAGTCAGATGCGCCCGGGACATTCAGCCCGTCACCGAACGGCTTCTATGGTGAAGAAATCTGCCTCCTTGCACGGTATGCAGGAATTAGCGACAGCCTCAGGATTTTCGGGCTTTTTGAAGTCAACCCGTCTCTCGACCAGAGAAATCAGACATCAAATCTTGCTGCCCAGATTATCTGGTTCTTCCTCGAGGGATTTGCCCAGAAGCAATATGAATCTCCCGTGCTTTCCGAAGGCACATCAGGAAGGTTCACCAAGTATCATGTAAGGGTTACCGATCTTGACGATGACCTGATCTTCATCAAGAGCAATCTTACCGACAGGTGGTGGTTCGAGATCCGTACTCTTTTCGGCGAAAACCGGTACATTTCATGCTCCCAGGAAGATTACCTGAGGGCCAACAGGAATGAAGTGCCTGACAGGTGGATCAGGGCGGTTGACCGTTTGTCTTCATGAACGGCCCTGAAATTTTTCCTGTTTTTTTCATCTTATCCATAACTTTTCCTGATTTGTCACGTTATAGGAATACGCTCGTCAAAAGAGGGCGCCGTTGACGTAAAATATAATTTTAAATTTGGTAGCTCTTTTAATTTTTATTTATTTTACTGGTTCATCAAATGCGCATTGCGCTTGTCGCTGAGGAAATGAGAAAGCTAAATATTGCATTTCTTTTTTTAATTCTCTTCACTGCTGACCTTTCGGCTCAGCAGGATCCTACTTTCAGCCAGTTCATGTTCAATACGCTTGCATACAATCCCGGCTTTTCGGGAATAAACAATATGTTCTGTGTTACGGCGCTTTCGAGGCAGCAATGGGTTGGTTTCAAAGGAGCTCCGTCGACAATCACCTTTAACGTTGGTGCCCCGGTTGCACCTTTCCATATCAAGAGCGGAATCGGGCTTAATGTTATGAGCGATAACCTGGGCTTTGAAAGAGATAACGTTGTTTCAGGAATCTATTCATATCACATGGATCTCGGTCCTGGCAAGCTGGGTATCGGGATAAACCTCGGCGTTTACAATATGTCGTTGTCTCCCAGCTGGCAGATTCCCTCGGGAGATTCGCATACTCCCGCTTCAGGCGATCCTCTCATTCCGGAAAATAAGGAGAGCTATGTGGCCTTTGATGCGGGCCTTGGAGCATATTACCGTACCGACAGGCTCTATGCAGGTTTGTCCGTGACACACATCAACGAACCCAAGATCAAGTTCACAAAAGGGGAGCCTTATATCAGCAGGCATTATTACCTCACGACGGGTTACACCCTGCAGCTTCCAAACCCGGCACTTGAACTGCTGCCTTCTGTCTTTGCCTACAGCGACGGCAAGACACTGCAGTTTGCACTGAACACTCTCGTAAGGTACAATAAAAAAGTCTGGGGTGGCGTTTCTTACAGAGCTGGAGATGCCCTGATCGGAATTTTCGGAATTGAACTCTACAATGGAATTCGTATCGGTTATTCGTACGACTTCACCCTTACCGATATCCGGAAAAGCAGTTCAGGCACCCACGAATTTATGGTGAATTATTGTTTCGACTTTGGCTCGGGCAAGAGCCCCATGAGATATAAAAGTATCAGATTTTTATGAATATTTAAAAAAAAATAACTTACTTGCAATATAAAACCTAACGCATTATGAAAAAGGTGATTCTTGCTTGTCTTGTCACGATAGTTCTGTTAAGTGGTTGTGGCTCATCAAACAATGGGGAGTTGACAGGTGTTCTGGGGAGGAAGAAATTCTTTGAGCCTGAACCATTCCAGATGGCGTTCATACCTGCCGGAAGCTTTGTGATGGGGCCAAGCGACCAGGATGCATTCTTCGCACAAAACTCAATCTCAAAGACAGTTACAGTTGAAGCCTTCTGGATGGACCAGACAGAAATTTCGAACAATAAATACCGCCAGTTTGTGTATTACGTCCGCGATTCCATACTCAGGACAAAACTTGGCCGCGCAGGTACTGTTCCCGATGCTAATTATTTCGAGACCGACGATGATGGCAATGTAATCACCCCGAATATCATTAACTGGGACGAAAAAATTGATCCGGAAGAAGAAAACACCAAGGCAATACTTGATTCGATGTACTATCCGCCCGAAGAAAGATTTAACGGCAAAAAAGAAATCGATTCAAGGAGACTGAATTATTCATATTTCTGGGTTGACTACAAGCAGGCAGCAGCAGTTCCTTACAAGCAGGATTATAAAGCTGGTACGGGTCAGTACCAGGGAGAAGCCACAAACCTTGAGGGCGTTCGCACAAAGGTTGTTAACCGTTCCGCCTTCATACAGCACGATATCATCAATGTTTATCCCGACACACTTTGCTGGATCAGGGATTTCACCTATTCTTTCAACGATCCCCAGACATCAATTTATTTCTGGCACCCGTCATTTGATGACTATCCTGTTGTTGGTGTTTCCTGGATGCAGGCAAGAGCTTTCAGTATCTGGAGAACCGACTACATGAATACTTCTCTCAGAAAGGACGGGATCCCCGATGTTCAGGCATACAGGCTTCCGACCGAAACCGAATGGGAATATGCCGCAAGGGGTGGACTGGATCTATCGATGTACCCGTGGGGCGGTCCTTATACAAGGAACTATAAAGGCTGCTTCCTTGCAAACTTCAAACCTCTCCGTGGAAACTATGTTGACGATGGTTCGGTATATGCTGCAAAAGTTGGTTCGTACGAACCGAACGAATACGGGTTGTACGATATGTCGGGTAACGTCGCTGAATGGACATCGACAGCATTCCAGCCATCAGCTTACATCTTCACACACGATCTTAACCCCAATTACGAATACAATGCAAAACCGCAGGATCCTCCCGTGATGAAGAGAAAGGTTATCAGGGGCGGTTCGTGGAAGGATGTTGCTTATTACCTTCAGACAAGTTCCAGGGATTATGAATACCAGGATTCCACGAAACCATATATCGGGTTCCGTAATGTCA
This sequence comes from Bacteroidales bacterium, assembly GCA_035541795.1. Taxonomy (GTDB): domain Bacteria; phylum Bacteroidota; class Bacteroidia; order Bacteroidales; family VadinHA17; genus LD21. The sequence goes on from DATKMR010000018.1 coordinate 187,072, forward strand.
GATCATATATTGGCGTAAATTAAATAACCCTTAAACAATCATTTATATGAGCCTAGCAGAATTAGTTCAAAGCAGTGGTTGGAAGAATTTCATAGCTAAACTTTACGGTTTAGGAGCTTCCGTCGTTATTATCGGTGCACTTTTCAAAATACAGCACTGGCCATTCGCAGGGATCATGCTTACCGTAGGTCTTTGCACCGAGGCAATAATCTTCTTCTTCTCTGCATTCGAGCCTTTGCATGAAGAGGTCGACTGGACACTAGTTTACCCGGAACTCGCAGGTGTTCCTGAGGAAGGCGAAGAACTTCCGGCCCACGGCAAACATCGCGAAGCAGGTCACGTCGGTGGCGGCGGTGGCGGCTATATCGGTGGCGGTGCAGGCTCTGCAGCTCTTGCAAAGTTCGACGAGATGCTCGAAAAAGCAGAAATCACTCCTGACCTGTTCCAGAAACTTGGCGTCGGGATGAAAAAGCTCAGCGAAGCTACTGCAAACATGAACGCTATGGGCGATGTTTCTGCCGCCTCAACAAAATACATGAATACAATCAAGTCGGCAGATGATTCACTTGGCAAACTGGCAGAATCCTACCAGTCAACATCCAAAATAATCAACGAGACAGGTTCAAATTATAAGAATATAGCAGACTCATTATCAGTTATAGAAGTTGGTGGAAAATCATACCAGCAGCAACTTGAATCGCTTAACAAGAACCTTTCAGCTCTCAATGCAGCTTATGAACTCCAGATTAAAAATGCTGGCGAGCATAATAAGGAGTCGGATTCCCTGTATAAAGGACTCCAGACACTTATGAAAGACCTTTCGGATTCTGCAGGCGATACAAAGAAATACCGTGAACAGGTTGGTAAACTCAATGAGAATTTGACTGCATTGAACAACGTGTACGGTAATATGCTTGCTGCTATGAACGTAAAATAAACGTGACTTCATTTTCTATAACTAACTAAACTACTGAAAAATGGCTCACGAAAGGCTATCCCCACGGCAAAAGATGATCGGTATGATGTACCTTGTACTTACCGCCATGCTTGCCCTAAACGTATCAAAGGAGGCCGTGGAAGCATTCAAAAAAGTTGATAAAGGTCTGACAAAGACAATAGCAAACTATGTTGCCAAAAATGCTGCCATCTACGAGGACTTCGACAAGGCTGCGGCATCGAATAAAGCCAAAGTCGGTCCCTTCCAGGATAAGGCTAATATGGTAAAGCAAAGAGCCGACGAACTGTTTAATTATATCCAGGACATTAAGATCGAGATCATCAATAAGGCTGAAGGAAGCGGGAACCTTGCCGTTAAAGGCAAAGAGATAGAAATTGAAGAGGTTAAGAGAATTGACGATAACAACGTCCCTTCTGAGGTCCTGATCGGTGCTAATTTCAATGGTAAGGCTTTTGCTCTGAAAACGTTGCTTGCCAATTTCCGCGACGATATGATTAAAGATGTTATTGCCGGGAAAGCACCGTCAATCGAGGAAGCATTGAAGAGCATTTTCAATACCGACGACGGGCTCGACAAATCGGGTGAAAAGGAAAGATGGGAAACTCTTAACTTCCAGACCCTTCCCCTTGTTGCCGTCATCACCCTGCTCTCAAAAATGCAGGTCGATGTCCGTAACGCTGAAACGGACCTTATAACATTCCTTTACGGGCAGATCGACAAAAAATCTTTCAAATTCAACAAGATCGTTCCCATTGTCAAACCGATATCCTCAACCTATGTGATGCAGGGTAACGAGTACCAGGCCGAAGTATTCCTTTCTGCAATTGACACAACATCTGCTCCGGTCATTACACTGGGTGAATATACGACCACAACCAATGCCGACGGTACAAAGAAGTATGAAATGGTAGGTGCCAATAACCAGACACTTCCTATTGATGAGGCAACCGGCAGGGGCGTTTACAAGGTTCGCGGAACAAGCATCGGACCCAAACCATGGGGAGGTCTTATATCGATGAAGGCACCCAGCGGTGAAAACATTACCTACCCGTTCAAGGATGAGTATGCCGTAGGGGCAAACAGTGTTGTTGTTTCCGCTACTGCCATGAACGTATTGTATACGGGAATTGAAAACCCGATCGACATCTCCGTCCCCGGCGTCGGAAGCGACAAAATAAAAGCCTCCATTTCTGCAGGAACCATGGGAAAAGGCCAGGTTAAGAATTATAAAGGCGAAATATTCCCGGGATCGTGGGTCGCAACACCTGCTGTCGAGGGACAGACTGTCAACATAACAGTCAGCGCCGAAATGAACGGTAAGATGCAGGTGGTAGGTAATATTCCGTTCAGAACAAGGTCGGTGCCTAATCCTACGACATCTTTCGCTTCACAGACTGGTGAAGGATCAGTATCGAAGGATGAGCTTGTTGCACAGCGGGGCTGCTTCGCAGTACTTAAGGATTTTGACTTCGATCTCAGGTTCACCGTAACGCAGTTTACACTTTCATTCGACGATAAAGGATTTACTGTTTCAAAAACCAGCAGCAGCAATGTTGTGACTGATGATATGAGAAACAGCATCCTCACAAAGCTTACAAGGGGTAAAACCTTGTATGTTCAGGGGGTAAGGGCCGTAGGGCCGGATAAGAAAGAGCGTATCCTGAACCCTGTAATTATAAAAGTTAATTAGTGAAAAATATCTTTAAGATGAACAAGAAGTTTTTAGCGGTTGTTTTGGCTGGCTCCCTTACGGCGATCCTGAGCGGACAGACCTTTAAGGATATATATCAGAAGTCTATACCCGACAACCAGAAGATAGCGTTCCCTTACCTGAGGGAAGCTGATGTTCCCTGGTCAAAGAGGATATACAGGATCATAGACCTCAGGGAAAAATTCAATCAGCCTCTTTATTATCCTGTCAGGCCCGTCGGAGACGGAAGGAAAAGTTTCGTGGCTATCCTGCTCGACGAGATCAAGAAGGGAAGTATCAATGCATACAAGGGAGACAGCGATTCAGCCGATTCACTCACTGCACCCACAACCTATAAAGATATACTGGGCCAGATGGGTGAAGGTGTCAAAAGAGCCACTAAAATCCAGGATATGGCAACAGGACAGGAGAAAGATACAACATTCCTCCTTCATGCAACCCCGGAAGATGTCAAGCAGCTTCTTGTGTATGAAGAGTGGTATTTCGACAAAAAGCTCTCTTCACTGAATGTCAGAATCATAGGTATCTGTCCTGTATGGATCAAGCTGAACGCCGAGACAAAACATGTCGACAGGCAGAGGGTTTGCTGGGTTCGCTTCGACGAGATAAGAGATATAATGTCAAAGAAAGAAGCATATAATATCAAGAATGATGCACAGCGTCTTTCATTCGACGACCTCTTTATGCAGAGAAGATTCACCAGCTATATTTCAGCCGAATCAAACGTATTTAACGACAGGGTTATAGCAGACTATACGGTCGGCAAGGATGCCATGTTCGAATCGGAACGCATCAAGAAGGAACTGATGGACTGGGAACATGACCTTTGGGAATATTAGCAGATACCATTATATAAAAAGGGGTGCCTCATAAGCACCCTTTTTTGTTATCCATAACTCCGCATGGCGGAAAGTATTTATCCCAATCAAAGATATTTCTCCCTGCTCTTCTTCTTTACATCCTCAAGATAAAACTTGATATTCTGCTCCTGGTCCTTTTTTACGATCAGCAGCACATCCTCTTCATCGACGATTATATAATCCTTCAGCCCCTGGAGAACCGCGATCTTTTTATCAGAGACGTTTATTACATTACCCTCATTGTTGTACTGGAGAACATTGCCCCTCGCAACTGCATTGCCGGCCGTATCGAGATCGGAATGCTCATAAAGTGTACTCCATGTTCCAAGATCGGACCATCCTACATCCGCGCATAGCACATATACGTTATCGGCCTTCTCCATTATCCCGTAATCGATAGAAATGCTCCTGCACGAAGCGTAAGTCTGTGCAATGGCACTCGTCTCTTTTTTAGTCCCAAGTGATTTGCTGCAGTCATCAAACGAACTATAGATATCCGGGAGATACTTCTCGAATGCCTCCATTACAGAATCCACGCTCCAGATGAATATACCTGAGTTCCAGAAAAAGTCACCGCTCTCGAGGAATACCTTTGCCAGTTCCAGATCGGGTTTCTCTGTAAATGTCTTTACTTTCAGCAGGTGGTCATATCCTGCAACCGGCTTTTTCTTGTTAGCCTGGATATATCCATAACCGGTTTCGGGCCTGTCAGGCGTAATTCCAATAGTTAAAAGCGCCTTGTTGGCCCCGGCAAAATCAAATGCCTTTTTTACCACATCAACGAATACCTTCTCCTTCTCAATAAGGTGATCCGCCGGTGTGACGGCAACAACTGCTTCGGGATCCTCGCTTTTTATCCTGAAAATACCATATGCGATGCACGGGGCTGTATTTCTCCTCAACGGCTCTGCCAGTACCCTTGAAGCATCGATTCCAAGCTGCTCAATGACAAGGTCCCTGTGGTCGGCACTGGTAACAACGAAGATATTTTCTTCAGGACAAACATGCCTGAACCTTTTAAAAGTCTGCTGGATCAGAGTCTCTCCCTTCCCAAGGATATCCAGGAACTGTTTGGGCCTTCCAGTACGGCTCAGGGGCCAGAACCTGCTCCCGACACCACCTGCCATTATCAGGACATACCTGTGCTTCATAATAATATCTTTTCGGAAAAACTTCTGCAAATATATGAATTGGGTTCAAGTTAACCTCAAAAAAGAATATATCTCGGAACGAAACATCAGAATACCCATCTACTTTTCCTGTGAAACCTGCATAATTGCAGTGAATCAGCAATATTCCACCGGTATTTCAATATCGACTTTAACAGCCTGCACTCTGTTTTAAGGTAAATATTTGTATTTTTGGCCGAAGAATTACGTACTATGATTCTGAAGTACTTTTTTACCGAAATCGGACAATATTTCCTCCTGATGAGGAAGGTATTCTCGAGGCCTGAAAAGATGTCTATCTTTTACAGGCAGACAGTGAGGGAGCTAATAGCCATTGGATTTAATTCGGTGGCAATCATAGGCATAATTTCCTTCTTCATGGGTGCAGCCGTGGCGCTTCAGACAGCTTACAACACTGAAAACCCTATGTACCCTAAATACCTTATAGGCCTCGGTACCCGCGACTCAATGATACTTGAGTTTTCATCTTCAGTAGCTGCACTTATACTTGCCGGCAAGGTTGGATCGAGCATTGCCTCTGAAATCGGAACAATGCGCGTGACAGAACAGATCGATGCCCTCGAGATGATGGGTGTCAACTCCGCCTCTTATCTCATCCTGCCGAAGATTACAGCAGCCGTTATTTTCAATCCTTTCCTCACCCTGATGAGCATCTGCATCGGGATATTTGGCGGGTTCCTTGCCTGCACACAGCTTGGAGGACTTACATCGGAAGATTTTATCTACGGTGTCCAGTATGCATTTATACCCTTTTATATAACCTACTCCCTTGTCAAGACGCTTTTCTTTGCAGTAATAATAACATCCGTTTCTGCTTACCAGGGCTACTATGTCAAAGGAGGCTCACTCGAGGTAGGCAGGGCAAGCACCAAGGCAGTTGTCTTCAGTTGCCTGCTCATACTTCTTTTCAACGTGATTTTAACCCAGCTCCTGCTTTCAAAATGATAAGAGTAAAGAATCTTTGCAAATCATTTTCCGGCAGGATGGTGCTCACCGACATCAATGTTACATTTCAGCCGGGAATAACAAACCTCATTATCGGGCAGAGCGGTTCCGGGAAAACGGTACTTCTGAAGTCAATTGTAGGTCTTCACGATATCGACCGGGGTGAAATATGGTTCGAGGATATACTTTTCAACAAGCTTGATTTCCAGGGTAAGAAGAGCATCAGGAAAGAGATTGGAATGCTTTTCCAGGGAAGTGCACTCTTCGACTCTTTCACGGTGGAGCAAAATGTAAGATTCCCCCTCGACATGTTCACGGATATGTCGATGGAAGAAAAGACCGACAGGGTCAATTTCTGCCTGAACAGGGTGAATATCCTGAATGTGAATAATCTTTACCCGGCAGAATTATCAGGTGGAATGCGCAAAAGGGTTGCAATAGCAAGGGCGATCTCATTAAACCCAAAATATCTCTTCTGCGATGAACCTAATTCAGGGCTTGATCCGATAACTGCTATCCTGATAGATGACCTTATAAGCGAGATCACCAAGGAATACAATATCACAACCATCATCAACACTCACGATATGAATTCCGTGATGGAGATCGGTGAAAAAATTCTGTTTATCAGCGAGGGTATAAAATGCTGGGAGGGAAATAAAGATGAGATTCTTAACTCCGATTCGGAGAAGCTCAATGACTTTGTTTTCGCCAATTCCCTGGCCAAGCAGCTAAAGGAAAGAAAGTAACCCCTCCCTCCTTCTTACTGTTGTTGCTGTACTGTATTGTCCTGCGACTGTAGAACCGGAACATCTGCTTTTTTTGCGACCTGCTTTCCGAAAACAATGTTTATCCCGAACTGGAAGCTTATCATGTTGAAATTCTGCGGCAGGGGAACAGATGAGGATGCATTATCGCTGAATTTATACTTATCCCATGAAACGGGAATCTTGTCGGCCAGTATGTAAATCTGGGCAACGCCCGCCTTTACGGCCATCCCGAAACCAAGATTGTTGTAGCTGCTGTTTGCCATTGTATAGGCGGCCGTAGCTGAAAAAACCTGGCCCAGGTGAAGGTTTGCCGAGAGTGTTGTTGCCTGGTTGGCACTTCCAGCATACATCTTTGTAACCGAAAGAACTCCGAAAGATATAAGCTTTATCGGAGTAAAGCTTGCACCGGCAATTACCTGTGTAGGCAAATTGGTCCTAAATGCTGAAGGTGTTGCAACCTGCCTGAAGTTGGCCTTTATGCTGTCGGCCAGCCTGCTGCCCATCTCGTCGATTGAAAAAGTCTGATTCTGAACATCCTGAAGAGTAATGCCAGGCAGGGTAAATGATCCGCTTGCCTTCCATGCTTTCAGGTCATTCTTCCAGTTTATAAAACCAAGGTCTTTAACACTTACCGAAAAGCTAAGCATTCTTCCAATGTCGTACACTGCCCCGAAGTCAAAGCCGAAACCGGAATTTTTAAGCGGTACATTTATATAGTTTTTAATTGTCGATCCCGCGGAACCGGCATTTGTAATCCTGTCAAGTTCATCCTGTCCTGCCACATCCAGCGTTGAGTTAGCAGTAACAGCCTGTGTAAGATCATTATTTACCTTGAGTGTGAAAGTTTTGTCGTCAAAAGAAACTGAGCTTATCCCCGAAAGCAGCTTTACCCTGGCGCCAATCCTGAGGTTATGAATTATTTCTCCTGAAAAACCAGCGCCATATTCCCTGAAAAGCAAACCTTTTGCATTGAGGTCGGAGATATCAAAGGTTTTCCCAATAAGATCGGACCCTCCTGTAAAATAAAGGTCAAGCAGGGATTTTGGGAAAAGCACTTTTGTAGTAAACCTGTCGTTTACATCCAGCATCACCGAGAAGTTTTTTCCAACCGGGAAATCAATACCGAGAAGCTGTACGCTGCCGTCAGCAATCACCGAGTTCTTGCTGTTTAATTTTGAAGCAAATTTCTTGAGGTCGAAATTTTTATGCTGGAAGGTAAAAATAGAATCAAATGATGCCCCAGGAACAAGAATGTCGGTGAATTTAAGAAAGTTGTTCCCGATCGTCACGTTTATTCCTGAAAGCCCCGGCAGTCCGATATAAAACCTGTTAGCCGGTTTCAGGGCCGGGTTCAGAAGCCTGCTCTGAGGCAAATTCATAAAATAAGCCACACTGCTGGTTTGCCCGTTCAATAATGCCGGGAACAGCAATAAGCCGGTCACGATTGAAAATACTTTCGTTTTCATTTTCTTATCTGCCATTAATTTTTCCCGTTTCCGGGTATCTGGTTTCCTGTTTCTAGCCTGTAGTTATAAAGATAATTATCCTCTCCTCCTACTATCAGCCTGAAATCACCCTTCTCCGACAGCTTGCCGATAGAAAAAATTGATGCCCCTTTCAGCGGGAAGCCTTCGGCATTATTTCCCCTTTTATCAATCAGGTAAATCAGCTTCCGTGAAACATCCGTGACTCCAATTCTCCTTTCCTGGCCCGAGAAGATAAAAAACACGGGGCCTTCAAGGTCAGCGGATCCAAAGTCTCTCTCGAATATGAGTACCCTGTTCCTGTTGTAAAGATAAAGTATACCCTTGTCAATGAAAACATATTCACCAAAACCATCACCATCTACGTCAAAAAAATCAAAGGAATGGTCAACTGAGAACTTTCTGATCTCGCTTTTTGTGACGTTCCCGTCGAATGAGATTTTTGTTACAATACCTTCCGGTGAAGTGAAGACTATGCCGGGGTATCCGTTATTATCAAGCCTTATCTCCGATTTCGTGGCTTTCAGTACGGGCTCCCTGAGCCTGAGGCGCTGATTCCCTGTCCTGTCGAGGAAATACACGTTCTGATCATCTGAAGCAACCAGGTAATCTTTACCCGATATCCTGAAGAACTTTATTTCGCTTCGTACCGTTCCTCCGGTCCTGAAGGGTTTCCATCCCCTGACAGTATTTCCCGATTTATCATAGGCGTAAATGTACCTGTCTTCTCCGGGTACCAGTATGCGGAATTCACCGGTTCCGTCATAGTCGAACAAGGCTGCCGGAGCTGTTGCTGCTGATCTTAGCCGTACAGGGAAGTGCTCGACATAATTACCGTTCCTGTCGAGGAGGTAAAGGTTATTGGTACCGCTGAACAACAGCTGGTATTTCCCGTTATTAAAGAAATCAATCATGTAAACGTTCCCAGCGATTTTTTCACCTGGAGACACTTTCCAGAGTACCCTGCCTGCAGAGTTTATCAGGTAAACATTATTCCTGTGATCCTGGATAAAAATCTCCCTCGCTCCAGTGTTGTGATTGGTAAAGAAAAAGGGCTTTATGGAGGCCAGCGTATCCAGCAGCGTCTCCCACTCTGCACCTGATGCCGTCCTGGAGGTGTCACCTAATTTTACCGACAATGTATTGTATATCATCCCGTTACTGGCAGCAAACTGGAACCCGGCAGCCTGGATCTTCTTAAGCTGCGGCAGGTTTGCCTCCATTGCATCAATTACTTCATCATTAATGAACGACCTCAGAAAATCAACAATACCCGAAGGCTGAAAATAGAGATAGTACTCCGCCCTGCTCGGCAGTGTTGATTCAAAATCGCGGTATGAAAGATCATTTGCCAGAGTTTTGTTCAGTAGGTTGTTGTAAAGCACTCTTTTTATCGCCGCGAAAGAGTTACCCGATATCAGGTAGTTGTCGGAAAAGGCAAAAAGAGAGTCAGGTTCAGACCCGGAATACGTTTCCAGGTAGTACTTCCGGAGGTTCCTGAAAGGTGTCGAATAAACCGGAATCCTGGTCTGATCGTCGGGCTGGAAATACTGAATATAGTCCCCTTTGCCAGGTCTGTTCTTTTCTGCCCAGCTGCTTAAGTTTTCTGAAAGGACCTCTTCAGCCATCTGCCTGTTGGAAAGCTTATATACAGTTACGTTCCCAAGGGCCTTTTTATCGATGCCCCTGTCAAGAACTGCCCGGGTTATTTCATCTCCAAGGTAAGGGAGCAGCTTTTTTGCAAAGTAACCAGTCTCATCTTCAGAAGTTTTAAGCCCTGCCGTGTCGGCCCGTCTTCCATTCAGGAGTACAGTCGAAAACATCTGCACATCTGATGGAAGCATCCCATAGGAGGTAAGCCTTGCTGACTCAGAGTGCCTGTATTTGTACAGGATATCAGTACTATCGGAAAATTCAGAGTAGCCGCTTAGTACAAGTCCGTCATCCCTGAAATGAATATCGGCGCCTGCACAGCCTGCGAGCCTGGCAAATCTTTCACCGGCGCCCGGGTCCTTTTCTGAGGTAACCGATCTGACTGCCCTGGCAAGATTAGGAAAGATTATGTAAATCTTGTCTTCCTTTCTTCCGGCAGCGGCGGTAACCCTCAAAAAACCCGGAACACTCCTGATATCCGATAGTTTTGATCTGAGCGATACTGACCTGTTCAGAAGACCCAGCGACGGGCTGCATATGGCAAGGCCCGATCTGAATGCCAGGTACAGGGTGTCTGATGAGCTTGCGCTTTTAAGAAGGAATGGGATTATCCTGACTCCATGGGCATTTATCTCCTGCAAATTTCTGATCCCCTTTGAATGCAGTGTTTCGACCAGCTTTCTGAAACTCGACTTCTGCATCAGGTTCATCGAGAAAAGGGGAATAAAACTTCCAAGCGAGTCGTAATGAAAGGATATGACGCTACTGTTCCTGTCAAAGATTTCGCGTCCTTCTTTTGAGCAGATTATAGATTTAATCGATTTTAGCCTGTCGCGAAATAACCCGGTCCCCTTTACCCTCTCGAGAAGAGAGAATATCCTGTTGCCTTCGGTTGCAGAAATAATAAAATCTGGCAGGTCAGCCGATTCGAGGATGACAGAGGCATCTGACGGAATGGCGGAACAGGGGTCGGTTATAACACCTTTACCGTTAGTCTGCACAAACCATGTAAGAACGGCAGCGCCTGACAGCAGGAAAAAAAGCAGTACGATGAGACCTTTCTTTGACAAAGGCGATACGGGATTAGTTAAGTAAAATTAAGAAATTCCCCGTTTTGGCACGTATTTTGAATCAATGATGGTACAGGCAATCTCCATCATATACTTGATTTTTCAGGGCAGCCAGGTCAAAAGCCTGGCTTTTTGATTCAAAACTTCCTGTAGCCAATTATCTCGCGTACTTCACTTATTGTTTTTGAAGCGCTCGCCCTGGCTTTTTCAGCTCCTTCCGCCACGACCCTGGCCAGGTATGCATTATCTGCAAGCAGGTTATCGATTTTTTCCCTGATCGGAGTGGTAAACCTCACAATATCCTCTCCAAGCTGTTTCTTAAGATCTCCGTACCTGATCTCGCACGATGCATACTTATCCCTGAAATGCTGCACAGTCGACTGGTCGGAAACTACCTCCATGATCGTAAAAAGGTTTTTTACCGGTTCTGTCATTTCCTGCCCGGGTGTTGTCGGACCGGAGTCTGTGACGGCTCTCATCACCTTCTTCCTAATCTCTTCGGGGCGGTCGGCGAGAAAAATACCGTTACCTTCACTCTTTCCCATCTTTCCGCTGCCATCGAGCCCTGGTATCTTAAGCAGCTGTTTGCCGAAATTATATGCATCGGGTTCAGGAAAATATTCCACTCCGTACATCGTATTAAACCTCCTGGCAAACCTCCTGGTCATCTCCAGGTGCTGCTCCTGGTCCTTTCCAACCGGCACCTTGCTTGCCTTATGGATTATGATGTCTGCGGCCATCAGAACCGGATAGGTCAGCAAACCTGCATTTATGTTATCCGGCTGTTTTCTGATTTTTTCCTTGAATGAAGTGGTCCTTTCCAGCTCACCAACATAGGCATTCATATTCAGGAGCAGGTAAAGCTCGGTTACTTCAGGTACGTCGCTCTGTATAAAAACAGTGGCAGTTTCAGGGTCGATTCCGCAGGCCAGGTACTCGGCAAGAACCTGCTTTATGTTGCCATGCAGGTCATCCGGCTTTGGATGTGTTGTAAGTGAGTGGTAATCGGCAATGAAAAAAAAGCAATTATTCTCCCTTTGCATTTTAAGGAAGTTAATTACCGCACCGAAATAGTTTCCGAGGTGCAGGTTTCCTGTCGATCTTATGCCGCTTACTACCGTCTCCATGCAGATCCTTATAAAATTTCGATCCAAAAGTAATAAAAACGCTCTAACAGTGCAACGTCAAAAAGGTACAGAGTCTCCCTGACTGATATTCTCGTAACAACAGTCTCTGGCTGCTCTACATCCGGGTGTCCCTGCGCTGTTAAACCCTTACCCCGTTGTGCCTTTGCCCCTTTTTACTACCTTTGGACCATTAATACTATCGACCGATGGAATCGACAAGGCAGAAAAAAGTATCAAGGCTTATCCAGAAAGAGCTGGCTGAACTGCTTATCAGGAAAAACAACGAGATTGCTCCGGGAAAACTTGTTTCTGTTACTGTCGTCCGTGTAAGTCCCGACCTGTCTTTTGCCAGGGTTTTCCTGAGTATCTTTCCCTCCGCCGACCAGGTTCAGGTCCTTAATACAATAAAGGAACTTGCTCCGAAACTAAGGTTTGAACTTGGCCAGAAGGTGAGGACACAACTCAGGATCGTTCCTGAAATTGCATTTTTTATTGACGACAGTCTCGACTATATAGATAATATTGACAAGCTTCTGAAATCGTAATACGATGCAGTACGAACCGATTAAAAGATCGCTGGGCAGAGTTTTCAGAAAGTCAATACTGCTGAAAAAACTTCTTTACCTTTTGCTTGACCTTCTCCTGCTAAGAAGCTGGCACGTAAGAAAAGCCATTGGAAGGACAAGTTCTTTGCTACCATCCGATGCCAGAGTGCTTGATGCAGGATCAGGATTCGGCCAGTACACTTGGAGAATGAGCAGCCGCCACAGGGGATGGAACATTAAAGGCATTGATATCAACGATGAGGAAGTTGCTGAATGCAACGAATTCTTCAGAAAAACCGGCAGATCCGGCAGGGTGGCATTTTTCGCCGGCGACCTTACAAAACTGGATGAGACGGGCCTCTACGACCTTGTGCTGACCGTTGATGTAATGGAACATATTACTGAGGACGAAAAAGTCTTTTCAAATTTTTCAAAAGCGCTGAAACCCGGAGGAAAGCTTATAATCTCAACTCCATCCGATATGGGAGGGTCCGATGTGCATGACCATGACGACACTTCATTTATAGATGAGCATGTCCGCGATGGTTACGGCAAGGAAGAAATCATCTCAAAGCTTGAAAAGGCGGGATTCAGCAAGGTAGATGTTGCATATACATATGGAAGGGCGGGATCCATTTCGTGGAGGATATCCATGAAATACCCTGTGAAGATGCTGAATAGCTCCTACTTTTTCTTTATCCTGCTGCCTTTCTGGTACATTATTGCCTTTCCCGTGGCGTTAGTGCTTAACTTTATCGATGTAAATGTTGTAAATAAATCCGGCACAGGACTGCTGGTAACTGCCGAGAAAATCCAGTGAGACTTTCCGTTTACATAGCAAGAAGATACCTGTTAGCCAAGAAATCCAGGAACGTAATTAATATCATTTCGGGGGTCTCTGTCGCGGGAGTAGCTGTCGGAACAATGGCGCTCATTATAATACTGTCAGTTTTCAACGGCCTTGAGGAAATGGTAAACAGGATCTTCAACACTTTTGACCCCGAGCTGAAGATTACTGCCATCCAGGGAAAGGTATTTGATGCGGACTCTTCAAAGCTGCTGAAGCTTACAAAACTGGATGGAATTGAATGCTGGTCAGGAACTCTCGAGGAGAATGCCCTGCTGATGTATGAGAAAAAACAGTTCATCGGAACGGTAAAGGGTGTCGATGATAATTATGCCAGGGTCACCGGGATAGACAGCTCGATGGCCGATAACGACAAATTCAGCCTATGGAGCACAGGGATGCGTCCCCAGGCAATTGTTGGTGCGGGCGTGGCACATAATCTTGGACTTAATGTGAACTTCATCGAGCAACTCCAGGTCTGGGTCCCCAAAAGAACCGGAAGCGTAAACCTGAATCCCGAGGAGGCATTTATTAAAAGATATATCAGCCCTTCCGGCGTTTTCAGGGTTGAACATGAATATGATTCAAGATATATCTATGTCCCTCTCCAGTTTACAAGGGATCTGCTTGAATATGATGACCAGCTCAGTTCCATTGAAATAAAAACCAGGCCCGGTTTGGACATTAACCGGTTGAAACACGAGGTCGCGAAGATATTTGGTCCTGCATTTGAAGTTAGGGACAGGCTGGAGCAGCAGGAAATTTTCTATAAAGTCATGCGCTCCGAAAGGCTCGCCATTTTCATCATCCTTACACTAATCCTGCTTATTGCTTCGTTCAACATAATAGGATCCCTCACGATGCTGATTATTGAAAAGGAGAGAGATATTGAAATCCTGAGGAGCCTTGGTGCGGACAATGTTCTGATAAGAAGGATTTTCATCATCGAGGGATGGCTTATTTCGATTACAGGCGCGGTTGCCGGTCTGTTGCTTGGATTAATCATCTGCTGGGCCCAGCAGAGATTCGGGCTGATAAAGCTTAACAGCGAGACACTGATGATGCAATCGTACCCGGTAGTGATGAAAATCAAAGATTTTATTGCAGTACCGGTTACCGTACTTTTGATTGGTTACTGGGCCGCCTGGTACCCTGTGAGGTTTCTTACCAGGAAATATCTCCTGAAAAACTGAACTGGCATGAATAAAATGAAATACCGGATTATATTCCTGACCTTGATGTGCCTGGCAGCTGTACTGTTATTTTCGTGCAGGTCAGGAAAGGAAAAATATATCATTCCCGAAAAAAATCTTGTATCACTTCTTTCCGACATGTATATCGGTGATGGACTCCTTCAGTATCCGCCGGTAAGGAATATGTTCAGCGGGAAAGATACAAGCTCAAGCTACAACGATATTATCATGAAGCATGGCTATACAAGGGATATGCTCGACAGAACCTTAAAGTATTATTTCGTGAATGACCCCAAGGAGCTTCAGAAGATTTACGATGAAGTTCTTGCCAGGCTCAGCGAGATACAGTCGCAGCTAACTACCGGCAAGGCAGTGAAAAAATCTGATAACCTCTGGAACAAGTTTACAAGTATAAAGCTGCCATCCGATGCAGTCGATAATTCAATTCATTTCAACATTCCAATAGCTGACACCGGTACATATACTCTGTCATTTTCTGCAATAATATTCGGCAACGATCAGACTCTCAATCCAAGGGCAGCCGTCTTCTTTCAGAAGATCGACAGCGTGGGCGATCTGAAAAAAACCATGTGGCCTGTTTGCAAGCTGATAAAAGACAACTCGATACATTCTTATTCAATAACAGCAAGGATTGCCGATCATAACTGCAGGATGATTGGCGGTTCACTGTTTGAACACGATTCCCGCGAGGGTAGCTGGACCATGAATGTCAGGTTTGATGATATCAGCTTGCAAAAGGCAGTACGATGAAACGGTTTTCCGCCCAGTATATTTTTACAAATGACGGCCCTCCCCTAGTGAGGGGAATAGTGACCACTGGTGATGACGGGACAATAGTAAGCGTCGAAGATACAGGTGGCAGCCTGCCTGAACTTCATTCCACGGGTTTTTATAACGGGATTATTATACCGGGATTTGTAAACTGCCACTGTCACACTGAATTATCATATATGCATGGTAAGATTGCTCCCGGAACAGGGCTGGGTGGTTTTCTCTCTTCTCTTACAGGGTTGCGCAGCTCTTTTGCCGGCGATCCTTTAAAGGCAATTGAAGCTGCCGACAGGAAAATGTCAGATGAGGGCGTTGTACTGTGTGCCGATATTTGCAATTCAACTCACTCCTTCAGCACAAAGCAGAAAAGCAGGATAAGATACATCAGCCTCCTTGAGGTTTTTGGCATTGACCCGGGGGCTGCAGAGAAAAGGATGAACGATATTGAAAAAGTTGCATTATCCGCCGGTGAGCATAAGCTTGAATGGTATATCGTACCACATTCTGTCTATTCTGTCTCGGCGCCGCTTTTCAGGCTGATCAGGGATATTACAAAATCCAACAGGGTAACATCGGTGCATTTCATAGAGTCGGAGGATGAAAAACAGCTGGTCGGAACATCAACGGGAAACCTTATGGATGCCTACAGGCATATCCTGAATCCCTCGGCAGTCATAATGCCGGTAGCTGACCATGTCAGTGCAGTTACGGAAGAAATTACCTCATCGGGAAATCTTATCCTTGTGCATAATACTTTTATCTCGGCAGATGAGGTAGAAAAGCTGAAAAGCCGGAAAAATCTTTTTTATTGTCTTTGCCCGGGTTCGAACAGATTCATCAGCAACAGCGTCCCTCCTGCACGTCTCTTAAAGGATAAAGGCTGTGAAATCGCCATTGGTACCGACAGTTTGTCTTCAAATGATCGCCTCGACATGGTTCACGAGATCAGGATACTCCAGGAAGAGTTTCCTGACATCAGCCTTGAGATACTGGTTAAATGGGCAACATTGGGAGGAGCCAAGGCCCTGTCGTACGAAAATGAATTCGGCAGGATAAAACCCGGGACCAAGCCGGGACTGGTTCTGATCAGTGATGCTGACCTGAACGAAATGAAGCTGCTTCCTTCAAGTAAATCGGTCAGGCTCATCTGATATTCAGTTATCCAATATTTACTTACTTTTGCGGGGATTAATCAAGATGGGAACATTCTTATTCGATAAAGTTATTTTCGGTCCTGTGAAGAGCAGGCGACTGGGGGTTTCTCTCGGCATCAACCTGCTGCCCGGAGCAAAAAAGGTCTGCAATTTCAATTGTATTTACTGCGAATGCGGCTGGTCCCAGCCGGTTGAAAAGAATGGCGGTTACCTTCCCGGGGCTGAAGAGGTGTATGAATTTCTAGCCTCCCGTCTCCAGGAGATGAAAGTCAGGGATGAAGCACCCGATGTTATTACATTTGCAGGAAACGGGGAACCAACCCTCCATCCCGAGTTCCCCCTGATTATCGACAGCAGCATAATGCTCCGGAACAAATTCTTCCCGAAGGCTAAAATTGCTGTCCTATCAAATGCAACCACAATCACTAATCCTGCAATCAGGGATGCCCTGATGAAAGCCGACATGAATATTCTTAAGCTTGATTCGGCATTTGACGAAACAATTAGGATACATAATCAGCCCAGGATGGAGATAAAAGCAGTCGAGCTGATTGAAAACCTCGTTAAGTTCAGGGGCAGGGTCATTATCCAGACACTTTTCCTGAGAGGAAAGTATAACAGGAGGATAATCGACAATACGACAACTGACGAAATAAATGCCTGGCTGGCAGCACTGGAAAAGATAATGCCTTCATCGGTAATGATTTATACCATTTCGCGCGACACGCCTGTTGGTGGATTGCTTACGAAGGTCCCTCGGGAGGAGTTACTTCATATTGCCTCGCGGGTGGAAAAACTTGGAATACCGGCGCAGGTATCGGCATGAATTGAAAAAAAGCAAAAATATCCTGATCTGCCCACTTGAATGGGGTCTGGGTCATGCCGGCCGTATGATACCCGTGGCTTCAATGCTTACCGGCGACGGGCATAATGTTTTTATTGGTTCTGGCGAGGAAGTTACAGAGTTTTTCAGGTCAGAAATAAAAGGGCTGAGCTATATACATTTCCCCGGTTTCAGAATCAGGTATTCCAGGTGGCTGCCGCAATATGTAAGGATTATCCTGAGTGCACCCTCATTCTTCTTCCATATCTGCCGGGAGCACAGGCAACTTAAGAAAATAATAAGGGATTATAGAATTGATGTGGTAATCAGCGACAGCAGGCTTGGCCTGTGGAACAGGGAAATCAGGTCGGCCCTGGTGACACACATGGTCAGGATTCCATTTCCCGGCTGGCTCAGGTTTCCTGAAAGAGCAGGTACAGGAATTGTGAAAAGATTGTTTTCCAGGTTTGATTTCTGTTTTATCCCTGATATGCCGGGAGGGATAAATGTTGCAGGTAAATTGTCACATGCCGATCATCTTCCGGCAAATGCACTCTATACAGGGATTCTTTCCCGCTTCGGTTCTGACATAAACCCGGTCGGGCCTGAGAAATACTTCTGCACCGTAATCCTTTCAGGACCTGAGCCACAAAGAAGCATACTTAAAAAAAGGCTGGTCAGAATCCTTGAAAGTAAAGGCAAAAAATCGATCATCCTCGAAGGCAGGCCCGGTGAAAACATCTTCAGGAAGACGGAAGGAAATATCGAATATATAAACCACCTTCCTGCCATCGAGATGAAGGAACTTATTCTTTCCAGCGAGTTCATAATTTCACGTTCGGGATACACAACTCTCATGGAGCTTATCAGCCTTGGGAAGACAGCTGTAATTATTCCAACCCCAGGACAAAGCGAGCAGGAGTACCTGGCATCATATATGTCGGAAAAGCAATGGTTCACAGCTTTGGCACAGAACCTGTTAAACGAGAATTTTGAATTCAATTTAGCTAGAGACCGTGCCCCGTCGGCTATCGCGGAGGAAAGCAGGACACTTCTCAGATCAGCACTGGGCAGGTTATTGCAGTAAGAGCATCACAACTGCCGTAATTGAAAGCCCGGTAAAAAAACCAATGTAGATTTCCCTTGGACTATGGGTATTCTGTTTTAGCCTGGCCGATAAGATTACTGCTGCAATAATTGAAGCGGCAGCAAGATAGATAGGAATTGAAACTGACATATCGATGGATAAAGCCAGTATCATTGCGAGTACAGTACCGGCAGCCGAGCCGTATGCTGATATGTTCCACCATTTATTCATTGCAAGAAGGGCAACTGAAACCATTGTCAGGGAATATGAATATGCTTTGAAAAAGACCGGGATCTGAAGCCTGAAGAGAATAAAAGAGGTAATCGCGTACCAGAGGGATACTGTCATCAGGGGGATGGTTCTTTCGGCAATGTTCCCGGGCATCCATGAGCTGACCATATTCCTGTACCTGAAGAATGGCATCAGCAGCATCGGAACAAGGAAGTTATCGAAGAGGAAGATCAGGAAAAGAAGAAGTTTTGCTTTTGACGGAATATACCAGAAGAGGGTAGGTGCAAAAAAAACGACTAATAAACCATAGAGGGGTATCAGGAGGGGATAAAAAATTACAGAAACAATTTTCGCTGCCATATCTGGCAATCCTTTTACATTGTTGTTCTCCATCATATTTCCTTTCTCATTCTGGCGACCGCGATATTCAGCTGTTCCCTGTATTTTGCCACTGTTCTTCTTGCTATCTGGTACCCTTTCTCCTGCAGGATCTCGGTCAGGTGTTCATCGGTGAGGGGCCTTCTCTTGTCTTCATTGCCAATGCAATCCTGGAGTATCCTTTTAATCTCGCGTGTGGATACTTCTTCTCCAGTATCAGTCTGCAGACCCTCCGAGAAAAAGAACTTAAGCGGGAAAATCCCGAAATGGGTCTGTATATACTTACTGTTTGCAACCCTTGAAATGGTTGAAATGTCAAGTCCTGTCATTTCAGCAACATCCTTCAGTATCATTGGTTTGAGCTTCGTCTCATCCCCTTCGATAAAATATTCTTCCTGGTATTTTAAGATTGCATTCATCGTGAGCAGGAGGGTATTTTGACGTTGTCTTATTGCATCGATAAACCATTTAGCAGAATCGATTTTCTGTTTTACGAACATTACAGCGTCCTTCATATCTTTCTTATCACCTTTGCTCCTGCTGTAAGTCTGAAGCATCTCCTGGTAGTCTTTGCTCAGTCTCAGCTCAGGCAGGTTCCTTGAATTAAGATGAAGATCAAAACCATCTTCGCTCAGTTCAAGGATAAAATCGGGGATAACCTGCGGCGAGGCTTTGGAAAAAGGATCGGAAAAAGAACCTCCGGGACGGGGATTAAGCTTTACAATCTCATCTATTGCTTCCTTAAGCTCTTCTTCCCTGATCCCTATCCTCCCGATTATTTTGTCGTAATGCCTTTTTGTAAATTCATCGAAATAGTCGCTGAGAATCAGATGGGCCAATTTAGCTGCAGGTGTCGAAAGATCTCTTTTTTCAATCTGAAGCAGGAGACATTCTCTCAGTGTTCTCGCGCCTACACCTGCCGGCTCAAGATCCTGGATAATGTAAAGAACCTCTTCAAGCTCCTCTTCAGTTGTTGTTATATTCTGAAGGAAAGCCAGGTCGTCGACGATGTTCGGAAGCTCTCTCCTCAGATAACCGTCCTCATCAATATTTCCGATAATATAGTCGCCGAGTATTCTCTGCTCTGCTGTCAGGTCGCGAAGACCCAGTTGTGAAGCTAAATGCTCATGAAATGAAGAGCCTCCCGAAAAAGGGATTTCAGACCTCTTTTCCTCATCCCTGCTGTAATTTGAGGTCTGCAGACGATATTCAGGTATATCGTCGTCGTCGATATAATCATCGAGAGTAAATTCTTCCTGGTCGCGGTCCTTTTCGTCAACAGCTTCTTCATCCTCCACCTCATCCTGAGGCGCATCTTCATCCTCCGTGCCTTCTTCAAGAGCAGGATTTTCCTCAAGCTCCTTTTTGATCCTTTGCTCCATCTGCATGGCAGGAATCTCAAGCAGTTTGATCATCTGTATCTGCTGTGGAGAAAGCTTTTGAAGAAGCTTTTGCTGTAACCGCTGTTTTAACATCTTAATCCTGTAAGGATATAGCGTTCAAACCTGATTAAAACTCAGCGTTTTTGGGAGTTCTCGGGAATGGTATAACATCCCTTATATTTGACATTCCTGTCATAAACAGAATCATCCTTTCGAATCCAAGTCCAAAACCGCTGTGCGGGGCTGTTCCGAATTTTCTGGTTTCGAGGTACCACCAGTAATCCTCTTCCTTAAGCTTAAGGTCGCGTATCCTGCCAAGAAGCTTTTCGTAGACTTCCTCGCGCTGTGAACCTCCAATTATTTCGCCTATTCCCGGGAAAAGAACATCCATTGCCTTCACGGTTCTGCCATCTTCATTCTGCTTCATGTAGAATGCCTTGATCTCCCTGGGATAATCGGTAAGAATTACCGGACGTTTGAAGTGCTCCTCCACAAGGTATCTTTCATGTTCAGCCTGCAGATCACGTCCCCAACCGATTGGATATTCCCACTTCCTGCCGGATTTTGTAAGTATCTCCATCGCCTCAGTATAGGTCAGCCTTACAAAGCTGTTCTCCAGTACGAATTTCAGCCTGCCGATAAGCCCTTTATCAACCATGTTGTTCAGGAAATCAAGATCTTCCCTGCAGTTTTCAAGAGCATATCCTATCAGGTACTTTAGAAAATCCTCAGCAAGGTCCATATTGTCCTTTATATCGTAGAATGCCATCTCAGGTTCTATCATCCAGAATTCGGCAAGGTGCCTCGGGGTATTGGAGTTTTCAGCCCTGAAGGTAGGTCCGAATGTATAAATCTCACCGAGGGCTAGTGCCCCCAGTTCCCCTTCAAGCTGCCCGGACACGGTAAGGTTTGTCTCCTTTCCGAAAAAATCTGAGGAAAAGTTTACGGTACCATCTTCGTTTTTAGGAATACTATTGAGGGGCATAGTTGTGACATGAAACATTTCACCAGCTCCTTCAGTGTCGCTTCCGGTGATTATAGGGGTATGCAGGTAATAAAATCCCCTGTCGTTGAAATATTTATGTATGGCGAATGCCATTGCATGCCTTATCCTGAAAACTGCACCGAATGTATTGGATCTGAACCTAAGGTGAGCGATCTCACGCATAAATTCCATCGAATGACCTTTCTTCTGCAAAGGATATGTCTCTGAATCAGCTTTACCATAAAGTTCTATTGATTCCGCCACGATTTCAACAGCCTGGCCCTTCCCATGCGATTCAACCAGTTTACCAGATACTGCAAGGCAGGCCCCGGTAGTAATATCTTTCAGCAGCTGCTCATTAAAATCGGGCGGGTTAACAACCACCTGGATATTATTAATTGTCGACCCGTCGTTAAGTGCAATAAAGATGATGCTCTTATTATCTCTCTTCGTTCTTACCCAACCTTTTACGAGTACTGTTTCCCCGACTCCGGTCTCTGCAAGAAGATGCCTGATCTTTTCGCGTTTCATATTTTTATGTTGAATTTCCAAAAAATAAACATGCAAAAATAGTAAAATGTTAAGCGCTAACTCCCATTAAATCACCATTATTTTCAGGATCAGGCGAATCAGCCTTATTTTCAGGCATTAAAAGTGCAAGATTTTTATTAATCGTGGCACTGTTTTTGAGCAATAAGCAGTCTGACAATCCAAATAGCTCCATACCAATACAATAATTTGCCCGGGAAGTTGTTTTAATTTCATACGGACCGACCTTCCGGAAATTGCCGGTTTGATTATTGCCAAATTCTGAATAACTTTACGTATAATTTGATAAATAACCAGAATATGGAAGAACATCAGAAGCTTATTGTTATTCCGTGGGATTTTACTCATGTTGCCGAACATGCACTGACTCATGCTGTAAAGATCAGCAGGATGGTTGGTAATGAAGTTTGTCTTCTTCACATAGTGGATAAGAAGATTAAGCATGAAGAAGAGGTTGCCGTTACAGAAAAGCTGAAAAAAGTTGCTGAACAGAACGGCCAGAAATACAACATGCCTATTGCCTCGCATATTTCAAAGGGCTCTATCTTTTCCGAGATCTCGGCTTTTGCAAACGACAAGGATGCCAGTCTGGTTGTAATGGGCACTCATGGAATGAAAGGCATGCAGAAACTAACAGGGAGCTGGGCACTTAAGGTTATTGTCAAATCGAAAGTCCCTTTTATTGTAGTTCAGGATCCCCCAAGGGACCAGGAAAGGTATCATAATATTGTCTTCCCTGTTGACTTCAGGGGTGAGAACAAGGAGAAGATGAAAATGGCCATTTTCATGGGCAAGTATTTCGACTCCAAAGTTCATTTTATCAAGAATGAGACAATGGATAAAATGATTGCAAAAAAGGTCAACATTAATATGAATTTTGCAGTGAAGTACCTGATGCAAAACAATATAGAGTACGAAATCCATGAAGTGCCGAAAGGTGATTTTGCCCAGCAGACAATCGACTTTGCTGTCAGGATAAATGCTGACCTGATCATGATTGTAACCACCAAGAATATCACCTTTGCCGACTACATGGTCGGGGCATCTGAACAGTACATTATCGCCAACAGCTCAAAAATACCTGTCTGCTGCATCAACCCGAAATCTTCCTTTGCCAAGGTCGGACAGTTTATGGGCGGGTGGGGCGATTAAAAATCACTGTCACTTCCCGCCGTTCTCAGACATTTTGCCGAGCGCTGCGATACCTCCAATGGCTCCAAGATTCATAGAGTCGAGCGCCGAACTGGGCACAATAACCATTGATCCTTTCTCCTTGAGTCCTTCAAAGAGCATATTCATGCCTCTCAGGTGCAGGGCAATCGGATTGTTCAGGTATTGTTCACTTGCTTTTGCAAATTTCTCGGCAATCTCCGTCTCGGCTGTCCCGAGAATAACCCTTGCCTTTCTCTCCCTCTCAGCCTGAGCCTGCTTGCTCATAGCGTCGGCCAGGGCCTGGGGAATAACAATATCACGGATACCCACTGCCTGACAGGTTATGCCCCAGGGGTTGGTATTTGTATCCAGTGTCTTCTGAAGATCTTCAGCTATCTTTTCCCTTTCCTGCAAAAGGTCTGCAAGTTCATGTTTACCTATGATATCCCTAAGGTCAGTCTGGGCAATAAATGCAATAGCCTTCACATAATCCTGGACTTCAAGCGCGGCTTTCTCCACATCCCAAACTGTCCAGTAAACTACCGCATCGACATTGACAGGAACGGTGTCCTTTGTAAGTGTCTGCTCCGCTTTAAACTCTGTTACCCGTACACGCTGGTCGACATAAGTGGTTACCCTGTCTATAATTGGCACTATAAGGAACAGGCCAGGTCCCCTGAGACCCTGGAATTTACCCATTCTGAGAACGACGGCTTTCTCCCACTGGTCGGCAATCTGGATAGAACTGGCTATGAGCACGGATAGTACCATACATCCTGCCATTACAGGTTCAGAGATTATCTTGAGCATACACAGACCTGCTGATATTGCAAGCAGAATCACCAGAACCGTAATTGAAACAGGGTTGAAATTTGAGAGGGAATTTGTTTTCATTTTAAATCTTGTTTTTGAAGTTCGTTAATAATATCCTGTTTTGAAAAACCATAGCTGTGGGCGATGGTCAGAAATTCGGTACAGATACTGTCCAGCTTGCTCTTTTTTTCGCCAGCCGGGATCTGCAAATCAATCCTGCCGATGAAGGTGCCTGTTCCCTGCTGGGTTTCCAGGATGTTCTGAATTTCAAGCTCCTTATAGGCTTTGGTCACAGTATTCAGGTTAACCTTAAGTTCGACGGCAAGCGCCCTTACAGTTGGAAGCTGCTCCCCTGCCTTAAGGTTTCCCGAGGCTATCCCGAATTTTATCTGGTCAATTATCTGCCGGTAAAAAGGGACACCCGCTTTGGGATCAAGTACAAAATTGATCATGGTGAAGTCGGATTAATGTACTATATTAATAGTACAATATTACTATATATCCTCCAATTGTGCAAATTTATTTTCTCGGTGAGCTCCTCCGAAGCTCCCGGATATTGCCTGTCAGATGCCTGCAGCCGCACTGCAGGCTATTGTTATACAGCTCATCCGGAGATTAAAGGCCTGGTCATCTTTCCGACCAGCAGCTCATCCTGAGTCTGCTGACCTTCCTTTGTTGATTTGCCCCGGAGGGGATTAATGAAATTATACCGGGGTAGAAACAGCCAATCCCGGGCTTCTCTTACCGGCTTGTTTGAGATAAAAAACCAATCCCCTATCTTAGCATTCTCTTAATTGATAACATCATGTCAATAGAAGTCCGGGAGGTAACAAAATATTACGGCAGCCAGAAAGCACTAGATAATGTCTCATTCACGGTAAAAACGGGCGAGATAGTTGGTTTCCTGGGACCGAACGGCGCCGGTAAATCGACAATGATGAAGATCATTACCGGATTTGTTCCGGCATCATCTGGTAAAGTGGAAGTATGTGGCATCGATTCGGGAAAGGGCGATTTAACCATAAGAAATACAATAGGCTATCTTCCGGAGAACAATCCGCTTTATCCTGAGATGTTCGTCAGGGAGTACCTCGGATTTGTAGCATCGTTTTACAAATTCCCCGGCAGCAGGAAAAAGGCAATAGACAATATAATTGTCACCACCGGGCTGGCATCGGAGCAGAACAAGAAAATCGGGGCTCTTTCAAAGGGGTTCAGACAGAGGGTTGGCCTGGCACAGGCATTGATCCATTCTCCTGGGGTTTTGATCCTCGATGAGCCCACCACCGGACTGGATCCTAACCAGATAGTCGAAATAAGGAATCTCATCAGGGAAACCGGAAGAGAGAAGACAATAATGCTATCCACTCACATAATGCAGGAGGTCGAAGCCATTTGCGACAGGATTATAATTATAGATAAAGGTGTCATTGTTGCTGATGAAACCAGGGAAGGCATACTTTCGAAGGTCAGAAAGCAATCCCAGAGAGTGACCGTGGAATTCGACAGGGACCCTGGAGAAGAATTGCTTCATTCGCTGGGGGGACCAATTACGACCACGAAAACAGGAAATAACAAATGGCTAATCGAATCGGCAGGTGATGAGGATATCAGGCCACAGGTTTTTTCATTTGCAGTAAGGTACAATCTCACTGTTCTCTCAATGCAGAAGGAAGGCAGCAGCCTCGAAGAGGTTTTCCGGACCCTTACCTCCTGATTTTTTTGCTTATAACGATTATTTTTATTTGCTTTGTCCCATCAAAATTCAGGTGGAAAGATTTGTGCTGATTGCAACCACGGGAAAAAATGCTAAAATGCCGATATTCCGGTCATTCCAGTCAACCAATCCTGCCATCATTTGTTAAACAATAAATTTTAATACCATATGGGATATTTTTTCACATCAGAATCAGTTTCAGAAGGGCATCCTGATAAGGTTGCCGATCAGATCTCAGATTCACTTCTCGACGAGTTTCTCCGCTGGGACCCTGAATCAAAAGTGGCATGTGAGACTTTCGTTACAACAGGTTTGGTTGTATGCGGGGGTGAGGTCCGCACAGAGGGTTGGGTTGATGTACAGGAAACCGCCAGGAGGGTTATAAGAAACATAGGATATACTAAGGCTGAATACCGCTTTGACTGTGACTCGTGCGGTGTCATCTCCACCATTCATGAACAATCGGCCGACATCCGGCAGGGTGTTGTACGCGAGAGTCCCGAGGAACAGGGAGCCGGTGATCAGGGCATGATGTTCGGGTATGCCACGCGTGAGATGAACAACTTCATGCCGCTCAGCATCGACCTTTCACACGTTTTGCTGCAGGAGCTTGCAGCAATCAGGAGGGAAGGGAAAAAGATGAAATATCTTCGCCCCGACAGCAAATCGCAGGTTACAATCGCTTATGACGACAACGGTAAACCTGAAAAGATCGATACTATTGTCATCAGTACACAGCATGACGAATTCATCCTTCCGAAGAACAAGACTCTGAGTGCTGAAAAAGCTGCAGAAAAAGCAATGCAGAAGCAGATCAGGGAGGATATTGAAAATGTTCTTCTCCCGAGGGTTAAAAAAGGCCTTCCATCAAGAATTCAGAAACTATTTACCCATGGTTACAAGCTCCTTGTGAACCCGACAGGAAAATTTGTTATCGGCGGGCCCCATGGTGATACCGGTCTCACCGGAAGAAAAATCATAGTTGATACCTACGGCGGCCACGGAGCCCACGGTGGTGGTGCATTTTCAGGAAAAGATTCTTCAAAAGTTGACAGGTCAGCGGCTTATGCTTCACGGCATATTGCAAAAAACCTTGTGGCTGCCGGGGTCTGCGACCAGGCTCTTATCCAGGTTGCATATGCAATCGGCGTTGCCCAGCCGGTAGGACTTTATGTCAATACTTTCGGAACTTCAAAGGTCAAGGACGGTAAAGGTAAAATACTTACTGACGGCGAAATTGCCAACAGAGTCAGCAAGCTTTTCGATATGCGACCCTATGCCATCGTTAAACGATTTGGGCTTAAGAATCCAATCTTCACTCCAACCGCATCCTACGGTCACTTTGGAAGAGATCCGTATACCGCGGATGTTGAGGTTTATTATGAAGTACCGGGTTCGGCACCAAAATCAGTTAACGGCAACGGCAAAAAGGTATGGCATAAGAAAGTTGAGTTCTTCACCTGGGAAAAACTCGATTTTGTAGATAAAATAAAGAAAGAATTCAGGATAAACTAAACCAGTGGTGCAAGGCTCGGGAGTTAACTCCCACATCCCTGATGCCTGTACCACGAAACTTCATCATGAATATTATTGAAGAGATAAGGGACCATGTGCTTCTATCCGACGGAGCGTGGGGTACATTTCTTCAGGCAAAAGGACTGAAACCTGGGGAATGCCCGGAACTCTGGAACCTTACTCACAGGAATGATGTGCTCGATATTGCAGTCAGCTATGTGAATGCAGGCTGCAATATTATTGAAACAAACAGTTTTGGTGCAAGCAGGATAAAACTTGCATCCTACGGCCTTGGTGACAGAACAGCCGAGATAAATTCCCGGGCTGCTGCCATTTCAAGGGAGGCAGCCGGCAAAAATGTTCATGTTGCAGGTTCTGTTGGTCCCACCGGAAAGATCCTGATGATGGGCGACGTAACCGAAGAGGAGCTATATGAAGCTTTTCGCGAACAATCGGCTGCACTTGAAAAAGGGGGCGCTGATATAATTCTTATTGAAACAATGACTGCTCTTGATGAGGCATCTGTCGCTGTAAGGGCAGCCAGGGAAAATACAGGTTGCCTGGTGATGGTCACGATGACATTCTCACGGGTACCTTCGGGTGAGTTCAGGACCATGATGGGAGTATCGCCCGAAGAGATGGTCTTCTCGATGAAGGAAGCGGGTGCCCATGTAATAGGTTCAAATTGCGGGAACGGCATGGCTCAGATGGCAGGAATCGTCAAAGCAATCAGGGCCGCTGATAAGGAGATACCCGTAATAATCCAGGCAAATGCCGGACTTCCTGAGCTGGCCGGTACAAAAACTGTTTATCGTGAGACAGCGGAAATTATGGCGTCATATGTCCCCGAGCTGGTTGCTGCTGGGGTAAACATAATCGGAGGTTGCTGCGGCACTACGCCGGAACATATAAGGGCAATCGGATCTAAAATCCGGACCTGATGCAAACCAGCTGACCGCGAATGCCCGGGAAAAAGCTGCAAGTGTCATGCTTTAAAAAATTAAGCCCGGACCTTTCGTGGATTTCTCTCAGAAAGAAGCTTTTACTATACGTGCAATATTGTCGGATCTTCCCAGCGTGTAGTAGTGAATACCGGGAACGCCCAGCCTGATAAGCTCTTTCGACTGGGCAGTAGCCCATTCAATTCCGATTTCCCTGGCATCACTGTCGGTCCTGCATTTCCTAACAGCAGAAAAAAGATCATTCGGGAGGTCTATATGGAAGGTCTGGGGCAGAAGGTTGATGTCATTCATGGCCGTAATAGGCTTAATCCCGGGTATAATGGGTACATCAATACCTGACTTCCGGCACTCGTCGCGGAAACGGCAGAACCTGTTATTGTCGAAGAACATCTGGGTAACAATATAATGGGCACCTGCGTCAACTTTTTTCTTCAGGTATTCGATATCTACCTGCCTGTTTGGGGCTTCGAAGTGTTTCTCGGGGTAGCCTGCTACCCCGATGCAAAATGAAGTCGGTTCCGCGTTTTCGAGAGTCTCCTCGAGGTACTGCCCCCTGTTCATGCCGGCAATCTGCTCGACCAGGTCAAGTGTATGCTCGTGACCGTTTTTCTCAGGTATGAAGGCACGGCTACCACGCTGGGGGTCGCCCCTGAGGGCCAGAACATCGTTGATCCCAAGAAATTTCATCTCGATCAGCACGTTCTCCGTCTCTTCCTTTGTAAAGCCGCCGCACAGTATATGGGGTACCACAGGTATATTGTACTTGTATTTTACTGCTGCTGCAAGGGCTATTGTTCCCGGTCGCAGCCTGACAATACGCTTCTCAAGCAGCCCGTCGGGACGCTCCTTGAAAACAGTCTCGTTCCTATGGGTTGTAAAATTGATGTAGGCAGGCTGGAACTCGATAAGCCTGTCAATCGCAGCATAGATTCTCTCTATGCTGTGCCCCTTCAGTGGTGGCAGCAGCTCGAATGTAAATAAAGGTCCCTTTGCGCTGTTTATCGATTCTATTACTGTCATTTTCTCTTTCAGGTATTTTGTGAAAGCCACCTCTGGGCTTCACTGTAACTTATATTTTTCCTCCCAGCGTAATCTTCCACCTGGTCGTTTCCTATCTTACCGAGATTAAAATATGTTGCCCCCGGGTGAGAAAATACATATGCGCTTACAGAAGAAACAGGCACCATTGCAAAATTCTCAGTAAGTGTGACACCTGCATTTTTTTCAGCTTCCAGGAGGTCAAAAATAGTTCTTTTTTCCGTATGATCAGGACAAGCAGGATACCCGGGTGCGGGTCTTATACCACGGAACCCGTTCCTGAACAGCTCTTCAGCCGGCAGTTGTTCATCCTTTGCAAAGCCCCAGTATTCTACCCTTATCTTCTTATGTATCAGTTCAGCAGCAGCCTCGGCAATCCTGTCGGCAAGAATCCTGATCATGAAATTTGCATAGTCATCTTCATGATAATCCTTCATTTTAACCTCATCGATATCGGCAGTCACAACAAAGGCAGCAATATTATCTTTAATCCCTGATCCGGACGGGGCAATATAGTCGGCGAGACAAAGATTGGGAGCTTTATTTTCTTTGGCCTCCTGGTTCCTCAGGAACCTTAAAAATACAGCCTTGTCATTCTCTTTTCCTGTTGGAAAGACCTTAACATCATCGCCCGATGAAGATGCCGGGAAGAGACCAAGGGTTCCCCTTGAACTTACGAGCTTTTTATCCCTGATTTCTCCCAGGTATTTCTGAGCATCATTGAATAGCTTTCTCGCCTCCTCTCCCTTGACAGGATCGTTGAATATCGAAGGATATTTGCCGGTTATTTTCCATGCGAAAAAAAAGAAAGTCCAGTCAATGTATTGCTCAATTTCCAACAGATCAAACTCCTCAATAACGCTGATCCCGGGCTTTACAGGGACCGGAGGTGTATAGGTTCTCCAGTCAGTTACAAAGCTGTTTCCCCTGGCTTTATCCAGTGAAACAAGACTGCGTGCCTTTCTGACAGCACCATGCTCATCTCTCAGCTTCCTGTACTTTTCATCAACGGATGCTGCATATTTGCCAGGCTTAAGAGTATCGAGAAGACCCGAAAGCACCCCTGCTGTTTTCGAAGCATCCTTAACATATACAACAGGTTTTGAGTATGCAGGAGATATTTTTACTGCGGTATGAATTTCGGAAGTTGTAGCCCCGCCGATCAACAACGGGATACTGAGGTTCCTTCTCTCCATTTCAGCGGCCACATGAACCATCTCTTCCAGCGAAGGGGTTATGAGTCCGCTCAGTCCGACGACATCTGCCTTTTCCGAAATTGCCGAATCCAGTATCTTCTCAGCAGGAACCATTACACCCAGGTCCACCACCTCGTAATTATTGCATGAAAGAACTACACCGACAATGTTCTTACCAATGTCGTGAACATCACCCTTTACCGTTGCAAGAAGTATCTTTCCCGCGTTGCTTCTGCCGGTTCCTGTATTCTCCAGTTCAATATACGGAGTCAGCTTCGCGACAGCTTTTTTCATCACCCTGGCTGTCTTGACAACCTGAGGGAGGAACATCTTGCCCGAACCGAAAAGATCACCGACTTCGTTCATCCCGTCCATAAGGGGACCTTCTATTATGTTGATAGCCCTGGGGTAAAGCGATCTTGCCTCCTCCACATCCTGCTCGATAAACTCGTCAAAGCCCCTTATAAGCGAATGCTTGATCCGTTCATTCAATGGAAGGATTCTCCACTCGTTTACTTTTTCCTCTTTCTTGTCCTTCTGCTTGAGACCTTCAGCAAACTTCACCAGTCTTTCGGTTGCATCCCTTCTCCTGTTAAGCACCACATCTTCAGTGAGCTGCAACAGGTCTGGCTGAATCTCACTGTAAACCTGCAGCATACCTGCATTTACAATAGCCATGTCAAGTCCCGATTTAATGGCGTGATAAAGGAAAACCGAATGCATTGCTTCCCTCACGGGGTCAATACCCCTGAAAGAGAATGAAAGGTTGCTGATCCCGCCGCTGATCTTAGAGTAAGGTAGGTTCTTCCTGATCCAGCCGGCGGCCTGTATGAAGTTTACAGCGTAATTGTTATGCTCTTCAATACCTGTGGCGATTGCCAGGACATTGGGATCAAAGATGATGTCTTCAGGGGGAAATCCCGCTTTCTGTGTCAGCAGCCGGTACGATCTTTCAGCCACCTCGATTCTTCTTTCATAAGTATCGGCCTGCCCCTTCTCGTCAAATAGCATTACCACTGCCGCAGCGCCATATTTCCTAACCAGTTTTGCATGTTCAAGGAATTTTCCCTCGCCTTCCTTAAGACTAATGGAATTCACCACTGATTTTCCCTGGGTACACTTAAGTGCCGATTCAATAACATTCCATCTTGAGGAATCAATCATAAGGGGAAGCCGTGCAATGTCCGGTTCGGACATCACAAGGTTGACAAACCTCACCATGGCTTTTTCGGAGTCGAGCATGGCCTCATCCATGCAAATGTCAATGACCTGTGCACCACCTTCTACCTGTGTCCGGGCAACCGACAGGGCTTCAGCATAATTCTCCTCGCGTATCAGCCTGGCGAACTTAATTGACCCTGAGACGTTTGTCCTTTCTCCTATATTTACGAAGTTGGTCTCGGGAGTAATGACAAGTGCCTCCAGGCCACTTAGCCTGGTATATCTTTTTATTTCCGGAATCTCTCTTGGTCCGAATCCAGCCGCTTCCTCTGCAATAGCTTTAATGTGCTCGGGTGTGGTACCGCAACATCCTCCGATGATGTTAACCCATCCCCTTTTCATGAAATCGCTTACAACGGCTCTCATATAACCCGCTGTCTGGTCATATTCACCGAACTGGTTTGGAAGGCCGGCATTCGGGTGAGCAGAGACATAAAAACTGCTTTTAGCTGACAGTTCTTCGACGAACGGCCGAAGTTGTTCGGCCCCGAGTGCGCAGTTTAACCCGAGACTGAAAAGCGGGAAATGGGAAACAGAAATAATAAATGCTTCTAGGGTCTGGCCGGTAAGTGTTCTTCCGCTGGCATCCGTTATGGTACCGGAGACCATGACCGGTAAACGTACGTTCTTCTCTTCAAAAACAGAATCAATTGCAAAGAGTGCTGCCTTGCAGTTCAGAACATCAAAGATCGTTTCCACAAGCAACAGGTCCGCCCCTCCGTCTATGAGACCTCTTGCCTGCTCGGAGTATGCCTTAACCAGGTCGTCGAATGATACAGATCGGGCACCCGGGTCATTCACGTCGGACGACATAGAAGCAGTTTTATTTGTCGGACCAAGCGTACCCGTGACATAAAGATCGCTTTTGCCGCTTATTCCGCCGAACTCTGCTGCTGCAGAAACCGCTAGCCTTGCGGCCTGCAGGTTAATCTCATATGCAAGTTCCTCCAAACCGTAATCGGCAAGTGAAATACGGTTAGCATTGAAGGTGTTGGTGGTTATTATATCAGCCCCGGCCTCCAGGTATTGCAGATGTATTGACTTAATTATGTCGGGCCGGGTAAGTACCAGGAGATCATTGTTCCCCCTGAGAGGTTTTGAATGATTCCTGAACCTTTCACCACGGAACTGTTCCTCTGTAAGCCGGTGTCTCTGTATCATGGTGCCCATCGCACCGTCGAGGACCAGGATCCTTTCTTTTACTGAATCTGTAATATTCTTCTTCAAGACTAAATCTTTTAATTAACAACAGAGGCCCGACTCTAGGAAAACAACTGAATTAGCATTGAATCAGATCCCCTTAAGCAGTTGCGGATCAAAATTTTCTCCCCGTATTAACTATGAAAACATCCATTCCGGGGAGCTGTTTCCGGAGTTCATATAGTCGTGCCAGGTTGACCACCCCGATAACGTAGTTATAAATTTTGCTGCTAAAGTATTCCGACACTTCCTCAAATCCAAATAATTCACGATCCTTTTCATCCTTGTATCTCAAATATATCTCAAGCTTATGGTTGCGTGTATAGTTTTGCACGGTACCCTGCTGGAACTTCTTGTATTCGTACCTGTACCCGTAGGAATTAGCTGAAATATCCGACAATACTGCGCTCCCGGTTGCATGCCCGCCGGCGCCCTTTCCTGAAAAGAACTGTTTATCGGCAAATGCTGCCTCGGCAATTACCCCGTTATACTCATTGTCCACATTGTAAAGATATTTGTCGGAAGAAATGAAACGGGGCAGGACAAAGCTGGTTATGGTATTGTCGCTGGTCTTGCCGACATATGGCACCAGCTTGATTTTGAATCCTTTCTCCTTCGAGTATTTTATATCGAACTTTGAGATTGACCTGATCCCGTAATGAAACACCTCTTCCGGATCGAGGAACAGTCCATATGCGTGACCTGTTATTATGCATAGCTTGAATTTGGCATCATATCCTTCCACATCGAGCGTAGGGTCGGATTCGGCAAACCCCTTCTCAACAGCTTCCGAGAGTGCCTGTGCATAAGGAATATTTTCGTTATGCATTTTCGTGAGGATATAATTTGTTGAACCGTTGAGTATGCCCCTCAGGGAATATAGCAATTCGTTGTCGTAGTATTCCTCGAGGTTCCTTATTATAGGTATGCTTGCGCCTGCCGAGGCTTCATACAATAAAGAAACCCGGTACTTCACCTGCAGCTCGACCAGCTCCCTGAAATGATTGGCAATCATCCTCTTATTGGCTGTGACCACATTCTTGCCTTTGCTCATTGCCGTCTTTACAATGTTGAAAGCCTCTTCATGATCATCTATCAGCTCCACCACAAGGTTTATCGAATCATCATTCAGTATATCATCCTTATCGAAGGTGAAATTCGTCATCGGTATCCTCCTCTTCTTATTGCGGTCCTTTACACATATCCTGACAATATCTGCCTTGAAGCCGCTGCTGCTGTTAAGAACATCATGCAAGCCCTGACCGACGCAACCATAGCCGAATAATCCTATTCGTAATTTATCTCTTGTCATTTAAAAAGTTTTTAATTAGTTCTGTAACCTGCTCCGTTTCTATCAGGAACCCGTCGTGACCGTAAAAGGAGTCAATCTCTGCATAGCTGCCACCTGTAATATTTTGCGCAACATATTTCTGCTCATCCACAGGATACAGGATATCACTCCTTATCCCTATGCAGAGAGTCTTTGCCTTTACAGATTTAAGCGCATTCCTGACCCCACCTCTCCCCCTGCCTACATTGTGACTGTCGGAGAGTTGAGATATCCGGTAATACGACCAGGCATTAAACCTTTTTACAAGCTTGTCGCCCTGGTAATCCTGGTATGATGAAGCCTTGTAGTATCCCATTTTCTCATCATTATCCTCTGCCTGGGTTTTATTATAGGCGTAGGAAGTACGATAGCTGAGGAGCGCTATGGACCTGGCAGCTCTCAGTCCCTTGCTGCCACCGGCCGGGTCGCCGTTAAAAAACGTCGGATCGGCTTCTATTGCAAGCCTTTGCGACTCATTAAAGGCAATCGCCCAGGGTGTTTGCTTTGCTCCTGCTGCTATGAAAATAAGTCGCTTTATGATATCTGGATACATTATACTGTACTCAAGAGCCTGGTATCCACCGATGGATGCGCCTATGATCAGTTCAACTGAATTTATCCCCAGGTGCCTCCTCAGAACCTCATGCAGATTTACAATATCCCTGATAGTTATAACAGGGAATTCGTTTTTCCATGAATTCCCAGTCAGGGGATTTATTGAGAGGGGGCCAGTGGTTCCGTAGCAGGATCCGAGGATGTTGGCACAGACAATGAAATACTTTGATGTGTCGAATGCAAGACCATCTCCTACCATTCCCGGCCACCATGCTTCAACATCCGAATTGGCTGTCAGCGCATGGCAGACCCAGATGACGTTATCGCACGACTCATTAAGCGATCCCCAGGAATGGTACGCTATATCAATCCCGCGAAAGACAGCACCCCCTTCGGTTATGAAAGGCTCGTTACAGTGACAGGTATTCATTGAATTGTCTGGTTAATTGCCTGGTCAAAATCTGCAATGATATCATCGATATGTTCAATCCCCACAGAGATCCTGAAAAGGCCCGGTTCGACACCAGCAGCTTTCTGTTCCCCGGGCGTAAGCTGGGAATGCGTTGTCTCCGAAGGCTGTATTATAAGTGTTTTTGTATCGCCCACATTTGCCAGGTGGCTCACAATATTAAAATGTTCCACCAGCTTCACGGCACTCTGTTTTTTAGCTTTAAGTACAAAGCTGAGTACCCCTCCTGCTCCTTTTGGAAGGTATTTCTTTGCAAGATCGTGATAAGGGTTACCCTCCAGGCCCGGGTAAGTTACTTTTTCCACCCATTTGTTGGATTGCAGCCACCGGGCAAGTGCCAGAGTATTTGATACATGACGCTCCATTCTTAGGGACAGTGTTTCAAGCCCCTGCAGAAGGAGGAAAGAATTGAACGGGCTCAGTGAAGGTCCAAGATCACGAAGTGCCTCAACACGGGCTTTTATAATGAAAGCTATGTTCCCGAAAGGTGAAGAAGGATTAAAGACCTCGCTGAATCTCAGTCCATGGTATCCTTCACTCGGTTCCGTGAATGAGCTGAACTTACCGTTTGTCCAGTCAAAATCAGCCGCATCGGTAATCACACCGCCTATGCTCGTCCCGTGGCCGCCAATCCATTTTGTTGCAGACTCAACCACAATGTTGGCACCATGTTCAATGGGCCTGCAGAGGTATCCGCAACCGGCGAAGGTATTGTCAACAACCAGAGGTATTCCATGGTTCCTTGCCAGCGATGACAGGGCATCGAAATCGGGGATATTGAAACCCGGGTTTCCTATCGTTTCCACGTATATTGCCCTTGTCTTGTCGTCAATGAGCTTTTCAAATGCAGCCGGATCAAGGTCAGCTGCAAATCTTACATCGATACCAAGACCCGGTAAGGTAACCTTGAACTGGTTATACGACCCGCCATAAAGGAAGGGTGATGTGACAAAATTCTCCCCCTTCTTTACAAGGGTGGTAAATGTAATAAACTGGGCAGCATGTCCTGAAGATACTGCAAGAGAGGCAGCACCACCTTCTAGCGCGGCAACTCTTTTTTCAAACACATCATTTGTCGGATTCATGATCCTGGTATAGATGTTCCCGAACTCTTTCAAGGCGAAAAGATCCGCTGCATGCGATGCATTTTTAAAAACATATGATGATGTCTGATATATGGGTACGGCCCTTGAAAGAGTATCCTTATCGGGGTTGTGCCCTGCATGAACCTGGAGTGTTTCGAATTTAATTTTTTTTGTATCCATGATATTCAATAATTACACTATTAAACAATTGATTATTAAAATAATAAAATGATTTTGCCGGGAGAAAACACTTTCCCGTTCCATTCAGGATATAACAGGAGGAACCATCACCATCGCATGCACATAGGCATTAGCGGCATGATGAAATTGTGATGTGTCAGATGAATCGAAATCATTGTTTCCGTGTTTAATTTTTATCATCTCCCGGCTTTCCCCGGGATTAGGTCTTGGCACCTTTTTCCTCTTCCCGAGGAAGGGTTGCCAGGGTTTCACAGAGCCTAATCTCTCCGCCCTTCTTAATAAAATCAAACACTCTTCGAAAGGAAAGAATATTTGATTAGTGGGTGCAAATATAATAAAATAATCTGATAAAACAATAATCAGGACAAGATTATCCTTTATACCCGGAACAATGGTTCCTGCCCTGGCTGCTAATTATTATTTGAATACTTTTAATGAATTTAAATTAAATTTGTCGTTTTAGAACCTGATACAATGCAGAACGAGCTATTTATATACAACAGCCTTACAAGGAAGAAAGAAATTTTCGAACCTCTTGTTCCTCCTTTTGTCAGGATGTATGTCTGCGGCCCTACTGTTTACAGCAATCCGCACCTGGGTCATGCGCGCCCCGCCGTGGTTTTCGACCTCCTGTTTCGATATCTTTTGCATCTTGGATACAAAGTCCGCTACGTAAGAAATATAACGGATGTCGGTCACCTTCAGGACGAAATTTCCGATGCAGGGGAAGATAAGATTGAGAAGAAAGCCAGGCTCGAACAGCTCGAGCCAATGGAAGTGGTTCAGAAATATATGAACGCGTTCCATTCAAATATGGAAAAGCTGAATATCCTTCCTCCCTCCATCGAACCACGCGCAACAGGTCATATTATTGAACAGCAGGATATTATTAAAATACTTCTTGAAAAAGGATATGCCTACGAGGTGAATGGTTCGGTGTACTTCGATGTAGCCGAGTACAGCAAAAAATATAATTACGGCAAGCTTTCAGGAAGAGTTCTCGACGAACTTCAGTCAAACACCAGGGACCTGGAAGGACAGGATGAGAAAAGGCATCCTTTCGATTTTGCCCTCTGGAAGAAGGCTTCCCCCGAACATATAATGAACTGGCCCTCTCCCTGGAGCAAAGGGTACCCCGGCTGGCATCTCGAATGTTCTGCCATGAGCATCAAATACCTGGGCGAACAGTTTGATATTCATGGAGGCGGGATGGACCTTCAGTTCCCTCACCACGAATGCGAAATTGCGCAGTCAACCATCGCTCTTGGCCATGAATCGGTAAGGTACTGGATGCATAACAACATGATTACGATCAATGGCCAGAAAATGGCCAGGTCGCTCGATAATTTCATCACACTCGATGAATTCTTTGCTGGACGTCATCCACTTCTGACAAGGTCGTACTCTCCAATGACTATCAGGTTCTTTATCCTCCAGGCCCATTACAGAAGCACTGTCGATTTTTCAAATGAAGCGCTCCAGGCAGCAGAAAAAGGCTTATCAAGGCTTATCAAGGGCGTTGAGACACTTGGTAAGATAAAACCGTCGGATAAATCGACCATTGATGTCGAGGTTCTTAAGTCGAAGCTTTATGAAGCCCTGAATGATGATCTTAACAGCCCTGTCCTGCTATCTTATCTTTTTGAAGCTGTAAGACTGATTAATTCTGCATTTGAGGGTGATGAGAAACTGGATTCACACGACCTTGATGCTCTGAAGAAGCTCCTGAAAACATTCATCAACGATATACTTGGGCTGATCGACGAATCGGCTGAACACACCAACATTAAACTTACAGGAAGCCTTGTCAGAATGATACTTGATTCAAGGCAGGAGGCAAAAGCCAGGAAAGACTGGGCCACTTCCGACAGGATAAGGGAAGAGCTGTCGCAGCTTGGCATCACCATCAAGGACAGGAAGGACGGCACCGATTGGGAAATATCCTAGCTCCAGACGATCGCTTGGTATGAAAACACCTGGAAACAGCATCAGATACAGGTCGGATGTAGTTCTGATCGGTGATGTGCCTCTTGGTGGCGACAATCCGGTAAGGATACAATCCATGACAAATACCGATACTCTTGATACAAAGGCATCGGTTGCACAATGCATCAGGATAATAGAGGCCGGTGCCGACTTTGTAAGGCTGACAGCCCAGGGTATAAAAGAGGCCGAAAACCTTGCTTCAATAAAATCAGGGCTGAGAAAAGCCGGCTTCAGCACCCCGCTGATTGCCGATATACATTTTAACCCCGCTGCCGCGGAAACGGCTGCGGCTATTGTTGAAAAAGTAAGAATCAACCCGGGTAATTACGCTGATAAGAGGGCCTCCTTTCAAAAAGTCGAATTGTCAGAGACAGAA
Organism: Bacteroidales bacterium; assembly: GCA_035541795.1. Classification (GTDB taxonomy): domain Bacteria; phylum Bacteroidota; class Bacteroidia; order Bacteroidales; family VadinHA17; genus LD21. Next base: position 225,622 of record DATKMR010000018.1, read on the forward strand.
TACAAGGAGGAACTTGAAAGAATTCACGGCAGGGTATTACCTCTCATTAATATCTGCGCCGCGAACAGTACAGCAATAAGGATAGGTGTGAACCATGGATCATTGTCCGACAGGATAATGACAAGATACGGCAACACACCTCTTGGCATGGCCGTCTCGGCACTTGAGTTCATCAGGATATTTCATTCGGAGAATTTTAAAAAGCTCGTGATCTCGATGAAATCGTCTGACATAGCGGTGATGATCGAATCGGTGCGGACCGTTGTAAGGATGATGCAGGAAGAGGGATACGCGTGTCCCATTCATCTCGGGGTTACGGAAGCCGGTGAAGGTGAAGACGGTAGGGTGAGATCGGCTGCAGGCATTGGTGCGCTTCTTAATGAAGGGATAGGTGATACTATAAGGGTTTCGCTGTCAGAAGATCCTGAAGCCGAGATACCTGTAGCGATCAGGCTTGCCAGCTGCTGCGAACGGGGAGAAGCACTTTCAGGACCAGAAAATACCCCGGATTTTAAGACCCCGGCTGAGAAACCGGCAATTTTCGGCAGCATCAAGGGGCCACTGGTTGTAGCTAATTTGAGCCATTATGTAGCTCTCAATCCCGGAGCTTATTTCGATGCAGGATTCACGCTTGAGGAAAAAAGCGGCCTCCTGGTAAAAAGTGACGGTGCTGCCGACCTGATTATCGCCTCATATTGTCCTGAAGTGATCCCCGGGGCCGCTTCACTGGTCGTTCCTTACAAGATCTGGCTCGAAAACAGGAACAGGAAAAACCTTTTTCCCCTTTTTTCTCCCGAGACATACTCTGAGACACCGGAAAGATCTGATAAGCTCAACGTAATTCTTACCGGGTCGCATTTCGACAAAGATCTCGTCGGAAAGATCGATCCTGCAACCTCCGTGCTGATCTATACATTCAACCCGTCCGTTGAAAAGCATGCCCCGGATAAGCTTTTCTCCGCGTTAGGGCGAAGTGCCGGGTCGTCGGTTATAATCCTGAATCCCGTCTTCACAGAAAATGATCCCGAAAACCTTATGATTAAGGCCTCCGCGCTCCTGGGCAGCTATCTTACCGACAGGAAAGCCGGTGGAATATCAATAATTAACCGCGGAGATATCAGATCGAGGGAAATTAACAGGCTCTGCTTTTCAATTCTCCAGTGCACGGCCACAAGGATTACCCGAACAATGTACCTTTCCTGCCCGACATGCGGCAGGACAAAATTCAATCTTCAGGAGGCAGTCAGAAAAGTGAGGGAAAAAACCGGGCATCTTAAGGGGCTGAAGATCGCGGTAATGGGGTGCATCGTCAACGGACCAGGCGAGATGGCAGGGGCCGACTGGGGATATGTAGGTGCAGCTGAAGGTAAAGTTCACATCTACAAAGGTACCGTGCCCGTTCTTAAAAATATTCCGGAAGCAAGCGCAGCCGATGAGCTGCTCAGGCTGATCAACGAGGATCTGCAATAAGAAGTCAGGCTAATTTATAGTCGAGCTGTTTCTTTTGCATGTCAGCCTTGACAACCTCAATATTCACCCTGTCACCAAGAGTGAAGGTCTTCCCGGTATGCCGGCCTTTAATGCAATAATTCTCCTCATCATATTCAAAATAGTCATCTGGCAGCTCGCGGATATGAATCATCCCTTCACACTGGTTCTCGATAATCTCAACATATATTCCCCATTCGGTAACACCTGAGATAACCCCTTCGAAAACCTTTCCGATCTTATCGCTCATGAATTCGACCTGCTTATACTTGATTGATGCTCTCTCTGCCTCGGTGGCGAGCCTTTCCATTTTTGACGAGTGCTCGCACATCTTGACATACTTTTCGTGACCAGAGGGAAATTTCTTATCGAGGTATGTCGTAAGAAGGCGATGAACCATCATATCGGGATACCTTCTGATAGGCGATGTGAAATGAGTATAATGCCTGAAAGCAAGGCCGTAATGCCCGATATTATCAACTGAATAGACAGCCTTGGCCATCGATCTCAATGCGAGGGTTTCAATGATGTTCTGTTCCTTCTTCCCTGTAACATCCTTTAAAAGCCTGTTCATAGCCTTTGGAAGTGCCGACTGGTTCTCGGAGTCGAGTTTATAACCAAATCTCTTTATAAAATGACTGAATGAATTGACCTTTTCAGGATCGGGCTTATCATGTATCCTGTAGACAAATGTCTTTGCTTTCAGCTTTTTCCCGACCAGTTCTGCTACTTTCCTGTTGGCCAGCAGCATAAATTCCTCGATGAGCTGATTGGCCGTACCGAAGTCACGGAATTTTATTCCAAGAGGTTTGCCATTCTCATCAAGCTCGAACTGGACCTCGATCCTTTCAAAACCGAATGCCCCGGCTGCAAATCTTTTTTTCCGAAGTATCTGCGACAGCCTGAAGAGTATCGCGACCTGCTCTTTCATATCACCTTCTCCCGTATCGATAACCTGCTGGGCTTCATTATACGAGAATCTCCTGTCGGAATTTATGATGGTGCGCCCAAACCATTCAGATAATATCTCAGCATCATCGTTAAGCTCAAATACTGCCGAATAAGTCAGCTTATCTTCTCTTGGATTGAGGGAACAGATATGGTTTGACAGTCTTTCCGGCAGCATTGGGACAACCCTGTCGACAAGATATACGGAAGTTGCACGCTGCCTGGCCTCTTTCTCGAGAATCGAATCGGGTGTTACATAATGTGTCACATCGGCTATATGCACACCTGCCTCCCAGTTCCCGTTCTCAAGCTTCCTGAGCGATAGGGCATCGTCAAAGTCGCGCGCGTCGGCCGGGTCGATTGTAAAGGTCGGGATATTCTTCATATCCCTCCTTGCTCTGATCTCCTCTTCAGTGATCTTCTCGGAGATGCTCCCTGCAGCCTTCTCCACCTCTTCAGGAAAATTATAAGGCAGCTCGAACTCAGCCAGAATAGCATGTATCTCAGTCTCATGCTGTCCCGGATAACCCAGGACTTCCACAATCTCGGCAACAGGATTTTTTGAGCCGGGTGTCCACTCGATTACCCTTGCCACAGCTTTCTGCCCCTGCAGGGCCCCGTTTACCTTATTCCCGGGTATGAATAGATCGAAAGGCATGTTCTTGTTATCGGGGATCAGGAAGGCAAAATTCGGGAGTATCTCAACCGTACCGACGAAAGTGCTTCGCGACCGTTCAATTATCTCTACCACCTCACCCTCAGGACGTGCTCCCTTTCTCTTGGCGTAAAGCCATACTTTCACTTTGTCGCCATGAAGTGCCGTCTTCAGGTTTTTGGCAGACACAAATACATCTTCCTCCATCTCCTCGGATGAGATAAATCCATATCCCATCCTCGTAAGATCGACGGTACCTACGATATGGCCCCTTACAGCCTTTACCCTGTATTTGCCCTCGTAAACCTCCTGGACAAGTCCCTGGCTTTTCAGGTTCTTAAGGATATCGGGGATTTTCTTCCTTGCCGGATCGTCTTCAAGATTCAGCCTTTTGGCGATTTGCTTATAATTGAGCCCTTTGCCTGAAACGGCACCAAGAGCTGAAAGTACTTTTTCCGTTAGATCCTTAACAGGGTAACCCGGCCTTTCTCCCTTTTTATGCTTCTTTGACATTATTGAAATTTTCACAAAGGTAATAAAAAGTCTGAGGGTCCGCGGGTCAGGGGACGGTAGGTCCGCGGGTGAAAGTACCCGGAATAATGATTTTACCTTTATTGAAAGAATGTATATTTTACCATGGAGCGTCGCTTAGTTCATGGTGATACTTCGTGGTTATGCTCCTGACCCCGGGACTCCCGGTTATTTCCTTTCTGAAAGAAGGGTAAAGCTGAATGTGCATCCCTCGCCGGGAATGTCGGGACTTTCAGCAAAGATTTCTCCACCCATCTTATTAATGATTCTCTTCACTATACTTAATCCCAGACCTGTTCCCTCCTTGTCCCTGTTCCCCAGTCTTTCAAAGTCAGTAAACAGTTTTTTCAGGGATCCGGCCGGCAGACCGTTTCCGTTATCCCTGATAAAGAAGCGAACGGCCGCCTGACCGGTTTTTTCAAATCCTATCGTTATAACAGGAGGCGTTCCACCATACTTCAGTGCATTGTTAATAAGGTTAATCCAGACCTGCTCAACCCACTGCGACTGGCCATAAACTTCCGGCCAGGTATCGGGGGTTGTAATAACCGCATTCTTCCTGGCAATAAGATTATGCTGCCTGTGAAGAGCTTCCTTCACAATGGAACCAATATCTATCTTTGCGATCCTGATATCTTCTTTCCTGATCCTCGATAGTATCAGAAGATCGTCGATTATCCTGTTCATCTTATTGCTTTCCCCCTGCAGCATATCAACCATTTCAGATGCATCGGCAATCTTGCCTTCCCTGATCGCATCCTGTATCAGGTAAGTAAAGCTGATTACCGACCCGAGAGGGTTTTTAAGGTCGTGTGCCACCATCCTCGCGTAAGCTTCAAGATCGCGGATAAGCACCTCGTTTTCCTCGAGTTCCTTCTTCCTGTTCTGGTTTGATTCAGCTATCGTGTCGAGGATCATCCTTGTCAGCGTGATATCCCTGATGGTAAGCAGACTCCCGATTCTCCGCCTATATTTATCGGAGATCGGCTGAAGTTTCAGCTCGTAATACTTCTGTTCGCCGCTTTTTTCGATTCCGGTCTCATTCCTGAATTCATTTCCCTCGTTGAAGCTATCCTGTGAAAGACCAAAATAATCCAGGATGCCTCCTGAATCCTGTCCAATGATATGCTGATCGGTCATTCCTGTTATTTGTGTAAATGAGGGATTGATGTTCATTACCCTTCCCTTTATATCAAGGATCACTATTCCATCTTCAAGATTATCGATTGTCTGACGGTGTGCAATGGGCAGTATGCTGAAGAACTCCAGCCTGTAGATACTGAAGCCTATCACTATACCGGTAAATATAAACGCAACCGGCGTAAAGTCAATCCCTTTTACCGGTGTCAGCTTAAAGACATACAGAATGCTTGCGACAAATGGAAGCAGAGCACTGAAAACCAGCAGCCACGTCTGAATACGATGTATCGAGTAAACCCTTACGGCTCCTGCAATGATCAACACAAGGCCTGAAACCAGCAGAGCATACTGGTAACTGACATTTACCCAGAACCATGGACCGTAATAATAAATACTCCGGTTCGTACCCGGTACCAACACAATATTTGACCAGAGAAGCTTATGCCACGTGTTGGTAAAAGCAAGTACAATCGTAATTAGTGGTACAGCAAGTATCAGCAGAAGCGGTTTATTGCGGCTGAAGCTCAGGTTTCTTGTATAAGAAAGGCTAAACATAAAAAACATGACAGCGCTGTTGGCGATCCCAATATAGCCTATCTGCGACCATAAAAGCTTTTGGGAAATGGCCGGAGCCGCGGCTTCCATACCATCTGAAAATGCCCATACTGCTACGAGTATCTCAAATAACATAAGGTAACGCGCTCCCTGTGCGTTCCTCTTTCTCCAGAGATAAAACACCAGTACCAGTGCAAGGATCCCGGATAAGAACCTTATATAACAGAGTATTGAGTACTGGTAATCCATTACGAATCTAAAACAACAATTAATTAATTGCACCAGTCCGCCCACAATCTGGTGCCAGACATGGTCATATATTATTCAAGAAACTGAGCGAGCCCCTGCTATTTGCACAAATATATCTAAAAAATACTCTGTGACATATTGCCGATTAGGGTATTTACCACTCATTTTATAATTTTGATATATAATTAGTTTGAAAGATGAATTCAAAATCGGTGTTATCACATTCATCAAATGTTGTTACACGGAAAACGGGGAACGAGTATGTGCTGGTTCCGGTTACAGATAACATTGCTGATATGGACAGTGTTTTTACACTGAACGAGACCGGAGCATTTATCTGGGAACAGATCGACGGTACAAGAGAAATATCAGAGATCATCGGCCTTCTTATTGCAGAGTTTGATACCGACAGGCAAACTGCAGAAACAGACTTAATGGACTTCATTCGGAACATGGGATCACTTCTGATAATCAAGCAGGATTAATTTTCGGCATGAAGAGCTACTCTCTCGACATAGCAGGATATAACATTGCAATACAGTCTGCTGAAGATGGTCCCGACCTGGTACCGGCGCCCAGGTTTGCTTCTTCCATCTGCCCTGCAACTGCATCTGACCTTTTGATTTCTGTGCATGAGGGCCACTTTCCGCTTCCAATATCAGCCACAAGGGTTTTTCATGCTCCCCTTGTTGAAGAACTGGATGGAATAAGAAGCACCATGGATGACAATTTCTGGAGTGTATTCCGGTCGGGAGAAGATCTTTTCATTGAGACGTCCCTCCCATTTTCGGATGAAGGAAACAGGACCCTGTTGAAATTCTCACTGAATAATCTTCAGTGGGACCTCTGGATAGAATCTGGTTCTGCTACGGTGGATCCGCTGGAATATCCCCTCGACAGCCTGATTCTTTACTATCTCACGACAATAAACGGAGATATAATGATCCATGCGTCGGGTGTGAATCATTCAGGGAAAGGCTATATCTTCTCGGGGATTTCAGGGACGGGAAAATCGACAATGGCGAAAATCTGGGGTATGTCGGGGAGCAGGGTGATTCACGACGACAGGCTGGTTATAAAGAACATATCAGGAAAATATACCATGTTCAATACGCCTGTATATGAGAACGATTCACCCCGAAAATCGGAGGTTAACCGGATTTTCCTCATCGGGCACGGCCAAAAAAACAGGCTCGAGCCGGTACAGGGAGCCAGGGCCGTGAGCCTTGTGCTGGCAAATTGCATCCAGCATAACTGGAACAGAGAGATTATTGCACGGCTTGTCGGGGCAGTATCGATGATGTGCTCTTCACTACCGGTTGCAAAGCTTGATTTTAAACCCGACAGGGAAATAATTGATCTGGTACTTTACTATGAATGACAACAGGAAATATTTCGATTCGCTGAAGAATATCGGGCCATCACTCCTCTCCGAAGGGACAACCATTAGGATAAAGGCTCACGGGTACAGTATGTATCCATCCATAAAACCTGGCTCACTCCTTATAATCGAACCGCTTAAGCTGAAAGGTGATCCCAGGAAGGGCGAGATTGTGGCAATCAGGAGGGAAAATGGCCTTATAGTTCACAGGCTCGTGAGAATAATTATCAGGGACGGCAAAAGATATTATATTGCCCGTGGCGACAGCAATTCCATGGCTGACAACCCAGTTCCGCTGGAAATGATAGCAGGCAGGGTGACAGGGTCTGAACCAACAGGTGAAAACCCTTTACCGGCAAATATTTCAGCGAATCACAGACCTCTCTATTTTATTAACAGGATTAGAGTTATTTTTATAATGATCAGAAACAGGCTGGCATCTTGAAACAAATTAAACTCTTTACGGGATCGATAAGGCTTGTATGGGCCAGTACACCACTTTGGGCCACAGTAAATGTCGTCTTATCCATAGTAAGGAGCGTATTGCCACTCGCCCTGATATTCCTCATCAAATATTTTATCGATACCGTAACAGCAATAGCAGGTAATAACCTGCTTCATCCTCCCGGGGAAGCTATGTTGCCCGTCATTTCTGTTGTAATCGTTTTTTTTCTTGATGAAGTCACCTCCGAATTCTCGCTTTATATCAAAAAGAAACAGTCGGTAAAACTTGAATCCTACATGTACGGGCTTTTGCATGAAAAGTCTGCCGGTCTCGACCTGATCAATTTTGAGAATCCCGCTTATTTCGATATACTTGCAAGAGCCTCCAGGGAAGCAACATGGAGACCTGGCAGCGTGCTTAACGACCTCATCTCAATCTTCAGGGGGATACTTTCCCTTATTCTTATGTCGGGTGTTCTCTTAACGCTGAACTGGTGGCTGGTAATACTGCTTTTTGCAGCTAACATCCCCGGGGTATGGCTCAGGCTCCATTTTGCAGAAATCCTTTATAATTTTCAGCGAAGTCAAACTCCGGAAGCCAGGAAGTCGGCCTATTTCAACTGGATACTCACAGGCGATCGTCCTGCACGTGAGATAAGGCTGTTCGGACTTGGAAATTATTTTACCGGTCTCTTCAGGAAATCTTTCAGCAAACAGAAAGATGAAGAGATTGAAATCATTGCCAAAAGAACCTGGATTGAGACTGTTTCGGTGCTCTTCAAGGCTGCTTCACTGTTTCTGGTACTCTGTATTGTTGTTCAAAGAGCAGTCACCGGCGCATTATCTCTTGGTCAGATGGCACTGTTTATCCTTGCATTCCGCCAGGGTATGATGTATATCGGTGAAACATTCGGCTCACTGGCGTCACTGTACGAAGACGGACTCTTCATCGGCGACACATTTGAATTTTTGTCGCTGAAAGAAGAAATCAGTGTAACCGGCAAGGAAGTAAAGGCAGCTGCCCTCGATCATGATATCGAGATAAGGGATTTATCTTTCACCTATCCCGGGAATTCTCAACCTGCAATAAAGAATGTATCGTTCAGGATAAAGAAAGGAGAGATTGTGGCTCTCGTTGGCAACAACGGTTCTGGTAAGAGCACCCTCGTCAGACTCCTCAGCAGGCTCTATGATCCCTCATCAGGATCTGTCATTTATGATGGTACAGACATAAGGAGCATTGATCCCGCAGAATACAGGAAACATTTTTCTGTCGTCTTCCAGGATTTCATGTTATATAATCTCTCTGCAGGAGAAAACATAAGGCTTGGTGATTTCTCAGCCCCTCCCTCTTCCATCAGGATAAAAACCGCAGCCGCGGTAACGGGTGTAGATACCCTGATAAGCTTACTTCCAGAAGGTTATGATACCCAGATAGGGAACCTTTTCAATGAGAGTCGTGAGCTAAGCTGGGGTGAATGGCAGAAAATAGCAATCTCGAGAGCCCTTTATCGCGATGCTTCGGTTCTCGTGCTTGATGAACCATCCAGCGCGTTGGATGCAGCCACCGAATATGAAATATTCAGTAACCTGCGCGAGATTGTCAAAGGGAAGACCGCGATACTGATCAGTCACAGGTTTACCAGTGTAAGAATGGCCGACAGGATACTGGTACTTGACAAGGGTGAAGTTGCCGAATCCGGAACCCATGAAGAGCTGATGAAGAGGCAGGGGCTCTACTATTCAATGTACAGCAAGCAAATCAGTCTTAAGGCAAATGACGGATGAATCCGAAATAAAGGATGATGAGCTTTTACTCCTTGGATTATGCAGATCTGAATTTACACCGGAGCTCTCTGCAAAGCTGAAGTATCTGGCTACAAAGATCGAAAGGTGGGACAGGTTTGTAGTTCTGGCTAATGAACATGGCGTAACAGCCCTCATATATAAAAATCTCCTTGATCTCGGATTGCTTGAAATCCTTGACAGGCATTCTTCTTCCTTCCTTATGAATGCCAGAATAATGAGCATTAGCAAGAATGCTTTCCATCTTACTGCTGCCGAAGAAATGCTTTCCATCCTGAACAGGGAGGGGATAAAAGTTGTACTGCTAAAGGGACTGGCGCTGGAGCTATCCATTTTTGGAAACAACGGACTGAGGCAGATGACTGACGTTGACATACTTGTTCATCGCAGGGATTTTATTCGGGCAAGGCAGGCAATGACGGATAACGGGTACGATTCCCTGCCGGTTAAGTCGGGTCTGCATAAACCTATACTGGCATGGACCGGCAGGCATTTACCATCGCTGCTCAGGAACGGGGTTTCTGTTGATATTCATATCGAACTTTTCCCGGGAAAGAAGAATAAGCTTACAGGAATGCTCCTGGAGACTTCTTCAGAAATTAAAGTCGACAGGGAGAAGGCATATATTCCTGCTCCCCAGCTCTTTTTCCTGTATCTTGTCAGACATCTGTATCATCATGAGTTGAACAATGAATCCCAGCTCAGGCTTTATACCGACCTGGTGTTTCTCCTTGAGAAAAAGTATGAAGAAATAATTAATTATGATCTTCTTGAATTGGCATCAGAGGCAGGCATGACCCAGATACTTGCCTGGAAGCTTGAACCGTTGCGCGATCTTTGGGGAATAGGGTTCCCGGAGTGGCTGAACGATTTTATTGACAGGTGGTTCAATCCCGGATCCATTAACAGGTTCGTATTTTTCCTTAAGAGCCCTAGGGACAATAAGCCTGACCGCCCCGGATACGTTTACCGCCAGCAGTTAAAGGATATACCGGGTATTCACCGTAAGATTTTGTTTCTTCTTGGTGATCTCTTCCCTTCGCTCAGGTTCATGAAAGACAGATATAGCTGTAAAAGTAGTTTTTCGGCGATTGGCATGTATCCGGCCAGGCTGGGCAAGCTATGGCTGCTGTTCTCGAAGTAGCCCTGGCTCAAAATCTTACAGCAATTCCTAAATTTTTATTGATAATTTTAGCTGATTTCAATAAATTTCTTTATATTTAACTGTCTTGCAATACGTTTAATCTTGAATCTCCTATGAGCAGGTATAACAAAGCCATGGTCAGGGAAAGGATTATCAGGCTGGCAAAGCTGAGGTCGACAGGAACGCCTGCACAGCTTGCGATCAGGTTGGAGATCAGTGAGCGGAGTGTAAAAAGGTTAATTCGTGACCTGAAGCGTGAAGGGATCATTTTCAGGTACGATTACGACAGGATGTCTTATTTATGCCACGAGGATTGATTCATGGAAAAATGAAAAACATGTTTTATAACATATGATTGATGCATTTTTCTGTCCCCGGCTCTTTATAATATTGTTTTATCTGCAATACACGAAATAGCATGTTCATAAATTGGTCTGACAAATTGTCTTGTCCGTCTATATGCCTCTCTGTCAGGGTCATATTTGGATCAGAATTTCACGTTCTAAGTAAATCAATCTCACAATCTCGCTGCGTTACGTGCTGAATTCTTGTTCGTCAGGAACAATTGGTCGCTCTGACCAGAGGCCCCATCCCGGAAGACACTCCTGTTTTCCGGGATTCTTTTTGCCGGTTACCAGGTGCTGGTTGCTTGTTGCTGGTTACCCCCGCCTGACCGCCGGCAGTGCCAGTCGGGCAGGGAATACTGGTTACCAGGGGCGGCAGGCGGCATGAAGGTTCGCAGTGTGTGGTCATTCATCAGTCAACCCCGGAGGGGTTGCATATTGGTAGCTTTACGGATTTAGAATATGACCAGCGCCGGAACGAATGCATATTGCTTGGTAAAAGTCAATTACCGGCGCAACTCAAGACGAGGAAGGGTTATAGTGAGAAGGCGGCGCGCGGCGGACGGCAACCTGTGGGACGGCAGAACGGTGCACGGTAAGCGGTCATTCATCCGTCAACCCCGGAGGGGTTGCATATTGGTAGCTTTACGGATTTATAATATGACCAGCGCCGGAACGAATGCATATTGATTGGTAAAAGTTAATTACCGGCGCAACTCAATACGAGGAAGCGTTGTAGTAAAAAGATTTCAGCGGTTTTCGGGCGAAAGGAGTTGGGCAGGGACCAGATTTTCAATGTCGGAAAATATTTAATCTTGATATAGACATTAGTAGTAAATCACCCCTTACTAAATTTATCTCAAAAGCTTGTTATGATTTTTCCCATTTCCCCATTCATGTCATTTGATCGCCCTTATTCAGGCAAGTGATTCCTTAATTTCTTTGAATAGTAAATAAGAACAAGAATTAAAATGGATAAGATAAGGAAACAACAGACTAATAGTGGCCAGAGATGAGATTTAATCTTAAAATCAAAATTATTATTGAGCATTAGAATTACTGTAACAGAAGGAATTACAAAATCTAGAATAATCCCTATATATAAAGAAAATCTCTTCGCATTATTTGTTTTGCCCCAAGAATCCTTATCTGCACGACCTCTTACTATTACTCCTAAATAGGTCATCATACAAACAATTGAGAATATCAAAGGCAAACTAAAGTTATTATAGAATAATATCGAAAGGCTTACCAATAACATAGAAATGCCCAACCCAACATAATAAGGGTTGATAATTTTAATACTTTTAAAATTTTCAGCCATTGCATTATATTATTATCATTAATACAAGAAAATCAAGGTAAGGTTAACAATCTTAATTAAATAAGATTATTAACCTTTAGCCTTTTAGTCGAGTCTTGCACCCGCACTGCAAGCCATTGATGATAATGTTCCTATCAATAACCCACCTAGAAATCCAACAGGTCCACCAATCAACCCTCCAACAATGGCTCCCTGGAATCCTCCAGCCATCCCACAGACAAAATCATCCCAGAAATAGCTTTTCCCGGCACTAATGTTTTCCATTTGTTCAAAACTCAAAGTTTTCATAGCGAGACATTTTTCTTATGCCTACTCTTTTTAGGCTTTTCGGCTTCCGCCTGCAAAAAACTTAAAATTGTTGTATTGCATTGTCAAATCTAAAACCGAAAAGTCTAATATTTTGGGACTGACAATAATTTAAACCTAAAAAATGAATTAATCGATCTATTTTTCATATCCATTAATTGATATCCGCCTTAAAATGCCTTTTTCAAGCTTATAACTTACGTCGCTCATTGTTTTTATAAGTTCCTGTTTATGAGAAATCAAAAGTATGCCGGAGTTTTCTTTCATCTTCCTTATACCGTCTGCCAGAATTGCCTCCGAATTACTGTCAAGGTTTGAGGTTCCTTCATCTATAATTAAGAAATCCGGTTTTTTTAATACCGCCCTGACAAATGCTATCACCTGCTTTTGGCCGCCGGATAACGTATGCCCATCTTCCCCGACCTGGGTAAGCAGGTTGGCAGGAAATGATTCAAAAAAACGAACCAGTCCAAGCTCTTCAATAACAGTTACAAGTGATTTTATATCCTCCTCAGTAGGTTCTGGAAGTATATTCTGCAAAATAGTCCCGTTAAAAATGTGGACATCTTGGGGGATAATGATAATACGTGATCTCCAGGTCGAGAGTTGAATACTCACCGAATTAACAAATTCATTAACTGTTATCTCACCGCTTTCCTTTTCATAAAACCTCATTATTATGCCAGCAATAGTACTTTTACCACCACCTGTTTCTCCAAAGAGTGTCACCACCTCCCCTTTTCTTATTTCCAGGTTTATCCTGTCAAGAAGGAGACTCCTTCCCGGGAACCTGAAACATATATCCTTAAGCTGCAGACTATGAAAACTCTTAACTGCTCCCTCCTTACTGACATTGTCACCTTCGGGTCGCGACATTGTGAATTCAAACATTCTCGAGAGGGCTACCTTTGCTTCACTTATTGGAATAGCTATCAACGAAATATTAAGAAGTGAAGGAAGTATCCCTGAACTGATAGACAAAATTGCCATCATTTTACCAGTGGTCATCTTATCATAAAGAACATTAAAAGAAGAAAATGAAAGAACAATGATAAGATATAAAATGCCTATGCAACCAGCGATGAGTCCAAGGCAGAGCTTAATCCTACCAAGGCTCACAATCTTATCCTGGAAAGAGCCGAAAACTTCATTATTCCTTTTTAAAAAATGGCTTTGCCAGCTGAGACTTTTTATTTCTGTTATTCCACTTAAGGAATCAATATAATTGCTCTCAGTTCCTGCATACATAGCCATTACCTCTCGCTGAGATAATATTACCCTATTGCTCCACTTAAATATTGATAAAAACAATATTGGGAAAAAGAGCAGTGTAATTAAAGCTGATAAATATGAATAATAAAAGAGGAAGCTCAGGGAGGCAACCAAAACCAGAATATCTATAAGATAGACACTTACAAATTCGCTTATTACTTTTTGAATTCTCATTGTGTCATTTAATCTTCCTATGAAATCTCCCTTCTTACGGGTATCATAAAAGGATTTGGGGAGATTTATGATTAATCCAAAAAAGTCGTTAATAATCCTTAGATTGAAAGTCCTGCCTTGAAATAACAGAATAAGTTGCCTGATATATCCCAAGATTGTCTTTACGATCAACAGAAATAGTAAAAGTCCGATTGCCAATGAAAGACCCTTATAATCTCTGGAAGGGATAATCTTATCAATCAATTTTTGAGTAAATACCGCCATAACCATGCTTAGAACTGAGATTGCGATTCCAATAAAAAGGCTTGAACCCAGGATCGCCAGATCAGGTCTGATCTTCTGCTTTAACCAAATAAGAGCAGTATTTCTTTGTGAATTAATGTCATTAAACTCAGTATTTCTAATCAATCCAAGGCACTTCTTACTTTTCCATATAATTCCAAGCTCTTCTGATGTCATTCTTCTCAACCCAAAACCCGGATCCCATAGTATGAATTTCTCATCTTCATACCCGAAGCTTACAATATAATGGTCCATTCCGTTTTCAAGAGAAACATGAAGAATCAGGTAATTACGATAGCTCTTTATATCTTCAAGTCCCGCTTCATAACCAGTTGCATCAAAACCACACTTAACTGCTGCCTGGTATAGTCCAAGAAGTGTTGTACCGATCTGGGTAGTACCACTTATTTTTCGCAATTCTTCAATTGATGTATTTCCTCCAAGACACCTTACTATTGTAGACAGGCACGCAGCACCACAGTCACTTGAATCGTGCTGCAATACTCCTTTTCTTTCAATCGTCTTAATTGCAATTGACATCCTCAAGGTATTTTGTTAAAGTCTCAGATTTTACTTCTCCGTTAAACAATCTGACTAACCTAAGCTTCTTATCGTAAATAAATAAACTTGGTACTGACTGTTTGCCGAAACAGCTTTCAAACTTGAGTGAATCATCAAATAAAACAGTAACATTCAAGCCCGGATTTTTAAAACGGCCTTCCAAAAAAACAGATACTAAATCTCTGTCAGCTGGTGAAACGAGAATAATCTTCAAGCCAGGGAATGAATCAAGATTATGTGATAGCTCCTCTATCTGGAACTGACAATGATCACACTCCGGATTGAAGTAAACCAGGATAACCGGACCCTCTTTTATTTCAGATGAATTGAATGTCTGACCGTTCAATGTGCTGAAGGAAAATAAAGGTAGGTGTTGGATGTTTTTGCTAGTCACTGACTTTCTGCTGATTCTTGTTACAAGACCATAAAGGATTAAAGCAAAAAGACCCAGAAAAAGGATCGAAAAGATCAGTTTTAAAATAGCTTTCATAATTAATGTCCAACTGTTATAAACATAAATAATGTAATTACCAGCAACAGGCAAGGTAAATATGAGATTAAAATTGCTTTCTCAGCCGATTGCCTGACAAGTCCAAGCTTGTAATGAATCCCGAAGGAAAGTAACAGGATATATCCAACCTGGAAAAGATTTAGTGTCTGCAAAGGGAAAATCCAGATCTTGTCTATTTCACTGTATTTAAAAAAATTTCCTAATGAAAGAGGGAAGAAAAAGCTAATCTGGTTCAAGTCATTGCCATCTGAAAAAAGACAAAGCCATACTAACTTAATAAGGCCTGCAATTATGAACACTATTTCTGAAGCCAAAACAACACCAAATACCTTTCCGATTGATCTCGATGCATTATTATCGACCAGAAATACCCCGGTGAAAACTATTATTGATATTAATGATGATTTGACAAGAACGCTAATCGGGATTAAGGCATAAACGATCCATTGCAGCTGTTTGACATTGGTAAACAAGACCAGAGCTCTTTCATATGTTAACTGCTCACTGTAGGTGTTATAGAAGGCCTCCTCGTTTACAAACAATAGCATGGTAATCCAAGAAAGAAGAAAATTTGAAAGAATAAGAAATACGAAAATCCAGATTTTTCGTATCTCAAAATATTTCTGCAGGATGTATACCATATGAAAGTTTGATATGAATAGTAGCTTCTAAGTCAGTTCAGTGAATCGATCTTTATATAAATTCTTCTATCATCGGCATAATAGTACGTTCTCTCAGCTGCTGAATATCTGATATCAGTACCCATTCTCCTTAAATCTTGCAGATATCTGAAAAGCGTACTCCTTTTTATTCCGAGTCTTTCAGCGAATTCACAAGGAGCTCCTGTTGACCTCCTAACAATTAGAGAATCAATCCGTCGTAATCTCTCGACGTATTTTATAATTGACATCCAGATAGAATTGAATTGCAGCTACCCCAAACTTAAAAACACCCGGGGCCAGAGAAATGACAAATGCATATGTTCTACAACATGTTTTATTATTTTTCAGATGGGTTTGGTCGGATTTCTTTCTCATCCTGCCCCAAGCCCTATACCTCCCTTTTAAAACAAAAACCGCCTGCCACTTTCGCGACAGACGGTTCAGTATTCATCAGTTAACAGATTAATGCAGCAATGTCACATCACCAACCTTCTTGAACGGCTTGCCGTTGGCATACTTGCCCTCGACGAACCATACGTAGACTCCCTGCTTGCAGAGCTTGCCCTTGTAGTAGCCGTTCCACGGTTTGTTGATATCATGACTTTCGAAGATCAGCGTTCCCCACCTGTTGAAGATCTGGAGCTTATAATCAAGAACCTTCTCCCTGATCGGCGGGAAGAAGAACTGGTCAATCTCAGTACCGCCTGTCGGCAAATGATTGATATCTATCGGACCACTCGGGTTCGGAGTAAATACCGTGGCAAACCTAAGTACACCAGCAGGTTCAACTGTGACACCCGGTGAAAGAGTCCATGAATCCATACAGCCGTTCGACGAGTATGCATGCAACGTGATATCGAATACTCCCTGGTCCATGTACTTATGGTAAGGATCAGAAACATGAGATGTATCACCGTCGCCGAAATCCCATACGTAGTAGTCGTTAAGATCAACTTTCTGGCTGTTATTGAAGAACCTGACTGCCTCATCATTAACATAAACTGTCGTCGGAGCCGCTGTGAAATTTGCCTTTGGTGAATCATATGCGGTGACAAGCTGCGACTTCTGGTATGAGTTGCCATATGCATCCTTGATAGTCAATGTGATGCGATATGTACCGGATGTAAAGTAGGTGTATGTCGGGTTCTTGACATGGAGTACCGGGCTTCCGTCACCAAAGTCCCAGGTGTAAGTTATACCCGGTGTTGCAACATTAAGTGAGGTGTTGTTAATTGTGACACTTAATGGAGCACAGGTCGATGGTATCGAATCGAAGTTCGGTACAGGGGGTACAGGGATCACACTTACCTGGTGCCTGATGCTGTCTGAACAATTGGCGTTGCTTGCCCTGAGCACTACATCATAGCTTCCGATTCCGGTATAGGAATGACCCGGGTTCTGCGCGGTTGACGTGCCACCGTCGCCGAAGGTCCATGCCCAGTTCCATGTGCCTGCATTCGTTGTGTTCGTGAATGCAACCGGATTACCACCAGCATTGAAGATCTGCGATACCGGGTTAGCAGTGAAGTCAGGTATCGGTACAGGCATCACAACCACTAGCATGGTCTGCGAGTTGGAACAGCTGTAGAACGATGTTGTAGTCAGTTTTACAGTCAGTGTTTCCGGCGCAGTTGTCAGGTTGGTGTACGGATGGCTTGATACATATGATGCGTACCCGCTCGTTCCGTCACCATAATCCCAGAAGTATTTGCTTGCACCGGTCATGGCCGTGTAGGTAATTGCACTACCTGAACAAACTACATTCTTATCGGCAGTGAACGATGCATCGATCTGCGGGAATACCGTAACAGATGTCGAGAACGTTGCAAAGCATCCTCCTGCCGACCTGACCTTCAGCGTTACTGTATAATACTGTACAGTTGCCGGTGTAGCATTTATGTAGTTATGCGATGGGTTGGCATTTACCGAGTCTTTGGGCGACAGATCACCGAAATCCCACCAGAATTTGGCAATGCCTGTCATGTCCTTGGTAAAGTTCACGGCAAGAGGTGTGCAACCTATATTCACATCGGTTGAGAATGTGGCATCGGGTGCATCGACATTTACAACCAGGTTGTTATTTGCCGTACAGCCATTGCTGTCCCTGACCTTGTAGTTAAGGTTGTATGTCCCCGCAATCTGTGAGTTGAATGTAGGTGACTGGATGAAATAGTTGTTCAATGGTCCCACATCACCTGTCCAGGTATGCTGGGTATATGTACCTGAACCCCCGGTCGGGTTACCGTTAAGTACAACAGGTACCCCTCCGCAGGCAGCAATCGGGCTCACGGCCGAGAAGTCAACTACAGGATTGGCATGTACTGTGAGGGTTGCAGCCGATGTGTACGTAGTCGAGCAATATGCCTTGAGAGCAAGCCTGTACTGGTTACTGTTGTACGAAAGGGGCACATTCACAAGGGTAAGCTGCTGCGATGTTGTTCCGCTGTAAACTGCGCCATCGTGTATATCCTGCCATGTCCCTCCTGTGAATACCTGCCATCTCAGGGAATCGATCATCCCCGAACCATTTGCAGTAAAGTAAACCGGTCCGCCATTTTCGCAAATCGCCTTGTTGGCGGGGTTCAGCGTGGCTGCGGGTGGTACGTTCACCCTCAGGAAGACAAATGTCGAATATACAGGCACGCCGCAGGTACCGGTAAGCTTAAGCCTGAACATGGTATTGTTAAAGCTTCCCGGGGCATTAATTACGTTGAGTGTTGCTGTACCCGATCCGCTGAAATTAGCTCCATCGGTCAGGTTCGACCATGTGCCTCCCGAATATCTCTGCCACTGGTAAACAAGACCTGTTCCTTGTGCGGTTGCACTAAAGGAGGCATTGGCTCCCTGGCAAATCGTTGAATCGGTTGGCTGGTTAAGTATCTCAGGGGCAGTGTTAACTGTAAGAACAACATCATTGGACGTGACATTCGTACTGCAGCCGGAAACGATGCAATGATATGAATAGGTGTTCATGTCGCGTGTGGCACCGAATATCATCAATGAAGATGTCTGGGAACCGAAATAAACTCCTCCATCAGTCAGAAGGGTAAATCCCGATCCCTCGTTCACGTACCACTGGTAAGTCAGATCATCGCCCGTTGCAGTTACCCCGAATGTAACCATTCCGAACTCACATGTTGTTTTGTTCGCCGGCTGTACGGTGATTGCAGGCAATGCCCTTACCGTAACGGTAGCCGAACCAATCAGGTTGGCCGAAGGAGCAGTTACAAGGCAACCGTTGGCATCCTGGGCGCTTACAAGAGCATAGGTCGTTGTAGCGGCAGGTGTTACCACGATGTTGTTTCCGCTTGTATAATTATTGACCACACCAAGGTTCTGGATGTTCAGGGTGAACGGTCCTGTTCCAGCCATCATGTTTACAACAAGGTTGGATGACTGTCCCGGGCATATTGTCTCTCCTCCGGTCAGCATTGCTACAGGTTTCGGATTGACAAGTATTTCAACCACATTGCTGTAAACCGCTGTACATGTACCCGAGGTAACCATTCTCCTGTAATAGAGTGTAGCTGTCGCACCGGCGGGAGGGGTGTATGTGCCTGATGTTGCACCTGCGATATTGATAAACGGTCCGCCTGCCGCTGCGCTGTACTGCCACTGGTAGACATAGGCTGCAGGTCCTCCTGTCGGGGCCGTAACCTGGGTAAGCATAGCGGGATTTGACCCGTTGCAGATTACCTGGTCGGCTGCTATCGAACCCGGGGTCAGGTTTGCAGGCTGTGAGATTGCTATGGTATTCTGTGCGGTACATCCTTTTGCGTCGGTAACACTTACAGTCACCGAACCGGCTCCGGCCGCAAAGAATGATTGCGAGTTGAATCCAGGTGCCACAAGCACTCCTCCTGTGGTATTTGATACCAGGTTGAATGTATATGGTAATGTTCCGCCGGCAGCATAGAATGTTCCCGATCCTGTCATGTCGCCGAAGCAAGGCAGTGCAACGTTGCCCGAAGTTGTCATAACCAGCGTGAGCGGTTCGTTAATTACAAGGTTCGGGTAAAGAATAACATAACAAGCAGTGTGTGCAGCATCGCGCATCCTGACATTGTATGTTCCCGGTGCCAGTCCGGTAAAGTTGCCGGATGCCTGCCATGAGGTACCGCCGTTGATTGAATATTCAAAGGTCCCGTACCCTCCTGTCGGGGATGATATGGTTATCGTACCGTTTCCAAGGCCGTTGCATGTGACATCCGTTTTGGCAACGGTTGCCGAAAGCAATGCCGGCTGGGTGATCGCATAGCTGGCGTTCAGAACGATCATACACCCTGTATGGGCCGCATCACGGATCATAACATTATAGTTACCCGGGCTCAGGCTTGTGAAGCTGCCTGAAGCCTGCCATGAGCCGCCGCCGTTCACTGAATATTCATATGTACCGTAGCCTCCTGTAGGACCTGAGATAGTGAGAGTACCATCATTGCCTCCGAAACAGGTTACATTAGTACTTGAAATAGAAGCATTAAGGACAGTAGGCTGGGTGATTGCAAGAGCCGCGTTCAGTGTAATGACGCAAGCATTATGGCTTGCATCCCTGATCTGAACGTTGTAGTTCGCCGGGGCAAGACTCATAAATGTGCCTGAACCCTGCCATGTTGTACCGCCGTTGACGCTGTACTGGTATGTGCCATAGCCTCCTGTCGGGGAACTGATGGTTATAATACCGTCGCTTGCACCGAAGCAGGTTACCATAGTCGGGGTTACCGTTGCATTCAGCACAGGAGGCTGAGTTATAACGAGGGCGGCATTCAGGACAATAACGCAACCTGTATGGGCGGCATCTCGTATTTCAACGTTATAGGTTGAAGGCGCAAGTGCCGTGAAGTTGCCGGAAGCCTGCCATGAAGTGCCACCATTAATGCTGTACTCATAAGTTCCGTATCCGCCTGTTGGCGAACTGATCGTTATTGTACCGTCGTTGGCTCCGTTGCATGTTACATTTGTCGAAGCGACAAATGCCGCAAGAACGGAAGGTTCTGTTATCCTGAGCGAACCGTTCAGTGTCACAACGCAGGAGGTGTTGGCAGCATCGCGTATCTGAACATTATAGAATCCAGGGGCAAGTGCTGTAAAGTTGCCTGAAGCCTGCCATGTCGTTCCGCCGTTGACAGTAAACTCGTATGTGCCGTAACCTCCCGAAGGAGCAGTTATCGATATTGTACCGTCAGCCGCACCAAAACAGGTTACGTTTGTGCTGGCGACAGTTGCGTTAAGCTTGGCCGGCTGCGTTATAACCAATGCAGGGTTAAGGGTGATCACGCAGGCAGTATTTGCAGCATCCCTTATCTTCACATTATATGTTGCATTTGCAAGTCCGGTGAAGCTGCCTGAACCCTGCCATGTGGCGCCATTGTTGACACTGTACTGGTATGTACCATATCCGCCCAGCGGCGAAGTTATGGTAATGGTCCCATCGTTTGCCCCGTTACAGGTGACGTTGGTGCTGTTAACCGTTGCTGACAGCAGGTTCGGCTGAGTTATTACCAGTGCGCCATTAAGTGTTACAACACATGAGGTGTGAACTTTATCCCTTATCTGTACATTGTAGGTTGAAGGAAGTAAAGCAGTGAAATTACCTGACGACTGCCATGCAGCTCCTCCGTTTATTGAATATTCATATGTACCGTATCCTCCCGTAGGTGCACTTATCGTTATTGTTCCGTCGTTTGCACCGTTGCAGGTGATATTGGTTGAAGCAACAGAGGCGTTCAGCACGGAAGGCTCGGTTATCACCAGGGCAGAATTCAGAATAATTACACATGCTGTCTGGGCCGCATCCCTTATCCTTACATCATATGTTGCAGGTGCAAGACCCGTGAATGAGCCTGAGGCCTGCCATGCTCCTCCTCCATTAATCGAATACTGGTATGTTCCGTATCCTCCTGAAGGTGATGTTATGGTTATCTTCCCATCATTTGCACCGTTGCAGGTCACCATGGCAGGTGTTACAACTGCGTTGAGCACTGCAGGTTGTGTCAGTGTAAGTGAGTTGTTAAGAACAATCACGCACGATGTGTAGGCAGCATCTCTTATTTCGACGTTGTAAGTTCCAGGGCCGAGGCCTGTGAAGCTTCCTGAAGCCTGCCAGGAACCGCCTCCGTTGACAGTATATTCAAAAGTACCATGTCCGCCTGTCGGGGAGCTGATTGTAATAGTACCGTCAGCTGCACCGAAACAGGTTACATTGGTTGAAGCAACCGATGCGTTCAATACGGCCGGCTGAGTTATTGAAAGAGCCGGGTTGAGTGTCACTACGCAGGCAGTATTTACAGCATCCCTGATCTTAACGTTGTAGCTTGCTGGTGCCAGCCCGGTGAAGCTACCTGAGGCCTGCCATGTTACCCCGTTGTTAACCGTGTACTGGTAGGTGCCATAGCCTCCTGATGGTGCGCTGATAGTAATAGTACCATTTGCGCTACCGAAGCAGGTCACATTTGTTGAAGCCACGGTGGCATTAAGTACGGCCGGCTCGGTTATTGCAAGAGCGGCATTAAGTATAATCACGCACGACGTGTGGGCAGCATCCCTAATCTCAACATTATATGATCCGGGTGTCAGGTTGGTGAAGCTTCCCGAAGCCTGCCATGCAGCACCGCCGTTAACCGAATACTCGTAGGTTCCGTATCCGCCTGTCGGGGATGAAATCGTTATCTTTCCATCGTTGGCCCCGTTGCAGGTGATATCTGTTTTAGTGACTACTGCCGAGAGAACTGCCGGTTCGGTAATCTGAAGCGAACCGTTGAGTGTCACCACGCATGCGGCATTCGCTGCATCCCTTATCTCGACATTGTAGAATCCGGGAATAAGTGCAGTAAAATTGCCGGATGCCTGCCATGAAATACCGCCATTGACAGTATATTCATAGGTTCCGTAGCCTCCGAGCGGTGAGGTTATTGTAATGGTACCGTCACCGGCCCCGAAACAGTTCACATTTGTTTTTGCTACTGTTGCCGAAAGAACATTTGGCTGGGTTATTACAAGAGAGCCGTTCAATGTTACCTCGCAGCTTGTGTGGGCCGCATCTCTCAACCTGACGTCATATGTCGCAGGAGCAAGACCTGTGAAATTACCCGTACCCTGCCATGAAGCACCTCCGTTAATGCTGTACTGGTACGAGCCGTAACCGCCGGTAGCTCCGGAAACCGTAATTGTTCCGTTCGATGCTCCGTTGCATGTCACATTTGTACTTGCAACAGTTGCATTAAGAACTGCCGGCTGAGTAATTACAAGCGCAGCATTCAGTACCTTGACGCATCCTGTGTGGGCCTTGTCCCTCATCTGAACATTGTAAGTTGCAGGTGTCAGGCCGGTGTAGTTCGCCGTTGTCTGCCAGGTTGTACCACCATTTATTGTGTACTCGTAGGTGCCATAACCGCCTGTCGGGGCAGTGATGGTAATTGTACCGTCGTTTGCACCGAAACATGATACGTTCGTGCTGTTGAGCGAAGCGCTCAGTATTGCAGGTTCGGTAATAGCCAGTGAGCTGTTGAGAATAATCACGCAGGCCGTATTGGCAGCATCCCTTATCCTTACATCATAGGTTGCAGGTGCAAGTGCCGTGAAGTTGCCCGAAGCCTGCCATGACGTTCCTCCACTGATGGAATACTCATAAGTACCATATCCGCCTGTAGGTCCTGTGATAGCAATAATGCCATCGTTCGCACCGTTACAGGTAACCATGATCGGTGTCACTACAGCGTTGAGAGCTGCCGGCTGGGTGATTGAAAGTGAATTATTAAGAACCTTCACGCAGGTGATATGTGCAGCATCCCTTATCTGGACATTATAGTTGCCCGGGCCGAGCCCCGTGAAGCTGCCGGACGCCTGCCATGAACCTCCGCCGTTTACAGAATATTCATATGTGCCGTATCCTCCCGTAGGCGCGGTAATTGTTATCGTACCGTCGGCCGAGCCGAAACAGGTGACATTTGTCTTGCCTACAGTTGCAGAAAGAACTGAAGGCTGAGTGATGACAAGGGCACCGTTGAGTGTTATCACGCACCCGGTATGTGCCGCATCCCTGATCTTTATGTTGTATGTATTGGGAGCAAGGTTGGTAAATGTGCCCAGTCCCGACCAGGTTGTGCCACCGTTGATTGTATATTCATAGGTGCCATATCCTCCGGCCGAACCTGTGATCGTTATTGTTCCGTCGGCCGCACCGTTGCATGTTACATTGGTACTTGCAACTGAAGCACCGAGCAGTGCCGGTTCTGTTATGGTAAGCGTTCCGTTTAGAGTAACTACGCAGGTCACGTGAGCGGCATCCCTTATCCTTACATCATATGATGCAGGTGCGAGTGCGGTGAAGCTGCCCGAAGCCTGCCATGATGTTCCGCCGTTGATTGAATATTCATAGGTTCCGTACCCTCCGCTTGCGGAGCTTATTGTAATGGTACCATCGTTTGCGCCGTTGCATGTCACATTTGTATGAGCAACGCTGGCACTAAGAATTGGCGGCTCGGTTACGGAAAGTGATCCGTTTACGGTATAGGTACATGCCGGCTGTGCAGCGTCCCTGATCCTGACATTGTAGAATCCGGGTGTGATGGCTGTGAAAGAGTTTGAAGCCTGCCATGTTGACCCACCGTTTATTGTGTACTCATATGTTCCGTATCCTCCTGCGGCTCCGTTCACTGTAATTGTTCCGTCCGCAGCACCGAAGCAGGTCACATTGGTCCTGGATACTGTTGCCGTTAAGGCTGCCGGTTCTGTGATAGTGAGCGCTGCATTCAGAATCTTAACACAGGTAATGTTGGCAGCATCTCTCATCCTGACGTTATAGACGCCCGGGGCCAGGTTGATGAAGTTACCCGAACCCTGCCATGAGGTCCCGCCATTTACCGTGTACTGGTACGTACCATAACCTCCCGACGGGGAAGATATGGTTATTGTACCGTCAGAAGCACTGTTACATGTTACGTTTGTGCTTGCTGCTGTTGCATTAAGGATCGCAGGTTGTGTTATTATGAGAGCGTTGTTAAGAACCTTAATACATGCAGTATGTGCCTTATCCCTAATCTGGACGTTATAGGTGTTAGGAGCAAGCCCGGTGAAGCTTCCCGTTGCGGCCCATGTGGTGCCGCCATTGATAGTGTACTCAAATGTACCGTAACCGCCTGTTGGATTAGTAATGTTAATAACACCGTCGTTTGCACCGTTGCATGTTACATTTGTGCTTACAACAGTGGCATTGAGTACGGCCGGTTCAGTTATGCTGACCCCATTGTTAAGTATCACAGTACATGAGGTATGTGCAGCATCCCTGATCCTGACATCATACGATCCGGGTGCGAGGGCCGTATAGTTGCCGGATGCCTGCCATGAAGTACCGCCGTTGATTGTGTACTCGTATGTACCATATCCGCCGCTTGGTGCTGTTATGCTTATTGTACCGTCATTTGCACCATTGCAGGTTACATTTGTGGTAGTAAGCGTGGCATTCAGAACTGCAGGCTGCGTCACTGCTAGTGAACCATTCAGCACTTTGTAACATGACGTATATGCAGCATCCCTGATCTGTACATTATAATTGCCAGGGGTAAGACCTGTAAAGTTTCCGGTTGCCTGCCATGAACTTCCTCCGCTGATGCTGTATTCAAAAGTTCCGTGACCGCCTGACGGGGCAGTGATTGTAATTGTTCCATCGGCCGAACCGAAGCAGGTAATATTTGTGCTGGCTACTGCCGCATTTAGTGCAGGTGGTTCAGTTATCACTACAGCAGGGTTAAGTGTCACCTGGCAGGTTGGCTGGGCCGCATCGCGCATCATCACATTATATGAGTTCGGTGCAAGACCCGTAAAGCTTCCCGATCCCTGCCACGACGTACCTCCGTTTACAGAGTAGCTGTAAGTGCCAAACCCGCCTGTTGGAGCTGATATGGTAATTGTACCGTTATTACCGCCGTTGCAGTCGGAGTTGGTGCTTGCAACCGTTGCGTTCAGCTGGGCAGGTCCCGTAATAACCCTTGCCGCATCAAGAACCTTGGTGCAGACGGGGCTCGCTGCATCACGCATCTGCACATTGTAGGTTCCCGGGGTGAGCCCCGTGAAGTTACCTGAAGCCTGCCATGATGTTCCGCCATTTATCGTGTACTCAAATGTTCCTGATCCTCCTGCCGGTGCCGAAATTGTTATGGTGCCATTTGCAGCTCCGAAGCAGATAAGGTTCGTGCTGGCAAGTGTGGCACTGAGTGGGGCTGGCTGGGTTACTGTATAATTGCCAACGGTTGTGCATCCCTTGGTGTCAAGTACCGTAACTGTATAGATACCGGCTTCAAGCCCTGATATATTCTGGGTATTTGCCGTGAAGCCGTTGGGACCGGTCCACGTGTACCCGAACGGACTGTTGCCTGTAACAGCAAGGCTTATTGCTCCTGTGTTGTTGCCATTGCAGGTAAGGTTGGTAATGGTCTGGATAACAACCGGCGGGATATTGACCGTTATCACGGCCGAACCCGATACCACACCCGTACACGAGTTACCATCCGAAAGCGATGTCATGGTATAGGTGGTGTTGGCTGTCGGCGATACCGTAGCAGTATAGACTGCCGATGGATAAGCATTAACTGTAACAGGAGTTGTGCCGTCGGTATAGACAAAGTTGTAAGGTGCAGTACCTGTCAGTGTAATAGTAAGCGTTGTCGTGGAGCCTTTACACATTGTTGCCGTTCCGCTGATTGTCCCAGTTGGTTGAGGATAATACGAAACAGTGGCTGTTCCTGCACCGTTATTGGTACAGTTGGCATCGGTCACATTTACAATTGTATATGTCCCTGATGCTGAAACATTAAGCGTGTAAGGATTTGATGCTGTCGCAACAGGGGCCTGGGAGACACCGTTAAGTGCATATGTGAATGTGTATGGGCCCGTCCCGGTGAAGGCCACGGAGAGGTTAGTCGAACCTCCCACGCAGATTGTTGCGCCTCCGCTAATTGTTGCCGTCGGAAGTGCATTCACCGTAACAGACTTCGGATTGTGATTTGTAATACATCCCGCGGCGTTTGTTTCGCGGCAAAGTATCGTTCCTCCGACATTTGCAAAGAC
The DNA here is from genome assembly GCA_035541795.1 of Bacteroidales bacterium. GTDB lineage: Bacteria > Bacteroidota > Bacteroidia > Bacteroidales > VadinHA17 > LD21. Next base: position 252,460 of record DATKMR010000018.1, read on the forward strand.
AATTGTTATTGAGTTAGCCGAGGGATCACCGATTATTGCAGCGCCACCCGGAACGGTCCAGCTGTAGACCGATCCTGCCCTGTTTGTCACGCTGTAGGTCTGGGTGCTGTTTGCACAGACCGTGGCTGGGCCGGTAATATTCTCCGGAGTGGCAGCCACGTAAACCTGTACAGGCAACGTGGAGGTCTGACCGGAGCAGCCCAGGGAGTTTGTTTCATAAACAGTTATGTTGCCTGAGCCTGCCGAACCTGCCGCATCAATAAGGATGGCGTTTGTATTGAAGTCAAAGGTTTTGGTTCCGACTGCCGGATCCACTGTCCAGTGGAATGTTGATCCTGCTACCGGGTTGACGTTGTAAACCACATTCTTGTCAGTTATACAGATCTTGGTCCTTCCGGATATCGGTTGAGGAACCGGTTCCTGGTTAACTGTGATTATTACAGGTACGGATGACCCTACGCACCCAAATGAACTCGTTGGAACCACGTTATAAGTTGCTGTAATTGGAGCTGAAGAATAATTTTGAAGCACATCTGTGATATGTGATGTACCTGCCGGATCAGCTGCCACATTTACACCGGCCGTACCCTGTACTGAAGCATCTGACATCGTCGGGGCGGACCAGTTAAACAGTGTTCCTGCCGGAGTATTTGCCGGAACGAGTAAAATCTCCTTGTTCACAGCCACGCTGCTGCAGACGGTCTTTGTCTGTGCAGGCATTATGACAGGCTGCGGACGGATTGTTATTACGACATCTGTCGCAGTACCATAACAGTTTGGTGCAAGAATCGGCTGAATATGATATGTTACGTTCTTATTAACTCCGGTTGTATTTGTGAATTTATCATTTGAAAGGTAGTTCGCGGGTGCGGTTGCATTTGGTATGACTGCGTTTCCTGCATTAGCCGAAAGTCCTGCATCAAGCGTTACACTGCTGATATTATAGTATGAAGCAGAAACAGATCCGGTTGCAACTTTAAGCAGCAGCCCTGTAGCGGTGTTACTGCATACTGTCGAATTAAGGCCCGGATCAAGAACAGGCTGTGCACCAACGGAAACTACAACGGTAACAGGTGCTCCCGAACAACCATTTTTAACGGGTGTAACCGTGTAGGTGGCTGTACCGATCAAACCTGTGGTATTGATATAAGTATCTGTAATATTGGCTGAAGAGCCCACTCCTCTTGCAGAACCGCCCGTGAAGTTTGCGCTTATTGGGTTAAGAACGGGTGCCGGCCAGGTGAAAGTTACATTATCCGCAGGGTTAGCAAAGTTGTCCATCAGAATCGCGTAGTTAAGCGCAATACCTGAACATGTCGACGGATTCTGACCGGCAGAAATTACCGGCTCCGGCTTAATGTTCACAATTACGTTCTGGACATTTGTACATCCGTTTGCAGACAAAGTGTACTGGTAAGTGACCGGTATAGGTAAGCTGGTAATGTTCCTCAGCGTTTCGTTGGGATTATTTGTCCCGGATGTCGGACCGGCTGGTGTTATCCCTGCAACTGCGGCCCTTGTCCAGTTGAAGGTGGTACCTCCCACGGCACTGGTCGGGTTGTAGCTGAAGAGAGTGTTGGAGCATACGTCTGCCGGAGTAAGGGTGCTCGATAGAGTCGGAATCGGGTTAATGGTAACGCTTATGGCGTACCCTGTGCTCACGCATCCGGTCGTGCTGTTTGTCACTGTAAGTGTACCTGAATATGTTGCGGCTGGAGCTGCACCGGGAACTGTCAGCACAATAGGGGTTGCAGGCAGTACAGCGTTAACAACATTAACAAAACCTGCTGCAAGGGCCGCAGCATTATAAGTAATACTATACCTGTCGGGACTTGCAGTTGTAGCAGAATATGTCAGGTTTGCGGTTGTCGTTCCGGCACAGACTGCCGGGTTTGCTCCCAGGGTGATAGTAGGTATTGCATTTACAGTGACAGTCACTGCCTGGGTGTTTGTACATCCGTTTGCATTTGTGATAGTCATTGTTCCGCTATATGTACCTACCGGGGTGCCGGCTGTAATCGTGATTGTATTGAGATTGCCTCCGCCTGCCAGGAATCCGAAAGCGGTATTTGCCTGGTCAGCCAGTCCTGCAGCGTTGGCGGCAGCATTCCAGTCAATACTGTAGGATGTCGGGGTGTTTGTAGTCGCGGTATAAACAAGAGTCGCCGTCTGTGGTCCGGCATTGTAGCAAACCTGGTTAATCGTACCTGTTGTTGTAATTGTCGGCAACGGGTTAATAGTGATTGTTACTGCCTTTGTATTTGTACACCCATTAGCATTGGTTATTGTCATTGTACCACTATAAGTACCGCCGGGTGTACCTGCGGTAATTGCAATGGTATTCAGGTTCCCTCCTCCTGCAAGGAATGCAAAAGCAGTATTTCCCTGGTCGGCAAGGCCGGCTGCATTGGCTGCAGCGTTCCAGTCGATGCTGTAAGAAGTCGGGCTGTTGGTTGTTGCAGTGTAGGCAAGTGTAGCTGTCTGCGCACCGGCATTAAAGCACAATGTTCCGATAGTGCCTGTTGTTGTTATTGTCGGCAGAGGGTTAATGGTAATGGTAACTGCCTGGGTTGCTGTACAACCGTTGACAGTTGTAATTGTCATTGTTCCATTATAAGTTCCGCCAGGCGTTCCGGCAGTAATGACAACGGTATTCAGCGTACCTCCGCCGGCTGCAAATGCAAAGGCGGTATTACCCTGGTCGGCAAGGCCGGCTGCGTTGGCTGCAGCGTTCCAGTCGATGCTGTACGAGGTCGGGCTGTTTGTTGTTGCAGTATATACAAGGCTTGCCGTCTGTGCCCCGGCATTGTAACAGAGAGAACCCATAATGCCGGTTGTAGTGATTGTCGGTAATGGATTTATGGTAATTGTCACTGCCTGGGTATTTGTACAGCCATTTGCGTTGGTGATGGTCATCGTCCCGCTGTATGTTCCCACAGGCGTTGCTGCTGTAATTACGATTGTATTAAGGTTGCCGCCTCCTGCCACAAATGCAAATGCTGTATTGCCCTGGTCGGCCAGACCAGCCGCATTAGCTGCTGCGTTCCAGTCGATGCTGTATGACGTCGGGCTGTTGGTCGTGGCCGTATATGCCAGTGTTGCCGTCTGTGCCCCTGCACTGTAGCAGAGGGCATTAATTGTTCCGGTTGTTGTGATTGTCGGAAGCGGATTTATTGTAATGGTAACGGCCTTTGTGTTTGTACAGCTGTTACCATTTGTTATTGTCATCGTTCCGCTGTAGGTTCCTGCTGGTGTGGCAGCAGTTATTGCTATGGTATTCAGGTTACCTCCTCCTGCAAGGAAGGCAAAGGCAGTATTTCCCTGGTCGGCAAGTCCGGCAGCATTCGCTGCTGCGTTCCAGTCTATACTGTACGATGTCGGGCTGTTGGTTGTTGCGGTGTAAACCAGTGTTGCCGTCTGTGCCCCTGCACTGTAGCAAAGTGCATTAATTGTTCCGGTGGTTGTAATAGTCGGAAGCGGATTGATGGTAATCGTAACTGCCTGGGTATTTGTGCAGCTGTTACCATTGGTAATTGTCATTGTTCCACTGTAGGTACCGGCTGGTGTTGCGGCTGTTATTGCAATGGTATTTAAAGTTCCTCCCCCGGCAACAAATGCGAACGCAGTGTTCCCCTGGTCGGCGAGGCCGGCAGCATTTGCTGCAGCGTTCCAGTCGATGCTGTACGAGGTTGGGCTGTTTGTTGTCGCCGTATAAACCAGCGATGCTGTCTGGGCACCTGCACTGTAGCATAATGTACTCATAGTGCCGGTTGTAGTAATTGTCGGCAGCGGGTTGATAGTGATGGTTACTGCCTGCGTATTGGTACAGCTGTTTCCATTGGTGATTGTCATGGTCCCGCTATAAGTACCGGCGGGTGTGGCTGCTGTTATTGCTATCGTGTTCAGGTTGCCACCTCCTGCAAGGAAGGCAAATGCAGTATTGCCC
>DATKMR010000019.1:0-408875 GCA_035541795.1 Bacteroidales bacterium
GCTGCAAGGAGCGTTATTGTTATCAGTGTTTTCATGACTTTCAGAATTAAATGAACACTCTGTTCAATGAGTTAGATGCAAATGTTATACCAAAGTTTAAAAAGGGAAGTCAGCCTATGGCTGGCAGCCATGCCCGAATGGCTCTCAGCAGATTCGACCTGAGAAGATTCTTTTGTGCCACAAGCGGCGGTTATTACCCGGAACCGGATAATTATGTTTCTGAACATCGTCCTGATTTTGTTCTTTCTTTGTTTTGTATCAAATCCTTAATGTTCATTTCTTTTGACCCTCCAAAAGAAATGAACCAAAGAAACAGAGGCCGGAAAAGACAACTGCCTCTGTTTTTCGCCATTTGCTCATGGCCATTTACCGCTCCAAAAAACAGAGCGCAGTTCGCGCCTTTTCCTGATTTTCTATCGCTCAGTATAATTCTTATTTTTTTATTAGTAGTAACCGAATAAGTAATGGCTAATGCTAAAAACATCATAGGTGTGAGGGCAAAACCGAAAACGGTGCGAACAGGGGCCTGGAGCGGAGCACTGGCACAGAGTGATGGAAGACGAAGCGAAAGACCCCGGTTGTCGTTTTCGGCGCCCTTTCTTTGGTTCTTTCTTTGGACGAACAAAGAAACGATTTGTTTCAAGACATAGACCATTATCAAATCTCGTGAGGCCCCCGTCAGTATCTTGTTAATACTTTTCCACCCTCCTCAAACACCGGAGCCTGATATTCAACTATTTTTGATGACACATTAATTTTAATCTGCATCAGAAATGTCTCAGCAATATCTTGATCACGCAAAGGCCATCCTCACATCCAAACGATCCAACTTCAAGGGCGGGAGCAAGGGCTCGGGGATAATCTCGCTGTTTGGGTACCAGAATGAATATGACCTAAGGGAAGGATACCCGCTTCTCACAACCAAAAAGATGTTCACAGCCTCGATGTTCCATGAGACAATATGGTTCCTGCGCGGCGACACGAATATCCGTTATCTCGAAGAGAACAACTGCCATGTATGGCGCCCCGATGCCTTCCAGGCCAACCTGCCGAAGATGCAGAAGGAGGGAATATTCCCCCAGAACATTGTGAAATACTCTCCCGACTGGGACAGGACAATGGAGGAGTACGGCCAGAGAATAAAGGAAGATGCGGAGTTTGCAGCAAGATGGGGTGATGCCGGTCCGATTTATGGCAAACAGTGGAGGAGATGGGAGTTCTTTGATCATGATAAGGGAGTGTTTGTGGAGATTGATCAGTTCTCGGATCTTATTAAAGGGCTGAAAAAGAACCCGACAGGGAAAAAACATATCGTGGACTCGTGGAACCCTGGCGATACCCCGAACATGTCCCTGCCACCGTGCCATGTGCTCTACCAGGCAACAGCCAACGAGGAAGGGGAGATGGAGCTGCAGCTCTATCAGAGAAGCTGTGACCAGTTCCTGGGTGTGCCATTCAACATTGCCAGCTACGCTGCCCTCACCCAGATAATCGCCCGCGAAGCAGGGATGAAACCGAAGACTTTCATACATACATTCGGCGATTCACATTTCTATGCTGCTATCGGAAAGAGAACGCAGTGGCATGAGGAGCATTTCAGGGAATTGCAGCAGAAGATAAAGAGCGTGACTGACAGGGAGGAGTACCTTGGAATAGTGGAGTGGATCAATACTAATGCGCCTGCCGACGGTAATGAGGAGAAATACGATCATGTGACTGCAATTCTCGAACAGATGTCGAGGGAGCCCAGACCTATGCCTATGCTTAAGATCGCCGACAAACCATTCGACAAGCTGACGATAGAAGATTTCGTTGTCGAGAATTATGACCCGCATCCTGCAATAAGGAGGAGCATGGCGGTGTGACCATGGATGAACTTGTCTTTGCCCTACCGGCTGAAGATCTCTGGCAGCTGATACCTTTTAAAGCCAAAGGTTTTATCGAGGCAAGCGATGATATGCTTGACCACATGGTGCAGAAGGGCCTCTTTCATCCAAGGCATGAATTGGAAGATGATCCTGCCTTTAAACAGCTTATTTCATACGGACTTCTTTCATGCAGTGATTCCTTTTTTCTATTTAGAAGAAATGAAGGACAGAGAGAGAAAAGGCTTCATAATCATTACACCCTTGGTGCAGGAGGCCATATGAATCCGGCTGACATACCCGTAAAAGGAAAAGAATACCTTCTTTCTGAGCTTAAAAGAGAGTTGTTTGAGGAACTTTCTTTTGATGTGTCCTGTACCATCGAAAGAATTTATTTTGCAGGGTTCCTGAATGATGACCTTATCGAGGTGGGGAGACAGCATATAGGACTTTTGTATTACGTACGGTTATCGGAAAAAAATATCTCCATTCTTGAGACTGAGAAGCTTTCCGGTTTCTGGGTTGATAAGAACCAGCTTAATGAGTATTATGATGCCATGGAGACATGGTCCCAGTTTGTTGTAGATTGCTGTATAAACAAATAGATTCATTTTTCAAAGTCTGTTTTGGGCTATACTTAACCAGTTTTTGTTCCGCTAAATTTTCCTGTTCATTTGGCTTTGCCGAGCTCCGCTTCGCTACGGTTCTTTTGCCCCTACAAAAAACAGAGCGCAGTTCGCGCCTTTTCCGGTTTCTCCATCGCTCATACCGATTAATCAGATTGGTGAAATATATTATGATTCGTGATATTTAATCAACCCCCTCCGATACCGATTCCCGGCATTGGCGCCCCCCAGGGGGGGTATAACCTGTGGTATAATTTTTCATTATACCTGGTATTAAACTCGGAACTCTAAATGGTTCTTGGATTTTAAACGGCCTCAGAACATTTTCGGAAACAGTGAGTGTTTTGAAGCTTGCCAGGGTGGCCTGCTGTGAGCAACTCTTTGTTTCAAGACAAAGAACCGAGGAACGAAGTGACGAACTTGGTGAAGCCAAATGAAAAATATTCTTTTGAGAATAAAATGAAATACTGATTATTAAATAGCCTCCGGGTGAAACCGCCGGAGGCTGAAGGAAAAAACATCACTTCTGGAAGATAACCCTGTGGATGAGCTCTTCATTCATCGAAAGGCCAAAACCAATCTGTTTCTCCGATTCAATCATAGTGAGAATACCGCTTCCGGTGTAAGCTTCTTCCGGTTTACGGGAGGCAGCCTCAAAACTATCAATAGCATCTAGAGATTTGTAGTAAGCCTCATGCATTTCCGGGACCTTCACATCCTTACCGGTTCCGGCCATCCTGAAGGCAGCGTCTCTCAGCATTGGGAAATAATACCTGTACACTTCCTCGTTACCGAACAGGTCGATACTCTGAACCTTTCCATCGGAGAAGACAGCCAGGCCGCAGCACCCCTTTTCAGCCTCACAAAACGGAAACTCCTTAGCTTTACGCTCCTGTACCTGTCCGGCCATAGCATGGTAGCTTTCTGTCTCCTGGTGGATACCTTCCTTAGCCAGCCTGTCGTTTATGTGCGACCACACCGTTCCCTGGGTATCATGGTATGCGCCTGCTTCGCTGTTAAGGAACGACATTGACGCCGCCTTTGCCTTTCGCAGGTCATGGTCCGCCGCACTCTCCGGGGATGAAAAGTTCTTGTTGTTGTAGCTCCATCTCAGCCTCTCGATGCATGAGACGTCGAGGGGTGTTTTTGAGTATGGGGCAAGGAGAACTGATTTGTTAATTATCCTGTTTTGCTTGGCACCGATAAGAACATCGGCGTCGGTCAGAAGGAGATATGACCCGGTATTGTTCAGGGCCGTGAGCCTGCCTACGACTCCTCCTTCAGTAGATTCGGATATGATCAGCCCGCCCGACTTCATCTCCGGGCCTCCCGGCTGGAAAATGAATTCCGAGACGGGGTCAATACAGATCTGAACGATTGACGTGTTACCGAATACGGTGAACTGTTTTGCTGTTGTTTTCATGATCGTGATTTTTATTTGTATTTTTATTGTCAATGATGCAAATATGAGGTGACGGATTGCAGCCTTTTTGCATTGGAAAAATATTTTAAGATGCCTGCCAATTTAAACGCGCTTGTGCGATATAAGACTATCAATTCATGCCTCTACGGTGGACGGAGGAAATGGGCCATAGATGAGCTTATTGATGCCTGTTCAGAAGCCCTGGGCGAATCACGGGGTCGATATGAAAGGATATCCGAGAGGACAATCAGGGATGATATCAGGGTGATGAGAAGCGATATCCTGGGTTTCAATGCACCAATAAGGCAGGAGAGGGGATTATATTTCTATGATGATCCGGGTTACTCAATAATGTCGGTTGGAATAACAGATATGAAGCTTATCGATCGCATAATAAAAATGCTGATCGATATACGGTCAGAGGTGAAGCATCCAGAACTGGAGATTGTATTGGAAAGACTGCTAAAGATCTCACCCGAAGGTGCCGGAATGAAAGCATCAGAGACAACGAAGGCACCTAAGACAGAAATGGAATCCGATATGTTCGGGCTGCCTTCACCACGAGAACAGGCAAGTGAAAAACCCGAAATGGCTAAAGAAGCCGTTGCACAGGCAAAAAGAAAAATTGCATCACGATTCAGTACCTTTGATGCATCAGAAGATCATGCAGCCTTGTCCGCACCTGCGATGGCTCCTGAGCCGGTACAGGCTTACGGATTCCTGTGGGGAGATTTGCTGGGGGTGATCGGTAGGCAGTAGGCAGTAGGCAGTAATAATAGGGAGGTTAAATGGGTCTGCCGGTTACAACCCTGTCAATTATGGACCACGGTCCCATGCTGGCAGAGAATCCGCATCCTGTCATGATTTTAACCATATCGTTGAACCTCTTACCGGAGACATGGAATTTAGGCTCAGTTATAACCAGTAATCCGCCAGGATTCATGCAGGAGCGAAGCTCCCTGAACACCCTTTCCGTATCCGGCATCTCGTGGATGACATAGAAAGCAAGAACAAAATCAAATTTTAAAGTCAGGCCGATAGATGAACTGCCGCACTGGTGCAATTCTATCCTGCTCTCCAGATCACTTCCCTTAACCTTTTTCCTGAGGATTTCGAGCATTCCAGGCTGCAGGTCCGCAGCAACCACCTTCCCGCGGTCGCCAAGAAGCTTAGCAATCTCAACTGTAAAATAACCAGGGCCGCAACCCAGGTCAAGGACAATCATGTTGCCTTTGATATATGGGGAGAGTATCTTTTCAGGATCCTGGAAAAGTTTCCTGAGCCTCGAATCGAGGGCGCCGGCCGATTCAACCGGACAAACACGTGATGATCTGTCTTCAGAAAAAGTATCGTTTGTTGTCATTTATTTATTGTTTGCTTTTTATTGAACATCTTCTGAGTTCATAGACGATCCTGGATTAAAAATATTTTAATGTTAAATGACAGGAGCGGTCATCAGCTCTTTTTTGCGACTACTAGATAGGCAAGTCCGCCGTAAACATCAAACTGTTTCACATCGCATACTGTTGAGGGTATTCCCGGCCTGGTTTTGATAAAGCCGGGATTGATCCATTGTGCGATCTTTTTCCGTCTTTCATCTTTATAATTGGGCGAGATGCCTTCATCACCCCAGCTCACCGTTCCGCCCTTCCTTACTACTCTTACAAACTCGCTGATAGCCTTTCCAGGATCGTTGAACAGGTTTATACCTCCAAAATGAAAAAGGGAATCGAATGAATCATCGGCAAAAGGAAGAAACTGGGCATTACCATGAATGAGGCAAACATTAAGATCACCGTTCCTTTTCTGACACTGCCGCAGCATTCCCATCGATAGATCGAGTGCCACAAGCTCTCCATTTTCACCTATGTCCTCCTTTAAATACCGCTGGAACACTCCGGGTCCGGGAGAGACTTCAAGCAACCTTATATCCTTTTTAAGTCCCAGGTTCCTTACAATCTCTTTTCTGCCTTCAATGGTATCGATGCCAAAGAGCATCCTGGAGAAAATCCTTTCATTCAGATCGTAGAAAGGGGCGAAGATGTTATAGAACCTGTTGTAGCTGCCATCGCTTCCGCCTATCTCCTCGGGCCAGGCCAGAGAAAGAATGCCATTATGGAGTTTATAACTCTTGTTCCCGGATACATAACCGTTACCATTAAATACTATGGCATCACCGGTTCCGGGATCCCTTAAAATTTCGTTTAACCATTCGGGGTACATATTCTTATTTTTTGATCAGGTCAAAGAAACACCTGATGTTTTTGTTTCTCTACAAAATTCCGGCGAGATGCGGCTGAATACCGGTGAAGCCAGGTTAAAAAGGGAAAAAATCTGCTATTCAATCCTGAATCCCTTAAAGGAATGCTCCGCCAGGGTTATTTTCACCTTGTACATTTCAGGTGCAAAGACCCTTCCCATGAAGGTTACTGCCGGGACAACGGTGAGCGGCAATTTTTCACCGGAAACAAGATCGGTGATGAAACTGCATTTCTTTGTCGTCACTGCCTCGATTTCAACGGGCTTGTCGTTAAAGGATTCGGTTATAAATGTTCTGTTGTCGTAGAGGAACAATGATACTTCTGCCGGACCTGTTATCCTAATTCCTGCAGGCTTGCAGATTATCTCCCTGATTCGGTTAAGTGCAGCGACGGGAAGGGAGTAGAGATCGTTGAAATTGTCGGGTATGACAAGTACGTAAAGGTTGGCATCGGCATACTTACCCCTGAGCATCAGTGGCCAACCCAGGCCATTGCTCATCCCTGATACCTCTTCCCACGAATCATTGGTCATGTATGTCACCTGCGGAATCAGGATCGGATGGGCAGCCCTGGTCTTCGGGCTCCAGCCGGCCTTGAATTCATCACATAACGATTTCCTAGTTGTGGTTCCAAAATTGACAATATTTCGTATCCCCCTGGTCTGGAGAGCATCGAGCAACCCAGAAGTAATGACAACATCCTTCCCGTCGCGAAGCTGTTTCTCTATCTTCTGAACTATCTGCGGATCTTTTGCAGCCTGTTGTGTAAGAAGCATTATCTGTTCGCCTGAAGGGAATTCCGGAACCAGGTCGACGGGTATGCCGATCATGCCAAAGAAATCCTGGAGAAAATCTTCACCCTCCGAATGAAAGGGCTTGTAGCTTTTTATTCCATAGGGTTTACCCAGCTTCCCTGCCAGATCATCTATGAGTGTCAGCGAATGAGCCGCGGCGAGCGACATTGTCTGTCCATCTTTCAGGGGAAGGAAATCACTGTATCTGAAGCTCGTTTTTTCGTCTTTCCATGGTGCGATCATCTCTTTTCTCAGCGGGCCGGCCATTGCACCGTATTCAAAAAGCGTTATCTCAGGCAGCTTGGCAAAAATTGTAAGCCAGAGCTGTTCGCCATACCTGTCGAATGTTGGACTGCCGTAGGTATCGACCCATCCGCCGCCATTCATTCCGGGTTTAAGATTTTCAAAGAACCTTGAAGCAAGATACCCGTTATATGGCTGCAGGTGCTGGTCGCTGTTCTCAGCATCCCTTGTTTCAGTTCCGGTATAAACTCCATCGAAGATCGCAGGTTCAGTTTCGAGGTTAAAGCCGCATTCCTGGAAATGATCATACCAGTTGGGATACTTGATCACCACCTTTACGCTGGGGTTAACTTTTTTAGCAGGACCGACAATAAGATTCTTCGCTGCATCGGTCATCAGTCCCAGCCTGTATTCCGACCACGACCTGTCGCCTTTAGCTTCCACACACAGCTTGCATTTGCAGTTGGTGAAAAAGAAATCATCGAGGATGATTTCATCGAAATGGGCGGCAGTATATTCTACTATCTCCTGTGCCTTTTTCCTGTAAACAGGGTCGGAGTAACAGAATGTCCTGAAGTTATCCATCTCGCTGATAGTAAAGGTAATTCCACCGGCCACCTGCAGACCTTTGCTCTTAAAAAATGCCTTAGCCTTCTCAATCGTCTCCGCATCAACGAGGAGCTCATCGCGGTGCGTTTCGAGATAGATTTTATCGACATGCAGGTCGGATGAGATCTTTTTCCATGATGATTCCATCCATTTGGAGTCCTTCATCTTCTGAACCTCCATGGCACGGACGTAAATTGAAACTTTGAAGTTCTTGTATCCTTCCTGGGCACGGACCTGATGAAAAGTTGTCATTGAAATTACTGCGGCGATGATAATTGAAAGAAGCTTTTTCATTTTTATTGAGGTTTGGAGATTAACAAGCTAAGATAGGGAGAAATGTTGAGCACCGCTTCAACCAGCATTTGCCTGTCCAAAAATTCTTGTCCAGTTTGCCGCACTGTCCCCGCTTCCGGCACAGTCCGGCGCCCCTGCCCGGCGGAGCTGTTCATACAGGCCATTTGGTTCATTTTTTGGACATCAGGTGAATGCTCATTTTAAAAAAAGCATATTATTTTAAATGAACCATCTTGCCGGTCCGTGCTGATTTCCTGGCTGCATCGAGAATTTTTACAACCAACAGATTATTTTCGATTGAATAGGGCTCGTAAGCTGCGGGCTTTACCTTTCCCCGTATCACATCGACAAAGTAGCTGAACGGATCTTCGTAAACGGATACATCTTTTGCAGTTACCTTATCCCTGGAATCTGCAACTGCTCCATGATACCTGGACCGCATGTCGTTCCTGTTATCCGCCATTATGTATCCCTTGTCGCCGTAGATCTCCATATCCTTTCTTCCGAAAGGCCAGTTCCATGATGCCTCAATAATACACTCGCTGTTTTTGTACGTCACGATAACCGCTGCATCGTCATCTACCTTCGGATAAACAGACGGCTTATAATGTCTGGTGACTGCCGTAACAGATACCGGTTCTTCTCCCCTGGTAAGGTATGTCATGAGGTTGGCACCGTAACAACCGAAATCAATTATTGCTCCGCCACCGTTCAGAACAGGATCTGTCAGCCATGCAAGAAACTCCCTGCTGCAGCCAATCTCCTTCGGACCTTCATGACCGTCGTGCACAACCACCTTTCTTAAAAGACCCAGTGAATTGCTGTCATTGACGATCTGCCATGCCTTTAGGGTGGATGGGTACCACGAAGTCTCGAAGTCGGTAAGCAATTTGATACTGTACTTTTCAGCCAGCCTTTTCATCTTCATTGCATGATCCATATCAACAGCAAGAGGCTTCTCAACCATAACATGAATGCCCCTTGGTGCACACGCCTCTACAACCTTGAGATGCTCGTATATCGAACCGAAATCAACCACGGCTTCAGGCTTTACCTTGTCGAGCATCTGGCCCAGGTCGTCATAGAAGAGCTTCTGATCGAGACCGTATTTTTTCGAGTACCTGTCCACGAGATTATTGTCGGGCTCCCATATACCGGCTAGCTGCAGGTCCGTATTATTCCTTTTCAGCCTGTCGAGGATGAAAGCAATATGATCGTGCGTCATGCGGGCAATACCGAGCTTTACCGGCTTAGCATCCTGGGCAGCAGTCGTGACATAACTCAGTGTGAGTAAAAATGCGACAACTGTCAAACGGTTCAGAATTCGGGTCATATTTTTTAAACTTATAATGAATAAGGATGTTTAAGGTTTAAGGTATGAGGTTTGAGGTTTAGGGTTGAATCAGATTATAAAATTACATATTATGAAAATCATTACTGCTTTACTTGTTATGTTTAACATGCATTTCGTACCGGCTCATGATAAGCTTAGCCTGGATGGAAAATGGAAACCGGTTTACCAGGAGCTCGGAGGGACAAAGCTTCCTGAAGAAACATTCAAAAAACAGATGCTGACAATATCTGACAGTACTTATGCTCTTGTTGCGGAGAGTGTTGACAAGGGTGTTCTGAAATACGGCAACGGCAAAATGGATATTTTCGGTCGTGACGGGGTGAATAAGGGGAAGCACTTTATGACGATCTATAAGGTTGAAGCGGAGAGGCTCACGATATGCTACAACCTGGCCGGTGACAGTTACCCTGAAACTTTTTCAACCAGCGGCCACCTGGCTTATTTCCTTTCAGTCTTTGTGAAAGCTGAATAGCGGCAACCCTGCCCGACTGGCGTTGCCAGCGGTCAGGCGGGCGGTTGCCGGTAACCGGTACAACCTATTCTTCCTGTTCTCCGGCGGTTGAGTTCTCTTCATCGGGATAATCAGGCTCCTCAGCTTCGGGGAGAATTAAGCTGGTTTCCTCTTCGCCAAGCATCTCCACATTCTTTAGCTTGCTCTGGATGGCCCTGCTCCGTACACCGACCACCTTCTCAAGATGGTTAAGCCCAGTCTGGATGCTTCCCTGTGCCTTTTCAAGCATACCGCCGAAACGCTCGAACTCCTTCTTGACGGCACCGAGAATACGCCATACCTCGCTGCTGCGTTTCTGAATGGCGAGGGTCCTGAAGCCCATCTGGAGGCTGTTGAGTATTGCAGCCAGCGTGGTAGGTCCAACCACGATGACCTTATATGTATTCTGCAGCTCTTCAAGGAGTGCAGCCCTGCGCACTACCTCAGCAAATATTCCCTCGAATGGGAGGAACATCAGGCCGAAATCGGTCGTAAAAGGGGGCTCAAGATATTTTTCCCTGATATCCTTTGCCATCTTCTTGATTGTCGATTCGAGCTCTTTCTGCGCCGAATCGATCCTTGCCAGATCGCCGGAATCGTACGCTTCAAGAAGGTTTTCATACTTGTCCTTCGGGAACTTGGCATCGACAGGCAGCCATACATGCATATTGGTATCGTCACGCCCCGGGAGCTTGATTGCATATTCTACTACCTCCTTGCTTCGTGGCCTGGTCTTTACATTGGCGGCATATTGTTCAGGAGCAAGGATCTGTTCGAGAAGCATACCAAGCTGTACCTCACCGATACCTCCCCTGGCCTTGACATTGCTAAGAACCTTTTTCAGCCCTCCTACATCCTGCGCGAGTGTCTGCATCTCACCCAGGCCTTTCTGTACACTCTCGAGCTGCTTGCCAACGAGCTCAAACGACTGTCCCAGCCTCTCATTCAGCGTCTTCTGAAGCTTCTCGTCGACAGTTACACGCATCTCTTCAAGCTTCTTCTCGGTACTCTCCACAAGCTTAACCTGCTTATCTTCAAGCTGCCCGAACTTCTCCCTCTGGAGATCATTGAATGCCTTTACATTACGGTCGAACGATTCCTGGAACTCCCTGAATGTTCTGGTAAGTGTCTCCATCAGCTCCTTCCTGTTTTCCTGGGAAATCTTCGAATTCTCCTCACGGTTCAGCCTGAAATCCTCTTTCAGAGTCTGCTCTATATTTGACAGGGAGGTCCTGAGTTCTGATATCCTTTCTGAAAGCAGCCTTATCTCTTTCTCGGCGTGATCATTATGTTTTGGACGCAGGAGAGTTATAAGGATAATAACAGCGGAGAGAAGCAGGATTATGATGATAAGTATCGTGGTATTCATATCAGAAAATCATTCGACATAATTATCAGTTAAAGGTACTTAAATTATCTTTATGATGGTGGAAGGGAGTTATTGTGATGTATTATCAGGAGGTTTCGGTCCGAAGGGGCTGAGGGGCAAAAGGGCAAAGGGGCAAATGGGCAAATGGGCAAAGAGGCAAAGAGGCAAAGAGGCTAAGAGACTGAGATGAAAGAAAAATGATATACAGGTTTATTATGAGGAAGAAAATATCAGGATTAGTTTTTATTGCTCTCATCGGGATGAGCAGCTTGCCGGCTCAAAGCAATCACCCCGAACCGCATACACTGGAGATAGGCTCAAAGGCAATAAATTTCTCCCTGCCGGGGGTCGACGGAAAGACTTACAGCCTTAAGGATTTCAAGGCTGAGGTCCTCGTGATAATATTCAGCTGTAACCATTGTCCGACTGCTCAGGCCTACGAAGAGAGGATTATGACAATCGCGAAGGAATACAAGCCTCAGGGCGTAGACCTGGTGGTGATCTCACCCAACTCGCCGAGGGCACTTAACCTCTCGGAAATGGGTTACACCGACCTTGGCGACAGCTTCGACGACATGAAAGCCAGGGCTAAGTACCTGCATTTCACTTTTCCTTACCTCTACGACGGTGACGATCAGAAGACTTCAATTGCCTATGGGCCGATGGCAACTCCCCATTGCTTCGTATTTGATAAGGATAGGATTCTGCAGTACTGCGGAAGGGTGGACGGTCATGAGAAACCAGGGACAGGAAAGGGTGAAGACCTGCGGAACGCCCTGGATGCAGTGCTGGCCGGCAAAACTGTTGCAACACCTGTTACAAAGGTCTTCGGCTGTTCGATTAAATGGTCGTGGAAGGATGAATACACCAGGAGACTTTACCAGGAGTGGGCCGAGCTTCCTGTCACCCTTGAGCCGATTGATTCGGCAGGCATCGAGGAGCTTGTCAGGAACAGGACCAACAAGCTGAGACTTATCAATATATGGGCAACATGGTGTGGCCCTTGTGTTCTTGAGTTCCCCGAACTTGTGAAAATCGACCGGATGTACCGGGGACGAAATTTTGAGTTTATATCAATCAGTGCAGATATTATGAAGAAACGGACCGAGGTGTTGGAATTTCTTAAGGACAGGCAGGCTTCAAACAAGAACTATATATACAGCGGGGATGATGTCTATAAGCTGATTGGGGCCGCTGACCCTGAATGGTACGGGGGAATTCCATATACTATCATTGTCGAGCCGGGAGGAAAAATGGTTTATCATAAACCGGATGCCATTGACCCTCTGTTTATTAAAAGATTAATTGTCGGCGACAGTTACATTGGCAGATATTATTAGGAACGATTGGGAGATTGTGAGGGAAGGAGGAAGAGGGAACAAGGATCGACCGGAGAAAAAGATGTTGTTCAGGAAACTGATATTGTTTTTAAATCTGGTGGTAACGACATTCTGCTGCAATGGACAAACGGGTGTAAGGTTTGTCAGCGGGGAGCTTGTGTTCAGCAATAAGCCTTTTGCACAATGTCACGCATCAACAATTGTGGAAACTTCGCCGGGAAGATTTCTGGTTGCGGCATTTGGAGGGACGGGTGAGGGAAATAAAGATGTCTGCATATGGCTGTCTGAATATGAATCAGGAGAATGGTCTTCGCCTGTAATGATTGCAGATGGCGTAGCAGATGATTCAATCCGTTACCCATGCTGGAACCCGGTGCTGTTTATGAACAGGAAAGGAAGGCTGTTCCTTTTCTATAAGGCAGGTCCTTCACCTCAGAAATGGTGGGGCATGGTAAAACATTCCGACAACCAGGGAAAATCGTGGAGCAGGAGTGAACGGCTTCCTGACGGCATACTGGGCCCGGTGAAGAATAAACCGGTGGAGCTGCCCGACGGGTCAGTGTTATCAGGATCGAGCACGGAAACAGGCGGAGACTGGAAAATCGACGCTGAGAGATCAGCCGACGGGGGCAATACATGGCTGGAAATTCCCATTGATCCGAAAACCGCATTCCAGGTGATTCAGCCTGCAATACTTGTTTCAGGAGAAAAAAAGATACTAATGCTGTGCAGGAGCAAAAACAACTTCATCGCGGAAACAACCTCATCGGATGCCGGGAAATCTTGGAGCACGATTAAATTAACGGCGCTTCCTAATCCCGACTCCGGCATCGATGCTTTAACGCTGGCTGACGGAAGAGACCTTCTTGTTTATAACCCTCAAAAAAAAGGAGGTGAAGGCAGGGCCAGGCTGGCTGTGGCTATCTCGAAGGACGGTTTGAACTGGAACCAGGTTCTGGTACTTGAAAGTGAAAAGAAGGGCGAATTCAGCTATCCTGCAGTGATCCAGTCATCAGATGGAAAGATCCATATAACCTACACATATAACAGGGTAAATATTAAACATGTTGTGCTGGAAGGGATTTGAGGTTTGAGGTTTGAGGAAGAAGGGGACATTGTGATAAATTGAGTAGCCGGTAAGAACTGCACGACATCCCTGGTAAGATTAATCTGAACATTCTCATTTGTGAGTTGTTAAATAATTAACAACAATTAATAACATTAAAATGAAAGAGAATAAAATATCTTCCCCGACCAGGCGAGTAGTGGTTGTCGGGGCAGGTGCAGTCGGTGCGACTTACTGTTACGCACTGGCTCAAAGCGGGCTGGCAGATGAAATAGTGATTATTGATAAAAATGAAGAGCTGGCTGAGGGTCAGGTTTCCGACCTGGTGCATGGCCAGCCATTCTTCCCGACAGTATCAATCCGGCAGGGCAATCCTGCAGACTATACCGATGCCAACCTGATAGTTATTACTGCGGGTTCGGCCCAGAAACCAGGGGAGACACGTCTCGACCTTCTGAAGAAGAACGCGGCAATCGTAGGCGGAATAGCCGGAGAAGTAGCTGCAATGAAATCAAAAGGTGTAATGCTGATTGTCAGCAACCCAGTCGACGTGCTTACATATGTTGCATTAAAACACTCCGGGTGGGACAGGAGCAGGGTCATCGGCTCAGGGACAGTCCTCGATAGTGCCAGGTTCAGGCATTTTCTCAGCCTGCATTGCGGGGTCGATGTTCATAATGTGCATGCATATATCCTTGGCGAGCATGGCGACAGCGAGCTCGCCGCATGGTCGATGACACACATAGCAGGTATTGCTATCGATAAATACTGCCCGGTATGCAGGGGTTGCTCCGACTGGGACAATGAACGCAAACTCATTGAGAAGCAGGTAAGAGAATCGGCTTACCATATCATCAATGCGAAAGGATCAACGCATTATGCGGTGGGCCTGGCGCTAGTGAAGATTACGGCTTCTGTACTGCGTCAGCAAAACAGTGTCCTGACCGTATCGGCCCTTGTCGAGGGAGAGTTCGGGCTTAAGGATGTCTGCCTGAGCGTTCCATGCATTGTATCGGACAAGGGTATTGAAAGAATCGTCGATCATAAACTGTCGCCGGATGAAATGGAAAAGCTGAGACAATCTGCTGCTGTACTTAAGTCGGCAATTGAATCTTTGATTTAAAAGAGCCAGGGGAAGAATTTGATAAACTTTTCCTAATCTAGTATGAAGATTTTTTACTTTTTACTGCCTGGCTCTGAATTAAAATTATGGAACATGCGTTGATCCGGGAGTGTCTTATCTCCGTGTGGTCTATCATGGCTTACGAATGGATAAAATTACACCATCAATGGCAGCTGTAAATTCCTAAAGAGCATAAGATTACTTTCTGAAGAGGTAAGAAATTTTGGCAAAAAACCCCTGTACTGTCATATCCGGTTTAAGCCTGCCACCAAAAAAGGGCTCCCCCTCATTTTGTTGCTGATATAATGAACTGTATCCAAGCTGGAAAACCGTTCCGGGTATATATGTGAATGATATCAGACCGTCCGACTGGAATGTCTTCCAGTAACTGTTATATTCGCCAATATACCTGAAAAACAAGTATTTATTTGCCTGGAAGGTGATGCTGAACCTGTCGATCTGATAATTGTAAAGCGGGGATGAGGAACCTTTTGCCGTGAAATCGCTGTAATTGTAATCATAGGCAAGATTAAGATGCCTTACCGGAATAATGGAAAGGTTCAGTCGCACTATGTTGCTGGTACCTGCGAAAGGAGTTGAGGAGTAGTAAATTGAGTTAATATGTCTGTAAAGGATTGATCCTGTGAACCATTTTCCTGCCCTGCCCGTGAACAGGGCATGGACACCGCCCGTATTGAACCTGCTGCCCAGGTAGATCTCATTTGAAAAGGATTTCTTAAGCTTGAACTGGATGGCCTTTCCGACAAGCATGGTTACTGCCACATCATTCATAGTTTCTCCCATTGACCAAATCCTGTCCCATGTGTAAGAACCGAAAAGTTCAAGATCAATCCTTCTTATTGCCGATGAAACAGGATATAATTTTGGCTGCAGGAGAACCGACCCCTGAGTTATTCCCGTTCTTGTATAATACCCGGTATAGCTGGTGAAGTTCTTCCCGATATCCTTAAATGCTACCACAAGATCAAGTCCGCGTTTTGTCCTGCTGAGCGTAATTCCCGAGGAGGAACCGTGTGTCAGGATACTGTCTTTGGTTACTGTACGGATATGGTTGAATTCAACCATTGTCGATTTATTAAATCTGAACTGCCCGTCGAAGCCAGCAACATTATTTGATATTACAGAGTTGTAATAGCCGGTATAAAGTAAACCAAGGAAATTATCCGACCCGTAGTTATACTTGTACCTGAATACGGGATAATGAGCATATTGCATCCCATCACCAGGCTCTTTCCCGGCCCTGTCGGCCGCATAAAGGATAGCAATTGAATTGTGTTCATCGGTTTTTCCGGAGAGCTTTATTCCTGCAACCGGATTGTCGATGTTTCTTGTATAGACAAGGTACCATAAAGGGTCAATTACGGTCGACTGCACAGCCGCTATATTAAACTTGTCACTGCCTTCCATGAAGAATAGCCTTTTCTCCCGTAGAAAAAGCCTGGATCTCAGGTTGATATCTACCTGTCCTGCATCAGCTTCAACCTGGCTGAAGTCTGGGTTTATTGTAGCGTCCAGGATCATTGACGATGAAAAGCCGTATTTGAAGCTGCATCCTACATCCGGCTTGTTCTTATCTGTCTTAAGGGAGCTCCCGTCAGACTGCTGATGGAATGTATAGGTTACTGAAGGTAATACTTCGAAAAGGTTTTTATGTTTAATTCCTGCCATTTTTATGTTCAGTAGTTGCGTGAGGTATGCGTTTCCTTTTGAGGGATCAAGTGCAGGATAAGTTACGTGTGTCAGGGTCCTGGCATTTCTTCTTTCAAACAGGACACCCATGTTAACACTGTCGCCTGTCGAAAATCTCAGGCTCTTGAAAGGAATCTTCATCTCGACATTATAACCCCTGTCGGTTATTTTCCCGGCGCTGTACCAAACCAGGTCGATACTTCCGTCCTCGCTTGTGGCTGTTGACCAGGAATCGTACTGTATCCCGGCAGGGTTGACGACAAAGGCATTTGTTCCCAGTCTTTCATTCCTTGAGTCAAGATTGACGCATACCCAGTCATCATCGATTATCTGATCCCTGGCTGCAATTGAAGCCTTGATTCCGGCAGGGTCCGAATCGATGCAACTGAATGCGATATATAAGTTTTCATTGTCATAGACAATCCAGGCATAGGTGCTGTCTTTTAGTCTTTTACCGAAATCCGGTCTGTAGGAGACAAAGGTGGTGAACGGCGGTGTTTCCTTCCAGACCTTTTCGTCCAGATTGGCGTCAATTACTATCTTCTCACTTATTTGCCGGGGTACAAATGTCACCTGGGCTGAAGTCGGCATACAAAGAGCAAAGGGGAACAGCATCATTGCGACCGCCTTCCCATTTTTGATGGTGCTGGTTAACTTCTTTACAATCAGAGACATCATTTTCTCTTCCTGAGTATATTAATCATTTGCCACCGGGAATTGATCTGGGCCAGCTGAATGTAGTTCACAGACTGAGCAGTTGACAGAACGGCGAAGCAAAGTCCATTCATCGAATCAAGTATCTCAATACTGATATCCTGTTTGTTTTTATCAGGAATTCCTTTCATGTTACTGACCGTTTGCATGAAACCGGTGAAGCCGTCCCTGTCGATGAATTTCCTTCCAGTCTGTGGAAGAACAACTATCGTCGCTCTTCTGCATTCAGGATTTAATGTCCTGTTTATCCTTTCCAAATCGCCGGTATAGACACCTTCGATGTAATCCCTGATTGCATCAGTTATCTTTTCCTTTTCCTGTATTAACAGCTCTTTGCTTTCATCCCCCGGTTGAGCATCAGGAGTTGTCCATAAAACATTTACGATCTTCCATCTTCCATTAATGTTGGCGATGTTGAGATAATCATTAAACCCGGATGAAAGGACCTTTACACAGGCAATATCATCTTTTATCGCCAGTACCTTTACGGAGAGTCTCCTGGCAGAATCGGGTCTGATACCGATTTTTGACCTTGTCAGTTCAATAAGTCCTGAATAAGTTGAGAAAATAAGGACCGTCTTACCCGTTCCCGGGTAGATCATCGGATAAACCTTGCAGATATCCTGACTGATTGCTGATTCCATCCTGGCAGCATCGCCCGAGTAAAAACCTTCGGCATAGTCGTAAGCTGTCTGAAGCACCAGATTCCTGTTAATGCCTGCCACTGTTGTATCCTGTGAGTAGAGCCATCCAGGAATATATACAAGAAAGGCAATTGATATGAGTAAAAATCGTTTCATTTTCTTAGCAGGTGTGAGATTCTTAAATGTTTTGATTCGACTTGAGATATTCTGTTTACCCGTTTGTCTTTAAAAGGGGAAGGATCCTGGACCTGAACCTTACCCTGGAAAAAAATGTCGACTCACATGGGGATTAAATAACATAAGCCTAAAATTACCTGAGAGGGAAAATGGTTACCCGGTAAAATCTGTAAGCGGTCGTATTATTCCATGAAAGGTCAGATAAATCTTTCGCTGGAATAAGGCTTATAATGGTCAGATGGCCATATTTATTTCTTAATGCCGTTTGTCGTCTGTAATTACCTTTTACCGGCAAAATGTTCCGTTCGAGGTGAAAGATGCTTTTTAAGTGAAAAGAACTGCTTAAATTTAAATTCCTTTTACCGGCAATGGCAACGATTGAAATTACGAGAAAGATCAGGCTTGGATTCTGGCACTTTCAGATTATGGGCTGGATCGCATTTGAGATTTTGATCCAGCTTCAGAACCTGATGATCCCCGTATTTCATGATTTTATCATCAAAAGGGGTTTGCCTTTGTTCCTGGTCTGGTGGACAAGTTACGACATGATCGCATTTTTTATTACCTCGGGTTACAGGTACTTATACAGGTACCTGATCAACCGAAACGTGGCTTTATGGATCAATCTCCTGATAGCATTCCTGGTATCATTGTTATCCTCAGTATTCTGGACCATTTCAGGATATTATTTATCAAGAATTCTTGATATCAGATATGGGTCCCTGACTTTTTCGGGTATCGTTCAGTCTTCCACCTTCCTGCTATCGGTCCTTTTTGGCTGGAGTGTCATATATTTCGGAATAAAGTACTGGATAAAAATGAGAGAGGAAAAAGAGCGGGCGGATAAAGCTACACTTCTTGCCCACATTTCACAGCTTAAGATGCTCAGGTATCAGCTTAATCCTCATTTTTTATTTAATTCACTGAATTCCATTTCTGCACTTATTGACGAAAACAAGAAGGCCTCGAAGGAGATGATAGCCGAGCTTGCAGAGTTTCTAAGGTACACCCTGCTTAATAAAGATACAATAGAGGTCCCCCTCAGCCAGGAGATTGAAGCTATAAAGCTTTACCTCTCCATGGAGAAAAAAAGATTCGAGGAAAAGCTGGAGGTAAATTATCATATTGATCCTGTAACAGAGGATGTACCTGTTCTTTCTTTCGTACTCCACCAGCTTGTGGAGAATGCGGTAAAATATGGAATGAAGACGTCACCCATACCACTGAGAATTACTGTCTCTTCATCTTTATGCGACGGGAACCTTATTCTTTCGGTAATTAATACCGGTAAATGGGTGGTCCCGGCCACCCGCAGAGGCGAAGACGGTACGGGTACCGGTTTAAACAATATAAGGATGAGGCTGGATCAGAAATTTCCCGGGAGTTACACTCTTCGGACCAGCGATTCGGAAGGAAAAGTAACGGTAACGATAACATTAAATGATATTTTCAAGGAAAAACACAGATCAGATGAAAATCTGTCTTGAAACAATAATTGTCGATGATGAAAGGCTGGCAAGGAATGCATTGCGTTCCCTCCTTGAGGAAATTGCTGAAATCCATATTATTGGTGAGGCCGACTCGGTGGATTCCGGTTTACGACTAATCAAGGCCACGCAGCCGGACCTTATTTTTCTCGATATCCAGCTTGCAGGTGAAACGGGTTTTGATTTGCTGGAAAAAGCCGGCACAGATGCAGGGATAATATTTGTCACTGCCTATGATGAGTTTGCATTGAGAGCTTTTGAAGTAAATGCACTTGACTATCTTTTAAAACCCGTAACTCAGCCGCGCCTCAGAGTAACAATTGATAAGATACTCGTCAAGTCTAAGGAAAATCTCAAAAACGCTAGGTCGCTCGATTACGACGACAGTATTTTTCTCATGTTAACCAATAAGCATATATTCCTGAGAATAGACACAATTGTTTATATTACAGCCTCCAAGGATTATACAGAAGTGTACCTCAACGATGGAAGAAAAGGGCTTACTAACAAGCCAATGCAGGAGTGGGAAATACGCCTGCCCGATAAACACTTCTGCAGGATACATCGCTCAACGCTGGTGAATCTTAACTATATAGCCAGGCTGGAGGAGTATTTCAATAATTCTTTCCAGGTCTACCTGAAAGGAATGGAAAAGCCATTTACGATGAGCCGCAGGTATGCGGCGGCCATCCGGAACAGGATGTGGTAGCTGACAGTACAGCTACTTCACATAATTCACGATCTCTTCAATGCTTTTCCTGGTGGTGGCCCCGGTAACTCCGTCGGCCTGTTTCTCCACATTGCCAAGGCGCAATGCCATTACGGGCCTGAATCCCACGGGTATGTGAAGAGTGTCCTTCATATCAGCAGCTGCTTTGACAGGTCCTGCAATTATCCTTGCACCCAGCCCGAGTCCTGAGGCAGCAATGAACATATTTTCTGTTGCCAGGGCACAGTCAAAATCAACCGAAACACCTGTACCGCTCCCTTCGGCTCCGGAAATGATAATCAGGATATTTCCCGGGACAATATTATTAACAAGCTTCTTCAGGGTCGCTTCTTCCCTGACAACAGTAAACCGCCAAGGCTGCGTATTGCGTGCACTCGGAGCCTTGATGCCGCACCTCAGAATGAGATCGATCTGCTGATCCGTCACCGGAACACTGCTGAAATTCCGGGGTGAATAAGCAGCAAGAAGCGCGTCTGTCACAGCATTTCCAGTTGATTGTCCATAAACTGGAAAGCCGGCAAGAACCGCAACAATCAGGATAACAAATCTGGTTTTCATAAAAGAGGGTTTTAATTACTTCAAAACAATAAAGTGAAATTACTTCTTTTGAAGAAAAGGTGAATACTTTGGGAAATGAAACTTGGAGAGATTTCATAAATTTATATCCTGGTTTACCAAATCAATTAATTAAGGCTATGAAAAAACTTGCATTCTTCCTGTTACTCATTATCAACGGGATCTCCTTCGCACAAACTACACCTGTAAAAGATACACGCCCTAACATGCTTATCATCACCTGTCACCCTGACGACTGGGAATTAAGCATGGCAGGGACGGCCTACCTCCTGAAAGACAGGTACCATATCCATATCATTATTCTCTCCGATGGCGAACTTGGAAATACCTGGAACACCACGGGGAAGCCCGATCCTGTTCTTGGCGCAAAGCGTGTTGACGATGCGAATAAAACAGCCGAAAAGATCGGTGCGACCAACTATTTCTTCAAAATGAAGGACAGTGGCGTTTATGCCGATGAAGAGGCTGTTAACAAGACCATCACACTTATGAAGAGCCTTGACCCCTCAATAATATTTATTCACTGGCCCATTGACAAGCCGGATCATGTTGCTGCATCCGCTATAGCCATGATGGCGCTTGCCAGGACCGGATTGATGTATAGCCGTGAAGTTTATTTCTTTGAGGTTGAGGAGCTGAATCATTTTACCCCTGAAATTTTCATTGATATATCCGGCCTGTGGAGTGTGAAGAGGGACCTTGTGCATTTTCATGAGAGGTACAATGATGACAGGTTTGAGAAGATGGCTGAAGAAAATGCAATCAAGAATGGCCTGCTGAACCATTGTAAATATGCCGAAGGATTTATTCCCCTTTTCCCGCTTTCAAACCTGAGGTCCGACAGGCACACCGTCTGCACCCTGCTTGACCTCAAGTAGTATTACTTCAGTTTGGACCTGCCCTGGAATATTCACCATGACGACATTCGCCTTATTTGTCAGCAATAACCCATGGCAATCATTTTTTTTTATTTCCTGAATAAGACAGGAGGGAATTCCGTTTATAGTTAAAAGACTAAATTTGGCTCTGTGAAAATTTAACCGTACTGATGAGAGGGAATATTCTTAAGACATCACTTTTGCTTGGTTGCCTGTTGTCGTCATGTGTTGTAATGATCAATATGCCTAAGACTTATTTCCCTGAGATACCTCCGGTTGACAAGCCTGCCAGGTTAGTCTTTGTAAACAATTACAATTATGCTGATCCGTTGATTACGACCGGAACACAGAAAAAAACATACGGCAGGGCGGTCAGGAGCTTCATGAAGGGACTGGAGAAGCAGCTTCCGGCTGCCGATTCATTGAAAATCATAATTGGGGATTCACTTCTGAATTATACAGGGGCCGGGATGCTTACCACGCTACTGCCTGTTGAAACGATCAATTATTATTGCAGGAGATTCAATGCAGGTATGCTGGCATCGCTCGACTCGGTAAACATTGGGTACGATACGAGAGCTGATTATCTTTCATCCGTCGGGGTTGTCAACTTCTATTCCAGGGACCTCTACCTGTATGGCGAGTTTTTTCTTTCTGTGTACGACTCAGCCGGAAATCTGATTACACGCAGCTCCGTTGACAGGGAAATAACCTTCTCGTGGAGGCTGGGAATCACATCAGAAGCTGCCTTTGATCCATCCCTCGCGGCCGCAGCAAGGAAAATTGATTTAATTGCTATCCCGTGCGGGCAGGAATTTGCCGATAAGTTCAGGACCGTGAAAAGGATTGAACAGAGGGTTGTCTATACGACCTCGCCCCTGGTGAAATCTGTAGGCCTTATGCGTGCAGGTAAATGGGATGAAGCGGCCAGAATGCTTGAAGAGATCAGATCAAAAGCATCAGGCAGCCTGCTTGAACAGGCACTTGTAAACCTGGATGTGGCAAGAGAAGGAGAGGAAAAACCTGACAGCCTTTCTGCCGTGAAACTGAGGATGCGACAGGATACTCTTATCTGGCAGGAACAAGAAAAGTAATTCCCTTGCCTGTTCCACGGGCATACTCTATTTCGCTGCGGGTGCTTTCACCGACATACCCCCCCGGATTTATCACAAAGATCTCATCAGCCAGGTCGATCTTGCGCTTGTGCATGTCGTCGAGCATCTCCTTGGTGGTGGATGTCCAGGCTTCCTCATCGCCGGAATGACCGAAGAGACCGACGGAAATGACTATGTTTCCTTGAAGGGTTAGCCGTTTCTGAGCTTCAATGAACTCGTCCCTGAATCTTGTGCTCCCGCACAGTGTGATAATTTTATATCCGCCAATCATTATTTAATGTTTAAGTCAATTTTCCCGGGTCCTCATACCTCCGGTTAATGCCTGATGGCAGCAGGATACTTAAGGCCTGAGGAGCACTTTGCCTTCCGACATATCGGAAAGGTAGGTATCAATGGCACTGGCCGCCCCGGCCAGGGAATACTGTCCCCTCACCTTTATCGTCATGCCCGAACCCATGAGCTTCCTGACAAGAATGAGGTTTTTGATATTCTTCAGCATCCCGTTACGGGCCGTCCGGCTTCCGAGGAAAAATCCCGTGATGGTAAGATTTCGTGACAGAAGCGCTCTCGGGTTCACCATAACGTAATCGGTTTTCGAAAGGTTGCCATACAGGACTATCGTACTTCCATCGGGCATGGATTCGGCCAGAGTCCGGAAGCCATCACCGCAGGCCGAATCAAAAAGGAGGGTGGCATTGAGCTTACGGGCAAGGGAAGAGAGGTTGCCACCAAAACCAGGATCAGAGCTGTCGAGGACATATGCTGACCCAAGCTTCCTAAGCTGCTCCGCTCTTTCATTGCTTCTCACAATGTTTATCAAAGTGATACCGTTTCTCCCGCAGAGCAGTTCAAGCATTCTTCCCAGTGCACTTGCTGCTGCATTGTTAATAATTGCCTTATGACCGCCTTCTTTGGCGATATCTATAAAACCAATTGCTGTGAGAGGGTTTATGAGTGCCATCGCACCCTGTTCAGCGCTTATTTTTTTCCCAAGGGGAAAGCAGTGTGCAGCATCGGTCAGCATATACTCGGCCCAGGTACCATTGCCATCTTTTTTCGGCGAACATGCTACCCTCCTGTTCAGCAGGAGCCTGGGCAACAATCCTTTTCCAGCTTTGACTACAATTCCTGCCCCCTCCAGGCCCGGAACGAAGGGAATGAAGTCACCTCCTTTCCCTTGCTTTATCGCCCTCAGGTCGGACGGGTTTACCGGGGCGGCTTCAATCCTGACCAGGACTTCTCCCGCACCTGGTTCGGGAATCTGTATATCCTCAAGCAGGAGAGGACCTCCGGGACTTTTTACAATTAAGGCTTTCATTAAGCAAAAATAGGATGAAATGGTTGAAGTCCGGTTATTCAGGTTTCAATAAGTTCCTGCTTCGCATAAGCAGGTTTTATCTGTTTCCTTATAGCGGGCAACTTCTGAGCAAAGATAATTGCACCTGCGATACATACTGATCCTCCAATGACCAGGGTGACGGGTGTGCCTACGTACTTTGCCAGGGCACCTGCCATGAAACTGCCGAAAGGGGCCGTTCCCATGAAGGCCATG
The DNA here is from genome assembly GCA_035541795.1 of Bacteroidales bacterium. GTDB lineage: Bacteria > Bacteroidota > Bacteroidia > Bacteroidales > VadinHA17 > LD21. Next base: position 24,440 of record DATKMR010000019.1, read on the forward strand.
GTATAGAAGCTCATTACCCTTCCCCTCATTTTATCGTCAACGATTGTCTGTACAAGGGTATTGCTGGAGGCCATCTGCATCATCATACCCAGTCCAGACAGGACCAGCAGGGCCATTGAAAGAGGAAGGTATCTTGAAAATGAGAAGGCAATAAGTGCCGCACCGAATAACGCTGCCGCCGCAGGGATGAGATTAACCAGTCCTCTTGTGCTTTTCCTCGATGCGAGCCAGAGGGCACCGGAAAGCGCCCCTAATCCTGTGGCACCCATCAGGAATCCGAATGTATGGGAGCCTCCGTGCAGTATCTCTTTCGCGAAAACCGGCATCAGCGTCTGGTACGACATACCCATCAGGCTTACAACTGCTAGGAGGAGAATTGTCCACCAGATAGGGATGAAGCCGGATGCATAGGAGAGTCCCTCCTTCAGGTCGTGGATCACGGCTTTGTCGCTCTTTGCCTGCTCCTTTGGCTCCACTTTCATCATAAACAATGATGCAATTACAAATATGTAACTGAGGCCGTTTATCAGGAAGCAGATACCCTCACCTGTCAGGGCAATGAGCACACCGGCAATGGATGGGCCTAAAAGCCTTGCAATGTTAACCATGGAGGAGTTAAGGGCAATTGCGTTGCCAAGATCCTCTTTCTTCTCGACCATCTGGATCACAAACGACTGGCGGGCCGGTGTGTCGAAAGCATTTATGCAACCGAGGAACATGTTCAGAACCACAATCTCCCAAACCTGGATGTTCCCCTTGAAATAGAGTGCGGCCAGTATAAGCGCCTGTATCATTGCCGCTACCTGTGTTGCGATCATTATATGGTACCTGTTTCGCCGGTCGGTGATGACTCCTGCAAACGGGGCCACAAGGAAGGTGGGAATCTGACCTGCGAACCCTACCAGCCCTAGGAGAAATGGTGAATTGGTAAGATGATAGACAAGCCATGGAGTGGCAATACGCTGTATCCAGGTCCCTATCAGCGAAATGCTCTGGCCAGTAAAAAAAAGCCTGTAATTCCTGTAGCGAAAAGAGCGGAACATTGAGCTTAAACCTCCGCCTGACCTGCTACCATTGGAGCCGTTGCCTTCTGGTGACATAAAGCTGGATTACTAGAATTTTCCGGCTATCTCGTCTATTGCAAACGGACTGCCGTGACCCGGATAAATCATTTTGATCGGGAGAGACCTGATCCTTTTATAGCTATTCTGCAGTGATTCCTCGTTTTCAATGAGATTCGCAGGACCCGGTTTTGACCTGTTAAGAAATGTATCGCCTGAAAAGAAGCTTCCGTCATTTGTCAGTACACCTATCGATCCCCTGGTATGGCCCGGCAGATGTATTACCATGGCATCGAGACCGAACCCGGTAAGGGAATCACCATCGGCGAGAAGTATATCGGGAGAGAATTTCTCGAATTCAAATTTTTTCCTTAGCATTTTCCTGATAACCGAAAAAAACCTGCTTTGCATGCTCCGGGTTTTTCTTTTATAGGTAATTCCGTCCCTGACCATAGGCACATCACCGGCATTCATGGCGATCCTGCAACCATATTCTCTGCGAAGCATGACGCAGTTTCCGATATGATCGATGTCGCCGTGAGTGATAATTATCAGGCTTAACTTGCCGGGAAGGCAGCCGGCTGCAGCAAGTTCGTTCCGCAGAGTTTCGCCATGCATGGAGAGCCCTGTATCGATAAGTATAAAACTATCTCCTGCTTTCAGGAGGAATGCATTTACAAAACTGAGCCTGATGACTTTTATGTGGTCCATATTCTTCAAAAAAGATAGTTTACAACAACAGGATGCTTCGTGAAACAATTAGCAAAGGAAGAATTTTAATTTCTATATTTGGTAATTCTAAAAGTTAAAAGTATGAAAGAATTAGTCAGATGCCGTCCGTGTGGATATGTAATGGAAGCTGATAAGCTGGGAGACGTTTGCCCGGCATGCGGGCTGCCAAGAAAAGTATTTGAACCGTACAGGGAACGAGTTTCACTAAACAGGCTGAAGCTCCTTAATCTCGATCTTCATCCGATTGCCATTCACCTTTCGCAGGCACTCGTTATTACAATACCGGTACTCGCAATCCTTACACATTTTTTTACGGGCCTATATCCCGAAGTCCTGATAAATGTGCTTGTTTTCGCGATAGTTCTTTTTCCCTTCACACTTGCACTCGCAATTATGACCGGAGTTGTTGATGGCCTCACCAGGTTTAAAACACTCAAGACACCGCTTCTCAGGGTGAAGATCATATTCAGTTTTATTATACTCACTCTCTCGATCCTTCTGTACATCGTTTCGGGAGATGAAAAGAATTATTTTATTACCCTTGTCCTCAGTGTTCTATCACTTGGGGCAGGAGTTCAGCTTGGCCTCTGGGGGAAAAAACTGATTAACGTAATTCTTCCCGGCACGTACCCTCAGAAGAGAGGCTCGAAAGAGGCAAAGCCGGAAGGAAATGCCCCTGCAGCTGAAAGTGTAAAGGAGTGAGACTGGGATAGGGAGACTATGGATCTTGTTGGATTTGATATTGGCGGGACAAAGTGCACCGTTATTCTTGGAGCTCTCGACGGGAATGACGGAATTACAATAGTGGACAAGCAGGTTATTCTTACAAGCAGGTACCCGGCCCCGGGAGAAATGATTCCCAGGATGCAGGGAGCAATGGAAGATATCCTCAGGAAACACGGAATTGACCGTTCCTCAGTGGGAAGCATCGGCATAAGCTGTGGCGGGCCCCTCGACAGCAGGAGAGGTGTTATATTGTCGCCACCTAATCTCCCGGGTTGGGATAATGTTCATATAGTTGATGATCTTTACAGTCTTTATGGCATCAGGACTGGGCTTCAGAATGATGCGAATGCATGTGCCCTTGCTGAATGGAAATTCGGGGCGGGTCGCGGCTTCAGTAACCTTGTTTTCCTGACGTTCGGTACCGGGATGGGGGCGGGGCTTATTCTGAATGGAACACTCTACGAGGGTACCAACGACAACGCCGGGGAAGTCGGGCATATCAGGCTTGAAGATGATGGCCCGGTGGGATATGGAAAGGCGGGCTCCTTCGAAGGATTCTGCAGCGGAGGCGGCATAATGCAGCTTGCCCGTACCATGGCAGCTGAAGCTTTAAAGCTAAACAGAAAATCTCTGCTCTTTAATAACCCCGGAGATATAGATAAGATCACGACCCTGGGTGTCGCAGAATCGGCAAATGCCGGAGATGCACTTGCAAAAGAAATATTCCAGGTCTGCGGCAGATACCTTGGCCGGGGACTTTCGGTACTGATTGACATTCTCAATCCTGAGATAATTATCCTTGGTTCCATCTATGTGCGCGCCGCCGCTCTGCTCCAGCCAGCACTCAGCGAATCTCTCGAAAGGGAAGCTCTTTCCCTCTCACGGAAGGTATGCAGGATCGTTCCTGCAGGGCTGGGTGAGAGCATCGGTGATTATGCCGCGCTTTCCGTCGCTGCAAATTTCCTGAAGAAGAAATGATATGCCTAACCTAAACTAAATGCCATGATACTTTCAGCATGCGGACTCATCTGTGATGAATGTGAATTTTTCAATGCGACCTGTACAGGTTGTATAAATGTCAAAGGTTCAACTTTCTGGGCAAAAGAAATGATGCCTTCAAAGGTTTGCCCGATGTACGACTGTTCGGTTAACCAGAAGGGTTACCATAATTGCGGTGATTGCAAGGATCTTCCATGCCAGCTGTTCCTTAATATGAAGGATCCCAACAGTACGGAAGAAGAGCATAAGGCTTCTGTTTCGAAGCGGGTCAAGTTGCTTAAAGGTTGAGGATAAGCTAGTAAATGATACGTGTTTTTATAGTGTGCGGAACATTCTTGAGGTTTCGCAGAACCATTGTATCAAGTTCGCTGTCGGTCTCAATTATAACATAACCTATATCCGGATCTGTCTGGAGGAACTCGGCTGAAATATTTATTCCCCTGGATGAAAATATGTTGTTGATTTCTCTCAGCACACCGGGAACATTGGCGTGTATGTGAAGGAATCGCTGTTTTGAGGCGTTAGGCTGAAGGGATATCTCGACAAAATTCACCGCGCCGATGGTCGACCCGGTATCGCTGTACTTAACCAGCTTTTCCGCAACTTCGAGCCCGATATTTGCCTGGGCCTCAATTGTACTTCCACCAATGTGCGGCGTAAGTATAACATTATCGAACTCCTGAAGCTCGGTAATGAACGGCTCGGATTCCGATGCCGGTTCCCCGGGGAACACGTCGGCGGCAACACCCGCAAGATGGTTTGCACGAAGGCCTTCCGCAACGGCCTTGTAATCCACCACATCACCACGTGAAGCATTTATCAGGCAGGCACCTTTCTTCATCATGGCTACCTGCTGTCCCGAGATCATATTATGTGTAAGGTCGGTAGAAGGAACATGAAGCGTGACGGTATCCGAAATCCGGAGCAGCTCCTCAAGGCTGGAAACAGGTTTGGCATTTCCCAGGCTCAGTTTCTTCTCTATATCGTAGTAGAGAATATTCATTCCCATGCATTCGGCAAGAATAGAAACCTGTGATCCGATGTGCCCATAACCGACAATGCCAAATGTCTTGCCACGCACTTCCACCGAGTTCTTGACCGATTTCATCCATTTCCTGTTATGTGCCTGGTAGCTCTTCTCCGGTATTCCCCTCATAAGCATTATACACTCCGCTATTACCAGCTCGGCAACGGACCTTGTATTTGAAAATGGGGCATTGAAAACAGGTATTCCCATCAACTTGGCATCCCGCGTATCGACCTGGTTGGTGCCAATGCTGAAACATCCGACTGCTATCAGCTTCGGTGCTTTCTCAATGATTTCCTTTCTCAGCTCGGTTCGGCTCCTTATACCGATGATGTGCGTATGCTTCAGTTTCTCCTCAAGCTCCTCACCAGAAAGGGCCTCCTTCAGGCACTCTACATTGCTGTAACCGTTCTCCTTGAAGTAACGGGCCGCATTCTCATGGATATTCTCAAGGAGCAATACCCTGATCTTGCTTTTATCGAGTGAGTATTTTTTCATTAGTGAGGTTTATGCATGAATCAGAGCATAAATATAACACCGGAAGCCATTTCAGTTTCAAAATTTTCAAAAAAAAGAGCCGGATTGTGAATATCTTAAATCCGGCTCCCGTACCTGGCGGTACAATTTTATAAACCTAACCTTAATAAGAATATTGAGTGGAAATTTTACTGGCCACGGGTTACATACTTATATACAAGCGATACCTGCGATGATGACAATGATGTTCTTGGAGCCATTGAGCCGAGGATTGAGGACCAACCGCCGGCTGTATAATCGTCAGGATTAGGCAGTGCATGACATGCCTCACAGCTGTTTATGTAAAGAGTACGGCCCTGTTGCAGCTCTGCAAGTGTGGCATTCGCTGTCGCATCTGCGGCCGTCGGGACATAAGGTCCGGAAGAACCTGGATTCTTGCTGCACGATGAAAGAATAATCAAAAGAGCTGTAAAAATAATAACGGTTGCTTTATTCATAATTCTGACCCGTTCGTATGTTTAAATGAAAAACACGACAAGGTCAGGAATGTTTGAACAGCCGGTGAAAATTAAGAAAAAATTAACTTATGGACCAGGTTATTACTTTGCCGGTTTTAACTTCTCGTTAATGTATGCCGCCTGCGTTGTAAGCCCCTCTTTCTCCTTTGAAAGTAAAATATCCTTAAGCACTGAGTTGTTGATATATACTCTTACCTGAGCCCGGTATGCTTCAGGTAGTGATTCTGCGAAGGAAACTATCATATCTATGCCTTTTTTGAAGATGTCATCATTTTTTACCTTTTTCAGGAATGACGATAAAGGCATTATTAGATTGAATTTTCCCTGGGTCCCAGCATTCTCAAACTTTGAGAGAAGCATATCTGCATCCTTCTCATCAGAATATTTGAACAGCAAGGTGTTTACGGAGTTTGAAAGTCTTCCCCTCGTCCTGGTACCGGCAAGCTCCCTGGCCTTTTTAAAGGCAGCTGCAGAATCAATTTGAGCAAGGGCATTCAGGGCACTACCGGCCACTGTATATGAGGAATCGTTCAGAGCGCTTTTAAATAGTTCCTCATAGTGTGTTTGACCGGTTTTTCCAAGCTCTTCAATTGCCGCAGCCCGTACACGGGATGAGGGATCCTTCACTGCCATATCATTTATTGTCTTCCCGAAAGCTTCCTTTAGAGAATCATTTTTGAGATTCAGCCTTTGAAGTGTCAGTAACCTCAGCCCAAAGTACTTATCACCAAGGGCTGTCTTAATGAATTCCATTCCTTTACTATCTGTTGAATAGTCCTTTGTTATCGCTTCTATTGCCTTTCTTCTGTCGAGATACAGTCCGGCTTCCCTGTACTGGGCAATATACTCACCGAGCGATTTATGATCCTTTATTTCTGCGAGAAGCATATTGTCTCCGTCAAAATTGATAAGTTCTGGTTTGGAACTGCAGTTAAATGTGAAAGTATCTGCCTGGTGTTCAACCCATACATTATACCTTTTTTTAATGCCGGACTGGTACACGTCAACTGCAACAGGGAGCCTGAAGACCTTATCTTTCTGGTTCTGCTTAACGTAAACCTTTGCGGTTCCGGACGCCTGGTCGTAATCATACGATATTTCAAGCCTGGGATGGCCGCTGCCGTAGTACCACTGGTTGAAAAACCAGTTCAGGTCCCTGCCGGTGACCTCTTCGAATGCAAGCCGTAGTTCCTGGGCCTCTACCGCCCTGAATTTATTTTTTGTCAGGAAAAGGTTCAGTGATTTATAGAATGCACTGTCGCCCACAAAGTTGCGAAGCATATAGAGGATGCAGGCCCCTTTCTGGTAACTGACAGCGTCGAACATGTCATCGTTGTTTTTATAATAGAACCTTACCAGGTCCCTGTTTGCCTGCATGCTGAACAGGTAAGAATTAAGGTCGTTGAATCGTTCTTCGCCCATAGCGTCCTTTCCGTGCTTGTATTCAGCCCAGGCCATTGATCCGTATGTGGCAAACGATTCATTCACGGTGAGATTACTCCAGCTCTCTGTGGTTATATAATCTCCGAACCACATGTGGAAAAGCTCATGGGCAATAGTCTCCTCCCAGCTGTTGCCGTCTGTCAGTTCGCGTGCATCCTGCTGTACACCTTCCCCGTGAACAGTTGCAGTGGTGTTTTCCATTGCACCGCTGACATAATCCCTGACCGCAACCTGTGAGTACTTTTGCCAGGGAAAGTCAACTCCGGTGATCCTTGAATAAAATGCTATCATCTCCGGTGTAAGTCCGAAAATTTTCCTGGCAACCGGCTGGTAATCCTTTTCAACGTAATAACTTACCTCTTTTCCCTTGTAGGAGTCTTTTACAACTGCATAGTCGCCCACGGCCATCATCACTAGGTAGGGTGCATGTGGCAGATCCATTTTCCATGTATCGGTGCGGGTTCCGTCCTTATTGACCTTCTGCCTGATCATCAGTCCGTTTGAAAGGGTGACATATTTGGCCGGAACAGTTATGCTGATATCATCGGTCATCTTCTGGTTTGGCTTGTCAATAGTCGGGAACCAGCCGGAATTTGATTCAGTTTCACCTTGTGTCCATACCTCCGTGGGCTTATCCTTCTCCCTGCCAAGAGGGTTTATAAAATAGAGACCTTTGGAATCATTTATGGCTGCTCCGCCTGAAACCTTTATCCCGTTAGGTTTAGCCACATAGTCGATATAGACAATATAGTTCTCACCGGCAGTATAGGTTTTGTCAAGCTTTATCCTGAGGTTCAGGCTGTCGTAACTGTACTTCAGCGGGATGTGCTTCCCGTCACTGATAACTGAAATCTCGTTGATGTTCATGTTGTGGGCATCAAGATTCAGCGAATCGGTGGGATAGAAGTGAGGATGAAGTGTTATCCGTGCTTTCCCTGCCATCTGCGACTGTGCGAAATCGAAACTCACTTCAAGGCTGGTATTTACCAGGTCGTTGATTTTTTCAGGTGTCGGCCTGTAGTTGTTCTTCCACGAGTCATCCGACGTTGACTGTGGCTTCTGTGCTGAAACAGATGTTGCGATCACCGCCAGCAGGATTATGAGAATATTCTTCATTGTGAATTATATTGCAGTAATTAATGTTGATAAATTGTTTATTGTCCGTCTGACAAAATATTCAGAATATACATCTGATTCCTGCACCTCCCGGAGTTGCAGATATGTACCATGTTTTAACCCGAGTGTCTGAAAATGACACAGGCAAATCGCTTCCCCCTTTTTTTAATCTTTTGATGTCCCTTATTGCCCTGACCGGCTGGGACCATATCTGTGCTTCAGTGATTACGGTATTAATGGCAAATGTAACGAGCCCGTCGCTGAGGTCCCTTTTGAAACCCAGCCATGTCACCAGCCCGCTGCCTGCATTTACCACGAAAGTAACTACATGCACTTTCCATGATCTTCCGAAATTCTCCCTGGAGGCCATTTCGGCAAGCATGGCTTCTTCAAGGTCCCTGTCGGTTATTACGGCAGAGCGACCTTTATCATTCAGAAGTTTCTTCCTTACCTGTTCCTCAGTCGGTACCAGAGGTGTGAGCAGGCACCCGGCCATTCCGAGGAAGGTTGTAGCGGCACCGTTCCACATGTCCTGCCTTGTACCAAGCTTGCCGGATGTCAGAGCGATCCCCCCCTGGACAACGGTTGCAGTTCCATACCCTGCAATCCAGCCGTACCACCACCCGTTTGCAGCCTTTTTGTTCGCGGTAACCAGGGTCGTAAGATCTTTAATATCACCTTTTTTGGAAGTGTCTGCCCGGGGAGACTGTCCGGATGCATCGGCAGATGCAAGCCGTAATAGAATTACCAGGGTCACCAGGAAAATGCCAGGGCTGAATTTTTTCATTTCAGGGCAGTGATGGATGATTAACGATTCAATCTTCAGATACCTTCTTGCTCTGCTCCAGGAGCTTTGATTCACGGAGCCAGAACGAGATCATAAAGCTGACGGCCATCAGTAGTATGAGAACAACTAAAGGCCTTGTCATCGAACCGGATTTCGCAGATTTAAAGCCATCCATAGCAAATATGAAAAGTATGCCTGATACCTGGCCCATCAGAATCAGAAAGCCGTTAGATGTTCCTTCCGAAACCGGGTACGTCACTTCCGCCCCGTACTGGAACCCGATAGGACCCGAACTCAGAAGGAAAAAACCGAAGCCGGCGCCGGAGACCAGGAGCAGGGGGTAGTTTGTGGAGAATGTCACACCAATGAGACTGATGGTCGCACCTGCCAGCGCTATTACAATAAATACAGTTCTTTTTCTCAGGTAATCGGAAAGAAGCGGGATAACGAGGGCACCGAGAACTCCGCCTATTATCATAAGCCCGCCGGTGAGCCCGGCCTGAACGGCAGTAAAGCCGTTTGGCGAAAGTATCTGCTCGATCCATGTGGTTACGGCGTTGAATACACCGAGCGCAACAAAGAATATTACCAGCAGCCTGTTGAAGTCCCTTTTTCTAAAGATCAGTTTCAATCCGTCCACGACCAGGGCCCTTTCTTCCTGCTCGGCACTGCATGGCGCGGTTGCAGGCTTTTCGCGGATAAGCACAAAGAAAGCGACCATTGCGATAACGGAGATAATTCCGTTTATGTATAACATCCTGCTGATGCCGACAGAAAGCACAAGATAAGGCGTAAGCATCATTCCCAGGAGGATACCAATGTACATCGATAATGTACCCAATCCTGCTGCCGTGGCCCTTTCCTTAAGGGGGAACCACCTTGCGGCGACCTTTGTTATCGCGTTGAGCAGAAAGGGCTGCCCGACTGCGAGCCCGATCTGGGAAAGAAGGATAAGGTTGTAATTATCCGGAACAAGACCCCTGATCATTCCAAAAACACCAGTCAGTACAGCACCTATTCCTACACCTTTCCTTATTCCATATGTGTCGATGGCCCAGGATGCCGGCAAGGACATGATCAGGTAAACAATCATGAATATCATCGACAGCATGCCAATCCTGAGATCGGAAACATGGTAGAATTTTACTGATTCTGTGGTTATCGGAGCAAAGGTGATCCACATCATCTGGTTCACCGATGTGATTAGCATGTAGGCTAGAAGTATCACCCACCGGTAACCATAAACTTTGTACTCTGTGTTCTGAACGGAATTTTCCATCTTTCAAGTATTTCAGATTAAGTGTTTTACGTTGTATTAATAAGAAATTTTCAATAAATTGATTCTAAAGGGTCATTCAAACATAGCATAAAAATCGGGAAATTATTCATGAGCTGCATATTTTGATCTCATAACCGCTTTATAAGGAGGGTCAGGAGCTTCGCTGTCAGTCAATGGTAAATCTTATGTTGACATGGGATGTTTACCAGGAGATTTGATATAGTTATTTAGTCTGACCGTCAAATCATCAATGATTATGGAAATCTCTTCAAAATCAGAAACTTTCAGGAGGTTTCTTTTATGAGCTTTCAGGAGCCATGTCCTGGTTTCAGATAGCGATCCCCTGGAGTAATAACTGAAATTAACATTTTCTTTGTAATGAAACCTGCCATAGCCTTCACTGATATTTGCAGCAATTGAATCAGCTGACCTGACTATTTGTTTTCCAATGGTTTCCTTGCTGAAATAGTCCCATTGCTGAACAACCTGCCATATCCTTTCGCCCAAATCAATAGACAGGTTAAAGACTTTTAGTTCTTCTAATTTCATACCTTTTAGCACTTAGTATATTCAATTTTACACTATAAAATCAACCAATCCAATGCCAACCGCCTTCCAACCGCCTGACAATCGTTTTCCAACCGTCTGACAATAGCCTGACAATCGTCTGACAATCGCCTGACAATCGTCTGACAATCGTCTGACAATCGCCTGACAATTGCCTGACAATCGTTCAACAACCGTCTTCCAATAAAAAGTTTTGAAAATTGTTACATGGCGTCGCCCTGTCCAATTAATAAAAGTAATTATATTAGTATTTCAAATCAAAGGAGGTAAAAATGTCGTTCAAATGTAATATTGGCCTTCATAACTGGGATGGCTGCCGCTGCACCGAGTGTGGGGCCACAAGAGATAAGGAACATGATAATGCAGCTGACTGCAGCAAATGTGCAAGATGTGGAAAAGACCTGGGTGACATCCACGACTGGTCGGCCGACTGTGAAAAATGCTCCAGGTGTGGTGCGAAAAGAAATGATGGTCATTCGTGGCTCAAGGATTGCGAACGTTGCTCCAAATGCGGGGCAATACGTGCAGGCATGCACAGGATTGAGAATGGTGTGTGCCAGATATGCGGCCACGGACAGTTTCATGATGAATCGGACGGGACTATTTACAATGTTGTAAAGATAGGGAACCACATAATCCTTGCTGAGAATTACAGGAAAGAACCTTCAAAAGGAAATTTCTGGATATACGAGGATAAAGAGGTTAATCTTGCGAAATTCGGTTACCTCTACGACCTTGAGACAGCAAAATCGATAGCCCCCCGTGGTTGGCATCTCCCGGCAAAAGAGGAGTGGGAGGCAGTTATCTCAGCGCTTGGAGGTGATTCGAAAAAAGTTTACGCAGGGCTCAAGCCCGGAGGCGATAGCGGTTTCGAAAGCAGGTTTGGCGGTGAACGTCTCTCCAGGGCTGCTTTTAACAGCCTGAATGCAAGTGCAAATTTTTGGTCATCCACTGCCGATAGCGACAACCAGGTCTGGCATTTTAAAATTGGGGCCTACACCGAATCGGTTTCGATGGAAAAGGTTGACCCCGGCTTCGGACTGAGCGTGAGATATTTCAAGGATAAATAATCCGGGCCCGAGCTACTTTATCTTAATTTTTAATTCCTGGCCTGAATAGATCACTGTCTTTTCAGGCAGCGTCGTGATATCTAAACCGGTCCCTTTTCCCCTGGCAGCAATTACAATATTGAAAGTCCGTTTCATAATCATTCCGGGAAAACTACCAGATCTGGCACCTATTGTCAGAAGGTTCGAGGAGTCATCCCATTTGAGCATGATTGTCGAGAAGCTTCCTTTCTCATAATTGTAGTTATCATTTTCATCCTCGTAAATCAGGAAACTTCCGTCAGCACCAGGATAAATCCTGATCTCAAGAGGATCCTCCGCTTTCTCGGTTGCATATTGCTTAAGCGGACCCATGGGTACTATTGATCCTGCTTTAACATATATCGGGATTGTTGACAATGGTGCCCGGGCAGCCAGTTTTTCTCCTCCTTTAAAAGTCTCGCCTGTCCAGAAATCATACCAAGTCGTTCCTGCAGGAAGGTAGACCTGCCTTGTCCTTACATTACCGGGCTTTTCTGCACTGTACATCGGGAAAGTGACAGGGTTTACCAGGAATGCCGGTCCGAACATGAACTGGTCGGGAATATTTACAATACCCGGGTCGTTTCTGAAATCGAAAGCGAGCGACCTGAGAATAGTATATCCTTCATTGGTGACTTTCCACGAAAGAGAGTAAATATACGGAAGCAGCCTGTATCTCAGGTTGTCGTAACTGAGCAGTATCTCCTTTGTTCCTGAATCCCAGTTTTCTGAAAAAAGGGCTCTTTCACCCTTTCCGTGAATCCGGAATATGGGGCTGAATGTTCCGAACTGGAACCACCTTACAAATAGCTCCCTGTTGCCGGCTGTCGACCAGTCAGGAGCTGTCCAGTGGAAATGGTAGCCACCTATATCGGAGGTCCAGTAGGGTATCCCTGATAAACAGGAGTTAATGGCCTGGGGGACCTGGCTGGTGAAGGCTCTCCAGGTGCAGGTAATATCAGACGACCACAGAGTTGCGGCGTTCCTTTGCTGCCCTGCAAAGGCCTGGCGGATCAGGAAGAATGCCCTTTTGCCTGGTATGTCATGTCTCCAGTTCTCGTAGAGTCCGCCGGAATGCATTAGTGAATAGGTATTAAAATAGTCTATTCCACGGCCTGTTGAAAAAGTTGCTTTCCTCCGTTCATCAAGCAGGGACCCGTTATCAGGTTCGCACTGATCAACCCACCATGCATCCCAGCCTTGCCTGGCAACCAGGCTGTCCCTTGCCTGCTGCCAGTACATGAGCCTGGCCTTACGGCTGTGTGAGTCATAATAGTTATCGAAAGTGTGGGTCATTACATTGTCCCAGGTTACTGAGGTCAGGTTGCCGGCAGCTTCCATGGCCCTGTAGTTAGCCGTTCCCTTTGCCATTACCGGCCAGATCGAGATCATAGCATGGATATTTGCCTTATGCAGCTGATCGACCATGCTTTTCGGATCGGGATATCTCCCGGGCCAGAACCTGTGGGAACCGATAACATCCGGCTCCCAGTAAAACCAATCCTGCACGATGCAGTCGACCGGTATCCTGTTGCTCCTGTATTTATCCTTAACAGAAAGCACTTCATTCTGAGACTGATACCTATCCTGCGACTGGAACAGGCCAAACGACCATTTTGGGAACATTGGTGCTTCTCCAGTCACTGACCTGTAGGAGGAGATTATTCTGTCAAAGTCGGGGCCGTAGATGAAGTAATAATCAATCTCATTACCGCTTTCGGAGACATAGCGGTACTTTGTGTTATTATCTTCTCCTCCATAGAAATATGAAGGAGAATAATTATCCCACATAATTCCGTAACCTCTTGTCGAAAGCATTACGGGTATAGCACCTGTCATGTACCTTATTGCCAGGTACTGGTTCCTTCCCTTGTAGTTGATTGAGAGGGTGTCCTCAGGATGGCATCCTAGCCCATAAAGAGCTTCAGCAGATGGAGAGAGAAACTGTGTGATGCAGTTGTAAACATCCAGACCTGCAACGGTGGAAGCCTTCATCGATCTTCCATTTTTGCCGTCTTCGGCAAGAATTAAATTGCCTTTCAGATCGGTAAACGATACCGAACCGTCGGTTTTCAGAACAACTACTTTAATTGATGATGTTGTGATTATGATTTTATCCTTCTGTTCAGCTACCGTGAATTTTCCTCTCGGGGAAAAGTCGGCCGGTATGACGAGCGAAGATTTTAATGGCATGGGAGACAGGATTGAATACTTTATCTCCACAACGTTATCCCTGCAGATATTAACTGACAGTGAACCATTGTCGAGCTCAAACGTTATCCCGTTTGCATTCTGTTTGTATGTTTTAACAGCGGCAAATATCTGACCTGCAGATATCATGACTGCACATGCGATAACTGAAAGTGCCTTTTTACTGAAATGTGTTTTCATTGTTTTAAATAATATCACAAGTTAATAAATATGCTCATATATTACCAGAGTATTGTAATTTTGAACCTCTAACACTACCGGACATGAAAAAAACAATTATCAGTATTCTTTTCCTCTCAACAGCCTTTACCTGTTTTGGACAGGATATGATGCAGGACAATATAAACCCGAAGTGGGAAAAAATAAAATGGCTACTGGGTGCCTGGAAAGGTGAAGGGACCGGCAAGCCCGGTGAGGGGGCTGGAACTTTTGCATTTTATGCAGATCTCGGCGGTGATATTATAATAAGAAAAAACCACACCGAGTTTCCTGCAGCACAGAACAAACCTGCATCTGTGCATGATGACCTGATGGTAATCTATATTGATCAGAAGACAGGGACCCCGGCAGCAATATATTTTGATAACGAAGGTCATACAATCAATTATTCAGTTTCATACCTTGAAAATTCGGTAGTATTCACAAGCGACAGGTCAGGTAATATTCCGGCTTTCAGGCTGACATACACTCCTGAAGGGAAGGATTCGGTCGATATCGCTTTCGACATGTCGAGGGAAGATGGCAAGTTCGTGACCTACCTCGAGGGAAAGAGTGTCAGGGCCAGGTAGTCTTCTTTTAGAACAAAATCTGTCAATCTCGATACAGGTAAATCATGTAGATCGCTTCATTCCTGCCTGGGTACCTTAACCATAGATTGTTCAACGGTTAAGAGAAATCCTGAGTGCTTTATCCTGGCCAAGGCTGCCAAATTTTTCAGATGCGGCTCTGTCAGTGTGGCATCGAATGTTCCGGATGATCTTCCGAATGAAGCATCTTTCACCCCCGATGGTAACAAGGTCCTGATTGTCATGAACAACCATAACAAAGCGAAAGATATATCTGTTGTCTGGAGAGGAAAGTTTGAAAAGATAAACCTTGCCATTAAAATCAGGAGCAACTTTAATATGGTAGATTTTATCTGAAACAAAATCAGAAACTCTTGATAATCTTTTAAAAATGCAGTAAATTAACATGCCGGTATTCCTTACGGGATTTTGGAAAGGTGTCGGATGTGATTTTTGCAAGCAGATAGGTGGGAGCGATTAATTTCACTGTTTGTTATTTTCTGTTTTTTTTCATTGCTGATGATTGCGTGGGGCTGGTATTTCCCACAAAGTATTATCAGTGTACCTTAAGCGGATCTTTGAATTGCGTGCTGAAATTGTGCGGGAAGAGGGATTCTTAGGAATATGTTACAGGAAGACTGTTTGCGTTACCGTGGCTGAAATATCTGAGGAACACATAATAGTTATGAGCAATGAGCATAAGAAAGTCTCTTTTGTCGTTGTTTTTTTTGATTGTCCCTTTAGTCTATTCGCTTGGCCAGGATACTTTGCAGGCCAGATCGGCAAAAGATCTGCTGAATCTGTCCCTTGAGGAGTTCATGAATGTGGTTATTACTCCATCCAAGCTTCCACAATCCGAGGAAAGCATTACCCAGAAAGTCGATGTTATAAGTAAGCGCGAAATGAACACCGCCGTCCTGGAAAACAGGAATATTTGCGAAGCAATTTCAAGACTTCCGGGGGTGTCGGTGAGTGTTCTTTCGAGAAATGATGCAAACTGGGGAACTTACTCCGGCATCGGGCCAAAGTATAGTACTTATATGTTGCAGGGTCTGCCTGTAGATGCGTTTATCGACCCGATGTCGCTGGATCTTTACGGTGTTGATCGGATCGAGGTACAGCGCGGTCCGGCTTCAATCGTCTATCCAAATTACCTTTCCCAGGATTTTGCCGGGAACCAGTCACCTCTTGCCGGTACTGTGAATTTGATTCTTAAAAGCCGTATTGAAAGCGAGAACACTGAGTTCGGTCTTTCCTATGGTTCGTATAATACCCTGAATGGCAGTTTATATCACGAAAACCACAAGGGACGCCTCAATTACTTTGCCGGAATCAGTAGTGAATTATCAGACTATACCAATTACGGCTCCCCCGTTTCGTGGCTGAATATGAAGAAAAATCCTGATTACCGTAAAACAAAACTTTTTGGTGGCGTAACCCTTTTCCTTGATACGGAGGAGAAAGAGAAACTTTCAGTATTTTACCAGACCATGGTTCACAGCGGAGATGCAGGAAGAATATACAGGGGTTTTAGGAATGACTATACAACTGTTAATGCAGGTTACGATGTCAACATCACCGGAGACCTTCATCTTCAATCTCATGTTGGTATCAGGTCGTACAACAGATGGTGGCAGGAAAGCAATTTTGGTGCAATCGATACTCTTAAATCGGAAAATGATGTCAATCAGCTGATTATTCCGGCTGATATTTCACTTTCATGGTCCCAGTCTGTCAATGCTTCCCTGACTGTGGGCGGAGATCTTCAGGATGCAATTTATTACACATGGACAAATCCGTTGACAGGCACGGAAGTGTACGGCAACAAGGCAAATGCAACACAGTACGGGATTTACGCTCAGGAGGAGCTTAAACTTTTCGGTGAATTAACTTTAAGGGGAGGTGTAAGGCTGGCCTATATCGGCAACAAGGTATTTCTTGTAAATGGCGGCATGCCTGGCGATGACCGGGTTTCGTGGAATAAACTGCTCTGGAGTGCAGGCGCGAGATATGTTATCAGCGAAATGCTGTCGGTTTTCAGTAATGCCGGGACCAGTTTTGCGGTACCGGGGTTCAAAGCCAGTTGCGGGACAATAAAACTCTCCGATTTTGGTATTCCGGGATACAATGGGCAATTGCCAAACCCGGGTCTAAAGCCGGAATCAGGAACAGGTATTGATTTTGGGGTTGACCTTAAGATATCGAACAGTATTAAGCTGGGCGGAAGGATATTTTACAGTATCGTGCAGGATGCAATAGTTGACAATATTGTTAGTGAAAATCCATCTCAGACCCAGTCGGTCAATGCTGGTTCTTCCAAAGCGGGCGGGGGTGAGCTTGAATTCACGCAAAGGATAAATAAGGAGTTTGACTGGTTTGTAAATTATACATTCATTTCATCGGAAACCATAAATAATCTGAATCCTGATCAGTCAGGTACAGCCATTCCTTTTGCACCCGGGAACATCTTTAATCTGGGACTTGAGTATCTTTCCTCCTTCGGGCTTGATCTTGTTCCATCATTGAATTACAACAGCGGGTTTTATGATGCGTTGGATAAGAGCAGCCGCATATTTTATAAACCCGGGATAGTTGTCAACCTGTATATTTCACAGCTGATATTCAAGCGGCAATCTTTCAACCTTGAATTCTTCGCGAGGCTGTCGGATATCACAAATAACGACTATCAGCTTCCGTGGCAGTTCAAAAATCCGGGTTTTGAAGGGATGACAGGTCTGAAGGTAATATTCAGATGAAAAAGAAAGGGTGGAATTTTAATTTTTCCCGATATGGGGTTGAATCAGGATAAAATAAAAAGAGGGAACTTAAGAATTGAACTTCTGTCAGTTTTGCTTCTGTTTAGCTCATCTCTGGGTTATGCCCAGACACCTGAAGCAGAGGTAAAGGCGGTAGCGTTTCAGAAGCTGTCACTTTTTATAGAATGGCCCGCTCATGCGCTCGATACGCCCGGCAAAGATTTTATAATTGGTGTGATTGGAAAAAGCCCTTTCGGAGATATACTTGAGAGTGTATATGAAAGTACCCTGATAAAAGGAAGGAAGGTTAAAATAGTCTACTTTAAAGATGTTAAGCAACTTACGTTGTGTCATATGTTGTTCATAACCAGCGATGTCGGCAAGCAGGAACTTCCCAGGATTCTTGATGCCGTCAGGGGAAAACCTGTATTGACTATTGCAGAGTCGGAAGGATATGCTGAGGAGGGATGCTTTATTAACTTTTTTGAATTGTCGGGCAAGCTTAGATTCGAGATCAATCAAAAAGCTATCGAAAGTTCAGGTTTTGTAATAGATTTCAAACTATTGAGTGTCTCAAAAATTGTAACCTCGCACGGCTGATGAAAAGCTTTCTTTTTAAGAATTTCTCCATTAAAAACAAACTGGTTCTGATCATAATCTCGACCAGTGTCCTGGCAATTGTCATAGGCCTGGTAATATCTCTCACCTATGATGTGCTGGAGGCAAAGAAAGAGATTAAAGGCAATGCCTTGCTGAATGCCACTCTTATAGGGCAATATTCTTCTGCACCTCTGATATTCGGATACAAAGAAGAGGCAACTGAAATTCTCAACAAGCTTGAATCAAATCCGACCATACTTGACGCTTGCCTGTATGACCCCTCTTCCAACGCCGTTTTTTCAGTTTACCACAGGGATAAAAGATCAGATTTTGCATTTCCCGGGTTGCGTTCTGAGAGTATATCTTTCTCGGGTAAATACATTCATGTATTTCACTCAATAGATTACCAGGGCAAATATTGCGGGACCATATATATAAGAATGTCGGCAAAGGTTTTAAGTGACAGGGTTAACAGTTCAATAATACTGGCCGGATTTGTAATATTATTACTGGTCATAGTTGTTTTTGTCATTGCAAACAGGCTTCAGAAACTGATTTCGGACCCAATCCTGAAACTATCGAATTTCACACGTAAGATTTCAGAGGATAATGATTATAGCGAGAGGCTTAGCTATGAAGGCAATGATGAGATAAATACATTATATCGGTACGTGGATAATATGCTTCTGCAGATTTTTCAGCGCGGGAAGGAGCGGGAGGAGGTAGAGAAAAGATACAGGTATTTGTTTGAACGAAACCCTGCTTCGATGGCAATTTACGACAAAGAGACCTTCATCGTTCTGGCTGCTAATGAGGCTTTTCTCAATATGTACGGATTTTCCATAGATGAAGTGCTTAAAATGACCCTTGTTGACTTTTATCCGGCAGATGAGAAAGAAGCAATATCAGATCTGGTCAGGGGGTTGTACGGGCACAAATATACCGGCGAATGGCATCATGTCAGAAAAGATGGTACGATTATGGCCGTTATCACAACTTCTCATGATCTGTTTTACATGGGAAAGAATGCCCGGGTTGTAGTTATAACCGATATCTCTGAAAGAAAGAAAGCAGAAGAAGAGGTTTCGTTCCTTGCACAGGTTCTGCGAACAATTAATGAATGTGTCAGTATAACAGATACCCAAAACAAGATATCATTTGTCAACAGGTCGTGGTGCAAAGTTTTTGGATATTCCGAAGAGGAGGTAATAGGGAAAGGCATCGCACTTATTATTTCGGAATCCAACCGGCCGGACATCGCAAAAGAAATCCTGGAAGCTACCCTGCAGGGAGGATGGCAGGGGGAAGTAATTAACTGTAAGAAAGATGGAACAGAGTTCCCGGTTGCCCTGTCAACCTCAATAATTTTTGATAAGGATAATAAACCTGTTGCACTTGTCGGGATAAGCACGGATATAACCGAGCAGAAACGGATCCAGGAAGAGCTTATTGAATACCGCAATAATCTTGAGATGCTGGTAAAAAAACGTACAAGTGAGCTTAATGATGCCATTATTGAGACAAGCGACTTATATGAAAATGCCCCCTGCGGATATCACTCTCTTGATGAAAATGGCAAGTTTATCAGGATAAATAAAACCGAACTTGATATGCTTGGCTACACTGCTGATGAGCTTTTAAATGTAAAAGGGCCGGCAGATATTATGACACCGGAGAGCAGTCAGGTCTTCAGAGAATTGTTTCCTCAGCTAAAACAGAAAGGGAATATCAGGAACGTGGAGCATGAATATATCCGTAAAGACGGCACCGCTTTTATCGGGTCGCTCAACGCTACGGCCATATATGATAATAACGGCAAATTCCTCATGACCAGATCTACATTATTTGATATCACTGAAAGGAAGCGCTTTGAGACGGAATTGCATAAAGCTATGGAGGTCGCAGAAAGTGCAAACCGTGCCAAAAGCGAATTCCTGGCCAATATGAGCCATGAAATCAGAACGCCAATGAATGCCGTACTTGGTTACACAGAATTGCTCAGTTCACTGCTTACCGACGACAACCAGAAGAATTACATCGAATCAATCAGATCAAGCGGCAGAAGCCTCCTGACTCTTATCAATGATATCCTTGACCTTTCAAAAATTGAAGCAGGGAAATTCGAACTGGAGTTTGATTTTCTCGATTCAAATCAGTTCTTTTCAGAATTTGAAAGAATTTTTGCTCTGAAAGCAAAGGAAAAAGGAATTCTGTTCATTGTCGAGATTGCACCCGGGACACCGGATTCAATATATGTTGATGAACCCAGACTGAGGCAAATAGTGTTCAACCTCGTAGGTAATGCAATAAAGTTCACAAATAAAGGTTATGTGAAACTTTCAGTACGGATCGAGAATATTCAATCAGTGGAGCATAAAGGCAAAAAAGATGATTATGCAGATCTTGTAATGGAAGTTGAAGATACAGGAATTGGCATTTCCAAAGAGGTGAAAGATGAGATATTTGATCCGTTTATCCAGGCAAGGGACCAGAGAAGTGTCGGCGGAACAGGTTTGGGATTAGCAATATCTCGACGGCTGACCTCTCTGATGAATGGTACAATCAGTTTGAAATCAGAGCTGGGCAAGGGCAGCACTTTTACAGTCAGGATTCAGAATGTTGCTTACAAATTCGGAATATCGAAAGAACCCCTTCCTCCGGAAATAAATCCGGGAGAAATTATCTTCGGCAAATCATCAGTCATGGTTGTTGATGACGTGCAAATCAACAGGAAATATATCATAGACGTTCTGGCGGGGACAGAGATAAAGGTTATCGAGGCTGAAGGAGGGTTCAGGGCCCTCGAATTGCTAAAAGACAGTGTCCCTGACCTTATAATATCAGATATCAGGATGCCTGAGATGGACGGGTTCGAGTTACTCGATAAATTAAAATCTGATGACCGTCTTAAAAGTATCCCTGTCATTGCCTATTCCGCTTCGGTCCTTAAAGATCAGAAAGAGAAGATCCATGAAAAAGATTTCGCTGGTCTGATTTCAAAGCCTGTAACAATTTCAGCCCTATTCACCGAGTTAATGAATTTTCTGCCTTACAGGAAGACTGAAGCAGGGATACTTGCAGAAAAAGGTCCGAATGAACAGCCGCTCTCTGAAATAATTGATTTACCGGTCCTGGTATCTTTGCTTGAAAAGGAATTCTTGACAAGATGGAAAACCTTCGAAGTGAGACAGCCGATAGGAGAGATAAAGCAATTCGGGATTGACCTAATCGAAGTTGGGAAAAAGCATAATTCGCATTTGATTATTACGTATGGCGCTGACCTGAAGAATGCTGCTGATGTTTTTAATGTGAAGGCAGTGTTAAATTCGATCAGACAGTATGCTTCTGTTATTCAGAAACTTAAGATCTAAAATAGTATTACAGGTACTTTAAGTCTGGCCCATGGCACGCATTCTGATAGTTGATGATAATCCCGACAATCTCCAGGTTCTCGGAAGAAACCTCCAGGGTGAGAATTTTGAAATAGAATTTGCCGTGAATGGCGAGGCAGCAATCTCCTGGCTGAACAGCAGAACCTTTGACCTCGTCCTGCTGGATATCAATATGCCGGGTATGGACGGTTTTGAGGTCTGCCAATGGATACGGTCCGATCCCCGTATGAACAGAATGCCTGTCATTTTTCTTTCGGCATTTACCGACAGGGAAACAATCCTGAAAGGATTCGAACTGGGTGGCCAGGATTATATAACCAAGCCATTTGACCCAAGGGAGTTACAGGCAAGGATAAAAACACATATCACTCTTAAGGAAAGTATTGAAAAACTTGAGGTTGAAAAAATAAGGGCCCAGGCAGCCGATCAGCTTAAATCGGCTTTCCTTGCAACAATGTCGCATGAATTAAGGACCCCTTTAAATTCGATTATCGGTTTTACAGGTATATTGATGAAAGAGAAGCCGGGGCCGCTTAATGACGAGCAGAAGAAGCAGATGGGAATGGTTCAGAACAGTGCCCGGCATTTGCTTTCTCTTATTAACGATGTTCTCGACGTATCCAAAATCGAAGCTGGGCAGTTAATGATGAACCTGTCGTCTTTCGATCTTCCGGAAGTCATCAGGAATGTAGTGGAAACAAATAAACCAATGGCTGATAAGAAGGGTATTCCCATATATCTTGATTTGAACAATAATATCGGGCAGATTTACAGCGATAAGCAGAGAGTTTTCCAGATATTGACTAATCTTGTCAATAATGCTGTAAAATTTACAGAGACCGGCAGTGTATCAATTTATTGTAACCTGGCCAATGATAAAGTCAGGCTGGATATAAAAGATACGGGTATAGGCATTGAAAAGGATCAACTGGACAAACTCTTCAAGCCATTTACACAGATCGATACCGGCCTTCAACGACAGTATGAAGGTACTGGTTTGGGCCTCTCAATCTGTAAAAAACTATGTGATTTGCTAAAGGGAAGTGTTGAAGTGGAATCTGTTCCGGGCAAGGGAAGTGTCTTTACCGTCATTTTACCTTTAAACGCCAGATAAACAGGCAAATGAGAAAAACAGTATTAATTATTGAGGACAATGATCAGAATATGTACCTGCTTACTTACCTGTTGGAGGATAGTGGGTACAATGTAATTCAGGCATTTGACGGGTTCACCGGAAAGATTTCTGCGATGGAGCATACTCCTGATATTATTCTTCTTGATATTCAGCTTCCCGGGATGGACGGTTATTCTGTTGCAAGGGAATTAAGATCCGTACAAGAGTTGCGATCAGTACCGGTTATAGCAGTAACATCCTATGCTATGCCAGGAGATGAGGAAAAGGCAAGGGAATCGGGAGCAACAGGCTATATTGAAAAGCCGATAAACACCGATACATTCATTTCTGAAATTGAGAAGTTCATTAAATGACCTTAAGACTATGGCCAGAGTTTTGATTGCCGATGATAAATCCGAAAACCTTTATCTGCTGAAAGCGATCCTGGAAGCCGAGGGGTATGAGGTAATTTCAGCCAGGAACGGCGCTGAAGCGCTCGGACTGATCAGGACAAATTTACCTGATCTGATTATCTCTGATGTGCTCATGCCTGTCATGGATGGCTTTACACTCTGTAGGGAGTGCAAGAAAGACACTGTTTTAAAAGCTATCCCATTCTTATTTTATACTGCCACCTATACTGACCCGAAAGATGAAGAATTTGCTTTAAAACTGGGTGCTGAAAAGTATATTATCAAACCGCAGGAACCCGATGATTTCCTTAAAATCATAACAGAATCTCTGCGAAAGAAAAAAGCTAAACCTGGTAAAAAACCTGGAGACAACAAACAGGATGAAGCAGTGGTCCTGAAAGAATATAATGAGGTTCTGATTCGTAAGATTGAAGAAAAAATGCTTCAGTCGGAGAGATCAGAAAAGGAACTCCGTCAATATTCGGAAAAGCTTGAAAAAGAGATTATAGAGCATAAAAAAAGTGAAATGTCTCTTTTTGAAAGCCAGCAACTGTTTAAAACCCTGACCGAGGTCACACCTGTCGGAATATTCAGGACTAATCCTAAAGGGGAAACCACATATGTTAATCCAAAATGGTGTGAGCTGTCAGGATTGAAACCGGAAGAAGCTCTTGGTAATGGCTGGATCAAAGCTTTGCACCCATTCGACAAGGTAAACGTGATTCGGAACTGGGAAAAAGATATCAGATTTGAAGGTGAATCAAATGCAGAGTACCGGTTTTTGCACGAAAATGGAGATACTGTCTGGGTCATCGGACGGGCAGTACCCGAAATAATTGGCGATAAGGTAGTAGGATATATCGGGACAATAACAGATATAACCGGACGTAAAAAGTCGGAAGAAGCCCTGAGGGGAAGCGAAGAAAAGTACAGAAGGATTTTTGAGAATGTTCAGGACGTTTATTATGAAACAACAGTAGATGGAATAATTTTGGAGGTCAGTCCTTCTATCGTTACCTTATCGAGGGGAGCTGTTGGCCGTGAAGACCTGATAGGCAAGCAGATGTCTGATTATTATTCTTACCCCGACGAACGCAATTCCTTTATATCGATGATCAGTGATAAAGGCTATGTGATGGATTTTGAAGTTTCTTTGGCTGTTTCTGAAGGGATCATAGTGCCATGCTCCATTTCTTCCAAGCTTGTGTACGATAAGAACGGAGATCCGGAAAAAATTGTAGGAAGCCTACGGGACATAACACTGAGAAAGGAAGCGCTAAACGCTCTGAGGGAAAGTGAGGAAATGTACCGTTCCATATATGATAACTCGAATATTGCAATTCTACTGACCATTCCTGATGGTACTATTCTTTCTGTCAATGATTGTGCATGCAGGCTGTTTGGCAGAACCGAGGAAGAGATTTGCAGTCTGGGAAGGAATTCTCTTGTTGATTTATCGGACAAAAGACTAGATGCTCTGCTCGAACAGCGCCGAAAGACAGGGAAAGCAAGCGGTGAACTGACTTTCATTAAGAATGACGGATCAACGTTTCAGGCTGAAGTTTCGTCAGTTTCATTCCGCGACCGGCATGGCAACCTTAAAACCAGCATGACCGTCAGGGACCTTACAGAGCAGCATAAAGCAGAAGCGGATCTTATCAGGGAAAAAAACAAAGCTGAGGAGAGTGACAGGCTGAAGACAGCCTTCCTCCATAACATTTCGCATGAAATTAGGACACCGATGAACGCAATCGTGGGTTTTTCAGCTCTTCTTGAAGATCCAAGCATCGACGAGGCGACCCGGGCCTCTTTCATAGAGACAATAATTAACAGCAGCAATCATCTCCTGTCAATTATTACGGAGATAATTGAGATTTCTAATATTGAAGCCGGCATCATCAAGTTAAAAAAACAGAATGTTGAGGTGGACCTTTTAATGCATAACCTTTACGACCAGTTTAAACCTCTAGCTTCCAGAAATAACATTGAGTTTGATATGACATTCTGCCCCGAAAGAGATTTTATTGTCTTCACGGATAATACTAAACTGATTCAGATACTATCGAACCTGTTGAGCAATGCCTTCAAATTTACCCAAAATGGTAAAATCCGTATGGGATGCAGAAAGACTGAAAATGAACTTCAGTTTTTCGTTACCGATACAGGTATCGGGATTGCTCACGATCAGTTGGAAAGGATATTTGACAGGTTCTACCAGGTTGAACACCTTGAGACAAGACATTTTGAAGGCACGGGCCTGGGTCTCTCCATTTCAAAAGCCTATGCAGAATTACTGGGTGGAAGAATAAAGGTAATCTCCGAGATCGGAAAAGGGTCTGAGTTCCATCTTATTCTACCCATTGAACGGCTGCCTGATATAATACCCGGCAGGACTCAAACCGATACCGAATTGAATTTCTCCCGTACCGTTAAAATATTGATCGCTGAAGATAATATAAATAATTTCAACCTTATAAAGCTTCTTTTTAAGAAAACATCAATCGAAACCTTACACGCAAAAAATGGAGAGGAGGCAGTGAATATCTGCAAAAGTGAAAAGAATATTGACCTGGTCCTCATGGATCTTAAGATGCCTGAAATGGATGGATATGAGGCAACTGAGATCATCACGAAGTTGTATCCTCAGATACCTGTAATAGCACAGACGGCTTTCATTACCGACCGTGAAAAAGCACTGAACTGCGGTTGTAAGGATATACTAAACAAGCCATTCAGTAAAGCAGAATTATTTGGCATGGTAGCAAAATACCTTAAGATTTAGAAAAGACGGTACCTTAAGGTTATTTGTAGCTTTTAACGGGTATAAATTTTTTCAGATGCTTATTTTATCTCACTCCTGGCTCCTTCCAGATTTCTTCGGATCAGGATGTTATTATGTATCCAGTTGCATAACACGCTGAAACTGAAGACGGTTTTCCAGCTGAATCGGCACAATATTCTGACTGTGGGAACAAAACAGGTGACAATTGTTTGTTTTACCGGTCAACTTCCTCCTGGCCGTTACTGAGGTAACATGACTATTTCCCCTATAAAGAAGCCGGAGCAGAAAAGGGAGTCAGGAAGTTGTTTGCTTTGCCATGGCATTGTTTTTTTCCTATTATTCTGTAACCATATTTAATTTTACAGGTATTAATAGCAGATTCTTATCAGAAAGCTGACTTTGAAGCTACACGACGAAATATTGATGCAGAGAGTGAAGGATGGTGATCTTTCGGAGATGTCAGTACTTTTTGAGAGGTACAATGTGTTGATATTCAATTATTACTTGAAAATGACTCTCAACAGGGATGTGAGCAGTGACCTTACACAGACCCTGTTTTACAGGATGATAAAGTACCGGGGATCGTACAGGCAGGAGCATAGTTTCAGGACATGGATGTTCAGTATTGCAAGGAATATTGTTACCGATCACTTTAACAAGGAAAAGAGAGAGAAAGAAATGTTCACCGCAGGCGACATACTGATCAACGACAGGGAGGAGGAAAACTTTTCATTCGGCGAGAACGATTATGTAAGGCTCGAAAAGTCGCTGGAACTTCTTGGCAGCCAACAGAGGGAGGTTCTTGTAATGAGCCGTTACCTCGGGATGAAATACTCTGAGATATCGGATATCACAACTTTGAGTGTCCCGGCTATAAAGGTTACAATTCACAGGGCGCTTAAGGAGCTGCGAAAGATTTATTTCAGACAATTATAATACAGATAATATGAAATGCATCGAAGTTGAAGAACTGCTGGCTGATTACCTCGACAGGAAACTGGATAGCCAGATGATGGATAAGGTTGATGAGCATATTCAATCGTGTGAACAATGCCTGGAAATGGTAAGGGAGAGCAGGAAAATACTTGACACGATAGCACTGTCGCCGATGGAGAAGCCGGATGATTCGCTGAGATCGGGGTTTTACAGTATGCTTGACGCGGAGATGCACCACACACGGACCCACCCGAAGCTCTTCTCAAACAGGCAATTGCTGCTGAGGGCAGCCGCTTCTGTGGCTATCCTTATAACAGGCGCACTTGCAGGCACCTTCATCACAATCTCCGTCAGGAATTCTTCGGAAGGAGAGAAGCTGGTCAGGTTGCAGTCGGAGGTGGAGAGTCTCAAGCGAACGGCTATGTTTAGTATGCTCAGGGATGAGTCTTCGAGCGGCCGGATACAGGCTGTAAGTTATGCAGCCGATCTTCCTGCCGGCGATGATAATGTTACTGCTGTGCTTTTTACCACCCTTAACAGCGATAAGAATGTGAATGTCAGACTGGCAGCTGCATATGCACTCGCCAGGTTTTGCGATCGCAAATCGGTAAGGGATTCGCTGGTCAAGTCGCTTCCGCACCAGACAGATCCGATAATTCAGGTTACTCTGATAAATATTCTGGTTGAGAAAAAGGAAAGGGATGCCACTGCGTCTATACGCAGCCTTATAAGCAGTCCGTCAACACTCAGGGAGGTTAAAGCAGTGGCTGAGAGCGGACTTAAGGTACTGCTCTGAACAAATGGAAAATTGGATTCAATTATATAAAAGGCCCCGATTCCGGAAAGGAGCCGTGAAGTAGAATTTCAAAACAAAAAAAAGATGAAAACAATGAAAATCACGTTGATTACAGCTGCTCTTTTGCTGATTGCTGCTGCAGGACAGGCACAGCAATACAAAGTTCAGGTTCAGAACCCTAAGGAGAGCAGGCTGGTACTTAAAAATTTCATAGGCACGCTGCCGGTGACAGGGTATAGCGGCAATGAAATAATAATATCATCCGATTCGGGGAATTTCGAGCCGCCTGCAAAAGCCAAGGGGCTGAAGGCCATATACCCCGGCGGAACTGACAACACAGGCATGGGGCTGGACGTGGAAAAGAATGGAAACCTGATTACCGTTACCTGTCTTCTTCCCCTCGGAAGAGACGAGGAGTACAAAATAATGGTCCCTGAGAATATTGCGCTGGAAATAGAAAGCGGCTGCGAAAGATCGAACGACATCGAAATTACCGGGGTGAAGAATGAGATTGATGTAAAGAATTGCAACGACATCACCCTTAAGAGCGTATGCGGTCCGCTGATCCTTTCAACAATCAGCGGTAATATAGATGTAACCTTTACGGCTGTTAATACCGATAAGCCATTTTCAGTAAACTCGGTAAGCGGTGATATCGATATTACATTACCTGCCAGGACTGCTACCACTCTGGAGATGCGGACAATCAATGGTAATTTCTATACCGATTTCGACTTCAGCGATTCAAAAAAGGACCTGAAAAGGGTAGGGGGTAATGAACTCGACCAGGCACTCAACGGAGGAGGTTTCAAGTTTACCATATCGACCGTCAGCGGTAATGTCTTTCTGAGGAAGGGAAATTAATTCCCTTCCTTTTTTATTTTACATTTAATTCTTTCAATATTCAGCCCATGAAAAGACTAATTGTCATTGCATTGGCTCTGGCAGAACTGTCGCTGGCCAATGCCCAGAAAGTAACCGAGAAACATATAAATTTTGAAGGTAAAAAGAATTTAAGACTGAACATCAGCATTGCCGATTCTATTCAGCTGGAAACCTGGAAAAGGAGTGAGGTGTACATACTTTCATCAGTGCTGGTAAACAGTGGAAAAGATAATGACGCCTATACCATTACCTACAAGGAGGAAGAGGGAGTGCTGTCAATTGATGCAGGATTTTCTGAGAAATATTTCAAAGGAAGAAAATGTTGCTGTGACAGCAGTTCAATATCCTGGAAGATTATAATGCCGGAGAACCTGAACCTTGAGCTGGAAACAATCGACGGCAACATAACCTTGTCGGGGAAAACCACCTCGGCAAGAATAAAGACCGTAAGCGGATTTGTCGATCTTTCACTCCCAATGGTGAGCAACGCCGATGTGGACTTTTCGACTGTAACCGGAACAGTTTATTCAAACTGGGATCTTAGTACAGGAAATAAAAACGGGACCAGCCTTCCTGTGAAAGTTGCAAAGAGGATAAACGACGGAGGTCACCTTTTCAGGGTTGAGACCGTGAGCGGGGACATTTTTTTCAGGAAGACGGAATAGCTTCAGAAATTCATTATAAATGAGGCGCCTTCGCCGGGCTTTGAGTCACACGATATTGAGGCATTGTGCATCCTTAGTATCTGCCGCGAAAGGCTAAGACCAATTCCGGATCCAGTATCCTTGGTGGTATAGAAGGGAACAAAAATCTTCTCAAGTATCTCAGGTTCCATGCCGGGCCCGTTATCCTTAAGCATAATAACGGGTCGTCCGTCAATATTGCAGGTGGCCCTGATCGATATCAGGTTACCGGAAGGCTTTGTGAATGCCTCGGTGGAATTCTTTATGAGGTTCAGCAATACGCGGGCAAGAAGTTTTTCATCAGCCAGCATCGACAGTTCATCCGGATCCACTTCAATTACTATTTCAGGACGCTCACCTTCCAGCTCCGATGTAAAAAAGCTGTTGGCAAGAATAAGTACCCTTTCGAGGAATTCCTTCAGGTTGATTTCAGCAAATTCTGGCTTTGGAAGCCTGGTAAGGCTCCTGTACGATTCAACGAATTTAATAAGCCCGCTGCCGTGTTCTTCAATGATATTTAACCCTTTAACTGTGTCGGAAATTATCCTCGGGGTAACTGATGCCGGATCTATCTCCTTCCCGTCCTTTTTGTAGAATCCCGAAATTGTCGAGCTGAGAGATGTAATGGGGGTAACCGAATTCATTATCTCATGGTTAAGAATACTGATCAGTTTCTGCCACGAGTCCATTTCCTGTTTGTCGAGTTCGCTCCTGATATCCTGCATTGTCACAAGTTTTAACCTGTGTTGTTGCAGCACAATAGACTGGGCCTGTATTGCCAGGCTGAGCAGGTTTTGACCAGCTCTCACATTTATCCGACGGCTTTCCCCTGGAGTGAGACCAATGAGAATCTCCGGCAATTTCCGGTCGAATCTTTCAAATCTTGAAATATGTGAAATATGCTCGATCCCGAACATTCTCAGTACTGCCGGGTTGGCGAATTCGACAACCCCGTTTTCTGAAAAGGAGATTATCCCTGTCCTGACATTCTCCATGATGCTTTTATAGAACCTTTCCTGTACCTCGATGCTTATCCTGGCATTCCTGAGCTTCTCATTCAGCTGGTTCAGGCTCCTGTGAAACTCTTTTTCTTTCAGGAACCCGTATTCGTCTGGGAACCTGAAAGATGTTTCGTCATTCCTGATTGCATTGAAGAAGAACGCCAGCTTGTCGTTAGTAAGGTTAATCCACCTGACCAGCGCCGCGGCGATTATTATCAGCAGGAAAAGAAATACAAGGGAATAAACGGGATCAAACCTGACGAAGAAAGCAAAACCCAGCGCCAGCAGCGTGATGGCCACGACATAACCTATAGAAACTATCCAGAAACGTCTATAAATCATATTTCTTTATTTTGTTGTACAGGGTCTGGCGTGTTATACCAAGCTGGGCAGCAACCGCACTGAGGTTATTATTGTTTTTGTGCATCGAGTCGGTTATCATTCTCATTTCCATTTCCGAAAGCGATATATTGCTTCCCGTTTCACCGATTCTGGCCACATTGCTGAACTCGAAATCTGAAGGCTTCAGAACAGGGGAATCGGAAAGTATGACAGTCTTTTCAATGGTGTGCTGAAGCTCCCGGATGTTCCCCGGCCAGCTATATGCCGAAAGCTTATCGATTGCCTGCTGCGTTATCTTCGGGAGTTCTTTATGATACTTTTCGCTGTATGAGGTGAGGAAGTGCTTTACCAGGTCGGGAAGATCCCCGATTCTTTCCCTGAGCGGCGGAATTTTGATAAGTATGGTATTGATCCTGTAAAGAAGATCTTCCCTGAAGAGTCCTTTCGATACCATGGAGGCAAGGTCGCAATTTGTTGCCGAGATAAGGCGTAGGTCCACCTGTATGGGTCGGTTTGAGCCTACACGTGTTATGCACCTGCTCTGCAGGGCATTAAGGAGCTTCGATTGCGAGGAAAGAGAAAGGTTGCCAATCTCGTCAAGAAAGAGGGTTCCCCTATTGGCCATTTCGATTTTACCTGGCCTGTCTTCCCTGGCATCGGTGAAAGCACCTTTAGTATGTCCGAACATCTCACTTTCGAAGAGTGTTTCGGGAATTGCTCCCAGATCAACCGGCACGATAAGTTCAATGTTTCTCAGTGAGAGGTTATGTATCTCGCGCGCAATCAGTTCCTTGCCCGTTCCATTTTCCCCGCAGATCAATACATTGGCATCCGTAACAGAAACTTTCTTTACCATACCCATGACACTCTTCATGGAGGGGGAGGGGCCCGTAATCAGCGTCCCGGAGGCCCTGTTTATCTCTTTCTTCAGTGCCCTGTTGTCATCTTCAAGAAGGGTGGCTTTAAGCTTTGTGGTCCTGAGCTTCCATGCCGCATTTATTGTTGCAATAAGCTTGTTGTTGTCCCAGGGTTTCAGGACAAAATCGAATGCACCTTCCCTGATAGCTTTTACAGCAAGCTCGATGTCGCCATAGGCAGTTATCATAATCACACTGATGTCGCGATCGTGCTTCATTATTTCTTTCAGCCAGAACAATCCCTCGTTGCCTGAACTGATACCGGCACGAAAGTTCATGTCGAGAAGGACGATGTCTACAGCGTTTCTGCGAAGCACATCGTAGACTCTCCCCGGATCCCGGATAGATAGCACTTTCTGGACCTCATAACCCAGCATCATCTCGAGCGAGTCGATCACGCTTTTATTGTCATCGATTATCAAAACTGTCCCGTTGATCATTGTCGTTCCATTTTCCTGATAAAGTCAAATATATGTAAAAAAATTAGACAGTTTTGATTTCATGCAGGCGTATATAATATATTTCATAAAAGATGCATCATTTTGAACTTCTGTGCGTCTTTAATATGAAATTAATAAAACAGCAATAAGCAGATAAGCCATGACAGTCAAGCTTAACCCGAACGAAATAGTTCTCAATGCTGGTGATACCAGCCGGGTTGTAGACGGGAAGACTCTTGAAGGGAAACTGATAGTGACAAACCAGAGGGTGTACTTCAAGACTCTCGATTCGCATCTTGATGGCTCAAATCTTGAAATAATGTTTGAAAATATTCTTGAGGTCATTTACTACAGCAAAGGCTTATTGTTCGCGATCAAGGGTCTCAATGTCGTTACACGCGATGGCAGAAGTTACAGCTTTTTCCTTAAAAAGAGAGATGAGATCGGAAGATTGATTAACAGCATGTACTAGATATGAGTTGGATTTTAGGTTAGGAGTAAATGGAAGAGGGTGTGAGCCCTCTTTTTTTTTGTCTTTTTTTTATACCCGCCTGTCATGTACGCTAATCCTCAGATTGCCGGCAGGCGGGTGACTTTTTTTATTCATCTTCCGGCCTATTCATACTTGAGCGACTGTGCCGGATTGACAAGGGCCGCCCTCATAATTTTCCAGGTAATTGTTATTACCGCTATCCCCAGGGAGATCAGCAGCCCCAGGATAAATGTCAGGACGCTCAGGCTTATCCTGTAATAGAAGTTCTCCAGCCATTTCCCGGCAAGATAGTAAATGACGGGCCAGGCTATAATGGCAGCCACGGATACGAGTATGAAAACCTCCCTGGAAATAACCGTATAGATGCCAAGAACCGAAGATCCCATTGCCTTTCTTACACCAATCTCCTTTGTCTTCTGTTCAACGGTGAAGGACGTGAGCCCGAAAAGACCCAGAGCGGCAATGAAGATTGCCAGTATTGCGAATATGACGGCCATGTGGGCATTCTGTTTTTCCTGGGTATACATTGTTTCCATGTCACGGTCGAGGAAATAATACTGGAGGGGGGCATTGGCAGCATATTCCTTCCATTTTGCCTCAATCTCTTTTATTACACCCGAATAATTAGTGGAAGGCAGCCTCACAGTTACATAACCGAACCTGTAATCATCAGGTCTCATGAGGTAGATATATGGCCTGATCGGATTTCTCAGGGATTCAAAGTTGAAATTCCTGATTACCCCGATAACCTGCAGGTACTTCGCATTGCCATTGAGTGACGGAAGGATGAACCTGGTTTTTTCTATATCTGAGATATTGAATTTACTCATAACGCTCTCATTTACCAGGCATGCTTCCTTATCTGTTGAAAATGATTCGTTAAATGATCTTCCCGCCTGGACTTTCATTTCGTAGGTGGCAATGTAATCGTAGTCAACATAGTTTGTCACCATCAGGAAGGAATCATCTTTTCTTCCTTCCATGCCATACCCGTTATTATTGTTTACCCTGTTCGGGGCCGCGGTTGAGAGGCTGGCGTTTATCACACCGGGGATCTGCTTTATCGCCTCTTTAAATGCTTTTGCCTTTCCCCCAAGCTCGCTCATTCTTTCTATTATTATCAGGTTTTGCTTGTTGAAGCCGACGTCCTTGTTGAGCATGTACCTGATCTGGTTGTACATTACAAGTGTACCTACAATAAGAAGGATCGAGATGAAAAACTGGAATACGACAAGTATTTTCCTCAGTCTTCCGCTCGACATACTGTTCTTCAGATCACCCTTTAGCACCTCGTATGGTGAGAACGAGGAGAGGAAGATGGCAGGGTAGAGGCCTGAAAGGATTCCTACAATCACTGCAAACAGCAATAGCGCAGGTACGAGGTAATATATCTTCATCTGCGTCATGGCAAGATGCGTACCGAGAAGCGTATTTACATAGGGCAGGCATAATACGGCAATTATTACTGCAATGATGAGTGCAGCGAATGCAAGCATGACTGATTCGGAAAGAAACTGAGTTACAAGTATGCCCCTTGAGGACCCCCCTACCTTTTTGATTCCAACTTCTTTTGCCCTTCTTGCAGCCTGGGCGGTCGAAAGGTTCATGAAGTTAATTGATGCTATTATCACGATAAGTACGGCTATGGTACCGAAAATAATCAGGTATTTTGGGTCCGTGGCAGGCTTGAACTGCTGCTGTACAACGGGATCGAGATGCATTTTCCCCAGCTTCTGCAGATAATAGTTATAGGTGTTACCCTTGGCAAGATATTCCTCGAGGTTAATCCCCATGTATTTCTCTACCTCAGGTCCGACATATTTCTTAAGAAGCTCAGGTATCTTGGCATCGACGCTCCTGTAATTTGTATTAGGCTTGAGAAGCAGGTAAGTCTCGAGGTTATTGTTGAGCCAAATCTTATTACGCGAGTATGGGTTTGTCATGAAGGAGATAAGGTAATTGGCCTCAAAATGAGTGTTCGAAGGGAAATCGGACATTACACCCGATACCACGTATTTGACCGTATCGTCTCCGAGCCTAATGGTTTTGTCGATTGGGTTCTCGGATCCGAACATTTTCCTGGCAGTCGATTCCGTTACAACAACTTTATAGGGGGCATTAAGAAGGTTTCTGACATCACCTTTCAGTACTGGTATCGAGAAGAAATCGAAGAATGTGGAATCGGCTTCCATTACATGGTCCTCCTTGAATTTCTGGTTGTTGTATTCCACAACTGTGGGACCCCAGCCGTTGATTCTCAGGGTCGATTCAACCTCCGGAAATTCACGGCCCATTGTCTCCGCCATCGGTGCGGGAGTAAAGGCCCCTATCAGTTCCTGTCCTCCAAGCTTCCCGTTCAGGATAAGCCTGAAGATCCTGTCTCTCTTTACATTGAATTTCTCGTAGCCCGATTCATTGATAACATAGAGAGCGATTACAAGACTGCAGGCGATGCCGATTGAAAGGCCGAGGATGTTTATAAAAATATATGCTCTCTGTCTTTTATAAGACCTGAAGCTATGAAGTAAAAGATGCTTTAACATATCTGCATTTTTTGAAGTTTTAACTTTTTTCTGTCCTGTGTACCTCTTTTAAATTTCAGAAGAGCGATTATTACCTGTTTTCGGCAACAATATGGCCATCGAAAAGATTAATTACCCTGTGTGCATAGCCAGCATCTCTTTCCGAGTGTGTCACCATAATAATCGTCGTGCCTTCCTTGTTGAGTTCGCTCATCAGGGAGATTACTTCTATGCCATTCTTTGAATCAAGGTTACCGGTCGGCTCATCAGCCAGAATTAGCTTCGGGTTGGCAACCACTGCCCTGGCAATGGCTACTCTCTGCTGCTGTCCTCCCGATAGTTGCTGTGGAAAATGCTTTGCCCTGTGAGAAATCTTCATTCTTTCGAGAACGGTTTCCACGTGTTTCTTCCTTTCTGCCGCAGTAAGCTTGAGGTAAATCAGCGGAAGCTCGACATTCTCATATACTGAGAGTTCGTCAATGAGGTTGAAGCTCTGGAAAACAAAACCTATGTTTCCTTTCCTGAAAACAGTACGGTCCCTTTCTTTAAGCTTTGCCACCTCGGTGCCGTTGAAAATATAACTTCCTGATGTAGGGTTATCAAGCAGCCCGAGAATGTTCAGGAGCGTTGATTTCCCGCAGCCCGATGGCCCCATAACTGCCACATATTCTCCCTCTTTGACATCAAGACTGACTTTGTTCAGTGCTGTTGTTTCAACCTCTTCCGTACGGAAGATCTTTGTTAATTCATTTGTTTTGATCATGGTTTTTATTTTATTGTGATTATCATGTTTATTTCAAAATAAGTCGTTCATTTTTTCCAAAAGTCTCATACCCCGATATTATTACCTTTTCACCTGCATGCAGACCGTCGAGTACCTCATAGTATTTTGGATTTTTCCTGCCGACAGAAATATTCCTGCGTGTTGCAAATTTCCCTGACGGGTCAAGTACAAAAATCCACTGGCCTCCTGTCTCCTGGAAGAATCCCCCGACTGGTATCATAATTGCATCCTTGGGCTGGCCCAGCTGCAGGCTGATGTAATATGTCTGACCGGTCCTGATGTTATCGGGCATTTTACCCGAGAAGGTCATGTCGATCTTGAAATTGCCGTTCCTTACCTCAGGATATACCCTGTGGACAACAAGGTCGAACTGACCGCCCTGCCTTTCAAGCCTTGCGGTGAGCTGGGTTCTTACCCTGTCGATATAGTGTTCATCTATCTGCGCGGTTACCTTATATGACGTGAGAACATTTATCTGCCCCATGTTTTCTCCTCTTGCTATCGACTGACCGATCTGCGGGATAAGTATTCCCAGTTCGCCCTCGACCGGAGAAGTGACGTTCAGGTTCTTGATCCTGTCCCTGACAAGTGCAAGGTTTTTTCTCATGTTTACAAGGTCGTTTTTAATCGTCTCAACATTCGCCGACCTGAAAAGAGAATCCTGCTTCTGGCGCTCGCGGAAAAGACTCTCTGACTGGATCGCCATTTCAAGATCTTCTTTTGAACGGGTGAATTCCTCCTTCGAAATAAGGCTGTCTTTTATAAGCACTTGGTTCTGCCTGAAAGTTCTGGATTTCCTTTCAATATCATATTTCAGGTTAAGCAGTTCCCTCTTGATTGATAGTCTTTCCTGCTCCATTGTAATCTGGGTATTCCTGAGAAAATCTTCCTTCTCTGCAAGCTGGGCCTCGCTTGTGAGGATGTTCATGTACAGGTCGGGGTTTGACAGCTTGAGGATAACCTCTCCCTTTTTTACCATTGATCCTTCCTCGACCAGTTTCTCCTCAACGCGTCCCCCTTCCTGGGCATCAAGAAAAATTGTGCTTATGGGTTCTACATTCCCGGTTACGGTAATATAATCATTGAACTGCCCCTGGGTAACATCCTCGATTATCAGCTTGTCTTTTTCAACCCTGTAGGTCGACTGGGGGTTTCTGAAAAAAGCCATGTAAACAAGAAGGGCCATAAGCAAAGCACCGGCAATATACCAGAGATGCTTTGGCTTCAGTCCTTTTTTCTTTTCTATCAGTTTATCCATTGATTCAAGACGGGTCTCCATTTTATATTATTTTGATAGTTAGTTTATACTTATTGTTTTATAATCGCCTGTAGCATAAAATTTGATAATCAGGTCCCTGATGAGAAGCTGAAGCTTGGTCCTGACCTTTTCGGTATCAGCCCTGAATAGTTTTGTTTCTGCAGCTGTATAGACAGTGACATCGACAAGGCCTGCCTCAAATTTTTTCTGTACCACGTCGTACGACTTTGAAGCATACTGGAAATTCGACAGTGCCGAAACGAACTCATCCTTTCCGCTATTGTAGTTCAGGCATGCGTTCTCAACATCCGCGTAAAGGTTGCTTTTCTCCAATTCAAGTCTAAGTTCAGTATCATTCCTGTTAATCTTAGCCAGCTTAATGCCCTTAAGAGTTGAGTAATTGTTGAAGATAGGTATCATCAGCGATGCGTAAACAGCCTGGCTCTTGTTGCCTTTGAACTGGTCGCTGAACGGACCCTGGCTTGGAACACCTGCAGCAATTATCTCGTAGTAGCCGGTAAATATTCCGCCTCCGAAGATCACTCGCGGTGAAAGAGCACCCATTGCTGCAGCCACAGCCTTTTTGGATGCCATCAGTTCATAATTTATTTCTCTCAGCCTGGGCAGGTTTTCAGCGGCTATCCTGTAAAGGCTGTCGGCCCTGTAGCTCCTTTCCTCTATCATTACTTTTTCCAGGTCGGGAAGTGTGACCTCAAATTCGGTACCAGGTTCAAGCTGCAGAAGCTGTTTAAGAGTAGTGACTGTCTCCCTGGATGTATTTACGGCTTCTGTATAAAGGAGTTTGTTGTACGAGACAGTACTTTCCATCTCATATTGTACAGCCACAGATTCCTTTTCAACCTCCACGTTCTTCTTTATGCGGTTCAACTCCTTTTGCGACGACTCAAGCTGTTTGGCGGCTGCTGCCTCAAGCCCCCTGGAATATACAACCTGGTAAAACGCCCCCATGATTTTCATCACCAGGTTGTTTAGCAGTATCTTTTCATTTTCGACACCCGCGTCGAACATGAACTTATTTGACGCAAGAGTATTCAGGTTTGTGAATCCGCTGAAGAGTGTGATGCTTGACTTTATAGAATAGCTATTGCTGATGTTTTCCTGGAATGTAATTGAGTTGTTGACCGGGTTGACAGATCGCCCGAATCCAAGATTGCCGTCGGTTTCAATATTAAGGTCAGGGAGCAAATTCAGACGCGACCTTGTAAGGTTCGCCCTGTATGTTTCGGTCTGAAGCTTCTGCCTTTTAAGCTGTATGTTGTTCTGTACGGCGTAATTGATACAATCCTCGATGGTCCATTTTTTTTGTGAAAACAGCATTCTTCCTGAGAAGGTGAGCAGGAATATTATTATCAGGATGAGTTCTTTCATTTTTGTTTTTTATCAGTATCATGCCAAGATGCATGCCATTATTGCAAACAGATGAATACCAGTAAAATAAAAAAATAATGAAGTTCCATTATGTAAAGGAATCATACGGCGGGTGTAAAATATTCATACAGGTGATAAACCAGGGGTACGGTCAAAAAAAAAGTGCCCGGAAACTGAACCGGGCACTTTTACCGACTGCAGAAGCAGTTATTAGCACAATAAGTCGGTGCAGTATGAGGTTATTTTGTCAAATTACTACTTGATAGAATTTTTAAGAAACAACAGGGTAGCGTTAATGAATATGTTCTTGTTCTGTGAAGTGTTTTCTTAGATGTTCTTTAATTTCCTCAAACATCCTTATACCGTTCTCATTTTCCCTAATTATACTAACAAGGAACGTATTAGTATCGATATAGAATTTGAGCAGTTCTCTGATGTAAAACTCTTCTTGATTTAATGGTTTAAACATTGTTGTTACGTCCGTAATTGGATTAAAGATTCCTTCTCTATTTACTTCAACTCTTTAATTTTCTGACATTCAGAGTTAATAAAATCTATGATTTTCATAGTTGTAAAATTTAATGGTTATTGCAGCAAAGTTCTGAAAGTCATTCTAAAAAGACTGTAAATATTTATTTACAAAATATTCCTTGGTTATGACATATAAAGAAATTGCAATCGAGTATAAACGGTTATATGGCAGTCCAGTAATTCAACCTTGATGGATAGCGGATGTTAAAAGATTTCCTGGTTATCCAATGAGAATTTCGAAAAACAGAACAGAAAGATTTCCTGGTAAACCTTGTCCCGAAAGTATTGTTAAAGAAAGATTGATAAAGATGATTTCAGGTCGTTAGTAATTCATAATTATAAACAAAAGCCAAATTCAATCAACATATACAGTAATTTGCTGTATTTGTTCCTCTGTTTTGAAGGAAACCCATAAAGTAAGATTTTAAAATTTATTTAGTGTTACTTAAGATACTGAGATATTTGAAAATGAATAGGTTAATAAATTACTTAACTTTATCAGTAAATCTACTGTTATGAAATACTTAGATAATATTTTATTGATTGTTTGTATAGGATTTTGTTCTTGTAATAATCCTAATACTCAAAATAAAATTGCAATAAACAATTTGCCTGATACTGCTGGATATTTTGCTGCCAGGAATATGAAAGGACTGGCTTCATTCAAGCTTGGTATGACTACATACAAACAGGCTCTTAGTATTATTAAAGACGAAATAAGAAAAGACAGCAAACGTTCTGAAGAAACTGGTTTTAAAGAGATGCCAAAATACCACGGTTATGACCCAAAATATATGGACTTTACTTTTGATAAAGATGGAAACATTGCAAGTAGTTTTTATAGGGAAGATTTTGGTTTTATTATCAAGGAAATAAAATTCGACACTACCAAAAACAATTTCAAAGGAGGTCTACTTGAAGACGATAATTTCGGATGTCCTAAAACCAAAGCAATAAATGTATTTCAATACTATATTGGCGATATTGAATTAATGAAATTTGAACTCAAATTTTATCAAGATACTCTGTATCATATCTCATGTAGTCAAAATGATGGAATTGAATCAGGATTTAAAGTAAAATATGGTAATGGTATATATTATGAACATAATGAATATAAAACTCCTTTTGGTATAACTAATAAGCGACCGGAAAATGCAGCAATCCTGAAAAAGACTGACGTATTGAAAATTGATGAAAGATATATCTGGGAGAATGAATCTGTAAAAGCAATTTCACAAAAATATTATGATTATAAGAATGGTGGTTCTATGGATTGTTTCTTTACTATGGATATGAAAAATACAAGACTGGATAAAGAAATTCGAGATTGTCAAGAAAAAGCGACAAATGCTTGGCAGAGGCTTAGTAATCAGAAAAAAGAACAGGAAATAAACAAACTTTAACATTTAGACTTAATATAAGTAAATAACATCAGTAAAATACTTTGACTTCGTCGAGCTTTCCTTTAACTGGAGTACCGGTTCATTAATTTTTAAACAAAGAGCTTAATTGTTCTTTCTTTGTTCGTCCAAAGAAAGAACCAAAGAAAGGGCGCCGAAAACGACAACCAGGGTCTTGGCCGCTTAACGCGTCCAGCCTCCCTTCAAACCGGCACCTCACTATTCCGACATAACATGTCGGAACTTAACGTTCGGTACTGCTTCGTCTTCCAGCGCTCTGTGCAATCACGCCGCTCCAGGCCCCGGTTCGCACCGTTTTCGGGTTTGCCCTCACGCCTATGATGATTTTTGAATAGTCTACGCCATTACTTGTTCGTTTTATTTTAACAAAGGATTAAAAATTATACTGAGCGATGGAAAAACCGGAAAAGGCGCGAACTGCGCTCTGTTTTTTGGAGCGGTAAATGGCTATGCGCAAATGGCGAAAAACAGAGGCAGTTGTCTTTTCTGGCCTACTTTTCTAGGGCTACTTTCTTTTATAGGAGCAAAAGAAAGTAACATAAATCTGAAAAAGGAAGCGCCCTTAAAGTATTATCCTATTGCTTTTCGCTTGAGAAGTGGGAGGGATTACCTTCGGTGATCCCGTTGAGGAGATCCTGGCAGAGCCTGGGAAACCTGCACCAGGCGGGTGCAGGTTTATTTGTTTTATTTCAAACACTTATGAAAGCGGGCTTTCAACGTGTTCTCCATAAAACAAAAAACCGTGCTTTGCACGGTTTTCCCAGGCTCTGCGGAGAAAGAGGGATTCGAACCCCCGGTCCGCCGATAGGCGGACAACGGTTTTCAAGACCGCCGCAATCGACCACTCTGCCATTTCTCCGCCGCAAAGATAATATTTTTTTGATTTTTGAAAATATTTGAAATAAATCTATGTAATCTACAGATATCCAGGTATATGCAAATATATCAACAAGATTTCAACAATTTTTTTTGTGCTGAACGTCTCAAATCCATACTGGATGCGGCCAAGCGCATTTTTATAAAAAAAGATGATTTTGTCAAAAAAATAGGCCGATTCAACCTAAAAGTGGCACTATTTGCGGAAAAAGGAAAAAATAAATTTGCGTATGAATATAATTGGAATAATTTTGTATTCAATAATGACATTTACGTCTAACTCTAAAAATCTTTCACTATGACAAAAAAAGAATTAGTAAATGCAATTGCAGGTGATGCAGGTCTTTCAATTAAAGATGCTGGCAAAGCTCTCAATTCATTTGTTACAGCTTTTGGAAAAGCAATGAAAAAAGGTCACAGAATTCAGCTCCCGGGTATGGGGACATTCTCAGTAACCAAAAGAAGCGCAAGAGTTGTTCGTAACCCACGTACAGGTGCTAAACTGAACGTTCCTGCAAAGAAAGTTGTTAAATTCAAAGCAGCTCCTGCACTCAACAAAGGTCTTTAATCAAATCTGACTTTGATTTAAGTCCCGGCATTTCATGTCGGGATTTTTTTTATGCAACCAAATCTAAATTTTCCGTGTTATAATATAATGGTGTTAACTCTTACAATTTTTAAAACTATTGTACGATTAAAGTGATAGTTTTTTCTCCATATCGATTTTTTGCTAAATTTGATTTTGAATCTCAATCGCAGAGTTTCCGGTAATGAACTGTATCATAGTAGATGATGACAAGCTGAGCTGCAAGCTCCTCGAAGGTTTTGTGAGCAAATCACCTTCTCTCAACCTCCTTGGAACATTCAGCGATTCTGTATCGGCACGAAACGAACTGCTTCGCCGCCGCGATATCGAACTTGTATTTCTCGACATACAGATGCCTGAAATGGACGGATTCGATTTTATCGGGAGCCTTGAGAACCCACCTAATATAATAGTTGTATCTTCAAATGAAGAGTACGCACTTAAGGCTTTTGATTTCAACGTTGTGGATTACCTTCTCAAGCCTGTCTCTTATGCACGATTCGTGAAAGCTGTCGACAAGACCCTGAGATACTTTTCAAAAAAGGAAATGTCCAGTACAGGAGACGAGGAGATATTTATAAAGAAAGGATCCTCCCTCGTCAAGCTGAAAATAAAAGAGATAGTTTATGTTGAAGCACTTGAAAATTACATAACACTCAATACAAGGGAAGAAAGATTTACAATTCATTTTACGATGAAGGCCATTGAAAGCCAGCTCCCTTCAAATGTCTTCATAAGGGTGCACAGGTCATTCATAATAAATAAAAGCATGATCCAGGCAATAAGGGAAAACTCCCTTGACCTTGTCGTAGGAAGTTCTCTTAAGAACATTCCGGTGGGAAAGTCTTACCGCGACACCCTGCTGAATGATATCAACGTGATGGCAAGATAATCTCCTGATCTTCCGATGCAAGATTACCGCCAGATATTCCTTAAATATATCGGGCAGACTTCACCCGAACCAATGATGCTCGATATCACCGGGGCCGAGGGTGTTTTCCTGCATGGCCCGGCGGGAGAAAAATATATCGACCTGATTTCAGGCGTTTCGGTTAGCAATACCGGCCATCGGCATCCTAGGGTGGTCAGGGCCATAAAGGACCAGGCAGATGATTACCTTCACCTGATGGTTTACGGTGAATTCATTGAATCGCCGCAGGTCAGGTACGCCGAAAAAATCTGCTCGTTGCTGCCACCAGGTCTGGACACCTGTTTTTTTGTCAATTCAGGAAGTGAAGCAGTTGAAGGAGCCATGAAACTGGCAAAACGGTTCACGGGCCGGACAAAAATAGTATCATTTAATAATGCCTACCACGGCAGCACCCACGGTGCCCTCAGCATCCAGGGCAGCGAACAGTATAAAAACGCGTTCAGGCCCCTTTTGCCTGATGTCTGGCAGATCGGGTTTAATGATTTTTCGTCACTCGGTACGATCGACTCCGCCACTGCCTGCGTCATAGTGGAACCTGTTCAGGCAGAAGCCGGAGTAATTTATCCTGTACCCGGTTTCCTCCGGGAACTAAGGAGAAAATGCACTGCTTCAGGCGCTCTGCTGGTCTTCGACGAGGTGCAGACCGGCTTTGGACGAACAGGTTCAATCTTTGCCTGTGAAAAGTTCGGCGTGACACCAGATATTATCGTTCTGGCAAAGGCTCTTGGCGGTGGCCTGCCCCTCGGGGCATTCATCAGTTCGTACGGGATAATGAGTACTCTGAGCCATCATCCTGTGCTAGGACATATCACGACATTTGGCGGCCATCCTTTATGTTGTGCTGCCGGACTTGCCGCCCTTGAGGTTATACTTGAGGAAGATCTTGCCGGAAAGGCCAAAACAAAATCTGACCTGTTCAGGCAGCTCCTTGTTCACCCCGCAATCAAAGAGATCCGAGGCGACGGACTTCTAATGGCAGCAGAACTGAATGACCCTTACCTTGCTGCAAAAGCCGTAAAAAATGCACCACGATCCGGCATAATTCTTGATTACTTCCTTTTTTGCGACAGCG
Source organism: Bacteroidales bacterium (assembly GCA_035541795.1). Lineage (GTDB taxonomy): Bacteria > Bacteroidota > Bacteroidia > Bacteroidales > VadinHA17 > LD21. The sequence continues at coordinate 68,179 of DATKMR010000019.1, forward strand.
CGTTCAGAATTGCACCGCCCCTGGTAATAAATGAAGATGAGATACGTTTAGCCTGTGAAAGGATAAATAACCTGCTTGAACTGGTATCGGGAAAATGAACAAGCGAATGACCAGATATACCGCTCTATTATTGCTCTGCCTTTTAACTCACAATTTACCGGGACAGTCGGACTCGCCCGCTTTCCAGCCGATACTCGAAAAACTGTTCAGCAGGATAAGGTCGGGAATAAGCAATTATGAAAAGCTTAGGACCAACGATTCAATAGTGAATCTTGTCGACAGGTATGTGACTTCAGATGAGGTATTCAGGCACCAGCTCAGCCTGAAGTTCATGGGTCAGGTTACCTCTCCCGACAGCCTTGTGAAAATCATTGAATGGAACCTGGTTTTGCCACAGGAGCATAATTATTATTTCAGCTACATTCTTCACAGGAACAGAAAGGACGAAAAACCCGCCATCTTCAGGCTGAAGACACCATACCGGGAACCAATCATCAGCAATGACTCCATCTATACTCAAAAGAACTGGTACGGTGCTCTTTATTATGAAGCCAGGCCTTTCGAACACCTGGGAGCAACAAGGTACCTGCTGCTGGGAATCGATTACGGCAATCCGCAGCTGACAAGAAAAGTCATTGATGTGATCACATTCAGCCCCGACAGCATTAGCTTTGGCTGCAAATGCTTTTCTGATGGAAAGACAATTAAAAGCAGGGTGGTATTTGAATATGCTTCAACAGCAGTCATGTCACTGAAATTTGAATCTGGCAGGCAGATAGTTTTCGATCACCTGTCGCCGATAATGCCTAAATACCAGGATAACCGCCAGTATTATGGCCCGGATTTTTCATTCGACAGTTTCATATTCGACGGGGGCCTCTGGAAATACAAGGCTGATATTGACATCAGAAATAAATAGTGTAACTTGCCCATCCAACACGAAGACCGATGCCGGAGATTATTCAAACATACATAATCTGCCTCGACGACCATAAAGGCTTTTCCGAGGATGTGAAGAAGAGGTTTGCCGATACATCAAAGTATATTGTGAGTGTTGCACATAACAGGGAGGAATTCCTAAGGAACCTTGTTGAAAAAGAGGACAGAAGCTATTGCAAGGTTGCAGTTATCGGGCTTCATGAATCGAAAGAAAATTTTGAAATGGCCGACAGGCTAATAGCTGAAATAAAGAAAATCGACAGCTCCACGGGAATAATCCTCCTGGCTCCTCCCGACAAATTGGATGACCTGAAGAAAATCGCCAGGTCAAATGTGGATTCTTATGTCCCGAGAAACTCAAATACACTGCTGAGGATTCATAATACGGTAAAAAAACACGTCAGCGAACACAGCCTGCAAATCTACAGGCGAAAGAGAACTTTCTCCTTTTACGTTCTCGGTGCTTTCATTGTCATTTCAATTCTCTTTGCAATTATTGCAAAGTTCAGGCTTCCAATGTACTTCTGAAATTTATGACACCTCCTGCCTGCCCGGCAATGACTATTTGTCAGGAATATTCATGCGGCATATTCTTTGAAGAGTGGCAGTATCAAATATGTCTAACCTAAAATGAACTGATATGCAACAGGGAAAAATCGGTGTTACTACGGACAACATCTTTCCGATTATTAAAAAATTCCTTTATTCCGATCACGAGATATTCCTTCGTGAGCTCATCTCCAACGCCGTTGATGCGACCAGCAAGCTGAAGGCCTTATACGTTGCCGGGGATTACAAGTCAGATCCGGGCGACCAGACCATCAGGGTTAGTCTTGATAAAAAGAAAAAGACAATAACAGTTTCCGACAGAGGCATAGGGATGACTGAGGAGGAACTGGATAAATACCTCAACCAGATTGCTTTCTCAAGTGCAAATGAATTCCTTGAGAAATACAAGGATCAGATAAATAATATTATAGGACATTTTGGTCTTGGCTTCTATTCCACTTTTATGGTTTCGGAAAAAGTGGAGGTTGTCACAAGGTCGTGGCAGAAGGATTCAAAAGCAGTCAGATGGAGCTGTGACGGAAGTCCTGAATATACAATCTCGGAAGCTGAAAAAGAAACAGTAGGAACTGATGTCATTCTCCACATTGACAAGGAGTCAAAGGAGTTTCTTGAGGAGGGCAGGATAGAATCCCTTTTAAAGAAATACTGCAAATTTCTTCCCGTGGAGATTGCCTTTGGCAGGGAGAAGGAATGGAAAAACGGAAAATATGAAGATACCGGCAAGGACCGGATTATCAACAATACAAAACCGGCATGGACACTGAAGCCGGCTGACCTGAAGGATGAAGACTATCTTAAATTCTACAGGGAGCTGTATCCCTCGGGTGATGAACCTCTTTTCAACATACACCTGAATGTGGATTATCCATTCAAGCTAACGGGTATTCTCTATTTTCCCAAGATCAAAAGCAACTTCGAGATACAGAAGAACAAGATACAGCTTTACTGCAACCAGGTTTTTGTTACTGATTCGGTTGAAGGAATCGTGCCGGAGTTCCTGACATTGCTGCATGGTGTGATCGACTCCCCCGATATTCCACTGAATGTATCGCGAAGTTACCTGCAGAGTGACGCAAGTGTCAAAAAGATTTCCGGTCACATTACAAAAAAGGTGGCCGACAGGCTGAATGATATATTTAAAAAGAACAGGGAAGAGTTTGAGAAGAAATGGGACGACCTTAAGCTTTTCATAAACTTCGGAATGATCACCGAGGAGAAGTTTTACGATAAAGCATCAAAATTCGCCCTTTTGAAGAATACCGAAAATAAGTATTTCACCTACGAGGAGTATGAGAAACTGGTAAAGGAGAACCAGACCGACAGGAATAAAAAGGTGATTTACCTCTACTCAACAAATAAGACTGACCAGTACACTTACATCGAAAAAGCAAAGTCGAAGGGATATGACATTCTTTTACTGGATGGACAGCTCGATATCCACCTGGTAAATCATCTTGAAACAAAACTTACAGATACACGGTTTGTCAGGGTCGATTCTGATGTAATAGATAAACTGATAGAAAAGGATGAAAAAAGGCAGCTAAACCTTTCCGGAAGCCAGCAGGAAGACATCAGGTCGGTATTCGAGAGCCATGTTAAAGGCAGGGATCATTTTATAGTAATGGTCGAACCGCTGGATGTGAAGGATGCCCCTGTCGTGATTACTCGGTCTGAATTCATGAGAAGGATGAAGGACATGTCGCAGATGGGCGGAGGAATGAGCTTTTACGGGGAACTCCCTGATAGCTATAACCTTGTCATTAACGGGTGCCATCCTCTTATTGAAGCCATTTCCGCATCGGTGTATAAAACCGCAGGCGGAAAGCTGGCTGAAAATGACGGGGAAAGAACAAGAATAAAGGAAGAAATAGAGTTTCTTGAGAAGGAGCATAAAGGGAAGAAACCCGAAGAGATCGAACAGAAGGAAAAGGATGACCTCGAAAAAATGAGAAGGGACCTCGATACTGCCGAGAGCAGGAGGAGGGAGATACTTGAGGAGTTCAGCAGCGGGAATAATCTTGTTAAGCAGGTGATTGATCTTGCACTCCTTGCTAACAATATGCTGAAAGGAGAGGAGCTGAGCAGGTTTGTCACGAGGAGTGTTGACCTGCTTAAATGAGAAATTGCCGGGTTAAATCAACCTGGCAACTTCATTTTTAATATATTCAATTGCAGTTTTTGTCGGCTCCTTATCGAGCTCCATTACCTGTTCCAGAAGATGACGGCTGAAATCAAGGGCCGTCGACTTTTCATCCATCTTTTCAAAGCTGGAGTTAATTAGCCTGATGGTGTTGGACCTGGCGTTCTTGACGACCTCCCATGCCTGCTGGGTCATGTAAATCTGCTGCGAGAGATTGTGCTCGAACTCGCTCCTGATATTGTTTAGCAGTGCCGAGTGGAGCTGGGCCGCGCTCATACCCGGGCTGTTGGTCCTGACGAGCAGCGATTCAAGGGAGATTCTTTCAAGGAACAGGACGATCCTTTCGTAAGCCTGGAGCCTGATCGGAGTGACTGTTTTGCTGTTCTGAAGAATTATTTCCTGCCGTCTTTTTTCCTGGCTGTTCTTCATCATGCCCCGCATCACGAAAAATGTGGCAAGAAAGACCATCAGTGCTGGGACCGTAATCTGGACAATATCCAATAGTGTTTGCATGTCATTCAAATTTATCATAAAATTAAACCATTTCAGTTAACTGGCAAAGTTCAACCGGTCTTAGCGGTACCCGCGATTGTTTATTTATGATTTATAATAGTTTTTGTTTTGCCTTTAACTTCCTACATTTGAAGCGCACGATTCAATTCTGATTTATATGGAATACCTGTCCGATCTTGTAAAATCGCTGTCTGTATCGCAGACGCTGGCAATGGCCCAGAAGACCAGGGACCTGAAAGCAAGGGGCATTGACGTTATCAGCCTGAGCCTGGGTGAACCTGATTTTAATACACCCGAAGATATTAAGGAGGCAGCTAAAAAAGCCATCGACGATAATTATACAACATATCCACCGGTGCAGGGCTATGCCGACCTAAGGGAGGCAATTTCTAAAAAATTCAGGGAGGAGAATGGGCTGGAATATACACCCGATCAGGTAATAGTATCGGCAGGCGGTAAGCATTCCCTGATAAATGTTATTCTTTCAATTGTCAATCCGTGCGACGAGGTTATTATCCTTGCTCCCTACTGGGTCAGTTATTATGACCAGGTAATAATTGCAGGAGGGAAGCCCGTTGTTGTAACGGCAACACTTGAAAATGATTTCAAAATCACTCCTGAACAGCTGGAGGGTGCGATCACAAAGAAATCAAGGCTGATTATTTTCAACTCTCCTTCCAATCCGACGGGGATGGTCTACAGCAGGGATGAGATGGAGAAGATTGCAAGGATTGTCGAAAAACATGAAGGTCTCTTTATTATTTCAGATGAGATCTATGAACACATAACTTTCAGCGGCAAGCATGTAAGCATGGCCTCTTTCAGTTTTATTTACGACAGGGTCATCACCGTAAACGGGGTCTCAAAAGCATATGCCATGACCGGCTGGAGGATAGGTTATATCGGTGCGCCGTTGTGGATCGCGAAAGCCTGCAACAAGCTCCAGGGCCAGTTTACTTCAGGTGTCTGTTCTATAGCACAGAGAGCCGCCCTGGCAGCAATTAACAGCAGGAGCGATTCGCGCGAGAAAATGCGGCAGGCGTTCCTCAGGAGAAGGGACCTGATATGTTCGCTCCTTGGCGAAATAAAAGGGCTCAGGGTGAGAGTTCCTCAGGGAGCATTTTATGTTATGCCCGACATTTCCTGGTTCATTGGCAAATCTGACGGGGAGACAACTATCACCGATTCAGATGCACTCGCCCTGTATTTGCTCGATAAGGCACAGGTAGCCCTTGTCGGGGGTATTGCTTTCGGGGCACCGGACTGCGTAAGGATTTCCTATGCAGCATCAGATGAGAACATTAAGGAAGCTGTCAGGAGAATAGGATCAGCACTGGGCAGACTAAAGTAAAGTTCATCATGAAGCAATGATAATGCAGCCCCAGGTGGCGCGGGGAATTCACATTTAAAGTTCAGGGCAGAAAGCAAAAATTAATAGTTATCCGCGAGTATTTCGAAATAGGCTTCGGGATGCCCGCAGGCAGGACAGTTTTTCAGCGCCCTTGTTCCAAAATGGATGTATCCGCATTTCCTGCAGTACCAGAATACTTTTTCATCACGTTCGAAGACTTTGTTACCCATCAGGTTGGCAAGCAGCTTCCTGTATCTTTCCTCGTGACCTTTTTCGGCTATGCATATTGCCTTGAACTTAGCTGCAACTGCCAGGAAACCTTCCTCTTCGGCCACCCTTGCAAATTCGGGGTACAATTCACTCCATTCCTCATGCTCGCCACCTGCAGCGGCTTCAAGGTTTTCAACGGTTGAAGAGCTTTTCCCTGCCGGAAAGGAGGCCGTTATTTCTACCATTCCTCCTTCGAGGAAGCGGAAGAATTGCTTTGCATGGCTCTGTTCCTGAAGTGCCGTCTCAGAGAAAATGGCAGCAACCTGCTCATAGCCTTCGTCCTTTGCAACCTTGGCTGCAAATTCATACCTGTTCTTTGCCTGTGATTCGCCAGCAAATGCTTTCAGCAGGTTTTTTTCAGTGCGTGTTCCCTTGATGCTCTTTTCCATAATATTCAGGATTACTGGTTACAATGACCGGCTTCCGGTTGCCGGCTGCCGGTGGCCAGTGGCCGGTTGCCGTTACTTTCCTTTTCCCCTGATAAGCTTCTTTTCTTCACCCCTGAGCAGCCTGCCGATGTTTTCCCTGTGTGTCACAATCAATGCTATCGCGATAAGAACTGAGAAAACTTTGAAAACAATGGAGTCGGTATGAAAAACAGTGAACAGGAAGACTGGGAATGCCACCCCGAAGCTCATTGAAGATACCGATACAATTCCGAAAAGAATAAAGACTACCAGGAATACCCCCAGACAGGATAGGGTGAGAAGCGGGTGCAGTGCCAGGAGTGTACCCACTGTGGTGGCAACTCCTTTACCGCCCCTGAAACCGGTATAGACAGGAAAAAGATGCCCTAGAATAGCAGCCGCTCCGCAAATAATCTGGATTATAATCATGGTGTTACTGCCGGCATCAGCAAGGTGCAGGATCACAGGCAGGAACGCTGCCAGGAATCCCTTGCAAACATCAATAAGCATCACCGGTATACCAGTCCACCATCCAAGGACCCTTATTACATTTGTGGCCCCCGCATTGCCGCTGCCATGTTCCCTGACGTCGATGCCATGGAACAGCTTTCCTGCCCATACGGCAGTTGAGATTGAACCAAGCAGGTAACCTGCAAGTACAGAAACAATAACAAATGGGATATTCATAGTGAGTGAAATATGTATTTTATGACCTTGAGATTTTCAGATTCCCGGACCGGCACTGACTAGTCGGGATGTTTCGGGGTCTGAAGTGAACTTGCAGAAGTTGGAGTTGAACTTCCTTGCCAGGTCACGGGCGGCATTTTCCCAGTTCTCCCTCGTATCCCACGACCGTGCCGGGTCGGTGATATTTACATCCAGTCCCGGTATTTTGCCTGGGACTGAAAGGTTGAAGACAGCAATTTCAGAGAATTTCTCCTTTCCAAGGCTACCATCGAGGATTGCGTTGATGATCTTCCTTGTAGCAGGAAGGCTGATTCTTTTTCCGGTCCCGTAAGGACCACCCATCCAGCCTGTATTTACAAGCCAGGCCTCGGCCTTGTGAGCTTTCATTTTCCTGGTGAGCTCTTTAGCATATGTCTGCGGGTTGAGCATCAGGAAAGCTGCACCGAAGCAGGCTGAAAAGGAGGGAACAGGTTCTTTTATACCTCTCTCGGTGCCGGCAACTTTTGCAGTGTACCCGCTGAGAAAATAGTACATTGTCTGCTCCTCCGACAGCCTTGATACCGGTGGCAAAACTCCGAATGCATCGGCTGTGAGAAAGATGACTTTGGAGGCATGCCCGGCCCTTGAGACAGGCTTGACGATATTGTCGATATGGTAGATCGGGTACGACACCCTTGTGTTTTCAGTTTTGGAAGAGTCATTAAAATCGATTTCACCGTCGGGAAGCACAACGAGGTTTTCGAGCAATGCATCGCGCCTTATTGCCCTGTAGATATCAGGTTCGTTTTCCTTGCTGAGGTTTATGCATTTGGCATAGCATCCGCCCTCGAAATTGAAAACACCTTCATCGTCCCAGCCATGTTCATCATCGCCTATAAGGGCCCTGTCAGGATCTGTCGAGAGGGTAGTTTTCCCTGTGCCGGACAGGCCGAAAAAAATTGCAACATCGCCATTTTTGCCAACATTGGCAGAACAGTGCATCGAAGCAATGCCCCTGAGAGGCAAATAGTAATTCATTACGGAAAATATGCCTTTTTTCATTTCACCTCCGTACCACGTACCCCCGATTACGGCTTTACGTTCGTTAAGGTTAAAAAAGATGAAATTCTCTGAATTCAAGCCCTGTATCTTCCAGATGGGGTTCCTTGTCTTTGAGGCGTTTAGAACCACAAAATCGGGTTCGAAGTTTTCAAGCTGTGCGGGTTCAGGTCTTATGAACATGTTCTTTACATAGTGGGCCTGCCATGCAACCTCCATTATGAACCTGACTTTCAACCTGGTATTTTCATTGGCACCGCAGAAACAGTCAATTACATAAAGTTTTTTCCCCGACAGCTGCCTTGAAGCGAGGCCCGCTCCATATTCCCATACATCCTGGCTGAGCGGCTTATTATCTGAGGAAAGCGCCCTTTCTGATTTCCACCATACCGTGTCGCGTGTATCATCATCGAGGACCACATATTTGTCCTTTGGAGACCTGCCGTGAAAGATACCCGTGTCGACCGATACTGCACCGGATTTTGTCACTATACCTTTTTCAAAACCATCAAGTGCCGGGTCTGTCTCCTCGTTAAAGAGCCTTTCAAAATCGGGGTTGTAAACAAGTTCCTTGACATCTGATATGCCGTAGCGGGCCAGGTCGTTGTGTTTAATCATTTTCTCCTGTGTTAGGTTGATGCAGGGAAATCAAAGGTATAAATTTACTCATCTAATTTGTCCGCTCAAAAGAAGGGAGTATAATAAAAATCATAAACGTGATAGGGTGACAGTGTTTCCAACGGTCTTAAGTATGTAAAGTCAGTCAAGTATATACCTGCCAGGTCAGGGGCAGCCATGAAAAAAAGAGTGCACGTAACCGCGTGCACTCTTTTTATATAAGCCAGCCGGTATTATTTACCATACTTTACAGAAGCCTGAGCTGCAGCGAGCCGGGCTATTGGAACCCTGAACGGTGAGCAGCTGACATATGTAAGACCTGCCTTGAAGCAGAATTCAACAGATGCCGGGTCGCCACCCTGTTCGCCGCAGATGCCAACCTTGAGATCGGGCCTTGTTGCGCGTCCTTTCTCAACTGCCATTTTGATAAGCTGGCCGACTCCATCCTGGTCAATTGTCTGGAACGGGTCCGCACCCAGTATCTTCTTGTCGAGGTAATCGTGAAGGAAGCCACCAGTATCATCACGGCTGAAACCGAATGTCATCTGTGTAAGGTCATTTGTTCCGAATGAGAAAAATTCAGCTGTCTTGGCCATGCGGTCAGCAAGTAGACATGCACGCGGAATTTCGATCATGGTGCCATATTTGCATTTTATCTCCTTAACTCCGAGTTTCCTGCAAACTTCTTCATATACCTTGTCGTAAACTTTCCTGGTGGTATCAAGTTCTGCAACCTCGCAGGTAACTGGAACCATCAGTTCAGGAAAAGGTTTCCTGCCCTCTTTGGTAAGCTCAGCTGCAGATTCGAACATTGCCCTGATCTGCATCTCTGTTATCTCGGGATATGTGATGCCAAGCCTTACTCCACGGTGCCCCATCATCGGGTTCGATTCATGGAGAGCTTCACCTCTCTTTGCAACATCTTCGGGCTTGATTCCAAGTGCTTTGGCCAGTTCTGCCTGCTTTTCAGCACCCTGTGGAACAAACTCATGAAGAGGCGGGTCGAGAAGCCTGAAGGTAACAGGAAGGCCATCCATGGCAGCCATAGTTTCCTTCATATCCCTTTTCACAAAAGAATAAAGTTCATCAAGTGCCTTACGGCGCTCTGTTTCATTTGCACTGAGGATCATTTTCCTGAGGAGGAAGAGAGGCTGTTCCGAACCCTTGCCATAGAACATGTGTTCGGTACGGAAAAGACCGATGCCCTCTGCACCAAAATTACGTGCTATGGTTGCATCTTCGGGGGTTTCAGCATTTGTGCGGACACCCATTTTCCTGTGGCTGTCGACAATCTTCATGAAATCCTGGAACCTTGGATTCTCAGAAGCATCCATGAGCTTAAGCGCTCCTGTATATACATTGCCTTTTGTTCCATTCAGTGTAAGAAGGTCACCTTCCCTGATGACAACATTGCTGCCGGGGATCTTTGCAATTTTAGCTGCAGAATCAACATGAAGTCCGCCTGCACCTACGATACAGCATTTGCCCCATCCTCGTGCAACAAGGGCAGCATGTGAAGTCATACCTCCGCGGGCAGTAAGGATACCTTCAGCTGCGCGCATACCTTCAACGTCTTCCGGATTTGTTTCTTCCCTTACAAGGATAACCTTTTCACCTTTACGTGCCCATGCAACTGCATCTTCAGCGGTAAAAACAGCTTTGCCGACTGCGGCACCTGGTCCAGCAGGAAGTCCCCTCACCACTGATGAAACCTTGCTTTCAACTGCAGGGTCGCAGATAGGGTGGAGAAGCTCATCAAGCTGGGCAGGTTCAACTCGCATGACTACGGTTTTTTCGTCGATGAGACCTTCTTTCAGCATATCCATTGCCATATTGAGTGCTGCGGTCCCGGTTCTCTTGCCTGCGCGGCACTGGAGCATATAAAGTTTTCCTTCCTGTATGGTAAACTCGATGTCGAGCATATCGTGGAATGATTTCTCAAGTATCTCGCGGATGTTGCAGAGCTCCCTGTAGGTAGCGGGCATAGCTTCCTGCATGCTGTGAAGGTGCTTGTTCTGATCGTTCTTTGTCTCATCGTTGAGAGGACTCGGGGTACGGATACCGGCAACAACATCTTCACCCTGTGCATTTACAAGCCATTCGCCGTAAAAGAGGTTTTCGCCTGTTGCAGGGTTACGTGTGAAAGCAACACCTGTTGCCGAGGTATCGCCCATGTTACCGAATACCATGGCCTGAACGTTGACAGCCGTTCCCCAGTCATCAGGAATACCTTCAATCCTCCTGTACGAAACTGCTTTCTTCCCGTTCCAGCTCTTGAAAACTGCCATAATACCGCCTTCAAGCTGGGCTTTAGCATCATCGGGGAATGGTTTGCCAAGGGCATCCCTGATCTTCTTCTTAAACTCTTCAGCAAGGAACTTGAGTTCGTCTGCCGTAATTTCAGTATCTGATTTATAACCTTTCTGTTTTTTGAATTCATCGAGCATCTCATCGAGCTGCTTGCGGATACCCTTACCGTCTGCAGGCTCAAGACCTTCAGCTTTTTCCATTACAACGTCGGCATACATCATTATAAGACGACGATAGGAATCCCATACGAAACGCGGGTTGTTTGTCTTTTTAAGGAACCCAGGAATGGTTGCGGTACACAGACCGATATTCAGGACTGTATCCATCATGCCCGGCATTGATTTGCGTGCACCTGAACGGCAAGAAACCAGAAGAGCATTTTCGGGGTCGCCATACTTCATACCCATGATTTTTTCAGTCTCTTTCATTGCATTCCAAACCTCCGGCATAAGGTCGGGGTGAAGCTTGCAATCATTTGCATAGTACTCGGTACAGGCTTCCGTTGTAATGGTAAAACCGGCCGGAACAGGCAGCTCAAGATGACACATCTCCGCCAGGTTGGCACCCTTGCCACCAAGCAGGTTCTTCATGTCAGCCTTGCCTTCAGCCTTCTTATTACCAAAGGAGTAAACTCTTTTTACTTTTGACATAATTCAATTAATTAGATATTTGACTTAACTTCTTTTTTGCAAAAACAGGCGCAAAGTTAAGGAAAAAGTTGAAATGTCCAGCAGGAGAACAGTTAATAGTGGATAGTGAAAAGTGAATAGTTAATAGTGGATAGTGAAAAGTGAAAAGTGAATAATCCGGTCCTACGGTTTCTCCTCCGAATAAGTATATCCTATACTCTCAATACCAGATTTGACGACTGCAAGATCGACCGATTTACCGGAAATGCTTACCTGGCCGCTGGCCAGATCGACGATGACATTTTCGACACCTTTTACCGACCTGATACTGTTTTCAACATTGGCCTTGCAATGATTGCAGCTCATACCGCCGACATGTATCACCTTTATCTCTGAAGCATTAAATGCCTTTTCGTCAGATTGTGTCATCTTATTCCTGATTAAATATTTTTTTATGTACCCGTTCAGGATCAGCAGGAGAAGCAGCACGGCAGAACCAATCTTAAGCCAATCCGGCATCCATTCATGTGCATGGTGCATGTGTCCGTAGTGCTCTGATAATGCGAACCATTCCCTTGGAAGAAAAGTGTCGATGAAGAGCCCGAAAAGCATAGCTCCTCCAATGATGGTGCCTAAGTATGAGATGAGTGATTTTTTCCCTAGAACCTTTCCAACCATGGTCATGGTTGCGATATTTGTCGCGGGTCCGGCCATCAGGAGAACAAGAGCTGCACCCGGCGATAGTCCTTTAAGCATAAGTGCGGCAGCAACGGGTACCGAAGCGGTTGCACAAACATAAATAGGGCCCGCGATTAAAAGTGCAATCAGCATCCCGACAAAGTTGTTCGGTATCTTATCGGCAAAATAATTGTCGGGAACAAAGACCGATATTATTGCAGCAAGCAGCAGGCCGAGAAGCAGCCAGTTTGAAATATCCTGGAGAAACTCGACAAATGAGTACCTGAACATCTCCCTGATCTTAGGAAGAAATCCGGACGGGATTTTATCAGTGTCGTCATTCCCTGTTCCCGCGTCTGCCGGACTGTTTTTATCAACCCTGGCGGTTATAAGTCCGCCAAATATTCCTGTTATAAGTGCAACAATGGGCCTGACAATTGCGAAAGGAAGACCCAGAAGGGAATAGGTGACAAGAATCGAATCCACGCCCGTTTGTGGCGTCGAAATGAGGAAGGATACCGTGGATGGTTTTGAAGCCCCGTGCCTGTAAAATGCCACCGAGGTAGGTATTACCCCGCATGAACACAATGGGAGCGGTACCCCGAAAAGTGCTGCATTTACAATTGAGCCTGCATTGCTGCCTCCCATGTATTGCCTGACCTTATCCTTGGGGAACAGGAGATGCAGCAAGCCTGCAAAGAAAAATCCCAGGAGCAGGTAAGGTGCCATCTCAGTGAGAATGCTGATGAGCTCGGATCCGAAATTGCTTAAATAGTTCAAACTAATCTTAATTTAGACCAAATAAAAATCATGCAAATATAACATCCAATTTGATCCGTTGTTCATGACATTGCAATTATGATCTCGGGTGAAAAAGCATTAAAGTGTCTTTAAGGAAGCTCCTGTCGATGTGAGTATAAATTTCGGTGGTGAGAATTGACTCATGGCCAAGCATCTCCTGCACTGCCCTCAGGTCGGCACCTGCCTCTACAAGATGAGTGGCAAATGAATGCCTGAAGGTGTGCGGGCTTATCTTCTTCCTGACACCGGCCTTTGCTGCCAGTTCCTTTAATATATTGAAAACCGTCACCCTCGAGAGTCTTCTTCCCATCCGGTTAAGGAACAGTATGTTGGTATCGGTAATCGTCTTCATCTGGTTCCTTTCCTGCCTGTAGAGGCCGATCTCCTTCAATGCCTTGCTCCCGATAGGGACCAGCCGCTGCTTATTTCCTTTTCCCGTCACCACAACATAGCCCTCACCAAAATTGATATCTGTGATCCTGAGGTTCACCAGTTCGGAGACCCTCAGTCCCGCACCATAAAGGGTCTCGATTATGGCCTTGTTCCGGTGACCTTCCTGTTTGCTGAGATCGATTGCGGCAATAATCCTGTCGATCTCCTCAACCGATAGCACAACCGGGAGCTTTAACCCTATCTTGGGTGATTCAATAAGTGCTGACGGGTTTTCTGAAATGGCCCCCTCTATAAGCAGGTACCTGAAGAAGGCCCTGATCCCGGAAAGTACCCTGGCCTGTGTTCGTGCGTTGGCGGATGACTTGTTGAACCAGGCCAGGAAATCCTTGAGGTCGTGATAGGTGACTGCAGCGGGCAGTTTCCCGGGTTTCTCAGACTCAATAAAACTATGGAGTTTTGTTACATCATCAATGTAAGCCTCAATGCTGTTCGGCGACAGTGATTTCTCCAGCCTGAGGAAAACTTCAAAATCTGTTACAGCTTCTTTCCACGATGGATTCATAACTTAATCATGATATCTCAAAGGTATTAAAAGTGGCAAGATTCTGGTTTTTTTTGCTGATATTTACAGGCATCCTTTAAGGCAAAAATCAGGAAAAATGAAAATACAGATTATAAACGGGCCCAATCTTAACCTCCTGGGAAAGAGAGAACCCGAGAAATACGGTAATGTCTCCTTCGAAGATTACCTCAATTCCCTCAGGATGCTCTTTCCAGGTGTGAAAATTGATTATTATCAGTCGAATGTTGAAGGTGAAATAATCAATAAGATCCATGAAACAGGATTTGAATATGACGGTATTATTCTCAATGCAGGCGGGTACACACATACTTCTGTATCTATCGCCGATGCCGTTGCTGCTGTTAATGCCCCGGTTATTGAGGTACACATCACAAACATATCCGCTCGGGAAGGATTCAGGCATAACAGCATCGTGGGAAGGTATTGCAGGGGCAGCATCATTGGGCTGGGACTGTTCGGGTACAAGCTCGCAATCGAAGCAACAATTCAGGCAGCTAATGAGTCAGTAAGGGAAAATGAATAGAAAAAGGACAAAAATTGTAGCCACAATCTCGGATAAGAGATGTGATCCGGGTTTTATCAGGGAGCTTTATAACGCCGGGATGGATGTGATACGGATCAACTCGGCCCACTGCGGAATCGAGGAGGCAAAAAAGATTATAGGCAATGTTAGGGCCGTTTCGGACAGGATTGCAATTCTTATAGATACCAAGGGTCCCGAGATCAGGACAACAGTCTGCGATACACCCATTGCTCTGGGCAAGGGTTCAGTCATTCGCGTAACGGGCGAGCCTGGCAAAAAATGTGAACCGGGATCAATAAATGTTACCTATCCAGATTTTGCCGCGAACGTGCAGGCAGGATCTCAGATACTCATTGATGACGGGGAGATCGAGCTGAAGGTTATCGGGAGGGACGGAAACTCACTGGAGTGCCGCGTGGAAAATGATGCATTGCTGGGATCGAGAAAAAGTGTTAATGTTCCTGGCGCCAGGATCACCCTGCCTTCGCTCACCGACAAGGACAGGGCATTCCTGAAAATGGCGGCGGAGCAGGATATCGATTTCATTGCGCATTCGTTTGTGAGAAGCAGGCAGGATGTGCTTGATGTGCAGGAGGTCCTGTCGGGGGCAGGCAGTGAAATAAAGATCATCGCCAAGATCGAGAACCAGGAAGGCGTGGATAATATTGATGAGATTCTTGATTCTGTATATGGAATAATGGTTGCAAGGGGTGACCTCGCGATTGAGATACCCTTCGAGAGGATACCCGTTGTTCAGCGGATGATAATAGGGAAATGCATCAACAGGAGAAAACCTGTTATCGTTGCCACGCAGATGCTCCATACCATGATAAATAACCCGCGGCCCACACGTGCCGAGGTAAGTGATATCGCAAGTGCAATTTATTCGCAGACTGATGCGATCATGCTGAGCGGGGAAACGGCCAATGGCAAGTATCCCGTGGAAGCAGTGAAGACAATGACAAGGGTGGCACTGGAGGTTGAAAATAACAAGGAGATGTACCTCGAGCTTCCAACCGGGGACATAAGCGGGGATATTTCTTCATACTTGTCGAAAGTTGCGGTCAAGACCTCTATCAGGATAGGAGCAAGGGGAATTATTGCAGATACCACAAACGGGAGATCAATCAGGGCAATGGCATCCTACAGGGGCAAGAACCTTATCCTTGCCCAGTGCTATACCAGGCGTGCCATGCGTGAACTCGCACTATCATATGGTATTTATGCAAGCTATCAGGACAGGAAAAAGTCAGTAGATGAGTTCATTCATATTGCACTGAAAACCCTTACACTTGAACATGAGCTGAGGGACGATGACATTATTGTCGTTCTCGCGGGTAACTTTGCAGGAGGTACGGGATTTTCATTTATTGAAGTCGGATCTGTTAATTACCTGCGCGATCGTGTTAATATTTCAGGCTGATCCCTGCTATGGTCTGATTTTTGTAGTTTCACCTCTTGCAGATGCTTAGAATATTATTTTCTCTTTTACTGTTTGCTTCACATCCGGTGCATGTGACACTTCTGAGCGTTGACTATTCGGCAGAGGATCATTCATTTAATGCTTTCTTAAAGGTGTATTTTGATGATTTTTTACTCGATTATAAACTATGCACAGGAAGCCAGGACAAGCCCGATCCGGTTGGAATGCCTGAAGAAGCGAAAAGAAAGATATCGGGTTACCTGAATGAAAGAATAATTTTCATGGCGGGTAAAAAAAGACTGGAAGCGGAGATTGCTGATTTAAGCCTTTCAGAGAACGAGCTGAGAATGAATCTCAGGTACACGCTAAAGACCAGGGCTTCGAGTTATTCTGTCCGGAACAGGATCCTGACAGATATTTATAAGGACCAGTCGAACCTGCTTATTTTTAAATGCGGTAATTTTGAAGAGGGAGTCAAGCTTACCGCGGAAAATATGGAACATGTTTTTAACGTTAAATAGGAGGAAAAGAACCGGTATCATGAAAAAGAGTTTATTGCTCATAATTTTTTTACTGATCTTCCTGAGATTAAATGCGACTCACAACAGGGCAGGGGAGATTACATATGAACAGATCGGGCCGCTGACATACAGGGTTACCGTTACAACATTTACATATACTCTCAGCTATGCTGACCGACAGACCCTGAACGTGGAATGGGGCGACAATACCACAACGGTTGCACCAAGGGATGAGGAGGAATATTTACCTAACTATTATCGAAAGAACGTATATCATTCAACTCATACATACCCCGGTCCCGGCGTATATATAATAGTTGTCCAGGACCCGAACAGGAACTATGGTGTTCAGAACATTCCAAACTCGGTAAATGTCGTATTTTCAATTCACACGACCCTCATTGTTAATCCCGCGATGGGAAGGGACCGCACCCCGGTGCTGCTTAATCCTCCTTATGATAAGGCTGCAGTGGGTCACCTGTTTATACATAATCCGGCTGCATATGATCCCGACGGTGACAGCCTTTCATATAAATTAACTGTCTGTTCGCGCGAAGATGGAAGGCCTATTGAGAATTATACCTATCCACCGGCATCGAACAAGTTCTATGTCGATTCAATAAGCGGTGATCTTGTTTGGGATACGCCTGTTGATACCGGTAAGTTCAATGTAGCGATGGAAATACAGGAATGGAGGAATAAAAAGAAAATTGGCGTTGTTGAACGTGATATGCAGATAGAGGTGTACCGTACTAAAAACAACCCACCGGTAAACGGACCCCTCAGGAACTATTGCGTGGAGGTTGGAGACAGCGTGGATTTCCTGGTCACTGCTACCGACAAGGACAATGACCATATCGCCCTGAAAGTTCAGTCGGGAGTTTTTCTCTTCTCTGGTACATGCGGTGCTTCGTTTACAAAGGTGGATTCGGTAAGGGGCTTCGCTTCATCTCATTTCAAGTGGAAACCCTGCTGGGAGAGTGTCAGGAACCAGCCATACGACGTAATTGTCAAATCTGAGGATGACAACCCCGATCTGAAGCTTTTTGATATAGATTATTTCAGGATAAAGGTGCTTGGCCCTTCACCCGTCCTTAAAACTGTCAATCCCGAAGGAAAATTCATGAAGCTTACATGGCAGAAATACCCGACACAACAGATATCCGGGTTCAGCATATACAGGAGGGAAGACGCTTCTAATTTCAAACCCGATTCTTGCACCGCCGGTATCCCGCTCTCTTCGGGTTTCGTGAAAGTCGGGTACATCGGCGACAGCACTGCCGTTTCCTATGTCGATACCGATAACGGACAGGGACTCCAGTTCGGTAAAGAGTACACCTACAGGATTGTTGCCGTCTTTTCAAACGGTACTGAGAGCAAGGCATCGAACGAGGTCTATTCGACACTTGTTTCGGGAGTTCCCGTGATCAGGAATGTCAGCATCCGCAATACGGATCCTGTGAACGGCTCGGTCTTTCTCTGCTGGAAAAAACTCAGGACAGATACTATTCCCTCTGCAGGACCCTTCCAGGTTAATATATCGAGAGCCGCGGGAACTGACGGGACAGTTTACCAGCCTGTCGCTAAGCTGCCGGTAGTTGATCTTAATGATACGACCTATGTAGATTCACTTCTGAATACATCAACCAGCGCTTATATATACAAGCTTGAGCTTTATAATGTTACCGCAGGTGATACCTTCAGGATTGGCGATCCTTCGTTTGCCTCATCTGTCTTTATCCAGCTTTCGCCGGGCGACAGGAAGGCAAAATTTATCGTCCGCAGGAATGTGCCATGGATAAATTCCAGGTATGACATTTTCAGGTACAACGAAATTACATCGGCGTTCGATTCTGTCGGTTCATCACCGCTCCTCGATTTTGCCGATACCGGTCTTGTCAACGGGCAGACATATAAGTATTACGTCAGGTCCGTGGGAGCTTACCAGCAATCGGGATGGCCCGCCGGCCTGATTAATCTTTCCCAGATTGCCCAGGTCGTTCCTGTGGATAACGAGCCTCCCTGCCAGCCGGTTCTTTATGTCTCGACACAATGCGACAGCCTTTATAATACACTGAGGTGGGTCGTGTCGGATTCTGCCTGCAACAAGGATATCGCCGGGTTCAGGGTCTATTATAAAATGACAACATCTGCCGACCTTGAACTGCTTACGACAATCAGCGACAACACCGTGAGAAAGTACAGGCACAACCCGGGTGAGATTATCGCCGGATGCTATGCCGTATCGGCTTTTGACAATGCCGGGAATGAAAGCGTGAAATCGGTAATGATCTGTGTCGATTCCTGCAATTTCTATGAGATACCGAATGTCTTTACTCCAAACGGAGATGGGTTCAATGACTACCTGATTGCAAAGACATCCGGACTGGTAGAAAAAGTTGACTTCAGGCTCTTTAACCGAAACGGGCAGCAGCTCTTCAGGACTTCAGAGCCCAGGCTTAACTGGGATGGAACATATAAAGGAAAGATTGTCTCTCCGGGAGTTTATTTTTATCAATGCGATGTGACCGAAAGAAGGATATCCGGTTCAGAACTCTTTCACCTTTCAGGCTTTATTCATGTCATAACGGAGAAAGGAGCGACAATAACGCCACAGACTACTAAAAAGTAACTGAAAGCTAAGAAGATGAAAAAGACCTATTTAATCCTGTTTCTCATTGGGATCTGCATCCGCTCATCAGGCCAGGATAACAACGATCTCCTTATGAGGGCAAGAGCATTATCGGACCGTGGAAAACTGCAGGAAGCGATCAGTCTGTTATCAGAAAGTGCGGCGGTTACCACCGATGCCAGGATACTCGTGGCTCTCGGTGACGCCAGGATGAATTCAGGTAACTATGCCGAAGCTGTTTCAGCATATAACAGGGCCAATACCCTTTCTCCGGCTTCTGGTGAATATGGGCTCGCAAGGGTAAGTGCGATTAAAGGAGAGGCCAGGAACTCCCTTGCTCATCTTGAGCTGAATATTAATTCGGGATACAGGAAGGCCGAAAAAGAGATAATGCTCGACCCGGTTTTCAGCGTTATCGAAAACACTGCCGATTGGAGGAATTTCTGGAAGACTGAAAGGTATTCCTTTACCGAAAGAAAGGTGTCGGAACTTGAATATTGCATTGGCTCGGGCAAGATTGATGAAGCCATGCAGCTTCTGAATGATTTGAAATCGCAGTACCCCGGGGAAAATGCAACCTTGTACGCCAGGGCACTGACGGATTGCAAGCTTCAGAAATATGGTGATGTCATGGCTGTGATTACCACGCTGATTGCGGGTGATGGGAAAAATGAAAAATACCTGAGGCTGCTTGCCACTGCACAGTCAGCTTCTGGCAACTGGGCAGGGGCAACCGACACATATTCCTCCTTGCTTTCATCGGGAGTGACTGACCCTTTGCTCTATCTTAAGAGGGCCGAGTGTTACAGGCGAACAGGCGAGACTTCGAAGGCAGAAGCTGACCTGGGAAAATATATCTCGCTGTATCCTGAAAACAATGAGGCGTTGAGCCTGGCCGGCAGGCTTGCACAGTCGTCGGGCGAAAATCTGAAGGCACTCGATTACTTCTCTGTGAACCTGAAGCTTCATCCGAATGACCCCCAATGCTATATTGACAGGGCAAATTCATATTTCAGCAGCAGGTCGTGGGATTATGCAGTCAGCGACTATAGCATGTCGCTCGACATAAAGCCCGACAATGCAGATGTTTGGCTGAACAAGGGTATATCGCTGCTTAACATTGGCAAAACACAGGATGCGTGTCATGATTTCAGGAGAGCTCTCTCACTGGGAAACAAAAAAGCAGCTTCCTATATTAATACGAACTGTATAAAGTAAACATCGGAAACTTTCCCCACAGAATAAAGTTCCTTCCCGGTTTATCTGTACAATAATTTGCCGCCCGCCGCCTTCTTATCTTATATGCTTAAGTATCCTGTCGTAAAGATCCTGCGGCTTGAACGGCTTCAATACATAATCATTTATATTGAGATCTTCGATCCTGTCGTGGCTCTCCGACATTATAGCTGCAGTAAGGGCAATAATCGGAAGGTTGCTGATCCTGGGATTATCAGAATTACGTATTATCCTGCTGGCTTCTATCCCGTCGAGTATTGGCATATGGAGGTCCATGAGAACCAGGTCGAAGTCTTCCTTCACTATCATGTCAAGAGCTGCCTGGCCGTTTTCGGCGTGCGAAACCCTGACTCCCCATCCGGTCAGGAACCGGCTGGCAACAAAGAAATTGATCTTATTGTCTTCTGCAACAAGTATTTTCTTTCCTTCCAGCGCCTTAAACGTTTCGGTAGTTCCGGAACCCCTTTCCGACTTCTGGTGAGCGGATATGCCAAATGGCAGGCTGAAAATAAAGGAGGATCCCTTGTCAGCTGCACTCTCGACGTGTATGGTCCCCCCCTGCAGCTCAACAAGCTTCTTGCAGATTGCGAGTCCCAGGCCCGTTCCTCCGAACCGTCTTGTGGTATCGGCTGATGCCTGGGTGAAGCTTTCGAAAATTTCGGAATGCTTTTCCTTTGGGATGCCTATCCCGGTATCCCTGACAATAAACTGCAGCCGCGACTGGTGGTTTTTTCTTTCTATCTCATCAACGATTACCGAGATACTGCCCCTGAGGGTGAATTTTAAAGCATTTGAAAGGAGATTGGAAAGTATCTGGTTGAGACGGATCTGGTCACCTGTTACCTCGACAGGAACATTATTGTTCCTTACAATGTGAAATTCAAGCTTTTTCTCATTTGCCCTGAACGAGTAAGAACGTTTAATCTCATCGAGGAAGTCTGATAGGTTGAACTGTGTCTGTTCGAACACAATCTTTCCTGATTCCATCTTGTTGAAGTCGAGCACATCGTTTACCAGCGTCATCAGGTGATTCGCCGAGAATCGAAGCGTTTTGATAAGGTCGAGCTGATCGTCGTTGGGGTTTGTCTGCATCAGCAGGTTGGATATCCCTATCACTTCGTTAAGAGGGGTCCGGATTTCATGACTCATGGTCGACATGAACTGCTGTTTTGCAAGAGCTGCCTCCTCAGCTTTCCTCCTCGCTACGATTATACTGTCGAGCATGTTTCTCTTCTGGATGGCAACGGCGATCTGGTTTGAGATGAACTCCAGCATGTAAAGATCATCATAGGTAAACTTTTCCGCACTGTTGTAGTCCTGCAGGCACATCACGCCAATGATATCATTATCGGTTCTCAGGGGTACACCAAGCCACACCTTGCAAGGTGTTCCAACAAGGTCTATCTCCCCTGAATCCTCGAGGTTTTTCATATCCTCTTCGTTGAGAAGCACTGACTTGTTATGCGTTATGACCCAGCCGGTAATCGTGCCTTTTACAGGTATTTCATTGAAATCGTCTTTCTCGTCGGAAAAGAAGGGAAGAGACAGGACTTTAGTTTCCTTATCGTACAGCACGATATAAAAGTTATTTGTGTCCCATATCTTGTTAAGCTCCTCAACGATAGTCGGGTAAATATCTTTTATATCCAGCTCTTTGAGAGCCGTGGTCGAAATGTTGTACAGAATCTCCTGGATAAGCTGGGTTTTCCTTTCTGCGGTAATATCCCTGTAAATTCCAAGCCGTGCAACAGTGACGTCGTTGATCACAACAGAGGATGATATATACGAGACGTGAAATTTTTGTCCCTGCTTGTTTTTCCGCAGACACTGGACCGTGACTTTTCCCTCCCTTGTTGCCTTCTCGTCAATTGCCTGTGATTCCTCCCATAACTCTTCGGGAACAATAAGGTCGTCGATATATTTGCCTATCGCTTCCTCGTAGGAATAACCGAAAAGATTAGAGAACTCCTTGTTAATCAAAGTTATCTTGCCAGGGATATCCGTTATGACAATTGCCTGAGGGGTGGAGTCGACGAGATGCTCAAGGAATGCTTTTTCCCGTATTATCTGCTCTTCATCCCTTTTCAGTTCTGAAATTTCGGTGACAATGCCCCTGAAGCCTGTAACCTTATCTCCGCTGAAGATGCCAAATGTGTGAGTCATTATAGGGATAAGGGCCCCATCCTTTCTCTTAGCTATATATTCATTGTTTATATTCTGCCTCGAATAGTTGATGGATTTCATGTTATCGTAGGCCTTTCTCAGCTCTTCAGGCGGGAAAATCTCTGCAATGTTCAATCCTTTTTTCAGGTCCGATTCGCTGAAACCGAAATATTTAAGGCCTTCTGAGTTTGCATTTAAAACCTTTCCCTCAAGATTTATCTCGAACATCATTTCAGGGATAAGTGACCTGTTCTTCCTGGAAACTGATGAGCCTGCCTGGGAGTACCCGGTGTTCGCATTAACTGACTTTCCCTGTTCCCAGGTGATAATTATATCACGGTTTGAAAGAAGGAAACCCATGTAATATCCCTCAGAATCATCGCCTGTTTCCGATGCTGCAAGTTTGTGAGGTTCCCCTGTTATCCTGATATGATTCAGCAACTCCTTCAGCTTTGTTTTTTTCCCAAGAGGTGTTTCTTCAATTGACCTTTCAATCACATCCAGCCTGGTAAGTGATTCAATATCTTCCGCTTTGCTGTTAATATCGCGAATGAGGTATTTTTTGTCGGCTGAGATTGTTATAAGAATCAGATAGCTGCTTATTGTTTCGAATATCTCATTAAGGATTGTTTCTGTACGGGTCTTTATGTTTTTTTCCGTCAGCGAATCTATGGCATTATAAATCGTAAGCAGGAAAAGCTCATCACCCTGCATGATGGTCTCGGCTGAAAAAAGAAAAGGACGCTTCTCTCCGTTTTTCATCCGGAGGTTAACCGGGAAATCAGATACCTTGCTGAATTTTGAAAGAAGTCTTATGTACTTGTTAGAGTCATCTATATCAGCGAAGACCTGTATGTCGTTGGGCGTCAGTCCAATGATCTCCTTCTTGCTGTATCCCAGGGTGGAAAGGAAAGATTCATTCACATCGAGATATTCCCCCGAGTGCCTGTGTGTTATTGCCATCAGCTGAGGAGCCTTGTGAAAGGCTATGCTCGCCATTTCCATAGAGAAGAAGTCATCATCGCCCATTTTATGCGTGCCATGAGGCTCCTCTTTTTTCCCTTTCTTCAAAAACCTGAACAGTTCTGATTTTTCCCCGATGCCAGCCATAGATCTGGATATTTCAGCTTTAACAAATTTAATAATTGCAGGTTATACTTTAATACTGCCTGGTATGTTTCAAAATTTCCCGGATAAATTTTATATATTTTTATTCTTTTCTTTTTTATACCAGGCACAATAATCCTTAATACCACATTCTTCACACAGCGGTCTGCGGGCCTTGCAGATGTACCTTCCGTGAAGTATCAGCCAGTGGTGAGCGTTATGCATGAGATTAAGCGGTATTCCTGCCGACAGCATTTTTTCTGCATCGTAAGGTGTTTTTGCCCCCGGTGCAAGGCCGATCCTTTTTGAAACCCTGAAAACATGCGTGTCGACTGCCATTACCGGTTTACGATAGATAACCGAAGCCACCACATTCGCTGTCTTTCTGCCAACGCCGGGCAGCTGCATAAGCTTACCGGGTTCATCCGGGACTTTCCCGTTGAACCTTTCAACAAGCATTCTGGCCATACCTGCCAGGTGCCTGGCCTTATTGTTTGGATAGGTGCACGAACTGATATAAGGGAAAATATCATCCGGTCCCGCTTTCGACATCGCATACACATCTGGAAATGCCCTGAGCAGGCCAGGAGTTATCATGTTCACCCGTTTATCGGTGCACTGTGCTGAAAGTATCACGGCAACCACCAGCTCAAAAGGATCGGTGTACTCAAGCTCCGTCTCAGGTTCCGGTACATTTTTCAGGAAGTAATCAATTACCTTTTTATATCTCTCCTTGAGCTGCATCAGGTTCGTTTAGGGATGAAAGGTAATATTTTTATCACTCCGTGTGTTTATGAAACACAAGTAAAAAGGCTTCCTTCGTTTAATTTTCATTGCCAGGCTAACGTAAAGGCATCAGATTTTCTATCTTTAAGACCTTATTCATTAAGCTTGAAGAGAATAACAATCAATACCGGAAAACAGAATTCCGAAATACTTATCGGGGGTAAATGGACAGATGCTTTTCTACGCGCCCCCCGCGGCAAGACGATCATAATTGCCGATGAGAATGTCGCTGGTATATATGGAAAGGATTTCGGACCATTTCCCGTTATAACGGTCGCACCGGGAGAAAAAGGAAAAAATTTTGCAACGGTTGAGGAACTTGCCTCAAGGCTTCTTGAGACCGGACTTGGCCGCGACGGATTTATCCTGGCAATAGGAGGCGGAGTCGTATGTGACATAGCTGGATTCCTCGCATCAATTTATATGAGGGGCATAAGGTCGGGATTTGTTTCATCTTCACTGCTTTCACAGGTAGATGCAAGCATAGGCGGAAAGAACGGGGTCAACCTTAGAGGGGTGAAGAATATTTTAGGTGTTTTCAGCCAGCCTGAATTCGTCATATGCGATCCGTCGATGCTAAGGACCCTTCCGGAGGATGAGTTCCTGTCGGGTCTTGCTGAAGTTATCAAGATGGGAGCCATTCTCAGCCGGCCTTTACTGGAACTTCTGATAACTGAGCATGATGCCGTCCTGGATCGGATGCCGTGGATTCTCGAGAACCTGGTTTATGAATCGGTAAGACTCAAGGCAGAGGTTGTTTCAAGGGACGAGAGGGAAGCCGGCGAGCGCAAGATCCTGAATTTCGGTCACACATTCGGCCATGTCATAGAGGCAGTATCCGGAGAAAAGCATGGCATCGCCGTAGCCTCAGGAATGGCTGTTGCACTTGATATTTCAAGGAAGGAGGGAATTTTGGATGATGCAGGATATAACTTCATTTATGATATTCTGAAAAGTTACCGGTTGCTTACTGGTAATTTTATCCCGCCGGGGATGGTTGAGAAATACCTCGTGAGCGATAAAAAGAGAAAAGGAAGAAATGTTTCGTTCGTACTCGTCAGCAAACCTGGTAGTTCTGAGATCAGGGAGATAGACGTGAAGCAGCTTGTGGATTATTATAAACAATATGTTGCATAGATGACTGCAAAGGTTTCAGCAGGGGAGATTGACGGGAAGGTCGTTGCACCGGCTTCAAAGAGCGCGATGCAGAGATATGTTGCTGCAGCACTTCTGGCCAGGGGTGAATCGGTGATCTCCGTATCATCGTTCTGTGATGACATCATGGCAGCATTGTCAATTGCACGGTCCCTCGGTGCGGGCATAAACATACGGGGGACAAACGTTACCATAAAAGGCGGGTTCAATCCAATTTCAGGGGAAGTTTCATGCGGTGAATCGGGATTGTCGGCACGGATGTTCACACCGATTGCAGCATTGCATAACGGCACTGTGGTAATTAATGGCAGGGGATCAGTATTAAAACGCCCGTTGGGCATGATAGAAAAGCCCCTGGCAGATCTTGGCGTCAGCGTAGTTACAAATAAGGGCTATCTTCCGGTATCAGTCACGGGGCCGGTAAGGGGTGGTAAGATTACCGCCGACGGATCTGTGAGCTCGCAGTTTATTACCGGTCTCCTGATGGCCCTGCCCTGCGCGGAGCGAGACAGCGTTCTTTCGGTAATCAACCTGGCCAGTAAACCTTATATTGACCTGACCCTGGGTATTCTTGAGGAATTCGGTATAAAAGTTGTCAATGACAATTATTCCAGCTTTATAATTGGTGGTAACCAGGAATATAAGGCGGGGAGGTTCAGCGTGGAAGGCGACTGGTCGGGAGGTGCATTCCTGCTGGTTACGGGTGCGATCGGAGGAAAGGCAGAAGTAAGCGGGCTTCTTACCGGTTCAACCCAGGCCGACAGGGCTGTGTTGAATGCACTTGAACTGGCGGGAGCAAATGTTCACCTCCTGGAAGAATCAATAATTGTGGAAAAAAGCAGCTTGAGGGCATTTGAATTCAATCTTTCAGATTGCCCCGACCTTGCACCACCTCTTGCAGTACTGGCAATGGGGTGTAAAGGCAGGTCCGTTCTCACCGGAACTGAACGATTACTGGCCAAAGAAAGCGACAGGGGCAGGACACTTGAAGAAAGCCTTGGAAGGATCGGAGGAAAAATCAGGAACTTTGGAAACAGGATAGAAATTGAGGGTGTAGAAAGGCTGAAAGGAGGAAAAGCCTGTTCTCATAATGATCACAGGATTGCCATGGCTCTTGCATCATCTGCGGTGCTATGCGATTCGGAGGTAATAGTTGAGGGAATGGAATGCATTAACAAGTCATACCCGGGCTTTGTCGATGATTTCAGGAAGCTTGGAGGGAAAGTAGTAATTTCTAATTAACACATTATGAATACATTCGGTAGAATATTCAGGATATCACTTTTCGGTGAGTCACACGGGGAAGCTATCGGTGTCGTGATAGACGGATGTCCCCCGGGCATCGATGTTTCTCCCGAAGATTTTTTAGCCGATCTTGAACGGAGGAGAAGCGGGCGGAAAGGCACAACACCAAGGAAGGAAGGTGATATACCCGAAATCCTGAGCGGAATTTACTATGGTAAAACAACAGGTGCCCCGGTTACCATAATCGCGAGGAATACAAATGTCGATTCCGCATCCTACGAACGTAACAGGTATGTACCGCGCCCCGGACACGCAGATTATACAGCATTGTTCAAGTATTCGGGATACACCGACCTCAGAGGCGGTGGGCATTTCTCAGGGAGGATTACGTGGGGACTTGTTGCGGCAGGGGTTATTGCCAAGAAGATACTTTCCCCATCATCTGTAAATGCATCCCTGGTTGAAGCGGGAGGATCGGCCGATATTGAAAAGGCAGTCAGCCAGGCTATGGAAGCCGGCGACAGCATAGGTGGCATAATTGAATGCCGTGTTTCTGACCCTTCGAAGGGGCTGGGAGAGCCGTTCTTTTATTCAGCCGAATCTGCAATCAGCCAGGCTGTCTTTTCAGTCCCGGCAATAAAAGGGATCGAATTCGGAGCCGGCTTCAGGGCATCTTCGATGCGCGGTTCGGATCATAATGATCCCTTCGGCGATGGAGAGGGGCGAACACTTACCAACAATTCAGGAGGGATAAACGGAGGTATAACCAACGGTAATGAGCTTATCTTAAGGGTTGCCGTAAAACCCACATCGTCTATCGGCAGGGAACAAAGGACATTTGATTTTGAAAAGAGGGAGATGACGACCCTAAATGTGGAGGGACGGCATGATACCTGCATCGCCCTGAGAATCCCGGTCATAATAGAGGCTGCAGTTTCTGTTGCGCTTGCCGACCTTGCACTGATTGACAGGGGATTAAATAGGCGGGTGAACAATTAAAAGTCAAAAACGAAAAGCGGAGAAGATAGCTCCTTATGGTGCTTCATTAAGATTAATCCTTTACCTCAATTCTCAGGACATTCCGGGTACTGCCCGAAATCTTAAACCTGTTGTCTATCCTGTCGCCGATAATCCAGGCGATTTTACCAGCTGATTCGAGTACAAGCTTTTTTTCCTTCTCGGGAATGGAATACTTCCTGTCGATGAAATAGTCGCTGAGTTTCTTTTTCGATTTCATTCCGAGAGGGAAAAAGCTGTCCCCAGCGTGAGGTGACCTGATAATAACAGGCCATACTATCTTATCGCTGTCGAGTGAAGCAATTTTTTCTGATGAGGGAATAGTAAAGTCATGATCCTTTCTGAAAATTTTCGCGCCGGTTACCCAACCTATGTTCTTCAGATCCTCTGCCGATTGTACCTCATAATAGCTCGCGGATGACTCCTGCCTCGGGACAACAATGATTTCATTCCTGTTTTTTACCAACCTCCAGTCACCGGTAAACAGCTGTCCGCCGCTCCTTCCCATGGCCAGCTTTTCGAGTTCCCCTGCCTGTCCGGCACTCAGACCGTAAGGCCTGAAAAGCTCGAAGAGGATAGTTCTGGCATAAGGACCCCGGGGAATATCCGTAGTCCTGAAGGCTGTCAGACCATCTTTCCTGGTAACTATCCTTTCCTTAAGGGGTTCCAGGAATGCTGAAATTATCTCATTTACCTGAGCCAGCCTTTCCGCTGTTTCGGCAACAGTGTTGTCGAAAGAAGGGTTTATCTCCCTGAAGACAGGTAAAATCCTGTGCCTGATCTTATTCCTCGTATATTTTGTATCAGCATTTGTACGGTCCTCACGAAAGGGAACGGAGTTTTCAGAGGCATAGGCTGCAATCGCGTTTCTTGTGGCAAAGAGCAGGGGCCTGATAAGATGTTTGTGTGCAGGCCTCATGCCGGTAAGGCCCGCAATGCCGGTTCCCCTTGTGAGATTGATCAAAAATGTCTCCGTATTGTCGTTCTGGTTATGGGCAAGTGAAATAAAATCATAGTTGTTTTCAACCCTCACTTCCTCGAACCACCTGTAACGGAGATCCCTGGCTGCCATCTGGATTGAAATGCCTTTTTCCGCTGCAAAACCCTGGGTGTCGAACCTTATTTTGAAGAATGGGACGTTCATTTTTTCAGCAAACGTTTTTACAAATTCTTCATCCCCGTCCGATTCCTCTCCCCTGAGGTTAAAATTGCAATGGGCAATTCCCGCTTTAAAACCTGATTCCAGGAAGAGATGCGCCATTACCATAGAGTCGATCCCGCCGCTTACTGCAAGCAGTATTCTCGAGGATGGACCGGCCAAACAATTATCCTCCAGGTATCGTGTAAACTCCTCTTTCATCTCTTATTCACTGCAAAAATAAAAAAGGTATCCGACCCGCGGATACCTTTTCAAGGTATTAAGAAGTTTATTATTTCCCGGAAAGGTATTCCGAAACACCTTCCTGGGTAGCTTTCATTGCTTTATCTCCCTTGTGCCAGTCGGCGGGACAAACTTCACCATTCTGCTCGAAGAACTGCAGTGCGTCAACCATCCTGAGCGTTTCAGCAATGCTGCGCCCCAGAGGCATGTCGTTGACTGTCTGGTGCCTCACAATGCCTTCCTTGTCTATCAGGAAAAGTCCCCTGTATGCCATGGGAGAGCCATTGAACTGAACTTCGCCTGATTCTGAGTATTCATAGCTTCCTGCAAGAACATCATAATTTTCTGATATAGTTTTAGCCAGATCAGAAACAACAGGATACCTGACTCCTTTGATACCACCATCCCTTGGTTCTGTCTGCAGCCATTTCCAATGCGAGAAATGGGAGTCAACCGAGCATCCTACCACTGCCACTCCTCTCGAATCAAACTCCCTGATCTTATCCTGGAAGGCGATAAGTTCGGTCGGGCATACGAAAGTGAAGTCAGCGGGGTAGAAGAAGAAAACAACATATTTTTTCCCGATGTACCGGTCAAGGCTGAAGTTTTCGGTGATCTCTCCGCCATTAATCACTGCGGGTGCTGAAAATGAGGGTGCTTTTTTTCCTACTAATACTGCCATGATTCTGATTTTTAAAAATTATTATGATTACCTGTTATATCTGTGTTACCTGTGAAACACTTAACGGAACGTTTTGTTCATTACCTGTAAGGTATTGTTGCCGGCGGACCGGGTACAAAAGTGGGTGGCCTGAGCAGCTGTTCCCCCGAAACAAGGAAGTGGTTCTCCCTTGAATATTCCGGGGCAAAAGGAAAGAAACCGATTCTGAACTGGAAAGTGTTAAAAACAAGGTTGTCATTTCTTATTCTCAGGCCCACACCAAGGGCCGAGAGGAAAACCCCTCTGCTGATAACCTGGCTGGTCCCTGCCATGAAAGCAATGTCGGTGAACCCGAATACGGCGAACCTGAAACCCATGTAATTCCAGGGGGTGAAGATTGCCGATTCGAGGCTCAGCATCATTCTCTGGCCCAGGCGCAACGAATCGTTGTAATAACCTGAGAACCCGTTTTGATGTAGTATCCCGATCCTTTCATCGGTATAACGGGCGAAACCCCTGGTGAAGCTTACCCTGGCAAAATTCCTTATCCGGCAGCTTCCGGCGAGGTACAGGTTTGAAACATAAAGCAAATTTGAGACAAGTACACCCTGTTCGGGTTTGCCGTCCCTCAGGAAACCACCAAGTGCTGCTGAGTACTGAAAATAGCCAAGACTCGGGACAGAACCGCCGATGGCACCATCGGCCGAGAGGTAGGCCCTGTTCTTGAATTCGTTTCTTTCTATTCCTCCCGTGAGCCTGAACATACCCCCGTATGGCAGATCTTCCGCCCTCCCGTAGCTGTATATTAGATTTGTCTTGAAGAATTTCTGCTGCGAAAATGTAAGCGATCCGAGAAGGAGTGCCTTTTTCTGGAGTGCATAGTAGGAGTCGGGTCCGATATCGGGTCTTTCGAATATATTGTCGTTAATAAACCTTATTCCTCCGATTATGCGCTGGACCTTTTCGCGGTTAACCATGAACGACCTGAGTAACCAGTAATCCTGGTAATTATAATGCAGAGGGGCAGGAATTGGAAGTGTATCAAGGTTTTCGTCGGTATATACCTGGTTTATAATTATCCCGCCTGCATATTTTGTTTCCGAGCTGACCAGTGTCCTGATAGCAGAAACTCCGACAGATGTCTTTCCAAGGCCGGTAAAGTAGGAGAATGTGAGGTTTACGAATGATTTCCTGATGTTGTTAAGATAGTAGGTAAGTCCCAGTCCGGGAGATTCCGGATTTTTGTTTGAGTACGGAACCTGCAGTTCAAGCTCATGCCCGCTTCCGAGGATGTTGTCATCGAAAAAGTAAAATGTACCTTTCGACTTGTTTTTCAGGTGATACTGGGCGCCGATAGAATAAACATCCCTTGTGATTACAACAATGTCGGCCTCTTCGGGGGAAACAGGAACAACTAATATCCTTGCATCATCAATAAAAGGCAACTGCCTCAGAATCCTTTCATTGTCAGAGAGCTTGAGCGGGGAAATTGTATCCCCTTCGTTGAAGATCAGGTTTTTCCTGATGATCTTTTCGTTCGTGTTGACATGAGTGTCGTTCAGGAATTTCTCAAGCTTTGCCGGCTTGTAGGATGCGGAAGGGTTGTACACATCAGTACCGAATACATTCAGCCTTTCGATAGTTATCTTCCTGATTTTTATGCCCCTGAAGGCATTGTATCTCTCCTCGCTTCTTAATGTGAATCTTTTAAGAGTCAGAGAATCGGGATTCACTATTACAAGGTCCAGGAGTGCCCTGGTAAAGAATTTTTTTGATGCCCTTGATTTGATGGAGTCGTAAAAAGTTCCTGCTTTCAGATCGGGCAGGATATGCTTTCTCAGGAGAGATAAGGGAATATTGATGACCGTATCGACAGGTGTGAAAAATTCCTTGTATGAAACCCTGGTGAATGATCCCGGAGAACCCGTTGCTGCCCTGTCGTGGTGAACCTGTTGCTGAGAGAGAAGGCTCTGTGAATAAACAGAAATGACCAGGAAAATAGAGAACCTGATCATCTTTCTATTCATATCACCGCATGATATCATCAGGTGTTATTCGAATTGGAAATGAGCACATCATCGGAGTTAAACTGGAAGCCAAGTCTTTTGCCGGTAATACCCTTAGAATGCTGAATCTTAGCTTCAGCCTGGCCCACAGTGGCTATCTTAACCGTGTCATACGGGGGGACGAGCAGATCAAATTCCAGCGCGTACTGGATCGCGGTGAGGATTATGTTCTGTAGTGAATCCCTGCCAATCTCCTCGCTTCCGTAGTTCGTGAAAAGCATTCCCATCTGTCTCTTTCCTTCAACAAAGTACTGGTTTTCGTGGTTAATGAATATCCTTGCAATCAGGTAGCCCAGATCATCAAGCCTGGAATACTTGAAAGAATCGGCAAGAAAGTTGTAGATGTTGATGATCCCAGAATAGGCATTGTACTTATTTTTCTGGATATATGGTGTCTTCCATGCCGGGTGCTCGCGGTCGAACTGGAAGATGTTCGAGTGCATGCTGAAGAGTAGAATATCACCTGCAACTTTAATCTGTGCATCAAAACTGCTCCTGTCGGTATATTCAAGCTTGATCCTGGGATCGGCCCCTGTTATATTCAGGTTAAGATCCTTCGACAGGTTTTTCAGAATCTCCTTTACAATTCCAAAGGAATGAAGGGTGTTGTCATAAACCTTTTGTTTCAGGAGGGATTTATCCTTGAGGGTGGTGGTGATATTTTGCTTTTTATCCTCAGCATCAGTCATCTTTCAGCAGGATTGGTTAGGGCATCTAATGTAATAATTATTACTGACAAATAAAACCGGACCCCGCGCCGGCATTATTTACATAAACTGCCGATACCCTCTTTTAGTATGACCGTGCAAACAAAACTCTTCTCCTTGAAGGTTTTCCTGAATAAACACATTTACCTTCCTCTTCAGGTGCATCAAGAGGAATACACCTTATGGTGGCTTTAGTCTCCTCCTTTATCCTGTTCTCAGTCTCGACCGTACCATCCCAGTGGGCCAGGATAAAGCCTCCCTGGTCGTCAAGCACTGCCTTGAAGTCGTTCCAGCTGTCAACTTTAAAAGTATTCTCATCCCTGAAACGGCGGGCCCTGACAAGCATGTTCGACTGTATATCCCCGAGAAGCGAAACGATGTGACCGGTCAGACCTTCTGTGCTCCTTGTCGACTTCTCAAGAGTGTCCCTCCTGCAAATCTCGACTGTCTTGTTCTCAATGTCGCGTGGGCCAAGCACGAGCCTTACCGGAACGCCCTTGAGTTCATAGTCGGCGAATTTCCAGCCGGGTTTATGCGTATCCCTGTCGTCGTACTTAACCGTTATTCCTTCCGATTCAAGTGAAGCTTTAATCTTTTTTGCTTCCGCCGATATGGTATTTAGCTGATCTTCACTTTTATAAATAGGTACTATAACAACCTGCAGAGGTGCGAGCCTTGGTGGAAGGACAAGACCGCTATTATCAGAATGAACCATTATCAGCGCACCGATCAGACGCGTGGTAACACCCCATGATGTTGCCCAGACATAATCCAGCTTTCCTGTTTTATCGGTGAATGTGACATCAAACGCCTTCGCGAAATTTTGTCCCAGGAAATGGCTTGTCCCGGCCTGAAGGGCTTTCCCATCCTGCATTAGTGCTTCTATGGTATAGGTATCTATCGCACCGGCGAACCTTTCATTTTCAGTCTTGTAACCCTTAATTACAGGAATAGCCATATAATCCTCGACAAAACCCGCATAAAGGTTCAATATCCTGTTTGTCTCCTCGATGGCTTCTTCAGCCGTGGCATGTGCCGTGTGACCCTCCTGCCACAGAAACTCGGCAGTCCTGATAAACAGACGGGTTCTCATTTCCCACCTCACGACATTGGCCCACTGGTTTATCAGCAGCGGGAGATCGCGGTAAGACTGGATCCAGTTCTTGTATGAATTCCAGATAATGGTTTCTGATGTGGGCCTGATGATCAGCTCTTCCTCCAGCTTTGCATCTTCGTCTACAATAATGCCCTTGCCGTCGGGGTCATTCTTTAGCCTGTAATGGGTTACAACAGCACATTCCTTTGCAAAGCCTTCAACATGAGCAGCTTCACGGCTGAAAAATGACTTCGGAATGAAGAGTGGAAAATATGCGTTCACATGTCCTGTTTCCTTGAATAACCTGTCAAGACCTGACTGGATTTTCTCCCATAGGGCATAGCCGTGAGGCTTAATAACCATGCACCCCCTGACAGCTGAGTTCTCAGCCATATCAGCCTTGATTACCAGGTCGTTGTACCATTGTGCATAATTTTCGTCCCTGTTTGTCAAAAACTTCGCCATTTCGTTTGGTATAGTATTTGTTTTATTTGTAATGATTAACTTAGATGCGCAAAAATAGACAAAAACTATAATTTAAAAAACCCGGAGGTGAGTCATGAAAGCAAAACTAAATATCATTCTGATAAGCGCGGCGTTGCTATCGGGACTTTCAGCAAAGGCTCAGGTTGAAGGTGCAAGGGACTTCCGGAACGGACCCGGGGAGAACAGGTTCGACAGCCATTACGATTTTTTCTATTCCTCGAGAATCAACAGGTTCCACAGGTCCTATTCATCATTTGCCTATTATTCTCCGGTGTTTACTGATACCTACTGGTACAGCTATCAGCCATATACCTGGGGAACAAGCATCTATGGAACAGGAGGTGGATTTTGCGTGAATTATGGGAATAACTACCCGATACTCAGAAGTTATTACTGGTCCGCTGATCCATATTTTTCTGGTTCATATTACTGGGGAAACAGCACATACTACTATGGGAGCTACTCACCCTTGATCATAAATATAAATGTCGGAAGATGGTGGTCGGGGGGAGGCTGGACCAGACCGGCCGGAGGACACTACTACGAAAATGTATATAACAGGTATAATTACTTTAACGGTCACGATAACTTCAACTCGTTCAGGAGAAATCCCCCAAGGGAACAGGGAAATATCAACGTTAATAACTACTACAATAATAACAATACGGTAAATAATTACAACAACAATTATAACAATAATGGGAACCCGGGAAATAACAACAACCAGGGTGGAAACAACATTAACAGGAGGGGCGGAAACCAGGGTGTCCCGGGCCAGGGAAACAATGGAAACGTAAATAACAGGGATAAGTCAGATAACGGGCTTCATCTTGGTGAAACCCGCAGGAATGATAACCCTTCAAACGGAGGATCATCAACAAACCCGGGCAGCAGGGGCAATCAGATTAATGCAGATCCGGGAAGCTCCGACAACAGCAACAGGAGAAACAACCTGGGGAACCTGGGAAATCATGAGAACCAGGGCAACCAGGGAAATCATGAGAATCAGGGAAACCAGGGAAACCATGAGAACCATGAGAACCATGGGAACCAGGGGAACCAGGGGAACCAGGGAAACCAGGGGAACCAGGGAAACCAGGGAAACCAGGGGAACCAGGGAAACCAGGGAAACCAGGGAAACCAGGGAAACCAGGGAAACCAGGGAAACCAGGGAAACCAGGGAAACCAGGGAAACCAGGGTAATGTCAATAATGGCAATAACATCAGTAATACCAATGATAATAATTCACAGGGGAGAAATGGAAATTCACGGAACCAGAATATTTCCGGTGGCAATAACCAGGAACGACAGAGACTGAAAACAACATACGGAACACCAGACAATCAGAACAGCCAGAATTCAGGGAGGAGAGGAATATTCAACTTTAGCGGTATAAGAAGCGGGAATACAGGGAACAGGAGTAATGCAACCCGAAACTCACAGGGTTCAGAAAGACAGACGACCACCACAAGGCCTTCAGGTCTCAGGACCGGGACCCAGAGGAACAATGGAACAACAAGTAAACCTGCGACTTCGGTGAACAAATCCAAATCTGAAAAATCGAAAAGTACTGAAAGTGCCACGGACAAGACCAGGAGGCAATAATGTTAAATTTGTTTACAAATGATAAGTTTATCACGAATTGTGGATTTTTGGTATAATATTTGTTCTTCATTAAAAAACCAAGGGGAGGTTAAAAAATGAAAACACTTAGTTACATATCGGCAGGCATCGTGTTCCTGACAGCATCCTGTGCTACAACAGGGTTCCATATGAACAGCGAATATGATGATCTTTATTATTCTTCATCTGATAAGCCTGTTGCCAACCAGGTTGAACCCAGTGCAACCTTCAACAGCGACCAGCAGGTGAAAACGAACCAGAATTTTGACAATAAATACTCTGCTGATACTCTCTTTGCAGATAACTACAATAATGAAGTAGATATTGACAATGCACAGTACTTCAGTAAGGATAACAGCCCGTTTGAATACGCAGACGAGTCTTATGCAAACAGGCTTTACAGGTTTAATGACAATTATTTCTATCCTTACTGGAGAGACTATTATTACGGTTCCGGTTATCCTTATTATTCATATAATCCATACTATTGGGGAGGCATGTACGATCCGTTCTACAGCGGCTTCTACGGCGGGTATTACGGGGGCATGTGGTCGTTCGGCATGAACCTCGGTTTTGGTTTCGGATATGGTGGGTACTGGCCTTACTACGGAATGTACAGTTATTATCCTTACAACAGCTACTACAGGTACGGCAATGACTACAGTCTTAGGACCGGAAGGCGCGACGGTTATTCCTCTCTCACCACTAACCGCAGGGCATCTGATCCTTCGCATAAATCGTCCCTTACTGGCAATTACAACCAGATAAACAGCTCAAGGCGCACGACGTCAGGCTCATTATCAAATTCACCTGTAAATAACAGGAGAAGCGGTACAGTTTATTCGAACCAGCCATACGGATCAGCTTCAAGGAGTTCAGGTTCCACCATGGGAACCAGGAGAGATAATTCTACCATGGGTAATTCGAATACATCAAGGCCGGGATACAGGTCGGCAAACAGAACTTATACGCCTAGCTATTCAAATCCAAGGATGAGCGAAAGACCATCATACAATAACAGCAGGACTTCATCTCCCAATACCCAGGGAGTGAACCGTTCGGGCAGCAATTATACCAACCCATCGACACAGAACTACAGGAGCGGCAACTCATATTCTTCCGGTCAGTCGCGTTACCGTGCCACCACCCCTTCACGCTCAGGATCATATTCAGTTCCGTCACGAAGCAGCTTTGAAGGAAGGTCCGGCAGTTCAAACAGCAGGTCAGGAAGTTACTCCGGGAGCAGTTCCAGATCGGGCGGAGGATCTTCTTTCAGCGGCGGTTCTTCATCGCGTAGCTACTCCGGAGGCGGCTCATCAGGTAGCGGAAGGTCAGGCGGATCGAGAAGGTAAAACAGACAGATATTTCATTGACTAATTTACATTTCGCAAGGAATGACAGGGTGTACTTTACAAAAATGCTAAATATGAAAAGGCTAATTTTAATAACGATTACGGTCCTGGTTGCGACAGCAGGGGCTTATTCACAAAACTATATCGACGCTCTCAGGTATTCACAGAATTTCTATGGTGGAACGGCCAGGTCCATTTCAATGGGAAATGCTTTCACCTCACTGGGAGCCGACCTTTCGGCAATAAGCATAAATCCGGCTGGAACAGGAATGTTCAGATCGCTGGAAATATCCTTCAGCCCTCAGCTTAACTTCAATAATACCTCAACTGCTTTCAACGGAAACAAGGAGAACGATTACAGGTACACTTTTAACCTGCCACAGATTGGAATTGTGGGATCGCTGATATCCCACGAGGGTTCATCCGGTTTAGTTAACCTTAATATTGCTTATTCCTACAACCAGATGAATCTCTATAACGAGAATATGACCGTAAGGGGGATTAGCGACAGCAGTTCAATGGCTGATTACTGGGCACGCAAATCAAAGGATACCTACTATACCGACCTGACAGGAGCAGCAGGGATCGCCTTTGATACCTGGCTT
This sequence comes from Bacteroidales bacterium, assembly GCA_035541795.1. Classification (GTDB taxonomy): domain Bacteria; phylum Bacteroidota; class Bacteroidia; order Bacteroidales; family VadinHA17; genus LD21. Next base: position 105,892 of record DATKMR010000019.1, read on the forward strand.
ATCGATACTCTCAGGAACAGTGCGGGAGCAAGCTATGGTACTGTCTTTTCACATTACGGCGATTCGACGAAATCGGTTTATGGCCAGCAGATAAGCAGGGTTGTTGCAAATGACGGGTACAAGGGAGAGCATGCAATATCGGTCGGTGCCAATTTCGGGAACAAGCTGTTCCTTGGCGCAACGCTTGGAATTACAAATATCAGGTACACGGGGCATTATGAACATTCCGAAAGCGATATAAATAATGTAATTGACGATTTCAAGAATTTTTCATACACTAATCACTTTGATGAGTATGGAACCGGATATTCGCTTAAAATAGGTGCAATCATAAGGCCGATCGATATGCTCAGGATAGGAATTGCATACCATACCCCAACCATATACAGGATGCATTATACCTTCTATGACAATATCTCCTCAACATTTGATGACCTGTTAAAATACTCATCCTCAAATGAAACAATGAAGTATGATTATACCCTTACCACACCGTCCAGGCTCCTTGTCGGTGCATCCGTTCAGGTCGGCAAGCTGGCTATTGTAAGTGTCGATTATGAACGTGTCGATTACACCAAGGCAAGATTCAGGGATGGTTCGGACGGGTATGATTTTGCCGCTGAAAATACCGATATTAAAACCTTTCTGAAGGCAGCTAATAACCTTCGGTTAGGTGCTGAATTCAGGCTGGGTTCTCTCTACCTGAGAGGCGGGTACGGGCTCTATGGAAATACGGTAAGCAGCGACCTCAGTTCACAGAAATACAGCTATAATTCACTTTCAGGTGGAATAGGTTACCACAAGAACAATTATTATATCGATGCCGCATATTGCACTCTTTTCTCCTCGAAGGACAATTATTACCTGTACGATGGAGCAGGGGCAGTTGCAACTCTCTCAACAACAAAAAATACATTTACCCTGACAATTGGTATGAAATTCTGACTTCGTTTACTATAGAGAGTGTCGCAATACCCTTTTTTCCACCCATCTCCCTGGAAGGAGATTCATGGTCGGACAGGGCCGGGAAAGAGGTTGTTTTGCGGCATTCTTTTTATGTCCTGACCACAGTCTTTTCCAGGATGCCCAATGAGCCGGGTCCCATGCAGAACATAAGGTCCAGGATGCTCAGATCGGCTATAAAACCATATCTCCCGCTGAATGGCTGGGGATAAGGTTCAAAGATTGAATTTTCACTGATACCTGTTTTTTTTGGTGAGATCAGATACCTGAAATCTTCATCCGGACCCTCAGGGACATATTCACCTGTAAGGTTTACGGGGACGTTGATTTTCAGTGCGTCCATGACAATTTGCAGCGTTGCAAGGTCGAGACTGGCCAAAAACTCCGTTTTCTGATCGTAAATGCTTCTTACCGTGTCGATGTAATATTCAAAGTAGGGTGCCGAACGGTATGATGATTCAATCGCGCCAAGATGAACTGGCTGCCACCTCTTCGTGTAATCAATCCTGACCCGGTTAACCGGTACTTTCCTGAAAGATCCTTCATGCACAGGAACGGAGAGTGAAAGTGGTCCGTTTGCAGAATAGATTCTGAACCGGTTCCTGTAGGTCTGCTTGACAAAAGTTTCCTTGTCTTCAATCGTGACCGAACCTGCCTTCAGGATGAGCGATACATAGCTGACAGGCGGAAAGTATGCATAGGAGAGAAGCATACAGGAACAATCATTTCATATGGTTTATCATGCTCGCTGAGAAGCCGGCACCGAACCCGTTATCAATATTGACAACAGTCACTCCTGAAGAACAGCTCGTGAGCATGGCCAGCAGGGCCGAAATGCCCCCGAAATTGGCACCGTATCCAACGCTTGTGGGTACGGCAATTACAGGTTTATCAACGAGCCCGCCTACGACGCTTGCCAGCGCACCTTCCATACCGGCAATAACGATTACCACCCTGAAGTTCCTTATCTCCGGGAGCCGGTCAACAAGCCTGTGAATACCGGCAACACCAACATCAAATATTCTTGCAACATGGTTCCCGAGGAGTTCCGCGGTTACAGCAGCCTCCTCTGCAACAGGTATGTCTGATGTTCCTGCAGTAATAATGCCTATATAAGTTTCAGGCATTTCAGTTTCCTTTCTTCTGACGCTTATTATCCTTGCCTCGGGGTACCATACGGCATCGGGGATGATCTTTAATACCCCTCTGTACATTTCCTCAGTGGCCCTTGTACCGAAAATATTATTCTGCTTCTCAGCCATAGCAAGAAAAATCTTCTCAACATGCTCCACGCTTTTGCCCGCACAGTAAATTATCTCGGGAAACCCTGTTCTGATTTCGCGCTGTGTGTCTATTTTGGCAAACCCCAGGTCGCTGTAAGGAAAATATTTTAGATCATCGGCTGCTGCTTCGACACTTTTTTGTCCCGATCTGACATCCTCAAGAATTTTTTCAAGCTCTTTTCTCGTCATGTCTGATTAATTTTCAGGATTCATACTCCCGGTCCTGTAACCTTCCAGGTCCAAAGATATGAATCTGAAGCCTATTTTCTTAAGGTTTCCGACGATAAGTTCTCTCTCCGGGTTATTGACTAACTTGCTCAGGTAGCCCGGCATGCATTCAATCCTGGCAGCATCGCCATGTATCCTGACCCTTGTTCCCACGAAACCTTTTTCAAAAAGGTATTGCTCGGCCATCTCAACCTTTTTAAGATCCTCATCCGTGATAAGGGTATTGTAAGGTATCCTTGTGAGCAGGCACGCATTTGAGGGCTTGTCCCATGTCGAAAGTCCGGCTTCGGATGATGCATCCCTTACATCCTGCTTGGTCATACCAGCCTCCTGCAGGGGGCTTCTTACCTCCATCTCACGGAGTGCCTTTATCCCGGGACGGAAATCCAGACTGTCGTCATGGTTGGTACCATCGGCGATATATTTGAATCCATTTGCAACAGAATAATCTCTGACTGACTGGAACAGTTCCTTTTTGCAGAGATAACATCTCTCAACGGGGTTATGCCTTACCGCTTCAGGAAAGCCGACCTCAATAACCGAATGGGATACCCCGGCCGCGGTACAGAATTCAATGGCTTCCTCTATTTCCTTTTTTGGTACATAGGGCGTGACGATCGTTATAGCAGAGAACTTTATTTTCTTCAGCATGGAGGCCCTGTGAACAAGGAAGGTGCTGTCAACACCCCCTGAGAAGGCAATCACAAAGGATTCCATCCCGTGAAGTATATTGTCGAGTTTTTTTAATTTCTTATGCATCATTGACTTTTTTCTGTCTGTTTATTGCTTCCGTAATTGTATTATAAACTTGTTTAAGGGGCAGCCCCGTTTCCCTGGCTATCCTCTGACAATCGTCTGATTCAGGTTTGCATGATACCTCTTTGCCCTCGAGCAAGGACCTTTTTATTCTAACCTTTCCATATTCGGTATCGACCGATTCGGCGACACGGACAAGAGTATCTTTCTTAAAGGGCAATGTTCTTATTCCCAGCGTGGTTGTTTCAGTGAAAACTATCTCCTTGAGCCTGTTCTCTTTTCCTGTCTCACAGATAATACTCAATACAATGCCCGGCCTCCCTTTTTTCATAATTATATTCGAAAGAAACACATCCGAGGCCCCTGCAGCAAAAAGCTTGTCAGAGACATACTCGTACATTTCCGGGTTCATGTCATCGATGTTGCATTCGAGCAGCAATGCATCATGTCCGGTCTCTCCTGTGCCTGTTGATTCGGCCAGGAACACCCTCAGGATATTAGGAACTTCGGGATTTTCTTTATGCCCTATTCCATAGCCGGTTCTCAGAATTTTCATCGGGGCAGGCTGGTCGAATCTTTTCCCGAGAGTAGCTATGATTGCGGCTCCAGTAGGTGTGGTTGCCTCAAAGCCTACCCCGTTTGTTCTAGAAGGAATTCCCTTGATTATTTCAGCTGTCGCGGGTGCGGGTACAGGAAGCCGTCCGTGATCACATTTCACGGTACCACCGCCCAGCTCGACTACGGAGACATACACATCATCAACGTCCAGAGCATTGAAGCATATTGCCGCACCGACGATATCCACGATTGAATCTATTGCACCGACTTCATGAAAATGAACCTCGCCGACAGGTATGCCATGGACCTGAGCCTCAGCTTCCGCAACTTTCATGAAGATTCCGAGGCTTAATTGCTTCGTTTTTTTATCGAGTGAGGAGCCATTGATAATTTTCTCAATATCGGAAAGATGCCGGTGATGATGATCGTGATGAGTCTGCCGGACATCTACCAGAGTACCTTCAATGCCGTGCCTCTGTGATCGTGTAACTTCAAGCTTCCAGCCCTTTACATTCAGCTTCTCAAGCTGACTTTCGAGGAATGAGATCTCTATACCCAGATCAATCATGGCACCAAGATTCATATCACCGCTGATGCCGGAAAAACAGTCGTAATAAAGTACTTTCATTTTGTGGTGTAAAAAAGTGATCCAATCTTTTCCTCAACAAACAAACAAATATTGAGTGATAAAGTTATTTGTGGCAAAATTAAAATATGTTAAAGAATAAAAAGTGAGTGAAGATACTATTTGAAGAAATTGTGAAGTAACAGGAAAAAGAGTATTTTTCGATGAAGTTTAACCTGTTTAAAATTACCTGGAATGAAAAGAAGGGATTTTCTGAGAAACTCTGTTGGTGCAGGACTGGCTGCCGGTGCTGCACTGAGAATGGGCGGATATGACAGGCTTTGGCATGTATCCGGATCCGCAGCGGGTTATGATATGGTGGCAATAATGGGAGGGAAGCCCGATGCCATGTTCGACCTTGGCATCCAGGAGCTCGGAGGAATGGGAGCATTCGTCAGGAAAGGCCAGAAGGTACTGGTAAAACCGAATATCGGATGGGACAGGACCCCGGAATATGCTGCCAATACAAATCCGGCACTTGTAAAAAGGGTCATCGAACATTGTTTCAGGGCAGGTGCAAAGGAGGTATATGTTTTTGACCATACATGCGACAACTGGACAAACTGTTACAGAAGTTCGGGTATTGAAAAAGCCTCAAAAGATGCCGGTGCAAAAATTGTTCCCGGGAACTCGGAGAGCTATTACCAGGAGGTGTCAATACAGGGAGCGAAAGTTCTTAAGACCACCAAGATTCACGAGCTGCTGCTCGAGACAGATGTCTTCATAAATGTACCTGTCGTTAAGGACCATAACTCCACCAGGATGACCGGTTGCATGAAGGGGATGATGGGGGTCGTATGGGATCGCGGGTACTGGCACAGGAACGATCTTCACCAGTGTATAGCCGATTATGCCCTGTATTCAAGAAAACCTGCACTGAACGTCATAGACTGCTATAATGTGATGACCAAGAACGGCCCGCAGGGCGTTTCAAAGGAAGATGTCGCATTCCTTCAGAGCCAGATTATCACTACCGACTGGGTAGCCGGTGATGCTGCTGCGGCAAAAATGATGAAGCTCGACCCCAATTCGATCGATTATATTCCTATCGCGGCAAAAATGGGAATTGGTAACATGAACCTTGATTCCCTGAATATCAAGAGGATAAAAATGTAATCCTCATGAGGTCACATCTGCTCAGTAAAATACGAGCCTGGCTTTCTGTTTTGGTGATCCTGGTTACAGCAGCCCTGTTTCTCGATATCAGCCATCTTATCCCTGAGAAAGTTACCGGGGGGATTCTCTTCCTCCAGTTCATACCTTCGGCTAACAAGGTGGTTGGAGCCGGGGCAGCGGCGGCAGGTTTTATTATTGTGACAGCACTGACCATATTATCAGGACGGCTGTATTGTTCTTTCCTCTGCCCGCTCGGAATAGTCCAGGACATATTCAGCAGAGTCGGAGGAATGTTCAGGAAGAAATTCAGGAAATACGGTTTCAGGAGGGCCCATACAATTCTCAGGTATTCAATTCTTGCACTTACCCTGATTGTTTCACTTACCTGGGGAATTGCCCTGCTGATGGTGCTTGATCCTTACAGCATTTTCGGAAGGATGATGACATATTTCGGCAAGCCCATCGTGATGCTGCTTAACAACCTTCTTGCAGGAGTATTCGGTAAATTTCACATATACACATTTGTACATTCCCCGCTTCCATGGTTCGGAACTGTTGTATATATAATTCCATTGATTTTCCTGGCTCTGGTTGGGTACATGTCGTTCAGGCACGGCAGGCTGTATTGCAACACTGTCTGCCCTGTTGGTACATTCCTTGGCCTGCTCTCCAAGGTATCTTTTCTTCGCATCAGGTTTGATAACGACAAGTGTTCAAAGTGCGGAAGATGTGCTGTTGCATGCAAATCCTCGTGCATTGATTTCATGAACAAGGAAGTCGATCTGTCGAGATGCGTTGACTGTTTTAACTGCATTAAGAGCTGCCCCGACAAAGCTTTATTATACGGGCCACTGTCGCTTAGAAAGGCAAAAAGTCCTGAAACTCCGGCCGATAGGTCAAAAAGAAAAAGCCTCCTGGCAGTTATTCTGTTCCTTTCCGGGACCAGGATAATATCGGGACAAAATAAAGCCGCTCCTGTTCCGAAGAAGGCATCAACAGTAAAAGAAAAAAAGACCTCGTCAATCTGCCCGCCCGGGTCAGGCAGTATTGAGAAATTCGTTAGAAACTGCACTGCCTGCTCGCTTTGTGTAAGTGCCTGCCCGAACAATGTTCTTGTACCTTCTTTCAGGGAATATGGACTATCGTCTGTGATGCAGCCGCATATGGATTTTCATAAAGGGTTCTGCGCATATGAATGTGTAAGATGCCTGGAGATCTGCCCCACGGGAGCGCTGATGCCCCTGGCTCTTGAGGCCAAAAAGCTTACGCAGATAGGGAAGGCCGTATTCATTAAGGACAACTGTATTGTCAATACCGAGCATACTGCCTGCGGCGCCTGTTCGGAAGCCTGCCCGACTAAAGCAGTTCACATGATCCCATTCATGGGGCACCTGGTCATCCCCGAAACAAACGACGAGATATGTATCGGATGCGGCCATTGCGAAAATGCATGCCCCACAACACCTTATAAGGCAATCTTTATTAATGGCAATCCTGTGCACAAGGCTGCTAAAAAACCAGTAAATACCCGGACCGATCTTAAAAAGCCTGACGACTTTCCTTTCTGAGACTCTGCACAAAATCATATTTTAATCCGATTATTTTTCAGAAATTTAGATTATGAAAACGACGCATATTGAACATATTGGAATAGCTGTAAGCAATCTTTCTGAATCGATAAGGTATTACGAAGAGATACTCGGATTGAAGTGCTACAAGACTGAAGAGGTTCCGGACCAAAAAGTAAAGACTGCTTTTCTTATGATTGGGCAAACCAAGATTGAACTGTTAGAGGCAACCGACGCTGCCAGTCCTGTTGCCAAATTCATTGAGAAGAGGGGAGAGGGTGTCCACCATATCGCCTTCGCGGTCGACTCTGTCGGTGATGCGTTGCATGAAGTAAATGAAAAAGGGATCAACCTTATAGACAATGCTCCGAGAAAAGGAGCTGACGGGAAAAAAATTGCTTTTCTGCACCCGAAATCAACATTCGGTGTGCTGACAGAGTTTTGCGAGGATAGCATTGAGGTCCGATCCTGATGATAACCTGAAACCAGATGGATAAAATCACAACTACCGGTAATGCAGGGCCCAAGGTGAGGTCAGACTGTGAAATCACGCTTGAAATAAAGAGCTCGGGCGGGATTTCAATAGACCTTAAATCAAAGGTTAAGGCCCTGTACTGCGATTCAATTACCTCGGAATGCCTTGAAATTCTTGAGCATTTTAAAATAAAGAACGCCACGTTGCAGGTCAGTGACTCAGGCGCATTGCCATTTGTCATTGCAGCCAGGCTTGAGGCCGCAATAGCCCGGCTCACAGGGTCAGAGATTCAGTACCTGCCCGAAAAACAATTACCTGATTATGGCACCGAAAAAGAGAGGTTCAGGTTTTCCCGGCTCTATCTTCCCGGGAATAATCCAAGCCTCATGATAAATGCAGGTCTTCATTCTGCTGACGGAATCATCCTTGATCTTGAAGATTCGGTCGCTCCTGAAAGGAAGGATGAAGCGAGGATCCTTGTAAGGAACGCCCTTCGCCAGGTAGATTTTTGCGGTGCCGAAAGGATGGTGAGGATCAACCAGGGGATAAAAGGAATTGAAGACCTGAAGTATGTTATCCCTCACAATGTAAACCTTATCCTGGTGCCCAAGTGTGAAAGCGGAGAGGAGATCAAGGCTGTTGTGGAGGAGATAAGTTCTCTGCGGAAATCATCAAAACAGAAGAATCCTGTCTGGCTTATGCCAATAATTGAAAGTGCAAAAGGTGTTGAAAGCTGCTATGAAATAATAACAAGCAGCCATGATGTCGTTGCTGTTGCCATCGGTCTTGAGGATTACACTTCGGACATCGGCGTTCAGAGAACCTCCGAAGGGCGCGAATCATTATACGCGAGGACCAGGATCGTAAACGCGGCCAAAGCAGCCAGGATCCAGCCTATCGATTCAGTTTACTCGGATGTTGCGGATAACGATGGTTTGAGAAGGAATGTCCAGGAGTCAAAAGCCCTTGGATTTGAAGGTATGGGTTGTATCCATCCAAGGCAGATTGCAGTCATCAGGGAAGGATTCAGCCCCTCACAGGAAGAGATCGGAAAAGCTTCAAAAATTGTCCTGGCCTTCGAGGAGGCTTCAGGAAAAGGACTGGGAGTCGTTGCACTTGGCAGCAAGATGATTGACCAGCCTGTTGTTAACAGGGCACTAAGGACAATAAACCTTGCAGTTAAGCTGGGCATGCTGGGTGATAACTGGCGTGCTGAAGCTGCCGGTGAAGATCATTAAATCATAAAACCGCGTGATATGTCGGAAAAGACCGTGATAAATGCAGCCGGAAGAAGCGTACCGGTGGAGATAAACGGAAAAGCAGCCGTTCCCTTCCAGGGAGTTGGTGCACACAGACCTGCCGGTCAGAGGCATGCACCTCCTGTTCCAACCTGTGCGGACTACCCTGCCGATGGCAATAAGCTGGTTTCCTCGCTCGAAGAGGCTCTCACCAGGTGCGGTCTCAGCGACGGGATGGTAATCTCGACCCATCACCACCTCCGCGACGGGGATCTTATCAGCAACAGGATTTTTGAAATAGCTTCGGCACGGGGTGTTAAGGACCTGGTCTGGTTTCCCTCAGCATCGTTCCCGTGCAACGACCCGATAATAAAATTCCTGGATGATGGAACGATCAACAGGATTGAAGGCAGCATGAACGGCCCGCTTGGAAGATATGTTTCCGAAGGTAGGATGAAAGGCACGGCGGTTCTGCGGTCGCATGGCGGCCGGGTTCAGGCCATCCTCGACGGGGAGGTAAAGATTGATATCGCGGTAATGGTAGCTCCTTCGGCTGACTGTTTTGGAAATGCAAAAGGAACTGGAGGCAGCTCAGCATGTGGCGTCCTTGGATATGCAAAAGCCGACTGCATGTACGCCGACAAGGTCATAGTGGTTACCGATAACCTTGTCGATCTTCCCTGCTTCCCGATGGAAATAGAAGGAAACTATGTCGACTATGTTGTTGTGGTTGACAAAATTGGAATACCTGAAAAAATAGTTTCAGGAACCACCCAGATCACAAAGAGTCCCGACAGGCTCCTGATAGCTGAACTGACTGCATCATTCCTCGAAAAATCGGGAATTTTGAGGGACGGTGTGGCTATTCAGGCCGGTGCAGGAGGAACATCGCTGGCCATCGCAGTTTTTATACATGAAATATTCAGGAAGAAGGGATGGAAATCGAGATTTGGTTTCGGGGGAAGTACAAAATATATGGTAAAGATGCTCGAGGAAGGGCAGATGGGATACATTCTGGATGCACAGGCATTTGATCTCGATTCGGTCAATTCGATTGTAAAGAACCCCCGGCATATTCCTTACCCCGTTTTCAATGCTTATAATTACCATTCGAAGGGCAACCTCACGAGCATGATGGATATAATGATTCTTGGTGCAACGGAGATCGACCTGAATTTCAACGGGAACGTTGTTACTCACTCGGACGGATATCTTTTGCACGGGATAGGCGGCTGGCAAAACTGCCTTCATGCACGGAATGTTATTCTTCCCGTTCCCTTGTTCCGCGACAGGATACCTGTTATCGTTGATGAAGTAACAACATTGTGCGGGCCCGGCGAGCTTATCGATGTGATAATAACCGAAAGGGGCATTGCGATAAATCCGGGGAGGCAGGACCTGATCGACAGCGTTAAAGGTAAAGGGCTGCCCTTGAAGAGCATCAGGGAGCTGAAGGATGAGGCTGAGAGAATATGTGGCAAGCCGAGGAAAGCTGAATTCGAGGACAAGATTGTTGCTGCAATAAAATGGGTTGACGGGACAGTAATTGACAGTGTCAGAAAACTGAAACAAAAGTAGACAGATGGAAAAATACAGGTGTGTTATCTGCGGCTTTATTTACGATCCGGAAGAAGGTGATCCTGCCGGGGGAATAGACCCCGGAGTTCGGTTTACGGATCTCCCTGAAGATTACATCTGCCCGGTCTGCGGAGCAGGTAAGGAAGAATTTCTTCCTTACGAGTAGCGATCAGTTCTGATTTGCCTTCTCCTCTGGAATATTGGCAATTACATCAAGGAGGAGATCCCAGAACATTCTTACCGTTTCGATGCTGATCATCTCCTCGGGAGTATGTGCACCTCTTATTGTTGGGCCGAAAGAGATCATATCCATATTCCTGTCCTTCTCGTAAATGAGACCGCATTCAAGTCCCGCGTGTATCGCCCTTACAAGTGGCTCCTTGCCGAACAGCCTCTTGTATGATTCCCTGGTAACCCTGAGAATCTCAGAGGTGATATTAGGTTTCCATCCTGGGTACCCGTCGGTCATCTGAACCTCTGCACCAGCCAGCCTGAAGCATGCTTCGACTGTAGATGAAATGTCATGCTTTGACGATTCGATTGAGCTCCTCTGGGTGGTGATGATCCTGATCTTATTATCCTCAATGAACTTAACCGATGCGAGATTTGAAGATGTCTCTACAAGGTTCTCCATTTCCTTCGACCAGCTGACAACACCGTGTGGGCAGGCTGTAAGGGCGCTGAGAAGCCTGTTCTGGCTCTCTTTGTCCATTGCATTCCCATGAAGGGTCCCCTGTCTTATACTTATTTTCATTTCGGGTTCAAGTGTTCCGTATTCATCCTTCATGGTCCTGGAGAATTCCGAAACTGACTTTTGAATCTCGATTGAAAAGAAAGGATTCGCGTAAATTGTTGCAAAGGCCTCCCGTGGTATTGCATTCCTGAGGTTGCCACCGTCGAACCTTGAAACCAATGCTTCGTACTGGGTCGACAGGCTCGAAAGCAGCCTAGTCATTATCTTGACAGAATTTGCGTATCCCTTATGAATCTCATCACCCGAATGACCACCATGCAGGCCTGTCACCGAAATGTCGAAGGCTTCAAAACCTTCGGGAACCTTTACGGGAAGATAATCCATAGTTATCAGGGTATCCATGCCTCCTGCACAACCAATAAATAAAATGCCCTCGTCCTCTGAATCGAGGTTGATCAGTATCCTACCCGTGAAAAAATCCGGTTTAAGGTTTATGGCTCCTGTCATCCCTGACTCCTCATCAACGGTAAAAAGGCATTCGATCCTTCCTGTCCTGATTTCACTGTCCGACAGAAGTGCAAGCTGTACAGCAATACCAATGCCATCATCGGCACCCAGGGTGGTACCCCTTGCGGCCACCCATTCTTCCCTGATATATGGAACAATAGGGTCCTCCAGCCAGTTGTGGGGGTTATCGGCATTTTTCTCGCCTACCATATCCATATGGCTCTGGAGGACAATGGGTTTCTTATTCTCAAAACCCCTGCTGGCAGGTTTTATTATCAGTATGTTACCAACCTCATCTTCTTTTGATTCAAGCCTGTGCCTCGCAGCAAATTCAATAAGATATTTCCTTATTTTGTCTTCATTCTTAGATAATCGCGGGATTTCGCAAATCTCCTCAAAATATCTCCAGATCGGTTCAGGTCCTAGATTATATAAACTGTTCATCCTAATATGATCACTCAATAATTAGGCCGTAAAAGTACAAATAAAACGATCTCAGGAAAGTGTCGGAAAATAATATTTCTCACAAACAGGCTGTTAAAAAATGTTTAAATTTACCCGTAACGGTAATTAAAAAGGTAAAAGTTATGTCAAAACGGACCATTGTCGCCCTGCCGGGTGACGGTATAGGAAAAATCGTTCTGGAACAGGCTGTGAGAGTTCTTGATGCAGCCGGTTTTGAGGCGGAATACGCATACGGGGACATAGGCTGGGAGTTCTGGAAAAAAGAAGGTAACCCGCTTCCCTCAAGGACCCTCGATCTGATAGTCAAACATAAAATCGGTCTATTCGGCGCCATAACCTCAAAGCCCAATGAGGAGGCAAAAGCCGAACTGGATCCTGCACTCCAGGGGAAGGGATTTACCTATTCAAGTCCTATTGTCGGGCTTCGCCAGCATTTTGACCTCGACATCTGCGTACGACCCTGCAAATCCTACAAGGGAAACCCCCTGAATTTTGTTCGCAGGGGAAAGGGAAACAGCATCGAAGAACCTTTGGTAGATGTCGTGATATTCAGGCAAAATACAGAAGGACTTTATTCCGGCGTTGAATGGACAAATCCTCCCGAACCGGTTTACCAGGCACTCAGGACACATAAGAAATTTGTCGAGAACTTTGGAAATGTTCCGAAGGAGGAACTTTCAGTCTCGACAAGGATCTTCACCAGGAAAGCAACAGAGAGAATTATCATTGCCGCCTTTGAGCATGCAAAGAAATATGGCTATAAATCTGTTACAGTTTGTGAAAAGCCAAACGTGATCCGGGAGACCTCGGGTCTGATGTGGAAGCTTGCAAGAGAAATTCAGAAACAATCATATTCCGGGATAGAGCTGTGGAACACCAATATTGACGCGCAGATGATGTGGCTCACAAAAAACCCGGAAGACTATGGAGTGATTGTGGCCGGCAACATGTTTGGGGATATCGCTTCTGACGCTTTTGCAGGGCTGATCGGAGGGCTTGGTTTTGCCTGCAGTGCTCAGTTTTCAGCCGACGGGATCGCCGTATTCGAACCAACTCACGGGTCGGCACCAAAGTATGCAGGATACGAAGTTCCAATCGTTAACCCGATTGCCATGATTGAATCGGCCTGCATGATGCTTGATTACATTGGTGAAACTGCAATTTCATCAAGGATAAGAAAGGCCATTGCCGGTGTTATCGAGGAGGGCAGGGTAAGAACATATGATATGATGAAGATGACAGGCAGCCCGGATGTTATTAAGAACGGAGCTGCTTCGACAGTGAAGATGACCGATGCCATTATTGCAAAACTTTAAAACTTCGAACCATGACTGACATGATCAGGAAGCTCTGGCCGGAGCTGGAGTGGATAAAGGACCCGGAACTGAGGGAAAAAACGGCAATGACATGGGAGCTCGGTCTCTCACGCTCAGTGCTAAAGCCTGAGGATCTTGAAAAAATTCCTTTTACACTGCTATGCGGGCCTGATCTGAAGGTGAGCTTCATGGCTCATAAAAGATGCGTTGTTCACCTTGCAAAAGAGTGCGGCGGGAAGATGAACCATTTTTTTGGAACTGATCTTCCCGTTAACATGGATGTTGTGATATCCGGTGCTATCCTTGCTGATGTCGGCAAGCTGCTCGAGTATGAGCTTGACGCAAACGGCAGGGCCGTGCAGGGTAAATACGGGCAATATCTTCGTCATCCCTTTTCAGGCGTTTCACTTGCTGAGGAATGCGGAGTACCCCCTGAGGTATGTCATATAATAGCTGTACATGCCCACGAGGGTGACCTCGTAAAAAGAACGACTGAGGCGTATATTGTTCATCATGCCGATTTTATGACATTCCTGCCGTTCAAGAGCCGGCTGATTATTTAGAACGAAACCGGTATAACTGCAATGAATTCTCAATGCACTGCAGCTATCCTATTATCCAAGTTTCATCTTTTCAACCTCTTCGAGGTTTCTTTCATTAGTGATTATCTTGGCTTCAGGAGTGTAAAGGTAATCTATCAGCTCCTGGTATTTGTCTATGATCTTTCCCCTCACAAGCTTAAGCATCGAGTTCATAAGGCCATTGTCCTCGTTCCAGCCCTGCTCGAGAGCTGCAATTGCCACAGGCAGCCACCTCTGTGGGAACATGTGCCCGAACCTGCCGCCTGTCCTGTACTCATTGACCTCCGATTCGAGAAGCATGAGCATAGCCCTCTTGCCATCCTCCGAATCTGCGGTCAGCCCGTTCTCTTCAAGGTAAAGCTTCAGTGAATGCTGGTTCGGTACCACGAGTGCGACAGTATATGGTTTCTGGTTATTGTAAAGCATGCACTGATCGATATATTTCGATTGTTCAGTGATGGCTTCTTCGATGCCTTCAGGACTGAATTTTTCTCCATCATCGGCAATGAGAAGGCTTTTAAACCTTCCCAGCACATACAGGAAACCATCTTCAGAAACATATCCCATGTCACCCGTATACAGCCACCCGTCCTTTATAGTTTCTGCTGTTGCCTTATCGTTCTTCCAGTAGCCATGCATTACATTACCACCCCTGATAACGATCTCGCCCTTCTCTCCGGGAGGCAGCTCCTTGCCGTCATCATCACATATCCTGAGGTCCATATTGTTTACAATCTGGCCCGATGATCCGAGCCTGTGCCTGTTCATTGAATTGGATGAGATTACCGGGGAAGCCTCCGTGAGTCCATACCCCTGGTACATCGGGATGCCTATTGCATAAAAGAATCGCTGCAGCTCAATTTCAAGGAGAGCGCCGCCTCCGATGAAATAATCAAGTTCTCCTCCGAAAAACTCCCTGATCTTACTGAATAAAATTTTATCATAAAGCCTTATCAGCGGCTTTTTCAGCTTCTGCAGACCCTTCCCCTTGTTCCAGCCTTCCTTGTTGTAAGAATATGCCATTTTAAGGGCATGGTTAAAAAGGATTTCGGTAAACCTGCCTTTTTCCTTGATTCCCTTTTCAATGTTTTTTCTGAAATTTTTTGCAATAGCGGGAACGCTCATAAGCATGTTGGGTTTTATCTCCTTAAGGCAGACAGGCAGGTTCCTGAGGCTCTCTATAGGTGTCCTGCCAATCTTTACCGATGCTATGCTTGCACCTTTGCCCATGAAGGCATATAGCCCGCAGGTATGTGCAAATGAGTGATCCCAGGGAAGATACAGAAGTGTTTTGTAAAATGGTGGAATGTCGATAAGGCTGTATGCCTGGTAAACATTTGATACATAATTGCCGTGAGTCAGGATAATTCCCTTTGGATCAGCAGTCGTGCCTGATGTGTAACAGATATTGGCAAAATCGGAAGGTGTAATGCTTTTATACAGTGTTTCGAATGCGGAAGAATTTGAAGGGTTTTCAAGCCATTCCTTGCCAAGCTTCCTGATCTCGTTGAAGTGAATCTCGTTCGACTGGTATTCCTCCTGGGTATCGAAATGTATGATCTTTTCAAGGAGGGGACAATCTTTGATTATCTCTTTGATTTTTGGCGACTGTGCAGAACTTGTGAGAACCATTCTCGATTCAGAATGTTTGATCCTGAATTTGATCTCCTCGCCGTTGAGCTTCGTCGACAGAGGAACATTTACCGCACCAATGTAGAGTATTCCCAGTTCGCCAATTACCCAGTTATTCCTTCCTTCTGCAATCAGGCACAGCTTATCGCCTTTCTTAATTCCCATCGTGTATAGGCCTGCTGCAAATTCGTGTACCTGCTTCCTTGCTTCGCTGTACGTGGTCCCTTCATATTTATCCTGCGGTTTTTCCCACATGTAAATATTATTACTGAACTTCTCAGTGCACTCTTCAAAAAGCTGAATTAATGATTTCATGTCAGGTATTCGGGGGTTTGGTTTATTTAATACAGACACAAGATACAAATTCCGGTGAAAATGAATGAACGTCAGAGGTTATATATATCATTTGCAGTACTATTCAAAAAATCGTATATTTGATTCAGAGGTAATTTTCGAGGTAATTCAATTCTGAAACTAAATCATTAAATATGAAGTATGTAGCTGGCTTTATCGTGGTAATCCTTCTGGTCCTGTCACCTTCATGCAAATGGCTTAAGTCGAAGGGTATTTTCGGGCACAAAGCTGATACAATGATAGCCTGGAAAGCACGCCAGGACAGTATCAGGGTTATTGATTCGGTTAGAAAGGCCCAGGAACGGCTTCTTGCAATCGAGAATGCACGGAAGGATTCGTTGAAGAAGGCACAGGCAGAATGGAACCTGAAGAACAAGTTCAATATTATCATAGGAAGCTTCATCACGCCTGAATATGCAACGAAGTATGCAGCTGATTTTGCCGCCAAAGGTTACAAAACAAGGATTATGCCGTTAGAAGGGACGAAATTCCAGATGGTTTCTGCAGAGGCGCATGAAAGCTTCAGGACAGCAGTTAACCGCCTGAAGGAATTCCAGGATAATGTGGTAATTGACGCCTGGATTTATGTTCTTAAAGGTGAAAGCCAGTAACTGGAGGTAAGACTATCTCACGATAGACTCATTCCTGTCGGGACCTACCGATACCATTGTAACCGGTACACCGGTTTCGATCTCAATAAATTGCACGAACCGTTTTAGCGAACCGGGGAGATCCCCGAATGACCTTGTATCTGCAATGTTTTCCGACCAGCCCTCCATTTCCGTAAAGACGGGTTCGATAAGGGCATCGTGTTCGAAAGGAAGTTCTGTGGTAAGCTCGCCGTTCACCCTGTAGGAAGTGCAGATCTTTATTTTTCCGAATCCCGAAAGAACGTCTGCCTTTGTCATCAGAAGCCTGGTCACTCCGTTGATCATTATTGAGTATCTCAGCGCCGGCAGGTCAAGCCATCCGCAACGTCTTGGCCTGCCTGTTGTGGCACCGAATTCAGCGCCTTTCTTCCTGAGCATCTCCCCGGTTTCGTTATTTAACTCTGTGGGGAAAGGCCCGCTTCCGACGCGCGTGCAATATGCCTTGAATATACCGTAAACCTCGCCAACCTGGCCCGGCGATATTCCCAGGCCAGTGCAGGCTCCGGCACTGACAGTGTTGGAAGATGTGACGAAAGGGTAGGAGCCGAAATCGAGGTCAAGCATTGTCCCCTGGGCGCCCTCTGCCAGAATCTTCTTATTCGCGCCGATAAGCCCGTGTACAAGGTATTCGCTGTTGACAAGCGAAAAGCTGCGGAGCATTTCAATACCTTCGAACCACCCTATTTCAAAGTCCGCAAGGTTGAATTCGTAATTGTAGAGTTTCACAATCTTAAGATGCTGTTCAAGAGCCCTGCCATATAAATCCCTGAAGTTATCCTTCAGAATATCGCCGACCCTTATGCCATTGCGACCGGTTTTGTCGGTATATGCCGGCCCGATCCCCTTGAGTGTTGAACCTATCTTTGACGTGCCCTTGGAATACTCCTGTGCAGCATCAAGTATCCTGTGACCAGGAAGAATCAGATGTGTCTTCTTTGAAATAACGAGCCGCTTCCTTACTTCATCAAGGGGAATGCCAAGCTCCCCGACCTCTTTCATAAAAACTGCAGGGTCAAGAACAACCCCGCTTCCGATAATATTGAGCTTATCGGGATGGAATATACCTGACGGTATGAGGTGCAGAACATGTTTGATATTATTGAATTCCAGTGAATGACCTGCATTGGGGCCCCCCTGGAACCTGGCTATCACATCATAATCAGGGCTTAGAGCATCAACTATTTTCCCTTTCCCTTCATCACCCCACTGCAAACCTAACAGAATATCAACCTTCATATATATTTTAATCCTTGATTTAAAAATGCGTATGAAGGTACAAAAATAAAATTCTTTTCCTTTCCCGCGATCAACCAATTAAAAAGATAGACTGACCATATTATATTGAAAATCTGTAACGCCATGATAATCCAGATTTATTTTAAAATTAATGTGGAAATTGGTAAATTTGGTATATAATGGAAAATAACTAAAAATCCCCAAAATGAAAAAGTTAAGCTTTATTTACATTTTTGTTATTTTCCTGATTCTGATACTAGGACAGGAGACAACTTTTTCTCAGGAAAAAAAAGCCCAGAATCAGGTTAATAAATATTTGATTACTCTTGTTGACGGCACTACGATGCAAGGTGTGATTTCTTCTGAGACAGATACGGAAATTACCCTTATTGCTGATAATATCGGAACAGTTTCAATTAAAAAGAACCAGATCAAATCAAAGGTTCTTTTAAGTTCAGAAAACCTGAAAAACGGTAAATACTGGTTCCCGAACCCAAACTATTCGAGGTATTTTATTAGTCCGGGTATCCAGCTGAAAAAGGGTGATGGTTATTATCAGAATGTTGATCTTGCGGCAAATACGGTAAGTTATGGAATAACTGACTGGTTAAGCATGGGTGGTGGTATCGAATTGTACTCTACTTTACATGGTCAACCGATTTTCATGCTTATTCCCAAGGTGGGATTCGAAGTGGGAAAATCATTCTGGCTGGGAGGCGGGGTACTTTATATTAATTCGACCAAATCATTGGGCGATTTTGGCGGCCTTGGCCTGGGTTATTTTACGGCAACTTACGGAAACACAAATAACAACCTGACAGCAGGTATCGGATGGGGTTATCTGGATGGCGACTGGGCTAAAAAGCCAATCGTGACGATAAGCGGAATGACAAGAGTTTCCAGGCGGATAGGACTTGTCACCGAAAACTGGATATTCCCGGAACATGCCGACTATTCAATATTTACATATGGCGTGAGATTTATGGGAGAAAAGATTGCAGTGGACCTGGCTCTGGTAAATAATAAGGAAATAGCAAAACAGTTTCCCATCGGGTTCCCGATATATGTCGATTTTGTAATAAAATTTTAACGGGTGGCCGTTTGATCTGAACAGATTCGGGACAAACAGGCTTGCCCCAGGTTTCTTATTCAGCTCTTTGATCCCTTGATTGAACCATAAATGTACAGAGAGTGATACTGCGGTACAAATCCGTGCAATTCGCTGGCTGTCTTGATTATTTCATTTATCCGGGGATCGCAAAACTCGATTACCTTGCCTGATTCGATGTCGATCAGGTGATCGTGCTGGCTGCAGTGATAAGCTCTTTCGAACTGGGCAATGTTCTTCCCGAACTGGTGTTTTGTAACGAGGCTGCAGTCGAGCAGCAGTTCAATGGTGTTGTATAACGTCGCCCTGCTGACCCGGTAGTTCTTGTTTTTCATGAATATGTAAAGCGACTCGATATCAAAATGGCCGGGACGGCTGTATATCTCATCCAGGATAGCATACCTTTCAGGTGTCTTACGATGTCCTTTTTTTTCCAGGTACTCCGTGAATATCTGCTTGACAGTCTTTTTGGTATCATCACTAATCATATCTGGTCTAATTTTAAATAATGACAAAAATAATCAATTTACCGGGTTTTTGTGCACTATGCGCCGGTATCTTCTTCTGAGAAATCCTCAACCCTTTTTACATTCTCAATTCCCTTGACATTTGAAATGCGCATCAGCAGGTTGTTGAGGTCCTTGGTATGATGGACGTAGAGATCAATGGTTCCTTCAAAGATGCCATTGTTCACCGATATGTTTATTTTTCTCATGTTGACATTCAGCTCGGTGGAAATGATGCTGGAAATATCGTTAACAAGACCCACCCGGTCGATACCCGACATGCTGATCCGTGCAAGGAACGAAACAAGCTTATGAATTGTCCATTTAACTGAAATAATCCTGTTGCCTTCGTTCGACATCAGTCGTATCGCAACAGGGCACTTGGGTTTATGTATGATGATGGAGCCGTCGGGAGAAACATACCCGGTAACTTCATCTCCCGGAATGGGGTTACAGCATTTTGCTATCTCGTATGATTGTTCAGCGGTCTCGACATTCTCGCGGAGAAGGAAAGGCTGGGTCCTGTCGATTTTTGCCATCGACGGATCGGACTCTTCAGCCTTGTCTTTTTTTGAACCGGCAAGTCTGAGGTCCCAGTACTTGATGATATTCCTTGATGGATTCTTCCTGATTATCTTTTTCAGGTTCTCGAGGTTTATTACTCCAAGTTCAATCTTTGAATACAATTCATCCTTGTTAAGAACATCAAAAGCCAGCATAATCTTCTTGACGGTTTCCGAATTAGGCGTCACACCCTGCTCGTTCAGCTTGTTCTCAAGCATTGCCATCCCTTTCTGTATCCTGTCTTTCGATTCGGCTTTAAGCGAGTTCTTAATTGAGTCCTTTGCCCTTGGGGTATGTGCGAAGGTCAGCCACTCTTTCTCGGGCTTCGCTTTGTCGGAGGTGATAATCTCAACCTGGTCGCCGCTGTTAAGGACCGTCGACAGGGGCATCAGCTTGTAATTGATTTTGGCACCTATCGCCTTGTCGCCTATTTCGGTGTGAATCTCGTAGGCGAAGTCGATAGCCGATGACCCCTTGGGCAGACTTATCAGGGTACCTTTGGGAGTAAAGACCATGATTTCGCTTGAGAACAGGTTCATCTTGAAATCGTCGAGAAACTCTATTGGGTCCTCGAGAGGATTTTCAAGCATGATCCTGATTTTCTTTATCCATTTATCAAGTTCGCTTTCCTGCGAATCGTCACCCTTGTATTTCCAGTGGGCAGCATAACCTCTCTCTGCAATTTCATCCATCCGGTTGGAGCGTATCTGGATCTCCACCCACTTACCCTCTGGCCCCATAACAGTCAGGTGCAACGCCTCATACCCGTTCGGTTTCGGCCTGCTCACCCAGTCGCGGAGCCTGTCGGGCTTCGGCAGGTAAAAATCTGTAATAATGGAGTAAATGTTCCAGCATTGCGTCTTCTCAGGGATGCCGGGTACAGGCTCAAAAACAATTCTGACCGCAAGGACATCATATACCTCCTCGAACGGTACATTTTTTGCCTGCATCTTCTTCCAGATCGAATAGATCGATTTTGGCCTGCCGCTTATATCAAACCTCAGTCCTGCCTCTGAAAGCTTTTCGATAATCGGAAGAGAGAACTTGTTTATTAAGGCGATATGTTTCTTTTCACCGTGCTTCAGCTTGGCGGCAATTTCCTCATAGATCTTTGGATGGCGGTATTTGAAACTAAGGTCCTCAAGCTCTGTTTTGATCGCGTACAGGCCAAGCCTGTCTGCCAGAGGCGCGTACAGATAAATGGTCTCGCCCGCTACCTTCATCTTCTTGTGTTCAGGCATGGAGTCGAGGGTGCGCATGTTGTGGAGCCTGTCGGCAATCTTAATAAGTATCACGCGCAGGTCGTCGGAAATCGTGAGAAGCATTTTCCTGAAGTTCTCGGCCTGGAGAGAAGATGAATCTTCCTTATTATAAGTGCCAGATATCTTTGTGAGCCCGTCGATGAGCGATGCGATTTTTGGGCCGAACTCCCGCTCAATATCTTCAAGGGTGTACTCAGTATCCTCAACCACATCGTGGAGCAGGGCAGTAGCTATTGACTTAGCTCCAAGCCCAATCTCCTGGTTGACGATTTTTGCGACAGAGATAGGATGCAGAACATATGGCTCACCCGATTTCCGGCGCATGTTCCAGTGAGCTTCGTTTGCAAGCCGGAATGCCTTGCCAATAAGCTCCATATCGCCAGGCTTGTTGCACCTGACCAGGTTGTTTAAAAGAGAATCGTATTCCGCTTTTATCAGATTCCTGTCTTCCTCATCAAATATATCTTTAGTCCCCATCCGAGCGGTATGTTCCGGTATTACTGGTAATATACAAATATAGCTCTATTAGGATAATGTTGTTATACTGAAAGATGCTGAACAGCACTTTTTTTACCTCGTCCTCACAATGGCTATAGTCCCTGACTTAATCACTTTCTTTCCCGATGGCGTGGTGACTCTCAGGTACCAGAGGTAGACATCGGCAGGAAGCTTTGACCCTCCCTTGGTGCCATCCCAGGATTCAAGATAATCGGTGGTTTCGAAAATACGGTTGTTCTGCCTGTCGGTAATATACAGATGATATTCAGACGGTGTGAATGAGAGGACAGGTTTGAACAGGTCGTTCAGGTTGTCGTTATCTGGTGTAAAGGCATTCGGAACCGTTATTTTTTCAACAGGTGTTATACACACGGTATTGGACCTGCTTTTACCTGTAATTCCGTATATGTCAGTCATCTCACTGGCTTCCACGAAGAAGCAGACTTCGCCGGAGCTGACCTCATTCATAATTGACTTGTAATTGATATTGAATGTGCTGTCGGACGGGGAAGCTGTACCAAAGACGTTGAAACCGGTTCCGGTGTTTAAATATATATCGTATTTTTCCACTCCACCGTTCCATAGGACATACCTGTTCCATTTCAGGGCAACGACAGATTCTTCATTCCCTGTTTCAAGCAAAATATTGCCGGCAGGATTGGAACTGCCGGATACAATTCCACAGTCGTTGATTGCCTCGAGCCAGTACCGGTACCTGTCCGTTGCCCTGACCGTGTTGTCAGTATAGCTTATATTGCCCGTTCCCGGGCCCGCAGTGGCAATGACAGAAGAACTGCCGTCCGGCAATTTCATCCTGTTTACAGCGAAAGTTCTTATCCCGGATAACGGGTCAATTGTGAAGGAAAGATCTATATTGCCGTTATCGTTAACAGTGGCAAAATCAGCATTGATCCAGTCGGGGAATCTTTGCATCCGCACCACCCTGCATCCTGTTGATGATGTCGAAACCAGGCTGCTTGTCAGAATGGCCCGGATACTAAAACAGTAGTTAACTGACGGTTTTATGCCACTTAAGTCAAAACTGGTTTTGGAAGCAGGCGTCTCACCGGCCTCGGCATATGTTCCACCGTTCTCCGACACCATGACTGTATAGCCTGTCACAGGGTCGGGATAAGAATTGTACGGGTTCCATGCCAGGTGAATAATCCCGTGACAGCTGTCGGGGGAAATTGAAGGAAGTATAGTGTGAAGCTCGTTTGAGAGAGGGCTTATATTACCTGCTGTATCCAGGGCAGCCACGACATATGATTCAACGAAATACTGCGATGCCGACCCTGTATTTATATAACTCGTGACGTTCGGATCATGAATTGTGTCAAAAGCCTGCCCTGCACCATTGGCATAGTAGTAAACCACGTATCCTGCAGCATCCGGCGATGGGCTTTTTGTCCAGTTTAGGATGGGCTTGCTATCCGACAGTCTCACAGATACAAATGTAAGCACTGGAGATACAGGCGGGTCCTTATCCACCTGGGAAAACGCCGTCATTCCGGTGAGAATAAGGTAAAGAAATATCTGGCAAACTCTCTTCATCATGGGCCAACAACTACTTCAACGAAATACTCCTGCTTATAGTATGTTTTGGCAAGATGCATGATCTCATCCGGTGTAATTGAAACTATCCTGGCGGCCAGCTTTTTAAAGTAATCATACCCTAGCCCGAATTCCCATGCCGACCTGAAACTCTCCGCTGTTGCAAAGGGACCGTCAAACATCCTCACCAGTTCTCCCATCATGAAGTTTCTGACTATATCGAGCTCCTTAATGCCAACAGGTTCAGTTGCCAGGCGGTTTATTTCATGGTGAATTTCAGATACTGCTTTTTCGGTATAGCCGCTTCCGACCTCCGTCGATATGAGCATATAGCCCGATTGATCGTACGATGAAACGGATGAATGTATGCCGTAAGTATATCCTTTGTCTTCCCTGATGTTTTTCATGAGCCTCGATCCGAAATAGCCGCCGAGTAATGTATCGACTACCTTTAGTCCGGGATAATCAGAATTCCTCTTGTTTATTGTTGCCGAACCGATCCTGATTGCCGACTGCAGTGCCCCTTCCTTATGCTTTTCGATCCTTGGCAGCGATGAGTATGCAGGCAGGCTGAATTCCTGTGCAGGAGATATTCTTCCCGCCTTCAGGGTGCCAAAAACCGATGCCAGGCATTCTTCAGCTTCCCGGGTGATATTGCCGGCAATGACAATTGAAAGATTTGCCGGTGAATAATGCCGTTTATGAAATTCAACCAGGTTTTCCCTTCTAAGCAGGCTGAAATCTTCCCTGTGCGTGACCCTTCCATAAGGGTGACTGCTGCCAAAAACAGACTCAAAATAGAGATCATTTGCAACCGACTGCACACGTTCCTGTCTTACATCATGCCACTGGAGCCTTTTTTTAAGAAGTGACCGGAGCTCCTCATCAGGGAACACCGGTTTGAAGAGCATATCGTGGCACAGGCCGAAAATCTTCCGCGAATGTTTTGACAGGAAGGCTATTGAAAGGCCGGCAACATCTTTTTCGGTGAAAAAATTGGGTACCGCACCAAAGAAATCGAGCCTCCTGTTCACCTCCTCCGCGGTCATGTCCTCCGATCCTTCGTTCAGCATCATATTCACGCACGACGAGGTCAGATGGTTCTTTTCGAAGACCTGTCCTGCCCTGAATATGAAATCAGCCCTGATGATATCCTCCTTCCCGGAAGCGATTTTGCAGACAGGTACACCATTTGGCAGGAATGTTATATCCGGTCCCGCGAGCTCAGGCATCCTCGCTATCATTGCCGGCGGCTGAATTTTTCTTTCTGACGGTTTCATATTACCGGTTTGCGGACCTGTATAAAAGTGTTGTGCAATTTTCATCCATCAGGTATTCCCTGGCAGTCTTAAGCACCTGCCCTGAAGTTATTTCAAAATACCTTTCTGTTTCCCGGTTAATCAGGTTTGCATCGCCGGCAAGTTCGTAACCTGAAAGGTTCAGCACTTTGCTCAGAACGCTGATGTTCGACATCCGCGTGGTTGATTCGAACCTGTTCTTAACCTTTTCCATCTCATTTTCTCGTGGCTCATTTACGGTCAGCCTCCGGATAACGGCTTGTAGTTCCTCCTCGGCTTTTTCAAGGACTATGCCATCCATCACTTTTCCATAGCATACGATTAATCCAGGTTCGAGATCTCCGGTCAGGTATGCATTTATCTCGCTGAAAATTTTTTTCTCTCTCACGAGTATCTCGTAAAGCCTGCCAGATTCACCGCCAGAGAGTATGTCAGTCATAAGATCCAGTACCCTGAAGTCATCCTCATTCCTGGCGCAGGCATGCCAGGCCTTGTAGATCATGCAGGAAGGAACATCTCTTTCGACGCTTATCCGCCTGGCCTTTTGCTGGACCGGCTCCGGCATGACAGGATTTTTGTTTCCCGGTAATCCATTGATGTCTCCAAACCATTTGTCAACAAGATCAAATGCCATCGGGGTTTCAATGTTTCCCGCAAGAGTAAGTATTGCATTGGATGGCGTATAATGGCGGCGGATGAAATCACTGATATCATTTAGCTCAATCCTGTCTATGTGCGACAGTTCCATTCCTATAGCAGGCCAGCGGTAAGGATGAACAATGTAAGCCTCTTTCCTCAGCAGGTGCATGGCATCACCATATGGCTGATTAAGATACCTCTGGCTGAATTCCTCCGACACAACCTTTTTTTGAATCTCAAGGGATCTCCTGGTGACCTTAGGTTTAATCATCCTGTCCGATTCAAGCCATAGAGCTGTTTCGATATTTTCAGCCGGGATCGTAAGGTAGAAATCAGCGACATCATTATTGGTGTATGCGTTATTGTCACCCCCCGCCATTTGCAGAGGTGTATCATAATCTGGGATATTCATGCTGCCGGCAAACATCAGGTGCTCCATGAGATGGGCAATACCCGTGAGACCCTCATTTTCATATTTGGAGCCGGCGTTATACACCACATTCATAGCCACGAGCGGTGTCTGCCTGTCCTCGTGAACAATAACCTTCAAACCATTTTCAAGTACCTTCTTCTCAAAACCTATCATCTCCGAACTTGTTGATCTCCAGACCTGAACTGATAACATGCCGGCATGGAGCACACAAACTTAACCAATTTTCTCCTATGCCGGGCTATTGTTTATATATTTGCACTGCGATGGCGGCAGACATATTTTCAAAATGGATAGATAAACTCAGGAGGGTCAAGCTAAATGCAACCAGGTTTATTTACTTCCTGAGTTTCGTGGTAGGCTTACTGAGCGCACTGGCTGCAGCTTTGCTTAAAAATGCAATTCATTATACCAGGATTCTTTTTACATCCGGTATCAGTCGTGATACAGGCAGCTGGCTGTATTTTATTTACCCGATGACAGGCATACTTATTACCATGCTTTTCGTGAGGTTCGTGATCAGGGATAATATCGGGCATGGCATCAGCAGGATACTCTATGCAATTTCGAAGCGGAAAAGCTACCTTAGAAGACATAACACGTGGAGTTCGGTAGTAGCCAGTACGATAACCATTGCTTTCGGGGGATCGGTAGGAGCAGAGGCACCGATTGTTCTTACAGGCTCGGCGATAGGATCGATCCTTGGCAGGTTTTTCAAGCTGAATTACAGGCAAATAACCCTGCTCATAGGCTGCGGTGCAGCCGGAGCAATTTCCGGTATTTTCAAAGCTCCCGTCGCAGGTATTGTCTTTACCCTCGAGATACTGATGCTCGACCTCACAATGTCGTCGATTGTCCCGTTGCTGATTTCTTCCGTAACTGCAGCCTCGGTAGCCTATTTCCTGATCGGCGACACGGTGCTCTTTACTTTTAATATTCAGGGATCATTTATAATCAGGAATATTCCCTGGTATATTGTGCTGGGGCTTGTTTCAGGACTGATCTCTCTCTATTTCAACAGGATGACCCTGTTCCTTGAAGGCCGGTTCGAAAAAATCAAAAACGATTTTGTCAAATGGATAATAGGCGGGTCCCTGCTTGGCCTGCTGATATTTTTGTTCCCGGCATTCTTCGGGGAGGGATATGATTCAATAATGGCATTGCTGTCCGGAAAGGCCACCGATCTGTATGCGAAGAGCATCTTCGGCTTCTTTGACAGCACGTTTATCACCCTGTCCGTTTTCATGTTATGCCTTATCCTTCTTAAGGTAGTGGCGACAAGTTCGACAAATGGCGCCGGAGGAGTGGGGGGGATTTTTGCTCCTACATTGTTTATTGGCGGTGTTACAGGCTTTCTTGTGGCATTTGTCTTAAACAGGGTGGTGGGGCTGGACCTTCCTGACAACAGGTTCGTACTGGCGGGGATGGCCGGGATGATGGCAGGAGTAATGCACGCGCCGCTTACAGCGATCTTCCTGATTGCCGAGATTACGGGCGGCTACGACCTTCTGATCCCGCTGATCATTACATCCACAGCGTCGTATATTACAATCAAGGGATTTGAACGTCATTCAATATATCATATTCAGCTTGCAAGAAGGGGAGAACTGATAACACACGACAAGGACAAGGCTGTTCTTACATTCATGGACTGGAAGAAGGATATTGAAACTGACCTTATTAAAGTCAAATCGACAGATACCCTTGGCGACCTGGTCAAAATCATCTCAACATCAAAAAGAAATATTTTCCCGGTTGTAGATGAGTATAATATCCTCGAAGGAGTTGTCTCTCTTGATGATGTGAGAGAAATAATGTTCAACACCGAATTATATCCTGTAACGCTGGTCCGCGACCTGATGACCATGCCACCTACATATATCGACAAAAAGGAGAATATCAGCACGGTGATGGAAAGTTTCAGGACGACAGGTGCATGGAACCTCCCGGTACTCGATAACGGCTGTTATGTAGGCTTCATATCAAAGGCCAGAATATACTCAACCTACAGGGAACTGCTCATTCAGTTTTCGGAGGAATAGAGTTTTATAAAGGTTGAGAATTTGTTTAATATTTCAGGATATTATAATGTATATTAGCGGCGAAAAGTTACAGGGCTGACTTAAATTTATATCTGTTTTAGTTAACATTTTTCCTAAACAATGAAAAAAGATAGTTCATTATTCGGTCTCATTACACGGGAGTATGAAAGACAGCTGAACGGCATTGAACTTATTGCATCAGAGAATTTCGTCAGCGGACAGGTGCTCGAGGCAATGGGTTCC
The DNA here is from genome assembly GCA_035541795.1 of Bacteroidales bacterium. Lineage (GTDB taxonomy): Bacteria > Bacteroidota > Bacteroidia > Bacteroidales > VadinHA17 > LD21. Next base: position 133,859 of record DATKMR010000019.1, read on the forward strand.
GTTCTTACAAATAAATATGCAGAAGGTTATCCCGGGAACAGGTATTACGGGGGTTGTGAAGTTGTTGATGAAGTTGAGAATCTGGCAATAGAAAGGCTCCGTAAACTGTTTGATGCCGAATATGCGAATGTACAGCCTCATTCAGGTGCACAGGCAAACATGGCTGTTTTCATGTCAGTTCTGAAACCCGGAGATACTTTCATGGGACTGAACCTGTCGCACGGAGGACATCTTTCACATGGCTCCCCTGTTAATTCCTCCGGCATCCTTTACAGGCCGGTGGCTTACGGTGTTAAGGAGGATAGCGGGCTTGTCGATTACGACATGATGGAAGCGGTTGCCATGAAGGAAAAGCCTAAAATGATTATTGGCGGGGCCTCCGCTTATTCACGCGAATGGGATTATGAAAGGATGAGAAAGATCGCCGACCAGGCAGGGGCCATCCTTATGGTCGATATGGCACATCCAGCCGGTATCATTGCCGCTGGACTGCTTAAGAATCCCCTGAAATATGCACATATTGTCACTTCTACCACTCATAAAACACTGAGGGGCCCGCGTGGAGGAATAATCCTGATGGGAAAAGACTTCGTGAACCCCTGGGGGCTGACAACGCCGAAGGGAGAGGTTAAGATGATGTCGGCAGTAATTAATTCAGCAGTTTTTCCTGGTGTCCAGGGTGGTCCGCTCGAACATGTGATAGCTTCAAAAGCCGTTGCGTTCGGCGAGGCACTGCAGCCGGAGTTTAAAGAATACCAGGCCCGGGTTGTCAGGAACTCGAAGAAAATGGCTGAAGCATTCATAGGAAAAGGCTACAAAGTAATTTCCGGCGGAACCGACAACCATCTGATGCTTATTGACCTGAGGACAAAATTTCCGGATATCTCGGGGAAGAAAGTGGAAAACACACTTGTCCAGGCTCATATAACCGTTAACAAGAACATGGTACCATTCGACAGCCGCTCACCCTTCCTTACATCAGGGCTAAGGGTAGGAACACCTGCCGTTACAACAAGGGGCCTGAAAGAAAGCGATATGGGCTTCATTGTTGAAATGATCGATGAGGTTATTTCGAACATTGAAAATGAACTGTTGATCAGGAAAACAGGTGAAAAAGTAATGGATTTTATGAAGAAATTTCCTCTATTTGCATATTAAGTTTTCACCTGCGGGGAAAGTTCGCAATATTTGAACAGAATTTAAAGTTATCAGAGGATAATTAAATAAAATATAGTAAATTACAGATTAATATTTATCTTTTATCTGATGAACCGGGATAAGCTGATATATGTTGTTGATGATGATCCGTTCATAACAAAACTTGTTGTGAAGAGATTTTCCCCTGAAGGCTACAGGGTAGTACCTTTTGATTATGGCGAAGATTGCCTTAAAGCCATGGACAAGAAACCCGATCTGATTGTGCTGGATTATTATTTCACCAAACCCGGGGAGACGGTAATGAACGGGATGGATATTTTTGACAGGATAAAGAAGATTGATCCGAATGTCCTTGTCATAATGCTGTCGGGGCAGGAAAAAGGGGAGATTGTACTTGAACTGGCAAGAAAGGGTATCGACGATTACGTGATCAAGGACAACAACCTGATTGACAACCTGAATTCTGCAATCAAGGAGCTTTTTGGCAGGCAACAGTGATAATTGAAAATAAGATTAGGTGCCCCGGCGCCTTTTTTTATTTCAGCTTGAAATTGTACACAATCGTACCCTTCTGAATTGAAGGTGCATCTTTTTTCGCGGTAAATTTTGATTTCAACGCGGCTTCCCTGGCCGTGGCAAGGAGATATTCATCAAGAGTGGTAGATCCCTTTACACCAGGGTTGGCACGGACAACATTTCCATACCTGTCAACATCAATTTCGACGACAACTCTTCCCTCACCCTGGTATTCATATTTTGGTTCTGGAAGTGCCTGAAAATCCCGTCCTCCAAGATCGTAGGATATGCCGTTACCTCCCGGTCCTGTCCCGCCTCCATGCCCCCTTACCTTAGAATCGACTGAGCCATTGGGATCACCCTGGTTCCCGGGTCCGCCGGTTATCCCTTCGCCTGTCGACGTTGTTCCCGAATTGCGGCCGTTGGTAAAGGCATTCTTTGTGCGGCTTATTATGTCGCTTGTTCTTTTCTGTTCCTGGGCAAGGCGTTTCTTCTCTGCATCTTCCTGTGCCTTCCTTACTCTTTCGGCGTCAAGTTCCGCCTTCCTTATCTTCTCTGCCTCAATTTTCTCTTTCTTCTTTTTCTCTGCTTCAGGATCGACCTTTTTGATCAAGGGCGATTCATTATCATAGGTTTGGGTGATAAGCGACTCGCTCTTCCTGGTAAGCGGAACAATCTGCCTGGGCATGGCAATTTCCTCGAATGGATCAATCGGGGAAGGCTCAATATCACCCGACCCTGTTTCATCTGTCCCGAAGTTTACAAGCAGCCCCTTGTCATCACCGGTAAACGGCAAACCGAATCCAACAAAAAGAAGGAGAAGGAACACTGCACCGTGAACCAGGAAGGTTCCGGCAATTCCCTTTGTCTTCTCGGATGGAAGCCGTAATGGGTTCTTGTTGTAGTTCAGTTCATCCATATCAGAATCTATTATCGGTCCATTAACCATTGTTAGCGGTAATGGCCTGATAACATGTATTTTAAAAGATCAGTCAAGTTGCTGATCAGGAGCGAAGATATTAAAAAACGTAAAAATGGCAGGGGCTATTATGCCGGGTTAATAACAATGCTTAAATAGTTATTAACTCCGGATAATTTGAGAACCCGCTCCCGGCAGGAAGAATGAACCCGCACTATTTGATGTTAACCGGCCCGGTTTTCTTTTCTTTCTTGATGTCACTTTTGGTCTGCTTCCTGAAAAGATCCCTGAACTTGTCAAAATCCTGGCGGTAATAAAGTCCGAGACCCTGGGTGTACGGTATTCCGTTATCGATATAGAAGTTATCATTGGAACGGTTGAAGAATTTGAACCTGATCTTTTCATTGATCTTGTATTCCACATTAAAGACTCCGGTGAACGAGTTTGTCCCGCTTGCGGCACCCGTTGTGCCTTGTGCCTGGGCACCGGCTACATCAAAATTCCCGTTGATTACAACCTTGTCGTTCAGCAGCTGTGTGGATAAAGCGACCTGGAGTTCCTGCGAGTTTGGCAGCTGTGTCGTTCCCGGGCGGTAAACCACACCTATATCAAAATCATTGCTGATCTGCGAAAGCCAGTTGCTTAGCTGGTTCGACAGCATCTCCATCGTGGTCACCCCGACCGTGGCCGAGCCCATGCCTGAGGCATTTGACTGCGTCGATGAACTCTGCTCCGAATAAAAGCTGTTCATAACGAGCAAAAACAGGAACTGACGGCTCATATCCTCATCAGATTTTATCATGCTTTTGAGATAGGCTCTGGTCTCCTCATCGGCTGTGGGCAGGTAGATATCAAAGCCGACAGTCGGGTTGAAAAGCTTCCCCGAAAGCAGGAGATGGCATTCCACGGGAATCCGTTCATTTGATTTCTCCGCGGGAAGCATTCCGGGCATTATGTCATTAAGGGAGGCTTTCGTTTTATAAATAGCTTTAAGATCAATATCTGCATCCTCAACATCGCCGTTGAATAATATCTTTCCGCCGTTTTCGACATTGAACGACTTGTTAATAAGATTTCCCAGGGTAAAAAGATAGTCGCCGTCTTCGATAGTATAATCGCCGAAAATTTTGAAAGCTCCCTTGCTGTCGAGGCTTATATTTAAATTTCCCCTCCCGGTACCTTTCATTATATCACCTGTCTTAGGATCCATAATGAGCTGTACTTCAGCATCAGGAGTGATTTCAAGATCGAACGTAAGAGCCATACCGCTTGCATTAGGCGGTGGTACCATTACTACCTGCTGCTTTTTTTCCCTGGTAACGCCGGAAGGCTGGACAAAGCTCACAAAATTATTTTCAGCCACCGACATGCTGGAATTCAGGGGGATAAAAAATTTCGTATTCCTGCCTGTCTTTGCCGAAATATCAAACCTGAGAAGCGATCCGTCGGTCTTTATCGAGGTGACACCTGTGGCGTAAGCAGTTCCGTAGAATGTATCGTTGTCTTTTTGCCTGGTATTTATAACCATGCAATCTTTCGGCTTTAAAGTGAGATCAACCCCGTAGTCGGTGAAATGATTATGAAGAATAATCCCGTTCAGCATGGCGGTATTTCCTTTTTCGTCACGCAGGGTAATGTTGTTCAGCCTGATCCCCTTCCTGTCGAACCTGATAGTGTCGGAAAACCTGAATTTAGCCTGGAGATAATCAATCTTCAGCGAGACATCCTGGGCCCACAGCGCCCCGGTGAGATATGGTTTGCCAGGTTCGCCGCTTAGCTTCACCGTTCCCGTCACCTTGCCGCCTATACCCGACGCGAAAAAATTAAGAAGGGGATTAAGGGCATCTATCGGAAGCTTATCTGTCTTTGCTGTTAAATCCATATACTGTTGCTCCGGATCGTAGTAACCCGATATATCAAACATTTTTACTCCATCGAGGTCGTTATTTGCCTTGATCTCAGCAACTTTCCTGTCGCTGTTCCATACCGATCCGATCCTGATATTCCCATAGCTGCAGCTGAGCAATGAGAAATTCAGCAGGCTGATATCACTTTCGAACATGAAGCTGTGATACAGGTTCGTAAGGTTGATTTTCCCGTTAAGGGTTCCGTCTATATTCAGTTTAAGTGCATTCGGTCCGCTGTTGTTTTTCTCGTACAGGCTGTTTATGGGCTTGAGACTGATTCCATTAACTTTAACAGCGAGCGTATCACCAAGGCTCTCTGAAACGGCACCGTCTATCCTGAGAAAGTTGTCACCGTTATTTATGCTGAACCCCGAAATTCTTACCGAGCTAGAATCGGTGATTACCCTGGCAGGATTTATTTTCCAGACCTTGTCTCTCAGGTCCATCTCCCCCGGTAGAAGGTTGACCTCCATGCTGGTATTCCTTCCATGATCGGAGCGTGAAAACACCCCGTTTAGTTCTATATTGCCCCTGTTTATCTCCTTTCCATCGTTAACCCAGCCGAGGCTGACATTATAGTGATCAGGGATGGCAGTGACATCAAGTTTGAGATTGTTTAAGTCCGATATACCTGACAGGTTCAGATTTTTTGACTTCAGCCTGGCATTGAATGTCGTATCCGTAAACCTGATGTCAGCCTTGAGATCTGAGAACTCGTTGTTCCCTGACGAGAATGACTTAGCCTCAGCGGAGATCTGGATAATGCTGTCGGGAAGGACCCTGCCTTTAATGGATGAGTTCTCGGCAATCTGAAGGCCCGTTCTCAGGAAGCCGTTCAGCTCATCTGTCTTCTTGAGGTTTATATTGAAGGTAAAATCATTTTCAGACCTGCTTACCGGTAAAAGTTTCTTCCCGTAATGCGATGGCATAAGAACTGTCAGCGCGTTGCTGACGACATTTCCAAGGCCTGAAAAATTATACCTGCCTCTAAGGTCCATGTCGGCAAAGTCGGTCTTAAGCGAAATTGCGGGCCGGTTGTTCTCGACAAATGTTTTTAGTGAGAAATCATACAGCTCCAGGTTGTTACCATATTTCCTGAAACTTGAATTGAGAAGCTTTATTTCCCCGTCGAGGTTATCAATATTGCTGCCCTTGAAATTGGCGGTAAGAAGAAGCGCAGCTGAAGAAGTGGTATCAGCTTTATCGATTTTAAGCTTATACAGGTTGGCCTTTTTAAGGTTCAGCGTGAAATCGAATTCGGGCAGCTTGCCGTTGAAATTCAGCATACCGAGAAGCTCCAGGTTAATATTGTTGTCGGAAATCTTTATATCTCCATCCCATGCCTTGTCTGTGAAATATCCCTTAAGGCCGATATCGCGGTACCTGTAATTGTTTATATCTATGCTGTCGATTTTACCCGTAAGATTAACAGCAAATTTTTTGAACGATTCGGTGCTCCCATCCACATTCGATTCTATAGTCATTTTGCCGAGAACCTCGGGATTGCCGGTTATCAGCCCCAGATCGATATCGGTACCTTTCAGGAGTCCCTTGATCCTGAATTTTTTGTTCTCTTCGGGCCTGAGAGAAAGGTCAGTCGAAATTATGCCCTTGTTGGTGTTAATCTTTCCATATGCCACAAAATCAGTCGTGAACCCTGTAAACGTACCGGAAAAGGATACAACACCAAGTTTCCGGAGGGGTTCAGGGAGCATGATTTTACCCTTGCCTGGAATATTTATCTGCTCAATATCCCTTGATATGCTCCTGAAATCATTGATATCCAAAAATATAAAAGTACTCTTAATATCCGGGAGCCCGGAAATATCGAAATTGAAATCGAGGTTGGTTTCATCTTTATATGAAAGTCTCAGGTTCCTCCCCTTCAGCTCAGAAACTGTCCCGGAAATATTGCCTGAAATCCATACCGACTCGTTGAGATCCTTGATTATCGGAACGAAGTAGTTTATTTCAGAAAGAGAGACCAGCGATTTCTTCAGCCTGACATCGAGCCTTACTTCCTGGAAAAACCTTGAAAACGAGGAAGCGGAATCGGGGATAATGGCAATACGGTCGGCATTGATAATGCTGCTGTCGCTCAGCAGTGTGGTCTTTGACAGGATGATATCAGATTTATTAAGTAGCAGCCCGCTAGTGAACCTTTTTACATGAAATGCGTCTCCCTGCCTGAATTTCAGTGCATAAATCTCCATCGACGTAGAATCGTTCCTGACGGTGAAATCCTCAACAGTACCGTTGATGGAGTCGCAGCGCAGCCGGGAAAAGTCCACCGGCTGGTCAGCTGGTTTCGATCTCCTGTCGATTAGAGAGAACTTGCCGTTTACTATATTGATTTTTGATACCCTTACAACTGAATTTGGATTCCTGGAAGTGTCGGCTGATCCGGAGGATATTTTACTTAGGTACCAGGCCAGGTTTGAGTTTCCTGCCGTATCGGTTATCAGGTTGACAACTGGCTGCTTTAAAGTAACCCTGCCCAAGTTAATGATCCCTTTCCCGAATTCACAATGCCTGATAGCCGCGGTGATTTTCTTCGTGAAAAGCAAGGTGTCATTGTTCTTGTCCTTGATCAGTACGTCATCCAGAACCAGCCGGTTAAAGTATTCAAATTCAACTTTCCCGACCGTTACTGTGGTTTTTATCTCGCTTGAAACATACCTGGTTATTCCCCTGATAACATAGGTCTGGACAAAGGGAAGGCGCAGGATCAGGAAAAGGGATACAGGAACGAGTACCAGTATTGCAGCCGGTACGAGTAAGAAGTTAATTGCTTTTTTTATAATTTTGGACACTCTTATCAAGAAAAAACAATTATCAAAATAACCGAAAATATACCGAATATCAAAGAGCCAAAAAACGTAACAATTCTGGCTGTTGAATCATCGTGCGATGACACATCTGCAGCTGTTATCAGGGATGGATTTGTACTCTCCAACCTGATAGCGAACCAGGATGTTCACCGGTCATACGGGGGTGTCGTCCCCGAGCTTGCCTCGAGGGCTCACCAGGCAAATATCGTGCCTGTTGTCGACCAGGCCCTGAAAAGGGCAGGTGTAGTGCCTGATGAAATTTCAGCTGTTGCTTATACAAGAGGGCCGGGTTTACTGGGATCTCTCCTGGTAGGAACATCATTCGCTAAAGGATTCGCCGTGGCAGCCGGCATACCGCTAATAGAAGTAAACCACCTCGAGGCACATGTTATGGCTCATTTTATCAGGGATGAAAAGAACAGCCGGACACCTTCATTCCCTTTCCTTTGCCTCCTGGTTTCCGGTGGTCATACACAGCTGATGGTGATGCACAGCCATTATGAGATGGAGGTGATTGGTAATACAATAGATGATGCTGCCGGTGAGGCCTTCGATAAATGCGGAAAGGTGATGGGCATGCCATACCCCTCCGGCCCGCTGATAGATAAGCTTGCCGGGGAGGGAAACCCGCAGGCGTTCCAGTTCTCAAAACCATCTGTAAAGGGACTTGATTTCAGCTTCAGCGGGCTGAAGACAAATTTTCTCTATTTCCTGAGGGACCATATTGCTGAAGACAAGAATTTTATCGAGAAAAATCTTAACAACCTGTGTGCCTCGCTTCAGCATACCATTATAAATATTCTTACCGCGAAACTCGTAAAGGCAGCTGTTCAGACAGGTGTAAAAGTAATCGGTATAGCAGGAGGGGTATCTGCTAACTCGGGTCTTCGCGGAGCAGTCACAAAGGAAGCGTCAGGAAGAGGATGGGATCTCTTCATCCCTCCTTTCAGCCTGACTACCGATAATGCTGCCATGATTGGTGTGAGCGGCTATTACAAGTACCTGAATAATGATTTTTCAGGACATGATGTGGCACCTCTTGCAAGATTTGATATTAAAAAACACAATGGATGAAAACTGGAGATCTGTCAATCCTGGTTGTGGGAGCTGGTGGAATAGGCGGCATCACCGCTGCCATCCTTAAACGAGCCGGCTATGATGTCGGGATTATTGCGAAATATCCCGAGTACGCCTCCATGATTGAGCAGCAAGGGCTCAGCATAACAGGGGTGAAAGGAACCTTCTCCCAGAAGATGAAAGCCTGGAGCACTGCCGTTCCTGGGATAGGGATGAAGGACCTGATACTTCATGCCACAAAGGCTACCGACATGGTAACGGCCGCGAAGGAAGTTCTCCCTTTCCTCAAGGATGACGGGCTGATGGTTTCACTACAGAACGGGATTTGCGAGGATGAACTTGCCGGGATAACGGGCCCTGGAAGAATAGTGGGATGTGTTGTCGCGTGGGGCGCAACAATGAACGGTGCCGGCAATCTTTACATGTCCTCAACAGGTGAGTTTATAATCGGCTATCCCGACGGGCACGTTGACGAAAAACTGGAAACGATTGCAGAAATACTTTCTTCGGTGATGCCCGTGAAGATTTCTGTCAATATCATGGGACATTTATATGCAAAGCTGATCGTGAATTCATGCATAACCCTTCCTGGTGCCATTAGCGGATTGCATGTGGGAGAGATGCTCAAGAAGAAGAAGATAAGAAAAATCTTCATTGAAATCATGAAAGAGGCAATGGCTGTGTCTGAAAAGATGGGTATAAAGGTTGAAAAATTTGGGAAACGCCTCGATTTCTATAAAGTCGTCAGGAAAGAGGGATTTTTTGCCGACCTGAAAAGACATGTGCTCATGCGGATCATAGGCTTTAAATACCGCAGGCTCAGATCATCGAGCCTGCAATCGCTCGAACGTGGAAAACCCACGGAGGTCGATTATTTTAACGGTTATATCGCAGCCAATGCCCGCAAGTATAACGTTCCGGCACCGGTAAACGAATCCATTGTCAGGCTGATACACGAAATTGAGTCTGGAAAAAGGAAGATTACCTTTGACAATTTCAATGATCCGTCTTTTGACAGTTTTAACTGATGATCGCATTTTTTATTCCAAAAATATATATCTTCGGACAAAGTATTCGGAATGCAGCCAGTAAGGATTCAGCCGACAAAAAACTCACCAGAGATAATCCTCGATCCGGCAGGTTATATCAAGATCAGGGGACGGTCAATTCATGAGAACGTGGCTGAGTTTTTCGAGCCGGTCGACAAATGGATCTCTTCATATATTATTCAACCCGCCGATCTTACATGCGTTGATGTAAACCTGGAATACTTCAACAGCGCAAGTGCAAAGATTTTTATTACCCTTTTTCAGAAGATAACAATGGTATCGCTTAAACATAAGAAGTTCAGGTTTAACTGGTATTATGAAGAGGGTGACGAGGATATTCTTGAAAGAGGAGAGTATTTTGCCACTGTACTCGATGTGCCGATCAATTTTATAAAAACAGCCTGACAGTTAATGCTGAAGTTTTACAGACTGATTTCTGTTCCGGTACCGGATTTTTTCTTCCTTTTGAAATATAGGTAAAATGGAAGTCCAAGCGCCAGGAATGCCGCCCCGATTTCCACGTGCAGAGGTTTCCTGATCCAGAGGTTGACCAAAAACCATGCTACAATTCCTACAAAAATTGCCGGGGTAACAGGATATAAAGGCGTCTTGTACGGACGATGCCTGTCTTTCATTTTCAGCCTGAATACATAAATTGATGCCGCAGCCAGAGCAAAGAAGATCCATTCAATTGATACGGTGTAGGTTATCAGATCCTCAAATGTGCCCCAGAAAAGAAGGAGTACCACCGACCACACCGACTGGGTTATTATGGCTACTATCGGAGTATGGAACTTCGGATGAACTCTTGCCAGGCTCCTGAAGAAAAGCCCGTCGCCGGCCATGGCATAATATATCCTTGGCGAGGTGAGCGTGTAGATCCCGATTGTTCCCAGGGTGCATACCGAAATAATGACCGCGACGAGCATTCCGCTCCAGGGGTAAATTGTACCTGTTGCCTCTGCTGCAACTTTCTGCGATACAGCTATGCTCTTTACCGGCAGAAGGAACAGATAGCTTATGTTTATAAGAATATAGACTACAATAACGAGCATGGAACCGACAGTCATTGCTACAGGTACGCTTTTCTCAGGGTTCCTTGCCTCACCGGCAAGATAGGAAGCATGCTGCCAGCCGCTGTAGGAAAAAAGCACACCTGTAAGAGCTACGCCAAAACCGGATAATGTGACCAGTCCGCCACTGGCATTTGACCCGAAGCTGAGATGTGAATTTCCAAATATCAGGCCGAGCAGAATAATAATTGTTATTCCTGCAATCTTTAGGCCCGTGAACAGGTTGGAGAACATTTCCCCGAACTTGGCCCTGAGAACATTAAGGGTTGTAACCATGAAAATGACCAGTATGCTGGTAACGGTCCTGGCAGTTGCATCCATGGGGAACAGGAAGCTCAGGTAATAGGTAAAGGCTAGCGAAAGTACGGCAATAGATCCTGAGGTAATGATCAGAAGGTAAGCCCATCCGTATAAAAATGCCATCCATTCTCCATAAGCATCACGGAGGTAAACGTAGATTCCTCCTGCATGGGGAAACATGCTACCCATTTCGCTGAAGGTGAGAGCACCGGTAAGCGTTATTATGCCGCCGACAAGCCAAACTGCAAGAATAAACCATGAAGATGGGACAAGTGATGCAATCTGTGCAGGTGTCACAAATATTCCCGACCCGATGCACGATCCTATCGCGACCATGGTAAGTCCGTATGTGGTGAGCTCCCTGGCTAGTTTTGTCACAGCTGTCGTTTTAAAACCTGGTCAGTAGGCCATAATCTGGCTTTTTTCCCTTCCTTCCCCTTTTATCCAGACCTTGTTGTAATATACCTCAATGACCGAATAGCTGTTCACGGCATCTGTTTCGCACATCGCCTTAAGAGTGACAAAATGGGTAAGGTTCAGGTTGCCGTAATTACCTGAATGGTTGTGTCCGTTGAACCAGGCGATCACATTGTGGTGCTTGCCAAGGATCCCAAGTACTGATCTGTAATTAAGCAGGTTATGATCGTTTACCGGCCAGACCGGGAAATGACAGAAAAGCAAAACCTTCTGATGCGAGGATTCAGCGGCGGAAAGCTCATCATCAAGCCATACCATCTGGTCGGCCCCCAAGGCACCATTATGGTCAAGGCCGTTGGGTTCTCCCGATTTTTTAAGTTCGCCGATCATGGTGTTGGCCGCGTCAATTATCTTCTTGTTATGCGTGGAGTAGGTGCTGACTTCATTCCCGTTGAGGAATATAAACCTGAACCCCTTATGTTCGACAGAATAATAACCTGTCTTATGGTCCTTTAGTGTCGGAATGGACCTGATCAGTTTCGGATCGATATAATAATCGTGGTTGCCGGTTACGTGGTAAACCCTGAACCCTGACGAATCAAAAATCTGCATTAATGGCCTGAATGATTCAAAATTCCTGTCTATCAGGTCGCCAAGGTCAATGACAAAATCTGTTTTTGCCGATCTGAATCCTTTCATCGCGGCACGCAGCTTGCTGATGGATGACCTGTAAAACCTTGAATCGGCCGGGTCACAGTCGCAGTACTGTACATCAGTCACCACACCAAAACTGAAGAGAGGCTTGCCCTGGTCAGATTCCTTCCTGGCAGAACTCCCCGTCCTGAGTAATAAAAATGATGAAAATACGGCGAAAAATAAAAGGGCAAATATTGTCCTCATATGCTTCATTTATGATCAAATGTACTGAAAAATAACATAATGATGCAGGCCACAGTGATCACCGACATTGATCTATTCGGATCCATAGAAAGCCTCCCTGCCCGGATACCTGAATCTTCTTTTTGCTATTTCACCGGGATAAAGAAAAAATTGTGCCTCTGCCTCTGCGCAAAGTTTTTCCTGTCCGTCAAACATCCTGCAAAGTATCCTGGCCATCTTTTCACTTTTTTCAATTACTTCTGCCCTGATTGTAAGCTCGCCTTTATTGATATAAACCGGTGCAAGGTATTTTATTCTGATCTCGGAGGTCACTCCTGCGGTCCCGACTTTGACAGAAACACACCAGCCGCCCGTCTCATCAAGAACAGAAGCAATGATGCCTCCGTGAAGTATGTTTGGATAGCCCTGGTAAAATTCTCCCGGCATCCATTTTGCCTCAATATATTCCTCTGTTTCAATAAAGCTGAGCCTGAGCCCTATAGGATTGGAAACACTGCATCCGAAGCATTTGTTCTGCTCCCTGTCGTAAGGGTTGTGTATTTTTCTATTCATCTTGCTTTCTTTTTTCTGGCTGTCTGAACGTAAGCTTTCAGGTAGATAAACGAAATGACAAACAGGATCATCCCAAATACAAGGAAGCAAACCAGAGCCCATATACTCGGATCCTCTATTCCGGGAATGGGATGATGTATCCTGTAGAAATAGCCCGTAATGGCAATAATAAGAACCATTACAGAAATTGAAAGCGAAAAAATAATAGTGGTTCCGTCAAAAATCCTGGTCGATCTGTAGAATTTTGTGTTCCTGAATCTTACATATGTGGTCTGGGCATAGGCCCTTGCCCTTCGTCTTGAAGTGCTCTGACGGTATTTCCTCCAGTCGTTCATCGCCCTGTCGAACGATTCTTCATCGTGCGACATCCCAGGGGCATAGGTGAGGAGGAACTCGTATGCTTCTGTAACAAGAATGAACTTGTCCTTTGCCTCAGGCGAAGGATTTATGTCGGGATGAAATTCACGGGCTTTTTTCCTGTATGCTTTTTTAATCTCATCCGTGCTGCATCCTCTTTGCAGTTCCAGTACATTATAATATTCGGTCGCTGTCATCGTGCCCTTAGCTGATATTGCTCCATGAATGCCTTTTGCTGAAAAGCCTTCCGAGCTCTGCCCTCAGAATCATATTCTGCTCCTTCGCGAGTGGCGGGTCCTTGTCGAGGATGGAAGATGCAATATTCCTGACGTACTCTATTATCTGCCCGTCCTTGCCGAGGCTCGCTATCTTCAGATCGAAAGGAATACCGCTCTGCTGTGTACCTTCAAGATCGCCGGGCCCCCTTAGCTGCAGGTCGGTCTCTGCTATCTCAAAACCGTCATTCGTCCTTACCATCACTTCCAGCCTCGCCGAAGCCTCCCTGGAGACTTTGTCGGGGCTCATAAGTATGCAGTATGACTGGTCGGCTCCCCTGCCTACTCTTCCCCTCAGCTGATGCAGCTGAGAGAGCCCGAACCGCTCTGCGCTTTCAATGACCATTACCGTGGCATTAGGTATGTCAACACCGACTTCAATGACGGTTGTCGCGACCATAATATGGGCCTGTTTTTCACGGAACAGGCGCATGGATATTTCCTTGTTGGCCGATGTCATCTTACCATGGACCACGCTGATGCAATACTCCGGCGCTGGGAAGGCCGAAGAGATGATATCAAGGCCCTCATCCAGATTCTTGTAATCCATTTTCTCCGATTCGGTGATTAGCGGATATACGATGTATATTTGTCTTCCTTCCTTAATCTGGCTGCGCATAAATGCGAAGACCTTGTTCCTCTCCGAGTCGTTAAAATGCATCGTCTTTACAGGCACTCTTCCGGGAGGCAGCTCCGATATCACCGAAACATCCAGGTCGCCATAAAGCGTCATCGCCAGTGTCCTTGGAATTGGCGTTGCCGTCATGACGAGTATATGCGGAGGATTAATGTTTTTCTCCCATAGCTTTGCCCTTTGAGCAACTCCGAAACGGTGTTGCTCGTCAATTACCACCAGGCCAAGATTGGTAAATCTGACATTTTCCTCAATAAGCGCATGCGTGCCGAGAAGGATAGAGGGTATCCCCGATAGAAGGCTTTCTTCAATTACCCGTCGGTCGCTCTTTTTTGTCGACCCGGTCAGGAGCATGCATTTTATCCCCAGGCCCTGCAGGAATGTACTTACCGACCTGTGGTGCTGGATCGCAAGGATCTCGGTGGGTGCCATTATGCACGACTGGAACCCGTTATCTGCAGCCAGCAGCATCGCCATGAGCGCCACAAGTGTTTTGCCGCTGCCTACATCCCCCTGCAGCAGGCGGTTCATCTGTTTCCCCGAACCGAGATCTTTCCTGATCTCCTTCATGACATTCTTCTGCGATTCTGTAAGCTTAAACGGGAGGTTCCTGAAATAGAAGTCATTGAAGAGCTGCCCGACCTTTCCGAATATAAATCCTTTTGTGTGGATGTTCCGGTTGGCCTTGTATCTTAAGAGGTTAAGCTCTATATAAAACAACTCCTCGAACTTGAGCCTGTATCTTGCCTTCTCAAGTTCAGCCGTGTTTGCCGGGAAATGAATCCTGTTTATTGCTTCATGAAGACTCATCAGGTGATAGCCCGAGACAATATATGCCGGCAGGGTCTCGGGAAGCCTGAAATTGAGCTGCTTGAGCAGGTTACCGACCAGCCTGCTTATGAACCTGGAATTGAGAAAGCTTCCCCGCAGCTTCTCCGTTGTGCTGTACTGGGCCTGTAATGCTGAAGTTATCCTTGATTCCTGCTTTGATGTCTCCTCTATTTCAGGATGAATTATATTTATTGTACCGTTGAATATTCCGGGCTTGCCGAAAATGACAAACTCCTTGCCGGCAGGGTAGCTTCCCGGGATCCACCGGGTACCCTTGAACCACACGAGTTTAATCATTCCCGAATCGTCTGAAAACTCGGCAGTGAGCCTTTTTCCTGCTCCCTTACCTTCACTTTTATAGCCGTTAATTACACCTTTCAGCTGAATTGCAGGCATATCCGCGTCAAGTTCTTCAACCCTGTAAAACTTTGACCTGTCGATGTACTTGTATGGAAAATAATACAGTATATCCCTGAAGGTGCTGATATTTAACTCTTTTGAAAGAAGTTCAGCCCTTTTGGGACCGACACCTGAAAGGAACTTGATGTCGGTATCGAGAATATCACTTAACTGAGGCAGGGTCCTTGATTTTAATTGCTAACCGAAAATAAGTATTTTTGAATTCCTTACCTAATATAATTTTCCGGAACTGGTGTTAAGCCGATATACAGTCATTAAATACCTGAAATACTGCCTGTTTTCATCACACAGGCGGGGACATGGGATCCATAGTCCTTTTCTTTTCTTCCTGATAAGCAAAGTTTTCAGGAATGAGCCTGTAATGACTTCATTTGATGCAGTTGAGAAGAGGCGAAAGCTACTGCTCTCCTCGGGGCGGATTATATCCGTAACCGATTTCGGTTCAGGGAGCGAAAGGAGGGGGGAGAGCTACTGCAGAACTATCTCTGGAATTACAAGAAGGTCATCAATTCCGCGTAAGTACGGCATCCTTTTGTATAAATTGTCGGCTGAATTCGGGAAAGGTTGCATCCTTGAACTGGGTACCTCGCTGGGTGTCGGAACCATGTATCTTGCATCGGCCGACATCAATGCACAAATTCATACAGTTGAAGGCTGCCCAGCCATTTCTGAAATCGCGCGTGAAAACTTCAGTGCCTGCGGTTTTGATAACATAACCGTTCATACCGGAACATTCAGTGATGAACTAAAGAAATTTGAAGATTACGGTCTCCGTCCCGGACTCGTTTTTGTGGATGGCGATCACCGGAAGGAAAGAGTCATGGAATACTTCGAACATCTCATTTGTCTTAGTGATGAGAACACGGTTATTGTCTTCGATGACATTCACAGCTCGAAAGACATGGGTGAAGCCTGGATGCAGATCTGCCGCGATCGAAGGGTGAGCCTGTCGGTCGACATTTTCAGGATGGGAATTGTATTTTTCAGAAGGGGACTGACACCCTCATCATACGTGATAAGGTATTAACAAAAATTAATAGATATTAATACGGAATCTGATCAATTTAACCTAATTTCGGAAATTCTAAATTCAGCGCCCCATGAGTAACAATGTTATTGAGATCCAGGATATAGTTAAGAATTACCAGGTCGGTTCCGTTATAGTAAGAGCTCTCAGGTCTCTCTCCCTGACCGTAGAGAAGAATGAATATGTGGCAATAATGGGCCCTTCAGGATCAGGAAAATCAACTCTTATGAATCTCATCGGGTGCCTCGACACACCAACAAGCGGAGTCTACAGGCTGAACAATACCGATGTGAGCAAAATGGAAGATAATATGCTTGCCGAGATCAGGAACAAGGAGATTGGCTTCATTTTTCAGACATTTAACCTTCTTCCAAGGTACACCGCCCTCGAGAATGTTACACTTCCCCTGATATATGCGGGTGTGCCGAAGTCTGACAGGGAGAAGCATGCAATAAATACTCTTGAACAGGTTGGGCTGGCCGACAGGATGACCCATAAGCCAAACGAACTTTCGGGTGGTCAGAGACAGAGGGTGGCTATTGCCAGGGCTCTGGTGAACAACCCTTCCATTATACTTGCTGATGAGCCCACAGGAAACCTCGATTCCAAAACGTCGATCGACATCATGATGCTTCTCGACGAGATACACAAGAAAGGAAATACTGTTATTGTAGTTACCCATGAAGAAGACATAGCCAAGCACGCGGCAAGAATTGTAAGGCTTATCGACGGAACTATTGCTTCGGATATTAGGAACGAACAAAAAATCAGGTATTAGTACTTCCATATTTTCATACCTTCGGGTTCACAATTCAGATCAACGCCGATATGAAGATTTATACCCGTACAGGCGACGATGGTACCACCTCCGTTTCGGGGGGCAGGAGGATTCCAAAGCAACACGCAAAGATTGAGGCATATGGAACAGTCGATGAACTGATTTCATGGATTGGCCTGTTAAGATGTTCAGCCGCTGCCGTTGAGAGGAAAGAGATACTGGAGTATGTTCAGGGGGAGCTGATGTCGTGCGCAGCAGCACTTGCTCACGACCCATCAAAAAGGCAAAGCAGGCTTATTTTGCCGGAAGATGCTTGTCTGACCTTTCTTGAGAAGGAGATAGACAGGATGGAGGAGAAGCTCCCGCCTCTGAATTCATTTATCCTGCCGGGGGGTGATATCTTTTCATCATACTGCCATATTACCAGGTGTGTCTGCAGGCGTGCCGAAAGAGCCGTTCTCCGGCTTCATGAAAACGAAGAAACCCCGGAAATTGTGCGAAAATTCCTTAACCGTCTTTCGGATTACCTGTTTGTTCTTGCAAGGTTTAGTTGCTATGAGTCAGGTAATGAGGAGATTAAATGGACCATCTGAGCCAGGGTAAATCTTGAAAGTACCTATTGTTTTTTTAAATGAAAATATTTCTATATTTGCACACTTTAAGCAGGATTAAATAAATTCTTTATAATATGTACTGGACACTTGAATTAGCATCAAAACTCGAAGATGCTCCGTGGCCTGCAACAAAAGATGAGCTTATCGATTATGCCATCAGGTCAGGTGCCCCACTTGAAGTGATTGAAAATCTCCAGGAAATTGAAGATGAAGGAGATATCTATGAAAGCATCGAAGATATCTGGCCCGATTATCCAAGTAAGGATGACTTCTTTTTCAACGAAGACGAATATTAGCAGGGTGTTTTGGAAGCACCCTTTTTTATTTCTGAAGTTAGCAGCTAAATATTTTACACTTGTTTAAAATCCCTGCCTTCGCCACGGGAAGGTGAAGCCTGCCGGTTACTTATCAGCCTGCTGCCCCGATCTGACTTCGGGTTGAAGATTATTTTTCTTTTCCGGTTCCTCAACCGGCCGAAGGAATATATCGGAATATTTTGAGGGCCTGATTTTTTCCTGCCAAGTGAAACCCGGAAGCTTCATCTTCTCGGCCGGGCTCAGAAATGGCGGGTCAAGCTTTCCGTCGGGGTTGTCGATTTCGGTGATCTGCTGAACCTTGCCGTTATCAACCTTTATATCGATTGAAGAGCTTTGATTATGTGTAACCCCGATAAGCTTGTCTTTATCTTCAAGATAGTACACAGATTCTCCATTGCCCTTCACGATGATCCTGTAAAGCTTGTTTTCATTGAAAAATCCCGTAAGATTCCTTCCTTTTATCTGGTTATACCTGATGGAATCGACTTTGCTTGCGATAAATGCCCTGGAATAGAGCTCCAGACGGTCCGTTTTTTTGTTCTTTATCAGGATGGACATCGAATCGGAGGTAAGCTGGTTTTCGCCCGACCAGATTACCGGACGCCGGTACAACCTGATTATTGAATCCTGGAAAGAGTAAGAAATTGAATCGCATTTCGATTGAAGTTCCTTACTGAAGATCCTGCAGCCAAAATAGGCACGGACCAGCCTGAAAGGTTTGGCTGAGTCTATTTTTACCGTCACAGCCGTGATAGTATCTGAATGAAGGTACAAAGAGTCGCTGTCGGATACCTGGATGAAAACGGCCCTCCTTGTAACAAAGAAATCTTCCGGGGTTTTGTGATACCTGGCATAATCACCGCCAATCATAATATTATTGGTAGTATCGCTGATCATTATATTTCCGAAGGCTTCACCGAACCCATTCTTCTTCTCGTAATAAAGTGAATCACCTTTGAGAATCTGCTGCCTGTTATTGATAAGGGATTTTTTCCAAAGCCTTGAGACATCATTCTTTGTATCGTACCAGCCTTTCTCGCAGTAAATATACAAGCTGTCTCCCTTAACCTCCGAAGGGCCAAAAAAGAATACAGTTTCAGTTTTGGTGTTATAATCCATCGTATCGGCTGTCATTACGTATTCAGGATTGGTAATTATAATACTGTCCTTGAAATGAAACAGCGCATCAGTCACATTATAAATTCCCCTCCGGCTTTTAAGCTTGTTCTTCCCGTTTGTAATTGTTCCAGTCTCATTGTACCACGCTATCTTCTGGGCAACATCATAGGTTATTGACTTCGTCGCCAGGTGAGTCTCCTTATCTATCAGCTCTACGTTGCCCTCTATATCGGCTTTTTGATCATTGTCATCATAAAACAGGTAATTCCCATACAGATTCAGCGTGTCACCCTGCTGAATGTGAACCCTGCTGAAGGCCTTCAGCTGGCTTGCTTTCTGGAAGAAATAGGCGCTGTCGCAGGTCATTACACTCTGGTCCTGGCTGAATGCCACATGACCGACGACCTTCACAACATCTTTTCCCAGATTACTGACAGGCTCATACGAGTCAGCATAAATGAGATGCACTTTTTTCCTGTGCTTTTTGGGAGTCTCCTGGGATGAAGAAAAGAAATCGGCAAAAATAATCAGTCCCGCCGCCACTAAAAGGAACCTTGCGGCGGGCATCAATGAGTTCCACTTCTTCCTGACTATTTCAGCCATCCTTTGTTAGCAAACGGGCAAGTCTTGAATTCGTCGCTCACCTTAATATAGGTGATACCAATCTTCTTCGCTATCCATTCCTCATAATACTTGCTTCTCTTCTGCTGGAGAGCGGCATTGTACAGAAGCTCGTAATCAGTCTTGAAATCAGCAATATGAGCAGGGGTCTGGTTGTCGAGCCGGACGATCCTGAATACAGTATTTCCGTTCTCATCGGTTGTTTTGAATGGTGGCGAAATCTCGCCGACCTTCAGATCCCTTACCATAACATATGTTTCCTTGTCGAGGTCATCGAGCAAGAGCATTGTAACCCGGGAAGAAGGGTCGTTCTTCACAAGCTTACCCCCGTTAATCCTGCTGTCCTTGTGGGATGAGAAAATAATGGCGGCTTTGGCAAATTTAATACTGTCCCTCCTGATCATTGTGGCTATGCTGTCGAGCCTGTTTATAGCTTTCTCAGTTTCCTCGGGCTTAACCTTCGGCCTGATAAGTATATGCCTTACATTGGCCATATCGCCCATCCTGTCAATCATCTGAATGATATGGAACCCGTATCTTGTTTCGACAATCTTCGAAACGCCGTTCTTGTTCAGGCTGAAGGCAGCATCTGCAAAAGGCTTCTCAAGGCTGCCTCTGGCAACAAACCCGAGTTCGCCTCCTCTTTTGGCTGTTTCCGGATCCTCTGAATAAAGAACGGCCAGGGCCGAGAAGTTTTCACCTGCAATAATCCTGCTCCTTAGGTTAAGAAGTTTCTGGCGGGCCTCCGCCTTGTTGGCTTCAAGATCAGGAGGATCGAGCTGAATAATGCTAAGCTCCACCATGGCGGGTATTTTGGGAATGCTGTCTTTCGGCAGGCTGTTATAGTATTTCTTGATATCAGCCGGGGTTATCTGAATATTTTCCGTGATCTTTTCCTGCACCTGGCTTATTGTTTCCTGCTCCAGCATTGATTTCCTCAGGTCTGCCCTTATTTCTACCATGCTTTTCTTAAAGTAGTCCTCCAGCGCTTTTTCTGATCCTGCCCTCGCCACGTAATTGTTCATTGTTGCCGTAAGTCTCGAATCTACAGTGGCTTCCGAAGTCTTTATACTGTCGATCCTGGCCTGGTCGAGGAATAGCTTATTAACAAGTTCACTCTCAAAGATTTTACAGCGCAGCGTGCTCATGGGAGTCTTGTTCCCGCTGGCAACTTCCTGAACCACACCGGTCTCCACATTTGAAAGGTATATAACCTCATTCCCCGCAATACCTGCTACAGATTCAATCAGGGTCTGTGCATATGTCATCTGACCGGTAAGCAGCATAGCCATAAAAGGCAGGATCCATTTTCCCGAGCTTTGTTTCATATCAGTAAGTCTTAAAAATATTAGCTTTCAATCCGTCATTATATATCCCGTTCTCAAGATTCTGAAGGAATTCAAATCTCCTGTTGTTCAGGATTATGCTTTTAATATCATTTTTAACATATTCGTAAGGGGCGAGGGAATACCTCAGCCGGTAATCACGGAACGTGATAAGGTACACCGAGGATGAATCCTTTGTCTCGAACCACTGGTTGTACCTGAGAAATTCATCCTGGTTAACAATGTCCATCGGCAATTCCACGGCAAGCCTGCTCATTGCCACCCATTCTTCGTTGAAATCATCAAACTTCTCTGCGAACTGGTAACACATCTTTTCAAGCTGCTGCAGGTCCTTTTGCTGTGTTGAACGTGACAGTTGCCTGATCTTGTCAAGATTTGGGACCTCCAGCGGGAGCTTGATAAATAGTGCCTTTACAATATTTGTGTTTAATGTGAACTTCTTTTCGTTCGTGGCATAATAGCTTTCCATGTCCTCCCCGGTAACGGTAGTATCCATTTTTTCTTCCATCAGCTGGCGCTGGTACTGGTAGATGAACAGATTATCCCTTGTTTCCTGGAGCTGGTTCTCAATTTCACTCTTGTAATCATCAGTAAGGTTTTCTTCCGCCTTAAGGAACAATAGTTCTTTTTTAGCCCAGCTGTTTATATAATTCTGTATTATTGTGGTGCTGTCGGCTGAAGATATTCCAGGTTTGATCAGCTTGGGAATCTGATCGAAATAAAGCATCTTGTTGCCTACTGATGCAACTTTGATGCGATTCTGCTCGTGGTGCTTTTTCGCGCATCCGGTAAGCAGGAAAACCATTAACATGAATGTTGCTGCCTTATTCATTTGCCAGTTTCTTTCTGATCTCTTCAAAAACGATCTTATCAATTTTAACGCTGTACTTCTCCTTTAATTGCCCGATCCAGGTCTTTTCAAGGTACTCCTGGTACGGTGCCGCAAGGTCATTCCTGACAGCGGAAAAAGGTTCAGGTGTTGCAGGGTTTAACTTTTCAACAACGACAAGTACGGGAAAACCGCCAGAAGATGCTTCATAAACCCCGGGAACCAGGCCTGTTTCATCAATCAGACCGTTTTGTCCCTTTTCCCATGTTCCCTTACTGACCGTAAGCAAGGTGTCTTTTCCTGTATTGAATTTCTGAAGCAGCTTGTCGTCCCTGTCGGCCCCGGTGTTTAGCCTGGTATATGACGAATGGAGCTTTTTCATACCGTCCCTGATCCTTAGCTTGTACAATGATGCCTCGGCAGAAGGCTTTGTCATGAATTCAGACTTTCTCTCTTCGTAATACTTCCTCAGGCCCGTTGAATCATCCTGTGATTTGTTCCAGACTTTGCTGCCTGAAATATTGAAAAGCAGTATGCCATCGTGAAATTCGCCCATCAGGTACCTGAATTCAGGATATTTTATCTCAAGCCTTGCATTCTCATAAGCGGCTATCTGGTCGGCAGCTATTGCATCTATCGTTTTATTTATAAAAGCTGCAGGATCGGTAGTATTAATCATCGACCCCCGCTTCTCAATATGATTTGCAAGTTCCGCTGCGGAATATTTCTCTCCTGAAAATGAATAGACGATACCCTTCGGCAGGGCAGATCGGTCATATTTCCCGGTTCCCCTTATGATAAGTGTATCGGTATGTTCGATGAACCAGCTAACCACTTCATTGTTAAGCCTGAAGCTGTATTCTTTTTTAAGTTTTTCTATAAATGATTTCCTGCTGATGGAGTACAGGTATGACTCGTTCATCCTGCTTTCGAGCCAGGGCCTCATCTCATCATATGTTCCGGGAGGTTTCCTGTCGATCCTCCTGATGATATGCCAGCCATAGGGCGTTTTTACCGGGGCCGATATATCACCGTTTTTCTTCAGGCTGAAAGCTGCCTCCGCAAAATCGCTGATAACCTCGCCTGTGCCGAACCAGTTAAGTTCCCCTCCCTGAGAGGCTGATTCCCTGTGATCGGAATACCTTGCTGCCATATCGGAGAATGACGCACCTGCCAAAAGCTTGCTGTAAACTGCATAGATTGTGTCCCTGGCATCTTTTTCAGCCTTTGGAGATGACCCCGGAGGGATAGTCTTCATTATATGAGCCACCTTGATCTTCCCGCCCGAGGGTCTCCGGTCGGTGACCTTTATAATGTGATAACCATAAGGTGTTCTTACAGGTTCGGATAGCTCACCTTTCCTGAGCCTGTATGCAGCATCTTCAAAAGGCATGATAATCTGGAATGCAGTGAAATAGCCCAGGTTGCCCCCGTTGATTTTTACAGAAGGGTCGTCGGAGCTGCTCCTTGCAACCTGCTCAAATGGCTCGCCCGACAGGATCCTCTGCCTTATATCCCTGGCTCTTTTCAGCGCCTTAAGAGTGTCGGAAGGAAGTGCCTCCGGCTTTACTGCAACAAGTATATGCCAGCATTTCAGCTCGACAAGCGACCTCTGGTACGCCTGCTTTAAAAGTTTTTCCCGGGTATCGGGATCGGAAAGATAATTCCTGGCAAGCTGGTTCCTGTATCCTGCCAGTTCGGTCCTGAAAGCACGGGAAGTGTCGTATCCGTTGTGAATGGCATCGGCAACCTTGAGCTTGAAGCTGACAAACTGGTCGAGATAAGAGTCGAGGTCCTTCAGGTTGCCCGGGATATTGCTTTTCCTGTACATCCTGATGAATTCGCCGGCTGTTACATCCCTTCCGTCAACCGACATGAGGACCCTGTCGGCAATATCCTGTGCAGAAATTGCTGAAAATAGAGAAAACAGGAGAAATACTGCCGGAAGGCGTGGATTCATCTGTTGTTCCTGAAAGATATTATTCAAATGATTTCCTCGAATAATTTGGAGCCTCCCTGGTTATTGTAACGTCGTGGGGGTGGCTTTCAATGATACCGGAGTTGGTGATCCTTACAAACCTGGCCTCCTTCTTAAGTGTCTCGATGTTACCGGCGCCGAGGTAGCCCATCCCCGCACGAAGACCTCCTGTCATCTGGTATATCACCTCCGACAGCGATCCTTTGTAAGGAACCCTGGCTTCAATACCCTCGGGTACCAGTTTCTTTATATCATCTTCAACATCCTGGAAATACCTGTCTTTAGAACCCATCTGCATGGCTTCAATCGAACCCATCCCCCTGTAAGTCTTGAATTTTCTGCCGTTATAGATAATTGTTTCACCGGGGGATTCCTCGACGCCGGCAAAAAGCGACCCTGCCATTATGGAATCGGCACCTGCTGCAATAGCCTTGATAATATCGCCCGAATAACGGATTCCTCCGTCGGCGATTACAGGTATGCCTGAACCTTCAAGTGCCTTGGCAACGTTATAAATTGCGGTTAACTGAGGTATGCCCACGCCGGCTACTATCCTCGTTGTGCAGATCGATCCGGGACCGATACCTACTTTTACACCGTCGGCTCCTTCCTTGACGAGCCGCTTGGCTGCCTCTGATGTTCCAATGTTTCCTGCAACAACATCAACACCTGGATAATTTTTCTTTATCTCTTTCAGGAAGTGGATCACATTTTTTGTATGCCCGTGCGCCGTGTCAATTACGATTGCATCCACGTTAGCATTTACAAGGGATTCGGCCCGCTCGAGCGTATCTGCAGCAATTCCCACTGCTGCGGCTACCATCAGGCGTCCCTTGTCGTCCTTGCAGGAATTTGGACGATCCTTTGTCTTGGTAATATCCTTGTATGTGATAAGACCGATAAGCTTGCCTGTTTCATCCACGATAGGAAGCTTCTCAATCTTGTGTTTTTGAAGTATTCTGGCTGCAGATTCAAGGTTGGACTGGTGATCGGTGGTTATCAGGTTTGTTGTCATCACCTGTGAAATCTTCCTTGACGCATTGCTCTCAAAACGAAGGTCCCTGTTGGTAACAATTCCTTTCAGAATGCCGTTTTTGTCCACTACCGGTATACCTCCGATCCTGTACTCTTTCATCAGGTTCAGAGCCTCCGCAACAGTGGCGTCGGGATGGATTGTCACAGGATCGTATATCATTACGTTTTCAGCCCTCTTCACCTTCTTTACCTGTGATGCCTGCTTCTCGATGGTCATATTCTTGTGAATGACCCCGATCCCGCCTTCCCTTGCGATAGAAATAGCAAGCTCAGCTTCCGTTACGGTGTCCATGGCAGCAGAAACGACAGGGGTGTTGAGCCTGATATTTCTTGAAAACAAGGTGCTTATGTCTACTTCCCTGGGGAGAACTTCGGAATATGAAGGAATCAGAAGAACATCATCAAAAGTCAGTCCTTCAAAGAGTATTTTATCATTAATAAAAGACATGGGTGCTGGCTTTAAATTTGAGCCGCAAATTACACAAAAAAACGGTACTCTTAAAAGAGTATCCTTTTTATTTTTAACCCGTTCTAAATTCAAATAGTGTTGTTATTTTTGCAGAAGTGCGAATTCCGGATTTCAACTTATCCACGTAAGTGTCCTGAATAAAAAATCAAAACTGCAAGGCCGTGAATCTCGAAAAATATAAAACGACCCTGACAAAATACTGGGGCTTCACATCATTCAGGCCGCTGCAGGAGGAGATAATCAGTTCGGTTGCTGAGGGAAGGGATACACTCGGGCTCCTGCCCACGGGCGGCGGAAAATCGATAACCTTCCAGGTACCGGGTCTTGTTAATGATGGCATCTGCGTTGTAATTACGCCTCTTATTGCCCTCATGAAAGAACAGGTCGAAAGACTCGTCGGCATGAATATAAAGGCGATAGCTATCCATTCAGGGATGTCGGCAGAAGAGATTGAAATCGCTCTTGAGAACTGTATTTACGGGGATTTTAAATTCCTGTATCTCTCACCGGAACGGATATCAACGCCGCTGTTCAGGGCAAAGGCAATAAGGCTGAATGTCAGTCTTGTAGCCGTCGATGAAGCACATTGCATCTCCCAGTGGGGGTATGATTTCAGGCCGTCCTATCTGAAGATAAGGTTGCTGCGGGAGCTGCTTCCCGAAAAGGTGCCTTTCCTTGCTCTCACGGCTTCAGCTACGCCGGCGGTTGCAGATGATATCATAAAACAGCTTGGCTTCAGGGAGCGTAATATTTTACGGACAAGCTTCGAAAGGAAGAACATCTCATACCTGGTCAGAAAAACCGAAGACAAGAACACCTACGTGCTCGCCACGCTGAAGAAAACACCCGGGTGCGGCATAATATATGTCAGGAGCAGGAAGAAAAGCAGGGAGATTGCCGAGTTTCTGGTTTCAGGCGGACTGAGCGCCGATTATTACCATGCCGGGCTGCAGCAGGAAGTCAGGGACAGGAAACAGCAGGCATGGAACAGGGGAGAGACAAGGATAATTGTGGCTACAAATGCTTTCGGAATGGGAATCGACAAACCTGATGTGCGATTCGTAATACACTGGGATATCCCTGATTGCATCGAATCATACTTTCAGGAGAGCGGCCGTGCAGGCAGGGACAACAAGCCATCCTATTCGGTCCTGCTATATTCCGAGGCAGATAAATCAAGACTCGCTGACTCCGCCCGGCAAAAATTTCCGGATACTGACAGGATCAAGGATGTGTATGATGCCATCTGCAACTACTTCCAGGTTCCGGTTGGGGCGGGCCGCGACAGCATTTTCGACTTCAGCATGGAGGATTTTGTCGCTAAGTTCAGACTGCCTGTCAATGAAACCTTTAACAGCCTCCAGTTTCTGCAGCGTGAAGGTTATCTTGAGTTCACCGATGAAATAAACAATCCTTCGAGGGTTCACTTTAGGGTGGGACGTGATGACCTTTACAAGTTCCAGGTTGCGAATGAGACATACGATAGTTTCATCAAGCTTCTCCTGAGATCTTATACGGGTATGTTTACGGAGTTTGTCGCTGTAAACGAGGAAGTCCTGGCACGTAAATCAGGTATGTCGAGGGATTCCGTCTATCAGTACCTGCTGCGGCTTTCCGCACAGAACATTATCAGATATATCCCGGGCAAGAAAACCCCGCTGGTAATTTTTACCGAGGAACGTCTCGACAGGAAATCCATCCTTATCTCTCCGGAAAATCACCTCCATGTAAAGGAGAAGTACATTTTCAGGCTAGAAAAAATGATAGAATACGCTGAGTCTGTCAACCGCTGCAGATCGCAGCTCCTGCTTGGATATTTCGGAGAGGAGTCTGACAGGTGCGGGATTTGCGATATCTGCCGCGAACGTAATGAACTCGACATGAGTAAATACGAGTTTGACCTGGTACTGGGGGAAATAAAGGAAACCCTGACTTCCTCGGACCATAGCATGGAAAGCCTGGTAAAGGCGATCTCTTTTCCGCCTGAAAAAGTAATCAGGGTCGTGAGGTGGCTGCTTGATCATAACAAAATCATCAGTGATGACGATCTTAAGCTTCACTGGAAATAATTACCCGTTTTGAGGCTACCCGGATTACATTTCGCCTGAGCAAATTCCACTCATGGCTCAAAAAAAACCTATTTTTGCATTCAAATAACATTTATGAAAGAGACAGGGAAGCTTGTTTATTCTGTTCATGTGGTCGAGTTCACGGCAATGGCAACCGAGTATTGCAAATATGCAGAGCATGCATCTGAACTGAAGGGATCGGAGCTGCTGAATATCATGCAGCGTTTCCTTCCGTTGCTCTATCACAAGGCCGCCATGCTCCCCCATACTGAACCTTTCTTTGAAGACGGGAATGAAAAATTTGTGACCGAACAGGACTGGAACAATATTCACGAAAAGTTCAAAACAGCTTTTGGCAGCGCAAATGACTATCTTGAGCTTCTCGACGATCCCGCATCAGGCGACGAAGGAACGATTGCAGCTGAGATTGCAGAAGATCTTTCTGATGTTTACCAGGACATGAAGAATTTTGTACTGCTTTACCAGACAGGTACTGAAGAGGTTATGAATGATGCGATTTGGGAATGCAGGCTTAACTTCGAGAATTACTGGGGTGTGAGGCTTCTTAATTCACTCAGGGCAATTCACAGATTTCTTGTTTCCGGCAAAGAAACTGACGAGCCGGGTGAGGAAGTGAGGAATGAGGAAGAAAAGAACCATACCGACTGGTTCATCTCCAAAAGACAAAGGGAATTCAGGGGAGGCAATGAAAACTGATTTCCTTCCCGATATATCCCACGAGGAGATCAGGAATCTCGAACTTCGTTCTTTCCCGGGTGAGATCGTAGTAGTGGAAAACTTGACCGATTATCACAAGGTAATTTCCAGGCTTGAAAAACAGGAGATGCTGGGATTTGATACCGAAACCAAACCTTCATTCAGGAAAGGCAGGAAAAACAAGGTGTCGCTCCTTCAGCTTTCAGATGAAAAAACTGCCTATTTGTTCCGCATAAATAAAATCGGGATACCCGACGAACTTAAGAAAATTCTCTGCAGCAGGGAAAAAACAAAGATCGGCGTCGCGATACACGATGACCTGAGATTCCTGGGACATATCAGCAGGCTTCAGCCGGAAGGATTTGTCGACCTGCAGAAATTTGTCAGGGAGTTTGGAATAGAGAGCGCGGGCCTGAAAAAGCTTGTTGCGATTGTACTGGGATTCAGGATTTCAAAAAGCCAGCAGGTTACTGACTGGGAAGCACCGGTGCTGTCAGAAGCCCAGATCGCATATGCTGCAACCGATGCCTGGGTGTGTCTCGAGATTTACAGGAAGCTCGTGGAGCATAAAAAAGCCGGTGAAGGGAAATCTCCCGGCCCTGACCACAGATGATTTAAATAAAACCAGGATAAATTGAAAAATATAGCAGCCGGGAGGGTTAAGATTGTCCTGAAATCCGGCAAGGATCAGTCAGCTCGCAGATTTCACCCATGGATTTTCTCGGGTGCAATAAAAAAGATCTATGGTGACCCTTGCGAGGGGGACCTTGTAG
This sequence comes from Bacteroidales bacterium, assembly GCA_035541795.1. Classification (GTDB taxonomy): domain Bacteria; phylum Bacteroidota; class Bacteroidia; order Bacteroidales; family VadinHA17; genus LD21. Next base: position 162,767 of record DATKMR010000019.1, read on the forward strand.
AGGTTTTTGACAACAAGGATGAATTCCTGGCAACGGGACATTATCAGCCGGGATCGATTGCGATCCGTGTCCTTTCATTTGCCAGCGAAAAAATCGACACCGGGTTTTTCAGGAACAGGCTGCGCTCTGCAATAAACTACAGAAAATCTATTGGCCTTGCCGGGAACGATCTTACAAATGTGTACAGGCTGATCCATGCCGAGGGTGATAATCTTCCGGGCCTTATTGTCGACTTCTATAATGGTGTCGCGGTCATGCAGATGCATTCCGTTGGCATGTACAGGATGCGGGAGGAGATTGCCGGACTGTTAAAAGAGCTGATGGGCGATTCGCTGAAAGCGGTTTTTGACAAGAGCGAAGGGACAATACCGTTCATGTCGGGGATAAAACCTCAGAATGAATTTCTCACAGGCAAATCAGACCCTGTGACCGTGACTGAACAGGGATTTAAGTTTTCAATAGACTGGACCTCTGGTCAGAAGACAGGGTTTTTTATCGATCAGCGAGAAAACAGGAAGATGTTGCAATACTACACAGCCTCAAAGGATGTTCTTAATATGTTTGCGTACACCGGGGGCTTTTCGGTTTATGCACTCTCAAATGCAAACAGCGTGCATACCGTCGACAGTTCTGCAGGTGCGATTGATCTGGCCGATGAAAATGTGAAAATTAACTTTGGCGACGATCCCAGGCATAAGTCATTTAAAACCGATGCATTTGAATTCCTGAACGATATCAGGAACAAATATGATGTGATAATTCTCGACCCGCCCGCTTTTGCAAAACATAATGATGTGCTTTCAAATGCACTTCAGGGTTATAAAAGGCTGAACATGAAAGCTATTGAACAGATCCGCCCCGGCGGCATAATTTTTACTTTCTCCTGCTCACAGGTAGTGACACGCGAGAATTTCAGAAAATCTGTCTTTGCTGCAGCTGCAAATACAGGGAGAAATGTCAGGATTCTGCATCAGCTCAGCCAGCCCCCCGACCATCCGGTTAATATTTATCACCCCGAGAGTGAATACCTCAAAGGGCTGGTGCTTTATGTGGAATGATTAAGAAGGTTTGAGGTTTAAGGTTTGAGGTTTTAGGTTTAAGGTTTATAGTTTAAGGTATAAGGTGATGGCAGTAAATAAGAAGGTTGAATTAATAGCGGGAAAACTCGGGCTTCATGAATGGCAGGTAGAAAACACCATCAGGTTGCTCGGCGATGGTGCAACAATCCCGTTTATAAGCAGGTACAGGAAAGAAATGACAGGGAGCCTCGATGAAGTTAAGCTGCTTCATATAAAGGAGGAGTACGAAAGACTGGGTGAGCTCGAAAAAAGAAGGGATGCTATAATTAAATCGGTTGAAGAACAGGGGAAAATGACCCCTGATCTTCACGAAAAAATTGAAAAGGCGCTTACAATGGCCGAACTGGAGGATATTTACCTTCCTTACAGGCCGAAGCGCAGGACCAGGGCCACAATTGCAAAAGAAAACGGGCTTGAGCCGCTCGCGGCTGAAATCCTGAAACAGGAACTGAAGGATCCTTATATTGAAGCTGAAAAGTATTTAAGCGAAAATGTAAAGGATTCCTCTGAAGCAATTGCCGGTGCATCTGATATAATTGCTGAGTGGGTAAATGAAGATGAGAAGGTAAGGAAGCTGCTCCGTTCACTGTTTGAAAAGGAAGCGGTAATATATTCGAAAATTATAAAGGGCAGGGAACAGGAAGGTATCAAGTATTCAGACTACTACGATTGGTCGGAGCCTCTTCGCAAATGCCCTTCGCACAGGCTCCTGGCCATGAGACGGGGTGAGGAGGAAGGATTCCTGCGACTGGCGATCGAACCAGATGATAAACATGCACTGGATATACTGGAGAGGCAGTATGTCAGGTCGGGAAATGCGTGCGGCGTGATCGTAAAAGAGGCGGTTAAGGACAGCTGGAAAAGGCTTCTTTCATCTTCAATGGAAACTGAATTCAGAAACATCTCAAAGGAGGAAGCCGATGAAGAGGCTATCAGGGTCTTCGCTGAAAACCTCAGGCAGCTTCTTCTGGCATCCCCGCTCGGAGAGAAAAACGTCCTGGCAATCGACCCCGGTTTCCGGACTGGATGCAAGCTCGTATGTCTCGACAGGCAGGGAACCCTTGTACATAACGAGACTATTTACCCGCATCCTCCCCAGAATGAAACTGCTGCTTCTGTACGAAAGATATTAACGCTTGTAAGCGCTTACAAAATCGAAGCTATTGCCATCGGTAACGGTACTGCCAGCAGGGAAACAGAGGATTTCATGCGCTGGATTAAATTCGACCGCGACCTGCAGGTGTTTGTGGTAAGTGAAGCAGGTGCTTCGGTTTACTCTGCATCAAAAATTGCCAGGGATGAATTTCCCGATTATGATGTTACCGTGAGAGGAGCGATTTCGATCGGTCGCAGACTGATGGATCCATTGGCAGAGCTTGTTAAAATAGATCCAAAATCAATAGGCGTAGGGCAGTACCAGCATGATGTCGACCAGGCAAAACTTCAGGAGGCACTCGATAATGTGGTTAAGAGCTGCGTGAATGCCGTGGGTGTCGAAGTCAATACCTCATCGGGTCACCTTCTGACATATGTTTCCGGACTGGGACCCCAGCTGGCTCAGAATATTGTCGATTACAGGACTGAAAACGGACCTTTTAAGTCGAGAAGCGAGCTTCTCAGGGTGAAAAGGATGGGGGCGAAAGCCTTTGAGCAAAGTGCCGGGTTCCTCAGGATAAGAGGTGCAATGAATCCATTGGATTTCAGCGCGGTTCATCCCGAAAGCTACCATGTTGTTGAGAGTATGGCAAAAGATGCAGGTGTGGAGATTGCAGATCTCATCTCAAGCGAGGATGCAAGGAAGAAGATCAACCTTGAAAAGTACGTCACGGAAAAAACAGGTCTTCCAACTTTGAAGGATATCATCGACGAACTTGCAAGACCGGGCAGGGACCCAAGAACGAAAATCAGGGAATTCAGGTTTGCGGATATTCATTCGATAGATGATGTGCAGGAAGGGATGGTTGTCCCCGGAATAGTTACAAATATTACCAAATTCGGTGCCTTTGTCGATATCGGGGTAAAGCAGGATGGACTGGTGCATATTTCAAATCTCAGGAAAGGATTTGTAAAGGATCCGACCGAGGTGGTAAAGCTTCACCAGCACGTTATGGTAAGAGTTCTCCAGGTCGACCAGGAACGAAAGCGCATACAACTTTCAATGAAGGATGTTAATGAGAGCCGGACTGAAAAATAAAAGGGCGACTCTAACGGGTCACCCTTTTATATATTCTTGTTCGGGCAGCTAATCTAGAACATGCGGGGCATGTCGTTTGTCTTCATCACGGGCTTGGCAGGGATTTTACCGTCTCTCTGTGATGCGAACCAGACAAAGGCAGCCGTGATAATTGCATTATGTCTGAGGTCGGAATTTACCAGCCGTTCGTAGGTGTCCATTACAGTGTGGTAACCACGGCCATACTCAATTTCATCCTGGATGAACTGGAAGCCGGGAAGACCCGCGCCATCGAACGAAAGATGATCGGTTCCTCCGGTATTTCGTATTGAAATGGTCGTGCAGCCCATATCATTGAATGGTTTCATCCATTCACTGAAAATATCCCTTACAAGCTCATTCTGCTGGAGGTATATTCCCCTGTATTTTCCCGAACCGTTATCCATGTTGAAATAGACATCAAACTTATCCCAGTCCGGCTTATGCGCCCTGGTCTGGGGATCCATAAGATATTTTTCAACATAACCCCTCGATCCGTTCAATCCCTGTTCTTCGCCGCCCCACAAAGCAATCCTGATTGTTCTCCTGGGTGCAGCGTCAAGGCTCCTGAGAATTCTTATTGCTTCCATCATTACAATACAGCCTGACCCGTTATCAGCTGCACCGGTACCGCCATTCCAGGAATCAATGTGGGCCCCTATCAGAACGACTTCATTCTTCAGGTTCTTGTCGGTTCCGGGTATTTCACCAATAACATTCATAACTTTTGGACTGTCGAAGAACCTGTTCTGAATTTCGGCTTCCATCTTCACAGCCACGTTACGACGAAGGAGCCTTTCCATGCGCCCGGCATCCTCTGCCGGAATATTAAGTTCAGGAATTGGTTCGGGATCGCCATGCTTGTACGAGGCGCCGTTTGCCCTGGGGATATTGTATGTTCCTGAATTATTAAGGATAAGTGCCACACCTTCAGACTTCAGCATGGATGTGATTTTCATCCTGAGGGCACGCTGGGCCCTCATCGCAACCATGTCGAAAGGTGGCCTCCTGGCTCCCTGTGCCTGTGCCATCGCCAGGTCCCTGAGCTGATCGTCCGTCAGCCTTGATGCCAGGGGAGTAAAGACAATTTCATTTGTGGCGTTGGCCGGTGCCGGCAGAAGTACTATCTTCCCGGAGAGCTTGCCTTTGTATTTAACGAGGTCCGAATCATTCTGCACATTAACGAGAACAACATCGCCCTTTAGTAAACCGCCGGTACTGCCGGTCCATGCAACAGGGTTACAGGCAAAATTGCAGTAATAAGGCTCGGTCATGGCAGCATAGGTCTTCTGGTTGTCCCATCCTCCCTGTGCAAAATCCCTTGCCTCTTCTATCCTGACGTTCTGGAGGCCGATCTGTTCCATCTTCTTCCTGGCCCATTCAGCGCCCCTGTTAAAACCGCTAGATGCAGTAAGCCTGCCACCAACAGAATCGGTGAGGCTGAATGCCATGTCGTCGATGGATGTTCCCCTCATCCCTTCCTGCTTGATCTTGTAGACCATCGACAGGTCGAGGTTCTCCTTCTGAGCGGACGTTAGTACTGGTATTAAAGCCAGTACAAAACTTGCGAATAAGAATTTCTTGATTTTCATATGAGTGAGAGTTAAATAATTGCAGGTATTACCATCAAAAGTATTAAAAAGTTGAGTCTGCAACCTCAGAAGTTGCTGATTTAACATTTATTAACCTGTATAAAGCAGGCAATGCGGCCCCGGCTGTTTTACATCATCTCATTTAACTTTTTACTTTTACCTTTTTACTTTTTACTTTTACTCCCGCTATGGTTTATCCGGAAAACTTTGAGACCAAGATCGGATTCGACAGGATCAGGACAATGATTGCAGAGAGATGCGTCAGCCCGATGGGACAAAAATCGGTTGAGGGCATTCATTTCATGACTGACGCTGCTTCTGTAGAGCAGGAGCTTTCAAAAACCTCAGAATTTCAGTACATCCTTAAGTTCGAAGAAAACTTCCCTTCCGAAAATTATTTCGACATTTCTCCGACACTCGACAAGATTAAGATAGAAGGTACATTTCCTGAAACCGGTGAGGTATTCAACCTGAGAAGATCGCTCGAGACATTAAAATCGGTTATCAATTTCTTCAAGGCAAGGAAGGACGGGAACTTCCCCGCGTTGAAAAAGATGTGTGGTGAGATTAAGGTTTATCCATATATTTCAGATGCCATCGACCGGATTATTGACCGTTATGGTAACATTAAGGACTCTGCATCTCCAAGGCTGAAAGAGATCAGATCCGAACTGGGGTCAAAGAGCCAGGGTGTTGCCAGGAAGCTGAACTCGATACTGAAGCAGGCACAGGCGGACGGAATTGTTGACCCTGATGCATCCGTATCAATCAGGAACGGCAGGGGTGTTATTCCGGTAAATGTTTTTGATAAAAGAAAAATCAAAGGGCTCATCCACGATCAGTCCGCATCGGGAAAAACTGTCTTCATTGAGCCTTCAGAGATTGTTGAGATCAATAATGAAATAATTGAACTTGAGTACGAGGAAAGGCGGGAGATCGTAAAGATACTCACGACATTCGCCGATAATATCAGGCCGTATTCAGAGGACCTGCGATCTTCAAACAGCTTTCTTGGAGAAATTGACTTTATAAGGGCAAAGGCGCTCCTTGGAAACTGGCTTGGATCAATAAAGCCGTCAATTGCCGGGTACCCTGTTATTTCATGGAGAAAAGCAGTTCACCCGATACTGTTTGCATCTTTTGCAAAGACACCCCGGCGTAAAGTTGTTCCGCTTGACATCAGCCTTGGAGCCGGTGAAAGGATACTGCTGATATCCGGACCGAATGCAGGTGGAAAGTCGGTGTGCCTGAAGACTGTCGGACTGCTGCAGTACATGCTCCAGTGCGGACTTACCATCCCGGTACAGGAAGGATCGGAATGCGGGCTGTTCGGAAATATCTTCATCGATATAGGAGACGAGCAGAGCATAGATAATGATCTCAGCACTTACAGCTCCCACCTGCTCTCGATGAAGTATTTCCTTAAACATTCTGATACCGCGACCATGGTATTGATTGACGAATTCGGCACCGGAACCGAACCATTGCTGGGAGGGGCGATAGCCGAGACAATACTCGACCAGCTTAACAAGCACGGGGTATTCGGAGTAATGACAACTCATTATACTAACCTGAAGCACTTTGCTTCTGTTACCCCCGGCATCACCAACGGTGCCATGGCTTTCGACAATCACCTGATGCAACCGCTGTTCCAGCTGTTTATCGGTAAGCCCGGGAGTTCCTTCGCTTTCGAGATTGCCAGAAAAATCGGCTTGCCTGAGGACCTCCTTTCAGAAGCCTCGGAAAAGGCAGGAACAAAGAATATAAATTACGACAGGCATCTCAAGGATATTGCCCGTGATAAGAGATACTGGGAGAATAAAAGGCAAAACATAAGGCAATACGAAAAAAAGCTTGAGGACCTTATCGGTGAATATGAAAAAGAGGTGGATGATGCAAAAAAGGTCAGGAAAGAGATCGTTGCAAAGGCAAAAGAGGATGCAAGATATATTCTTGAAAGCTCAAATAAGATAATTGAAAATGCCGTGAGGGAAATAAAGGAATCACAGGCAGAAAAAGAACGTACCAGGGAAGCAAGGCAAAGGATCGAGGAGTTCAAAAGCGAGGTAATGTCCGATGCAGTTGCCGGGCAGACTGATGCAGAGAAGAAGGCAGAGGTGCTGAAGACCAGGGCGAAAAAATTCAGATCCTCAGAGAAACCGGAAGAAAAGAATGCCGTGCATCAGCCGGAAAAACCTCCCGGTAAAGGCGATGCTGTAAGGATGATCGATACCCAGGCAGCAGGGGAGGTGGTTGAGGTTCGCGACGGCCTGGTAACGGTTGAGACTGGAAGTTTCAGGTTCAGGGTTCCTGCCGATAAAGTAGAAAGGATAAGCAGGGGAGAGCTGAAGAAAGCCCTCTCGGCAGGTCGGAGCCGGATTAGCATAGACAGTGAGATAAACAGCAGGAAGATCAGCTTTAAGCCTGAAATTGACATCAGGGGCGTGAGAGGTGATGAAGCGATACAGAGGGTGCAGGAGCTTCTCGATGATGCACTGATGGTTCAGCACAGGGACCTGAGGATACTGCATGGTAAGGGTAACGGCATTCTCAGGGAACTGATCAGGAAATATCTTGGCACGATAGGCTTCGTAAGGAGCTATCGCGACGAGCATGTTGAAATGGGTGGTTCGGGAATTACTGTGGTTGAACTGGATATCTGAAAAGGGACCAATAGAAAAGCCCGGTATTTGCGGGTACAAAAAAAAGAGGGTGCAAGCGAGGCGCCCTCTTTTTATTTATATGTATTTTTTACTAGAACAGCTTTACGGTTCCATAAGAGGTCCTTACTTTCACAACCGAAGCTGCGGCTTCATCTTTGCCGACCACGCCACTTATCTCAGAGGAGGTATTTTCGACGATCCTCCTGGTAAACCTGAAGTTTTCATCGTTGTATTTTATCCCTCCATATGACGATTTTGCGTCAAGCTGGTAGCTTGCATTTTCTGCAATTCCCAGTCGCACACCTGAATATCTTACATCCACATCAACCGATTCAAATCCTGCCGGTATCTGATCGATATTGAGCGACCCGTAGCTACCTTCAAAGCTAACTTTCCTGGCAAGGCTGCCAACTGTAACATTGGTGTAACCTGAAGAGACAACCAGATTATTAATCTTTTCGATGTTGTAGGTATCATATTTAGCCTCTGTAACAACCGAGCTGGTCTCTCCAATCTTGAGTTTTGAATATTTGCTGTCGACGAGGAGAGCCGTACTTTTCCCTACGGTAAAGGGACTGGTGTACCTTACATAAATATCGAGCCAGCCGGCTTCGGTGATATTTGCTTTTCCATAGGCAACGGCAATCCTGTTGAATGGCTTCTCATTTCCCCTTGTGAGCTTACCAGCCTGAAAGCCGCCATATTTAACATCGACGTTTAAGAGGCCCCTCAGTTCATCTACATCTGTATTGCCGTACTTGTTTGAAAGTGTAAGATTGCCTGAATACGGCATTTTTACAGTATAGTTTATCTTGAAATCCCTGTTGCTGCCCCAGCCTGTAAAATTGAAGTTATCTTCTATCTCGGTTTTTGCATAGATAGTATTGCCATTCTGGCTGAAAGATACATTGATCTGTCCGAGGTATTTTTCAGCTCTTGACCTGTCGGGATGCCTGACAGTCACTTTGACGTCGATAACAATCTGATTATTATCCCATCCTGTTACAGTTACATCGCCGTACTTGTTGCTGAGATCAAGGGTCGTGTTATTGTCCGCCTTGTACTCCTGGTGAAAGTCTTTTGAGACCTCCTGTGCGGCTACCGATAAGGTGAAAAGCACTGATGCGGTCAGCATCAGCAGCTTTGGTTTATAAACTAACTTTTCCATTTTCATGCTTATTTTGATTGTCACTCCTGATTGCTTTCAACTGATCCAGAATGAAATTCATTACTTCAAGTTTTGTCTGGTAATGTTCTATCATTGCTGTAATAATTCTTTCATCATTGGGATTTGCCTTAAGTTCCTTTTTCAGCTGGACATAGGTTGAATCCATGCTATTCAGCTCTTTCTCAAGTTCTGCCTTCTGTGAAGGGTTGTCACCGAAGTTGGCATTTTTAATCTCACCTTCAATCAGTCCCACCTGGTGAACATAGTAGTTCTCTACTTCCCTGTATTGCGGTGAAACCTGTCCGAGAGCCATCCCTTTATCGCTTCTTATAAAATGATCCCATGTCCAGAGAGAGGATAGCGTTACCAGAAGTGTTACCACCGCAGCCCTGAGAAGGTATGGAACAATGCTTTTCCTTGTTGCCACGGAATGCATTCTTTTCTCGAGTTTCCAGTTGAACCTGTCGAGATGCCCCTCTATCGGTTCACTGCTGTCGAAAACGTCCTTGTTTTCCCTGATTATGTCCTCTATATTCTTCATGACACTGAATTTTTCATCTTACTTTTAACTCCGAGATCAGTTTCTGCTTGGCTCTTGAAAGCTGAGATCGTGATGTGCTGCTGTTTATAGCAAGTATATCAGCTATTTCGTCGTGATCGTATCCTTCAAGCAGGTAAAGCGACAGGATGATCCTGTATCCGTCGGGCAGCCTGTTAATCGCCTCTTTTACCTCCTCGACCCTGATATCGAGCTCCTCCTTATGGGCAATGTCCTCGATGCTCGTATCCTTTATTCCTGAATGAGTATCAATATCTTCAAAGATCGCTTTCTTCCTGCTCAGCGAATCGAGTGACCTGTTTATCACAATCTTCTTGAGCCAGGCTCCGAAACTTACCGTGCCTGAGTATGTCTCGATTTTTTCAAACGCCGAGAGAAAGGATTCCTGCATAATATCCTCGGCCTCCATTGTATCGTTTACAATCCTCAGACTTGTATTGAACATAGCTTTATAATAAAGCTTGTATATCTGAAATTGTGCTTTCTGATCACCCGTTTTACACCCGTCTATAAGATCCTGGTGTATATTCTTGAATGCTGCATCCAAACTTGCCATCTCTTGTGAAAGACTATTTTTTATGTGTAATGCTGCACCCACTCTCTTATGTTTTCACAATTTCCACACAAGAGACGTGGGTATTTCACAAATGCTGCATTCAAGTTAAGAAATTTTGCAAAAATCAATGCAAAAGGGGAAGGATTATCCCCTGGGTGACATGACCGGTTGTATAATTGAACTGTGAACCAAACAGACTATGAGGTATGGAAAAGACAATTATCAATGCTATGGCAGCGATGGCAACATATACCGGCCTCTCTGCTTTCCTGTTCAGATAAACGGCCAGTATCCAGAATAGAAGTGCAATAAGTGTTTTGTTATCAGTGAGATCCCACCCGAAAGGAACACCTGTCCAGAACTTGCCGAATGCATAGTGCTGGACGACCGGTCCGAGTATTACTCCTCCAATGATAAGTAACACCAGGGTCCATGTGGCATATTTCCTGTACGATTTGAATACTCCGATTGTCATGAGGCCGGCCAGGGTGGAAAAAAGCATAGCCAGGAACATGGAAAGTATATGCGGAACTAAGATCAGCGCCGGGACATCACCTTTAAACCTGATAACAACAGGAGTTTCTTTCATGTATGGTGAGGTACCTTTCGAATCAGTTACCTCGAACCAGTATTCAAGCTTTCCTGCGGCGGGCTGCTTAGGAACCTCCGCGTAAAGTCCTTTTTCAATATCCGACCCGGTCATTTTCTTCATAAGAGCCGAATGGACAGGATATTCCTTATATGAAAAGTCACTTGCAGTGTATTCTTCATTTGTCGGGAAGTGCCTGAAATGAAGTCGTGCTCTGACAGTAGTGTCGCTGATTGCAAGACGGACTTCAGGTCTTTCATTCAGCCCGAGACTTCTCACCAGCCTGAGGTCGTATGACCTTCCATTAGCCTCAACCCTGATCTTTTTCGGATATGTCGGACCTGTCTTTCTCTGGTAATAAGCTGCCCCTAAAGTGATTATTATGGCGAGGGACCAGTAAAGGAATTTCTTCATCTCAAGTAAATTTTTATAATTCGATTATCAGAACCTCTTTCCTGCCGTTACGGATCACATCGACAGTGATCCGTTCACCATGCTTAAGCTGTCCCATCCTGAACATATAATCCTGGATATTGTTAACCGGTTTGCCATTTATAGCAACAATTATATCATTCTTCTTCATTCCTCCAAGTGCAGCAGGTCTTCCGGGTGTGACAGCATCAACTCTCAATCCGTTCTTTGAGGCTCCTGTGACATCGGGCATTATGCCAAGGGTAACACCTTTTCTCCGGTAGTTACGAGATGAAGATTCTCTGGGGCCGGCTTCCCTGAACCTGAGCCTGGCAGTATCATTTGAAAGATTGAATATCAACCGGTAGACAAAATCGGAGACTGTAACCATTCCCCTGAAATTGATTTTGTCCCAGGTATCCGAAGGGGTATGATAGTCGGCATGGGCACCGGTGGTAATGAATAATACGGGTATATTCCTGGAATAAAATGATGAATGATCAGACGGACCTGAGCCCTCATCCGATGTGACAACTTTCAGAAGATTTGTGTCTGCACCGGCAGATACCATCTCTTTTAGTCCCGCGGCAGTTCCGACGCCGCCGACAGATAGTTCTTTGTTATCCTTCAGTCTGCCCACCATATCAAGATTTACCATTGCGTCAGTCCTGTTAAGTGGGACCGGAGGGTTATCGGTAAAGTATTTGGATCCAAGGAGACCAAGCTCTTCACCTGTAAAAGCGCAGAAAACAATGCTGCGTTTGTGACTGTTCCTTGTTGCGGCAAATTTCCCGGCAAGCTCAATTACCATAGAAACCCCGGATGCATTGTCATCGGCTCCATGATGTATTCCTATAGTGTCGACGGCCCTGCTTCCCGAACCCGGACCACCCATCCCCAGGTGGTCGAAATGTGCGCCTACAATCACGTATTCCTTTTTGAGGAGTGAATCTGTTCCCGGTAATATCATTATTACGTTCCTTGTATTTGTTTTTGAGGCCACAAGTTCGGCTTTTGCTTCAATATTTGCAGGAACCGCAAAGCTTGCGGGTGCTTTTGAGGTGTTAAGCCTGGTCTCAAGACTTTCAATGCTTGAATTCGTACCTTGGAGGATCTCATCTGCTACCTTCCTTTTGATCCTGATTACCGGGATCCCTACGGAATAATCATTCTTGGAAAGGGGATCGAACTTGTCTTCCTTGTCGAAATTTGAACCTGAAACCAGGAGGACTCCCCCGGCCCCGAGATCCTTGGCGACCATTGCTTTATCCCTGTCGCCGCTGAAGGAGGCATACCTGCTCCGGCTGTTATCAGGCTCCGGGTCACCTCTCAGGATCATGATCCATTTGCCTTTAAATTCCTGACCCTTGTAATCGTCCCATTTCAACGAGTCAGAATTTATGGTGAACCCGTATCCACCAAAAATGACGGTCGAGCTAAGCGAACCGTTTTCCGAAAATGAGGCCGGCTCAAAATCTGTCCCGTGATTATATTTTTTACCGTTTATCAGGAGATTATTCAAACTGCCGGCAAATACTTTATCGGTAACCTTGAATCTCTGAAATCCATTATCGCCCAGGGGCCTTAACCCGTATTCCCTGAGTTCTGACCTGATGTACTCTGCCGCCAGGCTGTCGCCGGCAGTGCCCGTAAGGCGGCCTTTGAGAGCATCCGATGAAAGATACTTAATGTGTTCCTTCAGTTCGCCGGATGAAATAAGATGCCTGCTGCCGGCACAGGATGAAACCAGCGCCAGTATAAGTATTGTCGTTATTGACAGGTAAAATGATCTCATTAAAATTGAATTAAGTTAATCGAGCATTTATTTTTCCAAAAATAGCAATCTTTTAAACTGTGACAGAAAGAAGTGATAAAAAGACATGCATATATTTTAATATAAAAAGAACCAGGCCGGAAGCCTGGTTCTTTTTTCAGATGATTTGTCTTATAATGAACCATGTACGACTATTCAAAGAGCTTGAAAGCTTCTTTTATAAGCCCGATCGCCTCCCTGAGCTGCGCTTCATTGATCACGAGGGGAGGAGCAAAGCGGATAATATGCTCATGGGTGGGTTTGGCAATCAATCCCTTATCTTTCATTGCAAGGCATACATCCCACGCGGTCTTACCACCTTTTGGCCTGATGACAACCGCATTCAGCAGCCCTTTTCCCCTGACAAGTTCTATCATATCTGATTTGATGCTGCTGAACTCCTCACGGAAAATTTTCCCAAGCTTTTCGGCGTTTTCTGCAAGCTTTTCATTTTTAATTACTTCAAGTGCTGCAATTCCAACCCTGGAGGCAATGGGGTTTCCGCCAAACGTGGAACCATGTTCACCCGGTTTTATCGTAAGCATAATGTCATTATCGGCAAGCACGGCTGAAATGGGGAACACCCCGCCAGAAAGTGCTTTTCCAAGGATCAAAATGTCGGGGCGGACACCTTCATGATCACAGGCAAGAAGCTTGCCGGTTCTGGCAATACCTGTCTGAACCTCATCGGCAATGAACAGAACATTTTTTGACATGCATAGATCATAGGCTTTTTTAAGATAACCCTCGTCCGGAACATAAACTCCGGCTTCACCCTGTATCGGTTCAACCAGGAATCCTGCCACATCAGGATCCTTAAGGGCATTTTCAAGAGCTCCCAGGTCGTTGTATGGAATTGTAATGAAACCAGGGGTATAGGGTCCGTAATCATTCCTTGCATCCGGGTCGGTCGACATCGAAATAATCGTAATCGTCCTTCCATGGAAGTTCCCTTCACAAACAATTATTTTTGCCTGGTTCTCGCTGATCCCTTTCTTCAGGTACGCCCATTTTCGGCATAATTTAAGGGCCGTTTCATCCCCTTCCGCACCAGTGTTCATAGGAAGAACTTTATCATAACCGAAATATTTCGTGACATACTCTTCATATTCCCCGAGAGCTTCGCTGTAAAAGGCCCTTGAAGTGAGAGTCAGCTTTTTTGCCTGGGTTATAAGTGCATCCACAATCCTTGGATGGCAGTGACCCTGGTTTACGGCAGAATAGGCAGAGAGGAAATCGAAGTACCTTTTCCCCTCGACATCCCAAACAAAAGGTCCTTCACCTCTTTCAAGCACTACCGGAAGAGGATGATAATTGTGTGCTCCGAACCTGTCTTCCCGTTTAATATAATCCTGGATGTTCATTTTGTTGATAATTAATATGTTATGATTTTCAAAAAAAAGTGAACAATCTTACAAAAGTATTTTCGCATTTCAAAATGAATAATGCATAAGAAATTCAATACCAGTTATCAGTGAACTTCTTCCAGTATATTAACAGGCCCGAGGAGTCCCGATTCGACAAGCGGATCATCCTTCCTGTAGAAATGGTGAGTAGTGAAAGTGTACCTCCCGCTGCTTCTCTTCTCACCTTTCAGAAGCCACTCCGGCCATTTGCCATTCGTAATGCCGTCCCAGGGCTTGGCTTCGTCGCCAATCAGCCTGTTGATCCAGAGATTTGCGACCTCGATTTCAATCCTGTTGTCCTTCTGCCTGATAGCTTTGCTGACATTCACCCTGTATGGCACCGTCCAGACAACTCCAAGGTCTTTCCCGTTAAGCCTGATGCTTGCAATATTCCTGACATCGCCAAGGTCGAGATATACCCGGGACCCTCTTTCCGGCCCTGAGCCGGCAGGAAGTGAAAATGTGCAGCTATACCTTGCAATGCCTGAATAATACCTTATAGCTTCATTGTCAGATTTGGACCAGTCGGACAGGGTGTTGAAACTAACCTGGGAAGGTCCTCCCCAGGGAGGATCAAAATTCACTGTCCATGGAGTATTAACGGTCGCAATGACCTTTAGTTCAGGGAAACAATTTACATGCTGCTGAAGGGATTTCTTCTTATTCTTGTCTGTATCAAATACCACGAAAATGCTTTGATATGGCTCAAGCCTGATCCTTATGCGGAATCCTTCATCTGTCTGCCTCGTTGCAACACCTTTTTTAAAATCGCCGGTAACAGCATCCCAAAGCTCAGCCCTGTCGCATCCATCGCGGAATGTACAGCTGTCATCCGCAATACGGGAAGTTCTGTTTGAAATAAAATATACTTCCTTATCTTTCAGATGCCTGTGGTTATACCTGAAATTTCCTTCATCTGAAAAATCCTTTTTTACTTTCAGGAAGGTGAGGATTTTTGATGTAACCTCGTACGAGGGATAAAGTTCAGAATGATCCGCTTCCTTGCCGGTCTCTTTATTTTCTGGAGTGATGATGTATCCAAGTCCGTGTTTTCGTGTTGGAAACACGGTTCCTGGAACAACCGTCCCGGAATTCCAGATCATTTGCATGTACTTGACAACTGTCTCGTCGCATACCGGATAGTTGGTGAGCGAAGGTGACTTCTTTACGGGGCCTCCGATAACTGTGACTCCTCCTTTAAGCAGCATATCTATTTTTCCAAGCAGTTCTGGTGTCATATAGTCGACATCGGGAAGTACCAGTATCCTGTACGCGGCTCCGCCCGGGAAGCATACTTTCGAATCCAGGGAATATGCATTATTAATCAGGTATTTCGGGGAGCAGCAGTCGAACGACCATTCCTTTTTGTCGGGCAGGGTATCTGAACCTGCAAGTGCAGTTGCAGGAGGACGGAACACTACCGGGGCGCCTTCTGGTGTCAGGTATAGAATATCGGCGACAGGGCTGCCCTGTGAAAGAATAAACTGGCATCGTGAAAGATATTCGTGGTAGGCACCTGCCATTGGCCACCAGGTTTGCCCACGATCCCAGTGTACCCCATAAGGACCCATCGTCATACCCGGCTTCAGGTCGCCAAAAAATGACTTGTGGGCAAAAGTATGGAAGATGAACCTGTTTATCCCCATTGCCAGGGCCCAGTCAGTCTGGTTCTTCATATTGCCAGGGTACATCTTCCAGGCTTCATTATCGCCTGCCGTGAAAGCTTCAGCCGCAGTGACAGGTTTCCCTGTGACATGTGCAATCGAAGTGGCTTCGATGCAGCTGTATGAGGAATTGAACCCAAAGCCTTTGCACCAGAATTCACCCATAGGAACATCGGCAACGGACCCAAGATCGAAATCGGCTGACGGGTTCATATCGTAAGGCTCAATTGAAAGTGTCATGCCGTTTTTCCTTCCAAGCTTCTTGAAGTAACCGGCATGATTTTCCGCAATAAGTTCATTTGATGTCTGGCGCACATCCCAGAGAAATCTCTCGCTTTCCTCAATGGTATTTACAATATAGCCTTCCATTACAGGCAGATAGAGCAGGGGATCGTAGCCCCTGTGCTTTATGAATTGTTCAAGGAACTTATCGGTCCAGTTCTGGGCTCCCATCTCCCAGCTGTCGATATGGATCATTTTCCACCCGCCCCAGGTCGAGACGTCCCGGGGTTTTACCCTGTTGATCAATTTTCCTGTGTAGGCTTCAAAGTGTTCCCTGAAAGCCGCTGTATCGAATTTATCCGCTTCGAATCCCAGACCCGGAACCGGGGCGGGCCTAGTTACAGCCCCGTTATTTGTCTTTCCAAGCCTCATTATTATCCACTTCCCCGGTGGAACAATCCAGTTCAGTTTGCCGGCAGAATCGAGGTTAGCTGAAATGTCAATAATTCTTTCACGGTTTATATGCCTGCTTTTGTCATCTTTTTTGATCTCAGGAAATTGAATGAAAGGAACCACCCCTTTCTGGGAAGTGAAAGGTGCCCTGATGAATAAAGCTTTCTCGTCGATGTCCGTAATCCTGGACTTGTCTTCCGGTGCAGGAAATGCCAGTACTCTCACGTCCTGGTACCATGCCTGTCTTTTCTCTTTCAGCCCGGGAGTAAGGGAAGACTCTCCAAAGAATGGTGTTTTTGGCCCTGGCCTGGGCAATATTGCGTTTATGACTGCCGGACCGGTGATTAAAGTATCGTATGACACCAGGTGCATCATGGATTTCCGGGGACTTACCCATGGTCCCCCGCTTCCTGCCCAGCCTGGACCGGAACCCAGTATTATCCTGATGCCAAGTCTTTCAGCCTCCCTTACAGCATGGGTGAAAAGTTCCTGCCATTTTTCGCTTAGAAAGTCCGTGTTTCCTCTTGGGATACCGACATTGACTTCAAGAAAAAGCGCGTATGCTATACCAGCCTTTTTCATGGATTCAAGATCCCCGGTGATACCCTTCCTGTCGAGGTTGCCGTCCATAATGTACCAGTAAACGCCTGGTCCGCATGAATCAGGAGGATTGATGAATCCTTCCCTGACCGGGTCCTTACTGGAAAATCCTGAACAGGATATAAGTAAAGGCAGCAGCAAAACAACCAGTATGAGAATATCTGGTAAAAATCTTCTTCTATTCATCTTTGAGCAGACCAGGTCTCAGTTTTTTTGTTCTGTTTATTGATTCTTCATGTCTCCATCTGTCAATTTCCGCGGTGTTGCCTGACAAAAGTATATCAGGTACATGCCAGCCCATGAATTCTGCCGGGCGTGTATAGACAGGGGGGGCAAGGAGGTCATCCTGGAAGGAATCTGAGAGGGCCGATTGTTCATCAGACATTGCTCCCGGAATGAGCCGTGTGACTGCATCGACAAGTATTGCGGCAGGAAGCTCGCCTCCTGATAGAACATAGTCCCCGACTGAAATCTCCCGTGAAACAAGATGATCGCGTATCCTCTGGTCAATCCCTTTATAATGCCCGGCAAGGATAATTATATTCTCCTTCAGCGAAAGATGGTTAGCGATTTTCTGGCTGAATGGTTCGCCATCGGGAGAGGTATAAATGATCTCGTCATAGATCCTTTCACTCTTTAGCTTTTCAAGCGCCAGGTAAACAGGTTCTATCATCATAACCATTCCTGCTCCGCCTCCGAATGCATAGTCATCGACAGTTTTGTGCCTGTCGTTTGTAAAATCACGGAGATTTATAAGATTAATCTCCACAAGACCCTTATCTCTCGCACGCCTGATAATAGAATGATCAAGAGGACTCATGATAAGTTCAGGAAGGACGGTTATAATATCAATGCGCATTCCGGCTCTTTTCGCAAAAATAGCAAGTTATCTGCTTTTATCTTCCTATTTTTGTCTTAATACAAGTCACCCACTATATAAAAAACTAAAACACCTGACTCATAACTCGTATCTTATCACTTAAAACTCAGTCTATGGATTGCCGTCCTGGTTGCGGTGCATGTTGCATAGCGTTATCAATATCCTCGTCTATCCCGGGAATGGAGCAAGGGAAGCCGGCAGGTGTAAGATGTATCCACTTGAAAGATGATTTCAGGTGTGCCCTTTTCGGTGACTCCTCGCGTCCAAAGGTTTGCTCTGATTATAAAGCTGAAATTGAATTCTGCGGCAACAGCAGGGAAGAGGCCTTTCAGATACTGAACGGCCTGGAGGGAAGATAAAGTGGCAATGTCATGCTGCCTGAAGGTAGAATATATGAAATCAAGATATGGAATTCAGAGTTTCTCTATTTTCCCGACTGATAAACAATTCTTCCGCCAACGATAGTGTATTCTATCTTTGTTTTCATTATCTCATTTTCGGGTATTGAAAACAAATCGCGATCGGTTATTACGAGGTCAGCGAGGTACCCCTTTTTAAGAATCCCTTTCCTGTCTTCCATGAACTGAGAATATGCCGAACCGGCTGTATACAGGCGGATTGCCTCTTCCATGGTGAGCTTCTGCTCCGGAAACCATCCGTTACCTTCTTCACCATGCCGGTCTTTCCTGGTAACGGCAGCATAAAGTCCTTCCATCGGGTTCAGTGGCTCAACCTGGTAATCCGTTCCGAAGGCAACCGATGCCCCAGAGTTCAGCAGGCTTTTCCAGGCGTAAGCCCCCCTGCACCTTTCAATTCCGATCCTCTTCTCACAGAACCTCTTATCAGTAATACAGTGTGTGGGCTGCATTGATGCAATAACTCCGAGAGTTGCAAACCTTGGTATATCGCTTTCGGCAAGTGTCTGTGCATGCTCAATCCTGTGCCTGCTGTCGCGTTTACCGTTTATCTTCTGGGCCTTCTCGTAGGCATTAAGAACCCAGTTGTTTCCTTTGTCGCCAATTGCATGAGTACCGATCTGGAAACCCATTTTATCACCAAGGATTACCATTTTCTCAAATTTTTCATATGGCATCATTGCAAGCCCTGATGTGACCGGGTTATCGCTGAAAGGTTTAAACATTAAGGCGGTCCCTGAACCAATTGTTCCATCAATGAAGACCTTGAGATATCCAAACCTGATCCAGTCTGAATCACGTGGGTATATCTTCTCAAGCTTCAGGAAAAGCTTAAGCTTCGCCGAGTCATCGGTAAGAAACTCACCTGCATCCACACGCAGGGTCAGCAGGCCCTCACTCCTAAGCTTGCCGTATTCATTAAGGTCGGCACTGCCAGGAACCTGGACACTGGTTACCCCGTATTCCCTTGCCTCTTTCAATGCAAGCAGGTAGCCCGAACGGGTTCTTTCCATTTCCTCTGAAGGAGTACGGACTGTCTTTACATCCCCGGGCTTTATGAGGGATTCGGCATTTTCCTTAAGGATTCCGGTAGGTTCCCCGGTAGCCGGATCTTTCTGAATTTCTCCGCCAAATGGGTTTTGGCTGTCCCTGGTAATACCAGATTTTTTAAGAACATAGCTGTTAACAAGAACCGAATGACCATCGGCCCTGCTGAGTATGACCGGGTTATCTGGAGAAACTCTGTCAATAAGCTCCTTGGTGGGCCATTTTTTGTCGTAGAACATTTCGTGATCCCAGTGACCACCCCTGATAATCTCGCCGGGTCTTGATTTTTTTACCTGTTCTTCAACCCTTCGTGTAATGAAAGCAGGATCCGTGGTGTATCGCAGCTCAATAAAATCAGGGTCAAGCGGCCCGAAATGGACGTGTGCATCATTGAATCCCGGCAAAACCAGCCTGTGAGCAGCGTCTATCACTTGTGTTCTGCCGTCCTTTATGAATACAGATATATCAGAGTTTTTTCCCGTTGCAATAATCTTTTCCCCTCTGACAGCAAGTGCTTCTGCATACGGCATTGTTTCATCGAGTGTGAGAATCTTGCCATTCAGTATCACAAGGTCAGCGGTCTCTGCGGATCGTCTTGAAAAAATTGGCAAAAGTGTCGCCAGGGCTACAACCATCAGAATGAATTTCATAATTGAATGATATTAATGTGAAATTATTAAAAATAGGAACACCGGTGGATATTTTTTAATTCTTTAGCTACACGGTACCAGGTTTCATAAATTATTATAATCTGATATCGTACGTGTCTGTCACTTTTCAGGTCTTTGCCCGGGCCCACCATTAAGTAAATGACCCGTGTACATTCAAGCTGATGAGCTGCCTGCTGAGTGGCTTTGTCGGCAAGCCGGGGTCAGGTTTGACGGGTGCAACATGAAGTGGTCTAATACTTTGGTCGCTTCTAATGAAAAGGGTTAGCATAAGACCCCCTTTCCAAATCTTTCCCCCCTGGGGGAAAACATAAAAGGGGGTCAACATAAGACCTCCTTCCCAAACCTTTCCCCCCCTGGGGGAAAACAAAAAAGGGGGTTTACACCGGACCCCCTTTCCAAATCTTTCCCCCCTGGGGGAAAACAAAAAAGGGGGTCAACACTGAACCCCTTTCCAAATCTTTCCCCCCTGGGGGAAAACAAAAAAGGGGGTCAACACTGAACCCCCTTCCAGCCTTCCCCCATGGGGGAAGGTGTAAAAAAATGATTAACTTTCCGTAATGTCATCTAAATATATTCTTAGACTCAGCACTCAGAATCATGAAGCTGATAAAAACATTATCGGGAAGGCCCGTATTTTGAGAAAAAATATGACCAAATCTGAGAAAATGTTATGGGAGCTTCTAAAGAATAACAAGCTATGTGGTTGTCATTTCAGGAAACAACATCCATATGGGATTTATATAATAGATTTCTTCTGTTATAAGGCCGGGCTGGCAATAGAAGTTGATGGAAAAATTCATCTTGGAAAGAGAGAATATGATGAAAAAAGAGAAGAATATCTTATCAGGTCGGGATTGCGAATACTGAGATTCAAAAATGAGGATATTGAATCCAGACCTGAATGGGTAAAAGAAGAAATTATATCTCATTTGCACTGCTGATCTAATGAGCTTTTCCCCATTGGGGGAAAACATAAAAGGGGGTCAACATAAGACCTCCTTCCCAAACCTTTCCCCCCTGGAGGAAAACAAAAAAGGGGGTCAGCACTGAACCCCCTTTCCAAATCTTTCCCCCCTGGGGGAAAACAAAAAAGGGGGTTTACACCGGACCCTCTTTCCCAAACCTTTCCCCCCTGGGGGAAAACAAAAAAGGGGGTCAGCACCGGAAGGATTGATGCCTATATTTCAGCATGAGAAAAAGCAAAGCGGCATACTTTTAAAAAATGGAGAAGCCAGTTCATAAACAAGGGTGAACCGTAAAGGAGGCTGGAAATAGAAATGGAATGTTAATTCAGTCTACAGGGTTTAACTGTCATTTAACATACCCTTAAGAAAATTTCCATGCTGCTTTTCGTTACAGAGTTAAAAAACAGGTATTTTCGTAAAAATCTAAATAATGAATATTGCACTGATCGGTTACGGAAGAATGGGCCACGAGATTGAGGAGATGGCCATTAAGCGGGGACATACGATAAAGCTGATTATAGATATAAATAACCAGCACGATTTTGAGGATCAGAAATTCAGCGATATTGACGTTGCAATCGAGTTCTCTTTTCCAGAAGCGGCTTTCAGAAATGTCAGCAGGTGCCTTAATATGAAAAAACCTGTTGTATCTGGCACTACCGGCTGGCTGAGCGATTACGGCAGGGCGGTGGAGTTGTGCAGCAAAAACGGCACCTCATTTATTCATTCTTCAAATTACAGTGTCGGTGTGAACCTTATGTTCAGGCTGAATTCGGAGCTTGCAGCTTTAATGGACAGGTTAACCGATTACAATGTGGCCATTGAGGAGATACATCATCTTAAAAAGCTGGATGCCCCGAGCGGTACCGCGATATCACTTGCCGAAGGCATTGTTAAGAAAACGAAGAAATACAATGGCTGGTGCATTCCCGAAAAACCGGATCCCTCGAAAGTGCCAATTCGTTCGGTAAGGGAGGGTTCAGTGCCCGGTACTCATAACGTGGAATGGGACTCCGAAATTGATAAAATATCAATCCGGCATGAAGCAAAAGGAAGAAAAGGGTTGGCCCTTGGTGCCGTTCTGGCTGCTGAATTTATTGCAACCAGGAAGGGAGTCTTTACGATGAACGACGTACTTGGTTTCTGATAATAATTTATACATTTAGTTTCCAATATATTTTTTTATGAAAAAGTACTTTACTGGCAGGAATATCAGGTTTGCAATTGCTGCCATCATCTATTTTCTTGTTGTTCTCTGGATCGGCAACTGGTGGCTGATAATAGGACTTGCGATAGTATATGATGTTTATATCTCCCGAAAAGTCAACTGGACTTTCTGGAAAAAGAGGGAGGGTAAGAACAACGCAGTAATTGAGTGGCTTGATGCACTGATATTTGCCGTTGTTGCTGTTTCGCTCATAAATATTTTTCTCTTCCAGAACTACCGTATACCAACCGGTTCGATGGAAAAATCGCTCCTTATTGGTGATCACCTTTTTGTAAGTAAGATTGCTTATGGTCCTAGGATGCCGAACACACCAGTTGCATTCCCTTTTACACAGCATACAATGCCTGTAACAAAGGGAAAATCGTGGTCGGATATTATACACTGGCCGTACCACAGGTTGCTTGGTGTAGGCAAGGTTCGGAATAATGATCCGATCGTGTTCAATTTTCCTGCAGGGGACACAGTAGTCATTGAGGATCAGACGACAAGCTACTATGAGATAATGAGGCGTATTGCCAAAGAAATGCAGGATCAGGATCTTCTGCAGCACAGGCCCGACCAGGGCAAGGCCTATTACCTGAGCCTTGCAAGAAAGGACATGTGGTCGAGGTTCAAGATAATATACAGGCCTGTCGACAGGAGGGACAATTATGTGAAAAGATGCATTGGCATTCCTGGTGATACTGTAAGGATCATTGATTCTAAGGTTTTTGTAAACGGGAAGCTTGTTCCTGAAAACGAGACACAGCAGACCACCTATGCCGTTCAGACAAACGGAACAACAATCAATCCAAAAGCTTTCGAAAGACTTGATATCGCCAAATCGGACCAGGAGGTTCTGGGTAGTGCATACCTGTTGCCGCTCACGAAAGGGAACGCGGATAAAATATCAAAATTCACTAACGTAACGGAAGTCAGGCCAATTATTTTCCGTGAATATGAACCCTATATCTTTCCTCACAGCCCGTCATATAAATGGACTGAAGACAATTTCGGACCACTGTGGATCCCTCGAAAGGGAGCAACGGTCAGGATCGATACATCGAATATCTGTCTCTACGACCGGATAATTGATGTTTACGAGAATAATGATCTCAGGATCGATGGAGCGACTATATATATTAATGGTAAGCCTGCTGACTCCTATACCTTTAAAATGGATTATTACTGGATGATGGGGGATAACCGTCATAACTCCGCCGATTCACGTTACTGGGGTTTTGTACCGGAGGATCATATTATCGGCAAGCCAAAATTCATATGGCTTTCTCTCGACAAGGATGGATCGGGTTTGAAAAGCGTTCGCTGGAGCAGGATATTCCACCGTGCAAAATAAAAAAAGGGTGCTCCGGCACCCTCTTTTTTTATATAATAAGCTGTGATTATTTCACTTTTTCCACGATTGCCTTAAAGGCATCCGGATGATTCATTGCAAGATCTGCAAGGGTTTTGCGGTTTAGTGCAATTCCTTTCTTTTCAAGCTTACCAATGAATTCTGAATAACTCATATCATACTGTCTTACCCCGGCATTGATCCTCTGGATCCAGAGTGCCCTGAACTGGCCTTTCTTTGCCCTTCTGTCACGGTATGCATAACCCAGTCCCTTGTCGAGAGTGTTCTTTGCAACTGTGATCACGTTCTTCCTTGAACCGAAGAAACCTTTTGTCTGCTTGAGGACCTCTTTTCTTCTGGCCCTGGAAGCTACTGAATTTACTGATCTTGGCATAATTTCTGTTTTTTGAATGTCAGCGTTCCGACTTTACGGACCCTTATCTGCTGTCCACCCTGTTAGTACTATTAAAATAAAATCTGGTTGTAAGCAATTACTTGAGTCCCAGAAGAAGCTGAATGTTCTTCTTATCCGCGCTGTCGACCTGGCCAAAATAGGTAAGGTTTCTTTTCCTCTTGGTGGCCTTCTTTGTCAGAATGTGGCTCTTGAATGCATGCTTACGCTTGATCTTCCCTGAACCGGTCAAAGAGAATCTCTTCTTTGCTCCCGGATTTGTCTTCACTTTTGGCATCTTCTTTTGAAAATATATTAAATTAAAACCTATTTCTTCTTCTTGGGAGCGAATGATATAATCATTCTCTTTCCTTCCAGCTTCGGAAGCTGTTCCACTTTACCAAATTCCTCAAGGTCATTTGCGAACCGGAGCAGAAGGACTTCTCCCTGTTCCTTGAAAAGGATTGATCGTCCTTTAAAGAACACATAGGCTCTTACCTTTGCACCTTCATCGAGGAATTTCATTGCATGTTTCAGCTTGAAATTGTAATCGTGATCGTCGGTATTCGGCCCGAACCTGATCTCTTTCACTATAATTTTCGCTGCCTTTGCCTTGATCTCCTTCTGTTTCTTCTTCTGCTGGTATAGAAACTTCTGGTAGTCAATGATTTTACATACAGGCGGTTCTGCACTCGGGGAAATTTCCACCAGGTCTAACTCCATCTTGTCTGCCAGCCTGAGGGCATCCTGCAGACTGAGAACCTGGGTCTCAATATCATCGCCGACAACTCTGACAGTTCGGGCGGTGATCCGGTTATTAATCCTGTGAGCCGGTTGGATATTCCTTACCGGATTACGTCTGATAGGCAATGCTATGGCTTGTTCCTCCTGACTTTAATTAATACTATTTTTAATTCTAAAGGGCAATCTCTTTTTTAATCTCAGCAGCAACAAATTCCGCAAATTCTTCAGGTTTCATTGAACCTTTATCTCCTTCACCCTGCTTCCTGACAGAAACTGTTCCGCTTTCTTCCTCTTTTTCTCCGACAATAAGAAGGTAGGGAACCCGCTTTAATTCATTATCCCTTATCTTCTTACCTATCTTTTCACTCCTCTCGTCAATTAGTGTGCAAATATCGGAATTATTTAGTAATTCCAAAACTTTTCTCGCATAATCGTTGTATTTCTCACTGATTGGAAGGATGACGGCTTTTTCAGGTGCCAGCCAGAGGGGAAATTTACCTGCCGTATTCTCAATAAGAACAGCAACAAACCGTTCGAGAGATCCGAAAATTGTCCTGTGGAGCATAACAGGACGATGCTTCTGGTTATCGCTGCCGTTGTATGTGAGATCGAACCTTTCCGGAAGGTTGTAATCAACCTGGATTGTACCGAGCTGCCATTTTCTTCCAATCGCATCCTTCACCATGAAATCCAGCTTAGGACCGTAGAAAGCTGCTTCTCCCGGAACAACAACAGTCTCCAGGTTCTTTTCAGCTGCGGCCTCAATAATGTCCCTTTCAGCCCTCTCCCAGTTCTCATCTGTTCCTATATACTTCTCCTTGTTATTTGGATCCCTTAATGAGATCTGTGCAGTATATTCATTGAAATTCAGAATTTTAAATACATACAGTACAAGATCGATAATGCTCTTGAATTCTTCCCTTAACTGATCGGGACGGCAGTAATGGTGAGCATCATCCTGGGTAAAGCTTCTTACCCTTGTAAGACCGTGAAGTTCCCCGCTCTGCTCGTACCTGTACACCGTTCCGAATTCAGCCATCCTGAGAGGAAGATCCTTATAGGAGTGAGGTGTTGCATTATATATCTCGCAGTGATGCGGGCAGTTCATCGGTTTAAGCATAAACTGCTCACCCTCCTGCGGTGTCGATATCGGCTTGAAAGAATCAGCGCCGTATTTCTCATAGTGACCGGAAGTCTTGTACAGGTTGACATTGCCGATATGCGGAGTCGCAACTATTTTATAACCTCTTTTCCTGAGGATACCTGTCAGAAACTCAATAAGGGTGGTCCTGATATCAGAACCTTTTGGCAGCCATAGAGGAAGACCCATTCCAACTTTCTGTGAAAAAGTGAAAAGCTCCAGTTCCCTGCCAATCTTCCTGTGGTCCCTTTTCTTTGCCTCTTCAAGGAATAAAAGGTATTCATCAAGCATCTTCTGCTTCGGGAATGTGATCCCGTATATCCTTGTGAGCATCCTTCTTTTTTCATCACCACGCCAGTATGCACCGGCCAGGCTCAGAATCTTTATTGCCTTTATATGTTCGGTTGAAGGCAGGTGAGGACCACGGCACAGGTCGGTGAAATTGCCCTGTGAGTAAAGAGATATTGTACCATCGGCCAGGTCACCGATCAGTTCGACCTTGTATTCATCACCTTTTTGTGAGAAGAGATCGAGAGCTTCTTTCTTGCTGACATCCTTGCGTTTAAAGTTAAGATTCTTTGCCGAAAGCTCCTTCATCCTGTTCTCAATCATGACGAGATCGGCATCTGTCATTACATGATCTCCCGGATCGATATCGTAATAGAAACCGTTCTCAATGGCCGGACCTATACCGAACTTCGTCCCGGGCCAGAGCGACTCAATAGCCTCCGCCATTAGGTGGGCTGAAGAATGCCAGAAAGCATGCTTCCCTTCCTCATCGTCCCACTTATGAAGAACGAGCCTGGAATCCTTAATTATCGGACGGGTCAGGTCGGTAACTTCACCGTTTACCGTAGCAGCAAGAACCTCTTTTGCAAGTCTCGGGCTTATCTGCTCAGCCACCTCAAGGCTGGTGATACCTTCATTGTACTCCTTAACGGACCCGTCTGGAAAAGTTATTTTAATCATTCTTATCTTCCTCTGTTATTGGACGGCAAAGATAATAATTGTTACTGTGTCTGCAAATTCGGTGAGCCCATGCAAAAAGAAAGAGGGCGCTTTACCGGCACCCTCCTGAGGTAATAAAGAACGAATTCAGTTACTTGTTGTTGTTAGCTCTCGTTAAAGCACTGTGTTTCATCCCGTAGGTAAAATAAACCACCAGACCCACTGCAAGCCAGACCAGCATTGTGATCCATGCATAGATATTCAGGAACATTGTAATACCCAGGCAGCAAACAATTCCAAGAACCGGGATGAAAGGTGTGAAGGGTGTCTTGAAAGGCCTTGGAGTATCCGGCTGTCTCTTTCTCAGGATAAGAATGGCGAGGCAGACTGATGTGAAAGCCAGCAGCGTCCCCAGTGAAACAAGCTTGCTCAGAACTCCTATCGGGAATAATCCTGCAAGTATCATTGCAATCACTCCAACGATTATTGTCGACATATATGGAGTCTTAAAACGCGGGTGTACTCTTTTAAATATGGGGGGCAGCAGCCCGTCGTTGGCCATCGTAAAGAATATCCTCGGCTGACCCAGCAGCATAACCAGTATTACAGAGCTAAGGCCTGCAACTGCTCCAAGCTTGATAAGAGGAGAGAGGATATTATGGGCAAAGGGGCTGTTCATCGAATCGATACCGACAGCGATCGGGTCAGGAACACCCAGCTTGGTAAATGAGACAATTCCCGTAAGTACAAGGGCAACAAGAATGTAAATTACCGTGCAGATTGCAAGCGACCCGAGAATTCCAATCGGAAGGTCCCGCTGTGGTTTCTTGGTTTCCTGGGCCGCAGTAGAAACTGCATCGAAGCCAATATAAGCAAAGAAGATAACCGCCGCACCCCGCAAAATTCCACTGACTCCGAAGTGCCCGAATTTTCCTGTATTCTTTGGTATGAACGGATGCCAGTTGGCTGTTGAAACAAACCATACACCTGCAATGA
This sequence comes from Bacteroidales bacterium, assembly GCA_035541795.1. Lineage (GTDB taxonomy): Bacteria > Bacteroidota > Bacteroidia > Bacteroidales > VadinHA17 > LD21. Next base: position 190,514 of record DATKMR010000019.1, read on the forward strand.
GGAATATCAGGATCACAGTAACTTTAATAAAGACAATCACATTGTTAAACCTGGCGGATTCCTTGACTCCAAGAACCAGAATAGCTGTGAGCAGGAACACGATAAGGATGGCAGGAATATTTATTATACCACCTGCGGAATGCACGAACTTGCAGGTCACCTCATCGTACACGATGGGAGCATTTACGAAAGCAGAAGGCAGGTCTATGCCATGCGTCCCGTTTCCATGAAGCAGGCTTACAACATATCCCGACCATCCTACACTTACCGTTGAAGCAGCGAAAAGATATTCTACAATAAGCAGCCATCCAATAATCCAGGCCGAAAGTTCACCGAGAGTTGCATAGGCATAGGTGTATGCACTTCCCGAAATCGGAATCATGGATGTAAGCTCGGCATAGCAGAGACCGGCGCACGCACATGCAACAGCTGCTACAATGAATGAAAGGATTACAGCAGGTCCTGCATAATTGGCCGAGACTTCACCGACCAGCACGAAAATTCCAGCACCGATAATTGCACCTATACCAAGGAACACCAGGTTGGTTGCATTCAGAGCCCTCTTCAATCCCGAAGAGTCACTGTGCGCCTCATTCATCAGCTGCTGGAAAGGCTTAACTTTAAAGAGAGAATATTTCATAAATATTATTCATTGAGATATTAAGAGCACAATGTATCGAATTTTTCATTCAAAGATTCCTGCGAAGATTTAGATTCGATCTAAATAGCAAGACGTCAGGCACACTGATGATTGACGTGAAGTCTAAAATGCTGAAATGCATTGTATTATTTATGCCGCGAGAGTATGTTAAAAATGATTAATGTAAAGATAAAGCTCACAGGAATAGTCCGTTCCTGCATATACGGCAGATGGTATTTTTATGCCTGTTCAGTGAAAACCGATCCTGGAAGATCCCGGAGATTATAGCGTGAAGCCATTGTTTCACCGTATGCACCGGCCGAACGTATTGCGATAAGGTCGCCTCTTTTTGTTTCAGGCATCTCGACATACTTTCCGAATGTATCGGACGATTCACAAACGGGCCCGACTATATCGTACCTGAATTTGCCCTTGTCGGATGTCAGGTTCTCTATCTTGTGGAAAGCCTGGTAAAGTGCCGGCCTGATAAGATCTGTCATCCCTGCGTCGATAATGGCAAATTTAGTTGATCCTCCGTTCTTGGTATAGAGAACCCTTGAAATGAGTGAACCGCATTGTCCAACGATCGCACGGCCTGGTTCAAAATGCAGCTGCTGCCCGGGCTGGAGCTTAATCATCTCCCTGAAAATAGAGAAGTATTCCCTGAAATCCGGCATTTTTTCGGGGTGTTCATAGTCTATTCCGAGCCCACCGCCAACATTGATCACCCTGAGGTCGGTATTTCTGTCGCTGAACCATCCGATCAATTCATTTACCCTTGTGCACAGGCTTTTAAATACCTGCATCCTTGTTATCTGTGACCCTATATGAAAATGAATGCCAATGAATTTCAACCTTTTCAGAGTTTTCAGTTTCGCGACTACATCGCTGAGCTCATTCATTGTTATTCCAAACTTGCTCTCCTCTATCCCTGTAGTAATATGCCTGTGTGTATGAGCTTCAATATAGGGATTGATTCTCAGGGCCACCCGGGCATTCTTTCCCATTTTTGCAGCAATAGAATCAATAACCTCCAGCTCCTGTACAGATTCGCAATTAAAACAGAAGATTTCTGCTCCCAGTGCTTCTTCAATTTCCTTGTCAGATTTTCCAACTCCTGCAAATACAATCGAGTCGCCGGGAAAACCATTCTCAAGAGCCCGCTCAATTTCATTCCAGCTTACACAATCCGCTCCAAATCCGTATGACGAAATAATTTTCAGCAAAACCGGGTTGGCGTTTGCCTTTACGGCATAATGAGCCTTGTAGCCGCAATATCCTGATTCTTTTTTTACCAGGTCCAGTGTCTGCTTCAGAACCTCCAGGTCATAATAATAAAAGGGTGTGGCTAGACCTGCAAATCTCTTTATGGGGAATGATTCTGTCATTTATCAGGTGAAAAGATGATCGTGAAGGTACCTGAGCGCGTTTATCTTGTCCGAAGCATTTATAAGCAGTGAAAGGCTGTAAGGGCTTCCACCGTAGGCAATCATTTTGAGCGGTATGGTATTGAGCGCCTCGAAGATCTCAGGGGCGGATCCTGTTCGTTCAGTTCTGAAATCACCAACCACACAGATTATTGATTGATTCTCTTCAACCTCGACGGTTCCGAGCTCTTTAAGATCCTTCACGATCTGTTCAATAAATTCATTATTATCAACCGTAAGCGAAACCGACACCTCAGAAGTTGTAATCATGTCAATAGGAGTGCGGTAAGCCTCAAAAATCTCAAACACCTTCCTCAGGAATCCGTAGGCCATCAGCATCCGGTCCGACCTGATCCTGATCACCGAAATACCATCCTTGGCTGCAATTGCTTTATAATCTTCAAGTACATATTCACTTGTAATAAGCGTACCCGGGTCCCCCGGATCCATCGTGTTCTTCAGGCGGACGGGGATATTTCTTTCCCTGGCAGGATTGACACTTGACGGATGAAGTATTTTCGCACCGAAATATGCTAGTTCAGCAGCCTCATCAAATGAAAGGTTGCGTATTGGATGTGTTCCTTCTACATACCGCGGATCGTTGTTATGGAAGCCATTGATATCGGTCCATATCTGGATCTCGGAGGCATTTATGGCAGCTCCGATCAGGGATGCCGTAAAGTCGCTGCCTCCTCTTTTGAGATTGTCAACCTCCCCGTAGGCGTTGCGGCATATGTATCCCTGGGTGATAATAATCGACTCATCATCAAAGTTCCTGAGCTCCCTCATGATGTTTTCCTCTATATAGAACAGGTCAGGTTCTCCGTACTTATCTATCCTCATAAAACTCAGCGCGGGGATGAGAACAGACGGAATATCACGTTCCTCGAGAAGCAGGTGGAATAATGCCGTGGATATAAGTTCTCCCTGGGCAAGCACCGCTTTTTCCTGTATTTTCGTGAAAACTCCCCGGAGGAAACCCGTGAGGAAATTGAAATGAGAGTCAATGATATCGTGACCAATATTTCTCGTGCCGTCGAAAGTGTAGAGATCATTCACGGTGACATGGTTTTTAGCTCTCATCACTTCAATCCTCGATGAAGCTTCATCAATGTTACCCGCAAATAGGCTCTCGGAGATTTCAACGAGCCCATTGGTAGTTCCCGACATAGCAGAGAGAACAACAATTTTTCTTTCATCATCGCTAATCAGCGGAACCAGGGCTCTCATCCTGTCAGGACCGCCTACCGAGGTTCCTCCAAATTTCATTATTTTCATCTCTCTTCCTGTTAAAAAAAAACCTGCAAAATCTGCAGGCCCGCTTCGTGTTATTTTATTATAGCACAATGACTCTGCAGACCCGTCATGCAGGATGCTTTGTGATGACTGTGAACTTGTTTGAATTATTAACCATAAACTAAAATCAGGGAGCAAAAATATATTATTTAATAATAAATGAACTTTATAAGGTATATTTTTTGTAAACAATTATCTCGATTTAATTTTTTTTTTACTTTTGCAGCCGCTGCGGTTGCAAGCAGAAGTTCTTTTAAGCAGATGCTCAGAAGCAGGTGGAAAAGACAAAAGACAAAAGTCAAAGGACAAAAGTCACCAGATAACACATCCGGTTTTAACCTTAGCCGATAATTTTTGCCTTTTATCTTAAACCAGGCCCAGATGGCGAAATTGGTAGACGCGCTAGTTTCAGGGACTAGTGTCAGCAATGATGTGCAGGTTCGAGTCCTGTTCTGGGCACAGAGATAAGGCAAAAGGGAAAAGGTAAAAGGCAAAAGGAGCAAATCCTGATTTTATTCTTTACTCTTTACTTTTTACCTTTACCTTTTTACTTATCAAGCCCAGATGGTGGAATTGGTAGACACGCTACTTTGAGGGGGTAGTGCCGGTTACGGTGTGCAAGTTCGAGTCTTGTTCTGGGCACCAAAAGATGACAATCAGAAAAAAGTCACAGGACAAAAGTGTTGTGGCTTTTTTTATTCCACTCACTTTGCTCAATCATTTTGACTTTTATCTTTTCACTCTGATCTTTTCACTTTTATCTTTTATCTTGTATCTTGTATAAGTGGTTTCATCAGCTTCATCACAGGGTAAGGTACTGTACTTTTTTCCACTCCAAGTGGAATAAGATAGTCATCAAAATAATTCCAGAGAAGCAACCCGTCGTCTGATTGCGGTTCCAGCATATAAAAAGCGAGCCAGGCCAGAGGCTGGTGCATATCCACAAAATAACTGCCAGCGGGTGCAGTGATGTTTTTGCGGACAAAACTGCCTTCTGCTTTCACCAGGAAATGATTCCCGTATGATGCCTTCCCTTCGCGGCTGTATCTTGTAATACTGAATATCTCTGCTTCAATTTTTTTGCTATGCTCAAGCAAAGAGACCTTTATTCCATGCTGCATAAGCTTTTCTGCAACAGCTTTCAATTCAGAAGGGAAGATATAACCGAATGGCACTGTCGCCTCGATATCAGGCTCAAAATGGTTGTAATGCCTGACATCTTGTATCCAGAGCAGCCTTCCGGTGGGCCTTCTCCTTGTCCTTCCTTCGCGGTCCTTATATTCTTCAGTTTCACGGGTCAGCAGGTCTATTGTCCTTTCAGCAGGCGCTATGTGATATGCAACACCCTTTTTCAGAATACCTGCCTGGTTATCAATTATTTTCATTGTTGTGATGTCGGCATCGGCGACTATATCGTGGATCTGCTTTGAATGAGAACCGGTGTACTCGAGCACCGAAACGAGAAAAAGATAATTGCTGAGAATGCGTTTTTCAAAGCTGTCGTGCGAAAATGTCTCGCTCAGAATCGCCATCCTGTTCCTGAGCCCTTCATAATTCACGAGGTAACGGGGAAGGTGTGAATACGTGGAATATGTCGTCTGTTCCCCTTCCTTTTTATTCATGTAACCATGGAAAAAGACAGGTATTCCCGACCTGTCAAGCATCGACTTTGCCGCTGCCGGAAGCAATGAATCCGATATGAAGGCAGTGGTTGAGGGCGTTCCAGCGGTAAGAAAATCTGGAGCGTAATTAAGGGCATAACCATGCCATGAACCGTTATCCGTATGCAGATCGATAAACAATGCAGGGTCCCAGGCGACAATGATGCTTTTGAGCAGCGCCTTTGATTCGAGGGCCTCGGCCTTGATCCCTTCGCGGTTGAGATCATATCCCTCGCCCGAAACTCTGGCTCCTGCAAGTTCAGGGCTGCCATCCTGTGAAAACCTGCTCGTGGAACTAAGCCTGTCATTTCCGTCGGGGTTATAATTGGGGCAGAAAATCAGTATCTGGTTTTTGAGCAGGAAGGATTTCTGCCCGAAACAGATTTCCCTTATCAGCTGCATCGATGCCTCCTTTCCCTCGACCTCACCGGCATGTATATTGGCTTCGATGTAGATCACCGGTTTCCCTGATTTTGAAGCCTCTTCAGGGGTCGATATAGCAGGATCTGAAAGAATAACCATCATAAGGTCATTGCCACCGGCTGTTTTTCCGAAGGTCCCGACATGAGCATAAGGACCGAGAAGTCCGATAGTTTTGCAAAAACTAACCACATCGCTGTCGTGCGAAGTTTCCATATACCGGGTTTTCTCGGCCCTGGAAAAAAGTTCAGAGGGAATTTTGACTGCCTGGCCCTGGAGAATTTGTGGAATTAAAAATAAAATGGAAAAGAGAAACCAGTGGTGTCTTGGCATGATGCGAAAATTTGATTATCTCACGAAAGTAGCATTAAATATCACTTTCAAGAAATGATCCGAAGATGTTTTCAGAATGTAAATGAGGCATGAAATGCAAGTAGCAGGCTCATCCTGTTACCCCGAAGGGACCGTCCGGAACTTAGAATCCTGTTGTTTATCAGGAAATTCTGAGGCATTTGATTGGAACACCCTACTTTCCCAGTGAATCATAAATCGACTGAAGAATCTCCGTCCTGATGTTAAGGTCGGTCAGGCGTGAATTATTCCGTGTCGGGTAGACCCTGTTGCAAAAGAAAACATATGTGATTTCATTCACCGGATCCATCCATACAAATGTGCCTGTATATCCTGAATGGCCAAAACTCTCCGGAGGTGTGCCCAGGGTAGGATAGGTGTCTTCCTGCTTCAGCTCCCTGTTATTGACCAGAGGCTTGTCAAAACCCAGCCCCCTCCGGTTATTATTTTCCGGGAACTGGTACCTAGTGTACTCCTTCATGATATCGCTGCTGATTATCTGCTCCCCTCCATAGCTTCCCATTCTCCGGTATGTTTCCATAAGCTTCATCAGGTCGTTGGCTGTTGCAAACAGTCCGGCATGACCCGATATTCCTCCCTGCATTGCCGCTCCTTCATCATGTACCGTGCCATGAAGAAGCTGTTTCCGGAAAAGAGAATCATATTCTGTCGGGACGATCCTCTCCATCGGATACTTAAGGTATGGGTTGAATCCGATATCGTAAGCTCCTATCTTATGGTAAACCCGTGAGGTTACAAAATCGTACCAGTTTTCACCTGTAAGGTTAGTGATGATCTTCGGTATGATTATAAAAGTAAGGTCGGAATACACATATTTCTTTTCACCGGAAAGCTTGCTCTTCCTTATCTCGCGGAAGATCTCCCTGGTATATCCCTTGTTCATGTAAAGGTCGTTTGCAACCTTCAGCGAGTACTTTTCAGAGTATTCATGGCTGAAGATCCCATGTTTGAAGCGTCCGTCCTTTTTGACAGTCTCCTTCCAGAAAGGTATCCAGTCGCGCAAACCAGCCTGGTGCGCCATCATATCCTTCAGAACAAGATCCGCTTTATTCGATTTCCTGTATTCGGGAAGGTAGTAGCCCAGTGTCTTTTCAGGTGAAAATTTTCCCTCCCCGTTAAGGATCATCAGTCCGGGCAGCGGTCCCGAGATCTTTGAAACAGATGCCAGATCGTACAGGTCACCGGCTGCGACCGGGGTCCTGTTCTCATAAGTCTGCCAGCCGTAGGTTTTGTTGAAAATAACGGTACCCTTTCTTGCTATCATTATCTCACAGCCGGGATATGCCTTCACGGATATTCCCAGGTTGGCAAGTGAATCAACTTTGCGTTGAAGGATGGCTGAATTTACACCGACGCTCTCAGGAATTCCATAACCGACCCTGATTCCACCTTCAGTCAGGATGCCTGATCCAGCCATGTAGCGGCTGTTCACGGAAACCGGCAACCGGCCCTTTGCTCCGATGGCACCGAAGATCAGCTGTGCTGACAGATCCTCGGTAAACTCATTTTCCTGGTACGCAACTACTAGCCCAGCCGGCTTTTCAAGAGCTTTAAGCTTATCTAATGCATATGGATTGCCAAAGTAAGTTACTATGCATTTTTTTCCGGTCACAAGCTTTTCAAGAAACTCGTTGAGTCCTTCAGGAATGCCAAAATTTTTGTTTGGTCTCTGATCGGTTCCGAATATGCCCGCGATTACAAGATCATAACCTTTCAGTCGGTTGAGAAGGTTATCAGCCCCTTTGCCTGTAAGTGAATCTGCTGAAAAATTATCTGTCCGGGTATAGCATGCCAGCCTGTCCTGGAAAACGGAGCGTCCTGTTTTGTTAATGACAAGAGTTGCGATTCTTATGCTGTCGAGATGTTTAACCGGGATGATATTATTATCGTTATTTACGACTGTCAGTGCATTTGAATAGAGCTTGTTTACCAGGACTTTCATGGTGACAGGTGTAAGGTCGGATGTGATGTTTTCACCTTTTACCTCAGCAGGTTTGGAGAGCCCGGCCCAGTATTTTGCGGCCAGAACCCGCCTGCATTTTTCATCAATCATGGACTGGGATATGAGACCTTTCCTGATCCCCATCATTATTGATTTCACGGCAAGCTCGGGGTCGCTCACATATTCAAGGACATCCATGCCTGCTTTCAGCGACTTCAGCTCAACCTCTCCCGGATTCGCATATTTGGTTATCCCTCCCATGTTCATCGCATCTGAAATCATGAGCCCCCTGAATGCCAGTTTGTTTCTTAAAAGACCGGTAAGGATAGGGTAGGAGAATGTCGCGGGAACTCCTTTTGCAGTATCAAGCGACGGAATATAAAGATGCCCCGGCATTACTCCAGAGATACCTTTGTTTATAAGCGTTTTGAACGGGACCAGCTCTACCGAATCGAGGTGTGCGGTCGAATTGACTATTGTGGGAAGATCGAGGTGTGAATCGGTGTTTGTATCCCCGTGACCGGGAAAATGCTTTGCAACTGAAAATATGCCATTGTCCTGCATTGCCGACATGTACATAAGTGCTTTCCGGCTGACATTTACTGGTATCTCGCCGAATGAACGGAAATTAATTACCGGGTTGGCAGGATTATTGTTTACATCAGAAACGGGTGCCAGGTTTATGTTAACCCCGGCTCTCTTCATCTGTGATGCCACTTCAGCTCCCATCATATATATAAGCGAATCATCGGTGATTGCCCCGAGAGTCATCTGGTATGGGAACTTTGTCACACCCGACAGCCTCATCCCGATACCCCATTCGCCATCTATTGCAATTATCGGAGGAACCTTGCATATCTTCCTGAAATAGTTTGTCATATCAGCTTCCTTTTCGGCCGTACCCTGGAAGAAGACCACCCCACCGGCACCGCTCCTTTTAAGAAGCTCACATGCATTATTGTCATATTCAACACCTTCGTTGGTATAGACGGGGATCCATAACAGCTGGGCAATTCTCTGTTCCGGCGTCAGGGTTTTAATTACCGAGTCGACCCAGGGCGCATTGACGTATTTCAGGAATGGAGGATCGGTCGTCTGGGAATTTACTGCTGAAGTCGCTGCTACGGTAATTGCAGATATAAGTGACAGCCTTTGAAATAATTTCATATGCAATAGCTTTTGGGTCTTTTGTCTTGTCTTTTGTCTTTTGTCTTGTCTTTTGCCTTTTGCCCGGGCAATTATTTACTGTTCATTTTGTTATAGAATTCAATTGCCTTTCTCACGGAACCGTGCTGCCTGAGAAGGATTGCAGCAGCTTCCCTCTGTATATTGAGCTCTTCGACTATCATTCTTATTCCGCGATCGACAAGCTTATTGTTGGTGAGCTGCATGTTTACCATTTTATTGCCTTTCACCCTGCCAAGCTTTATCATTACTGTTGTGCTAATCATATTGAGCACCATTTTTTGTGCTGTACCCGCTTTCATCCGCGTGCTTCCGGTCACGAATTCCGGTCCCACAACAACAATAACAGGGAATTCTGCTTCCTCAACCACTTTCCCTTTCGGATTGCATGTTATGCATCCTGTAAGAATGCCGTTTTTCCTTGCGTCTGAAATACCGCCGGCCACATAGGGGGTATTTCCTGAAGCTGCTATCCCGATAACGGAATCTTCAGGTCCGATCCCTAATATTTCCATTTCTTTCCATGCCCTTAACGGATCATCCTCTGCCGCTTCCACAGCCCTTCTTAAGGCTGTGTCCCCGCCTGCGATCATTCCTATTATTCTGTCATGTACACCGAATGTTGGTGGGATTTCAGAGGCGTCCAGGACACCGAGCCTGCCGCTTGTACCGGCACCAATGTAAAAAATCCTTCCGCCTCTTGCCATTCTATCAACGATGCCATCGACCAGCCTTTCAATTTGCGGGAGGGCCGTCCTTACTGCCTCATGAACCCCGGCATCCTCGCTGTTGATGTTCACAAGCAGGTCGTGAACTGACATTTTCTCCAGGTTATCGAAGTTTGAAGGGTGTTCGGTAATACTAAGCGCATTCTTCTTTTCCTTACTTCCTGAATCGCTCATATTAAAAAGTTTTTATGATATTGAATGAGTCCTTCCATCGGGGCCAGGGTTATTTTCCCCTTTCTGAGACCGTGTTTTGTGATCTGGTCAGTGAGAATTTCCCTGAAATGATAGGCTATGCTGCCTGTAAAGTGAACCTCATGGCTTGCCGATTCGGGGTATTGCAGGATATTCCTCCTGATAAAATCATCGAAGGAGGAAACAATTATTTCCTTTATTTCAGGAATTTCCCTGTTCTCGCCTATAAACTTCGCGAACTGTCCTAAAAACCTGTTTGGAAATGGCTTGGTATAGACATTGTCAAGAATTTCAGCGGTTGTGAGGTTGTATTGCGAAAGGAAGTTCTCCCTGACACTTTCAGGAACCTGCATTTTAATTATGCTTGAAACGATCTTGCGTCCAAGGACAGCCCCACCTCCCTCATCTCCAAGTATATACCCGAGCGGAGGAATATTGGAAACGATCTTGCTTCCATCGTAATAACATGAATTTGAGCCGGTACCCATTATGCAGGCTATCCCGGGCTTATCGCTGCACAACGATCGGGCCGCACCCAACAGGTCGCTCCCTACAAAAATGTCTTTGCAGCCAGTGAACGCTTCAAGGGCTACTCTGACAATTTCTTCCTTTTTATTGCTGTTGCACCCGGTACCGTAGAAGTAAACCCGGCTGAATTTCATCCCGGCAAGATCTTTCAGCTCAGCCGAAAGATTCCGGAATATTTCATCACTTCCAAGAAAATACGGGTTTATTCCTGAAGAAAGATAACTTCTACCGTTATTATCTCCAATAACCGCCCACTGCGTCTTGGAGGAGCCGCTGTCGGCAATCAGGATTTTTTCCATCACAGGCATTTTTGGCCCTTTGAATAATTTTTTATGAAACGGCTTGTCGCCCGACAAATTTAAAAATTAATTGAATTGAAGACTAAGGGAAACGTATGATTGCCCAATTCTGAAATCTTTCTAATTTTGAGTGAAGGAGGTACGTTATGAGTAGTTTTTGTATCGTGCTGAGAAATAAGAGGTTTATCCTGATTACACTTCTGGCGGTATTAATTCTGCAGCTCCGCGGGCAGACATGGATCAGGATTAACCAGCTTGGCTATCTCCCGGAATCGGTAAAGGTAGCTGTCTGTATCTCGTCAACAGGAGAAAAACTGAAGGATTTCTCTCTTTGTGATGCCGTGACAGGCATTGAGGTGTACAGTGGGAAGGTCAGGGAGAGCCAGGGAAGGGACTGGGGGATGAAATCAGCAGGAAGGCTTGATTTTTCAGGGTTCACTGTTCCGGGCGGTTATTACATTAAAGTAAATAACACCAGGTCCGTTTCTTTCAGGATATCTGCCGGAGCCTATAAAGGTGTTTCAGACTATATTCTCAGGTACCTGCGTCAGCAGCAATGTGGTTACAATCCCTTCATGAAGGATTCGTGCCATACACACGACGGCATTATCGTGGATCATCCCCAAAAGACAGGGCAGATTATTGACGTCAGGGGAGGCTGGCACGATGCAAGCGATTACCTCCAGTATGTAACCACCACCGCGAATGCTGTTTATAACCTTTTCTATGCGTATTCGGAACACCCCGGGGTATATTCCGATAATTTCAACTCCTCGGGCGACAGCGGGCCAAACGGAATACCTGATATTTTGGATGAAGCTCTGTGGGGTCTTGACTGGCTCATGAAGATGAATCCATCGAAGGGTGAGATGTATAACCAGGTAGCCGATGACCGCGACCACCGCGGATTCAGGTTTCCGAACAGGGATTCCGCATCATATGGGCATGGCCTGTACAGGCCCGTGTATTATATTACCGGCAAGCCACAGGGACCGGCAAGGTTCAAGAACAGGACCACAGGGGTATCATCGGCAGCCGGAAAGTTCGCCTCTGCATTTGCAATTGCAGCCGGGGTTCTTAAGAACTCCAATCCTGAGCTGTCGCGAAAGCTGGCAACAAAAGCCAGGGATGCGTTCGATTTTGGCCTTACTGACCTGGGATCGACCCAGACGGCATGCAATGTATCTCCTTATTTCTATGAAGAGGACAACTATGCTGACGATCTTGAACTCGCGGCATGGCAGCTTTTCAGCCTGTCCGGAGATTCGGCCTACCTCAGGAGCGCAGATTACTGGGGAAGCCTCGAACCCGTAACTCCCTGGATAGAAAAAGACACCGCCAGGCATTACCAGTATTATCCCTTCATGAACATGGGACATGCCTGCCTGGGTATGTCAGGGACAGGCTGCTCGCGGCGCTATATTTACTTTATGCGTAAAGGATTGAATATCCTTGCGGAAAGAGGGATGAATGATCCGTTTCTTATAAGTGTACCCTTTACCTGGTGTTCAAATAATTTTGTGGCAGCGGCCTTGCAGCAGCATATCTTGTATCGTGAAGCATCCGGAGACAATAGCTTCGCTGAGCAGGAAGCTGCATTGCGTGACTGGCTTTTTGGCTGCAATCCCTGGGGTACCTCCATGATCATTGGACTGCCGGCGGGAGGCATTTATCCACATTATCCACATTCATCATTCACGGCGTTGATGGGAATACCTGTTTACGGGGGGCTTGTTGACGGACCCGTCTGGAGCAGGATTTTCAGGAATCTAAAAGGAGTTGAACTGCTGCGCCCCGATCCCTTTTCTGATTTTCAGAACGGCAAAGCGGTCTATCATGACGACACCGGCGATTACAGCACGAATGAACCTACAATGGACGGGACCGCCTGCCTGAGCTATTCTCTGTCGGCCCTCGAGGAAGAGGGACTCAGGCAAAATAATAAGTACCCCGACCTGGATAATTGCAACTATGTTTTCGATGATAACGGTGCGGTAATCAGGATTAATCCGGGTGAAAAGTCAGTTTACCTCGTCTTTTCCGCGGATGAATTTGGTGAAGGATCCGAAACGATCCTGAATGTTTTGCGAGATAAGGAGATCAAAGGGTCATTTTTTCTGACAGGAAACTATATTGGAAACGGGGTAAACAGCAAAGCCATCCGGAGGATGATATCAGAAGGACACTTTTTAGGACCTCATTCCGACAAGCACCTTCTTTACGCCTCCTGGGAAAAGCGCGATTCGCTACTTGTCACGAGGAAGGAATTTGAAGATGATCTATTATCAAATTACTCTCGGTTGATAAAGATTGGCGCTGGCATTCCGAAGACAAAGTACCTGCTTGCACCATATGAGTGGTATAACAAAGCAGTTTCTTACTGGGCCGGATCAGAAGGAATTGTTCTGGTCAACCTGACTCCGGGGACAGGCACAAATGCTGATTATACCACCCCGGAAATGAAAAACTACCAGTCGTCAGATGCATTAATGACACGCATCAAGAAATTTGAGTCTTCCGGGCATGATAGCCTGAACGGCGCATTGATTCTCGTTCATCTCGGAACAGATCCTTCGCGGATTGATAAATTTTACAAACGGCTGGGCGATCTGATAGATTATCTTAAATCTGAAGGATATAACTTTAAGAGACTCTGATGGCCGAAGCAACCAGCACCATTAACTTTGAGAAGCTCAGGAGCTCGATAAAAGGCGACCTCTTTACTGATAATATTCACCGTCTTATATATGCAACCGACGGGTCGGCCTACAGGGAAGTGCCTGAGGCAGTCGTGCGGCCAGCATGCAAGGATGACATTAAGAAAACAATCGGTTTTGCAAGGGAGAACGGAATATCGATTATTCCAAGAGGGGCGGGTACATCTCTGGCCGGGCAGGTCGTGGGCAGCGGGATAGTTGTTGATGTTTCAAAATACATGAACAGCATCATCGAGGTAAATCCAGCTGAAAAATGGGTCATGGCCGAACCGGGTGTTGTACTCAGTGAACTTAACAATCATTTGTTGCAGTATGGCCTGATGTTCGCCCCTGAGACCTCCACTGCCAACAGGTGCTGCATTGGAGGCATGCTCGGGAATAATTCCTGCGGCCTTCATTCAATAATCTATGGCAGTGTCAGGGATCATATCCTTGAAATAGAGGCATTGCTGGCCGACGGTTCCGAAATTAAGTTCGGGGAGTTAGAAACAAGCGAATTCCTTGCAAAAGCTGCCTGCCGGAATGGCTCTGCCGAGGAAAAAATCTGCAAATTCTTTTATGACTCATTATCATCTGCGGAGACCCGGATGGAGATTATTGAGAATTTTCCCGACCCTGTGCTGAAAAGGAGAAATAATGGATATGCCGTTGATGCCTTGCTTGATACCGATCCTTTCGTGTCGAACGGGAAAAAGATTAACCTGTGCAGGCTCCTTGCGGGTTCGGAGGGTACCCTGGCCTTTGCAACTTCACTGAAACTTGATCTGACTGAGATACCTTCAGGGAAGAACGGTCTGCTTTGTGCACATTTTTCCTCGATGAGCGAGGCCCTTTTGGCAAATATCAAGGCGCTTGCCTTTGAACCAATTGCAATAGAACTGATTGATGATTATATAATTAATTGCACGAGGGAGAATCCCGAACAGTCAAGGAACAGGTTCTTCGTCAAAGGCAATCCGGGTGTTATTTTGATTATTGAGTTCCTCGATAAGGATATTGAAGCGATCAGGAGAAAATCCCTGGCGTTGCAACAAGTTCTTGAGAAGGAGGGTTACGGATATCATTATCCTCTTTACACTGATCCCGGAGAGATACAGAAGATTTGGGATCTCCGTAAGGCAGGTCTTGGTGTCTTGCTGAATATACCCGGTGAGCGCAGGAGTGTGCAGGTTATCGAAGACACTGCGGTCAGCCCTGAACTCTATCCCCGGTATTTTGCTGAATTTGAACAGATTTTACAGAAATACAAACTGGTATGTTCCTATTACGGGCACATTGCCACTGGAGAGCTCCATTTCAGCCCCCTTCTGAATCTCAAGGATCCCGGCGATATCAGCATTTACAGGAGCATCGCAACTGAAATATCGGTGCTGGTAAAAAAATACCGCGGGTCGCTGAGCGGCGAGCATGGGGATGGCAGGCTAAGAGGTGAGTTTATTCCCTATATGCTTGGCGAACATAATTACAGGCTGATAAAGGAGATTAAAAGGACCTTCGATCCTGACGGCATTTTCAATCCCGGTAAAATCACCGATACCCCGTCCATAACGGCTAGTCTAAGGTATCCGCAGGATGCCATCAGTAGAAAAATAGAAACTACTTTTATTTATCCCGAAAAAGAGGGATTACTTCATGCTGTCGAAAAATGCAGCGGTTCGGGCGACTGCCGTAAGAGCTCTGTTATCGGAGGCACAATGTGCCCGACTTTCATGGTGTCGCACGACGAAGATAAATCTACAAGAGGCAGGGCCAACATCCTCAGGGAGTTTCTTACAAACTCGCGTAAAAAGAACCCTTTTGATCACGAGGAGATACTTAAGGTGATGGATCTGTGCATTTCGTGCAAAGCATGTAAGTCGGAATGCCCGTCAAATGTCGATATGGCAGCTTTCAAAGCTGAATTCCTGCAGCATTACTACCTTTCACACCCGATTCCTGTAAGGTCGTGGCTTACAGGCTGGCTCCCGAGGATCAACTCATTTGGGATAAAGCTCGGGCCGGTGACAAATGCCATAACCTCGCTTAAGATATTCAACCGGATTATGGGTTTTTCAGATAAACGCAGGCTGCCTTCACTGTCAAAGATCACACTTAAAAAATGGGGAGGGAGAAATCTGAACGGACAGGCAGTATCCTTTCCAAACGGTTCAGTTTATTTCTTTGCAGATGAATTTACCAATTTCAATGAGTGTGAAACTGGAATAGCTGCAATATTGCTCCTGGAGAATCTTGGATACAAAGTGATAATACCCGATCACGTTGAAAGCGGAAGGACCCTGATTTCAAAAGGTATGCTGAAAGAAGCAAGGAAAGTGGCTGTAAAAAACATCAGTCTCCTGGCCGGGCTGGTCACTGATGAAATACCTCTCATCGGGTTGGAACCTTCAGCTGTCCTGACATTCCGGGATGAATATCCATCAATGTTCTCTGGCAGTGAGGGAGAAAAAGCCTTATCCCTGGCAAAAAATGTATTGCTGTTCGACGAATTCATCAGCCGTGAATTTGACTCCGGTAGAATAAAGTCATCCAGCTTCACCACCGATCACCGGAGCATACTGCTTCACGGTCATTGCCAGCAGAAATCTGTAGCTTCGACTGCTCCGACTATAAAAGCACTTTCGATCCCGGCAAACTATGAAGTCATGGAGATTCCCGGGGGATGCTGCGGGATGGCAGGCGCATTCGGATATGAAAAAGAACATTACGAGATGAGCATGAAGATAGGGGAGCTCTCCCTTTTCCCGGCGGTAAGGAATGCTGGAAAAGAGACTTTAATTTCTGCAACCGGCACGTCATGCCGGCACCAGATTTTTGACGGAACTGGCAGAAAAGCGTTCCACCCGGCAGAAATATTATACGGCGCATTGTTGAACAGGAGGGAACAAAAATGATTTATTATGGCTATTGAATTTACACCCGTTGAAAAGAGATTCATGGAAAAGTCGGGAAGGACCGGGTTCACGACAAGCATCCCATACATTATTGTAAATAATTTCCCGTCAATGGGCCTTCTCACATCGCTCCGCTTCCTTGAATGGGTGAGGGAAAACCCTGATGGCGTTATCAGCCTGCCAACCGGAAAAACACCGGAATATTTTATAAAATGGACCAGGAGGATACTCGACGGCTGGGACAGGCCTTTCATAAGGCAGATCCTTGAAGAGAACGGGTTTCCCGGCGGGAAAAAACCTGTCCTGCAGGGACTGCATTTTGTCCAGATCGATGAGTTTTACCCGATCAACCCGAGGCAGCATAACAGTTTTTACGATTATGTGGTAAATTATTATGTTAAAGGATTTGGTCTTGATCCTTCAAGGACGCTTTTGATAAACTCTGAAGAGATACCCCTGGCCGACGGGAAACATTTTTCAGAAATCTTTCCCGATAACAGGATTGATCTATCACTGAGAAGCAGGGAAGCTGTTTCAGGCACAGAACGGAACCAGCAGCTTTCAATTTTCAGCATCGACAACTGGTGCATGGAATATGAGAGAAGGATACGTGACCTCGGGGGTATTGGCTTCTTCCTGGGAGGGATCGGTCCGGATGGCCATATAGCCTTCAATACCAGGGGAAGTGATCACTATTCGACTACACGGCTTACAGCAACCAATTTCGAGACACAGGCAGCATCAGCGGGTGACCTGGGTGGTATAGAAGTGTCGCGGAACAGGCTGGTGATAACCATCGGCCTTGGTACAATAACGTTCAATCCGGAGGCTGTTGCAGTAATCTTTGCGGCAGGCGAAGCCAAAGCACAGGTAGTAAAAGACGCCCTTGAAAGCGAGCCTGGTCTCCTGTACCCTGCAACAGTTCTGCAGAAACTCAGGAATGCAAGATTTTTCCTGACTGAAGGGGCAGGAGTACATCTTCACGACAGCAGGGAGAGATACTATACAAGCGGTCCGTGGTCATTCGAGAAAACAGAAAGAGCAATCTACGATCTCTGCCAGAAAATAGATAAATATGCACATAACTTATCTGCCGATGACCTAAGGAACGACAGGTATTGTTCAATGATACCGGATCTGGGAGCGGATTGTGTAAAATCGGTTATAGAATCGACCAGGAAAAAGATGGATGCAGGACTGAAAAAGGAGGAGGGGCAGGTATTCCTTCATACGGGTCCCCATCACGACGACATAATGCTTGGGATGTTCCCGTCAATAATACCGCAGCTCAGGGTCAAGTCGAATGAATTTCACTTTGCTGTTCTTACATCCGGGTTCACAGCAGTAACTAACAGCCTCCTCAGGCGTCTATTATCTGAAACCCTCGATTTCATTGACCAGGGAAAGATCCAGATGCTCGGCTACCCTGATTTTTTTGAAAACGGTTTTCGATATAAATTCGACAAGGACGTGAGTCATTACCTCGATAAAGTAGCTGACAAGGACGAGAATGGAAAGCTGAGGGGAGTTTGTCACAGGCTGACCAGGGTGATGGTCGAGATATACAATCTGAAATCCGCGGATGAACTGAAGGCCCAGCTGAAAAAGATTATCACACAGATCGATTCAAGCTATAACGGGGAGAAGAATCCGCCTGATATTCAAAAGCTTAAAGGAATGCTGCGTGAATATGAAGAAGAGCTTGTGTGGGCACATTACGGGGTAAAGGTTCAGAATATCGAACATCTCAGGCTCGGCTTTTATACGGGGGATATTTTTACACCTGCACCGCAGCATCAGCGCGATGTACAGCCTGTTCTGAATATGCTGAAACGGATCAGGCCCACGGTGATAAGCCTTGCATTCGATCCGGAAGGCTCGGGGCCAGATACTCATTACAAGGTGCTCCAGGCGATAGCCGAAGCACTGAGACAGTGGAGAAAGACAGATGATCTCTCATCTGTCAGGATAATTGGATACAGGAATGTCTGGTACAGGTTTCATCCTGCGGAAGCAAATGTATTTACACCGGTATCGCTAAATTCTATGGCCGTTCTTGACTGGTCATTTAAAAACTGCTACATAAGCCAGGTGGAGGCTTCTTTTCCAAGTTTTGAACACGACGGCCCTTTCAGCGATCTTTCCCAGAAAACATGGGTGGAACAGTTTAAACGTGTTCAGCTCATCCTTGGTAAGGATTTTTTCTACGAGAATGAGAGTCCAAAAATCAGGGCAACACACGGCATGACCTATCATATAGAAATGACTGTTGACCAGTTCCTGAACCAGGCCAGGGAACTTGAAAAGAGCACCGAGGGTGAAACTGTTAAATAAACCACTATGATTAAAGATGAACTGCTGAGTCTGCTTTTCAGGGATTTTACCGGGAAAAGTCCCGATAGTCTCACCGTTCTGCCAAAATCAGGTTCCGACAGGATCTACTGCAGAATGGTAAGGGAAGATTTTTCCGTGCTAGGCGTCTGGAATCCCAACAGGAAGGAGAATGACGCATTCACCGCATTTGCAGGCTGGTTCGGCGAACTCGGGCTCAGGGTACCAAGGGTGTTCAAATACCTTCCCGACGAAATGGTCTATCTCACCGAGGACCTCGGTGATCTTGACCTGTGGACCTGGGTCCAGGAAAAAAAGAAAGATAAGGACACCGGAGCTGTCGGAGATATGTACAGGAATATCCTGAAAGAGCTTGCCGTATTTCACTTCCAAGCCGACCGCCTCATAGATTATGACTGGTGTTACCCGAGAAAAATCTTTGACAGGAACTCGGTGAACTGGGATTTGAATTATTTCAAGTACATGTTCCTCAAGCTATCGGGAACAGGCTTCAACGAGCAATCTCTGGAAGAGGACTTTGCAAAGCTCGCTGCAACCGTGGAAGAGGTGGGGGCCACCGGTTTTCTGTACCGCGATTTTCAATCGAGAAACATAATGATAAAGGGCGGTGTTCCCTGGTTCATCGACTTCCAGGGAGGCAGAAAAGGTGCACCTCACTACGACGCCGCATCACTTCTTCTTGATCCTTATATTGAACTGGAAAAAAAATTGCACGATGACCTCCTGGAGTTCTATTACAGCCAGATTGTAGGCAGGATAAAAACTAAATATGACGATTTTGCAGCCCAGTACAGGATTTTTGGTGTGGTGAGACTGCTCCAGGCCCTGGGGGCATATGGGTTCAGGGGTCTTTATGAAAGAAAGCCCAATTTCACTGAAAGTATTCCACCAGCCATTCGCCAGCTAAATCTTCTTTTCTGTAACGGGGACCTTTCATTACGTTTTCCTGAACTGAAGAGGATAAACGATTCGATTTTCAGGCGATGGTCGCAGAGTGATACTGAAGAGAGACAAAAGAAAATTATAATTATCGAGAGCTTCAGCTTCAACAAGGGGCTGCCTGAAACCTTCCTGGCTGAAGGCGGATTCATGTTCGATTGCAGACATCTTACGGACCCTTATTATACCCCTGAGCTGAAATCCCTGACAGGTCGTGATAAAAAAGTCATGGACTTCTTCGACGACAAGAAAGATATACAGGATATGATTGAAAATGCCCTCCGTATGATAAACGGTTCGCTCGAGTCCTCTTCCCCGGGAAAGCCTCTGAGGGTATGCTTCGGGTGTTATTCGGGACAGCACAGGTCCGTATATTGTGCCGAGAAAACCGGATCAATGCTTAAACGAAATAAATCAGCCGAGGTCGTGGTGTTCCATCATGAGATAAGATAGTGACTATGAAAGCAATGATATTTGCAGCAGGAACTGGAACCAGGCTGGGGGGGATAACAGGAAATATTCCCAAGGCCCTGGTTGAAATAAACGGCAAATCCATCCTGCGGCTCGCCGTTGAAAAAATCGCATCATACGGATTCACTGAAATCATTGTGAATGTCCATCACTTTGCAGACATGGTTGAAAAGGAAATCGGTGTTCTTGCTGCCGAAGGATTCAATATAACCGTATCTGATGAGAGGGACCTTCTTCTTGAGACCGGTGGCGGGCTCTACAAAGCGCGTGAGTTTTTTGGAAAAGAACCTTTCCTCATGTACAATGCCGACATACTGACCACCCTTGACCTTGACATTCTCTTTGAATATCATGTCAGAAAAGGCGGCATAGCCACTCTGGCAGTGGCTGACCATGGCCACAGCAGGGTGTTTATTACCGGTGAAAATGGGATCGTCTGCGGCTGGCAGAACAGCTTCACAGGAGAGAAGATCATATCAAGGGAGATACCCGGGAACACCTCACTGGTCTCATTCAGCGGCATTCATATTGCCGATCCTGAAATCTTCAGCTTTATGCAGGAAGGAATTTATTCCATGACAACACTTTATCTTAAAATTGCAGGTACAAGGAAAATTTTCACACTCAGGCACGACCAGGATTACTGGGCAGATATAGGAACGCCGGAGGAGCTTGAAAAAGCGAGGCTTTATTTTTCTAGATCTTCCAGAAAGTCTTTGTAAAAAGTGCGAAGAAGGTCATAATCTCCAGCCTGCCTACAATCATAAGGAGGCTCAGGAATACTTTGCTTACACCCGGCATGCCGGCGAAGGTGCTCATGGGCCCTATCGAACCGAAACCATGGCCTATGCCCGCCAGGCAGGTAGCCGATGCGCTTGCTGATGTGAGCATGTCTGAACCGTCCGCCGCCAGGAAAAGCGTTCCCAGGAGAAAGATAAAAAGATAAAGAGCAACAAATGAAAGTATAGAGATGCTGGTGTTTTCAGGCACTACTTTCCCGTTAAGCTTTATCATTGAAATGGCTTTCGGATGATTGAGCTTCACAAAAACATTCTTGATGTTCTTAAGAACGATCAGGTGCCGGGCCATTTTTATTCCGCCGCTTGTCGATCCAGTGCTGCCGCCGGCGAACATCAGAATGAAAAGCAGAATGATACCTGTCACCGGCCACAGGAGGTAATCTGTAGAGGAAAAACCGGTACAGGTGATAAATGAGATGACCTGGAAAAATCCTTCCCTGAATGACTCCTCGATGGATTTGTTCGTCCTGGCGATCAGGATAAAAGTCGCAATTGCCCCGGCAATAAGCACCACGGCGGTATAAAACCAAAGCTCATCATTCTGCTTGACCTTCTTGAAGTTAAGCTTCAGCATATAATAGTACACCAGCTGGCTTGTACCTGCCAGGAACATGAAGATCATTACTATATACTGTGTATATGATGAAAACCCGGCGATACCCGTGTTTCTTGTTGAGAAGCAGCCGGTGGCTACCGTGCTGAATGAATGACAAATGCTGTCAAAGATATTCATGTCACCCAGCGAGAGAAGGATGATTTCTGCTATTGTCAGCGCCATATAAATGAACAGCACCCTTATACCGATAGCATTTGTGCGTGGATGAATCTTTTCCTCGAGTGATGATTCGAGGCTGAAAAGGTGGTACCCCGTCACCCTGAGTGAAGGCAGGACGATGATAACCAGCACAATGATTCCAATGCCACCTATCCAGTGTGTAAGGCTCCTGTAGAACAATATTGAAAAGGGCATGGCCTCTACATCGGCAACTATCGATGAACCGGTAGTAGTAAATCCCGATGATGATTCAAAGAATGCATTTATAAATGAAGGTATTGAACCACCAAGCAAGTATGGCAGCGTTCCCATCACTGTCAGCATGATCCATGAAACGGCAACTGCAATATATCCATCCCTTGTGCTTGCCTTTGAAACCTCGCATCTTCGTGAAAGAAAAAAGAAGAGAACAGCAGGTATGAGAGTTAATCCGGCCGAACCAAGGAATGGCAAGGTTTTTTCGCCGTATATGAAGACTACCGGAAGGCATAAAATAAAAATTGCCGATTCAATCAGCAGGATGGTACTCAGTATCTTTAGTATGATCCGGACGTTGATGAGTCTCATAGGTGGTCAGGTTGCCGCAAAGATATATACTTATTTTTATTTCTTATATTTGGAGTGCTGACCCGGGTGCAAAGCCAGGATACAGTGAAATATCAGATTTAGTTTGAACAAAATATAATCGAGATGGGAAAAGTATTGGTAATAGGCGCCGGCGGTGTTGGCACTGTTGTGGCGGTCAAGATGGCTTCTCTGCCGGATGTTTTCAGCGGGATCATGCTTGCAAGCCGGACTAAGTCAAAATGTGATGCACTGGCTGCGCGGATTGGAAAAAAACATGTTACGACGGCACAGGTTGATGCAGATAATGTGCCCCAGCTTGTATCACTTATAAAATCATACAAGCCCGATCTTGTTGTAAATGTTGCACTTCCTTACCAGGACCTTCATATTATGGACGCCTGTCTCGAAACCGGCACATCATACCTTGATACGGCAAACTACGAACCACTGGAAGAAGCCAAGTTTGAATATTCCTGGCAATGGGCTTATGCTGACCGGTTCAACAAAGCCGGCATAACTGCAATTCTCGGATGTGGATTCGACCCGGGTGTGACATCAGTCTTCACGGCTTACGCGGCTAAGCATCATTTTGATGAGATTCAGTATCTCGACATTGTCGATTGTAATGCAGGGGATCACGGAAAACCTTTTGCCACCAACTTCAACCCCGAGATTAACATTCGCGAAGTTACACAGAAAGGCCGCTACTGGGAGGATGGCAAATGGGTTTATACAAAACCTCATGCCATACACAAACCCCTTAATTACCCCAATATAGGTCCAAAGGAATCGTATCTGATCTACCATGAAGAACTTGAATCGCTGGTAAAAAACTTCCCGACTCTGAAAAGGGCAAGATTCTGGATGACATTCGGACAGGAATACCTGACTCACCTGAGGGTGATCCAGAATATAGGTATGGCAGGAATAGAACCTGTTCTGTTCGAAGGAAGGGAGATCATCCCTATTCAGTTTCTGAAGGCCGTTTTGCCCGATCCCGGCGAGCTTGGCGAAAACTATAAGGGAGAAACATCCATTGGCTGCAGGATCAAAGGCCTGAGCAAAGGCAGTGAGAAAACCTGTTACATCTATAATAACTGCAGTCACGAAGCAGCATATATCGAAACAGGGGCCCAGGCCGTGAGCTATACTACCGGTGTTCCTGCAGTTATTGGTGCCATGATGTATCTGAAAGGCCTTTGGAAAAAGCCCGGAGTCTTCAATGTTGAAGAATTCGATCCCGACCCGTTTATGGAACAGCTTAACATTTTAGGGCTTCCCTGGACAGAACTTCATGATACTGATCTTGAGCTCTGAATAAAATCAAGCCGGTTGATCGACTATAACAAGATATCATCTCCATGCTATGTGATTGAGGAAGAGAGATTCAGGAAGAATCTTTTCCTGATCAGTCAGGTGGCTGCTGACTCTGGTGCCGAGATAATACTTGCATTCAAGGGATTCGCAATGTGGGGTGTTTTTGATATTCTCAGGGAATATATTTCAGGGGCAGCGGCAAGTTCACCATGGGAGGCCAGGCTCTGCCACGAAGAGATCGGATCGCCTGCCCATACGTATTGTCCGGCATACAGTGAATCTGATTTCAGCGAGATTCTTGAGCACAGTTCACACATCACCTTTAATTCACTGGCCCAGTACAGGAAATTCAGCCCGTTGTTAGCATCATTCGTCAGGCATATCTCACCGGGAATCAGGATAAATCCGGAATTTTCTGAAATAAGCCACGGGCTGTACAATCCATGTTCACCTGGGTCAAGGCTTGGGGTAACAGCCAACGACCTTGAAGCAGGTTACCCTGAAGGTCTCGAAGGATTGCATTTTCATGTTCTCTTTGAGAATGATTCTTTTACCCTTGAGAAAGTTTTGAAGGTAGTGGAGGAGAAGTTCGGACAATTTTTCCCCAGGATAAAATGGATTAATATGGGTGGCGGCCATCTTATGACAAGAAAGGGATACGATACAGGCCATCTTGTTACCCTGCTGAAGAATTTCAGGGAAAGGACCGGACTTCACGTCATACTTGAGCCAGGCAGCGCATTTGCATGGGAAACAGGTGAGCTTGTTGCAACTGTTGAGGATATTGTCGTTAACCAGGGGATAAGAACTGCAATACTGGACGTGTCTTTTACGGCTCATATGCCCGACTGTCTTGAAATGCCTTACAAGCCTGTTATTCTGGGGGCAATGGAGCCTGGCAAGGGGGCCTTCGGCTACAGACTGGGTGGCAACTCGTGTCTTTCTGGCGATTTTATGGGCGACTGGTCCTTCGATAAAGAATTGTCGGCCGGAGATAAAATTGTTTTCATCGACATGATTCATTATACCATGGTAAAAACAACGACATTTAATGGCGTTAAGCATCCTTCCATCGGGGTATGGGCCAAAAATTCCGGTTTCAGATTAATCAGGGACTTCAGCTATCCCGATTATAAAAACAGACTTTCCTGATAATCAATCAAAAAAACTTGACTCGGATTATTTTTTAGCCTATCTTGATTGCAACTTCTACTGTAAGGCTAAACCTAAAAATTCGAGTCATGAATCCTAAAGCAAATTCTACTTATCCGAAGGCGGCACTTTCCTTGCTCTTCAGCATCCTGGTTATCTCATTCATACCGGCAGGTGCCCTGTTTGCCCAGGCACCCCAGAAGATGAGCTATCAGGCAGTTATCAGGGATAACGCCAATGTGTTGCAATCAAACAAGGCGATTGGTATGAGAATCAGTATTCTCCAGGGGTCTCCCACTGGTACGCTTGTTTACCAGGAGACATATAGTCCCAATCCACAGACAAATATTAACGGTCTTTTAACTGTAACCGTTGGAGCAGGAACTCCGGTTTTCGGAACCTTTTCTGCTATTAACTGGGCTGCCGGACCCTACTATATCAAGACTGAGGCTGATCCTACAGGAGGAACAACCTATACCATAACTGGTACCAGCCAGTTGCAGAGCGTTCCCTACGCCCTGATGGCTAACAATATAGGTTCGGGAGTCCCGTACATGAGCGTGGCAGGTAAAACATCTACCATGGATTCAGCGCTGTTTGTTGTCAGGAACACAAGCGGGCAGATTGTCTTTGCCGTTTATAATGAAGGTGTGAGGATATATGTTGATAACGGGGCGAAAGGATCGACAAAGGGAGGATTTGCAATTGGCGGGTTTGGAACGGGAAAAGGGGTATCGCAGCCTTTGTTTGTCGTTGACCCCGACAGTATAAGGGCATACATTGATACCGGCAGCTTCAAGGGCCGGAAAGGAGGGTTTGCTATTGGCAGTTTTGATAAATCCAAGGCTGGAATTGAGGAATACTTCAGGGTTACAAGGGACAGTTCGAGGATCTATATTAACGGAACTTCATCCAAAGCCGCCAAGGGAGGTTTTGCAATCGGAAGCTTCAACGGCTCAAAAGCAGGCACATCTCAATACCTCAGGGTTACAGTCGACAGCACGCGTATTTATACAACCGATACCATTAAAGGATTCAGTATCGGTAACCTGAAATCCGGCATAAGCCAGAATTATATGAAAATGAGCCCACTCAATTACTTTATAGGGCAGGAGAGCGGCTCCAAAACAACTCCGGGTGCAGGTGATCTCGGAAAGTTCAACTCCTTCATGGGCTACCAGGCAGGGCTCAATAATATAAACGGGAAAAAGAATGT
Organism: Bacteroidales bacterium; assembly: GCA_035541795.1. GTDB lineage: Bacteria > Bacteroidota > Bacteroidia > Bacteroidales > VadinHA17 > LD21. The sequence goes on from DATKMR010000019.1 coordinate 216,401, forward strand.
TTTTATAGGCCATCAGTCTGGTCTCAATAACAACGCCGATTTCAACATCTTCATTGGAAATGAGAGCGGGAAGGCCAATAATACGGGTCAGTACAATTCATTCCTCGGCTACCAGACGGGCCTTCTCAATACTTCAGGAAACAGCAATACCTTCCTGGGCTTCCAGGCTGGAAAGAACAACCAGACCGGGGCCCAGGATACATATATGGGCTATAACAGCGGGATGGGCCTTACGGCCAATAGCACGGGCAACAAGAATGTTTTTGTGGGCTGCGCAAGCGGCAGCTATCATAACAGTGGTGACAATAACACCTTCGTGGGTTACTCGGCAGGGTCCGCCAACCAGACCGGCGCATCTAATGTTTTTCTGGGTAACCAGGCAGGTTCAGCCGAGACAGGTTCAAACAGGCTGTATGTTGACGTCACCAATACCGCTTCACCGCTTCTGTGGGGTGATTTCCAGAACAGGCGGCTCGTGATTAATGGAAATTCTTCATCCAATATAAATAATCGTACATTTTTTGTCAACGGCTCGGCAGGCGGAACCGGGGCCTGGTTCAACGACAGCGACCTGAGGCTGAAAAGAAACGTGGAAACAATAAGCAATGCCATGCAAAAGGTGCTCGAACTCAGAGGGGTCACGTTTTACTGGAGAGACAGTCTGAACAGGGATGACCAGCGACACATAGGGTTCATTGCACAGGAAGCCAGAAATGTCATTCCCGAGGTTGTCGGACATAACGGCGCTGCTTATGATATGCAATACTCACCGGTTACGGCATTGCTGGTGGAGGCATTCAAGGAGCAGCACAGGCAGATTACAGATTACATGAAATCAACCGAAGAGCTCAAAAAGCTCGTCAGGGAACTCATCACAAAGAATACCGAGCTGCAGAACGAGGTCGAATCACTGAAATCGAATTCAATTAATCAAAACAGGTAAAACTAATATTTTCTACCATGGCCGTATCTCTTCTTTCATTAGACAAGTATGCTATACTTGTTTCAGGTGACACATCACCAAGATATCTGAAGGATATCGAGAATGTGTATAAGACAATCAGGAACTACTATGGCTACCCTGAAAACAATATATGGGTAGTGCTGGGAAATAACCTTGCTACCCCTGCCGGGGTACCGCTTTCAAGGATCTTCACATTGCCAAGCGATTCAACCACAAAAGATACCTTTAATACTTATTTCAGCCAGTTCGTTGCAGCTGCCAATACTGCTCCTCTTCCGGCCGCTTCGCTTTCCGATCCTTTCAAGAACAGCCGTAAAGCCGGGGACCAGAGCACCGGATTTGTATATTTTACCGGAGTAGGGATGAATCAAAATTCAGATTACCAGGTTGTTATTGGAAAAGACGGCACGGGAACAGATGTCCTTTATTCAACACTGGATTTACTCTCTCAGCTTTTAACAGTAAACTTTCTCCTCCAGATTGTGATGCAGCAGAACTATTCGGGAGGGTTTTACGACAATTTCTTTACTGGATTATCATGCGATGGCAGCATTACTTATTCATGTCAGAATAATGAGACAACATCTGGAACCGCCGCTAACGGAAGCGAGATGACATCAATCTGGGTGCAGGCACTCCAGATGGTAACATCACCCACTGGCATCTATGCGGGTAAGTTTGCTGATGAATTGCCTGCTCCGAACGATAACATAGCTGATAATCTTATCTCACTTGAAAAAGCAATTCTTTATGTAACTTCCCAGACCCCCGGGATTACCGGTACTGCTCAGTATAAATTCCTTGGCTCTACTGAAAAGCATTATTTAGGTATGCCTCAGCTTCTTATCAGGGATGGCAGCCCTACTTACTGGATCAGCCCCGATGTGTATCTGTCGCATCCTGATGTTGCACCTGATTTCCTGGAAAGCAGCATGGATAATCCCATGTCTGAATACGTTGTCGATACAGGTACTGACTATAATAATTTTATACATGTCTGCGTCAGGAACCATGGAACCCATCCTGTCAGAAAATTCCATGTCGGGGGAATTGTCTTCCTGTCAGGCTGCTCCGGACCCGGCAACAGCGATACTGCACTTGTAACAAATGCCGATATGGGTGGTATACTGTGTCCCGTTCCGTGCGATTCACCTGTTCAGACAGACGACCCGCCTGTCATCAGGTCTTTTGAACATGTTTTTTACCAGGTCCATTTTACCGATACAAATCACCGTTGCCTCAGGGGGAAAGCCATATTATATGATTCAACAGGCATCGATTTTAATACCCTTGCCTGGGATATACTCGGTATGGATGATGAAGCACAAAGGAACATTGATTTCTGGGTGACAAAAAAATCAATTCCACAAGGTACAGGGAAAAAGAAAAGAGTGCCGTTCTGGATGGGAAATCCTCTGATGATACCCGCCAGGCTCACCTTCATGGTACCAGCCGAGGTACACAAAATATCCGGCATGGTTGAGACCAGCTTTGCCTTTATAAACGATAAAAAGAGGACCAAACTATCCCTGCCGCCAAAGGAGCTTAACAAGATACATGGATTTACAGCCGACCTTAAACCGGGACAGGGTACCAATATCGAGGTGGAGTTCACATTAACTGAAAAGTTCTTCCTGAAAGAAGATGTGGTACTCAATTTTCCTATAGTAATGGAAGGAAGAAGGAACTCACGGCATAAATGGCCCCTTGGTTTTGTCATACCACCTAACCAGACCCTTATCGGGGGGGTAACAATTGTCCTGAGGTCAGGGAGTGCCGATGTATCAGGGAAGGTGCTGCAGAAGGGAGCGGTTCCTCCCAAACAATGCACAGTGACGGTAACCAGCCAGGATGGAGATATTGAAGCGGTTGCAAATACGGATAAGGGCGGATGTTTCGAAATACACGGGATGTCACCGGGAGTCTGGAGAATACATGCCGTTTCTGGTGAAATTAAATCGCCCGACAGGTTACTGGTCCTTAAAAGCGGATCGAAAAAAGAAATATCCATTGACCTGATGCATAAATGATTGAACGGTAATCTTCATCTCGTGAATATTTTCTTTGATTTGCAAGGCATATTGCACTGAATCGGAGAATATTTACTTTTGCATCCTCAGACAGGAGGATGCAAAAATCTTTTTACAGGACATGGGCACACATTGCCCTCTTCGCAGCCAACCTGATATACGGTCTTAATTTTACCGTGGTCAAGGCTGTTATGCCGGAGTGGATCAAACCGATGGCACTGGTATCGTTCAGGAGCTTGCTTACGGCAGCCCTGTTCTGGATCACGGGATTTTTTCTTCCCAGGGAAAAGGTAGAAAGGAAGGATCTTCTGTACCTGTTCCTGTTTTCTTTCCTCGGTGTTGTCATAAACCAGACTCTTTTCCTGGCGGGGCTTGCCTTAACCACTCCGATAAACTCTTCAATAATAATGGCAATCAACCCGGTGGCTGCCTTTGTATTTACAGCAATTATACTGAAAGAAAGGATCTCCCTGGTCAGAGGTGCCGGTCTCGCAGTAGGGCTGGGGGGAATTTTAATCCTGATACTGCATGAAGGACGACCCGACCTTAGCAGCTCTACTTTTGTTGGCAATATTTTTACCCTCATAAATACCCTGAGCTGGGCCCTCTTCACTGTTTTAATAAAAAGGATGCTTGAGAAATACCGGCCCGTCACCGTAATGAAGTGGATTTTCACATTCGGAATGCTTACCAATATACCCATCGGATATCACCAGTGGAGCGTGATGGACTGGGGTTCGATCCCATTGCTGCCCTGGCTGGCAATTGGTTTTGTTGTGATATTTGCAACATACCTGGGTTATTTGCTTATCACATTCGGACTGAAAAGATTAAGCCCGACAATCGTGAGCAGCTATACCTATACCCAGCCAATTGTTGCCGCAATAGTCGCTTCAATGCTTGGGCAGGATTCCATTAGCGTTCTGAAGATTTTCTCAGCCGTGCTCATTTTTGCAGGTGTTTTCCTGGTAGGGCGGCAACAAAACCCAACTTTATAATTACTGCTTTCAATTCTGCCGGCCGGCAGTTCGTCAAAATAAATTAACATCCTTTTTTGTTTAGTATAACTTTGATTCTCAAAGTTTTTGATTTAGTTTTTAATACGTAGTGCTATGAAAACAAAAATCATCCTTTCAGCAATCCTCTCCTGTGAATTCTACCTTTTATCCTCCCAGGTTCCACAGGGCTTTAACTACCAGGCAGCGGCTACCAATAGCAGCGGGATACCCTTGGCCAACAAGGAGGTCCAGGTAAAAATAGGGATACTTTCCGATACCCTGGTTCCGACAGTGATGTGGGAGGAATTACACGATACCCTTACAAATCCCTCAGGAGTCATAAACGTTGTCATAGGAAAAGGTTTGAGGCAGGCAGGTGTTTCGAAATTCAGCGATATTGACTGGACAGGGGTACCTCTGTATATCAGGATAAAACTATGTTACCAGGGGACATGGAGGACAATGGGTTCAGCGAAACTGTGGGCCGTTCCATATGCAATGACCTCGGGGGGATTTACCATAAGCTCTCTTTCTCCTGTCGGTTCACTGCCCGAAAAGTATGTCAACCTCACAAAAGATAATTGAATCGCAGAATGCAAAAATCAGGAAGCTTGAAAGCATGATTGATCGGCTTGATGAACTCGAAAACAGGGTCAATATACTGTCAGCCGGTAAAAAATGAAAATATGATCAGATGAAACCCCTGTTATGTGCCAGAATGCAGAGATGAAGAACGAACCTGCTACCATGAGGGATGAGCCGATACAGCAAAAGGAGGATATCCTTACAGGAAAGAACAGGTGATAAACAGCATATTCATTGGAGGCCTGAAACCTTCTGTTCGTCAAAATCTGTCTTTCACCTGATTTCTAAAGGAATATTTTTGCCGAAAAGGTTAATATCTTTGTCCATGAATTCCGGAACCGGCCCGGTATAATGTTATATTAATATACGAAGTGGCCGGGGCAGTCAACCAGGTGTTGAATCAGATCGTATCCATTGTAAGACAATTATTTAACAAATAATTAAGTAACATAAATTTGATAAATGTCAGGATTAACCTAAATTGTCACTGATTTTCTTCTAATACAACCTAAAATCATGAAACCAAACTCCTTGTTTTCCGGGTTTTTCAGGCATAATAAATGGTTATGCCCCTTCGCAATCTCCTTTCTGCTTCTGCTGCAGAGTCCAGTACTCACTGGTCAGTCGCCTTACGGATTCAATTACCAGGCAATTGCCAGGGATGGTTCCGGAATTCCAATAACAAATTACACTTTTCCTCAGGTTAAGCTTGCAATATTGTCCGATTCGTTATATGCTACAGTAATCTGGGAAGAGGTATTTACAAATGTCTCGACAAATGCATTCGGACTTTTCACTTTGACACTGGGTCGTGGAACCCGCCAGGCAACATCAAGTGTGCCTTACTTCTCATCGATAAACTGGAATAACTGGCCAGTATTTGTCAGGACCCAGATAAATTATCAGGGTACCTGGGAAAACATGGGAATATCACGTCTCTGGTCAGTTCCGTATTCACTGGTGTCGAACATTGCAAACTTTGCAACCGGGATAAAAGCTGCACAGCCATATCTCAGTGTATCGGGTAATACGTCGGTAATGGATTCGGCACTCTTTATTGTCCGAAATAATACGGGTCAGGTGATCTTTGCGGTTTATAATGAAGGTGTGAGAATTTATGTCGACAATGGGGCAAAGGGAAATAAGGGAGGATTTGCGGTAGGCGGTTTCGGTACTGGTAAAGCAGCGAGCCAGGAATACCTGAGGGTAACCGGAGACAGCACAAGAATATATGTCAATCCCAGCTCTTCAAAAGGTGCAAAGGGAGGATTTGCTGTTGGTGGCTTTGGAGGCAAGGGAGTCGGGTCATATATGAATCTTACCCCGAATAACTATTTCATCGGGCAGGGTAGCGGCTCAAATCTCACGACAGGGCTTTATAATTCTTTCCTTGGCTACCAGGCAGGTGCATCAAATACATCGGGCTATTATAATGTTTTTTTAGGGTATCTTGCCGGTTATTCCAATACAACGGGCAGCTGGAATGATTTTATTGGATTCGATGCAGGATATTATAATGCTGACGGAGATGGAAACACCTTCGTGGGCGAAGGAGCCGGTTTTCTGAACAAGCACGGAGGAACAAATACTTTTGTGGGAACTGATGCTGGTTACAGCAATAATGCAAGTTTTAATACTTTCATGGGATATAATGCAGGCTATGCGGATACATCGGGCAATGAGAATATATTCATCGGTTATTACGCTGCATCGGGTAACAAGGCCGGGTCGGGCAACATAGTGATTGGCCAGCAGGCCGGTCAGTATAACGAGATGAGCAGAAACACGCTGATAGGTGATAACTCAGGCCGTAATACAGGCGGAGCCGACAATGTATTCGTGGGCTATGCAACAGGTTATGCAAATAGTGGCTCCGGTAATGTATTCATAGGCTCAACTGCAGGGTCGCAGACATCGGGAAGCAGCAACAATGTCGCGATCGGATTTAATGCGGGGTATTACCTGAGCGGAAGCAATAATGTCGCGATAGGCTATAATGCCGGGTATTCGCTGAGCGGAAACAATAAGCTTATAGTCTGCAACAGTGCGGTAACGACTACTCCTCTTCTTTACGGTGATTTTTCGACACCTTATCTTGTAATCGGGGGTACGGCCAGCAACAGCAAGACCTTTTATGTGAACGGAACTGCCGGCGGCTCGTCGGGCTGGAGTGTGGTAAGCGATTCGACAAAGAAAAAGAATATCGAAGAGCTTTCACATCCTCTCGACAAAGTGCTGAGCCTTCATGGGGTAAGTTTTGAATTCAGGGAAAATCACGGAACAGATAAAGGAAGGAAGATAGGATTCATTGCCCAGGAAGTGGAGCCGGTAGTTCCTGAAGTCGTTTCAAAATCTGAAAGCGGGTATATGATGGAATATGCCCCGATAACCGCCCTTCTGGTAGAAGCTGTCAAGGAACAACATGGAATCATAAAGGAACAAAAGGCAAGGATTGAAAGCCTGTCGGGCCAGGTCGAGTCACTGACATCCCGGGTCGAACAGCTTGAATCGGCAATGCTGAAGCTCCAGAACAAATAGGAAAAATCAGATTTCATTTGACAGGGATTACGGTAACAATTACCGGGATCCCTGTTTTTTTTTAGCTGTTTACCACTGCGGAAAGTTAACTTGTCAAAATTACTTGACATGTCTTGGTATTTCACCTAACTTGACCTGGTTTAGCTGATCTTGTAAATCAAAAGAACCATGCTTCCGTGAAAATGAAACTGACGTTAGCTGCTTTAAACCTGTTCTGAATTTTAGATCCAGAAGAACTGGTGCGTTTAATTTTATTGACTCGTCTTTGTATTTGATCTAACTTGCCTTGTAATGAATGTTTTATGTTTTCTTAATAATTATACCATGAAAACAAAACTTATCATAACCTTTCTGCTGATTTCGTACTTTGGCATACTCAGCGCCCAGGCTCCGCAGAAAATGAGCTACCAGGCTGTTATCCGTGATCTCGGTAATGTCCTGCAGTCAAACAAATCAATCGGTCTCAGGATAAGCATCCTTCAGGGAAGTCCAACCGGTACACTGATTTACCAGGAGACTTATAGTCCAAACCCCCAGACAAATATGAACGGCCTAGTTAATGTAATTATAGGTTCTGGTATTCCGGTAACAGGCAATTTCTCGACAATTAACTGGGGGGCCGGACCATATTATATCAAGACCGAGACGGATCCGACAGGTGGTGCAAATTATACAATCAGCGGTACAAGCCAGCTGCTAAGCGTTCCCTATGCCCTGCAGGCAAACAGCCTGAAGAACAATATTCCGTACATGAGTGTTGCAAGCAGCACTTCAACCATGGACTCCGCCCTCTTCATAGTCAGAAACACAACCGGACAGGTTGTATTCGCCGTATATAACGAGGGTGTGAGAATTTATGTTGATAATGGTGCAAAGGGGAATACCAAAGGCGGGTTTGCCGTGGGAGGCTTCGGAACAGGCAAGGCATCTTCGCAGCCCCTTCTTATTATCGATCCCGATAGTATAAGGTTATACATCGACGATAAGCTTACCAAAACTGCCAAGGGCGGATTTGCAATCGGTGGCTTCGGCTCATCAAAGGCCCTGCCTTCAAATTACTTTAACGTTGCGACAGACACCACCGGCATTGTCAATCCGGCACAGAACAGGATTCTATGGTACCCTCTTAAAAATGCTTTCCTGACAGGGAACATTATAATAGAAAAGAAGGACAGTGTAGGTATAAATTCATTTTCTTCAGGATACCTTTCCCGTGCAATCGGCTCATATTCACAGGCAATGGGCTACCAGGCGATTTCACGATCGGCCTATTCGACATCAATAGGGAAAAACAGCCTTGCATCGGGTGCGAGCTCATTTGCTTTCGGTGACCATTCCAGCGCAACGGGCACCGGGTCCTATGCATTCGGAAGCTATGCGACGGCAAGCGGGAACCTGAGCTTTGCCCTTGGATCGGTAGGTGTGGATTCGACGAATAAGCCCACGGGAAAGACAATAGCTTCAGGTTTCGGGTCTTTTGCCGCCGGGTTTGGCTCTATCGCTTCTAACCAGGGTTCATTTACCTTTGGTGTGGCAGACACTGCATCAGGTCCATTTGCAACTGCCCTGGGTTATGAGACAGCTGCCAGGGGCTGGTTTAATACCTCCATGGGCTGGGGAACAAAAGCCGACGGTGTTGCTTCTACTGCAACAGGATGGGGAACACAGGTAAAATCATCGGGTTGGGGAGGCATGGCCAACGGGTGCTCAACAATATCAAATAACTGGGTTGCAGCGGCATTCGGTGACAGAACCAATGCCAGGGGCCATACATCCTTTGCAACAGGTTATAAAACAACAGCATCATCACATTTGACTGCAACATTCGGAGATAATACCTATGCCATGGGTGATGGCGCCATTGCCATGGGGCACTTTACGACTGCTCAGTCCTATGGGTCCCTTACCATCGGAAGATACAACGTGCTGAACGGTGACTCAACAAACTGGTATTCATGGGACCCGCTGTTTGTTGCCGGTAACGGATCATCCACTTCCTCAAGGTCGAATGCTTATACTCTTTATAAGGATGGCTCGGCAGATATGGGAAGCCTTCTCAACGTTAATAACGGCATCAGCTCAGGAATAGCGCTGAAAGTGAATGGAAAGGAAGCATTATGGTCAAATGGTACATACTTCAGCTGGGGCTTTGGGAATTCCTATAATTATTTTTATCACCCGGTAACGATTGGCAACGCTTCAAACCCGTCTTACACGCTTTATGTTCAGGGAAACGCCTATGCAACAGGGTCATGGAGCGGTTCGGACATAAGATGGAAAAAAGACCTTCAGCATCTGAACGGAGTGATGCCGGCCCTGCTTGAACTTAACGGGTATCATTTTAACTGGCGCACTGATGAATTTCCTGAGATGAATTTCGATGCCGGTCAGCAGATCGGACTCGTTGCACAGGAGGTGGAAAGGATCTTTCCCGAACTTGTGAGGACCGATAACAAGGGATACAAGGCAGTTGCCTATGATAAGCTTGCTGTAATTCTTCTCGAAGGGATCAAGGATCAGCAGAAGCAGATCGACGCACAGAGGGAAGAGAATAGGGAGCTGAGGAGGCAGTTGGATGAGCTTAAGGAATCCGTGAAACTTATAATGAACGCATCAGGAATAAAATAACTAATCCCTTTTTTCATCTGTTGATTACTCCCGATCCGAGTAATTCTTCATCATCATACCAGGCCGCGAATTGCCCCGGTGCAACACCACGCTGGAGCCTGCTGAAAATAAGGTATATTCCTTCATTCGTGCAATACAGGCGCGCCGGCTGAAGAGGCTGGCGGTACCTTATCCTTACGTTGTAATCCCTTTCTTCCCCGGGGTTCATTGCAAGGTCGGTCCTGATCCAGTGTACATCCCCCTTCGAGATGAACAGGCCCTTCCTGTATAGACCGGGATGCGACTGCCCTTCCCCGACATACAGGATGTTTTTATCCACATCAGTTGCAATTACAAAGAGAGGTTCTTTGTGTCCCCCGATATTGATCCCCTTGCGTTGCCCGATGGTAAAAAAATGAGCACCGCTGTGGGTCCCAATAGTTTCGCCCATCGAAGGATCAAAAATATGTGGCCGGCACATTTCTTCAAGCACATGGTCGGAGGGAACCCCTTCAGGAAATCCCGCATGGTAATGTTTCGCAGGAAACCCAGGTATTATTTCCACAATCCTTCCCTTTCTTGCTTCGAGCTTCTGCTGCAGGAAGGTTGGCAGATGGACCTTGCCTACAAAGCATATCCCCTGGGAATCCTTTCTCTGGGCGGTTGGCAAGCCAAGTTCACTGGCTATCCTGCGCACCTCTGGCTTTTGCATTTCTCCTATCGGGAAAAGAGCATAACCAAGCTGTGACTGACTGACCTGGCACAGGAAATAGCTCTGGTCCTTATTCTGATCTTTCCCTGTCAGCAGGCGATACATGGAATTTCCTCCGGATTCTGTTTCGGCCTTTCTGCAGTAATGACCCGTGGCCACAAAGTCACCGCCAAGCTTCCTCGCCTCCTCAGCGAAGGTATCGAACTTGATCTCGCGGTTGCAAAGAACATCAGGATTAGGAGTCCTTCCATGTTCGTATTCTGCAAACATATAGTCGACTACCCTATTCCTGTATGGTTCGCTGAGATCTGTGAAATGAAAAGGAATGCCGAGCTTCCTGGCGACCATTTCGGCAAACATCAGGTCATCCTCCCAGTGACATTCACTCTGAAGCAAACCTGTTGTGTCGTGCCAGTTTCTCATAAACAGGGCCTCAACTGCATATCCCTGCTCGCGCAGCACCCAGGCTGCTACGCTTGAATCAACTCCACCCGAAAGTCCTATGACAACTTTTTTCTTCACCGTTGCAAAATTAGTGAAAATTACAGAGGTAAAAGCGGTAAATTTAGACCAGGATGGGAACAGGTAAAGTTACAAGGTATAATGCCTCAGCCGGCTCGGGAAAGACCTACAAGCTTACCAGCATCTATCTTGAAAAGCTGTTTGAATCAAAAAACAGCTACAAGAGGATACTGGCAGTGACTTTTACAAACAAGGCTGCGGCGGAGATGAAGAGAAAAATTCTGGGACGGCTTCTGTCACTCTCAGCCGGTGCTGGAAGTGAAATGCTGCGACAGCTTTCATCATCGACCGGGAAAAGTGAAGAAGAGCTGACGTCAGCTGCCGGATCGTCTCTTCATGCAATACTTCATGATTATTCAAATTTCTCGGTTGGCACAATCGACAGCTTCTTCCAGAAAGTGCTCAAAGCTTTCACAAGGGAAATAGGGCTGAACCATGGCTATATTATCGAGATTGATCATTCAATCATACTTAAGAAGGCGGTCGAGGAAATGCTTTCTGCGGCTCCGGGTGACAAGGCACTCCTGGATTGGCTCACTGAGTATTCAAACGAACGCACTGAAGCTGGAAAAAGCTGGAACCTCCGTGATGATATTTTAAAGCTTTCAGAAGAGATTTTCCGTGAGAAATTCAGGATGATCCCGCGCGAAGACAGGGATAAGCTGAAAGAAAAGGACTTCCTTAATAATTATATTGCCCGGCTGAAAAAAATCCAGTCAGTTTTCAACGCGGAGTTAAGGAAACAAGCCGGTGAATGCAAAGCATTACTTGAATCTGCAGGTGTCGCCGACAGCATGTTCCTCAGGGGTGACAAGGGTGGCGTGCCTTCATTTCTTAAAATGACCGGGCAGAACACGCGCGGGTTATGGAAACCCGCGACCAACACAGTTTCACAGGTTCTCTCAGCTCCTCCTGTATGGACATCCAGGAGCGGTCCTTCACCACAGCTTAAAGAGGCTCTTTCAATGGGTTTCGCAGAGAAATTTACTGCCCTGCTTGAATACTATAATGCCGGTTTCGCCAGAGCTAATACTGCCACACTCATATTGGATAACATTTATGTTCTTGGAATTCTTTCCAATATTCTTGAGCATGTTCACAATATCACTTCTTCCGACAACCGCTTTCTCCTCTCTGATTCTGGAGAACTTCTCTGGCTTATAATCAGAGATGATCAGACTCCTTTTATTTACGAGAAGACAGGGAACAGCTTTGATCATTTCATGATTGATGAATTCCAGGATACTTCGCATATCCAGTGGAATAATTTCAGGCCCCTGATCGAGAATAGCCTTGCAGAAGGCAAGGATAGCCTCGTGGTGGGTGATGTCAAGCAATCAATCTACAGGTGGAGGAACAGCGACTGGAATATTTTACGGTCAGTTATCAGCGAGCAGATAAGGTCCTCGGGCTTGAAGGATGAATTCCTCGATACCAACTGGAGAAGCCGCAGGAAAATTATTTCATTCAATAACTCCCTATTTACAGTCTTGCCGGCTATGGTCGACAGTTCAGGAAATTATGCCGGCGGTAAGAAGGTCCTAAGCGAATTGTACGCAACCTCCAGCCAGAATTATCCCGGTGGGAAGGAGGGAGGATACGTCAGGATAGAATATATTGGTGATGAAGATTCCGGTTTCAATTCGGCTGTCCTGTCAAGGCTTCCCGGGCTCATTGAGAAGCTCCAGGACGATGGCTATTCGGGTTCGGATATCGGAATTCTCGTCAGGACCAACAGGGAAGGAGCTCTTGTGCTGAATACAGTTATGGAATATCGTAATACCGCCGGAAGTTCAAAGCTTGAGAAGTATAATTACAATATCATATCGAGCGACTCACTTCTCCTTTCGGGATCGGCAGCCGTTAATTTCATCATATCAGCACTTCAAAGGCTTTTTGACCAGGATGAAAGACTCAGTCTTTGCATCATGCTCAGAAACTGGCTGATACTGGAGGGAGCCGACCCGCTTGCTGCCGATCCTGCTGATCCGGAATCTGAAGCAAAACGGCTTTTCCCCGAAGGTTTCAGGGCTTTCTGTGAAAGGCTGAAGGAAAGATCGCTGTTCGAAGCCGTTGAACAGGTAATAGGATTCTTTAGGCTCGGGCAGAATCCCGGAAACTCTGCCTACCTTTCTGCATTCCAGGATTGCGTGACTGAATTTTCATCAGGAAACTCTCCGGATATCCCATCTTTTCTGTCGTGGTGGGAGAATGCAGGCAAATCCAAATCAGTTGTTGTTTCCGATAAGCCCGATTCGATGAGGGTAATCACGATCCACAAAGCAAAAGGCCTTGAATTTGAAGTCGTGATACTGCCTTTTATCTATTGGAATACCGGACATGGCAGCTCTGCACCGACATTGTGGGTTTCACCAAAAACTCCGCCATTTGATTTGCTGAAAACGGTTCCGGTCAGGTACAGGTCGGAAATGCAGTATTCTGAATTCATGACCGATTATGAAACTGAAACATACAGCTGCCTTGCCGATAATATAAACCTCCTCTATGTGGCATTTACCAGGGCAATTAGCCGCCTTTACGGGTTCTGTCCCTCCGGGGCAAGAGGGGGATCTGTCGCCGGCATCCTGAAAGAAGCACTTTCATCCGGCGGACCCGAAAGCGGGTTTTCTTCCTGTTTCGACAGCATTAAAGGGTTTTTCGCTGCAGGTACAGAGACCAGGAGAGAAGATAATAAAGATAAAACCGGTGCTGAAAGCATTAACTCCGGCCCATATTATGTAAATACCGGCATAAGGCATCTTCACCTGAAGTTCAGCAGCGACAGCTGGCTCGTCAATGATGGCGGGAACCGTAAAAGCAGGATAAACCACGGCTTGCTGATGCATGAGATACTGGCAGGAGTCAGGACTGTCTCCGATACAGGCGATGCGGTAAAAAGGATGATACTGGAAGGTAGAATAACGGAATCAGAAGGTGCTGAAATAAAATCGAAGATTGAATCTGCTGTTTCATTTCCGGCTGCCAGATCGTGGTTCGAGCCGGGGAAAATGATACTTAATGAACCTGTTATTCTTTGTTCCGACGGTTTGATGAGAAGACCGGATCGTGTAATGTCCTCCGAACTGAAAGTTGAAGTTGTGGATTTCAAATTCGGAGCAGAAAAAAGGGAACATATTATCCAGGTTAAAGAATATATCGACCTGATCGGAAAAATTGAAAAGAAACCCGTTGAGGGTTATTTATGGTATGTGGATGAAAACAAGGTTATCAGGGTATGAACAACAGCAGGCAACATATTTTTCCATGGGGTCACCAACGCAGGTTTAACGCCTATTCAAACTATTTCAGACTCAAATTCGGAGGACGTTTGCAGAAAGTCTCCATAGATGCCGGTTTCACCTGCCCCAACCGCGAGGGATCCGCTGGCAATGGCGGATGCTCATATTGCGATAACGACGCTTTTAACCCTTCATACTGCACTCCCGATAAAAGCATTACCCGTCAGCTGCAGGAAGGGATAGATTTTCTTAGCCACAGGTACAAATCTCCGCGGGGATACCTTGCATATTTCCAGGCCTTTTCAAATACCTATGCTCCTCTTGCCAGGCTTAAGTCGCTCTACAGCGAAGCCCTGTCTTTTCCCGGTATCCTTGGTCTCATAATCGGAACCCGGCCCGACTGCATCGATGAAGAGAAGCTCGATTACATTGCCGAACTGTCGGAGAAGTATTTTGTAGTTATCGAATACGGTGTTGAGTCATGCTACGACCGCACGCTGAGACGCATCAACCGAGGCCATACATTTCAGAAAGCAATGGAGGCGATAAGGTTGACTTCAGATAAGAAGATCAAAACCGGTGCACATTTTATTTTCGGTCTGCCAGGTGAATCAAGAACGGAAATGCTAGACGAAGCCCGCATCATATCAGGGCTTCCGCTCGATTCGGTAAAATTTCACCAGTTACAGATCGTAAAAGGCACCCGGATGGCAGCCGATTATAACCGCAACCCGTCCGACTTTGACCTGTTCACGTTCGAAGAGTATGTTGAATTCTTTGTTGCCTTTCTTGAATTGCTTAATCCTACTATAGTCGTTGAAAGGTTTACCGGTGAAGCACCGCCGCGGAAGCTTGAAGTGCAGAACTGGGGAAAGAAGCGGACGGACCAGATATCCAGGATCATTGAAGACAGGCTTGAAGAGCTTGATACATGGCAGGGACGATTGTATAACCCGGAATGACATTATGGAATTTTTCCTAAGAAAAATAGCGTCACATATCCTTGAAAGCTCAGGAAATAATCCCGGGGATCAGTGCCTGGTTTTTCCAAACAGGAGAGCAGGTCTGTATTTTCTGAAATACCTTTCCTCCATAGCCGGCAGGCCTCTATGGGCGCCGGCGGTCAAAACAATCAACGAGCTTTTCGGGTCATCTTCCAGCCTGAAGCTCGCAGAAACTGAAATTCTGGTTTTTGAACTCTATAAGGTTTACAGGACACTGAATCGTGAGGCGGAAACATTTGATGACTTTTATTTCTGGGGTGACCTTCTGGTAAATGATTTTGACGATGTCGACAAGTATCTCGCGGACCCGGTCAGTCTTTTTGAAAACCTTTCGGACCTGAAAAAGATAGAACTGCAGTTCGGAACACTGACGGATAAACAGGCAGAAGCCGTTAAACAGTTCTGGGTTAACTTCAATGCAGGCAGCAGGAGCTCTGAAAAGGATGACTTTCTGAAGATTTGGTCGATCCTTCCTGAACTTTATACAGGATACAGAAAATCACTGGCGGCAAAAGGAATAGCTTATGAAGGCATGATATACCGCGAAGTGGCTGAAAGATGCCTGAAAGGTGAACTTCCCTTAAACAATCATGGGCCATTACATTTTGCAGGGTTCAACGCTCTGAACCCCTGTGAAAAAATACTGCTGCACTTCCTTAAGAAACGAGGGCTCGCTAAATTCTACTGGGATTATGACGATTCATATGTCTTCAGTGACACAACCCATTCAGCAGGATATTTTATCCGCGACAACCTCCGGGAATTTGGTAATGACATGCCGTCAGGCTGGGATTATGGCATCAGGGAAACGAAGAACGATCGGTCTTTTAAATACCGGATTATAGAGACATCCTCCGATACCGGGCAGGTCAAGCTTGTTCCAAGGCTTTTAGAAGATCTGGGAACGATAAGCAGCGACGAAGCACACCACACGGCGATAATCCTGGCCGACGAATCGCTGCTGGTACCGTTGCTCTCAACAATACCTGAGTCGGTTGAGGAAGTTAACATTACTATGGGCTATCCTCTTAAATTCAGCCAGGTTTACAGCCTTGTGCACCACCTCCTGCTACTTCAGAAAAACACCAGGAAAGAGAATAATATCCTTCTGTTTAACCTTGAGGATGTCATCAATATTCTCAGGCACAGTTATTACTCGGGATGGAACGGATCGGAAGGATCCTTGCTTGAAAGGGAATTGCTGGACGAAAAACAGCAATGGATCCCTGAATCACGCTTTGAAGGAAATCCCGCATTTTCTTCAATCTTCCGGAACCCGTCTCTTCATGGCGGTATTTCATATTATTTAAAATCGGTTCTTGAGAGCAACTTCATTATTGATCCTGATGATCCAAGGGCTGCAACCATATCCCTTTCCGACCTTAAGATGCGTAACGAGTTTATCTACAGGGCACTTACTGCATTAAACAGGCTCGATTCATCTGTCGGTTCATCAGGCATCGAAATAAGCCCTGGTACCTGGTCGAGGCTGCTTGAGCGCATCATAAAAGGAATCTCGATCCCTTTCTCCGGGGAGCCTCTAGCCGGAATACAGGTAATGGGCATACTTGAAACAAGAGCGCTTGACTTCAGGAATATTATCCTGCTCTCTGCAAATGAAGGTGTTCTGCCAAGAATATCCGGAGGATCATCATACATCCCGTATTCCCTGAGGGAGGCTCACGGCCTGCCAGGAATCAGGCACCAGGACTCGATTTTCTCCTATTATTTCCACCGGTTGTTGCACCGTGCCGGGAATGTGACTTTTGTCTATAATTCCAATTCCGAGGGCATAAAAACCGGAGAGATGAGCAGGTTTCTTCTTCAGCTGAATTACCTGGCAAGCATTAAGCCGGATATGGTCGGCACCACATTGGAGATTATCACCCCGACGGAAAGTTCCGGCATGCGTTATAGGTCAGAAAAGCACCAGGGTATCCTTTTCCAAAAATACCTGACAAGAAGAGGCAAGGCATTGTCGCCCAGTGCCATAAATATATGGCTGTCGTGCAGGATGAAATTTTTCTACAGGTATGTCTGTGAAATAGGCGAGCCGGCGAAAATTATAAATGAAATAGATCCGGCAACCTTCGGTACACTGTTACACAAGATAATTCAGAAGATCTATTCCGGATATGAGGGGACGGATATGACGTCTGAAGTTTTAGACAGCCTGTTGAAAGACAGGGTAAACCTAGATAATACAGCCAGGGAAATCATGGAGAGGAATATTCCGGGAGGCAAAGATCCTTTTACTGATGGAAATATGCTCATCACCCGCAATATTCTGGCCAATTATGCCAGGATGATTTTGAGATATGACAGATTGCATGCCCCGGTAAGGATAGCATCGCTTGAAAAGGAAACATATGCCGGTCTTGATTTCGACATGGAAGGGGCCGTGTATAAAGTCAATGCCGGTGGATTTATCGACAGGCTGGATCATAGGAATGAATCGACTGTAATCATTGATTATAAAACTGGGAGCATAACCATGGAAATTCCCTCAGTCGCATCACTGTTTGATGAGACAGACGAAAAACGTAATGAGGCATGGTTTCAGACACTTATGTATTGTGAACTTTTCCTCCTCAGTGACGTGGCAGGACGGGTCAGACCCTCAATCTATTCACTCAGGAGCCTTTCTGCGGAAGGATATTCCGACTTGCTTACTGTGAAAGGTGATTCAAAGGGAGATGAAACTGTAATATCGGATTACTCGATTATCAGGAAGGAGTATCATGATGGCCTGGTGCGGACACTCGCCAATATTTTCGGTTCAAAGGAGCCGTTCACGATGACAGAACATCTCAGAAAATGTGATTATTGTGCTTACAGGCAACTTTGCGGTCGATGAGTAAAAGGTTATCTGGCTTTTTTTTAAATTTGTTATTCATAGAAGAAAAAGACAAATGGTAACAGGCTATTCCAATTACAAAGTCGAAGTCAAGAATGTTAAGTTCATTTCTGATGATGGGAGAATCTGTCCCAGGACTGCAATTGTAACACTTTTTGGTCATGATGGAGAACAGGCAGGCACTGAATTATTCGGGGCAATAGATACATCGGAGATTTATAAGATGATAGAGGAGGGTAGCGAGATAAACCTCGATAATTTCTATATAAGCGAGTTTTCGCTGGCCAACTACAGGCGTTACAGGAACCTTGAAAAAAAGGAACCCGTAGCGATGCGCAAGTTTACAGCAAAGAATGCCTTCTTCGAATCAAAAAATGCCACTGATTTCAGCTATTCGTCGTTCACTGATGATGATATTGATTTTGACGGAACTCATTTTGCCAGGGGAAAGGTAATCTTCACCGGAACAAACTGGGGAAAGGGTAATGTTATTTTCTCGAATACACTTTTCCGCGACGGGAACATTGAATTCAATGGCTCAGTGTTCGGCGATGGTGATTTTCTTTTCAAGAATGCCATTGTAAAAGACGGTATTAAGGATTTCCAGGACATTAAATTCGGAGACGGCGAAGTGAGCTTTGCCAATACGGAATTCAATTACGGCGAGCTTCTTTTCATTAACACGCAGTTCGGCAACGGTCGCTTTAACTTTAAGGTTACAAGGATAGCGGGAGGGAAGGTCGACTTTCATTATTCCGCGTTCGGCGACTGCGAGGTCACTTTCGAAAGAGCCGAATTCGGTAACAGCAGGGTCGATTTCAGGACTGTGGATTTCGGGTCGGGACGAATAAACTTTAACAGGACTATATTCGGTAACGGCGAGGTAAATTTCGAGGGAGCCTCCTGCAGCTCGGGAAAGATCCAGTTCAAAAAGGCGGAAATGGGAGCCGGCCCGAAGAACTTCAGCCTGATGGAAATGGTAAACACAGAGATCAACTTTGAAAAGACCGAGTTCGGCGATGGTGATGTTGTCTTCAATAATTCCAGGTTCAAGGAGCTTAGCCTCAAATCGTGCCATCTCGACCATTACTTTGATCTGCGCCTGGCAGGGGCCGGGTTGCTGGATATTTCAGATACAATCATCAGGGACATCGTGGATCTTGAACCTTATGATTTCAAGATTGATATCAAAGTTCTCGATATGTCGGGAATGCGGATCATCGGAAAGCTCTATATCGACTGGAACAGTAATGAGTGCAGGAATGTCATCACGGCACAACCCGAAACCACGATCCGTCAGAAGGCTGAACAGTTCAGGATACTTAAGACAAATTTCAGCAGCACAGGCAAATACGACGACGAAGACAAGGCATATGTAGAGTTTAAGCGTTTTGAAGCCGATGCGGATATGCAGGACGGTATCGAAAAAAGCAAGTGGGCAAGGTTATGGGAGTACCCGGTTTATGGATTCAAATGGCTTGTATTTGACAAGATCGGCCTGTATGCCACTTCACCTGGCAGGGTCCTACTGAGTGTTGTAATCTTCTGGCTATTCTTCGGCTCGACTTACTACCTTATGCAGGTTATTGGATTAGGCAAGATCACATCATCGGTCGGTAACCCTGATCATCTGACCACATTGGTTCAGTCGTTCTACCATTCCGCTATTACATTTTTCACGATCGGCTACGGAGATACTTTTCCGGAAGGGGCCAGCAGGATCGTTGCCGGACTCGAAGGTTTTATGGGAGTATTCATGATGTCATACTTCACTGTTGCCTTCGTGAGGAAGGTTCTGAGATAGGTCAGCAGCTCATGCCTCTCTGAAGTGCAGCCATTTTGATGGCAGTTATTGCAGCTTCATCACCCTTGTTTCCAAGGCTACCGCCGGCCCTGTCTTTTGCCTGCTGAAGGTTGTCTGTTGTAAGAACACCAAAAATAAAAGGTATATTATAATCGATATTAAGCTGGGTGATACCCATTGTAACGCCCTGGCAGATATATGTAAAATGCGGGGTCTCGCCCTGGATCACACAACCAAGGCATATAACGGCATCCACATCTTCATTTTCTGCAATAAGTTGTGCTCCGAGTGTCAGCTCGAAGCTGCCCGGAACATGCCTGACAATTATGTTATTTTCATCTGTTCCATGCCGCTTAAGCGAGCTTATTGCGCCTCCGAGAAGGGCAAATGTTATATCGCTGTTCCAGTCTGAGACAACGATCCCGAAACGCATCTCAGATGCATCAGGCACAGTAGCCGGATCATATTCAGATAGATTTGCTGTAGCCATAGGCTGTGCCGTAAGTGGTTTAAGCAGAGCTGGCTGCTGAAAGCTTTCCTACTTTACGAAAAGCTTAACGCGGGCTATATACTTTTCGACAGAACTTCCCTCCGTGCTCTCAGGATATTCTGTCTTGATCCTTTCGTATAGCTTAAGAGCCCCGGGATAATTTTTCTGCATTTCATAAAGTTCCCCGGCTTTCATCAGGAAAACTGGTGTATTGAAAGAATTCTTTGCATAGTCTGCGGCCTCCAGGTACTTTGAAATCCCTTTGTCAATATCGCCAAGCTCAACATAGGCATCACCTATTGCGCCTGTTGCAAGTGACCCGATTACCTTGTCGCTCTTCTTGTATTTTGAAAGGTAGTCAATGGCGTTCTGATACTGTCCAAGGTGAAGGTAACAAACGCCTGCTGTATATTTTGCAAGGTTGCCGGCTTTCGTCAGCTTATAGTTCCTGGCAATGTCAACAAAACCCAGGTAGTTTCCATCACCGTTCAGTGCAAGCTTAAGAGAATCCATCTCGAACCACTTCTGCGCCATGAACATCTGGCTCTGTGCCTCGTTGTTCTTCTTGTTAAGATAAATTTTACCGAGGTAGAACAATCCTACGATAACCACGAGGGCTCCCAGAATTATTAACAGAGTTTTATAGTTCTCTTCAAGATATTGTTCGGTTCTGGTTAATGTTTCCTCAACATTCTTTAGTCCCTGTGAATTGTCTTCCCTAGTACTTTTTGCCATAACTTTTTCAGCTTCAAAATTTAACTTCGCAAAAGTAATTTTTTTCACCATATTTTGAAATAATAATTTAAAAAAATGATAATCAGTGATGAAGAATATAAATCAATTGATTTTCTTCTTTTTCACTGCAGCATGCACAGCCGGTGAAATCAATTTTTTATAATTTCGTTGCATGAACAAAGTATTAGGCAAGTAGAGCGATGTACCTGAAGAACATTTCACTGACAAATTTCAAGAATTACGGGCAGGCGGAACTGGAGTTCTCCCCCAAGATTAACTGCTTCGTGGGAAACAACGGCGTTGGAAAAACAAATATTCTTGATTCGATTCATTACCTGTCGCTTACAAAGAGTTTCTTCAATAATATCGATAGTGCAAACATCAGGCACGACTCTGAATTCTTTATTATCCAGGGCACATTCAGGAAAAACGGGGATGATGACACCGTCTTCTGCTCGTTCCAGAGGCAGAAGCAGAAAACTCTGAAGAGGAACGGGAAAGACTACCAGAAGCTGTCTGACCATATCGGGCGATTTCCAGTTGTTATGATTTCACCCGCCGACAGTGCACTGATTTCAGAAGGAAGCGAGGAAAGGAGAAAATTCCTCAATAAAATTATCAGCCAGTACGATGCAGAATACCTCGATTCAGTGCTGAACTACAACAAGGCACTTTTGCAGAGAAACAAGCTGCTCAGGGATTTCGGCAATTCCGGGGATTTCGATGAAGATATGCTGTCGATATGGGACGCACAGCTTGTAAAGCACGGAACCTATATCTTCGGGGAAAGGGAAAGTCTGGTAAAGGAGCTTATCCCAGTCTTCAATGAATACTATTCTCTTATAAGTGCCGACAGGGAAACAGTGAAGCTGGGATACAAATCGCATCTGAATGATTCGGAATTCCCGGTGGCGCTTAAAAACTCATTAGGAAAGGACAGGATTCTGGAATATACCACTATCGGGATACATAAGGATGATCTTGGATTTGAAATGAGCGGTTTTCCTGTAAAAGCACTTGGTTCACAGGGTCAGCAAAAATCCTACCTTGTTGCACTCAAACTGGCAAAATTCGAATATATAAAAAGGAAAGCCGGGTTCACACCGATCCTGCTCCTCGATGATGTGTTTGATAAATTTGACGCGGAACGGGTTGAACAGATCATCAGGCTCGTCGGGAATCACAGGTTCGGGCAGATTTTTATAACAGATACGCACCAGGACAGGCTCCGGCATATTCTTGCATCGGTCGATGTGGAACACAAACTCTTCAGGATCGGTGAGAACGGCTCATTTACCGAAACCGGAAGCTGATTCGGAAAATGAGAAGAAGCAAAACGATATCGCTGGCTGAAGCCATGAAGGATTACATAAGGGAGATGAACCTTGAAGGTAAGCTTCGTGAAGTCGGGATCATTGATTCATGGGAAAAAACCGTTGGAAAAGCTATTTCCTCAAGAACGTCAAAAGTTTATATAAAAGATGGTATCCTGTACGTGCATCTTACTTCGTCAATCGTGCGTAACGAACTTCTGATGATCCGCGAAGCACTCAGGGAAAGGCTGAACCAGGCTGCCGGATCTGATGTGATAAAGGACATAGTCCTGAAATAATCTCAGCTGATTTTATAGCTGCCTTTTGAAATCTCCATCCTTTTTCTGAGCCCTTTTTCTGATCTGAATTCATAGCTGTGATCCCGGAATTCAAGTGTAACGGTTGTGCCTGCAGCATTTAAGGATACTTTTTCCCCAGGATATTTTAGCAACAGGTAATCTGCCATAAGAACCGCCTTTTCAAGACCGTCGCCACGCCTGAAATTCCAGACTTCATCAGGAAGGCTCAGCCGTTTTGAATCATAGATCGAATAATTTTCAAGCAGAAGAAGCAGTTTATAAACTTCTTCAGGCGTTTTATCAGAAAGTTCCGTGTAACAGACAGGATTCCGCTCTATTGCAGCCTTGATAAATGGATGCCAGTCAATTACATCCATCTGCCGGTAGGCATATAATGTAAGATTGCATAGTTCGGAGGTTTGTGCCATGTGAGCGATTTTCCCTGTTATCTGCTCCCTCGTGTCGTCGACAGTAATCTCGGGGTAGTCAGCGTGCACAAAATTTCGCTGACCCTCAGGCAGGCGAGGTATGGTAATAACAAAATCCCTTATTTCACTGAACATCTCACCGATAAGCATTGCATGTTCGCTACCCGAAGCAGCGACAAATTTCCTTTCGAGTTCTTCGAGACCCATACCCGGGTTCCTGTCGAGGATGTCTTCCAGTTCATTCAGCATTATCTTACCCTGGATGGGACTAAGGTGAAACTCATCACCTTCGATCTCCTGGATCAGCTGCCCTCTCATTTCAGCCGACACATTATACTTGCTGTTATGTTCGTATTCGAACATCTTTTCAAGAAGGATGTACCTGTACTTTCCTGAACATTCGCACCTGAACTGGAAATGGTTTTTAAACCTTGATTTGAACCGCAGGAAGTTTATGAAAATATGGGTATTCAGGCTGGTTACCAGGAAATCTTTCAGTCTTTCACAAAACATGTTATACGAAGATTGATCAATAGTAGCCTCGTTATAAATGGTGTGTATGTAGCCTGAAATATGTGATACTATTGTAACTTTTTCGTTTTCCAGTGCCCTTCTAGCCTTGGCAGAAAGTGATGTTCCATTGAACCACATGTTCTTTGTAACAATTCTCCTGTTGTTGGTAATCAGACCTTCCTTTTCGATAACAAAATTCTGAGAATGAAGGGGAGTGGCTATGAGGAAGATCTTTTCGAGAGGTACCCTGCCGACAACGAACATGGTAGCTGCATAAAGTGACGAGAGCGACACACATTCACCCCCGCCAGTTGTGAAATTTTCCTTATGCCTGAAGGCGGTCATTGCCTCTACGGTCTCTGTTTTCCAGTAAGGGATAATGTCAGAATCATATTTGTCCAGGCCGAAATGCTTCCTTATATCGATATCGAAATAATACTTATCACCTTCATAACCAAACAGCGCGTTCGACTGCCGGAGCATTTCAATATCGATGTAGTCGCTGAATCTTTCTACCTCCTGCGTTTTTGTCGTCAAACCCCATGTTGAAAGATCAAGGTTGAAAACAAAATTCTGAATGATGAACTGTTTGATCCTGTTTGCCTTATATGTAAAGCTCTTTTTCTCAATATTATGAAACCACGGGTCGTCTCTCCATTCCCATATTACAGGTGACATAATATTGGCAAGTACCAGGGGATAAAATAATTCCGGGAAGATAAAAATCTCCATGTCCGAAAGTGTGAATGCAGAAGAGAATTTCTCGAGGGTCCTTTTATCTGAAAAGTCTGTGTGGTGATATTTCTTCATATAAAATTGTGCGGCTGCAAATCTATAACAGAATTGGGAATTATCGAGCTAATATGATATAAATAATAATACTTCACCAATCCTGAATGGAGCAGTAAAAGTCAACCTGTAATCAAATTGAAAGTCCGGTCGTTCTAAAATTAGAACCTGTCGAATTCAGAAAAGAAATACGCGGCTTCCCTTTCTGCATTTTCCGGACTGTCGGACCCATGGACAGCATTCATCTGTACAGATACACCGAAAAGCTTCCTGATGGTCCCGGCTTCTGCTTTCGAGGGATCGGTGGCACCAATCAGTTTCCTGTATTCATCGACAGCATTGGAATGTTTTAATATCATTACGACAATCGGGCCAGAAGTCATGAATTCAACAAGGTCGTTGAAGAACGGCTTACCGGCATGAACATCATAAAATTTCTCAGCCTGAATCCTGGTCATCTCAACCATTCTCAGCGCAGAAATTTCAAAACCGGCCTCATTTATCATCGCCAGTACCGGGCCTGTTTTGCCTGTTCTGACTGCATTGGGCTTGATAATTGCAAATGTAAAATCGTTCCGCATATTGGTGTCAATTGTTAAACAGCATCAGGTTTCACTTCCGGAATATTTCCTATCTTTACCACCCCGGAAAAAACGACCGTGCTGGAATTGGCCAAATATACAAAAGAATTATCGAATCATCTGAACAGGGCAGGCAATATACTGCTGATCTGCCATGTCAATCCCGATGGGGATGCAATTGGCTCCCAGCTTGCTCTCTACCATTACCTTGTTTCCAAAGGGAAGAATGTGGAGATGCTTTCACCCAATTACCTGCAGGAGTTTATAAAATGGATGGATGGTGTTGAAAAGATCAATATCTTCATTAAGGACCGTGCCTTTTGCAGGGATCTCATCTCGAAGTCGGATCTGATCATTATGCTTGATTTCAACCAGTCGAACCGACTTGGGGAGGCAGAAAAGGACATTCTGAACTCGAAAGCTTTCAAAATAGTTATTGATCATCACCTTAATTCATTCGATTTTGCTGACCTGCTGATTTCCGATCCTTCAAGATGTTCAACATCGGAGCTTCTGCATGAAATTATATCAGGGCTAAACGGGAAGCCATTTATGAGCACACCCTACGCCGAAGCGATATACGTCGGAATTGTTACCGATACAGGTAATTTTGATCATGGTTCATATACAGGTGCAACTTTCAGGACCATTGCAGATCTTATGGATACAGGAATTGACAGGGAAAGAGTTTTTAACCTGGTGTTTAACAACTTTTCAGCCGACAGGATGAAACTACAGGGCTTTGCCCTGAGTGAAAGAATGGTTGTGCTTGAAAAATACCATACGGTGTATATATTTCTTACACGTGAGGACCTTAAACGGTTTAATTACCGCAAGGGTGATACTGAAGGATTTGTAAATATGCCACTTTCAATCAGCGGCATAGTATTTTCGGCTTTCTTTGTTGAGAAAGACGGTTATGTAAAACTGTCGTTCAGGTCAAAAGGCAGCTTTTCGGTAAGTGAATTTGCAGACAAATACTTTAAGGGAGGCGGGCATAAGAATGCCTCGGGCGGCGATCACTACGATACGATGGAAGGCACTATAAGTTATTTCCTCGACGCTGTAAGGAAGGAGGAATCATCGATTATTAACAGCAGCATCCGATGAAGACTGCTGCGGGGATGGCTGTATTATTCCTTATTGCGCTTTCCGGCTGCAATAACAGCCATGGTAACGGCGTTAATAGTCAGAAGCCTGATACCAGGGATCTCGCGAGGGTTAACAGTTACCTTGTGGAAAAAGACAGGGAACGAATTATCAATTACGCGGAAAGAAAGAACATAGCTCTCAAAGAAACAAAATCAGGGCTATGGTATTATATAAAGAATGAAGGAACCGGCAACTGTTTCAGGGAAAATGATCATGTAATTATGGAGTACACCTGTGCATTACTCGACGGGACACCCTGTTACTCATCAGAAAAGTCCGGGCCAAAAGAGCTTGTAATAGGAAGAAGTGAGATGGAAGCAGGAATGAACGAAGGATTGAAGCTGCTAAAAAGGGGAGGCGAAGCTGTTTTTGTCATTCCGCCATTTCTGGCATACGGTTTGCTGGGTGACAGTAAGGCGATTCCACCCAGGGCCACTATCGTATATGAAATTAAGGTAAAAGATAAATAGAATCCATAAATGTTTAATAACTCCAAAATGAAAGTAAAAGCGATTATAACTGCCGTAGCGGCCCTGGGCCTCTTTACACTGGTATTCACCGGTTGCAACCCGTCTTCTGACTGGGCCAAACAGGAGACACTCCAGATTCAGTCGTACATGGGAACCATCGGAGATACGGTGTACACCAGGGAAACCAGCGGGTTATACTATCTCGACCTTGCCGTAGGCACCGGAGCCAGCCCTGTGGTCAATGATACCGTCTATGTTAAGTACAAAGCATCCTTCCTTAACAATACCATAATTGGCACAAACTTCAGCGACACGACACATTTCAAGTGGGTTGTCAGCAGCCCTTATGTTCTTCCTGGTCTTGATGAAGGTGTCAGGTATATGAAAGTAGGTGGAAAGGCTAAAATGCTTCTTCCTTCAAGTCTTGCATACGGTGCATATGGTTACGGCAGTATACCGGGCTATACACCGCTGCTTTTTGTTGTGCAGCTTGACAGGATACACAAAGGCTCTAAATAAGGATTTTAGCGCTTCAGAACTGCGTTCACAGGCACCAGCATGCCGTCCAGTTTCCTTCTGTAAGCGGGCCAATCCGTTTCGAGAAACGATCCAAGCAGCCTTGTTGCTTCATCAAGCGCTGCTTCTGCATCTTCCAAGGTCTTTACATCGTTCCCGGTAAGTTTCCCGGTAGCGGTGTTTAGAATTCTCGATTCGTTTATCCTGCTGAAAAGGCCACCGGGTCTTTCTGTTAACTTCCTGTCAATGCTGTCGTACCTGGCTTTTATGGGATACTGGAAGCTCCTTACCGAATCTCCCAGAACCATGTATTTTGATGACAGGTCGTCAACTTTTCCAATAACCACACCGGCGTCATAAAACTTCTGGTACAGATCATTCATGTCCTTTACCTTGCCCTGGAAAATTCCGGCTCTTTTATAATTCTCTTTCATAGCCGAAATATCGGGAGACGGATTTCTGGGATCATATATCACACTAATGCTACCATCCGAGGAGGCGTTGTTATATTCAATATGAGCCTTGTAATGTCCGGGCATTACTATGGCTCCCGTTCCCCTCAGGAATCTTGCCCGTTCCTGCTCTTCCGAATTCTGATTTCCCTTGTTTATCTGGCCTGCATAAGGTGATGGATTTTTATCCAGTCTCCATTCAACCCGGTTAAAGCCCCTGTTTACAGGTGTTTCAATATTTTTTATGACAGTTCCCGAACTGTCGGATATTTCAATCCTGGCTTTCCCTGCAACTGTATCGCAGGCAAAAAAAGTGAGTACAGCCGCAATATTCCTGTTGTCGCCTTCAAACATTGCATCACCGCGGTAATAATAGCCCGGGAGGTTTTTCCTGGATGCATAAACTGCCTGTGGTGCATCAAAGAGTTTAAGCTTTTCAGTCAGCATCTTTGTGCCTGATGCCGCAACATCCCTGAGCGGAGCAATGTTATCAATTATCCAGAATGACCTGCCGAAAGTCCCTATTACCAGATCGTTCTCCCTCGGCTGGATAACCATGTCGTATGTAGATACGGTCGGGTAGGAGGAAACCCATTTGTTCCACGACTCTCCCTTGTCGAAGCTGACGTAAAGTCCGTATTCCGTACCTGCAAACAGCAGCCTGGGTTCTGCAGGGTCCTGTACAAAGCAAAGTACATAGCCCCAGACATCCTGATCGGTTATAATCCGCTGCCAGCTTTTGCCAAAGTTTGTTGTATGATAGAGGTAAGCCGAGTAGTCTCCTGTCCTGTAATTATTGAGCACGACGAATGCCTCTGCAGGGTCATATTTTGAAGCCGTAACCTGTGGTATCCAGGCTTTTGCCGGTGCACCCCTGACATTCTGGAACGTATTTGTCCATGTCATGCCTCCGTCGGTGGTCAGCCCGACATTCCCGTCATCGGTTCCGACCCATATTTGTCCCCTACTGACCGGGCTTGGCGCGATGGAAAGAATTGTACAGTGATTTTCAGCTCCTGTTACATCGATGGTTATTCCACCGCTTTTGTTCTGGTTTAGCTTTGAAGGATCATTTGTCGTGAGATCGGGAGAGATTTTTTCCCAGCTGTCACCTTTATTCATGCTCCTGTGAAGAAACTGGCTTCCAAAATAGACTGTGTTCGCATCGAAAGGATCCTGTGCGAGGGCTGAGTTCCAGTTGAATCGCAGCTTTTCATTGCCTGCAGGGGCGGGCCTTATGAATTTGCTGCTTCCTGTCACCATATTCACCCTTCTGAGGGCACCACCCTGCGACTGGGCATAACACGACTGAGGATCGCCCTGTACCGGCATCGCATCAAACCCGTCACCTCCCTCTATGAAATCCCAGAACTCGTTGGAGATACCTCCTTCGTACCATATATAGGCGGGACCAACCCATGTTCCATTGTCCTGCGCACCACCATATATTCTGTACGGCAACTCATTGTCAACGTTGACATGATAAAACTGAACGAGAGGCAGGGTCGTAATATGCCTCCAGGTTTTTCCCCGGTCGTATGTAATTGCCATTCCGCCGTCGTTACCATCGATCATGTTTGCAGGATCGGATGGATTGATCCACCAGGCATGGTGGTCGGGATGTACTTTTTCTCCAACCGGGATATTAAAGGTCAGTGCACCGTCCTCGCTCATATTAATTCCCGAAAACAAGGTATAGACCCTGTTTTCATTTGTCGGATCGACATATATCTCGGCAAAGTAGAAAGGCCTGGTGCCAATGTTTTTTTCACCACGCTTTTCCCATGTGAAGCCCCCGTCGACTGACCTGTACATTGCATTGGGTTTGGCCTCCACATATGCATAAATGTATTCGGGGTTGCTTTTCGCTATTGCCAGCCCGATGCGTCCCTCTTCCGCTGGCAGCCCTTTGGTTATCCTGGTAAAATTCCTTCCCCCGTCGAGTGTCATGTAGATTCCGGATCCCGGGCCGCCGGAATTAAAAAACCATGGCCAACGCTGGTGGTTCCACATTGCTACGAGGATCTTGTCAGGGTTTTTCGGATCCATTACCATGTCGGCAACCCCGACAGTTTCACCCTCAAAAAGTATTTTCTGCCAGGTCTGTCCTCCGTCTGTCGTCTTAAAGACACCCTTGTCGGCTGACGGTGCCCACGGTGTGCCAATTGCGCCTGCATATACAATGTCGCTGTTGATGGGATTGATTACAATCCTGTGAATATGTCTTGTACCCTGCAATCCGCAAAGTTTCCATGTCTTCCCGCCGTCAAGGCTCTTGTATATCCCGTATCCTCCTGTTACGCTGTTACGGGGATTGCCTTCCCCGGTACCTGCCCATACCACATCAGGCCGAAGCGGATCAACGGCTATTGCACCTATTGAAGCAACCTGCTGGTCATCGAAGATCGGTGTAAAAGTTGTACCCGCATTAATGGTCTTCCAGAGCCCGCCTGAGGCTGTGCCTGCATATATAATATTATGATTCAGGGGATCGGAGGCAAGTGCCGTGACTCTTCCGGAAGGCCCTGCCGGCCCTATGTTCCTTGGCTTAAATCCGCCAAAGAGGCTCATGTCGACCTTCTGGGCATGAAGTACGGATATGCTCATGCCAAACGTAAGCAGAGCAGCAAACAGATTTCTGTACATATCTTTCATTGAAAATTTTATTGGCCGAGTACGAATACAACCAGCTTGCCATCCAGGTCAGGTGGTTGCTTTCTCCATTCACTTATTTTCATCGTAGAAATTTCCTCTGTCTCTAGAGTTATGTTTATGGCAACGCACAATGAGGTATCGGGACGGCAGCCTGAAAGTAGTGTCTCCATCATCTTAGCGGCCCTGTATGGTGTCTCCATGAAAACCTGCGACTGTCCTGTCAGTGCCTTCTTCTCAATCTCTTTTATCCGTTCAAGCCTCTCATTTGCTTTCTGAGGCAGGTATCCGTGGAAAACAAAGTTCTGGCCGTTAAGTCCCGATGCAATAACAGAAAGAAGGATCGATGACGGGCCCGGCAGAGGTACAACCTTAATCCCGGAACGATGTGCCTGCCTTACAAGCAATGATCCGGGATCGGCTATGCAGGGCAGGCCCGCTTCACTCATAAGCCCCATATCATGTCCCTCTAAAAGCGGTGTAATAAGCGATGCGGTATCAACGGGAGATGAATGTTCATTCAATTCCCTGAAGTCAGTTTCATCGATTGGGAAATTCTTGTCGATCAGCCTCAGGAACCGTCGTGCACTCCTGGTATCTTCCACCACGAAGAACCTCAGGGACCTGGCAATATCCGTGACATATACAGGGATTGACCTGCCAAAGTCAGGATTGCCGAGTGTAACCGGTATCAGGTATAACGTTCCAGCCATAAATCCGGGTCAATATGTAAATATAAATATTATGGAGAACGAGACGAAAACAATTCCGGACCATTCTTGCCTATTAATCATTTTTAAGCTAGGTTTGTTTCTTTAATCCTGTCGGATGAAGATAACATTTCTCGGAACCGGTACATCACAGGGAGTGCCCGTAATAGCATGCGACTGCCACACATGCTCATCCGTCGATCCGAAAGACTCTAGGCTGAGGACTTCCCTGTTATTGCAAACAGATGATATTAATATCGTTTTCGATGCCGGACCTGATTTCAGGCAGCAGATGCTTGCGGTTAAACTCACAAGGCTTGACGGTATTATTCTCACCCACGAGCATAAAGATCATATCGCAGGAATGGATGATGTCAGGGCATTTAATTATAAGTCGCAGGATGCGATTGATATTTTTGCTGAAGAGAGGGTTCAGAAGGCTGTCAGGAGGGAATACTCGTATGTTTTTGCCGAATACCAGTATCCGGGGATACCGAGGATGAGGCTGAATGACATCACGGCTTATCCATTCAGGGTCAGGGGACTTGAAATTATACCGGTCAGGCTGTTCCATTACCGCCTGCCGATACTTGGCTTCAGGGTAGGCGACTTTGCATATATCACTGATGCAAATTATATCCCTGAAGAAAGCAAGGAGAAGCTAATCGGGGTGAAATACCTGGTAATTAAT
The DNA here is from genome assembly GCA_035541795.1 of Bacteroidales bacterium. GTDB lineage: Bacteria > Bacteroidota > Bacteroidia > Bacteroidales > VadinHA17 > LD21. The sequence goes on from DATKMR010000019.1 coordinate 248,052, forward strand.
GCCCTGAGAAAAGAGAAGCACATCTCACATTTCAGCCTGATGGAAGCCATAAATCATATTACTGAAATATCACCCAGGAAAGCATTCATTACACATATAAGCCACCAGATGGGACGGGATAAGGATGTATCGGGTGAATTGCCTCCGGGGGTAATCCTTGCGTACGACGGACTTACTTTCAGCTTTGATTAGGCTACTTCTTCTTTACGCTTTTCTGGAGTCTTTTCTGATATCCTGTTGAAAAGTAATACTTGTTTCTGCCCAGCTGCGAGGCATTTACCCGTGAAGCCTGTGATTTCTTCTTCTGCCAGGGATTTTTCTTGACGGCACATCCTGTCGTTGTTAAAGCAACCAGAAACAGCAGTAACAGGGTTGAGCGCAATATATTAGCTATCTTTTGCATCAGGAAATTCGTTCTTTGCAAAATCTAAATGTACAATTAATTTTTTTAACGAAAAAAACTTACGCAGGTTACCTCGCAATAGCAGAAAATGATTAACGGTGCTAAAAGTGTTTCTAAAATGAGGACTAAATGATAAATTGCAGCTGAATAACTTTTGAATTATCTGCCATGCTATACAGTAAACCAGGAGTCAAAATTTTACTCTCTCTTGTCATCGGTATCCTGGTCGCCTCTGATCTGAGCGCCCAGCCTATAAAAAAAATTGTTATCAACAGTTCCCAGGGCCTGCAGACGGGCAGGATTTATATTTCAGACAGTCTTTTCAGAACATTTCCCGAGAGACCATTATACACTTTCAATATTGGCGATAAGACATTTTCATCGGCCGACATATCCTGTACCCAGACTGATACCGCATACCGTCAGATATATGATAATAAAATCACCGCGACAACTATTATACCTGTTGATAACAGTAAGCCCTGGCAATACTCAATAATATTCGAGAATACAGGCAATGATACCATATCAGTCAGCAATATAGTCCCGTTCGGCACAGAAAATACGACTGCCTGCATTACCGGGTACGGCCCATGGGACCTGGCACGTGCATATCTCTACCGCCCGGGGTGTCGCCAGCTAAGGGTTATTTTGCCCGACAACGCATGGGAGCTTGGATATTCTTCTTACAGCGCCGGCGACAGGTCATTTTGTTCCCTTGCACGAAGGCAGGTGATAACAGGCGGTCAGAAAAAAAGGTACGAGACGATATTGCCGCCCGGAGCAAAGGTCAGGTATGCCGTATGGTCGGAGGCCTTTACAGGGGAATGGCAAAACGGGATCAGGCTGATGTTCCGCGACAGATACCTTCACGACCTTGACAGTTTCGACAATTCCCTTTTCGGCAGGGATGATCTTCAATGGATAAAAGGGAGCTACATAATAATCCTGCAGATGGCCTGGGACAGGGAATTCTACGACAGGAGCACCGGCAGATATACTTATGCCGAAGAGCTTAGAAGGTGGAACGATCAATTCGGGTTTGTTGATGTATTCGGCATCTGGCCTACATGGCCAAGGCTTGGTCTCGACCAGCGTAACCAGTGGGATATGTACGACAATCTGCCGGGAGGGCTGGCCCAGCTGAAAGCTTTCTCGAGAATGTCGAAAATTTACAATACCAGGTTTTTTATTTCGTACAACCCATGGGATAACAGCACCAGAAAGGAGGACCAGTACAGGGGAATGGCGCGGCTGATTGCGGGTACCGAGGCGGATGGAGTAGTACTTGATACAAGGGGAAGCTCAAGCCTTGAACTGCAGGCCGCCGCCGACAGCGTTCGAAAAGGAGTGGTAATGTACTCTGAAGGAATGGCAGTAACCAAAGATATGCCCGGAATAATTGCCGGCCGGGTACACGACGCAATATTCCTCAGCCCGGAGCTGAATCTGAATAAGCTTATCAAGCCCGACTTTTCTATCTTCAGGGTCTGTGCCGTGGGAGAAGACAGGATTCACAGGGAGATTGCTGTCGCGTTCTTTAACGGTTACGGTACGGAACTAAACCTGATGAGGCCCGGCGGGAGAGATGAGAACTACCAGAATGACCTTGGCTTTCTTTCGGCAACAACTTTGATCCTGCGCCAGAACAATGACGCTTTTCTTGATCGCGACTGGACACCGCTGATAAGCACCGCAGTGGATAATATCTATGTTAACAGGTGGACAACAAAAGAAAAGACCATCTATACCATTTTAAATATGAGACCAGAAGGAGTAAACGGCAAGCTTTTCAAAGTCAGCCCCGATCCTTCCCGGCATTTTGTTTCACTCTGGAATCATAAAAACCTGGCACCGCTCGCTGAGAACGGATCTTCATATATCACGGCCGAGGCAGCAGGCTTCAGTCCTTCCCTGACGGGTACGAGGAAGGAAGGATCTGTTGACTGCATTGCTGAACTTCCTGTCCTTCTTAAAACGACCCTTACCGGTGACAGCTTGAAAATCAGTATTCCCGGGAAAGGAAAAGTCATCCTCTGGAAGGGAAACCCATCATATACAGGGAAGAGTTTTGAGCTAAGTTTCAGGTACGATACGGCATTCAATATAAAGAGCCTCCTGGGTTACTTTGAAGGCAAGATAGTTATCCAGTTCCTGGCCGATGGCCGGCTCAGGGATGAAAGCATCGTGGAATTAAAAGGAGGCAAACCCTGGCTCATCAGCACTGTGGAAAGAACTGCTGCTGAAGGTACAATTCCTGACGATATGGTGCTAATTCCCAAAACATCCTTAAGCTGCACATTCACCACGAATGAGGATTTTATACAGTATCCAGATATTAACAGGCCCGTGACAGTCGCTGCCGACAGCTTCCTGATCGACAAATACCCTGTAACCAATGCCCAGTTCTACGATTTTATCCAGAGCTCTGGTTACCGTCCGAACGATACCAGCAACTTCCTGCGCCACTGGGTGAATGGCGTTTACAAGCAGGGACAGGACAGGTATCCAGTAGTGTATGTCAGCTATGATGATGCGCTTGCCTACGCCAGGTGGGCCGGTAAAAGACTACCCACCCAGTCGGAATGGCAGATAGCTGCCCAGGGTACTGATGGCCGGAAGTGGCCATGGGGTAATGAATTCCATGGCACCTGGTGCAACAATGCATTTGACAGGCCGACACCGGTTGATGCATTTTCAAAAGGTGCGAGTCCCTTTGGTGTAATGGACATGGTCGGAAATGTCTGGCAGATGACCAATGATTTGTATTATAACGGGGCATACTACTTCATAATGATCAGGGGAGGAAGCTACTACAAGCCCGATTCAAGCTGGTGGTATATCCAGGGAGGACCCCAGCAGCTTGACAAGACACAGATAATGTTGCTTGTTTCTCCTGGTTTTGACAGGAACTCAACGGTGGGCTTCAGATGTGTGAAGGATGTGAACGGGGGCAGGATTAAAGTCAGAAAATAGCAACTTTAGCTGCTCCGTTTCCTATTTCCGGCTCGTAAAAATCGGGTACCAGCCGTGTTCTTCGTGAATATTCAGCAGCGAGACCTGATTTGAATGAAGGCACGGCTTCTTTTTCAATTATTGAAACAGTACAGCCTCCGAACCCGGCACCTGTCATCCTTGTCCCGATTACGCCCGGGAACATTCTTCCTTCATAGACAAGTGTATCAAGTTCCGTTCCTGTTACCTCATAGTTCGTCATGAGAGAATCGTGCGACTGGTTCATCAGTTCACCGAATCTTATTATATCACCGTCCCTGAGCACTTGTACAGCTTCAAGCACCCTGGCATTTTCGGAAATCACATGAAGCGCCCTTTTCCTGATGACCGGGTCCGGAACATACTTGTCGAGGATACCGGTTTCATCATAGGAAATGTCGCTCAGCGTTTTTATATCCTTGTATTTCTTAAGGTATTCTACTGCTTTGTCACACTCAGCCCTGCGTTCGTTGTACTTTGAATCGGTCAGTCCCCGTCTTTTATTCGTGTTTGTGATGATAAGTGCATGGTTCCTGAGGATTAAAGGTACATGCTCATACTGCAGAGTATCGCAATTAAGGAATATCGCATTGTCGCTCTTCCCGAATCCGACAGCGAACTGATCCATGATGCCGCAATTCATTCCTACAAACCGGTTCTCGGCTCTCTGCGACATTTTCACGAGCTCGAGCGTTTCAATCCCGCACCTGAAAATCTCATTTAATGCGACTGCTGTAACTATCTCGATTGATGCTGAAGATGACAGACCGGCTCCATTTGGAACATCACCATAATAGAGGAGGTCCAACCCTGATAGTTGAATACCCTTGGAAATGAACTCATTCATAACACCTAAAGGATAGTTGATCCATCGCTTTGATGTATTTGTAAAAGATCCTGAATATTCTACCGATTCATCGTGGTTGAAATTCATGGTCGAAAATTTCATGGTCCTGTCAGGTCTTTTCCTTATGACCAGGTAAGTTCCGAAATTCAGGGCACAGGGGAAAACATATCCCCCGTTGTAATCTGTATGTTCTCCTATCAGGTTGACTCTTCCGGGTGAGAAAAAAAGAACAGGCCTTTCATTCCTGTTCCCGTATTTCTCAAAAAACTTTTCTGCAAGCTGGTTTCTGTTCATATCAGACCTTTAGTTTTTTCTCAATTTCAGTTATCTGGTTCCTGAAATGTTTATCAGTATCAATAAGGTTGTTCACGGTCTTGCAGGCGTGAAGCACTGTTGCATGGTCCTTGCCACCGATATGCGAACCTATACTCGCGAGGGAGGCTTTTGTCAGGTTCTTTGAAAAGTACATCGACACCTGCCTGGCCTGGACAATCTCCCTTTTCCTTGTTTTACCCTGGATCAGCTCAACAGGGATCTTATAGTAATCGCATACGATTTTCTGTATAAATTCAATTGTTATCTCTCGTTTCGCGGTGCTGATCAGCTTTTCGACCATCAGCCGTGCAAGATCAATCGTGATCTCTTTACGGTTGAGCGTCGACTGTGCATACAGAGAAATAAGGACAGCCTCAAGTTCCCTGATGTTGTTGGAAACATTTGCAGCAAGGAATTCGAAGATCTCTTCTGCGAGTTCAATTCCGTCGTTATAAGCTTTTTTCTTAAGTATGGCAAGACGCGTCTCATAATCCGGTCTCTGAAGATCGGCGAGAAGACCCCATTTAAACCTCGACAACAATCTCTGTTCCATTCCCTGGAGTTCAACAGGAGGCCTGTCGCATGTAAGGATCAGCTGCTTACCCGACTGATGCAGGTGGTTAAAGATGTGGAAAAATGTATCCTGGGTCTTTTCCTTGCCAGCAAATTCATGAACGTCATCAAGGATAAGAACATCAACCATCTGGTAAAAATGGAGAAAGTCGTTCTTGTTATTGTTCCTGATGGATTCTGTGAACTGGGTCTGGAATTTGTTGGCATTTACATAGAGAACGATCTTGTCGGGATGCTTCTCCTTTACCAGTATCCCAATTGCCTGGGCAAGGTGAGTCTTCCCCAGACCCGAATCACCGTATATCATCAGGGGATTGAAGGCTGTTCCGCCCGGGTTATTGCCGATAGCTATTCCCGCGGAGCGTGCAAGCCTGTTGCATTCACCCTCGACAAAATTATTGAAGTTATAATCGGGGTTAAGCTTCGGATCAAAATGTATCTTCTTGATCCCGGGTATTACAAAAGGGTTCTTTATTGAGGGCTGTGTAAGTTCGAATGGTACCTGAACCGGTTTATTGTTCAGATCGGTTTTGTTTCTTGAAGGATACCTGACTGTATAGGGCTTGCCGTTAATGTAATTTGCATTTTCCATCACAACGTTGTACTCAAGCTTGGCATCGCTTCCGATCTCCCTGCGCAAAGTTTTCCTGAGAATATCAATGTACTGCTCCTCAAGGTACTCGTAAAAAAACGGACTCGGAACCTGGATCGTTAGGATATTGTTTTCCAGCTTGAGAGGAACTATTGGTTCGAACCATGTCTTGAAACTGATTGACGGGATAATATCCCTGATTATTTGCAGACAGTTATTCCAAACGTCATAATGCGTTTTATTCATGAAAGGTATTAGTATTTAAAAATTATATGGTTTGGAATCTCGTTGATTCAGGTAGCAATATTTGTAAAAAAAAAACTTAAAAAAAAAATTTTTTTTACTTGACTTTCTCAAAAATAGTATATGAATTTAGAGTTCAGGTACTTATGTAAAAAAAATATTTTTTATTAATTAATTAATTTATTACCAGGAACTTAACTCCTGGTATTCTGGTTTAATGGTGGAATACAACAGGTTATGATATAATCCTCAAAAAAAAATTTTAGCAGAAAAAAACTACCACATTCTTGCATTGCTTTTTTACACCTAAATTAATGCATAGATTGTCTGAAAATTACAGTAATCAAATCTTTAGAGCGGTTACTTTTTACCTCCGAACACGGAAACATTTATATATCGCCTGGGGTTCTCTTTTATATCCTTTAAAAGTAAGTCGAGGTTATGAATACTGTTATTAAGGTTAATGTATAGTGAATCATTGGTGGCAATCTTACCGGCGGTACCTTTTCCTTCATTCATTTTTCCAAGGAGAACGGAAGTTCTTTCAAGTGTGGATTTGAGATTGACAACAGTTTTATAAAGGTCGGCCGAGGCAAGAGTGTCGGAAATGGTCTTCATGTTTCCGATAGTTTTCGACAGTTTTGCAGAATTATCCGAGAGCATTTTTGAAAACCTTGACAGATCTGCCACAGTACTCTTCAGCCCGGTGTCTTTCGCGCCAACCAGCTCGTTCATGTTACGTGTTGCAGAATTAAGGTTCGATACAGTTCCCCTTAAATTTGCCCTGAACTGGGGTGTCATTACCGAATTGATGCCAGAAATAAGCGTATCAAGGGATGTTATCAACCCGTTAATTTTTTCTTTCACAGGTCCGAGTTCACCTGTAATCTTTGATATCAACGGCTGGTCGAGCATCCCCGGGATGGTGTCCCCGGAATTATATTCACCCGGTCCTTTTCCGAACAGCAGCCTTATCTTCATTCCGGCTACCAGTGAAGCTGCAGTAATCTCAGCTACAGATCCTTTAGGTATGACAAAGCCTTTCTTGATCGACATTTCGACGAGGAGCCTGCCGGTCATGTCGTTAAGGAATTTAATTGAATGCACAACCCCGGCCTTGTACCCGTTTATCTGAACCGGGTTCGATTCGGTGAGTCCTCCTATTTCATTATATACCACATAGTATGTCCCGGAAGGGTTCAAAAGATTCTTCCCCTTCAGAAAGCTGTAAAGCCAGATAAATGCCACGATTGTCACAAACGCGACGGCACCTACCTTAATCTCATTAGAAATCTTCATATCAGACGTGCATTATTTTTTCCTTCTCCTGTCAAGCGCTTCCTGTAAAGGTACAATTTTACTGTTTCTGACAGATACCACAAAGGCATCGGGGTAGATTGACTCAATTTTTTTCCTGTACACGACCGCGCTGTCATATATTTCAAAGATTCCTGAAGTGTACCTGTACCTGTTCCCCGACATGATTTCGGAAATACTACTGAGGTTCCTGAAGTTTTCAGGTTTCATCACAATCTTTTTAACCGAGGCAGCCACCTGAACTGTATATAGTGTTTTTCCTTTCAGTGAGCTGTCGTTGAGCGAGACCGGCTTCTCAGGAACAGTATCGGTCAGTATTGACGGCATAGCGCTCTTCCTGTCGATATCGGCAATGTAATCGCTAACCGCCCTGTATATCGACTGTGCTATATTCTCCTGTCCCTGCTTTGAATTAATATACTTTTCCTCTGCCTCGTTTGAAATGAATCCGATCTCGGTAAGCACCGACGGCATTGTTGTCATATACAGAACCCAGAAGCCAGCCTGTTTAACACCACGGTCGTATCTTCCGATCTGGTTCTTGTACTGGAGCTGGATTTTTGATGCCAGATCTATGCTTTGCTCGGAGTAAGCGCTCTGCATAAGTGTAAACATAATATACGATTCAGGCGATTTGGGGTCAAATCCCTCATATCTTGTCGAATAATCCTTTTCGAGCAATATAACCGAGTTTTCCTTCATTGCAACCTCGAGGTTCTGCTGGTCCTTATGGTGACCCATTACCCATGTCTCAGAACCGTAAGTGCTTTTCTGAGGGTGACTGTTAGCGTGAATGGAGATAAACAGGTCAGCCTTATTCCTGTTGGCAATCTGCGCTCTTTCGGCCAGTTCAACAAACTCATCTGTTGTCCTGGTGTATATAATCTTTACATTTTTCAGATTGTGTTCAAGGTATTCACCGGTCTTCAGTGCGACAGGGAGAGTGACATTCTTCTCATAGCTGTGCGAACCGATCGCACCCGGATCGCGCCCTCCGTGGCCGGGATCAATAACAATTACCCATTTTTCCCTCACGGGTCTGTCGGCGACCGATGAAGAAAGAAAGACCGGCAGGAAGGCAATAACCGCTAAAAAGAACCTGTTAATATATTTGGATGTTTGTTTGCCGTTTTTATAACAGGTGTCCATTTATGTTTAGTGAAATTATTAGTTTTGCCGCTGACACCAGGTGTCAGGCTATTGGTTGCAAAAATAACATTTAAGTTGTATTATTTAAATGAAAAACGGTTGGCTGTAGTGTTCCTTGTGATGGGCCACTGTTTATTTCTGTTTTCCCAGGAAAAAAATATAGGTAACGATTCCTTACATCTTAAAGCTGATACCGTTTCTGTAAAAGACACGGTCCTCGGTAAAGTGAAACCCTTCAAAGGTGCGATCGATAAGCCAATATCCTATGGCGCAAAGGGCTACAGGAAATCGGACCTGGTGACAAAAAAAGTGTACCTGGTAGGGGAAGGTGAAGTCAAATATGGTGACATAACGCTGAAGGCCGATTCCATAGTTCTTGATATGGATACAAAATCGATTTTTGCTGTCGGACGCCCCGATTCGACAGGAAAGATAATCGGCGCTCCCAATTTTAAACAGGGAGAAGAATCTTTTGATTCGAAGGAGCTTAACTATAATTTCAATACGGGGAAAGCCCGCGTTATAAATATGTCGACTAAGCAGGAACAGGGATACCTGCACAGCGGTGTGACGAAAAAATTCAAGGACGGATCCTTCGATATAGGAAAAAGCACTTATTCCACCTGTGATGCCTTTCCGCCTCACTTCTACGTGGCATTCAACAGGGCCAAGGTGATTCCCGGGAAAAAAATCATCACGGGCCCGGCATACATGGTGCTTGAAGACATTCCGCTTCCGCTTGCCCTTCCTTTCGGGTTCTTTCCCATAAATACCAAAAGGGCCGCATCAGGAATAATTATCCCTAAGCTGGGCCAGTCCACGACACTGGGATACTCTTTAAGGGATGGCGGATACTACTTTGCTATCAGCGATAATATCGACCTCTCGCTTACAGGAGATGTCTATACGAACGGCACTTGGGAAATAGATGCAAACTCCAACTATTTGAAGAGGTACAAATATGCTGGTAAATTATCATTGAGAATTGCCAGTAACGTATCGGGGCATAAGGGGCTCTCGGATTATTCAAAGTCCACAAATTATAAGATCAACTGGACCTACGCGCAGGATGCCAGGGCGCACCCGGGTTCCCGTTTCTCAGCCAGCGTAAACATGAGCTCCAGTTCATTCGACAAGCAGAACAGCTACAATCCTTCAGAACATGTAACCACTACCAGGCAGTCGAGCATAAGCTATTCCAGGTCGTGGTCGGGCACACCCTTCGATCTCTCCACAAGCCTTAACCAGAGCCAGAATGTGGCAAACAAGACTGTCTTCCTTGACCTTCCAAAGGCCCAGTTCAATGTGCAGAGAATATATCCACTCAAACCCGCGAACATGTCGGGACAGTCAAAATGGTGGCAGGAGCTTCAGATTTCGTACAGCGCCTCTGTTGATAACCAGATAAATACATACGACAGCATCCTGTTTACGAAAGCTGTGTTCAGGAATATGCGAAACGGTTTCAAGCACGATGCACCTATCAGCTTCGTGATAAGGCCTTTCAAGTCGCTTCATGGGGCCGGTGCTTTGAGCAATATCCTCCAGGGCATTACACTTTCCCCGAACATGACATATTCTGGTGTAATGTACCTGCAGAAATATAATTTTCACTGGAACCCCGACTATTATGATGCATATACAAACAAGAAAATCGGGCAGGTGGTCCAGGATACGCTTCACGGATTGTTCTACGGGCAATCGATGAATGCCGCATTTTCTACTGGTATCAATCCACAGATATTCGGATCATATAAATTCGGACAGAATTCGAGAATCCAGGAAATAAGGCATGTAATGAAGCCATCTGTCTCTTTCAGCTACACTCCGTACCTGAAGGGACTCAGCACAAACATGTACCAGACCGTTCAGTCGGATACGACAGGCCGCACTACCAGGTATTCAATATTCCAGAATAACATTTACGGTACGCCGTCGCTTGGAAACAGGAGCGGAATAATCTCATTCGGGCTGGTAAATACACTGGAAGCCAAGATTTTCCAGAAGAATGATACCACCGGCAAGCCAAAGAAGGTGAAGCTGATAGATAACTTCTCAATGGCGACTACCTATAATATCTTCGCCGACTCCCTCAGGTGGTCGCCCCTTTCAATGAACTACAGGAGTGTTCTTTTTGAAAACCTGAATATTGCCGCAACAGGGACCTTCAGTTTTTATGGTCTCGACAGTAAAGGAGTCACACACAACACCTTCTACTGGACCCAGTCGCATATCCCGCTCAGGCTCACAGGATTTTCAACAAGCCTCGACCTCGATATCGGAAAACTGCTGTCGGGCAAGAAAAAGAAACCCGGGCAGGTCCAGTCACCGCAGAACTCACAACCTCCTTCCGGTATGCAGGAACAGGGGACAGAAGGCAATCTGTATGCACCGGCCCAGGCTACATCGCAGGAGAACACCGCCCTTCCTCTTGATCAGTATGGGTATGTAAACTTCGATATGCCCTGGTCGCTCAGGGCAGCCTATACTTTCAATCTCTCAAAGCCTTCATTAAGTACCAATATTGTCCAGACAGTTACATTGCAGGGTGATGTGTCACTTACCAAAAAGACCAAGATCACATATACCACCGGCTATGACATACAGAAAAAGGTTATTACGATGACAAGCGTTGGAATATACAGGGATCTTCATTGCTGGGAGATGAGCATTGAATGGATACCTGTAGGATATATGAAAAGCTGGTCTTTCACCATCAAGGTTAAAGCATCCGTGCTGGCCGACCTGAAATACGACAGGAGGAAGGATTTCCACGATACCTATTAATATATATGTCATATGAAAAAAATAATCACTTCCGCTGATGCTCCTTCGGCAATCGGACCATACAGCCAGGCAGTCGAGATTAATGGCACCCTTTATATATCGGGACAGATACCCATTGACCCGGCAACAGGCAAGCTGGTGGATGGAGGAATCAGTGAACAGGTTCACAGGGTATTGAAGAATATCGGGGCCATACTTGCTGAAGCAGGATATTCCTATTCAGATGTTGTAAAATCGACCTGCCTGCTGGCCGATATATCCGATTTCAAGAAAATGAACGAGGTCTATTCCGAATACTATAAAACCGGCTGCCCGGTCAGGGCTGCTTTTGCTGTGAAAGCTCTGCCGATGGGGGCACTGATAGAGATTGAGACTATTGCTGCAAAATAAAAGGGCGCAGTTCAATACCACGCCCTTTCCAAAATCCGCTACGGGGTTTATTCCGCAATAATCTCGAAGTCAATTTCCACCTTAACTTCCCTGTGAAGCCTGACGACTGCCGTATACGAGCCGATCTCCTTGATCTGGTCCTCGGGAAGAGTGATGTTTTTACGGTCAATCTCAAAACCTTTTTCCTTAAGAGCTTCTGCAATCTGAATTGTATTGACAGAGCCAAATATCTTGCCTGTGGTGCTGGTCTTGGCACCAACTACAAGTTTGAGACCCGACAGCTTATTTGCTGTTTCCTGTGCTTCCTGCTTGATCTTCTCCTCTTTATGAGCTCTCTGCCTCAGGTTCTCTGAATGCATCTTCTTTGCTGATGTAGTGGCAGCAACCGCCATCCCGCGAGGGATAAGGAAGTTACGTCCGTACCCGTCCTTAACTTTAACTATGTCGTCTTTGTGCCCTAGCTTGGCTACATCCTGTAACAGTATAATTTCCATGGTTATTCCTCCTTATTTTAAAAGATCAGCAACATAAGGAAGGAGAGCAATATGTCGTGCCCTTTTAACAGCCTTAGCCACTTTCCTCTGATATTTCAGTGATGTCCCGGTTATTCTCCGAGGTAGTATCTTCCCCTGCTCATTCAGGAACTTCTTCAGAAACTCGGGATCTTTATAATCGATATACCTTATTTTATTCTTTTTGAACCGGCAATATTTTTTCTTCTTGATCTCAACTGTCGGGGGAGTCAAATATCTGATTTCTGATTCATTCTGTGCCATCTCTTATTCCTCCTTGATTTTTTCTGTTTCTCTCTGTTTTCTTTTCTTTTCTGCGTATTCAACAGCAAACTTATCCATCCTGAAAGTGATAAACCTGATAACTCTTTCATCCCTTCTGTACTGGATTTCAAGCTTTTCAATAAGGTCGCCCTGACCTTTGAATTCAATCAGATAATAGAAGCCTGTCGACTTCTTCTGAATAGGGTAGGCCAGTTTTTTGAGGCCCCAGTTCTCTTCATGAACGATCTCACCCGAGTTGTCGGTGATGATCTTCTTGAATTTCTGTACCGCTTCCTTCATCTGGTTCTCAGACAAAACGGGAGTTGCAATGAAAACGGTTTCGTACTGATTCAACATAATTTTTAACTGTTATTTGTTTATAATTTGGTGCGCAAAAGTACAATAATTTTGATTTTTTCAAAAATTTCCAGCCTCAATTATATTACTTTCAGCATGAATAACTGAATAATGGCAGCTGTTCTTAATTTTTTGCACAACGCCGCTTGCTCTTCCCTTTTTAATTATATTTGTCATGTTTCGCCAGACACTGGATTAAAGAGATGGAGAACTTCATTGTTTCAGCACGGAAATACCGTCCCGCAACTTTCGATATGGTTGTCGGGCAGGATTCCATAACAAATACGCTGAAAAGTGCTATAAGGAACAGGCTCCTGGCCCAGGCTTACCTGTTCTGCGGACCGCGGGGTGTAGGAAAGACAACATGTGCAAGGATATTTGCCAAAACAATCAATTGCAGCAACCTGGGCGAATCAGGCGAAGCCTGCGATAAATGTGAATCCTGCATTTCGTTCAACACTCTCAGATCTTTCAATATCCACGAGCTCGATGCGGCCTCCAACAACAAGGTTGACGACATCAGGCTCCTCACGGACCAGGTAAGGATACCACCACAAGTCGGAAGATACAGCATCTATATTATCGATGAGGTCCATATGCTGTCTTCATCGGCTTTCAACGCCTTTCTGAAAACGCTGGAAGAACCGCCTTCCCATGCCATATTTATCCTTGCCACCACAGAGAAGCACAAAATCATTCCGACCATCCTCTCGCGATGCCAGATATTTGATTTTAACCGCATCCGGATTGAAGATATTGTCAAGCGCCTGGAATTTGTAGCGCGGAACGAATCGGTTACGGCGGAGGAGGAAGCGCTTCACGTTATTGCCCAGAAAGCCGACGGCGCACTCAGGGATGCGTTATCCATCTTCGACCAGATGGTGAGCTTCAGCGGGAAGAAGATAACATACGCCGATGTAATACAAAACCTGAATGTCCTTGATTATGAGTATTATTTCAGGTCAGTCGATGCCGCACTTGACGGTGATATCACCAAAATTCTGATGATATTCAATGAGGTACTCGACAAGGGTTTTGATGGCCATAACTATGTGGCAGGACTGAACAGTCACCTTCGCGATCTTCTTGTAAGCACAGACCAGGTTACACTCAGCCTTCTTGAAGCGACACCTTCTGTAAGGCAGCGGTATATGAAACAGGCATCAAAGAGCCCGGTCTCGTTTCTTATATCTGCACTTGAGTCTGGATCTGCTTGTGACCTTGCTTACAAGAACAGCAAGAATCAACGGCTGCATGTCGAGCTATTTCTCCTTAAGCTGTGCAGGATGAACGGTGAGGGAACGCTTACCGCTGAAAAAAAAAAGCCTGACAGCGAAATACTGAACCAGCCTGAACCCGATCAGGAAGTCAGGTCCGCCAGGGAGCCGGTTAAAGAACCTGTTCAGTCAGCAACACAGGCCGTAACCAAAGCTGAGCCTCCTGCAGCATCAGCTTCCCGGTCGAGCAGGTCATTCTCAGTCAGGGATGTCATTTCCGAGGATCCGGAAGCCTACAGGGATAATTCCGGTAATACTGAACATGAATCAGTCGCAGGGCACGGGGAAAGCACGGGAGAAGAGTTCAGCAATGAAAAGTTCATGGAAGCATTCCGAAGCTTTGCCGAAATGGTAGCCGATGATTCGCCCCGCGTAGCAAGCATGTTCAAATCGATTACCACCGAGATTATTTCGGGCAGCTCAGTGACGCTGCATCTCAGTAATTCAGCACAGCGCGACCTTTTCGTACAGAACTACAGGCAGAAGCTGGTTCTCTACCTCGAAAATATTTTTGGAACCAACACTCCGGAGATTGATGCAAAAGTCGATCAGTCAGAATCCGACGAAATAATCTATTCAGATGAGCAGAAATATAACTATCTTGTATCAAAATATCCTTCAATTAAAGAAATTAGAAAAGCATTTAACCTTGACTTCGAATAAGTGGTTTAATCCAAAACCTGGCGAAAAGTGAACAGAAAGGACAAACCATCAGATGCTTCTAAACTTTTCGATTTCTCAGGAAAAATGGCTGAGAATGTCCTGAATTTTTCAAGGTCAATGCTCAGCATAATAAACAGGAAGTATATATACGAAAGGGTGAATACTGCCTTCTGCAGCGCACATAAGATCCCGCCGGAGCTTCTAATTGGCAAATCCATGTCCGAGATTTGGGGTGAAGAAACTTTTAACGATAAGATTAAGAACAATATCGACTCCTGCTTCAGGGGAAATACAATCCGGTATGAGGCATCCTTTGATACTCCTTATTTTGGCAACAGGTATTATGAGGTTGTCTTCAGGCCAATTTTATCTGATGACGGTGACATAACTCACCTTATTGCCGAGACATTTGATATAACCGATCTTAAGCAGTCGAAGCAGGTGATGACCGAGATGGAGGAGGAATTCAGAAAAATTGAGACGAACCTGCCTATAGGATTTCTGAGGTGCGAGCCCGACGGGAAAATAATCCAGGCAAACAAAGCCTTCCTCAAGATATTGTGCTGTGATGAAGATAAGAGCATTAGCGGGCTGAATATCAGGGATTTTTATTCTGAGAAAGGACTTTTTGACATACACCTCAAGCAGTTGTTTCACGATCAGAGAAAAACCTTCGGAAGGGTACCCATGATAACCTGCACAGGAAATGAAATTGCCTGCCGGATAAGCGGATTTATTG
The DNA here is from genome assembly GCA_035541795.1 of Bacteroidales bacterium. Taxonomy (GTDB): domain Bacteria; phylum Bacteroidota; class Bacteroidia; order Bacteroidales; family VadinHA17; genus LD21. Next base: position 263,474 of record DATKMR010000019.1, read on the forward strand.
TTTCAGGTGAGGAAAACGCTGCTCCATTTATCGATTTTGCTTTTGAGGACTCATCAAGGGAACTGATGCTTGAAAACAGGCTTCTTCAGGCCCAGAAACTGGAGACGATAGGAGCGCTGGCAGGCGGCCTTGCCCATGATTTTAATAATATACTTACTACCATATACGGTTATGCTGAGCTACTTCTGGAAGAACTGGAACATAATACATCCGCTGCGGAGAAGCTTTCCAGGATACTCACCGCAGTCTCGAAGGCACGTTCCCTCACAAACCAGATACTGACATTCAGCAGGCAGGTTGAGCAGCAAAAGATACCGGTAATCATTGAGCAGGTTCTGAAGGAAACGGTTGGATTCATTGAATCGGGGAAACCCGGTAACGTCAACCTTGTTGCCGATATTCCTGATAGCAAGGTGTTTGTTTATGCCGATCCCACACAGCTTTTCAGAGTTTTTCTTAACCTGATGACAAATGCTATTCAGGCAATGGAGAACACTGAAGGAACCCTGTCAGTGTCAATGGAGCTGGTGAACGGACATATGATTCAGCATGAATTCAGCAGGAGCATTGTAGCGGATGATTATGTGAGAATTGTTTTCGGCGATACGGGAATTGGAATGGAACCTTCAGTCGTGCAAAGAATATTCGAACCATATTTCACAACCAAGGAAGGAGGCCGCGGTACAGGATTGGGCTTATCTGTTGTCCATGGAATAATTTCTGAAATCGAAGGTGAGATACTTGTTAACAGCAAACCAGGGAAAGGAACAACGTTCACCCTTTACCTTCCTGTTTCTGAAGATTTTTCAGCCTCTGATAAAAAAGACCAGGATAAGAGCATACTGTTCATTACCGGGAACAAATATGAATCAAAGATTCTCTCGAGTGCGCTGGAAGAAAGCGGGTACCGTGTTTTGTTCGCCTCCGATTCGTCTTCGATAATGAGGCAGCTGACCGCGGCAGGCAAGCGTCCGGATCTTGTAATATATATGGATGATGCGGAGGAAGTTAAAGCTGATGACATCAGGTTGCTCTACTCCGATAACAAAATAAACGTACCGCTGATACTGATAACAGATAATGATCAGTATATTTCTAAAGAAAAATTACTAAATTCGGGTGTCGCTAAACAGGTTTTAATTAAGCCTGTTTCTCTGAAGGAAATGCAAAACGCTATTCAAGTTTCTTTGAGCTGAATATTATGGCCGGTATTCTGATTGTGGAAGATGATAATGATCTGAGGGAGATGCTTAAAGTTTCTCTCCTCAGAAGGAAATATACCGTACTCGAATCGAGTAACGGGAAGGAAGCAATATTGAAACTCAAACCGGCCCTGATAGATCTTGTAATCACCGATATCATAATGCCCGACGAAGACGGGCTCAAGGTTATTATGAAATTCAGGGAAATCAAGCCATCAATTAAGATTATCGCGATTTCAGGCGGGGGCAAAGCCGGTCCGGCCAATTACCTCAGCATGGCCAGGGCCCTTGGTGCGGATGAAATTTTTCCTAAACCATTTTCCATAAATGCCCTGCTGTCAAAGGTTGACGAGATCATTGAAGGTATAAACAAGAACTAGTTATTTAATCAGGAAAATATGTTGAAAAAAAAGGTAGAAGAACTATGCAACAGGCAGGTGGAAAGAGAGGGTTATTCCTCCAACCTGTACCTTGCAATGGCATCGTGGGCCGAGAATAACGGGCTGCCAGGAATCGCATCATGGCTTTATGCACAGTCAGAGGAGGAGAGAATCCATTTCCTTAAATTTGTTAAGTATATTAACGAAAGGGGCGGAACAACAATCATACCCGCCTTCAAAAAACCGCCGGCAGATTTTAAAAGTGCCGAAAACCTGTTTATGGAAGTCCTGAAACATGAAGAGTTCGTGACAGACAGTATTAATGAGATCGTCCATCTGACCCTGGCTGAAAAAGATTATAATACACATAATTTTCTCCAGTGGTTCGTAATGGAGCAGGTAGAGGAAGAGGCATCCGTCAGGACAATAATTGACAAGATTAAGCTCGTGGGCCCTGCAAACCTTTATATCTTTGACAGGGATATTCTTAGCCTCAGGAAACCGTCAGCCGCAGCAGCAGCAGATGCGCAGGCATGATTGAAGCCACCTGCCTTACAAGTTGCCATATCGTTGAACCTCCCCGGGGCTTAAGTTTCTGAAGCCGGAATACCATATTAATTATGAGCGTAAAATCAGCCTGTTTATTTGCGGTACTTGCCCTGCTTTTTGCAGGAAGGTTGAAGTCACAGGAGATGATCCGGGGTAATTCCATTGTCAGCAGATGCTACGCTTCAGGAAAAGTTAATAAAATATATGTTCCGCCTCCCAAATCGTTCTACCTCAACAAAGGACGGAAAGGAGGAACCGTTACCATTTACTATTCGGGCTTTTCAGCTGCTGCAAAAACTGCATACCAGTACGCGGTATCAATCCTTCAGTCAGCCTTACCGGCCGACGCAAGCTTTACGATCCATGCCACATTCGCTGCCATGAGCCAGGGTACACTGGGAGGAACGAGTGCCGCAGGCTATATTCTCGGAGCATCGGTAAATGCGCTTAACCCATATGCATACTATCCTGTCGCACTGGCTGATAAAATTAGCGGGAAGAAGATTAATTCCGATTCCGAAGGTGATATTTCCATGTCTTTAAACAGTTCAGCTGCATGGTATTATGGAACAGACGGCCAGACACCGACCGACAAGTATGATTTTGTGACAGTGGTTCTCCACGAACTTTGCCACGGGATAGGCTTTGTAGACAGTTTTACTGATTCAAATGGTACTGGATCCTATGGGATCGGATCGCTCCCTGTAATTTACGACACTTTCGTTGAGGATGCAACCGGGAAGAGGCTTGCCGATACCAACAGTTACAAAAACAATTCTTCAGGCCTTGGAACAGCTCTTACCAGCGGTGCCGTATATTTCAGGGGCGTCATTCAAGGCTCAAGGGCAAGATTATATGCTCCGTCAACATTCGATGGCGGTTCAAGCATATCTCACCTGAATGAGACCAGCTATTTCGGCAGCAATGCCCTTATGACTCCTTTTGTCGCATTTGGCGAAGCCATTCATTCACCCGGGACAATTACAATGGCTGTTCTTGGTGATATTGGCTGGATAAATACCAGGATCATCCATACACCATTTACCGACACTGAGAAAAACCTCGGCAGCATAACCTTTACAGCCACTATATTGTCAGATACCGCTATTGACAGGAACCATGTGGGGCTGGTGTACTCTTTCGACTCCCTCAAAACACGTGATACTCTTTTCCTGTCAGGACAAGCCGACGGACATACATTTTCCGGTGATCTGACCTTACCATCATATAACACGGGCATTACTTATTATTTCACCGTAAATGACTATTTCGGAAGAGTTTACAGGCTGCCATCTGTCGGAGAGATTCTCCCGTATTCCTTTTATGTCGGTTCTGACACAGTAAAGCCGGTAATAAGATATGCACCTCCCGACTACCTGATCGACAAAACACCAAGCCTGAAAATCAGGGCCATGGTAACAGACAATATAGGGGTTGATACCGTTTATGTTGAATATCGGAAAAAAGGGGGATCTTCAGTTTTCCTGGGCCTGAAGCACGACAGCCTTGATATTTACAGCAATATTCTTGATATCAGATCTCTTGAAATGTCAGGTACCGATTCACTTCAATTCAGGATAATTGCGACAGACAGCTCTTCTAATTCAAACACAAGCTATATGCCGACTGTGGGTTTCTTTTCCATTAAACCGGAACAGACATTTGGAGTGCAGGCAAGTTATACCACTAACTTCTCAGGGGCTTCAGGTGATTTCATTAACAGGGGCTTTTCCGTAACTACCCCTTCCGGCTTTTCTGATCCGGCACTTCATTCAAAACATCCGTACGACAGTCCCGACCGTGCCGACGACAGCATTGTCTATACATCCGTGCTGCGATATCCGCTGAAGGTAGATAATTCAGGCATATATTTCAGCTACATGGAAATCGTTCTCGTTGAACCGGGTGAGACAGGTTCGGTCTACGGATCTCCCTATTTTTATGATTATGTTGTGGTTGAAGGGTCAAGGGACTTCGGGATTAACTGGTTCCCGATGGCTCCCGGTTACGACAGCAGGGTAAACGATACCTTCCTGAACGACTATAACAGTGCCATTTCGGGAGACAATTCTACCTTCCAGGGAACACCCTCCATGTTCACGAAGCATACCATATCTGTCAGCACTTTTACAAAATTCATCAAGGGAGACACGTTGCTGGTACGATTCAGGCTCTTTTCCGATCCCTTCGCACATGGCTGGGGGTGGGCCCTGGATGATCTCACCATCAGATCGGTAGCAGACGATGTTCAGAATACCGAAGAAGAGAAGATAGCAATTTATCCAAATCCGGGAGACGGTATTATTCACCTGCAGCAAACCGGCATGGCAGGGGTACTGACTTCATATAAAGTATGCGATCTTGCTGGTAAAGAGTTGAAGGAAGGTGTGTTCTCGTCAGGTGATGATGCGGTAATTGATATCAGTTCAGCACCACCAGGCTTCTACCTTATAGTGGTGAAACAGGGCAATAAAACAAGGACATTCAGGTATTCAAAAACCGTCTGAATTTACCGACCCCTCCTTTCTGGCGGGGTTTTTGCAGGTACATAAACCGATCCCATAGATTTGTTACAAAATAAGACTAATTTTGCGGAAAATTTTTATAAAGTAAATACCCTCCAGATGAGCATAGTAAACCAGGTACTCGGCCTTTTTCTTGGAAATAAATACGAGCGTGATATGAAGGAGATAGATCCTTATGTCCAGAAGGTGCATAAGGAATATTCGCTTCTCCAGGGGTTGACAAACGACCAGCTCCGGGACAAAACGGCAGAGCTTAAGAATGATATTCTCAAAGGAGTCGAGGAAGATGAGAATGAGATAAAGAAGCTCAAGGAGGAAGCGGAGAAGGAGGAAGATGTTTACGCCAAGGAGGAGATTTACAATAAGTTAGACAAGCTTGAAAAACAGATTGAAGTCAAGCTTGAAGGAATACTCGATGAGCTCCTTCCTCGTGCCTTTGCCATCGTTAAGGAGACTGCCAGGAGATTCAAGGAAAACACCCGCCTTGAGGTTACCGCACGACAATATGACAGGGACCTGGCAGCGACCAGGCCATCGATCACCATAGAAGGAAATAAAGCAATCTGGAGCAATAAATGGATAGCCGGGGGTAACGAGATCACCTGGGATATGGTACATTATGATGTGCAGCTGATCGGAGGTGTTGCATTGCACAAGGGTAAAATTGCCGAAATGGCAACGGGTGAAGGCAAGACAGTAGTGGCAACGCTTCCTGTCTTTCTGAATGCACTTGCAGGAAGAGGAGTACATATAGTGACAGTGAATGATTACCTGTCAAAGCGTGACTCGGAATGGATGGGTCCAATCTATGAGTTCCATGGTCTGAAAGTGGATTGTATCGACAAGCACCAGCCGAACTCAGCCGACAGGCGCAAGGCATACTGGGCCGATATTACCTTCGGAACGAACAATGAGTTCGGGTTCGACTACCTGAGGGACAACATGGCTATCAACCCGGAAGATCTTGTGCAGCGAAGACACCATTATGCCATAGTAGATGAGGTCGACTCGGTACTTATTGATGATGCCAGGACACCTCTCATTATTTCCGGCCCGATAGCACAGGCTGATAACCAGCAGTTTGACGAACTCAAACCAAGGGTTGAAAAACTTGTTGCGGCACAGAAGAGACTGGTTACACAGATACTCGCCGATTCCAAGAAAGCCATCTCGGAAGACAAGCAGGAAGAGGGTGGGTTATTGCTGCTCAGGGCATTCAAGGGATTACCCAAGAACAACGCTCTTATTAAATTCCTGAGCGAGGAAGGCAACAAGACGCTTCTCCTGAAGACCGAGAACTTCTACATGCAGAATAACAGCAAGGAGATGCCGAAGGTGACAGATGAGCTCTACTTCATCATTGATGAAAAAAACAATACGATAGAGCTGACTGAGAAGGGTATAGACCTTATCTCCACCTCTGTTGAGGATGCCAGCTTCTTCATACTTCCCGATGTGGGATCAAAAGTTGCAGAAATTGAAAAATCGGACCTGAACGACCGCGAGAAGCTCCTTGCAAAGGATGAGCTTCTTCAGGATTATTCCGCAAAATCCGACAGGGTTCACACGATGACCCAGCTTCTGAAGGCCTATACACTTTTTGAAAGGGATGACGAGTACGTTGTTATGGACAACAAGGTAAAGATCGTCGACGAGCAAACGGGCAGGATCCTTGAAGGCAGGAGGTACTCCGACGGACTTCACCAGGCAATTGAAGCCAAGGAAAATGTTAAGGTAGAAGCCGCAACCCAGACTTATGCCACAATTACCCTGCAGAACTATTTCCGCATGTACCATAAGCTTGCAGGTATGACCGGAACAGCCGAGACTGAAGCCGGTGAGCTCTGGAATATTTACAAGCTTGATGTAGTTGTCATCCCCACAAACGTTCCATGCATCAGGAGCGATATGGAGGATATAGTATATAAAACAAAACGTGAAAAATATAATGCCGTTATTGATGAGATTCAGAAGATGTATAACAACGGCAGGCCCGTCCTGGTGGGTACCACGTCGGTTGAAATTTCAGAGCTTCTGAGCAGGATGCTGAAGATGAAAGGATTGAAGCATAACGTTTTAAATGCAAAGCTCCACCAGCGTGAGGCAGAGATCGTTGCCGAGGCAGGAAAGACAGGAACCATTACAATCGCGACCAACATGGCAGGGAGGGGAACTGATATAAAGCTTACCCCGGCAGTGAAGGAAGCCGGTGGTCTTGCCATCATCGGCACCGAAAGACATGAATCGAGGCGTGTCGACCGTCAGCTGAGGGGACGTGCTGGGCGCCAGGGGGACCCAGGATCCTCGCAATTCTTCGTATCGCTCGAGGATGACCTCATGCGTCTTTTCGGTTCGGAAAGGATTGCCGGCATAATGGATAAGCTGGGGTTGAAGGATGGTGAGATGATCCAGCATTCAATGATCACCAGGTCTATTGAACGTGCACAGAAAAAGGTTGAAGAGAATAACTTCGGCATCAGGAAAAGGCTGCTTGAGTATGACGACGTAATGAACTCACAGCGTGAAGTCATATACAAGAAGAGACGCCACGCACTCCTGGGGGAAAGGCTCACCGTCGATGTTGCCAACATGATGTTTGATGTCAATGAATCGCTGGTCGAAGCATATCACCGGGAAGGGGACTTCGAAGGCTTTGACCTTGACCTGATCAGGTCATTTTCGATGGATTCTCCGGTGTCGAGGGAAGAGTTCGTAAAATCTGGAACCCCGGAGATAACCGACAAAGTTTACGCTAAGGTTCTCGAAACATATAAAAGAAAAGAGGAAGCAATAGCATCACAGGCTTACCCCGTCCTTAAAGATGTTTACGAGAAGATGTCGCATGTATATGAAAATGTTGTTGTTCCGATTTCCGACGGTTACAAGGTCTTCCAGGTCATAACCAACCTTAAGGCAACGACAGAATCAGGTGGAAAGGAGATTGCACGTGCCTATGAGAAGACAGTTGTGCTGGCGACAATTGACGAGGAATGGAAGGAGCACCTCAGAGAGATGGATGATCTTAAGCAATCGGTACAGAATGCCACATACGAGCAGAAGGATCCTCTGCTTATATATAAATTCGAATCCTATGAGCTCTTCCGAACAATGGTGACGAAGGTAAACAAGGATGTGGTAAGCACGCTGATGAAGGGCCATATTCCTTCCCAGGACCCCGAACAGGTGAAGGAGGCTGAGAGGAGGAGAAAAGTCGATATGAGCAATATGAAAGCCTCCAAGAGTGATTTTACTCAGTACAGCTCTACGGCAGGAGGAGGTCCGGAAAGAGAACACAGAACTGAACCGGTACGGGTCGAGAAGAAAGTAGGACGCAATGATCCTTGTCCCTGCGGCAGCGGGAAAAAATACAAGCAATGTCATGGCAGGAACCTGCCTGGCGCAGCATCGGTATCACCTGACGCCTGATGCCTGACGCCTACTTTATCTCTTCAATTGCTTTCTGTATACGGGTATAGATTGTCCTGCTTACAGGCACCAGCGGTAGCCTCAATGTATTCTGGCATAGATTCAAAATATTCATCATAGCCTTTACACCGCCCGGACTGCCATCTGTAAAGAGCAGTTCTAGCATCTCGAGGTATTTGAACTGTATCTCCCTTGCAGTCTTGAAATTTGATTTAAGACTCTGGTTAACCATCTCGCTCCAGTCGGCCGGGAAAGCATTTGCCAGCACCGATATCACACCTGAACCTCCGGCTGCTATGACAGGAAGGGTATTCATATCATCGCCTGAAATAACCATGAAGCTCTCAGGTTTTCCCATTATAATCTTCATTATCTGCTCAAAATTTCCTGATGCTTCCTTTACTCCGGCTATGTTCTCACATTCATGTGCAAGCTGGAGACATGTCTCAGCTGAAATATTACTCCCGGTCCTGCCCGGAACATTATACACGATAACGGGTACAGGACTGCACGTTGCGATTGCCTTGAAATGCTGGAAAATTCCCCTCTGACTGGGTTTATTGTAATATGGTGAAACTGAAAGTATTGCATCTACTCCCGCAAAATCCATTGATCTCACCTGGTTGATTATCTCCTGGGTATTGTTACCGCCGATACCTACCACCAGGGGTACCCTGCCGTCGATAGCTTCAAGAATATAACAGATCACAGCCTTTTTTTCATCCCGGGTAAGAGTTGCCGATTCGCCTGTTGTGCCCATTACCACAATGTAGTTCACTCCCCCGTTGATAACGTGGTTGACAACCTTTCCAAAGGCTGCAAAATCTATGCTCATGTCGTTCTTGAAGGGTGTGATTATGGCCACACCGGTGCCTTTCAGCTTTTTCATTTTATAATGAGTTATTCACCGTGATTATTTCGACCCTGTATTGATAAGCTCAAGATAGTGAACAACCTGGTCGAGGTATTTGTTCAGATCCTTATCACCCCCCGTATCAATCATGATATCGTAATGCGACTGGTCGTCGCTCTTGCTGTATAAGCCGGCTTTCAGACCAGCAACGGAAAGTGTTGACATATATTCAAGGGGAAACTGATTCCTGAAATTAGCATCGATCAGGATATCAAAAGGTGTACTTATGAAACGCACGGCTTCCCTTGAAACGGGCCTGTATGTCCAGTTAAGGTCCTCATTCTTCAGGCACACAAGGTAACGGATGGCAGTGATCCTGTCAGGTATAGCCTTGCCGGGGTAGTAGCCCATTATTTCAAGGTCGATATTTCGTTCCTGCATAAGCTGGTGGAAATGGGAGAGTACCTGAAATTCATCAGGATCGGATGCATCCCACAGGAGGCCAATCTTCTTAGCGGTTAGAATATTGCCTTTGAACCTGGTCCTTTTTATCCTTGATGATTTGTTTTTTAGAACAGATCTGCCTCTTGACAAGCGAAAGTTTCTGAACAATTCCATAATGCAAACCTAAATCTTTTTTATGAACGGTGAACTAAAATTACATCATTCTTCACCAATCTCCTTAAGAAAATCATCCTCGTTTTTCAAAGGGATACCCAACTCTTCTGCTTTCTCCTTTTTTGACGGACCCATGCTGTCACCAGCAAGAATAAATGAAGTGTTCCCGCTGATTGACGATGAGTTCTTCCCCCCATGTTTTTCAATGAGCTCCTTATACTCATCCCTGCTGTGTTTTATAAAAACGCCTGAAATCACAATATTCCTTCCCTCCAGTGCTCCACCTGAGGTCCTTACCTGTCTTTCAGATTCAAATTTCAGCCCTGATGCTATGAGCCGGTCGACGATCTGCCTGTTTTCGTGGTCATCAAAATATCCCATTATGCTCCCTGCTATCTTGGGTCCGATCTCCCTGACCTCAGTCAGCTTCTCAATACCTGCATTCATCAGTTCGAGGATGGAGGGGAACTCCCTTGAAAGAGTTTTGGCAACTGTTTCGCCCACATGCCTGATTCCAAGAGCATACAAAACCCTGTGATAGGGAACAGCGAGGGAGTTTTTAATGCTTGCTATGATATTTGATGCCGATTTGTCGCCCATCCTTTCAAGCGGAACCAGATCTTCCTTCTTCAGGAGGTAAAGGTCAGCAATATTCTTTATCAGACCTTTGTTATACAGGAGATCCACTGTCTCTTCACCCAGGCCTTCAATGTCCATGGCCCTCCTCGAGATGAAGTGCTCAATCCTCCCTTTAATCTGCGGGGGACAATGAAGATAGTTGGGGCAGTAATGGTTAGCCTCCCCCTCAACCCTGTCGAGCCTGGTGCCGCATTCCGGGCAGGTATCGATAAACTCCACTCTTTTAAAATCATCCTCCCTTATGTTCTTATCCACACCCACAATTTTCGGTATAATCTCCCCGCCTTTTTCCACGAAAACCATATCCCCGTAATGAAGGTCAAGTATCCTTATCTGATCCTCGTTGTGAAGCGATGCCCTTTTTACCGTTGTTCCTGCCAGCTGCACAGGTTCAAGATTTGCCACGGGTGTTACATTTCCCGTCCGTCCTACCTGGAAAGATACCGACACCAGGCGCGTCAGTACCTGCTCAGCCTTGTACTTGTACGCTATGGCCCACCGTGGCGATTTGGCTGTGAACCCCAGCTCTTCCTGCTGGCTCAGTGAGTTAACCTTAATAACAACGCCATCGATGTCGAACGGAAGGTTCTTCCGTTCTGAGTCCCATTTGTGAATAAACTCCATTACCTCCCCGATGTCGCGACACTGTTTGATACTATCCGGAACCTTGAATCCCCAGGAACGTGCCGCAAGAAGATTATCATAATGATTATCAAAAGGCAGGTCATCTCCCAGCATAAAATACAGGAAGCAGTCGAGCGAACGTGACGCAACAATTCTTGGATCCTGCAGCTTAAGAGTTCCTGCAGCGGCATTCCTTGGATTGGCAAATTGCTGCTGCCCCGATGCGGCCCTTTCTTCATTCAGCTTGTTGAATACTGCACGGGTCATCAGGACTTCACCACGCATAATAAACTCATCAGGTATGCCTGGTGCCCTTACTGATAGTGGTAAGCTTTTAATTGTCCTTATATTCTGAGTTACATCATCACCGACCGACCCGTCACCACGTGTCAGTGCCCTTGAAAGCTTCCCGCCGGAATAGGTAAGGCTGATGGATGCACCGTCAAATTTCAGCTCACAAACATAACCGGCAGGAGTGGACAGGCCCTTCTTTACCCTGCTGTCGAAATCCCTGAGCTCTTCCTCGCTGTAGGTGTTGCCAAGTGAAAGCATCGGTATCCTGTGCCCGTACTGCCTGAATTCCCTGATAAGATCGTTTCCAACTCTTTGAGTGGGCGAATCGGCGGAGAGCAAATCAGGGTGCATCTTCTCGAGCGTCTCAAGCTCCTGCATAAGAAGGTCGTATTCAAAATCAGATACGGTCGGCTGATTAAGTACATAATACCGATGATTATGCTCTTCTATAAGGCTTCTCAGCTTCCCGATCCTTTCCCTTGCTTCTCCTGTTTTCATCAGATCATTTACTTCTTAAAATTCCTTAGTCCCAGACACCTTCGGTCCGTCTGCCACACGAAGGGCAGTTTCCTTTTGCCAGCGTATTGGAAACAACCCTGTATCCCTGGCGTCTGACGACTGTTGTACCACAGTAACGGCATTTAGTGTTTGAAAGTTCGCTTCCGGGTGCATTTCCCGTATAAACATATTTTAGTCCCTCTTCAGTGGCAATAGATGCTGCTTTGTTCAGGAGATCAACCGGGGTAGGCGGCAGCTGTTCCAGCTTATACATCGGGTAGAAACGGCTGAAGTGAAGAGGCACTTCGGAAAATCCGTTATCGGCCAGCCACCTGCACATCTGGCGTATCTCCTCAGGCTTATCGGTCCACCCGGGAATTAACAGGTTTGTAATTTCGAGCCAGACTCCCATCTGCCTGTAGACTTTGAGACTGTCGAGGACTGGCTGAAGCTTTGCACCGCTAAGCCTCAGATAAGTGCTTTCGTTTATGGCTTTCAGATCAATATTTGCAGCATCCAGCACCTCGCACATTTTTTTCAGAGGTTCAGGATTTATGTATCCGTTCGACTTGAAAATGTTTTTTATTCCCCGCTTTCTTGCAATGACTGCGGTATCGTATGCGTACTCGTAGAAGGTATTCGGTTCCGAGTATGTATAGGCAATGGACCGGCATCCGTTACTCTCGCACGAATCAACCACCCGATCAGGCAAAAGGTCAGTGTTTATCGTCTTATCGGGACTGGTCTGGGAGATAGTCCAGTTCTGGCAATTCAGGCATACAAGATTGCAGCCGGCGGTGGCTACTGAAAAAGCCCTGGATCCGGGAAGGAAATGATATAAAGGCTTTTTTTCAACAGGATCGACAGCTACGGAGCATGGATTTCCATAAGCCATTGTGTAAAGCATTGATTTATAAACTTTCCTGTTATTGCACTTGCTTACCTCACCCTCCTTGAGAACACATTCATTCGGGCATATCCTGCACATTATACCACGTGCGCTCTCTTCCTGGTACATGGCAGGTTTCCGGTAAACCGATGTATCTTCATCCGGAAGAATTGATGACAGAGAACCGGCCGGGAAGCATGCGGCACCTATTGAAAGTGCACTGCAGCGTCTCAGGAAATCCCTCTTGCTCAGCAAAGGTGGCGTATATTTCTTTTTTCTCATCCTGTTCGATGCTGTTAAATCTACTATTTGTTTCCACTTAAACCAAACAGAAGCCCTGCAATTATCATTAATGCAATGATAAAAAGAGAATTATCAGTCCCCAGGAGAGGAACTGCAATACCTGAAATTACGATCAGTGTAAGGGCCGATCCAGCAAGGTCGGCTATGTAAACTGAAGCTGGATTGCTTTCCTGGTCAGTCATAGATCTGAAAATCAGTCCGGTGCAAAAAGACGGGATAATACTTATGGCAATAGCTACCGCAATGAAGGCTGCATTAAATCTTATCAGGATAAGTTCTGACGACACGAGCGCCATGGAGAAATAAAATATCACAAGCACTGCGGAACTGAGCAGGATGATCTTCTTCGCAGAGAGACCACTGACAAATGAAGATCCTGCTGCAAGTCCGGCCATTATGCCGGCAATAACAAGACCGGTTACCTGGTACATGTTCCCAGCCGCGGATTGCACCAACACAAGGAGAATTATCTCATATCCCGCGAGTGCGCCTGATGAAAAATACATCAGGAAATTCCTGCGCTTTAATGAGACCGTGGGTATGAAGAGGATTATAGCAAGAATTACAAGTGATGGAAATACTGAAGCCTGGCTGCGGCTCAGGTTAAAAATCTGGAAATGGTAACATGCTGCCGGCTTCTCAAGGGTGTTTGGTTCAGTCTTCCTGTCGATCCTTGCAAGGAACTGCCTGGTCCTCGACTCTGTCAGATCATCGGACAGAAAATCGCACGAGACAAATGTGTTCTTTATACCTTTCGCTTCTGTAAGCCTGCAGAAAGCATTACTCAGCGAATCCTGACCTGCAATATAATAGAGCTTGTTACCGACAACAGGTAGAATATTTTTGAATACAGGACTGAGACTATTGAAAACCGAGGAATAGAGCTGCATGGATTCCTTGCTGAAATAGTCATCACCCTGTCCCGGGCTGCACAGAAATACTCCGTCCTTGTTAAGATGCCCGGCAACAATACTAAAAAAATCTGTTGTATAATACCTGTTCAGCAGAAGCGTGGAAGGAGGGGGGACCAGGAGAAGCACAATGTCGAATTTCCCAGTAGTTTCCCTCAGGTAAGTGAACGCGTCGCTGTTGATCAGTTCGACAGACGGAGAAGTGCCTGTCAGCCGGCTGTTCTGTAACTTTATGAGCATAGGATCTCTTTCCACGAAACAGATCTTTTTTACATCATATTTACCAAGTTCAGTCAATGCAGAAGAAAGATCCCCCGAAATGACAAGGACTTTCGCCGGAACACGATTCTGAAGCAGGGCGTAATGAACGTTTTCCTCTCGCTCTGCCTGGTCATTTTTGTACTTTACAAGACGGTGATCGTAGTAAATACTCTCTTCACCGAGATAATTGCCGGCAGTAATGTTACCATAGGGAGTGTCGCTCGTGGAAACAACCTTTATTCCCCTTAGAAGAAAGCTTCTTATGTATTTGTCGGGTGAGGTGAAAACTGTGACAATTGCAAGGATCAGTATCGTGGAAAGCATCAGAATCCGTGCATATAGGAGCTCAATAAACCAGGCAGCCAGGGTATATGCAAGGAAAATGATTGTCACTATCATAATCATCTGGTAGGTGTCCAGGATCTTGAAACTCAATATGGAGATAATAATGCCGGCAATCACTCCACCTGCGGTCTCAGCTGAAAAAGATTTTCCGGGGTGAATTCCGTCGGCAAAGGATGCGGTTTTGACAAGAAAGATAAACAGGAAACCCGACATGAATGTAAAGGGCAGAAGCACGATAAGCGTAAAAACCAGGCTCACAAGGTAGGAGGGAGTCTCCCCCGGCTGCAGAAAAATCCGCTCGAGTACCAGCAGCAAAAAGACGGAGAGAATGATGCTGAGAACGAATATCAGATTGAGCCTGGCCAGGTTACCGGTTTTGGAATGCCTGGCAGCTGAAGATCCGGTAGCAGATCCTGCCAGCCATGAGCAGAGAAATGAACCAGCGACTAATTCATACCCTCCTGAAATATTCATAATCTCGCGCATCAGCAACAGCTGAACTGCGGTGCTCGTGAATCCTGCAGCAAAAAGATTTACCATAATCCTCCAGCGCGGGTATTTTGGAGTCGCAGGTGCAGGGGGTTCAGCTGTATCCGGTTTGTTTCCCTTCGTGAAATAGGTAAAATGCCAGATTAAATGAAGCAGGCCGGTGAAGGCAAGGCCCGTTCCGAATTCGACGTGCCATTTAAGAATGGCCTTTACGAACGGTATTTCCCATTTGTATGTAACCTGGAGTGCGAGAAAAACGCCAGCTGTTGCCGCGAAAAGGAATGTCCCCGCAAGAATGAAATTCCATATCCTGCGGTGGAGGGCTTTTGAAATTATGCCGCCCAGGTATAATATGTAGCTCAAAAAATAAAGAAGAAAAACTGTAATGCCGATACCTACAACATGGTACATAAACTATTCGTTTTCTTCCAGCACGACTGCTTCATAGATATAAAGGTCAGCGGATTTCCAGCCGTCCCAGCCAAGACCCGCCTTGTCCCTGGAAGTGTAACCGAGGAACTGTTCAATGGTCCAGTGATTTTCTGTCAGAACCTGCGGAAGCATTGTACCCGATCTGAAATCTTTCTTTATATAAATACCATGTTTCCCCGGAACTATCTCTGAAATGTCACTTATCTTTCTAAGAGGTCCGAGCACTGATATCTCTATTGAAATCTTTTTATATTCCTCCTTTGAAAGAGGTTCGAACCGTGTGTCGTCAAAAGCCGATGCCGCAGCCATTTCATTAACCACCTCATAAAGGGGTTCCTCCGAGATGAATCTTCCGATACACCCTCTCAGGTTCCCGTCAATTTTCAAGGTGACAAATGCACCCATCTTATTCTTCAGTCCGTCAGGAACGGTATTGCTGTCAACCACGTACTTCCTGTTCTCATTCAGAAATGAACTAATGCTGTTTCGCGCAATCCTGAACAGTTGCTCCTTTTCCTCCCTGGTGAAGCTCACTTCATCCTTGCCAGGCTTGTCAGCATTTACCTGGTTTGATGCCTTACTCTTCTGATCTATAAGGATCAGCGAATTGTACCCGACCACCTCGTTCTTCGCTCCGTAGTTTGAATCTCCTGAATTACAGTAATAGATTTTTTTGAATACGAGGTCAGGTGAGCCTGATACCAGGTATAGCAGGGTGAGTCCTGACGTCCAGCCGCACATGCTGGTAACCAGTCCGTCAATCTCTTTTGAAGCGTTTTCCCTTAGCGTGGAAAGGAACCTTTCGGGATCCTTTGAAATTATGCTTTCAGCAGTGAGGCTGTCGACCAGCTTTGCTTCATTATATGGCGGATAATGTGAAAAATCGCTGCTTATCACGAACAGGTTGTCAGCTGTAAAGTACGGCCTCAAAGCATCAGCAATTTCTTTTATCGTCCCCAGGTTGTCAGTGCCTATTACAATCGGCACAATAGCCGGCATATCCTTGAAGTGGTACTGGATAAACGGCATCTGGACTTCAAGGCTGTGCTCCAGCTTGTGAGAATCCTCAGGAAACCTGAACGGTCCGTAATTTTCTTTCAGCTTTTTTGCTATTTCCCTGTCGACCTTTACCCTGCCTAGAGGTGTGATATAATCGCCCAAGCCATATACTGAAGCTCCGTCGAATGCCATAGTATGGCTTGATCCGATTATAAAAATACGGCTGTACTTCGTGTCAGAGGGAATTGAGGCATATGCCTTTGCAGCAGTGATACCGGAAAAAACATACCCGGCATGTGGGCATACAACGGCTCTCACCTTAAATTCACCTTTACTTTCCGCGCATGAAGCGAACATCACGGAAAGATCATGCCTGAGAGTTTCAGCATTATCAGGGTAAAATCTGCCTGCGGCATAGGGGACCCTGTCAACCAGGCCGTTTTGGGAACACATGTTCATGGTGTACATTATTGAAATGAGAAACAATAATAACCTGCGCATGGCCGATATTATTAAACCGGTACTAAAGTTAGTTCAAAAAAAAGAATTGACTTGATTCCGGAAAGTTAAAAGATAGGGTCAGAGGAGAATTATTGAATCCTTAATTATCTCACCCTTATCATCCATCCCGTAAATTTTGACTCCGATACTAATGACTGAATCGCCTACAATATCCACGACAGGGGCAAGAGCATCTTTCAGATCCTCTGTTTCCATGTTATCGAATTCTTCGACACTGAAATATAAATGTATATAAAGGACATTATCAGGATCGGAAATCCTGCTGAGGGCCTTTACCATCTTTGCCAGCCAGATGGAAGAGGCTGTATTGAAATACTCAAGGTTGAGCCTGAAGTTTGTTGTCTGCCTGGGACTCCTGACATATTCAACGACCCATTTGAAAAGAGGATCATAAATCTCCGTGGCATTCTCAGGTATGGATCGTCCCGACAAAATCAGATCACCGGTGAGAAAATTGAAATCTACCTGTGGAGTTTTGCCTGTCGGTTCAATGAATATGTTTTTCAGGTCCCTCATACCTGGATAAAATATCTTCGCAATGGTTCCAAAATGCTATTCAAAAATATGATTTCTTTTTTTATAAGCTTAATATCTTCATCAAAAAGTAATACGCAATTGTCAAATAAAACCGGCTATTCACAGAAAGAGCCTGTTCAACTATCTCTTTGGCGTTGTTATGTGGGAATCAAACCATTAAAATATTATATTTGCGGCTGAATTTTTGGATTATTATGGAACAGCTGATCAGGGAAAAGATAAAGGAGGCGGTAAAGTTTCTGTATAACAGCGAGGTTGATATTAACCTGATACAAGTACAGGAAACACGAAAGGAGTTCACAGGCGACTATACTTTCGTGGTCTTTCCATTACTAAGGTTTTCGAAGAATACGCCGGAACAGACAGGCGAAAGCATCGGGAAATGGCTTATGGAGAATTTCCGGCTGATCGCCGGTTACAATGTAATTAAGGGCTTTCTCAACCTTGAACTGTCAGAGAAATGGTGGTTAAAGGAATTCAGCAAATCAGCGTCGTGCAGTAATATATATGAACAATGCCTCGCGGGAAAACCTGAGATCATACTCGTAGAATATTCATCACCCAACACAAATAAGCCGCTTCATCTCGGGCACATAAGGAACAACCTTCTTGGCTATTCACTGTACAAAATACTAAAGGCCTGCGGGCACGAGGTGATCAGGACCAACATTGTAAACGACAGGGGTATCCATATCTGTAAATCCATGCTGGCATGGCAGAAATACGGAAAAGGCGAAACACCTGAATCATCGGGCATGAAAGGCGATCACCTTGTGGGAAAGTATTATGTAATCTTCGAACAGGAGCTGAAAGCCCAGGCTGCCGCTGTCCGGAAAGGCAGCATGAGCGACGAGGAAGCAAGAAATGCCACCCCGCTCATGGCCGAAGCCAGGGAGATGCTGTTAAAATGGGAAGCCGGGGATCCTGTTATCATGGACCTGTGGAAAACAATGAACAGCTGGGTTTACAGAGGATTCGATGAGACGTACAAAAAGCTGGGTGTGGACTTTGATAAGATATACTACGAGTCAGAAACTTACAAGGACGGGAAGGAGATAGTTCTCAAAGCGCTTAGCGATAAGATTCTTTACCGCAACCCCGATGGGTCCATATGGGCCGACATGACAACCGAAGGCCTTGACCAGAAGCTGCTTCTCAGGTCAGATGGTACGGCCGTCTATATGACACAGGATCTTGGTACAGCCATGCTTCGCCACGATGAATTCAAGTTTGATAAGTGCCTTTATGTCGTTGGAAATGAGCAAAATTATCATTTCCAGATTCTCAGGGCCGTCATGAAGAAAATGGGATATGCCTGGGCCGACGGAATAATACACTTTTCCTACGGCATGGTCGAACTCCCGGAGGGAAAAATGAAATCGAGGGAAGGTACCGTTGTCGATGCCGACGACCTGGTTGAAGAGATGATCGGTACTGCAAGAGAGGTATCTCTTGAACTTGGAAAACTTGAGAATTTCTCAAATTCAGAAAAAGAGGAAATTTTCAGGAAGATCGGCCTTGGCGCATTGAAATACTATATCCTGAAAGTCGATCCAAAAAAGAACATGCTATTCAATCCTTCAGAATCAATCGATTTCAATGGCAATACCGGACCGTTTATTCAGTACACTTATGCCAGGATCAGGTCTGTCATTAAAAAAGCAGATAGTGACGGCATAAGATACGGAATTGAAACGTTTGAAGATATCAAACCGGCTGCGAAGGAGCTTGAACTGATTAAAATTATACATAAATTCGCACAAGCGGTTTCTGAGGCAGCAAGGAGCTATAGCCCGGCATTGGTTGCTAATTTCTGCTACGACCTGGCAAGGGAATATAACCAGTTCTATCACGATTACTCCATACTTGGTGAAGATGATCCCGGTACCAGGAATTTCAGGATTGCCCTGTCGCAGGTTGTATGTAAATTGCTTGAAGCCGGTATGGACCTGCTTGGAATCGAGATGCCGGAAAGGATGTAACTTTTGAAATAACAGAATCTGATGTTTGAAAATTTAAGTGAAAGGCTGGAGAGATCCTTTAAAATTCTTAAGGGACAGGGAAGAATAACGGAGATTAATGTTGCCGAGACGCTTAAGGAAGTCAGGCGTGCACTCCTTGATGCGGATGTTAATTTTAAGATTGCCAAACAGTTCACTGATTCGGTCAAGCAAAAAGCTCTTGGGCAGGAGGTACTGACTGCCGTTAACCCGTCGCAGATGATGGTCAAGATAGTTCACGATGAGCTCGTTGAGCTCATGGGTGAAGACAAGACCGATATCAACATAAAGATCAACCCCTCGGTTATCCTGATAGCTGGACTTCAGGGTTCAGGTAAGACAACATTCAGCGGCAAGCTTGCCAAATGGGTTAAAAGCAGGAGAGGCAAGAACCCGATCCTGGTGGCCGGAGACGTTTACAGGCCCGCTGCTATTGAACAGCTTAAAGTTATCGGGCAGCAGATCGAGGTTCCGGTTTACTCCGAGGAAGGAAACCTTAACCCTGTGGCAATTGCCAAAAACGCTGTAAGGGAGGCAAAGCAGACAGGCAGGGATGTGGTTATCATTGATACCGCGGGCCGGCTCGCTATCGACGAGGAGATGATGAAAGAGATTGCGGGTGTAAAGGATGCTGTCAGTCCTCATGAAATACTGTTCGTGGTGGATTCAATGACCGGGCAGGATGCAGTCAATACAGCAAGGGAGTTCAACGAACGGCTCGATTTTGACGGTGTCGTCCTTACAAAGCTCGACGGTGATACAAGAGGCGGGGCCGCGCTCTCGATCAAATCGGTTGTCAACAAGCCTATAAAATTTGTCAGCTCCGGGGAGAAGATGGACGCTATTGATATCTTTTATCCCCAGAGAATGGCCGACAGGATTCTTGGCATGGGCGATATAGTATCCCTTGTTGAGAAGGCGCAGGAGCAGTACGATATTGAAGAAGCCAGGAAACTTCAGAAAAGGATAGCCAAGGACCAGTTCGACTTCGACGATTTCATTTCCCAGATACAGCAGATAAAGAAAATGGGTAACGTCAAGGACCTTATGTCGATGATTCCAGGAGTGGGCAAAGCGATTAAGGATCTCGACATTGACGATAATGCTTTCAGGGGAATTGAGGCAATCATCAGGAGCATGACACCGCAGGAGAGAAAAAACCCCGGGATACTGAACGGGTCGCGGCGCAAGAGGATTGCCGAAGGAAGCGGGACAAGCGTGCCGGAGGTGAACAGGCTGCTCAAACAGTTTGACGAAACGAGGCGAATGATGAAGATGGTTACAAAGAGCGGCAACCAGGCACGTCTGATGGGCAGAAGGTAGCAAAAGACATGTATACAATTATTGACGGTAAAAAAACAGCCTCACAGATCAGGCTTGAAATAGCCGGTGAGGTCAGGCAACGAATTGCCTCGGAACTGAAGGTACCGCACCTGGCAGCCATACTGGTTGGTAATGACGGGTCAAGCGAAACCTATGTGGCAAATAAAGTAAGGGACTGTGAGGAGGTAGGGTTCAGGTCCACGCTTATAAGGTTCAGCGCGGATACGACAGAAAACCGGCTCATTTCCAAAATAGATGAGCTGAATAATGACGACGATATTGATGGTTTCATAGTTCAGCTGCCATTGCCGCGACAAATCAGCGAGAACAGGATTATTGAGCTGATAAGGCCCGGTAAGGATGCCGACGGTTTTCATCCGGTAAATATCGGTAAGATGATGGCAGGTCTGCCATGTTTCCTCCCGGCTACGCCATACGGTATCACCGAGCTGATCAAAAGATATAACATTGCCACATCTGGTAAAAACTGTGTGGTGATCGGAAGATCCAATATTGTTGGGAGACCGGTGAGCATACTTCTTTCTCAGAAAGGTATGGATGCAACTGTTACTGTCGTCCACAGCCGCACTGCAGATATTGAGAAGATTGTGGCCAGGGCTGATATTATAATAGCTGCATTGGGAGTGCCTGGCTTTGTAAAGGCCAGGATGGTCAGGGAGGGTGCAGTGGTGATTGATGTCGGCACAACGAGGGTCAGCTCACCTTCGTCAAAGTCGGGATATCGTCTTGCCGGCGATGTGGATTTCGAGAATGTTGCTCCAAAATGTTCATACATTACTCCCGTACCCGGTGGTGTTGGTCCGATGACCAGGGTTTCGCTGTTAAGGAATACGCTCCTGGCTACCAGGATGAAGGACTGAAGTGATTCGCTTATTGCGGAAAAGCAACCCCGGTATAATACAGATCAAACCCGCCTTTTCCACCGGCCCTGTTTGAGGAGAAAATCATGAGAAGGTTAGTATAGTTAGCATCATATAGCAGGATTGGCCTGTATTCATCATCTGCCGTATTTATCCCCGGACCAAAATTATAAGGGGCACTCCATTTCCCGTTCCTGAATATTGAATAATAAAGATCAAATCCACCCAATCCTCCGGCCCTGTTGGAGGAGAAGACCATAATATTCTTATGTATGAACGGACATTTGTCGTCGGCAGAGCTGTTCAGGCTATCTACAAGATAGGATGTTGAGAAAGACTGACCCAGCCAGGTGGAGAGTGGTGTGTTGACCGTATCGGGCTGCACGTAGATATCAAAATTTCCAGCCCTGTTCGAGCAGAAATACAGTGAATCCATTGCAGAGTTAAAAGTCAGGTATGCGTCGTCATCCGAAGAATTCAGCCTTGTAATCGCGATTGGCCCGCTTATTACCGGAAGGTTGTTTCCATTCCTGGGAAGGTATCTTTCGTAGAACAGGTCCAGCTGTCCGCCGGAAACCTGTGAAGCAAGGAAGAGGTACTCATATCCATCCTTACCGAACATTGAATACGGGCCAAAATCATTTCCCGTGGTATTTGCATGTCCTGTAATGGCGCTGTAGAAAGGATCTGAACTCATCGACCCTGTACAGGTAAATCTACCGTTTGTCTGGTTGAAACTGTATGTAAGGGTTCCTGTTACAAGATCAAACTGACCACCGCTGCTTCCCCTGTTGCTTGAAAATATTATCGGGATCTCATTGCCCAGTACAGGCAGCGTCGAGTTATAATCATCATAAGCACTGTTCAGTCCCTCAAGGTTAATTACTGTATCAGGGAAAGTACCGCTCTGGAATTTTATCGGGTTGGGAGTCTTCTTGCAGCCCCCTGAAAGGAGGATCAGAACGAAGATAAGTGGAACGTAAACCGAAATAATCCTGAAGGAATTGTTTTTCATGACCTGACCGGTTATTGACTGATACAAATATATTAATATAATCAGTACAAAATAAAAGACCGGGCTTTTGACCCGGCCTTTCGAAGTTAGAATTTAGGTTAATTCTAGGGTATATTTGGGTATGAGGGTACAATTTTAAATACAACCATAAGATGATTATTTTGAAGTATCGGTTGCGTGGAAGAGATAAAAAAAAGTAAATAAATATCAACAGCAATTGTATAGTGCTAGTTTATAGATGTTTGAAAAATAGCCAAAATGTTGATAATTGAAAAACCGCCAATCGGCAGGTGAAGAAAATAGTATTACTTTTGTTCCGTAAGACGCATGAAAAATGGAAGAGGAAAAGTTCGGCATCTCCCATGAGGATGAGATAAAAGAGGTTGTTCAGCGTTTTGAAAGGATGAAGAAGAATAATGAGAATTATTTCTTCGACGTTATTGAATTCGAGACGATCATTGATTTTTATATTGAAAGCAATAATCCTGTAACAGCTTTCGAAGCTGCCTCAATTGCAAGCAGCCAGCACCCCAATTCAGTCTCAATCCAGCTTCGCAAGGCCCGGGTCCTTCTCGACAGGGGCAGGGCGGTGGAAGCGCTGAGAATACTTAAGAAACTTGAGAACATCGAGCCGGGCAATCACGAGATATATATTGTTAAAGGTACGGCTCTAGGTATCCTGGGCGACATAAACGGTGCAAAGAAGATGTTCGATACTGCACTCACAAAGGATACCGACGATGTTGAGAATATCCTTTTCTCGATAACATCGGTGCTGCAGAACCTGAATTACTACGATCACCTTATTCCATATCTGAAGAGGCTTCTCGATATGGAGCCTGGTTTTCATGCTCATCTCTACGACCTTGCGTATGCTTACGAAAAGATACAGGAATACGAGAACAGCATAAAATATTACTCAATGTATCTTGAAGAGGAGCCGTTCTCCGACAGCGCCTGGTACAATCTTGGTATCATATACAACAAAACGGAGCAGCCCGATAAGGCACTCGAAGCCTACGATTATGCACTTGCAATTAACAGCCAGAACAGCTTTGCCATTTTCAATAAGGCAAATATCCTCAGCAACATAGAGAGGTACGAGGAAGCGATTCCCGTTTACCTGGAATACCTCGAGAATGAACCTGAAAGCTTTGAGGCAATGGCATATCTCGCCGAGTGCTATGAGAAGACTGATAACATAACCGCCGCGAAGAAGTATTATAATGAGGCTATCGACATGGCACCCGAATATGCCGATCCATGGATAGGTCTCGGAGTAATCGCGATGAATGACGGTAATATGGATAAAAGCCTTGCATACTTCAGAAGCGCTGCAAAGCTCGATCCCGAGAATCCTGAAATCCTGTACCTTGCCGGTAAAGTGCATTTCATGAAGGGCGAAAAGAAGGAATGCTTTAGATATTTTCGTGATGCACTTCGTCTCGATGGGTTCTATGATGAAGCCTGGGCCGATCTTGCACGGGGCATAATCGGTGAAGAACTTATAATAAAGGCGCTTCCTCTGCTCGAAAAGGCTTACAAGATTACTGGTGATGTGCCCGGTATAAATTATACACTGGCGTCCCTCTATCTCTATAAAGGCAATTTCCAGGCAGCATTCAGGCACC
This sequence comes from Bacteroidales bacterium, assembly GCA_035541795.1. Taxonomy (GTDB): domain Bacteria; phylum Bacteroidota; class Bacteroidia; order Bacteroidales; family VadinHA17; genus LD21. The sequence continues at coordinate 287,620 of DATKMR010000019.1, forward strand.
TGTCAGATGCGATTGAACTTGAACCTTCGCTTCTGACCGAGTACGCCGATCTCTTTCCGGAAACCCTCACCGATAAAAAAATTAAGAAGTTGCTCAAAAAGTATAAAACTGAATAAAATGAAAACTGTTCTGCCATACATTCCCGAGAGACCGTCAAAACCCCGAACCACCAGGCTTACCATGGTGATGGACAAGGGTCTGAGCATCAGAGAGGCTGAGGACTTTATGTCGGTAGGAAGCGAATATACCGATTATGTAAAGCTGGGGTTCGGAACAGCGCTTGTAACCCCCGGTTTTGAAAAGAAAATAAAGGTTTACAGGAAAGCTGGTGTCATCCCGTATTTCGGAGGAACCCTTTTCGAGGCCTTTATTATAAGGGATATGTTCGACGGATACGTTGAGTTCATTAAGAAGAACCAGGTTGAACTGGTTGAGATTTCAGATGGTTCATACGATATCGAGCACGGCAAAAAGCTTGATTATATTAACAGGCTTTCAAAAATTGTTACAGTGATATCAGAAGTGGGATCAAAGAAGAAAGAGGTGGTCTATACCCCCGATCAATGGGTTGCGATGATGAAATCGGAACTCGACGCTGGTTCGGTTAAGGTTATCGCCGAGGCACGGGAGTCGGGAACGATAGGAATATATAATGACGACGGTTCCATTAACAATGAAATCATCGACGCGATATCACACCATGTGAGGCTGGAGAATGTAATATGGGAAGCACCTATGAAGGCCCAGCAAGCGTGGTTCATAAAGCATTTCGGGGCAGACGTTAACCTGGGAAATATCCCGCCCAACGAGATAATTCCACTCGAGACGCTCCGCTGCGGACTGAGGGGAGATACATTTTTCCAGTTCCTTCCTGACAATCTAAAATAGCCATCACTAAACACATAACTCTTAACTCTTTACTTTCCTTGAGAAAATTCGGCCTGATAGGGTATCCTCTGGGGCATTCATTTTCGAAGAAATACTTTGCTGAAAAGTTTACAGGAGAAGGACTGAATGACTGTTCGTATGAAAACTTTCCGCTCAGAAAAATCGAAGATATATCAGCACTAATTGACGCTGATCCTGAGATCTGCGGGCTGAATGTTACCATCCCTTACAAAACCGAAGTAACAAGGTTTCTCAGTGAAGTAAGTACTGAAGCAGAAGCGATAGGGGCCGTCAATGTGATTAAGGTTGTTTCGCGTGGTGGCACCCGGAAACTGACAGGTTTCAATTCCGACGCGTTTGCTTTCAGGGAGTCAATACTGCCTTTTATTAGCGACTCATCCGTAAATGCACTGGTACTTGGAACAGGTGGCGCATCGCGGGCTGTTGAATATATTTTCAAGCAGCTCGGGATTGGGTATCACCGTGTATCCCGTAGTAAAAAACCCGGCTGCATTACATATATGGATCTTAACAGGGATGCAATTGAAAACCACGAGATAATTGTCAACACCACACCCGCAGGCATGTTCCCCGATACAGGTTCATTTCCTCCTATCCCATACGAGTACCTCAGCCCGCGCAATCTTTTATACGATCTTGTTTATAACCCCGAGGTCACGGTATTCATGCGGAAAGGAAAGAATATGGGGTGTACGGTTACCGGAGGGCTCAGGATGCTTCACCTCCAGGCTGAAAAGTCGTGGCAGATATGGAACGATCAGACGATCAGATAAATATCCCGGATGGATAATCGACTGCCGTAAGAAATAAACCCCTGGCAGGAGCCGACTTTCCCGCCATACCCCGGTCTTTCTTCCTTATGATTTCCTCAAATTCCCCTATTGTTTTTTTACCTGTACCGACATCCACCATTGTTCCTACTATTGCCCTGACCATATTTCGCAGGAAACGATCGGCCGAAATTGTAAATACGAGCATGTCGCCTTTCTCCTCCCAGGAGGCCCTGGTAATCCGGCAGTTGTTTGTCTTTACATCTGAATGAAGCCTGCTGAAACTTGTAAAATCCGTATAATTCAGCAGGACAGACGCAGCAGTGTTCATTCCCGCGATATCCAGATCACCATGCAGGTACCAGGCCGAGTCTTCAGTGAATGGATCCTTTACCCGGCATATATTATATATGTATGTTCTCGAGACTGCACTGAACCTTGCATGTGCATCATCGCTGACCTTTCTTATCCTGCTTACTGAAATATCCTTCGGAAGGTAACGGTTAAGCCTGTAAATAAAGTTCTTCCTGGCATCGAGGTCGGTCCTGATGGAATCAAAATGCGCGCAAAAAAACAGCGCGTGTACTCCTGTATCTGTCCGTCCTGCACCGGTTGTCGAAACTGGTTCTTCAAGAATCACGGTAAGAGCTTCATCGATCACCTGCTGAACTGTGATGCCGTTAGGCTGTACCTGCCAGCCATGGTAGGATGTACCTTTATAGGAGAGGAATATGAAATACCTGGTTCTCAAATTCATTTTTTGCAAATAAAAGTTAAAAAATTCACTATTACCGGCTATTAAATGTATTTTTACTATTGCTGGCATGATTTTATGCAGCAACCGGCATTATAAGCCGGAGATTAAATCTTCAAAAAACACTTATAATGAAAGTTGAACTTGGCTGGATAGATTATCTGATAATGATAATTTATTTCATTTTTGTGCTTGGCATAGGGTGGTTCCTGAGGAAATATATGAAGAACGCAAATGCTTTTCTTGAAGCAGGACGTTCCATACCGGCATGGGTTGCAGGTCTTGCATTTGTCTCGGCAAATCTTGGAGCACTAGAAGTAATGGGTATGTGCGGTTCGGGAGCCAAGTACGGGATGATGACCACTCATTTCTACCTTATCGGGGCCATACCGGCGATGATTTTCCTGGCACTTTTCATGATGCCATTCTATTACGGATCAAAAGCCAGGTCTGTTCCCGAATTCCTTAAGCTCAGATACGATGAGAAGACAAGGGGGTTGAATGCCATCCTCTTTGCAATCATGACAGTTCTGGCATCGGGCATTTCAATGTACGCGCTGGCTATCCTTATGGAAAAGGTACTTAACTGGAATTTCAACATCAGCCTGTGGATTTCTGCCCTGATTGTGCTGACATATACCTATCTCGGCGGTCTCTCATCAGCAATTTATAATGAAGTTATCCAGTTCTTTATCATCGTGATAGGATTGCTTCCTCTGGGATTTTTAAGCCTGAGGGATGTCGGAGGCTGGAGTGGTCTGAAAACACATATTGCAGCCATTACTCCCCAGCATTTTGCTCCTGACACCTATCTTACAACATGGAAATATACGGGGTCCGCAGCCAGCAACCCGATGGGAGTCGAATGGTATGGCGTATTCTTCGGCCTCGGCCTGGTTCTTGCATTCGGTTACTGGTGCACAAATTTTCTCATAGTACAGAGGGCCTTTGCGGCCGAATCCAAAACTGCCGCAAGAAAGGTTCCGCTGATAGGTGGCCTTCCGAAAATGTTCCTCCCTTTTCTTATAATAGTACCGGGTGTGATAGCACTGATCCTGATGAGCGACCCGTCAAAGAGCTTTTCGCTGCCGGTCGATGCATCAAGCGGTAAACCGATCTACGATTACACCATAATCATGCTGCTTAAGCATTACCTTCCGACAGGGGTTCTTGGCCTCGGTATCACGGCATTGCTGGCATCATTTATGTCGGGAATGGCAGGAAATGTTTCGGCATTCAACACAGTCTGGACCTACGACATTTACCAGAGCTATATCAGGAAAAGAACCGGGGATGATGCATCCGACGACAGGCATTATCTCACTGTCGGCAGGCTGGCTACTGTCGTGGGGGTATTGCTGAGCATAGCATCGGCTTATATCGCGAGCAAATTCGGGAACATCATGGACTTCCTGCAGACGATTTTCTCAATGATCAATGCACCTTTGTTCGCGGTAATATTCCTTGGAATGTTCTGGAAAAGAACGACCGGGCATGCTGCATTTACCGGCCTCCTTACGGGGTTCATTGTTGCACTGCTCCATCACGGACTGACAATTCCACAGGGTGCAACGACGCTTTTCAAGGGTGGCTGGCTGGGGCATATCCATACCTACCCCGTAGAGATGGCCCAGAACTTCTGGGCCGCCATAATTGCCTTTACCGTTGCAACTGTGGTTACGGTTACACTTTCATTTGCCACCAGGCAGCTCAAGCCTGTTGAAGAGCTTAAGGGCCTGGTCTATTCGCTTACACCTCACGATATTGAGGAAAATGTTCCATGGTACAAAAGGCCTTCAGGGCTGGCTGTAATCGTGGGCGTTATTTTTATTATTATGACAATTATTTTTTGGTAGGAGGAGATTGATATGGTAGATATTAGGATTCCAATAGGTCTGATGTTCTCGATTTTCGGCGTTCTCATAACACTTTTCGGCCTCTTCACCGTTGATTCGGGAATATACCAGAAGTCGCTGGGCATCAATGTAAATATTTTTATGGGCCTTATCATGCTTGCCTTTGGGCTCGCGATGCTCTGGTTTGCCAGGAGAAAAAGAAAACCAACCAACAATAACCCTATATGAACCGCAGAAAATTTATTGAGACATCCGGAGTCGCAGCAGGTGCTGCAGTACTCGGCGGAGTCAAAGCTTCATCTGAAGAAAACAAAGAATTCAAACCTGTTCCGCCCGCAGCAAACAGTAAAATAAAACTTGGACTCTATTCCATTACCTATGGAGGTGTATGGTACCCGGGGAAAGCACTTTCATTTGATGAATTCTGCAAACAGGCAAAGGAATTTTCCTTCGACGGAGTGGAGCTTGACAACAAACGTCCGATGGGATGTCCTGTTGATCTCGACAAGAAGAAGAGAGACGATATGGTCAATTCAATCCAGAAATATGGCCTTGAAATTCCGGCAGTGGCCGCAAATAATGATTTTTCGAGCCCTGTGCCGGAGCACCGCGAGTGCCAGTTGCTCATGGTCAGGGAAACGGCAAAACTTGCCAAAGATCTCGGTGCAAAGGTTGTCAGGCTTTTTGCAGCATGGCCCGGTGTTGTAATTCATGAGGGTGTAGGAACCTACGATCTTACAAGGGGCGAACATTATTCCTTCCAGGGTCAATATCCATACACGACCAGGCTCGACAGGTGGAACTTTGTTAAGGACTGCCTTAAAGAAGCTGCAAAAATGGGAGAGGAATTCGGGATCACAATGGCACTTCAGAATCATGCACCGCTCATCAGGACATGGAAAGACGCGCTCGACCTGGTTAAGGAGGTCAATTCACCATGGCTCAAGATCTGTCTCGACCTTCCTATAATGGATAATCTCGATAAAGACTATGTAGCCAACGCTGTCAGGACAGTCGGCAAACTGCAGGTTCATTCTCACTTCGGAGGAGAGTACTACCGCGACCAGGCGGGAAAGGTCCAGCCAGTCGTGCTGGATTATTATGCAGGAGGTAAAATTCCTGACTATGAGCATTATATTGGTCTTATGAACGAAATAGGCTACGAGGGTTATTTTACCTTCGAACTGTGCCACCCCATACTTAATGCCGACCATACCAGGGCAGGCATCGAGTATGTTCACAACCAGGTTAAGCTCGCCCGCGAATACATGGGAAAAATCGTAGGCCGCTAGGAATTTAAGAGGAGGTTGACAGCATGCGACCAGGGGCTTTTGCCGGGAACACGGGGAAGGCACATCCTGTCATTACATGAGTGTTCCCAGCACTGGTTACAGGCGACAGACGCTGTTAAAATTTAAATGCAATGGCTCAAATATGAAGGAAGTAATAGTGAAAAGGGGTTTTGCGAGTGACAACAATGCAGGGGTCCACCCCGATATACTTAAAGAGGTGGAAGCTGTGAATAAAGGACATGTTGTAGGTTATGGTGACGACGAATATACCGAGGAGGCAATCAGGATATTCAGGGAACATCTCGGTCAGGATGCTGATGTGTTTTTCGTATTTACCGGTACAGCGGCCAACGTACTTGCAGTAACAGGTGTTACGAGGTCGTGGAACTCGATCATAACAAGCTCCACTGCCCACATCCAGACTGATGAGTGCGGGGCTCCTGAAAAATTCTCAGGCTGCAAAGTACTGCCTGTCGATACTCCTGACGGGAAGCTTACAGTTGACCTTGTAAAAAAACATGTCCATGGTTTCGGTTTTGAACATCATTCACAACCCGGCATCATATCCGTCACCCAGTCAACGGAAATGGGTACGGTTTATACCCCTTCCGAAATAAAGACACTCGCAGATTATGCCCATGCAAACAATATGCTCCTTCACATCGACGGGGCTAGGATATCCAATGCTGCAGTGGCTCTTAACCAGCCCTTTAAAGCATTCACCACCGATGCAGGAGCAGACATTCTCTCGTTTGGAGGAACCAAGAACGGGATGATGTTCGGTGAGGCAGTCTGCTTCCTGAAACCTGGCTTATCGGAGAATTTCAAGTATGTAAGAAAGCAGGGGATGCATCTTGCATCCAAGATGAGGTTTATCTCAGCCCAGTACATTGCGTTTTTCAGAAATGATCTCTGGAAAAGATGTGCAACACATTCAAACAGGATGGCCAGGCTCCTTTATGAGAAGATCAGCGATATTAAGGGACTGAAGGTTACCCAGAAGGTTGAGGCAAACGGGATCTTTGTCATTATTCCTTCAGAAGTGGCCGAACAACTGCGTAACCATTACTTCTTCTATCCATGGGATGAAATGAGAACGGAGTACAGGTGGATGACCAGCTGGGATACTACCGAAGAGGATATCGAGGGTTTCGTTGAACTTATTAAAAGGGAACTTGGGAATTAATCCGGGGATACAAAGACTATTGAAGAACCTCGTTTGGTTCTGACGGTTTTTTCACAATTTTTCGCTTTATCCAGTACCTGTTATCGCAGTCGACACATTCCTGGCGCCAGTAACCCGGGGTTACATAGCCTCCCTCTTTTGTCTTAAGCTGGCATTCATAAACTGCGAATACCGGGTTAAAGGAAAGGTCAGTAACACCAATCGTATAATTATCCCCTGGTCCCTCAGCAGCCTGTGGTTCCTTCAATTCTTTAACTTCCAGCTTGTTGAATTCGAGAAGATCCCTCAGAAAAGCTGCTCTTTCAATTGATGCCCCTGTTTCGACTACGGTGCAGCGTGTGCCGTCAATCTCGGTAATAATATGTTTAGCATTTGTAAGTACCATATCCTGTTTTATTATCAGACTCCGTAACTAAGATTCCTGATCAGTTCAAAAATCACACTTGCGAATCCCATCGCAAAGATACCTGCAACGCATGCAAGAAGTGCTATCCTGGTCAGCGAATCGCTCCTGAATGTCCCTATCGGTGTATCACACTTATTGATGAACATCGCTTTAACAACCAGCAGGTAGTAGTACAGTGAAATAATTGTGTTCAGAACGGCGATCAGGACAAGCAGGTAAAATCCTTTCTGCGCTGCAGCAGTGAAGAGGAAGAACTTGCCGAAAAAGCCTGCAACCGGGGGAATACCTGCAAGTGAGAATAGTGAAAGTGTCATTATAAGGCTGAGCCTTGGATTAGTATGGTAGAGCCCGTTATAATCGCTGATATTCTCTTTCCCTGAAGCATTTGAAATGGCTGCAACAACACCGAATGCACCGAGGTTGGAAAAAATGTAGACCAGTACATAGTAAATTACCGATGCCATCCCCAGCTGGTTTCCTCCGATAAGCCCGAGCAATATGTAACCGGCCTGCGAAATTGAAGAAAAAGCGAGAAACCTTTTTATGTTCTGCTGCCTGATTGCAAAAAGGTTTCCTATTGTCATTGTCAGAACGGAGGTGACATAGATAGTCTTTTGCCACGATCCCATAATAACCGGAAAGACGGTGAAAAGAATTATCATGAAGATAAATACGGCTGACCCTTTAGATATTACTGAAAGATAGGAAGTTATATTTACAGGGGAACCTTCGTAAACATCTGCCGTCCAGAGGTGGAAAGGAACAATTGAAATCTTGAATGCCATTCCTGCGAAGAAAAATATGAAACCGAGTACCTGGAGGTTATTGCCAGTGAATACCTTCTGTATTTCGGCGAAATACAAAGTGCCTGTTGTTCCATAGATCATTGACAAACCGTAGATCAGGATTCCGGATGACAGGGCCGAAGACAATATGAGCTTGATTCCGGCTTCTGCAGAAGTATTCCTGTACCTGTCATATGCCGAAAGGGCCGCAACAGGAATTGTGGCCAGTTCAATCCCGATGTAGAACATCAGGAAGTGCCCCGATGAAATCATGAAGTTCATGCCTGCAAGAGTTGATATCAGCAGGATGAAGTACTCGCTGATCCTTTCCCTGTTCTCTTCTTTTCCAAGCCAGGATACAGACTGTACGAATACCAGGAGAGCCCCGATGTTGATGATGTTCTTCATCAGCACGGTAGTTGCAGAAGCAACATACATTCCCCCGAAAAGTGTTCCGTATTTAACCGGCAGGAAACCGGCAGCCGTTATCAGTGCAAAAAGAATCACAGAAAAGATGCCAATCTGTTTTTTACCATGAGGGCCCGTGAAGATCTCTGCCGACAGCACCAGCAGTGCTGCAAGAGTCAACAGCAATTCATGCCTCATTATTAAAAGATTATCTAAGCTCATATTATGATATTACTGTAAATATATTCAGGTTACATTGGTATAATTGCCATTATCCTGTCGACGATTGGCTGCAGGCTGACCCCGATCATGGACGAAAGCCAGAAAGGAGCAAGGCCGATTGCGGCAACAGAACCAATAAGAGTCACAGCCGATACCCTTTCATACCATTTTGCATCTTTAAGATGGTCGTAATGCTCATTTGTTGAAGGACCCAGGAGCAGTATCGCCACAACCCTCAGAATGTAAACCGCTGTAATTACAATCGATGAGATTGCCATAATGGTGACAACCCTGTGGAAGGTATCGGTATGCTGGAATGCACCTACAAAGATTGTCATCTCAGCTACGAAACCGCTTAGACCAGGAAGGCCAAGCGATGCAAGACCAGCGATAACATAGCAGACCGAAAGGAAGGGAATCACCTTCATGAGTCCGCCCATTTCGTTGATCATCCTCGTGTGCGTGCGTCCGTAAATCATCCCGATAAGGGCGAAGAAGAGAGCCGTCATCAGACCATGTGAAATCATCTGGATTATTGCACCGTCCATAGCTGTTTTGTTCATCATAAGAACAGCGAAAAGAACAAGCCCGCAATGACTGACAGATGAGTACGCGTTGATATATTTGAGGTCCTTTTGAACTATGGCACCGAATGCGCCATAAACGACACTTATGGAAGTGAGGATAATAAAAATCCAGGAAAGTTCTTTTGCAGCCTGGGGCATTAGGAAAATAGCCACCCTGAAGGCGCCATAGCCACCGAGCTTCATCAGAACGCCGGCATGCAGCATTGATACGGCAGTAGGAGCGGAGGCATGACCGTCGGGCGACCATGTGTGGAAAGGAAACAATGCACCAAGAACACCGAATCCTACAAACGTGAGAGGGAAGAAGAGCCTCTGTGCCGACATCGGCATAGTAACCTTTGATATCTCGAGAATATTGAAAGTCAATTTACCCCCGCCCGGAGCCGAATTGAAATAGATTCCAAGCAGACCGACAAGCAGCAGTGCCGAACCGCCCATCAGCATAAGGGTCAGCTTCATTGCCGAATAATCCTTCGGGCCGGTACCCCATATCCCGATAAGCAGATACATCGGAATGACAGCAAGCTCATAGAAGAGGAACATTGTGAAGAGATCGATAGAGATAAAGAAACCGAAGACCCCGGTTGCCAGCAATATCAGTGAGATAAAAAACTCCTTTCTGAGGAATTCCACTTCCCACGATGCAAAGATACCTGCAAAGACAACTATCGATGTCAGTCCGATCATTGCGACAGAAATGCCATCAACTCCTACTGCATAAGCTATGTTCAGGCTTTTAAACCATAACACATTACTCACAAACAGCATTTCATCGGTATTTCCGGCACGACGCTGGGAAAGGTACAGAAAGATCAGCACCGCTGACATGATCAGCTGGATTCCCATACCTATGGCGGCTACCAGCTTTGTCCGTTTTACATCCTTCACAAGAACGATCCCTGTTATTGTCAGTACCGGGATAATTACAAATAGAGATAATATATTCATCTTAAACCTGCTTTTCTGAAACTACTTCCAGAGATAAATAATTAATAATGCCAGGCCGACCGCACCCGAAACAAACACAAAAGCATACTTCTGCAGCTGGCCTGACTGGAATCCCCGGATCCTGAAAGACACCTGTTGTGTAACTTCGGCAATCCTGTTCATTGTTCCATCTACAATATGCCTGTCGAACCATGCTATCGGTGCGGATATATACCTGAAAATGATATTCCTGGTAACAAAAAGATAAAGCTCATCAAAATAAAATTTGTTATATGCCCATTTATATGAGTATCTGAATGTTGATGCAATTCTGTCGGGAATCGAAGTCTCTTTCTTATACATTATCCAGGCTATAAATATCCCGGCCAGGCCTATCAGGACCGAAGGAATCGCAACAATGAGTTCAATTTCCGATTCAAACACCTTTCCGTCGGTGGTGACAAGCCTGTTAAAAGGAATGAAACCTGCCACGACCGACCCGGTAGCAAGAATTATAAGGGGTATTGTCATAACCGCGGGAGCTTCATGCGGTTCGTGATGATAATGAGTATCCTTTCCCCAGAAAACATTGAAATAGAGCCTGAACATATAGAAAGCGGTAAGTCCTGCAACCAGGTATTCTATGGCCCATAAAATCTTGTTATGCTCAAATGCCGCAGCAAGTATCTCATCCTTGCTGAAGAATCCTGAAAGAGGCGGTATACCGGCTATCGTCAGGCAGGCAATAAGGAAAGTCGCATGTGTAACAGGCAGGTATTTCCTGAGGCTTCCCATGTCGGTCATATAGTTGCTGTGGACAGCATGGATTATTGCCCCGGCACCAAGGAAGAGCAGTGCCTTGAACATTGCATGAGTAAAGAGGTGGAACATTGAGGCCATATAGCCAAGTCCTTCATGGCCCCCGTAACCCGAGACGCCAAGTGCCAGCATCATGTAACCGATCTGCGACATTGTTGAATAGGCAAGTACCCTTTTTATATCTGTCTGGGTACACGCCACTATCGCGGCAAACAGCGAGGAAAGTGCCCCGACCCATGCCACGACTTCAAGAGCCTTTGGTGCAGAAATGGTATAAATAGGAAACATACGAGCCACCAGGTAAACACCCGCAACAACCATCGTTGCTGCATGGATTAGTGCCGAAACTGGAGTCGGGCCCTCCATTGCATCGGGAAGCCATATGTGAAAAGGCATCATTGCCGATTTACCGACGCCGCCCATGAAGACAAATATCATCGACCATGTCATCACTGAAAGACCGAGAAATGCGGCTCCTGCACCCTGGGTAATTGCCGTACCTGCCGGGTCGGTAAGAGTCTTGAAATCAAAAGTGCCGGTGATAAAAGAAAGCATAAGGATACCTATAAGGAATCCCATGTCGGCAAACCTTGTGACAATAAATGCTTTCTTTGCAGCCCTGACTGCAGAAGGTCTTTCATAATAGAAACCGATCAGGAGGTAGGATGAAACTCCAACGAGCTCCCAGAATATATACATCTGGAATATATTTGTGGCAAGGACAAGTCCAAGCATCGAGAACGTGAAAAGTGAAAGGAACGAGAAAAACCTCTCATAACCTTTCTCACCTTTCATATAACCAATGCTGTATATATGAACCATAAACGACACCGTGCTAATCACGACAAGCATCATGACTGAAATGGGATCAAGGAGAACACCCAGGTCAATATGAAGCTTATCAGTGAACTGAAGCCATGTGGTATTGAATGCCTGTATCTTCTGGAAAGTGCCTTCACCCTTACCCGATGAGAAAAAATACAGGTAAGCAGTTATATAGGAGAGGAGGGTAACCAGGCCCAGCCCGGAGGTTCCGATAAGCCCCGACAGCCTGGCCTTCAGTTTGTGGCCCCCCAGACCCAACAGCAGGAAAACCAGGAAGGGAATGAGCGGGATCCAGATTGTATAGCCGAAATTAGTCATATCCAGTTATTAGTCGTTAATATCTCATTTCGTGAACATCCTCGACATTGATCGTCGTAAACCGCCTGTAGATATTTATTATGATTGCTATTGCCACCGCTGCCTCAGATGCAGCTACGGCGATTACAAACAGGCTGAAAAACATCCCTTCTAGCTTATGGGGGAAGAGGTACCTGTTGAATGCCATCAGGTTTATATTTACAGAGTTGAGAATCAGCTCAACTGACATAAGGATCGTAATAAGGTTGCGACGTGTCAGGAAGCCGTACACCCCGACAAAGAACATAATTGTCGCGAGTACCAGAAAATACTGCAATGGTATCCCTGAGTTCATATTATTGATTGGTTAAGTTTTCAGATTCAGATTTCTTTGGCCCGCTTTTCTTTGCCACAACAATGGCACCTACCATTGCTGCGATCAGAAGTATGGAAATAACTTCAAAGGGAAGTACATAACCATCGGCACCGACAGAGAGCAGGCTTCTCCCGATCAGCCTCATGTTGACCTCTTTAGCTGCTTCAGCTGTTGCTGAAAAATTATAATCGAGAATCGTGATTATGCACACTATCGCACCTGCAAGAGCTGCAAGTGCCGAAAAGATCATCTTTTTCAGTTCAACTATTTCAAATTTCTGGCTTATATGGCTTGTCAGAAGAATTGAGAAAATTATAAGGACAACTATGCCCCCGGCGTAAAGAGTAAGCTGAACCGCAGCCATGAACTGGTAGTCAAGCATGAAATAGAGGCCTGAAGTTGAAACCAGGACGAACAGAAGGTAGACCGCTGCCCGAAGGATCCTTCTGGTGGTGACTGTCAGGACCGAGAATATAACGATCATGGCAGCAAACAGTACGAACATTATCTGGTTAGCAGTCATTACTCAACTCCTTTCATTAATTGTGAACCCGGTTTATTTAATTGCTTTATGAGAAGCTTCCTGTTAAACACGGCATGCTCAAACTCCTGCCCGAATGCAAGGGCATTGGAAGGACATGTCTTAACGCAAAGTCCGCAGAAGGTGCACATTCCAAGACGATAGATATGTTTGTCGATAGCACGTTTCTTCTTGCCATCCTCGGTCATTATTGTCTTGGATATGACCTCGATCGAACCGTTAGGACAGTTGATCTCGCATATCCCGCAACCGGTGCATTTATGTTCATTATTCTCATTGTGCGGCATGATAACCTCTCCCTTGAACCTGTCGAACATCACCAGGTCCTTTCGGTTGCCGGGGTATTTCTGGGTTACAATCTTGCCAGGACTTACAAAGTAGCCCCCGGTCACTCGCATGCCTTTCATCAGCGACCAGACGCCCTGTATTATCTCTTTGAAATATTGTGTTACACTGTTCATAAATATACTGTACTAGTGTCTTTTACTCTATTTTCAATCTTGACTTTTTGTATTATAAATATCATTGTGTAAAAATCAACCCCCTATCCTGTTTCCCCCAAGAGGGAAATGATCGGAACCAGGCTCCTTCCCCTTTGGGTGAAGGCTGGGAAGGGGGGCCGACTCTAACTTAATGCTCATTATAAAACAATAATCCAATTATGTATTCTTCTAGAAATGCCATCCCATCAGAACAATGAAAGCCATAAATAATACGTTCACAAGATTTATCGGCAGAAGGTACTTCCACTCAAGGGTAAGGAGCTGGTCGATCCTTAATCTCGGGAAGGTCCATTTGAACCACATCATCATGAAGATCACGAAGAATGTTTTACCTATATACCAGATAAATGGTGGTATCCAGTCCATCACGCTGTTAAATGCTTCCCAGTGACCAACATGAAATGGCATCCATCCGCCAAGAAATACCGTTGCAGCAATTGATGCAACAATGAACATGTTCATGTATTCTGCAAGGAAGAAGAAGGCGAACTTGATACCCGAATATTCGGTGTGAAAGCCTGCGGTCAGCTCCGATTCCGCTTCTGCGAGGTCGAAGGGTCCGCGGTTGGTCTCTGCCGTACTCGAGATAAGGAACACAATAAAGGCAATAAATGCCGGGATATGCCCTCTGAAAATAAACCATCCTGTCCTCTGTGCCTCCACAATATCAGACAGCTGCATCGATCCTGCAAGAATAACGACAGTTACAAGCGCGAGTCCGACAGAAAGCTCGTAGCTGACTATCTGGGCCCCGCTTCTCATCGCACCGATAAGCGAATATTTATTGTTGCTTGACCACCCGGCAAGAAGAATACCTACAACACCCATTGCAGAGACTGCCACAACATAGAACACACCTATATTAAGATCAATGGCATGCAGGCCATTGGCAAAGGGGATGGCAGCAATAGCCAGGAATGACGCGATGATTACTATGAAAGGTGCCAGGTTGAAAAGGAACTTATCAGCATTTTTTATTGGAACCAGCTCAACGAATAACAGCTTTATCAGGTCGGCGATGGTCTGGAATATCCCGAAGGGCCCGACCCTGTTCGGACCAAGCCTGTTCTGCATAAAAGCACAAACTTTCCTCTCAGCATAAACAAGAAACAAACCGATGAGGGCATAGAAAAGAAGAATCAGTATGCCTATTATCACCATCTCGGTAACAACAACCCAGAAAGGCGACATGGCATTCTTCAATCCCCCGTCAATGGCTTTTGTCAGCGATGAAAAGTCGTAAAGGACCTTCCACCATGGCCCGCTCAGCGCCGCTATCATATTTGCAATCATATCAAATCGCATATTATTATGGTATCCTTAACTCTTAACTCTATACTCTATACTCTAAACTTTAAGTACTCCAAGTACTCCAAGTACTTTAAGTACTCTTCTCACTCTACCTGTCAATATCCGGTATCACAAGGTCGAGAGAGCCGCTTATTGCAACCAGGTCGGCAATCTTGAAATCCCTCGAAACATGGTTCAGTACTCCCAGGTTGACAAAGTTGGGAGATCTGAACTTGATTCTGTAGGGATTTTTGTTACCGTCGCTGATGATAAATACATCCAGCTCACCCCTTGCTGTTTCCACCCTCTGGAAGTATTCTCCTTCCGGGAGCTTAATAACAGGTTTCATTTTCACGGCAAACGGGCCTTCCGGTATATTGTCAATCAGCTGGTCGATTATATTCATCGATTCTCTCATCTCCTCGACCCTTGCAAGATACCTGTGATATGTATCTCCTTCGTTATAAAGCACCTCATTAAACTTCACCCTGTCGTAAGCTGAGTATGGCTCGTGTTTTCTTATGTCACACGAAAAGCCCGATGCTCTCCCGGTAGGCCCTGTGATCCCGAAAGAAATTGCATCCTGAAGCGAAAGATGCCCGATACCGGCAGTCCTTTCCCTGAAAATGACATTGCCTGTCAGAATCGAATCGTACTCGGGTAGAACCTTCCTGAAATACTTTATGAATTCCCGGGTCCTTTTCTGGAAGTTGGGATGAATATCGTACATAAGGCCGCCCGGGCAATTATAGCTGTTTATCATCCTTCCCCCGGTGGTCTCCTCGAAAATATCTAGAATTTTCTCCCTGTCGCGAAGCCCATAAAAGAAGCATGTCAGTCCTCCAAGGTCCATTCCGAATGAAGCCCAGAAGAGCTGGTGCGACTGAATCCTTGTAAGTTCCGACACGATGGTCCTGATTACTTTGATCCTGTCGGGGATCTCAACCTCCAGTGCTTTTTCAACACAGAGAGCAACAGCCTCATTATTGATATTGGCAGAGAAGTAATCCATTCTGTCGGTAAGGTGAATTATCTGTGGGTAGGTGATGCTTTCGCACATCTTTTCAATACCCCTGTGGATATAGCCGACGTGCGGCTGGACGTTCTTAACGATTTCGCCTTTCAGTGATACGACAAGCCTCAGCACCCCGTGTGTTGACGGATGTTGCGGCCCCATGTTTATCACATACTCCTCCTGTTCGCCTATTATAGTATCTCTTACAATCTCTTCCATACTTATTTAGTGACAATATTTATATCATCAACATAGTCTTTACGCAGCGGGTAGCCCCAGGAGCTGTCGAGGAAGAGTCTCCTCAGGTCGGGATGGTTGTTGAACCTTATGCCCAGGAGGTCATATACTTCACGTTCAAGAAATTCGGCAGATGCCCAGATATCCGTTACCGAATCAAGCACCGGGTTTTCCCTGTCGGGAGTCTTAACCTTAATGACGATAATGTGACCGTGTATCGTCGAGTTAAGATGGTAAGTCGCTCCGAGTTCCTTTCCATAGTCAACACCGGTAATGGAGATGAGGTAATCGAATAATGCCTCTTCACTTTCCCTGAGCTTCTTCGCAAGCGAATGCAGCCCGGAAGGAGGGATAGTTATTTCAGCATATTGTTTGCCTTCCTTTACTTCGGCATTTGGTTCCAGAGATTTTACGAAATCTCCCAGCTGCTTTTTATCCATTCGAAGGTTACTTGAATTATTTTGAATTGTGGGTCTCGTTCCTGCGCTTACGCGACTTGATACTTTCCGTCTCAATAAGACGCTGCAGCTGCAGCATGCCGTACAGAAGCGCCTCCGGCCTCGGGGGGCAGCCCGGGACATAAACGTCAACAGGGATGACGTGCTCAACTCCCTTAATAACGCTGTACGAGTTTAGAAAGAAGGGCCCTCCTGAAATTGCACAGGCGCCCATGGCAACAACGTACTTGGGCTCCGACATCTGGTCGTAAAGCCTCTTCAGAACGGGTGCCATCTTGTTGACGATCGTGCCGGCCACTACAATCACGTCTGCCTGTCTTGGACTGGCGCGGTAAACCTCCATGCCAAACCTGGCAAAATCGTGACGAGGTGCTCCAGTGGCCATCATTTCAATGCCACAGCAGCTGGTCGCGAATGTCAGGGGCCAGAGAGAATTTTTCCTGCCCCAGTTTATGACGTCGTCTATTGTCGTTAACAGAACATTCGTTCCTGATTCCCTCAGGAGTTCAAGGGTTTCATTGTCCCTGAACTCTTCCTTCTTCATTCCTTTTATTCCCATACAAGTGCATGTTTTTTCCAGGCATACAACAATCCCAGGCCCAGTATCAGAAAGAAAATCACTATTTCAACAAAGGCAAGAATTCCAATCTCCTTCATCACCACGGCCCAGGGAAATACCAGTACCGTCTCAACATCAAACACGAGAAAGAGGATTGCGAAGAGGTAATAGCCAACGTTGAACTGAAGCCAGGTAACTCCTTTTGTCGGGATTCCGCATTCATAAGGGTCGTACTTTACCGGGTTGGTGGATTTGGGTGTAATTGCCCTGGCAAGCAGCAGGACACCTCCCACAAAAATTGCTCCTACCAGGAAGAAAAGAATTAACCATTCATTACTCATAATCTGACAGGTTTATTTTCAAAGTCGCACAAAATTATGATAATATTTCTGCTTTGTGAAATCACTAACAGAAGATTGAGGTGATATATATCACATCCAGATTCTGCCATGATTTATCTCGCTTAAAGATAAAAATTCCGGCAAATAAAAAAGGAAGCATTTCGCTTTCACTGATAAATATTCCAGTATCAGGTGCTTATATCTTATGTCAATATTTTGCAAGTCAGCGATTTCGACAACACCTTCCGTGATTAATGACATATATCAATATTTAAAATGACAAGAATCATCAAATTCAGGGTGAAAAATATATCATTTTTATATTCTGCATGTTTTATTTTTTTGCAATGATATATGACTGATATTAAATATTTTACAATAGTTTATAAATGATAATGCATTTAACTGTTTTTAACAGATATTTTTTTTGTGGAAGGTTTAAGCGTGCACGATTACACACATGTTGAAAATATTTAATCTACATTTGTTATTTGAATAACACAAATTGAAAAAAGGCAAAATATGAGCACAGAAACAGGTCATGTTTCGACCACGGGGCTTCAGGCAGAAATTCAGGATGGAACCGGTGTAACTGTAAACAAGTGCTACCAGTGCGGAAAATGTTCCGCCGGCTGCCCGCTTTCGGAAGAGATGGATTTTCCGCCAAGCTTTTTAATGAGGATGCTTCAGACCGGCGATCCCGGGCTTGAAGAGAAAGTGCTAAGATCATTCTCGATATGGGTATGCCTTACTTGTGAAATGTGCTATGCCAGGTGCCCTATGAGCATAGATATTCCGCAGATGATGGATTATCTGAGGCAGAAATCCCTCAGGGAAAAGAAGGTGCATCCTGATGCGAAGAAAATACTTGCATTCCACAAGTCATTCCTCGATTCGATAAAGTATTCCGGCCGTCTTTACGAAATTGGCCTGCTTGTCGACTATAAGGCAAGGACCCTCAAGATAATGCAGGATATGGTCCTTGCGCCCAAAATGCTTTTAAGAGGCAAGCTGAATATCTTTCCCGAAATGATCAGGGACAGGAGAGGGGTGGCATCATTTTT
Source organism: Bacteroidales bacterium (assembly GCA_035541795.1). GTDB lineage: Bacteria > Bacteroidota > Bacteroidia > Bacteroidales > VadinHA17 > LD21. The sequence goes on from DATKMR010000019.1 coordinate 306,047, forward strand.
CAACAAATCGAACAAGAAAAAAAGCTGATATGACAATAGGTTTATATCCGGGATGTTCCCTCAAAGGCTCATCAAGGGAATATACAGAGTCGGTTCTTGCGGTTGCAGAAGCCTGTGGTATAGAAATTAAGGAAATTCACGACTGGAATTGCTGCGGTGCGACGGCTGCACATAACCTGAACAAGGAACTGTCAGTCGCCCTGCCGGCAAGGATTCTTTCACTGGCTGAAGCCCAGGAAATGACCGAGGTGTTGGTACCCTGTGCAGCATGCTACAGCAGGCTGAAGGTGACAAAGCATGAACTCGCAAACCGCCCGGAGCTTGCAAAAGCGGTCGTGGAGGAGAATAACCTGGGCTATAAAGGGACCGTTGAGATAATCAATATTATCCAGTTCCTCGATAAGTACATCCTTCCTAACCTTGAAGGGAAAATTGCAAAGCCTTTCGATCACAAGGTGGCCTGCTATTATGGCTGCCTGCTGGTGAGACCTCATTCAATTCTCCAGTTCGACCGTGAAGAGGATCCACAGACAATGGATGAGCTGATGCTTAAAGCAGGTGCGACACCTGTCGACTGGGCGTTTAAGACTGAGTGCTGCGGGGCCGGACTGTCTGTCTCCCGTACCAGCTCTGTAGGACGCCTGTCGGGAGAGATAATGAAAGACGCCGCCGACCGTGGTGCGGAGGCAGTTATTGTTGCATGCCCGATGTGCCATTCAAACCTGGATATGAGGAGGGAAGCAATTAACGATTACCTGGGTGAGAAATTAAAAATGCCGGTGCTTTATGTTTCACAGGTTGTCGGTCTGGCAATGGGAATCGAAAGAAAGAAACTGGGCCTTCAGAGGCATTTTATCCCGGTTAATATTAAGTAGTAATTAAGTCAGGAAACATAATATGTCAAAAATTGGAGTATTTGTTTGCCATTGCGGTGAGAATATAAGTGCAACCGTCGATTGTGAGAAGGTCGCACAGGTTGCTGGCGGATACGACGGTGTGGTCCACAGTATTGACTATAAGTACATGTGCTCCGACCCCGGGCAAAGCCTTATAAAGGCAGCTATTGCTGAAAAAGGACTTACCGGTGTGGTAGTTGCCTCATGCTCACCCAGAATGCATGAACCAACGTTCAGGAAAGCATGTGCGGAAGCCGGGCTCAATCCTTTTATGTGCGAAATGGCCAACCTTCGCGAGCATTGCTCATGGGTTCACGAAAAAGGTGAAGCTACAACAGAAAAGGCTATTGATCTTGTCAGGACACTCGTTGAAAAAGTGAAAAAGAACAACTCACTCGATTCAATCAAAGTTCCTGTTACAAAAACGGCCCTTGTTATAGGTGGCGGAATTGCAGGAATCCAGGCCAGTCTCGATATAGCCAACACCGGGCATAAGGTCATCCTGGTAGAGAAAGAGGCCTCCATTGGCGGCCATATGTCACAGCTGTCGGAAACTTTTCCCACGCTCGATTGCTCACAGTGCATCCTTACACCCAGGATGGTTGAGGTTGCCCAGCATCCGAATATCACGCTTTATACTTATGCCGAGCTGGAAAGCCTCGAAGGATTCATAGGCAATTTCAAGGCGAGGATCCGCAGGAAGTCTAAAAGCCTTGATGAAAAGCTTTGTACAGGATGCGGAACCTGCATAACCAAATGCCCCGTTAAGAAAATACCAAGCGAATTCAATGAAAAGCTTGGTAACAGGACCGCAATATATGTTCCTTTTCCCCAGGCTGTTCCAAACAAGCCCGTGATCGACAGGGAACATTGCACCTATTATATTAAGGGTAAATGCAAGGTTTGTGAGATCGTCTGCCCGACTAAAGCCATAAGGTTTGACCAGGAGGATCAGATTGTTGAACATGAAATAGGTGCCATCGTCCTCGCGACAGGCTTCAGCGTAAAGCAACCCGATTTCTTCCCCGAATATGGCTATGGCAAATATCCCGATGTGATTACAGGTCTTCAGTATGAACGACTTGCTTCAGCGTCTGGGCCTACCCTTGGGGAGATAAAAAGGCCGTCTGACGGGAAAATTCCCGAAAAGATAGTATTTATAGCCTGCGCGGGATCAAGGGACCCGGCAAAGGGAATTCCATATTGTTCCAAGATATGCTGTATGTACACTGCAAAGCACGCGATGCTCTACCAGCATAAGGTGCATGGCGGGAAGTCATATGTTTTCTATATGGACATCAGGGCAGGGGGGAAGGATTACGAGGAGTTCGTCAGGAGGGCGATTGAGGAAGACGGAGTGAATTACATAAGAGGCAGGGTATCAAAAATATATGAAAAGAATGGTAAGCTTATTGTAAAAGGTGCCGATACACTTCTCGGGGCGATGCCTGTTGAGATTGAAGCAGATATGGTGGTCCTGGCTTCAGCCGGTGTTGCTAATGAAGGATCTGAAACACTTGCACAGAAACTTCATGTATCTTACGACGCCTATCACTTTTTCGCAGAGGCCCATCCTAAGCTGAAGCCTGTCGAGACGAACACTGCAGGTATTTTCCTAGCAGGAGCGTGCCAGGCTCCCAAAGATATACCTGAATCCGTGGCAATGGCCTCAGGTGCTGCCGTCAAGGTTGCCGCACTCTTCTCACAGGATGAACTTACACGCGAACCATTAATTGCAGCTGTCAACAGGCAGCCCGCACCAGTGTACTCTATTTGTGTCGGCTGCGGACTTTGCATATCGACCTGCCCTTACCAGGCTATTGGATGGGAGGAAATAAAGACCAGGAACGGGGAGCTTATCAAAAAGATTGCAAAAGTGAACCCCGGTTTGTGCCAGGGTTGCGGAACCTGTGTCGCCTTCTGCCGTACCAAGGCAATTGACATTCAGGGTTACACGCACGACCAGGTCTATTCTGAAGTAATGGCTTTATTGAATGAATATTAATATTTTGCTGAATGGCTGAATTTGAACCAAAAATTGTCGCATTTGTCTGTAACTGGTGTACATACGCCGGTGCGGACCTGACAGGAACAAGTCGTATAAAATATGCATCCAATGTTAGGATAATACGTTTCCCCTGTACCGGGAGGATCGATTACATGCTCCTTATCAAAGCATTTGACGAAGGCGCCGATGGAATTATTGTCTCGGGATGCCATCCGAATGACTGTCACTATACCTCCGGAAACTTCCATGCCAGGAGACGGTGGATCATGTTCCGCGACCTTTGCAACCTGATGGGGATCGATATGCAGAGAATTAAATTCTCGTGGGTCTCGGCTGCCGAAGGAGCAAAATGGGCCGAAGTTGTCAATTCGACTGTAACGGATATCAGGGCACTCGGGCCTTATGAGGAATACAGAAGAATATTGAATCACCATTCTAAAGAGGTTACCAATGGATGAGCTTAAGAATAAAGTCAGGGAGCTCCTGGGCTCGGGTACTGTAAAAGTATTTATCGGCTATACGACAGGTACTGCCGGAACCAAAAGAGCTCTCTTCGCAGAAAAACCCGAGGATGCGGAAGGACTGGTTTTCGACAGCTCCTGCATTCAGAACCTGGCGGTTTATGTAACGAAACAAGAGGTAAAGGAAAAAGGGATGATGGGTATTTCTGCCACTCTCCCCGTGATGCGCAGCCTTGTCCAGCTTGCACGTGAGAACCAGGTCTCCGATTCTGGTATTAAGGTGATCGGGATTACTCCGGAAAGCAGGCTGATTGACTTCGGAAATCTTTCTGAGGTCGAGAAATATATTCACCAGTTCCAGCTCGAAATTGACCAGAAGAACAGGGACATGCTTGAAAAGCTCGATAAAATGACAGTCAGTGAAAGATGGCAGTTCTGGCTGAAAGAGCTCGAGCCCTGCTTTAAATGCTATGCATGCAGGGCCGCCTGCCCCATGTGTTACTGCCACCGCTGCACGGTTGAATACAACCAGCCTCAGTGGATCCCGGTGCCTTCACATGCATCCGGTAACCTGCAGTGGCATATCATGAGGGCCGTTCACCTGGTAGGGAGATGCATCGACTGCGATGCCTGCGCTAATGCCTGCCCGCTGGCAATTCCGTTCAACCTTCTTAACAAGAGGATGATCGAAGACGCCAGGAAGCACTTCGGAGGCTACCAGCCAGTATTATCCGGCGACCATCTCATGTCAACATTCAAACCCGACGACAAGGAAAATTTTATCAGATAAAACATGAATATCGAAAAAAGATTTATCCGGAAAGATTCACTGAAGAAACTCTTTGATGCCCTGGTCGCAAAGAATAAGGTGGTTTACGCTCCCGTGACCAGGAATGGAAAGACCTCTTTCCGTATCGTGAACGATTTCAGCTTGATTTCCGGCGATTATATCCAGACAACCCAGTCGTCCAAGGAAGTAACGTTCCCAAGGACGGAGAAGATTCTCGACTTTGAGAAAAATAAAGATGGGATCGGTGTCAAACCTGTGGATATCCAGCCTGTTCACGAGTCTGTTATCTGGGGAATCAGGCCCTGTGATGCTGTTGGAAAAGGTGAGCTTGGTGCAATTTTCAACTGGGATTCAAAGGACGAAATATTTAATGCCAGGGTTGCAAAGACGACATTAATATCTTTCAGCTGCAGCAGGGCCGATGAATATTGTTTCTGTACATCTGTCGGGGGTAACCCCGGTAACACTGAGGGGAGCGATATTCTTTTAACCCTGGCAGGAGAAGGTGGCGATTACCTCGCAGAGATCATAACGGAAAAAGGAGGTGCCGTAATGGCTGCTGCCCCTGAACTGTTTGAAAAGGACCCGGGCATTGAGAAGGACAAGTATCTGGCCAGCCTGCCTGCAAGGTTCAGCCACACGGAGATCAGGAATAAGCTCGATAAATTTTTTGAAAGCGAGGAGTGGGCCAGGCAATCGCTCAGGTGCATAGGTTGCGGAGCCTGTGCATATGTATGCCCTACCTGCGCGTGCTTTGATATCCAGGATGAATCTCACGGAAAATCCGGAAGCAGGGTAAGGTGCTGGGACTCATGCGGATTCTCACTCTTTACCCTTCACACCTCGGGACACAACCCACGTGAAGTTCAGTCGCAGCGATGGAGACAGAGAATAATGCACAAATTCTCATATATGCCTGAAAGGCTTTCAGTTTACGGTTGCACAGGTTGCGGCCGCTGTTCTAGAGGCTGCCCGGTTGATATGAATTTATTGGAACATTTAATTTCTATACAGGAGGTTACTGTATGAGGGAAAATATTTATTTGCCTTACCAGATGAAGATCGAACGGGTCACTTATGAAGCACCCGGTGTTAAGACATTCATGCTGAAATTTATTAATGAAGAGGACAGGGAAAAGTTTGAGTTCAAAGCAGGGCAGTTCGGGGAATATTCCGTCTACGGGGTTGGCGAATCTACTTTTTGCATTGCCTCATCACCAACGAGGAAAGGATATATTGAATGCACTTTCCGCCAGACCGGACGCGTCACCAATGCCCTGTCAAACTGCGAGGAAGGAAGCATAATCGGGTTCAGGGGACCTTATGGCAATGTTTTTCCCATCGAAGAGTGGAAAGGGAAGAACCTCCTGTTCATTGCAGGTGGTATTGCCCTGCCGCCAATGAGATGCGTAATCTGGAACTGTCTTGACCTGAGGGAGAACTTCAGGGATGTCACGATTATATACGGAGCCAGGTCCGTTAAGGACCTTGTATATAAGCATGAGCTTAAAGACTGGGAATTGAGGAAGGATGTAAAGCTCATTACAACAGTCGACCCGGGCGGCGAGTCGCCCGACTGGAGAGGGGAGATAGGCTTTGTTCCCACAATTGTGGAGAAGACGGCCCCGTCGGCAAAGGACACGATTGCCATTGTGTGCGGCCCTCCCGTGATGATCAAGTTCACATTCCCGGTACTGGCAAAGCTGGGCTTCAGCGACGATAATATTTATACCACGCTCGAGAACAGGATGAAATGCGGATTTGGCAAGTGTGGCAGGTGCAACGTAGGCAAGGTTTATGTCTGCAAGGACGGGCCCGTGTTCACCCTGGCACAGCTGAAAGATTTACCTGACGAATATTAATAAAAAAAAGCTGCCTTTCGGGCAGCCTTTTTTTATTGTGTAAGTTCTGTTACTTGAGCTGGAAAACAATCGGCAGGGAATACCATACGTTAACAGGTTTCCCTCCCTGTTTGCCGGGTTTCCATGGAGGAAGTGTCTTTACAACCCTGATTGCCTCGTTGTCGAGCGACGGGTCAACACCCTTGATAACGGAAACCTGGTCAACACCACCCTTATAGGTGACGCAGAACCTGAGGATAACTCTACCCTGGAGGTTATTTTCCTTTGCAATTTCCGGGTACTGGATATTTGAATAAACATAATCCAGAAGTGATTTTTCACCGCCCGGGAACTGGGGCATCTCCTCAACAACTACGAACACTTCGGTCGGGGCCTCTTCTTCCTTAACCTCTTCCTGAACAGTTTCCTGGACCGTTACCTCAGTATTCTTAACCTCGGTCTGTGCCTGGTCGGCAGTCATAAGCTGCTTGTTGGCATCTTCAGGCTTTATAGAGTCAACAACTACAGGTGGCACGTACCTCACCTGGGCGACAGATTCAGCCGGAGGCGGAGGAGGTGGTGGCGGAGGAGCGATATTCTCCTGTGGCTGGTCGAGGTTCTCCATCTGGAGCTGGACCTGCCTTTCCTGCTTCTTAGCCCTGTTTTCCTGGGCTTTGGCGTTAATATACGGACCTATTACAGCAGTTGCAATAATCACGGTACCTATCAGCATACCGATCAGAAGGTTCCTGTTGTATTTCTTTCTCAGCCTGTATGCGCCGTATTCCTTATTCCTCTTTTCGAAGACGATGTCGTCGAATGTAGGGGCATAGTTTTTTTCCTTTGCCATAATAATGTTATCTATGGGTTGTTGGTCTAGCCGGTGTGGTAGGAGCAATGCCGAGCTTTTCTTCGATCATTCTTTCCTCCACCCAGTTAATATCCATGAAGGTATAACGGGCTATACCGATAATTGACATCTCGTCGAGAATATCGACAAAATTTCCGTAGTTTGCCTTCTTATAAGCTTTTATAAGAACTATAGGCCCCGTATCATCTTCTCTTTTTATCCTTCCTCTTTCAACTTCTACTGAGTCGTGAGGAATTTTTATTTTTCCAGTCAGGATATCATCATTGAATTGCTGGATCTTTTTGAACAGGGCTCTGTTCCTTTCCAGGAGCATGGATCTTATCCCGGTTGGACCGCCACTGAAATCTGCAACCTGAAGAGGAGGAGCCGTTTCGGGCTTGTCTGCACTTCCGGGATACCAGTAGATTTTGTCATCCGGACCAAGGATAAGGTTTACAGTACGGCTTTTCGCAACCTGAGGCTGATTATGCTCCTTTTTTGGATCTTTGATTTTTTCGGGAAGCACAATCTCCATAATTTTTGGTTTGCTGAAAGCCAGAGTGAGCATAAAGAACGTAATGAGAAGACACATAAGGTCGACCATTGGCGTCATATCGATGTGGGTGCCATGATGTTTCGGCTTCTTTTTTCCACCTTCCTGTTTTTCCTCTTGAATAATCTCTGCCATGTTACTTCTGTGTTTTTTCTTCCGTTACTTTCACTGCTTCAAGATTCGTAACCAGATTAAACCTGTTCACATTTTTATCCTGGAGAATATCCAGGACCTTCTTGACTACAGGGAATTCGGTTTTCCCGTCACCTTTTATAGCTGCATTGACATTTGGGTTTTCCTGTCTCATATAGAGTATCCAGGCTGCAAGCTGGTTGTTAAGTGAATCTATCGGGATACCGTTAGCCTGTAATTCTGCCCGCTGATCGGCATTCTTCGCGGCCAGGAATTCCTTCATCTTCTCAATCGGAACTCCGAATGATGCATTGTCCTTTTCAAATTTCCTCTGCTCGTCCTGGGTAAATTCGATATTATACTGTTTACCCATGTCAACAAGGACTTTCGGCCTGAAATGAAGTAATGTATCTGGCCCGTTATCAAAGTTGATGAATATTTTGCCATCTTTTGAAACGACAACAATGAAGTTGTTGGCGTCGGGCGTAGGTTTCTCTGATACAGAGTTTGGCGTATCGATAGGCACCGGTTCCTGCGGCCTGAAAGTTCCTGTCAGCATAAAGAATGTCAGCAGCAACGAAAACAGGTCAACCATCGGCGTCATGTCGATATGGGGTGACTTTGTTGGTAATTTAATCTTTGGCATTGGTTTCTCTTGTTAATTGTTTAGAACCAAAAGATAAATTCAGCTCTTAGTTGCTGCTCTTCAGGGAAGCGGCAAATGTCTGTGTAAGACTGAAACCTGCCTCGTCAATCTTGAATGTATAGCTATCTATAGTTGATGAGAAATAGTTGTACATGATAATTGAAATTGTTGAGCCGGTAATACCGAATGCGGTATTAACAAGAGCTTCAGAAATACCGGTAGCGAGAGAAAGAGCATCCGGGGCGCCAGCCTGGGCAAGAGCTTTGAATGCACGGATCATACCAAGAACCGTCCCGATAAGACCGATAAGAACCGATATTGAAGCAAGGGTTGAGAAGATCACCATGTTCCTTCCAAGCATCGGGAGCTCAAGAGCTGCAGCTTCGTCAAATGATTTCTGTATGGAAAGGATTTTCTGGTCTTTTTCAAGCTCCTTGTCTTTCTGAAGGTCGCGGTAACGAACAAGGCCGGCTTTCATAACGTTTGCAAGAGAACCTTTCTGCTTGTCGCATGCTTCCATAGCTTCTTCAATTTTGTCTTCAGCAAGAAGAACCTGGAGATTACGGACAAATGAATTAAGCCTGCCTTTGCCTTTAGCCCTTGTAAGTGTGAAAAATCTTTCAAAGGTGAAGATAACGAGGGTAAGAACGCATGTCATAAGGATCGGAACAATACCTCCTCCTTTGTGAACAATACCGAGATAGTTCAATGCTTCTCCTTTTTCAACATTTCCTCCCTTGAAATTGATAGGGTTACCCATAACCTGTGAAAACAGAATATAGGCAACGATAAAAGCTATTAAAATAGCACTTGTTGCGAAAATGTTCTGCAACGCATCTTTGATAGAACTTCCTTGTTTACTCATTTTCTTTTTATTTGTTTAGGTTAAGAATTTTTCTAGTCTGCAAATATAATTTAGAATTTCAATTTTCCAACTGATACAGATTAAATGTTATCCTTACATTTATCACCACTGGGTCTATTAGTTAATGATCGTTAAACCCGCTCTTACCCTATTGATTTTTACCTTTTTTTACCGTTACTGTTCTAGTACAATATTCATCGGTTTGAGTGGTCTTGTCACAGGTACCTCTTTTGTTTTATAACCTTGTGCAGTAATGATAAGTGCCTCAGAGTCTTTAGGAATTTCAAACTTGAATGCGCCTGTTGAATTGGTATAGGTTTCAGCAGCAGTATCTTTTACACGCACTGATGCATTTCCTACAGGTTGCCCGCTGCTGTTTTTTATGATCCCGCGCAACTCATTCGGGTTGATACCAGCTTTCACTGATTTTTCATAATCCTGAATATATTTTAATGAAGCTTTTGCTCCTTCATTTCCCGGATCGTACGAAAGAATCTTGTTATAATCCTCTTCAGCCCTTGCCAGGAAAGGAAGTTTTGCATCGAGCTGCTTCTCTGCTGCCGTCTGCTTTATCTCTACCTGCGCAAGTCCGGAGTAACTCTTGGTTTTGTAATCCTTGTTGGCCGGATCAAGGGTTTGCATCTTGATATAGAACTCTTTCGACTTCACCACGTTGTCATTCTGCATGTAATGATAGGCAAGATATGAATATGCCTCCATTATGATATCGGCATTCTTCACGGAATCGGGAGCAGCCACTTCAAGAAGCTTTTCGAATTTTGGCTTTGCTGTACCGGCCTTCGGATCGCCTTCCATCTTTGCAAATGTCCTGGCATCAAATACATACGCGTCAATGAGCTTGGGATTCTTTGCAATAAGATCGGTGAAGATTGAATCGGCTGCCTTGAAGTTTTCGGCATTCAGATACCACCTTCCCAGCTGCAGGTAGTCTTTAGGTTCATTCCTGCCCAGGGCGATAAGCTTTGCCCAGGTTCTTGCGGCCTGGTCGTAACGCTTGAAGTTATAATAGGCATTGGCAATCTCGGAAAGGGTGGACATATCATCCGGATCCATGGATAATGCCTTGCTGTATTCACCGAATGCCCTGTCAACCTCCTTATTGGCTGCTGTAATCTGCTTTTCAAGCCTTGAAACCTTTGCCGTGAGGGTGTCTATTCCCGGTTTGATTTTCGGCTTTTCTGCTGCAGTGGCACCTGCAAATCTTGTCTTCTCCTTCTCCAGGGCAGCAGTCTGTTTATCTTTGTCTTTCAGAATATTAGCATAGTTCTGGTTTTTCTTGAGAAGTATCCTGGCAAGGTAGAGATAGTCTCTCTTTATAATGAGTTCTGGTGATACTTTTGCAAAGAGCTTTTCCATATAACCAAGAGCCTTGTTGTAGTCGGCATCTTTCTTTTCATAAGCCGAAAAACCAGCCAGGCGGTTCAGGTAAGCTTTTGTATCGTCAACCTTGAAGATATCATCAATGTTTTTTATCACCTGGTCATATTCACCGGCAAAGTAAAGGGAACGGACATAGCTGATCTTTGCAGGAATGTTTCCCTGTGTCAGATCAAGGTATTTTTCATAATATTTCCTTGCATCGTCATACCTTCTTGCCATTGAATAAAGCGCTCCAAGCTCGCGGTAAGCAGGTGCATAGTTTGCATTCAGCGCGATAGCCTGTTCAAAATACGGAATGGCGGCATTCAGGTTCTTTGCCTTGACGTAGATGCTGCCAATCTTCATGTTGGCAGTAGGAGAGGTGGGATCGTATTCCTGGGCAAGGTTGTAATTCTTTATTGCATTTGAGCCGTCATTCTTCAGGTTGTAAATATCTCCGGCAATAAGATAAATGTCGGGGTTTTTGGTATCAATCCTCAGGGCCTCCCTCATTAAGGGCAAAGCCTTTGACGTGTCGACTGAAAATTTCTCCGAAATATAGGATTCGGAAAGTTTTGCCAGTATATATGCATATTCCGGAGCCGGAGGAGTCATTTTCTTGATATTCTTGTAAGGAAGAAGGAAGCTCCTGGCTTTTGTCCGCATCTCCTCGGCAGTCTTCATATCACCGCTGAAAAAAGCAACCTTTGCCAGCCCTACATAATTGAGAGGTTCATTGGCGTTCGCTTTAACTCCCTGGTCGTAAATGGCTTTTGCCTCCCTGGTATATTTTGACAGGTTATTGGAAATTGTATCTGAAAAATAATCCTGCATTTTATTCTCTCCCTCAAAGAAAAACAGTTTACTGTTTCCGGGCTCTTTCTGTATCAGCTGCTTGTACATTTCATCAGCTTTATCATAAGCCTCACTTCGGGTAAGGGAGGTAGCTGATTTCAGATCCTGTGCACTAAGCCTGTAATTACTCACAAGGAGTGCGCACAACATACCTGTCATTAACAGACCCGGCTTTAAAATCGAACGTTTCATGATTCTTGTTTTATTTATTGTGTTAAGTTAGTTATATATATAAGTCAAACACTCACTGATGCTTAATCTGCACCAGCCGTATAGGCATTGTTGCAGGAACCAGCCCCGATTTCAATACGATACGTTGTCCCTGCTCGGCACAGGCCCAGTTCATAAAACCTGAACCCAGGCCATAAAATGTTTCCCTCGAAATTATAAAAATCTCCCTTACGAAAGGATAAGATTTATCATAAATATTACCCTGCTTCGGTCGATAATATGTATCCTCGTCAACATAGGGCTGGGAAACAGCAACAACCTTAATCCTGTTTATGAAGCTGTTGGAAAGGGGATCATCCTTGTCGCTTATCCAGTTTGCACTTAATATTCCTATTGCGTCCTTGTTGGAAGAGACAAAATCAATTACCTCAGAGCTGGTTTGCTTTGAGAAGAAATTATCAGGCAGTGTGCCTTTTATATTGAATCTCTCCTTGAAATACCTGATATTGCCCGATTTTGTGTTGTCGAATATTACCTTGATTTTGCCGAGATGTGATTTCGGGTTTATCTGGCTCCAGTCGTTAAGCCTGCCAGCGAAAATATCGCGAACCTCATCGTACTTTATTAATGAATCCGGATTGCTCCTGTTTATAACAAGGGCAATTGCATCCCACGCAAAGGTCGCGGTTCGTGCCACAATCAGCGTATCTCTCAGGTACTTAACCTGATCCTCGGTAAGCTTCCAGCTTGTCAGCATCACTTCAGCTGAATCGTGCATGAAATCGTTCACAATATCAACCTCCGGCTTGAAGACAGGCTTGATCTTTGCATTCTCGTAAAGGCTTACAAAGGTATTGACTTCCGATTCCACCATTGGCCGGAATGAATCATCAACCAGCAATTTAATATTGCCGCTGGTCGGTGTTTCATCGGTAGAGGAGCTTCCTCCGCCACAGCCCGGCATAAGAATAACCAATGCCAATAATATATAAGGTATAGCTTTCAAGCTTTTCCTGGAAAAATTTTTAGCTATGTTGCCTTTACCGGAAGATACTGGTCGGCTCGCAATAATAATAAAATTTTGAATAAATGATACTCTGCTCATAATCTTAAATTTTGGATGTTTCATGTCTACATGATTTCATAGCAAAGCACATGCCAACCATTAACACATTATAATTATTTTATTCCGTACTTCCTGTCATCGTTTTCTTCCCTGCCGCTGAAATACAAATCCCGCAGTTTCACTACTGTCCGGAATCCACGGTAAATTCCAAAAAGAATGAAAGCTCCGCCCACTATATTCCTCAGATACTTATCGATATAGTAAAGGTCCCTGGAAATTAAAAGATATGCCCCGACACCTGCATAAAAGAAGGTCATGAACAATCCGAAAACAGCCGTTACCTGATCCATCATCCTTTGCTGGTTCATCTTTTATTTATTTTTGGGCAAGTAATGAAAAAATGAAATCAATTCAAAGAAAGAGGAAATAAAAGGTTTGGGGTTTGGGGTTCGAGGTACAGGGTGCTTGAAAACTATCAACTCATCCACACACCTCACACCTCACACCTATTTTAAAAGTATCGAGCTGTCCCCGTAGCTCAGGAAGCGGAAATCATTTGCAAGAGCATAATCATAAATCTCCTTCCACCTGTTATTTGTCCAGGCCGAGACCAGCAGGAGGAGAGTGCTTCCGGGCTGGTGAAAATTAGTGATCATGCCATCTATGACCCTGAACCTGTAACCAGGGGCAATCAGCAACCTGGTGGGTGCCTTTATCTCCTGCAGGTTGTTCTTCCGCATCCACGACAAAAGCTCCCCGAGTGCTTCAGTTCCTTTCAGTCCGGGCTCTGATTCATAAGGCTCCCACTGACCGATCGTAAGGTAAGACAGCCCGGCATTCAGATTGTTTTTTACCTTAACACCAAGCCAGTAGAGGCTTTCCAGGGTTCTTACCGATGTTGTCCCGACGGCAATAATCTTACCTGCATTTTCAATTATTTCCTCAAGAGCAGGGCGAGAAACAAAAAAATGCTCGGTATGCATTACATGCTCCGATAGATTTCCAGCCTTCACCGGCTGGAATGTACCAGCACCCACGTGTAAAGTCAGCTCCGTTTTCCTGATATTGTTTTTTTTGAGATTGTCAAACACCGTCGGGGTAAAATGAAGCCCTGCAGTAGGGGCCGCAACTGAGCCCTTTACCCGGGCATATATGGTCTGGTAGGCTGAAGCATCACCTGCTTCATCCTCCCTCGAAATATAAGGAGGCAGCGGTACGTGACCCGTCAGCTCGATTATATCACCGAAACTTGAATCTTTATCATTCCACGAGAATCGTATCCTGAACGTCTCATCACTTTTCGAAATCCTTTCAGCCCTGAGAAAGATCTCCCTTCCGTCCTTTACCAGCGAAGTTTCAAGAACCCCGTCCCTCCATCTTTTAAGGTTTCCCACCAGGCACTTCCATTCAACCGGCGATTTCGTCGTGAATGCGACGGAATACTCTGAAGGGTCAAGTGGTTCGAGACAGAAAACCTCTATCCTGGTACCCGAAGCTTTCCTGAAGATGAGCCGCGCCCTTATTACCTTTGTATTATTGAAAACCAGGAGCGATCCGGCCGGGATGAAATCGGCAAGGCATCTGAATATTGAAGACTGTATGGAATTATTCCTGTAAACGAGCAGCCGGGAGGAATCACGTTCACCGAGAGGGTGCTGGGCGATGCGCCCGGCTGGCAGATCGTAGTAGTATTCGGGAGGAATTATGTCTGGCATATATTTGATTCTGAAACGGACAAAATTAGTCATTTAGCCAAAAAAACTCTAATTTTGCAGGGCAGCAGGCCGTTCCATCGTGCTGACCTGAGCAAGGCGATGTGTCAGTAAGGAAAGTCCGGGCAACACAGAGCACCATGCTCCCTAACCGGGAGATATCCGCGAGGGTATAGGAGCGTAACAGAAAAAAACCGCCTTACGAAGCAAACGGGGGCCCTCCTTCGCTAAAGCTTCGGCAGGCAAGGGTGAAAAGGTGAGGTAAGAGCTCACCGGTCATGATGGCGACATTGTGGCCGTACGTCTCATGGGTTGAAAGACCAAGTATACCGGTAACAAGGGCTGCTCGCCCGATGCCGGGGGGTGGGTCGTATGATCATGGCAGCAATGTCATGACAAGATAAATGATGGAAGCTGATCCTGGTTTCTTTCGAAGAAGATTGGATCATCACAGAATCCGGCTTACAGGCCGGCTGCAAAAAAAAACGGAGCAGATTTTCCCTGCCCCGTTTCTTTTTTTATAAGTGCCGGTTTTCACTGCTTGATCGTGAAAATTGAGTCCTCCATCGGAATATTTACTTCTACATTGGTATATTCCATAACGAATTCCATTCCGCTCGCAGAGGTGGTTGTCTTCGTTGGCAGGAACACCCCGTTGAAGTCCTTATAATCTGACGGGAAAGATTCAACTGTCATGGCCATTCCCTGGTTGTTGACTTCGGCTGTGGTCTTCAGTGCAAGAAATTTTGCCTTATCGACGAACATGTACGCGGAGTTGCCTCCATCAAGCGAAATCTTGATTTTAAAGCAGGGAGTTCCGTTTACGGCTTCATCAGGTTCAAGGGATAGCTTTCCTTCCTTCAAGTACGTTACAAGGTAATTCTGAAACAGGTTCCCTCTCTTCGTTTGTGATAATGTCTGTGCATCCATTTCAACAGGAGTCGTCGACCCGGTCATAGGGTTGACCGAGTAACCTTTCTGTCCGTCAAATACCTGTATCATATCCTGGCCATTAATACTGGTAACTGTTTTAATTTTGTCAGGATTCTTCATCCACATTTCAAGAGGTAGTTCCATGCCCATCATCGACATTTTACCTGTTATCTTGATGGTTTTGAAGTTAGTTACCTGGTCCAGCTTATTGGCTGTGGAATACTTCTTAACGATTTCCTCAAGAGTCTGTGCATTAATGACTGCAGCAGCGAGCATGCAGATCGAGAATAAAAATAGTTTTTTCATAAAATTATTTTTGGTTTAAACTTAGAGCCATTTTCTTCAATGCAACAAATTTACTTAAAAGTTTTTCTATTTCAGCCAGCCTGATCATATTTGATCCGTCACATTTTGCCACGTCAGGCATCGGATGGGTCTCCATGAATATCCCGTCAGCGCCGGCAGCGATGGCTGCCAGGCCTAAAGTCTCAGCCATTTCAGGCATTCCAAGTGTTGTACCATCAGGCTGGTTAGGCTTCTGCAGCGAATGAGTAATATCCATTATTACCGGTGCACCGCATTTTTTCATTTCCGGGATATTCCTGAAATCCACCACCAGGTCGTTGTACCCGAATGAATTTCCCCTCTCCGTAAGCATTACTTTATCGTTGCCGGAATCTCTGACTTTTTCCGCGGCAAAGCACATAGAAGCCCCCGACATGAACTGACCCTTCTTTATGTTTATCCATTTACCCGTCGAGGCAGCAGCCTCAAGAATATCTGTCTGCCGGCACAGGAAGGCAGGAATCTGGATTACATCGACATACCTTGCTGCAATAGCTGCTTCGGCTGCAGAATGTATGTCTGTCAGTACAGGAATGGAAAATTTCTCCCTTACACCCGAAAGGATCTCAAGGGCCTTTTTATCACCAATGCCTGAAAACGAACCCGGCCTCGACCTGTTTGCCTTCCGGTACGACGACTTGAAGACAAGAGGTACACCGAGCTTTTCCGATAGCTTTACAAGATACCCGGCAGCCTCAGAAATAATTTCCTTACTCTCAACAACGCACGGCCCTGCAATCAGAAGAAGCGATCCTTCACCCGCATTTTTGATCCCCGGTATACCGGCATACATTGGTTTCATCTTCAGCTTAAGATAGTATTTCAGGCTGGTCCGTTTTCCTCATAATCGTAAAAGTCCTTCCAAATTCCGGAAAGACGTTTCCTTATTTCTTCCTCTTTTGGATTTTTCCCGGGCCCGTAGAGGATTGTTCCCTTAATTTCCTCGGGAAGAAAATTGTCCATGACAAAATTCCCCTCGAAGCTGTGCGCGTACTTGTAATCCTTCCCGTATCCCAGGTCCTTCATCAGCCGGGTAGGGGCATTTCTTATGTGCAGGGGCACGGGCAGGTCACCTGTCTCCCTTACCTTAGCCTGGGCATCGTCGATAGCCATCACAGAGGAATTGCTCTTGGGAGATGTTGCCAGGTAAATCGCGGCTTCCGATAGTATTATCCTCGATTCGGGCCATCCGATGGAATTGACGGCCTGGAAACATGTTTGCGCCATCAGCAGGGCATTCGGATTTGCCAGACCGATGTCCTCGGCAGCAAGTATCACCATCCTTCTTGCAATGAAAAGCGGATCCTCACCGCCCTCCACCATACGGGCAAGCCAGTAGACCGCTGCATTCGGATCGCTGCCCCGCATCGATTTAATAAATGCTGAAATGATATCGTAATGCTGTTCCCCCTTCTTGTCGTACAAAGCAAGGTTCTTTTGGACATGCGTAAGGACCTTTTCATCTGTTATGACAATCTTTTCACCTCCCGGCTCATCCATCTCCGATGAAACGACAAGATCGAGGGCATTATACAATTTTCGTGCATCTCCGCCTGAAAACCTTAAAAGAGCCTCATTCTCTGCAATTTCAATACTAAGTGCCGAAAGGAAAGTATCCTTTTTCAGTGCCTTATCAATAAGACCTATCAGCTCATCCTCCGAAAGCGGATTCATCGTATAAACCTGGCATCTTGAAAGGAGGGGGGAGATAACTTCGAATGAAGGGTTTTCGGTTGTGGCGCCAATAAGCGTTATCGTGCCCTGTTCCACAGCACTCAGAAGGGAGTCCTGCTGGGATTTATTGAACCTGTGAATTTCGTCAATGAAAAGAATGGGATTCGGATTGTTGAAAAACTGCTGCCGCTTAGCCTTCTCAATTGTTTCCCTGACATCCTTCACTCCTGAATGAACTGCACTTAGCTGGAAAAAAGGCCTCTTCAGCGATGCTGCAATAATACCTGCAAGGGTAGTTTTTCCCACCCCGGGAGGACCCCATAATATGAATGAAGGGACATTGCCGGAATCGATGACCTTCCTTAAAACGGCATTTTTACCAACGAGGTGGGCCTGACCGCTGAATTCATCAAGCTCTCTTGGTCGCATTCTTTCTGCCAGGGGCTGGTTCGATAGCATCAGCGACGATTTTTGTAAAGGTATAAAAAAGTGATATGAAGCCTACGGCGGTTCATTAAATGTTAATTAGTAGGAATTTTTCCTACTATTGTCTGTCACCATTTGGTTACTTTTGGAGTCTAGTACAATAATATGAGGAGTCTTGGTATTGCGATATTGCTGATTGTTGCCGCATTTTATCAGCCTGGTGCCCGGAACGTGCACAATGAGACCGGTAACAGTGGTATAACAGTCAGGCAGGGGATGGTTGTTTCGGCAATGAAGCAGGCTTCCGGCGCGGGTCTTTCAATTCTTAAAAAGGGCGGAAATGCAATCGACGCAGCTGTCGCTACCGGATTTGCGCTTTCGGTTTGTTATCCCGAGGCGGGAAACATTGGCGGTGGCGGTTTCATGCTGATAAGAATGGCAGATGGAAGAACTGAGGTTCTTGATTACAGGGAAAAGGCGCCACTCGCTTCCAGGCGCGATATGTACCTCGACGCATCAGGAAATGTCGTACAGGATCTGAGCACCTCAACAAGCCTTGCCAGCGGTGTTCCGGGTTCCGTTGCCGGCCTGCTTGAAGCACACCGGAAATACGGGAGCCTTCCTTTCAGGGAAGTGATCCAGCCGGCTATAGACCTCGCTGAAAAAGGTTTTCCTCTAACAGCCTGGCAGGCCGAATCGTTTAACCGGGGCCGGGAAGATTTTACCACCCGGAACAGGGTCCGGCCAAGATTCGTTTCCAGGAATCCTTGGAAAGAAGGTGATACGCTCAGGCAGCCTGAGCTGGGAGCCACTCTCATGCTTATTAGGGACAAAGGCCGGGACGGGTTCTACGACGGCAGTGTTGCCGGCATGATTGTCAGGCAGATGCAGCGTGGAAATGGCATCATCACAGCGGACGATCTCAAGGCTTACAGACCCGTTTGGAGAGCACCTGTCAGCGGCCATTTTCACGGATATACCATTCTTACCGTTCCACCACCATCGGGCGGTGGCATTACCCTTCTCCAGGTTCTGAAAATGGCAGAGGATAACGGCATTGACAAGACATCGTTTCATTCGGTACAAAGCATTCATCTGATCGTTGAATGCGAAAGACGTGCCTTTGCCGACCGCTCATTTTTTGCAGGTGATGCAGATTTCGTGAAAGTGCCGGTCGAAACACTGCTGGCTGCCGGTTACCTTGACGGCAGGATGAAAGATTACTCACCCGGCAGCGCTTCCCTTTCAGATGAAATAAGTCACGGTGAACCAGAGGCACCCCAGCATGAGGAGACAACACATTATTCAGTGACGGATAAATATGGTAACGCTGTCTCAACAACGACTACGCTGAACGGGACCTTTGGAAACTGTATCGTGGTTGAAGGAGCCGGATTTCTCCTGAATAACGAGATGGATGATTTCTCGGTAAAGCCAGGGGTTCCGAATATGTACGGACTTATTGGCGGTGAAGCCAACGCTATTTACCCGGGGAAAAGAATACTGAGCTCAATGACACCTTCAATTGTCACAAAGGATGAAAAACTTGTGATGGTCACCGGTTCGCCTGGTGGATCGACAATTCCAACAACTGTTATGCAGGTCATTCTCAACGTGGTTTTATACGGGATGAATATCCGGGATGCCGTAAATGCACCGAGGTACCATCATCAATGGCTTCCCGATCTTATCTATGTGGAAGATAATGCTTTAGATGGTGAAACGAAAAAACGGCTTGAAGAAATGGGGCATAAATTTATGAAGCGCGGGCCAATAGGAAGCGCGAATTCAATAATGAGGCTTTCAGACGGTAATTATATGAGCGGTGAAGACAAACGTGGAAATAACGTTGCAGCAGGATACTGATACAGACTGATGTTGAATAATTTTTACTAAATTGGCTCAAAATTATTTTCATTAAAAAAAATAAATTAATACTTTTAACAATCGATTTTGAGTTTACTAAATATATTTTATTAATTAGAAAGCAATTACGGTACTTGAATATTTTCAAATATTTAAGCAGTTATGAAAAAGCCTCTCCTTATTGTTATTATTGTACTGGTAGTAATCCTGGCTCTGCCGGTAATTAACTTTCTCCGCTGGAGCTTCCAGGCAAAGAAGCCGATGGACGTGATCGTCCTCGACAAGACAGTACCCACACTGGAAAGGATAAATCATAAATCTTTTTTCTGGGTTCTTACCAATGAGAGATTTGTAAAAAGCAACAAAAGCTCCTTCTCCTTCAGGAAGGATTATTACGGCTTCATCCCGAAAAGGCCTCTCCGCGAAAAACTTTACGACCAGAAAAACCTGAGGCTGGCCGACATTATGAAAGTTTGCGATAAAAGCGATGCCCTTTACTATACCGATACTTATGGCGTCTTCTTTAACGACTGGTATAAAGGAATAAACAAAAGCAGGCGCTCAAGGAAACTCTACGGGGGCCTTAATAACGTGGACTTCCTTTACCTCTTTGAGATGCAGAAAAGAAACAAGCTCTGTATACTTGAATACAATACATTCGATTACCCGACTCCCGACCTGGAAAGATATAAGACCAAGGCTGCATTAGGCATAGAATTTAACGGCTGGACAGGCAAGTATTTTGCTTCCCTCGATACCGCGGCAAAGGAAAATGAAGACTTTCCTATCTGGATGACGGCAATGTTCCGCAAGCAGTACAGGAAGCCGTGGAGCTTCAATAAGGCCGGCGTGGTGCTTCTGAAAGGAAGTGAAATTGTGGTCCTGGAAGAAGGCAAACAGCTAAAATCGGCAATTCCGGTGATCAGTACAAGCGCAGATAATTCCAGAAAATTCGGAGTTATCGACAAAGTGGGTTTCGGTGGTTGGTTTGATATTATCGATGCAAAGAGAGAGACTGTGATTTCAAACTATAACCTTGAAACCACGGCCCAGGGCGATACCCTGCTTGCCGAATACTCGCTTTCCAGATCATTTCCTGCAGTCATAACTGATACCATAAACCACAGGAACTGGTATTTCTGCGGAGATTTCGCTGCCAATAAGGTAGATTACTGGACCGCAAGGTTTAAGGGGTTAGGCGGAATAAAAGGTATTTCATATTCAGATGCAGAAAATGATGTAAGAAGATTCTTCTGGCTGTACTACAAGCCGCTTATCAAAACAATCTTCACCGATTATTACAAATCTGTGAAGAAGTAAACTGGAACCTGTTTAGTTCAAAATACGCAGGCCGGACATTGGCCTGCATTTTTTTTTATGAAGATAACCGTACTACAGCCGGAAATCAGGTGGGAAGATCGACAGGCTAACCTGCTTCACCTCGAATCTTTGATACAGGGAACCGGCAGCCGGGGTGACCTGATCATTCTGCCCGAGATGTTTCCCACTGGGTTTTCAATGTCCGCTGGTACCCTCGCCGAAGGACCGGGCTCACCGACTGTATCGTGGATGAAGAAAATGGCCTCACAATATGGCACGGCTCTTTGCGGAAGCTACATCTCGGTCGATTCAGATAAATACTGCAACAGATTCATCTTTGTCGCTCCGGACCGGGAGATAATCAAGTACGACAAAAGGCACCTCTTCAGGATGGGTGGAGAGAGCAGCCATTATTCCCCCGGCCAGGAACGCGTAATAATCGAGTTTTCAGGATTCAGGATTTTACCTGCAATCTGTTACGATCTGCGTTTCCCGGTATGGCTTAGAAACAGGGGAGATTATGACCTGATCGTCTGCGTTGCCAACTGGCCGGAACCGAAACGTGATGTCTGGAATGTACTCCTGAGGGCAAGGGCAATTGAAAATCAATGCTATGTTGCGGCATCAAACAGGATCGGCTCCGACGGAGATGGAATTTCATACGCGGGCGAATCTGTAATTCTCGACCCTAAGGGAAATGAACTTGCCGCAGTTTCATCTCACAGCGAAGGCACCGCATCAGCTGAAATTGATCTCCATAGTCTTAATGTATTCCGGGAAAAATTCCCGGCATGGAAGGATGCTGACGACTTTATTATCAGATAGCGGCTACCGGCTACTGAATACTGATTACTGGTCCCGTTTAACAATCTTACTTCTTCAGTGCCTCATATAGCACCTCCACAGGATGTATTGCTTTTCGTCCGGTACCGTCTTTAATATGGTGCCTGCAGCTTGTGCCAGGTGCTGTGATGATTACATTTTCTCCCGATTTCCTCACCTCTGGAAATAATACCAGTTCTCCAATCTTATTTGACAGATCATAATGTTCCTTTTCATAACCAAATGACCCTGCCATCCCGCAGCAGCCCGACGGAATTTCCCTGATCCTGAAATTAACGGGGATTCCCAGGGCTTCCGACAGTGAAGCTGATGATGCCACCGCCTTCTGCTGGCAGTGAGTATGGAAAAGCAATTCCAGAGGCTGATCGGTAAAGGATGACTTGCTGATATTTCCCTTCCTGAACTCCCTCACAATAAACTCATCGGCAAGCAAACAATTCCGGGCCAGCTTAATGGCCTTTTCCTCAAGGCCCGGTCCCGCAAGGTCGGGATATTCATCCCTGAAGCCAAGTATGGCTGATGGCTCTATTCCGACAAGGGGGAGGTCTTCATTTATTATCCCGGAGAAGATGGCGATGTTCTTCCTGGCAATCCTTCCCGCCTTCCTGATAAGGCCCTTTGAAATGAATGTCCTGCCGCTCACTTCATGCCCTGTAACCACCACTTCATAACCCAGTGATGTAAAAAGCTTTATTGCTGCAATTCCGGCTTCAGTATCGTTGTAGTTTGTGAATTCGTCGATAAAAAGGCAAAGCCTGCCTTTTACCACCTCCGGCTTCAGCAGCTGACTGTTCAGTCTTATCCATCGTCTCAGCGTTGTCCTTTTCACGGTGGGAATAGATCTTTGCGTGGCAAAACCAGCCATTCTTTTCACGACGCCCGAGAGTAACCGGTTTGTTGCAAAGAAGTTAAAAACTGAAGGAAGATAAGATCCCAGCATGTTTATTCCCGGAAACCAGGCAACAAGCCATGATCTTAAAGGCACCCCGTGAATATCGTACCAGTGCTGAAGGTACTCTGCCTTAAGCTTGGCAATATCCACATTCGAAGGGCATTCCGATTTACAGCCCTTGCACGACAGGCAAAGATCGAGTATCTCGTAAACCTCCTTGTGATTCCATGGGTCTTCACCGCCCCGGCTCATGAACTCCCTGAGTACATTTGCACGGGCCCTTGTGGTGTTTTTCTCATCCCTGGTTGCCATAAAGCTGGGACACATAAGGCCGCCGATCAGCGAGGATTTCCTGCAATCTCCCGATCCGTTGCAGTTTTCTGCCGCCCTGATAATCCCGTCGGTAGACGAGAAACTCAGATATGTGGCAGGTTGTTTGATTTCCCGCCCCGGTGTGTACCTCAGAGAACTGTCCATAGGAGGGGTGGAGGTTATCTTGCCCGGGTTGAGAATATTCTCAGGGTCCCAGCAGCTCTTGACCTCGGTCAGCAGCCTGTAAATGTTCTCACCCAGCATCAGCGGGATGAACTCACCTCTCAGCCGGCCATCACCATGCTCGCCGCTTAGCGAACCATGGTATTTCTTGACCAGCAACGCAATCTCACGGCCGATTGTCCTGAAGAGGGCCACATCCCCAGGATCCTTAAGATTCAGGATGGGTCTTACATGCAGCTCGCCTGTCCCAATATGTGCATGGTAGACGCACTCCTTCCCATGGGATGAGAGAATCCTCTCCAGCTCTTCCATATATCCCGGCAATACATCGACCCCGATTGATGTATCCTCAATAAGAGTCACGGGTTTAGGGTCCCCCTTCATGTTTGAAAGAACCCCCAGCCCGGCCTTTCGCAGATCCCATACTTTGGCAATGTCCCCGCCTTTAACAACCGGATAGGCATAACCGAAACCCTGCTCCTTCATTTCCGCAATCATTTTGGAAATTGCTTCTTCGAGCCCGGTTCCTGTTTCCCTTGCAAATTCAACGATCAGGATGGAGCCGGGATCACCTTCAAGAAAGAACCTGTTTTTCCTCTGGCTTATATTCTCCTTTGTAAGTTCAAGAATCCTGTCATCCATCATCTCCACTGCCTGAGGGTTGAACTTCAGGGCCACCAGGTTAGCCCTGAATGCATCATTCCTTTCCTTTAGATGAATACAGACAAGAGCCTTATTTTCAGGAGGTAATGAGATAAGATTCAATTTTAGTTTTGTAGCTACGGCAAGAGTACCTTCCGACCCTGAAAGGAGGTTGCAGAAATTGAACTTTCGAGTCGATCCGGGGGTGAAGATATCTGAGTCGAGAAGCATGTCAAGTGCATAGCCTGTATTCCTCCTGGGTACAGATTTACCGGGATATTCTCTTAGTATTTCATCGGCGTTCCTGCTGTCTGACAGTATCTCATTTATGTTACGGTAGATCTTTCCTTCAAGAGAATCCTCGCGGCATTTTTCCTCAAATTGCTTCCTGTTCAGCGGGCCGAACAAAGCCTCTGAACCATCGGAAAGGATAACTGCCGCCTCAAGTGTATGGTCCCTGGTCGAACCGTGGGCCAGCGAGTGCAGGCCGCAACCGTTATTGCCGAACATGCCCCCGACATTGCACCTGTTTGCTGTTGAAGTCTCGGGTCCGAACATCAGGCCATACTTCTTAACCTCCCGGTTCAGTTCATCGAGCACAACACCCGGTTCCACCACGGCGTATCTCTCCTCAGGGTTTATTTCGATGATTTTGTTCATGTACCTCGAAATGTCAGCAATAATACCGCTGCTGACTACCTGTCCCGCCAGTGATGTACCTGCGGCCCTCACTGTTACATGTATCCTGTTTTCGGTCGCAAACCGGAGTATTTTTTTTATATCCGAACTGTTCCGCGGCCATGCAACCGCAGCGGGGAACTCCCTGTAAATCGACGCATCCGTTGCATATATGGTCCTGGTAATCGCATCATATTTCAAATCACCCTCAAGGTCATCTGCCAGTTTTTTGAGAATTACCGGAATCGGCTTCATCCTTTCATATTAGAATTTGAACCGCTAAAATAAAAAATGATTTATACTTCCCTGACCGATTTGTAGCTGATTGTTTATAAAATAAAATTACTGACATTAATCATACCTGCAATGATTGTTTAATAGGCATTTTTTTTCGTACATTTATGCAAAATTTTCTAATTATTTAATTTATTGATTTACAATGGAATTATTAGATAGGATCAAAGCAAATGCCAGGAAACACAATATGCGCATTGTGCTGCCCGAAGGATATGAAGAAAGGACAATTAAAGCAGCTGATATTATAATTGAGGAAGGACTTGCAAGGGTTATACTTATAGGAGATCCCGATGAAATTCATGAACATGCAAAAAAACTTGGACTGGGCAACATAGGCAAGGCAAAGATCGTTAACCCCCTGTCGCATGAAAAGAAGGAGCAGTATATCGGCCTGATGGTTGAACTGAGGAAGCACAAGGGACTTACCCGTGAGGAGGCTTCAAGGCTTATCGAGGATCCTAACTACCTGGGTGTAATGATGATCAAGAGCGGGGATGCAGACGGTGAGGTTTCGGGGGCCGATCATTCGACCGGCGATACTATCAGACCGGCGCTGCAGTATGTCAAAACTGAACCGGGCATTTCTGTCGTATCCGGAGCATTTATCATGATACTTCCTGATAAATGGTTTGGCGAAGAAGGAGTTATGGTTTATGCCGATGGTGCCGTGCATCCCAATCCGAATGAAAAGGAACTTGCGGAAATAGCAGTTGCAACGGCCCGTACAACCAGGGCAATATGCGGATTCGAGCCTAGGATCGCAATGCTGAGCTTCTCCACGAAAGGAAGCGCTTCGCACGAAATGGTTGATAAAGTTGTAAATGCAACAAGGATCGCAAAAGAGATGGCCCCTGATCTGATGATAGATGGTGAATTACAGGCCGATGCTGCACTTATTGAGGCTATAGGACAGAAGAAGGCACCGGGCAGCAAAATAGCCGGTAAAGCTAACGTTCTCATCTTCCCCGACCTGAATGTGGGTAACATCGCGTACAAGCTGACACAGAGGCTGGCTCACGCGGAGGCAATAGGCCCTGTCCTCCAGGGCATGGCAGCGCCTATCAACGATCTTTCAAGAGGCTGCTCCGTGAGCGACATAGTTAACCTCGTCGCAATTACCGCAAATCAGGCAGCTGCAAAAAAATAGTAATATCCATTACCCATCACTTAAAGATTATGATAATTCTTGTTCTCAATTGCGGAAGCTCTTCAATAAAGTACCAGGTGTTCGACTTTTCACATGGATGCGATATGCGGGCAAAAGGCCTTATTGAAAGGATTGGGCTCAGCGATGGTATCTTCACTCATAAACCTTCAGGAAAGGATCAATATAAGGTAGTCACTGATATACCTGACCATACCAATGGCATAGATATGGTAATCAAAGCGCTGACAGATCCGGTGCATGGTGTGATCAACAGCATCAGCGAGATAATGGCAGTCGGTCACAGGGTCGTGCAGGGAGGGGAAAAATTCCAGGAGAGCGTGCTTATTGACGAAAATGTAAAGAAAGCGATAGAACTGTACTGCGAGCTGGCACCGCTTCATAACCCGGCAAACCTCAAGGGAATCCTGTCCGTTGAAAAAGTAATGCCTGGCGTTCCGCAGGTTGCCGTTTTTGATACATCATTTCATCAGACAATGCCCGATCATGCCTATATGTACGCCATACCTTATGAATATTATGAAAAATATAAGATCAGGAAATATGGCTACCATGGCACCAGCCACAAGTTTGTAGCATCCAAGGCCGCAAAGATACTGGGCAAGGATATCCATAATATGAAAATTATAACCTGTCATCTGGGAAACGGATCTTCCATGGCAGCAATTCTTAACGGAATATCTGTCGATACCACGATGGGATTCACT
Organism: Bacteroidales bacterium; assembly: GCA_035541795.1. Classification (GTDB taxonomy): domain Bacteria; phylum Bacteroidota; class Bacteroidia; order Bacteroidales; family VadinHA17; genus LD21. The sequence continues at coordinate 332,556 of DATKMR010000019.1, forward strand.
CCCGTCGACGGTCTCATTATGGGCACCAGGACAGGCGATATAGATCCGGGCGTTCTCACTTACCTTGCCGACAAGGAGCATCTCAACTATACAGGGATCAGCAACCTGATCAACAAAAAGAGCGGCATGGCAGGAATCTCCATGCTGTCGTCAGACATGCGCGATCTCGAGACTGCGGCTGCTGACGGCAATCCGAAGGCCCGGCTGGCTCTCAGGATGTTCGCGTACCGGGTAAAAAAATATATTGGCGCATATACCGCCGCCATGAACGGGCTTGACCTGCTTATCTTTACCGGTGGAATTGGGGAGAACGATTTCAACATGAGAAAGATGATCTGTTCCGACCTCGAATACCTTGGAATCGTGTTTAATCCGGAAGCCAATGACGGTGTCAGGGGCAGGGACCTGGTAATTTCCAAACCCGAATCAGAGGTAATGGTTATGTCAATCACGACTGATGAGGAATTTGTCATTGCCTCAGATACCAGGCATATTGTAGAACATCAGACTGTAAAATAGAAAATACATACCCGGCCGATGTTAAGAAAACTTGAAGACCTTAAGCCAATCGTAATAAATGAGCCTGTAAAAAAACTCGTCCTCGCAGCTGCACAGGATCAGCACTCGCTGAGCGCCGTCCTGAGGGCCGCAATGGATAAAATCATCGAACCCATCCTTATAGGCGACAAGGAGGCTATCCAGAATATAGCAACCACAAACGGATTTGACATAACCGGTCTGCGGATCATTCATGAACCGCAAACCGACATGGCAGTCGAAATGTCTGTTAAAATGGTGAGCAGCAAGCAGGCCGATGTACTGATGAAGGGAAAAATAGGCACCTCACAGCTTCTCAAATGCGTGCTTAACAAGGAATGGGGGCTCAGAACGGGCCATCTGCTGTCACATTTTGCACTGTTCGAGGTCGATACTTATCACAAATTGATTGCCGTTACTGATGTGGCTATGAATATCGCACCGAACCTGCAGGATAAAATTGCCATTGTGAACAATTCCGTTGACTGCCTGCATAAGCTTGGCATTCCTATACCGAAAGTGGCGGTACTGGGTGCAGTTGAGATGGTTAATGAGAACATGGAAGCAACTCTCGATGCTGCGCTTCTTTCCAAGATGAACCAGAGGGACCAGATAAGAGGTTGCATAATTGACGGTCCGCTTGCATTCGACAATGCGGTAAGCCTCGAAAGCTCACAGCACAAGGGAATCAGGAGCGAGGTAGCCGGTGATACCGACCTCCTCCTCATGCCCGATATCGAAGTGGGTAACGTCCTCTATAAATCACTGGTATTCTTTGCTAAGGCTAAGGTTGCCTCTGTTATTCTGGGGGCCCAGGCACCGATAGTCCTCACATCGAGGTCAGACTCTGAACAGGCAAAATACGACAGTATACTTCTTGCTGCTGCAGCAAGCAAAAAATAATACCAATGATCAGTTCGCTCGACCAGATGGTTGAAAAGGTGCATTCAATGAAAAAAAGGCACCGTATAGCCGTGGCATGGGCCCAGGACCAGAATACTGTTTCAGCTCTGGCCAGGGCCGTGAATGATGGTTTTGCCGAGGCTCTCATGATAGGCGATAACGGGGCAATCTCGGAGGAGTGCAGGAAACTTGGAGTTGATCCGTCAGTTTTTAAGCTTCTCCAGTCACCAGATGAGACCAGTGCATCGAAAGAAGCGGTGAGTCTTGCTGCCAGGGGAGATGCTGATGTTGTTATGAAAGGTCTTGTAGGCACCGACAAGTTTCTTAAAGCCGTTATGGATAAGGAACACGGTCTGATGGCTCCGGGAGGTGTGATGTCATATGTCTGCGCGGTACAGCTGCCGGCATATCACAAGCTTCTCTTTATTACCGATACGGCAGTTATTCCATTCCCCGACCTGGAACAAAAAATTGCAATGGCTCAGTATGCAATAGATATGGCAAACAGGTTCGGTGTGGAAAAGCCAAAGGTGGCGCTGATAGGGGCCTCCGAAAAGGTAAGCAAACACTTTTCCAATTCAACAGATTATGCGGTGATGTGCAAAATGGCGGAAAGGGGCCAGATTAAAAACTGCATCATGGACGGCCCCCTCGACATCTTTCTGGCATGCGACCCAAAAAGCATATCAATAAAAGGGGTAGACACACCTGTAGCCGGAGATGCTGATGTGCTTGTTTTTCCATCACTTGAAGCCTGTAACCCATTTTATAAGGGACTGATGCTCTTTGCAGGCGGCGAATTGGCCGGGTTAATAAGGGGTACCACAAGGCCGGTTGTGGTAATGTCGCGCAGCGAAAGCGAAAAATCAAAGTATTACTGCATTGCACTTTCCTGCCTGATGGCCTGAATCATTATAATACTAAAATAACAGTATGCCGAGCAGACTGATACTTGCAATAAACCCTGGGTCGACTTCCACCAAGTTCGCCCTTTTCGAGGAGACTGAGCTGCTTTTTGAGAAGAACCTGAAGCACACTCCCCTTGAACTGATAGGGTTCCAGCATATTACCGACCAGTTCTCATACCGGAAACAACTGATAATAAAAGAGCTTCAGGAAAGAAATGTCGACTTTGCAGGAATTGCAGCGGTTGTGGGCCGCGGGGGTTTGGTGAAATCAATAGAATCAGGCGTTTACAGGGTGAATGAAGAGATGAAAAAGGATCTCCGCGAAGGAAAGCGTGGTGAACACGCCAGCAACCTGGGAGGCCTGATAGCTGAAGATATAGCAGCTAACCTTCCCTCGGCCATTGCACTCATTGTCGATCCAGTTGTTGTTGATGAGCTTCAGCCCGAGGCCCGGCTGTCGGGACATCCGCTCCTTGAGAGGCAATCAATTTTTCACGCACTTAACCAGAAGGCAGTTGCCAGGGCATATGCTTCATCCCTGGGTAAAAAGTACGAGGAGATGAACCTGATTGTTGCGCACCTGGGCGGAGGGATAAGCATCGGGGCTCACAAGCAGGGCAGGGTGGTGGATGTAAACAATGCGCTCAGCGGCGAAGGTCCGTTTTCTCCAGAAAGATCAGGAGGCCTGCCTTCACTTCAGCTGGTAGAGCTCTGCTTTGGCGGTAAATACACCTTCAGGGAGATTAAATCGATGCTTGTTGGAAAAGGAGGGATGGTCGCGTACCTCGGCACAAACGATTTCAGGGAAGTTTCGAACCGCGCCGCAAGCGGTGACAGGGAGGCAGCACTCGTGAAAGACGCCGCCATGTACCAGGTTGCCAAGGAAATAGGAGCAATGGCCACTGTGCTTGAAGGGAGGATCGATGCTATAATTCTGACAGGAGGAATCGCTCATGAAAAAGAAGCGATGAACTATCTGATGAGCCGGATCGGTTTCCTTTCAAAGGTTGTATTGTATCCGGGTGAAGACGAAATGAGAGCCCTGGCCTTTAATGGTATCAGGGCCCTGAATGGAGAAACAGAAATCAGGGAGTACGCCTGACAGCCATTCATGGTGTTGTGAGTGCAACAGGCAATACTTTCCCGTTAAAATACAATGATCCGTTGATGGCGAACCATCCGATGAACCTGCCCATCTCCGCAGGTTCGAGAGGGGCCTTGTAGCCCGGAAAAGCCTGGCTGACCATTTCTGTCGCGACACTCCCGAGAGCGAGGCAGTTTACAATAACACCGGCAGGTGAAAGCTCATTGGCAAGACATTCCGTGAGTGTCGCTAGGGCAGCTTTTGAAGCGCTGTATGCTGCCAGCCCTTCGAACTTTACACTGCCCTGGAAGCCTCCCATGGAAGAGATATTCACGATGTGACTCCCTCGCTTCATCTGTGGCAGCAGTTCCTTAATAAGCATGGCTGGAGCAAAGTAGTTTATCTCCATCATATCCCTTATCTCTTCCTGCTGCATATCTGTGAAAAGCTTGTTGACCAGGTACCCGGCGTTATTGATGAGCACATCCACGATGCTGAATTCAGAACTGATATGGCTCACAAGCAGTCCCATCTGTTTGCCGTTCGCTGACAGGTCGGCGGTAAACCATGATATATTGCCATTAACAGCTTTTTTTGAAGTCTCCTTCAGGAGAAGCTCGTTCCTGCCGGTTATAAGTATCCTGTTGTTACTGTCTTCCGATAACGCGATAGCTGTTGCACTGCCTATTCCTCTTGAACCTCCGGTAATAACTATATTCATATGCGATCACATATTATTGGAACAATTTTTTCGTTTATTTGTAAAGTCAAATATCAAAGTTACACATTTACGGGAATGATGATCATTCATGAATCGATGGGTATAAAAGGCAGGATAGGCAAATTTGCAGTAATCCTTGTTTCAGTTCTCTTTGCGGGCCAGGTGGTGATGGGGCAAAGAACAGTCAGTGAAAAGCCGGACTTTAAAAGCCGTATTTTTTATGGCGGCAGTTTTGCGTTGCAGTTAGGTACTTTTACGGATGTTGAAATACTTCCTGTTGCCGGCATCTGGATACTTCCCAGGGTTGCTGTTGCAGCAGGGCCGGGCTTCAGGTTTTACAGCTATAGCAAACAGGATCATACCAATGTGTACAGTATCCGTGGATTTACACAGCTGGTGGTTCTTCGTGATATAGACCGGTTTATTCCCTTAGGTACGCATACCTCAATTATACTCCAGCTCGAAGACGAAGGGCTGAGCCTGGAGTCTAAATTCTGGCATAATGTCGATATAAAACCCAGGCGATTCATGGTCAATTCCGTGCTGGGTGGCGGAGGATTCAGCCAGCCAATCGGCAAAAAAGGGGCGCTGGATCTTTTCCTGCTCTGGGAACTGAATAGCACAGGCTATAACCTCTATGATAGCCCGATCTTCAGAATTGGAATTTTCTTCTGATTTCACGCTGTCTTTCTGACATATTTCCCTGCCGGCAAACAATAGTCTGCTATTTGTTGTTTCTGGTTTGGTATTAAATACTATTTTTGCACCTCTTATCTAATAACGGCAATATGAAAATTGATAACAACAAGTTTGTTTCAATAACTTATGTATTAAAGGAGAACAGCAGCAGCGGAAAAGTAATTGAGACAGTAGCTGATAGCAGACCTTTAAACTTTGTGTTCGGAACAGGAAAACTTCTTCCTTCTTTTGAGTCGAACCTTCTGTCACTTTCAAAGGGTGATAAGTTTGACTTCGTGCTTAATGCTTCAGATGCATATGGTGACAGGAGGGAAGAGATGATGGTTAATGTCCCTATCTCAGTTTTTGAGATTGACGGTAAAATAGATGAAAGTATCTGCTATGTTGGCAATATGGTTCCAATGACTGATAGTTCGGGCAACCCGCTCGAGGGGATGATAAACGAGATAACCGAAACACATGTCAGGATGGATTTCAATCATCCCATGGCCGGTGTAAACCTATGGTTTTCAGGTAATGTTCTGGATGTCAGGGAACCTTCTCCTGATGAGCTTGCAGCAAGCTGCAGTTCCTGTTCAGGATGTGGTTCGGAAGGAGACTCCTCATGCTCATGCGGGTGCTGAGATACCGCGCGAAAGAATTAAAACAGGGTGCATTGAAAGCACCCTTTTTTTTCACTATCTCCCGGGCAAAAGGAATTCTTTTCAATTTTATTTTCATATTTACTGATTGAACCAATTAATATCGCCGGTATGAAGCTGGTAAAAAAGTACTTTGTCCCTGTGCTTGTCGGGGTCATCACGCTGACTGTAATACTTATAGTACTAAGAATTAACAACATAATACCGGTAAGCAAAACTGTCATTACAGTTTTCAGGCTGATTTCGGTTGCGCTTCTTTTCATTTACGCCTTCAGAAAACGGTCACTCACAACCTGGATCCTTGTAAGTATGATTGCCGGGGCCGAGTTTGGGTACGATCTTCCCGCTGTTGCCGGTAAATTGCAGGTGCTGAGCGAGGTTTTCCTCAGGATGATCAGGACCATAATAGCTCCCCTGCTGTTTTCAACGCTTGTGGTCGGAATCGCCGGTCATGCCGATCTGAAGCAAATAGGAAGGATGGGCTGGAAGTCGATCCTCTACTTTGAAATCGTTTCAACCATTGCACTTTTTATTGGGCTTCTCGCTATTAACATCGGAAAAGCAGGAGTCGGTGTCGTGATTCCCGCCAACCCTGGTGCTCCACCAGTTACAAATATTTCAACCCAGACGACCGGGGATTTCATTCTTCACATATTCCCTGAAAACCTGGCAAAGGCAATATATGAGGGACAGATACTTCAGATCGTCGTTTTCAGCATAATCTTCGGTATTGGCACCGCGATTGTAAAGGAGAAATACAGGGGTCCGGTATTGAGATTCACTGAAAGCCTTGCAGAGGTGATGTTCAAATTCACCAACATCGTTATGTATTATGCACCAGTGGCAGTATTTGCAGCAATCGCTTATACTGTAGGCCATATGGGACTGGATATCCTGTGCAATCTCTTCAAGCTGCTTGCAACGCTGTATGTGGCCCTGGTCTTCTTCCTTACATTCGTACTTCTCCCTGTGGCAATTATATTCAGGATACCGGTAATTCCCTTTATCAAAGCAGTTTCCAAGCCCGCCACCATAGCCTTTGCCACTTCCAACTCCGAATCTGCACTTCCTTCGGCCCTTGAATCGATGGAAAAATTCGGAATCCCGAGAAAGGTGGTGGCATTTGTAATTCCCACGGGCTACAGCTTTAATCTTGACGGGACCACATTATATCTTTCACTTGCTTCAATCTTTGTCGCCCAGGCTGCAGGAATTCATTTAAGCATTGATAAACAAATACTTATTTGTCTGACACTTATGCTTACCAGCAAAGGAGTTGCCGGTGTATCAAGGGCATCGCTGGTCATCCTGATGGGAACGGTATCAAGCTTCGGACTTCCTCTTGAGCCTGTTTTTATTATTCTGGGAATTGATGTGCTCATGGATATGGCAAGGACTTCGGTAAATGTCATCGGCAACTGTCTTGCAACAGCGGTAGTCGCGAAATGGGAGGGGGAATTTGACGAGAAGACAGCAAGGGAGTTTAAGCTCGAATAGCCTCCCGAATCTGTAAAAGTGATGCCATAAAATCTCTTTTAGAGTGCATTTTAATCACTTCAATTTCCGGGATTAACTTATCAGTCATTGCAGGTAGAATAGGTCGGAAAATCGATAAATTTACATTTGTAACCAATGAGATCGTTCTGTATTTAGTATTGTAACGGTTATTTTATTGCTTCCTGCCATTACAAATGTAAAATATTACTGCAGCTAATTTTAAATATACATATAATACACTGAACCAGATATTTAATATGCAAAATCGAAACTTATAAAGCATCAAACAGGGCAAAACAACCTCCTTTCATCATAAAATAATTTAGAGACTGACCTTATATTACTATATACCAGTATTTTACACATCTAATCTATAGTGTATATGCATTTACACGATTGAATATAGTATTGATTACTAGTTATTTACAACTGTATTTTTAGGATTTGATGGTTATTGAATTTTGTTAATTACATCTGTAAATATTTAAAATTACTTCTGTAATTAATTTCTTGTTTACATTTGTAATATGGACATTGACCACATCAGAAACAGAATAATTGAGTTCCTGCGATCGGAGAATATAACCTCTGCACAGTTCGCACAGGAAATAGGCGTTCAGCCCTCGGGGATATCTCATATCATTTCCGGGAGAAACAAGCCGAGTCTTGATTTTATATTGAAAATGCTTTCTCGTTATCCGTCACTTTCAACCGACTGGTTAATGTTTGGTAAGGGTTCAATGTTTAAAGATGGCCCGGTAACGGATCTTTTCATCCCTAAATCTGATCCCGGTGACCCGGAATTTGAGATATTTCCCGATAACCCGGCCGAAAACGGCGGGAAAAGGACATCATCAGGGGAAAGCAGACCGGGAAGTGAGCCTGGCCGGAAGGAAGTAACAGTTACTGGTAAGCCCGCCACATCAAGGATTGTGATCTTCCGCACCGACGGGACCTTCAGTGAACATTTTCCTGAATAGAAAGTAAAAAGTCGTAAGAAGGATTGAGCTTGAAATTCCCAGGCTTTAGTTATCTTTGGCGAAATTCTTCTGAATGTCCAAGAGGGTCCAGGATTTTAAAGTGACAGAAAACAGGAAGCTCGGAAAAGAGACCTGCATCCTGGAACTCTTATCAGATACAGCCCTGCCGGATATCAAACCTGGCCAGTTCGTACAGGTCAGGATCGATGGAAGTTCTGAAACCATGCTGCGCAGACCTTTCTCAGTGCATGATGCCGATTTTGAAAAAAGAACTTTAAAGCTTCTGGTACAGGTCGCTGGAAAGGGATCTTCAGTACTTTATAACCTCGGGAAGAATGCATCGCTTAACCTCGTTCTTCCGCTGGGTAATTCATTTACCATTCCATCGGGGAAGGAAAATGTGATCCTAATCGGTGGAGGATCGGGAATAGCACCGCTGCTCTATCTTTCAGGATTTCTGAATAAAACAGGGATACGGCCTGATATTCTGCTGGGTTTCAGGAATTCAGAAAGAATGATCGACCTGGAAGATTTCAGGAAATCAGGTAATCTCATGGTAACAACGGAGGACGGCTCTTCAGGAGAAAAGGGTTACGTTACCGATCATTCAGTTCTTAAGACAGGTAACTTCGGCAGGATCTACTGTTGCGGGCCGGATCTTATGATGAAGGCCGTGGCCGGGTATGCCACCAAGCATTCAATAGAATGCGAGGTTTCGCTGGAACACCTCATGGGATGCGGTTTTGGAATCTGCCTGTGCTGTGTTGTTGATTCGAAAAAGGGAAATGTCTGTACCTGCACCGACGGCCCGGTATTCAATATAAATGAACTGAAATGGTGAACCTCAGCTTCAGGATAGGAAAGCTCTCTTTCAGGAACCCGGTTATGACTGCTTCTGGTACTTGCGGGTATGGCCCTGAACTTGAGGACTTCTTCGATATCTCAGACCTGGGTGCATTGGTCATAAAAGGTACTACACTGGAACCGCGGGAGGGAAACCAGTATCCCAGGATGGCGGAGACTCCTTCCGGCATGCTCAACTCCGTAGGGCTGCAAAATAAGGGTATCGACCACTTCGAAACTATTATATATCCAAGGATCTCGGGTTACGACACTAACATTATCGTGAACGTGAACGGAAGCAATATTGAAGACTATGTAAGGCTTTCGGAAAGGATCGAAAAACTTGATAAGATACCTGCAATTGAGCTTAACATCTCATGTCCCAATGTGAAGATGGGAGGGATGGCCTTTGGTACCAATCCGGTCACAGCCAGGGAGGTGATAAAAGAGGTTAGAAAAGTCTATTCAAAGGTCCTCATAGTGAAACTTTCACCCAACGTAACTGACATTGTACAGTTCGCCAGGATAGCCGAGGAAGAAGGAGCCGATTCAGTGTCACTTATTAATACCCTTCTCGGCATGGCGGTCGACATCAGGACAATGAAACCTTCACTCGCTTCCATTACCGGCGGATTATCAGGACCTGCAGTCAAGCCTGTCGCGCTCAGGATGGTCTGGCAGGTTGCAAAGGCAGTGAAAATACCTGTAATTGGAATAGGAGGCATAATGAGTGCAGCTGATGCCCTGGAATTCATAATGGCGGGCGCTGTTGCCGTACAGGTTGGGACCGCGACTTTTATTGAGCCTGATGCTCCTTTCCGGATAATCGTTGAATTGAAAAAATACCTGGAGGACAACAATATATCTGATTATTCTGAACTAATCGGAATAATCAACAGGTAAGCAGCGGGATATCACTCATCCGTCGTGCAGCCAGGATATAGAGTCGATTTTTTATAAATTATTAACCACGATATCCGTATTTTCCGATTTTACTTTAAATTTGCAACCATTATCAGCATTTTTTTTTGAATATTAAACTAAATCAACAGGATATGACGGAAGGTTTGCAGATCGATAATCTCGACAGGAAAATTCTTGATATAATTACAAAAAATGCAAGGATACCGTACCTTGAAGTAGCCCGCGAATGCGGTGTGTCAGGTGCTGCTATCCACCAGAGGGTCCAGAGACTCATCAGGATCGGTGTAATTAAAGGTTCTGAATTCAAAGTTGACCCGGTGATGGTAGGTTTCAGAACGTGTGCCTATATTGGTGTTTTCCTCGACCATCCGGGTCACTACCGCGACGTGATAAAGAGGTTCAAAGAGATTGAGGAGATAATTGAATGCCATTATACTACCGGTAATTACTCCCTGTTCCTGAAGGTATATACACGCGATAACGAGCATCTAAGGATAATCCTTACCGATAAGATACAGACAATCCCGGGCATTACCAGGACTGAGACACTGATCTCGCTTGAAGAATCAATAAACAGGCAGATACCTGTGCTTTCGAAATAGAACGACTAATCTCAAGCATATTAAGCCGCATCCGCGGCTTTTTTTTGTTTTCAGCCGGACCCTCCAGGTCATATCCCTGTCCCGCGAGTGTCGCGGAATACTGTGTCGCTGTAAAATCAAAAAGCCTTCTTATCCGAAGGCTTTTTGTGATCCAGCTGGGGCTCGAACCCAGGACCCCATCCTTAAAAGGGATGTGCTCTACCTGCTGAGCTACTGAATCATCCTCATTTTTTGCGAGTGCAAATGTATATTAAATTTCGTTCACTGCAAAGAGTCTTGAAATTTTTTAATTATAAAAAATATCAGTCGTTTTTTGTTATGTTTTTCAAAGGACTGCGTCTTGATGAAAAAAGATGTTTAATTTAATCTTCAAATCATGAAAAAGATAATTGGAATCATTGCAGCAGCCCTTGTTACCTTAAGCGTAAACGGGCAGAAATCAATCGACGATTTGTTCGCCAGGTACGCCGGAAAGGATGGATTTACAACGGTTACAATCAATGGCAACCTGCTGAAACTGGCGAAGCTCTTCGATAATGAAGACTCTGACAGATCCGAAATGCCAGCCAACATTTCAGTCATCAGGATACTTTCCCAGGAGGATGGTAATGATGGAAAGGTCGAAAATTTTTACGACGCTGTCATAAAAGACATCGACCTGACGAAATACGATGAATTCATGCAGGTGAAAGAAAAAGACCAGCAACTGAAGATGCTTGTCAGGACTGAAGGCAAGAAATTCACCGAATTTCTCCTTATTTCAGGGGGAAGGGACAATGCCATCATCCAGATAAAGGGGTCGATGTCTTTCGAAGAGGCCAGGAAATTTGCTGATGATACTAAAAAAGATCACGGGTCAAACCTGATAAAACACTGAACTGTAACGGGATCATCTCCTGTTGTATGACAAGACTTGAATTCAATAACCAGGTGCTGCTTCTCAGCAGAAAGCTTTACATAGTGGCCTTCCGCCTCCTCCGGCGACAGGATGAGGCGGAAGATGCCGTACAGGAGGTCTTCATTAAGCTCTGGAACAGAATAGATGAACTCGGGAAGTACAACAGCCTTGAGGCATACGCGGTGACAACCATCAAAAACTACTGCATCGATATGCTGAGGAAGGGGAAATCAATTGTGGGAGAGGAGAACCCCTCGCACTTCAATGTAATGAATAATGATCCGTCGCCCCATGAAGAGCTGGAGAACAACGAAACCTCGCAATTGCTTGGCAGAATCATAGATAACCTGCCGGAAATGTACAGGGACATAATCAGGCTTAAGGATATAGACGGACTTTCATATGATGAGGTCGCTGAAATTGCGGATCAGAATATTAATACCCTGCGTGTCAATATTTCAAGAGCCAGGAAAATGATCAGGGATGAATTTAAAAGAAACAGATATGAATACAGGGGAAATCTACAGGCTTCTCGGGAAGTATTATGACGGGCTGTCCTCAGAAGAAGAGGAGCGTGAACTGAGAAGGCTTTTCAGGGAAGGGACCGTCCCTCCGGAATTGGAACCTGATAGCCGGATTTTCAGTTATATGGACCAGGATGAGGCTGGAATCCCCATGCCTGATGAGGGCTTCGAAGCCCGGGTTATTGAGGCAATCAACAGATCAGGAGAAAAAGGCATGCCTGTTATCAGAAGAAAACTGCTGTATTCAATACTCAGCTCAGCCGCAGCTGTTGCACTGATTACCGCCTTCTGGTTCCTGTTCATCAACAGAAGCGAACCCTCCGATACCTTTAAGGATCCAAGGCTAGCCTACAATGAAGCTGCAAGAATACTTTACAGCGTGTCGGAAAAGATGAACACAGGACTGAATGCAATGGAACCTGCGAGGAAAGCTTCAAAGACAGCCTCAGCCGGCATAGGCATGTTTGAAAAATCGGCCGGAATGATCAATGACAATCTTAGACCGCTTAACTATTTCAGAAAAGCGATGGTTATCGTATCTTCACCTCTTGAATCGAAAAAGACATTAAAGTAGGTACCATGAAAAGACTGCTTATCCTTTTCTCTTTCATCGCATCGTCACTGGTACTGGCAGGGCAGAACAGCGAGGCAATAGATGAGCTCTTCCAGAAGTACGAGGGAAAAGACGGTATTACCTCCGTAAAAATATCAAGCAAGATGTTAAGCATGTTCAGCAACAGTGATGAAAAGGGAAAAAATGACGACGACCTCAACAATATTTTCTCAAAGCTGAAATCCATAAGGATACTTACCGTGGAGGATTCCACACTGAACCTGAAGCTTAACTTTTATGAGGAGCTCAGGAAAAAGGCCGATTTCAGCAAATATGAGGAGCTGATGGTAGTCAACGAAGCGGACGGCACAACCAAATTCCTGATAATGCAATCGGGCAAGAAGATTTCCGAGCTGCTGATTATATCTGGTGGAAAGAAAGGCAATACCCTGATCTCAATATCAGGTGATCTCGACCTTAAAAACATATCCGAACTTTCAGGCAAGATGGGAATTCAGCAGCTGCAGGAGCTGGATAAACTCGACAAGAAAAACCAGAAGGAATAGCACCAGTCTTATTTGATGCATCGGCCCGGACCAGTTCACTGATCCGGGTTTTTAATTATTTTTGCCAATATTATTTCGAAACCAGGTGCAGAATCAGCTTGTTTTAAGCAGGTACAGGGCACTGCTGAAAGCGTGCAGTGAAAATGTTCCCGGGGGCGATATTCCCAAAATAAGGAAAGCCCTTGACCTCGTTATTGCCGGGTGCGGCGGGAGAACCACGATAACAGGGGAAAGCCTAGTGCTTCATTCTCTGAATGTTGCAAGGATACTGGCGACCGAGATCGGGCTTGGTACAACTTCCGTAATCGGCGCCCTGCTTCACGATTCCTTCGACCTGATTGGATTAACCGGCGAAGAACTGGACAGGCAGTTCGGCAAGGGAATGTCGGGCATGAAGAAAGGTTTTGCCAGGATCTCGGGTCTGGAATCGATGCAATCATCTTACCAGGCCGAAAACTTCAGGAAGCTTCTTCTCAGCCTTGCCGAGGATGTAAGGGTCATTCTGATAAAGCTTGTGGAGAGGCTTGACTATATGCGGAACCTCGACAGGGTGGAAGAGAGCGAACGGCTCCCTTTGGCGTCGGAAACCTATTTCCTTTATGCACCTCTTGCGCACAGGCTCGGATTCTACAATATCAAAACCGAACTGGAGGACTTCTCCTTAAAATACCTTGAACCGGATCAGTATAATCTGATCAATGAAAAGCTTAAGCAGACAGCAGCTTCCCGTAACAGGCTGATAAGGGACTTCTCCCAGCCCTTAAAGGAGAAACTGGATAAGCAAGGCTTTAGATATACCATTAAAAGTCGCACAAAATCAATACATTCTATTCTTGTTAAAATGAGAAAACAAGGTGTTGATTTTGAGGAGGTATTCGACATATTTGCAATAAGGATTATCCTCGACAGCAAATCAGAAAATGAAAAGTCTGACTGCTGGCAGGTCTATTCCATCGTTACTGATCTTTATCAGCCCAATCCTTCCAGGATGCGTGACTGGATTTCTGTGCCAAAGTCAAACGGCTACGAATCACTTCATACAACGGTGGTCGGGCCAAGGGGTAAATGGGTGGAGGTACAGATCCGTTCCGGGAGAATGGATGAGGTAGCAGAGAAAGGAATAGCGGCACATTACAGGTACAAGGGACTCAAAGGGGAAAGTGCTTTCGACAGCTGGCTCTCTTCAATCAGGGAAATCCTCGAATCTACCGACAGGGAAGACTCGACATTTATCGAACAGGTCCGATCCGGCCTTTATTCCGACGAGGTCTTTGTTTTTACTCCCAAAGGTGACCTCCGGCAGTTGCAGACAGGATCAACCGTTCTTGATTTCGCCTTCGATATACATACCGAACTGGGCGCCACATGCGTGGGAGCAAAGGTAAACGGGAAGAATGTAACCATCCGTTATATCCTGCAGAATGGCGACAGGGTTTCCATCCTTACATCAAAAAACCAGAAACCGAAACAGGACTGGCTCACGTTCGTTGTTTCATCAAAGGCGAAATACCGAATAAAGCAACTTCTGAACGAGGAGAAGGCAACAGCGGCGGCAGAAGGCAAGGAGATACTGATGAGGCGGCTCAAAAACTGGAAGATCACATATGGCGATACGGTGGTTAAAAAGCTGCAGTCAAAGTACCAGCAAAAGACGGCCCAGGATCTGTATTTCATGATTGCCAGCGAAAAAATAGATCTTCTCGAAATCAAGGACTTTTTGCAAAAGCCCGATGAAGTAACGGAACAGGTAACTACGGTAGCTTCCACTCCTTCAAGGGATTCGGTGGAGCTGCAGGAACCTGTATTTAGCGACTTTCTGGTAATCGAGGATAAGGTGGAAGGGCTCGATTACAGGCTGTCAAAATGCTGTAACCCCGTCTTTGGTGATAAGATTTTCGGGTTCATCACAATTTCGGAAGGGATCAAGATCCACCGTGCCGGCTGTCCCAATGCACATTTTATGATGGCCAGGTATCCTTACAGGGTGGTCGCCGCGAGATGGACAAGCTCAAAAAACATGCCCTCGTTCAGGGCTTCAATAAGGATCACAGCGATAGAGGACCTTGGCATAGTAAACAGGATAGCTGATATAATAGCCTCCTACAATGTAAGTCTAAGGAGCTTCAACTATAACTTCAACGACGGTATGTTTGAAGGGATACTGAGCGTAATGGTACCTAATAATAATGTTTTGCAGGGAATTATAAAGAATATCCTTGCCATTAAGGGTATTCTTAAGGCGGTCAGAACTGATAGTGATCAATAAGTTTAGCAAAGAGCCGGTAAAGTATGATTAGAAACCTCCTATACATTTCACTCGCACCGGTTGCAATAATAGGGCTATACGTGTATATACGCGACAAATACGAAAAAGAGCCGGTAATTTGTTTGTTAAAGGCCTTATTTATTGGTGTTTTATTAGTATTACCTATTGTTTTAGTTGAATCAATAACTGGTCAGTTTTCCAATGATTTTCCAGCCGCGGCAAGACCATTTTACAACGGCTTTTTCGTAGCTGCACTCACCGAGGAAGGGTTTAAATTCGGTGCGTTTATGCTCTTTATCTGGAAAAGCAGGGATTTCAATGAGAAGTTCGACGGGATAGTTTATGCCGTATATATCTCCCTTGGTTTTGCCGCGATTGAGAATATATTCTATGTATATAAAGGCGGATATGATGTGGGGCTGCTGAGAGCACTTACGGCGGTGCCGGCACATGCACTTTTTGCCACAGTTATGGGCTACCATTTCGCCAATGCGAAATTCTACCCTGAAAAGAGGAGCCGGGAACTGTTTCTCGCATTCCTGGTTCCTTTTGCATGGCACGGTTTATATGACTCACTGCTGATGATTAAGAAGGAGGTTTTTCTGCTGGTTTTCATCCCGGTATTCATTCTTTACTGGTTCATAGCATTCAAGAGGATGAATGAGCTTTCTGCAGGGTCGGTATTCAGGAATGACCTGCCCCTGCCTGAACCTGATGACGGAGATGACTTCCAGGATATAATTACCGGCTGACCGGTTGCCGGTTGCCGCTTTCAATACCTGGTATCGGGCTTAACCGGAAGCTTGGCCATCTTTTCGACCTCGAGAGATGCAAATCCGAACTCCTCAATCACTTTCCCCTGAAGAAGGTAGCTGCCGCTTCCCCTGAAAGGATAATTCTCAAGCGATTTTGAGAAATGGGTCGAGTCGAAGAAATTTCCCTCGTTGTCGATGAAGCAGCCGAAGTTCATCCAGTCGTTCTTCACGGTCTTGATATACTTGACTGTGACAAGGTGCCCGACCATCCTGACGGTCTTTCCTACATTTGCATTAAGCTCAGCGGCCATTATTTCGCCCCTGAAAGTGGTCTCAAGCATGTCGAACCATGTCATGCATACCGGGAACCCAAGCAGCTCAATTTCGTCGTAAGCGTCTTCGATGCCGTTGTGTTCCAGGTCGGGCAGCGTGAAGGAACGGGAAGGAGAGGAGAAGAGCGACTTTACCAGCTGCTGCTTTTTCCCGTTCACATGCATGTGTGCCTCCCAAAGCAGGACAGCCTTCCTCTTGCCTGTGAACCTGAATGCCCCGCACCTGATAAGGAGAGTGACCTGCTCAATTCCGGGAGACATACGGGCGATGAAATCATCCAGACCGGCGAAAGGTCCGTCGGCAAGCCTTGCATCTTCAATTGAGCGTGCCAGGATGTCCTGCAGCCCGGTAATATGGATGAAGCCGAGGTAAATATCGCTCCCGCTGATTGTTGTCCTGTAATTGCTCATATTAACGCAGGGCTGCCTGATCGCGGCTCCGCATCGCCTGGCTTCGTGCACATATACCCATGTCCTGTAGAATCCGCCGAAATTATTTATTACGGCAACCATGAATTCGAGCGGGAAGTGCGCCTTGAGCCACAGGCTCTGGAAGCTCTCGACCGCGTATGACGCGGAATGGGCCTTTGAGAAAGAATACCCGGCAAAGGATTCGACCTGTCTCCACACCTCGGCCGTGACCTCATCGCTGTATCCCTTTTCCATGCAATTCGAGAAGAACCTGTCGACAATTCTCTTCATCTCCTGCTTCGATCTGTGCTTCCCGCTCATGGCCCTTCTCAGCGTATCGGCATCGGAGAGATCCAGTCCCGCGAAATGGTGGCATACCTTAAGCACATCCTCCTGGTACACCATGACGCCGTATGTCTCCTCAAGCTGCTCTTTCATTACAGGATGTATATATTCGAATTTGCCCGGGTTATGGAAACGGTAGATATACTGCCGCATCATGCCCGACCTTGCAACACCAGGCCTTATTATCGAACTTGCAGCAACCAGCGTCTTGTAGTCATCACACCTGAGCTTCTGAAGCAGTCCCCTCATGGAAGGACTTTCAATATAAAAGCATCCCTTTGTGTCGCCTGCCTTCAGCTTCTGCTTTACAACAGGATCGTGCTTGAACACCTGTATCGCATGAACATCCACATCGACGGACCGGTTACGGAGGATTATCTCTGCGCTTTCCCTGATGTGGCCGATACCACGCTGGCTCAGAATATCGAGCTTCTCGAAGCCAATCTCCTCTGCTGTGTACATGTCCCACTGCGTGGTCTGAAACCCCTTGGGCGGCATATCGAGAGCGGTATAGTAGGTGATGGGCTCATCGGAAATAAGTACGCCTCCGGCATGGATGCTTCTCATATTCGGAAAATCCGCGATCCTGAGCCCAGTTGAAAAGATTACATCCGTAATTTCGTTCCTGTTCCTGCTGTCCGACGGGTTATCTATCAGGTTATCAATCTCCTCCTTAGGCAAGCCGTGCACTTTCCCCAGCTCCCTCACGATCGATTTCCCCCTGAAAGTGCTCATTGCACCAAGCAACGCGGTATGCATGTAGCCGTATCGTTTGAAGATATAATCAAGTACCTCGTCTCTTTCCTTCCACGAATAATCGATGTCGAAGTCGGGGGGCGAGCTTCTTTTAGGATTAATGAAACGTTCGAAGTAAAGGTTCAGGTCAATTGGATCAACATTAGTGATTTTCAGGCAATAAGCAACAATTGAATTGGCACCGCTGCCACGTCCCACATGATAGAATCCCCTTGACATCGAGTACCTGACTATATCCCATGTTATGAGGAAGTATGCTGAAAAGCCAAGCTTGTCGATTACCTCCAGCTCGTGACTGATTCTTTTCCTTGCCTCGCTGTTGTTTCTGCCGTACCTGTAAAGCATGCCGTCCCAGGCCAGTTTCTCAAGCAGGAGTTTATCATCGTACCTGCTGGCGGAAAAGAGCTGCTTGTTTTTTAGCCCTTTAAGGTCGATCGAAAGGTTGCATCCATCCAGAAGCGCGGCTGTGTTCCCGATTATCTGCGGGTATTTTCCATAGATCTCCTTCATGCGGGCATTCGTCCTGAAGAATTCATCATCGCCTGCACACTGCCATGGCTGCAGGTGGCTCAGAAGGATATTGTTATCGACCGACCTGAGACTCCTGTGGATGAAAATATCTTCTCCTGAAGCGAATGTAACCGGGTTCAGGATGACCATCCTGCTTATATCGGAGCTTTTCGCGGTGGTGAGCAGGCGGTTTATCCCGGAGGGTTTGATTCCTATGCGCTCGTTGTCGTACAGCTTCCTGCCGGGCAGCCTGTCGGGTGTATATATAACAAAAGCATTGCCGAAGCGGGGAGGAGGGAACCCAAAGCCAGTGGCATCAGCATTGTTCTTTGAAAGGAACTCGTTCAGCTCGCGCACTCCTTCCTTATTGGCAGCAAGCCCGATAAAAAGGAATTCATTGTTGTTCCTGAACTCGATCCCTGCCACCGGCTTTATCCCCTGACTGTTGCACCCGGCAACAAATTCTGGCATGCCTGTAGAGTTGTTTATATCGGTCAGGGCAATGGTCCCTGCCCCGTGCTCCACAGCCTTCTGTACCAGCTGTTCCACCGTCATTGTGCCATAACGAAGGCTGTAATATGAGTGACAGTTCAGAAACATTGTAAGTCATACGGTCTTGCTTTGCCATCCGAATCCGCCAGTGGGCGGAGCAGGATGTCCAGTCCCTTTTACCTTTTACCTTTTACCTTTTACCTTTTACCTTTTACCTTAATAATGCCATCCCCTGAGCCGTTCCTCCATCAGTTTCTGCTCTTTGAGGGCATTCTCGAGCTGTTTAAGCTCTTTTTCCTCCCTTTCCGGGGCTGTCATCACCCCGACAGCTCTCCTTACAGCATTCCGCCCGAAACGTTTCCTGAGGCTGTCCATAGCCAGGTAAAGGCTCACCTTCTCGGGTGTATCGTCGAACATATCGAGCTGCTGCACGCCTCTCACCAGGTGACTGAACCTTACGCCTATGAGCCGTATCAGCATCCTGCGCTGGTAGAGCCTGCTGAAGAGTTCTCTGGCAACGCCTGTGAGCACATGATCGAATGAAGTGTACTGAATGCGTCTCTGCAGGCTGTGAGTGTCAAAATTTGAATAACGGATCTTGACTGTCACGCATGAGGTGAGCTTCTCCTGCCGCCGCAGGTCGAATGCTATTTTCTCGACCATGCTGGCAAGAAGCTGGTAAAGCCTTGTCATGTCGGTGGTGTCCCTGTCGAACGTATGCTCGGTGCTTATCGACTTCTGCTCCGAGTAGCTGATGACCGGAGCGGAGTCTATCCCGTTTGCCTTCTTCCATATCTCCAGCCCGTTTTTACCCATCAGCTTTTCAAGCATCTCCGGCGGGATATTCCTGAGGGTATTGATCGTTGCGATACCCATCGAACGAAGCGTATGGTATGTTTTGTCACCTATCATTGGTATCTTTTTTATCGACAGCGGATCGAGAAAGGGGATGACTGTATTCTTTCCGACCTCGATCTCTCCGTTTGGCTTTGCCTCGCCGGCTGCTATCTTCGAAACCGTCTTATTAACCGACAGCCCCATCGATACAGGCAATCCGGTTTCCCTGATGATATCCCTGCGCAGCTCATGCGACCACATGGCACACCCGTAGAACCTGTCCATGCCTGTCAGGTCGACATAATGCTCATCGACCGATGCCTTCTCATACAGCGGCGCCCTCGACGCGATGATGTCGGTAACCATATTAGAATAATTGCTGTAGAGCTCCATGTCGCCGCGGATAACAATCGCATCGGGACACAGGTTCCTGGCAAACTTCATCGGCATCGCCGAGCTCACCCCGAAACTACGGGCCTCGTAGCTGCAACTCGATACGACCCCGCGATCGGACATACCACCGATTATCACCGGCTTGCCGTTAAGCCTGCTGTTCTTCAGCCGCTCGACCGACACGAAGAATGTGTCGAGATCGAGGTGAAGTATCGACCGGTCATTGTTTCCTGCTAAAAACATCTTTCCCTCCAACTCTGGCTCACCCGTAACTTTTTTTCCTTTATTCTTGTTTATATCAGAAACATATTTTATTTTTGATTAATATTTAATCAATTCCATGACTACAATATAATCATAATAGTTATATGTATTTCGCATCCAACATAAAAATTTTGAGAAAAAGAAAGGGGAGAACGCAGGATGAGACTGCCTTTGCCCTTAACCTCAAACGATCTACCCTCAGCGGGTACGAGAATGGCATTGCCCAGCCGGGGATAGAGATACTGATCTCGTTCTCAGGCTACTTCAACGTGTCGATTGACACGCTCCTCAAGGTCGATATCTCGAGGCTGTCGGAGAGCCAGCTGGGGGAGCTGGAAAGAGGCTATGATGCCTACGTGAGGGGAAGCAACCTCAGAGTGCTCACAACAACTATCGGAAACGACAACTCGGAGAACATCGAACTGGTTGCCGAAAAAGCCAAGGCCGGATACGCAACAGGCTATGCCGACCCGGAATACATCGGTGAGCTCCCCGTATTCAGGCTGCCGTTCCTTTCCGATAAACGCAAGTACAGGACTTTCCAGCTTAAGGGCGATTCTATGCTCCCGATACCTGACGGATCATGGGTGACGGGGGAATTTCTCCAGGACTGGCTCAACCTTCCCAGCGGAACTGCATGTGTAGTGTTCACTATCGACGACGGAATCGTATTCAAAATAGTTGAAAACAATATCAGGAAAGACGGAAAAATAATCCTCTACTCGCTCAACCCTCTCTACGAACCCTACGAGGTGCATATAAATGAGGTGAGGGAAATATGGAAATTCGTCAATTATATCAGCAATGAATTGCCTGAGCCTGTTATCCCTGAAAAGCAGCTGATCCAGACTGTTGCCGGTATGAAGCACGACCTTGAAAGGCTGAAAGCAAGGCTTGGCAGCGATATCACTGATGTACCTTCCGTGCAGTGAATTAGTAAGAAGGCTTATTCTTTTTTCCACTCCCCGCCCGACACCACAAAGGGGAGAAGAATCTCCTTGTCGAGCTGCTCGACGGTAAAACTGTAATGACTGTAGTTTTCAATTTCCGAGATATCCTTCGATGGCCTGTCAGACCCCTTCATCAGGATAAATAATCCCGGTTCAATGTACTTTATCAGCGCAGGCGATTCACATACGACTGCCGAATCTGCAGGAAGCAGTTCACCAAGCTTTCCGAAAGCCATCGCAAGAGCTTCCTCCGACGACTGGATATAATAAACTTTCTGCGCCCCTGCCTGCAGCATTCTGGAAGTGTCCTTGGCCGACCAGAGACTGGTCTCTTCGAAAATCCTGTACCCTTCCTCCGATGTTATCTCCACCAGGCCCCTGGACGGCTCGTGAAAATGAGGACTTATCTTGACCGGTATTATCCTTTCATCCTTCAACTGGGCAATAATCCTGCATATCATTGCCGTCTTGCCCGAATTGCGGCCATCGCCGCCAACAATCAGAAGATTGGGTATCCTCTGTCTCATGGTTACAGATTTTTCAGATAATGAAGTTTTATTTGGCCTTATAAAGGTTCTGATTTTTTCAGATATAAAACAGATTTGTCACCATATTTTTCTTCTATGGGTGAAAAAGAATCCGACCACGGGTCGCAAATTACCGGTCGCATTCCCGGGGTCCGGCCTTACATGAAAAAGGGTGCCGCCGGCACCCCTGAATTTATTTTTCCTTTGTCAGCTGGATGATCAGCTGTATTGTCTTTTCAATCTCCCCGTCGGGAACCTTTCCCTTGTAAAGGGCCCTTACGATCCTGTTCCTGTCGAGAATAACCACCGAATAACTGTCAGAAGGAAGACCCCACAGCTTCTGCAGCGTGGCATCATAGTCGAAAAGGATCACAGTTTTGTATTTCTTTGCCTTGTTTCCGGCAATTATCCTGATAAGATAATTAGGTTTCCATGTCGATTTGCAGTCAACAATGCCTATGCCTTTGAACTGGGTGCTGTCAATCCTTTTATCGGTCTTGACAGCCTTGTCGACAGCTTCATTATATGCTTCATTCAGGTTTTCCTCATCAGGATCCACGTAATTTACCTGCAATACCCTGTCGGCCCATGAATTCATGGTAAACTGTTTCTTGTCGGCATCGAGGAACATCCAGTCCGGAGCTTTTTTCCCAACCTCCAGTTTCCCGGCAGTCTGGCAATAACCATAGGTTACAGCGAGTAACAGAATAAGAATTGTAAGAGATAGTCTTTTCATAGGTTTCATATTAAATGTCACGAAATATATGAATTTTTTATTATAACAAGCTTCCCGCAAATCAATTGAAGCTTATATATTTGTAGAATAATTGCGCCGGGAATTCGAAAAATTTAAACTGTTCATTATGGTTGCTGCAATCAGGGCAAAGCGGTTTTCAGGGGGAGAGGATATGGCAAATGCCATCTCGCATCTCGCGGGCACCCTGCTTGCAATTGCAGGGCTGGTTTTGATGGTTGTTTTTTCAGCAATAAAGGGTAACGCCTGGCATATCGTTTCCAGTTCGGTTTTCGGAACCTCGATGATTTTCCTTTACTCATGCTCGACCATTGCACACTGGCTGCCGGAAGGCGCATTTAAGGACCGCTTTTTCGTATTCGACCAGGCTGCGGTTTTCATACTTATTGCCGGGACATATACCCCCCTGGCCCTTGTGGCGCTGCGTGGCGCCCTGGGCTGGACTATTTTCGGACTGGAGTGGCTGATGGCACTGACAGGGATTGCCAGGGTAATATCCAGAGCAGCAAGGTTTGAAGATGGGGTAGGGCTGCCTGATATACTAATCTATGTTTTCATGGGATGGCTGGTTGTCCTGCTGTCTGGCCCGGTGCTTAAATCGGTCTCACTCATGGGCTACATCTGGATACTGGCAGGCGGGTTATTCTATTCTATCGGTATAGTTTTTTTCAGGTTCACAAGATTCAGGTACTCTCACCTGGTGTGGCACCTGATGGTTATAGCAGGGAGCGTGTCGCACTTTACCGCTATATTCTTTTATGTTATTCCCTAGCGGGCTTAAGCTTCGTAGTCGTTAAGAAAATCATTCAGCGGTTTCATTGCCCTTGCCACTGAGATAACGTGACTGAAGTATGACGGACCTGTTACTTCGGAATCAGAAGGACTGTTGACTACCAGGTAACTTTTGTGCTTCAGCAGCTCCGCCTGGGGATGGGAAGCCTCATAGCCTCTCGGTGTTTTTTTGAGCTTTTCTCCCTGGAGCTCGCCGAAATACCTGACGAAGTCCTTGTTCTTAAGGATTTTAATGAGCCTCTCAGGTTCATTGTCGATCTTCGCCCTTATGGCATTCAGCCAGGGTGCCGGCGGCATATATGCGCCACCCGCAATCATGCCTGCTCCCGGCTCAATATGAATGTAATAACCGGCATACTTCTCACCGTTCTTTCGTCCCCCCCGGGTAATAAACGCACCCAGATGGCTTTTATAAGGTGATTTATCATTCGAAAATCGTATATCGCGGTTTATCCTGTACATGCAGGAGGATGCTTCAAGCCCCCTGAGAATCGGGTCAAACCGCGCTATCTCCCTTATGATCCCGTCAATGAACTTTTCGAATTCACTCTTTGCTGAATCGTAAAGTTTACGGTTCCTGTTGAACCATTCACGGTCATTGTTCTTCTTCAGTTTCTTCAGAAAATCGAGAGTTTGCTGACTTATCGCTTCCATTTTACAAGGTTTTGATGAACAAGTATAAAAAATAATTCTGATGGCAGGCATCATTTCTATCTATAATACCGGAAAGTCAAAATTTGTTCTTGAAAATTTTGTTTTTATAACATTTACTTCTACTTTATTTGGTTTAAAATTGACTAAAAACTAATCATTTGCGATGGGAAAATTTGACAAATTCTGCCAGAGCTGCGGCATGCCAATGGAACAGGATCCTGGCAAGGGCGGCACTGATTCTGATGGCAGCAGGAACATGAAATACTGCAGCTACTGCTACCAGGATGGTAAATTCATGGGTGATTTCCGCAACGCGGGGGAGATGGTCTCTTTTGTTAAGGGCAAACTGAAGGAAATGGGTTACGGCCCAATAAGGAGATGGTTCTATACATCTCACATATATCAGCTTGAGCGGTGGAAGTAGTTTTAACTTAATCTCCATTGTTTTCTGGTTATAATAAGCTTACTTTGCGATTCGTCGAAGGAGATGTGAAATCTTGATGTTGAAGCATCCAAGGTTCTATTTTTTCAGACGGATGCGAGTTAAGGTAATGCAGAGAAACAGCTTATTCCTCAGGATAGTTTTTATAAGTTTAATCTTATCGGGCTCATCCTTCAGCGGTTTTGCCCAGAATGGTGATCACTGGGAATCCATTATTCTCCCTGGGGACATCTGGAGATATATTCTGCCGGTTACAGAACCCGCATCAGACTGGAATACCGGCAGTTTTGACGATTCATCCTGGCTCAGCGGTAAAGGAGGGATCGGTTATGGTGACAATGACGATTCCACGGTGCTTGTACCTCCGGTTACTTCAGTTTACATGAGGATCAGGTTCAATGTTCCGTCACAGTCGCTTATAAGTGAGGCGGTACTGCATATTGATTATGACGACGGATTCGTAGCATATCTTAACGGTCACGAAATAGCCAGGGCGAACATCGGGACACCGTTTGTACGACCGGCGTTCAGCGATTTCGCATCCACCTGCACCGAACCAAATGAACCGACAGGAGGCTTACCATCAGCATTCATAATTAGCAAGGACACTATATCGAGGTACCTGGTTTCCGGTGAGAATGTCCTTGCAATACAGGTTCACAACTGCAGCATCGGCTCATCTGACCTTTCTTCAACCACATTTTTCTCGGCACTGATAACTAACGGCAATACTTACTACCGGCCCGTTCCTGCCTGGTTCAGCATAGGTATTCCCGACGTTTCAAACCTGCCTATCCTTTCAATCAATACCAACGGTCAGGCGATTCCCGATGATCCTAAGATGATGGCCACCATGAAGGTCATTGACAACGGTTATGGTAAAGCCAATACTCCGTTCGATAAAGCAACTGACTATGATGGTCCGATCGGTATCGAACTGCATGGCCAGTCATCGCAGATGTTCCCGAAAAAGCCATACAGCCTTGAGATCAGGAAAACCGAAACTATCGATTCCACGGCATCCCTGCTGGGAATGCCTTCAAGTCCCGACTGGCTGCTAATTGCCAACTATTCCGACAAGACTCTTTTGAGAAATGCCCTCACGTACTATTACGGGGCAAAAATTGGCAACGGATGGCAGCCCCGCTTCAGGTTCTGCGTTGTCTACCTGAACGGTGACTACCAGGGAATTTACATGCTAACTGAAAGGATAAAGAAGGATTCGGCACGTGTCGATATCAGCACTCTTAAGGAGACCGATAATTCAGGGGAAGAGCTGACAGGTGGCTATATCGTGAAGGTCGACAAGACATGGGATCTTCAGCCAAGTGAGTACTTTACAACGCATCCTTCAGTGTTTTTCCCGAATTCAAGGTATTATAACTTCACTTATGTCTACCCGAAAGCGGACAGGATAACGGAACCGCAGAAAGAATATATCAGCTCATACATCGAGGAATTTGAGAATGTCCTGAACGGTGATAATTTCATGGATCCCGTCAACGGCTTCAGAAAGTACATCGATATGGGAACCTTTGCCGACTACCAGGTTATGGAGGAACTTTCAAATAATGTCGATGGGTACAGGTACAGCACCTTCTTCTATAAAAATAAGATAACCCACGGGAATAAGCTCTGCGCGGGTCCCCTTTGGGATTTCGACCTTTGCTACGGGAACGAGAACTATTACCAGAATAACTGGATCACCACCGGATGGCTGTACCCAAACTACGGACCGAATGAAGGATACCCGATGCACTGGTGGTACCGTCTGATGCAGGACCCTGGCTATGAAAGGCGCTTCGTGACCCGCTGGAGAGAGCTGAGGCGCAGCACCTTCAGAACCGACTCCGTAATGCACTTCATCGATAGCCTGAAGACATATTTTGGCAGTGAAATCGATAAGAACTTCCAGAAATGGCAGATACTTGGCGTTTATGTCTGGCCCAACCTCTACGTTTTCAATACATATGATGAAGAGATAAATTACCTGAAAAGCTGGGTAACCGACAGGATGAACTGGATGGATTCAGCCACGGATCTGACCTCAGTTCTGTACAACCAGAGCTTCTACGACGAGAATGTGGTCATTTACCCGAACCCGGTAAAGGAGAAGATGACCGTGGCGCTCAACCTGGCAGATGAAGGCAATATAAGACTGGAATTCACTGACCTGTCGGGCAGGAAAGTGAGTGACCTTCAGTATTACGTGGGAAGCGGGTACCAGGAGCTGTTCCTCGATCTGGGCACATACAGGACGGGATATTATATCCTGAGGATTTACGAAGAATCAAGATTGCTGGGAATAAAGAAAGTGATTAAATATTAGCTATAGTAACATTCTGACCGGACAACCGCCGGAACATTTAACTTTTCTTATATAGATTTCTTGCTTAAATAAGCTTACTTTGTGTCAGAGCCGCATTTTATGGCTGGAACATTGTGAAATAATACCAGGCACCACCATTGGAGGTGCATTATTTTTAAGATGCAAACCCGTAGCTTATTATTAAGGATATCAATACTTTTACTTATCCTTGAAGCCATTGCCATTAATGTCGCCGGCCAGACTGCCGAACACTGGGAGTCTGTGATCCTTCCCGGTGACATCTGGAGATACATCGTACCGTCATCAGAACCGCCCGCCAGCTGGGACAGCCTCATCTTTGATGAGAGCTCATGGCTTTCCGGAAAAGGAGGGATAGGCTATGGCGACAATGACGATTCGACTGTGCTTGTTCCTCCCGTAGGATCAGTGTACATGAGAATTAAGTTCAATGTTGATGATGTTTCAGTAATCGAAGATGCAGTTTTGCATGTCGATTATGACGACGGATTTGTAGCCTACCTTAACGGGCATGAAATCGCACGCGCCAACATCGGGACCCCGTTTGTAAGACCGGCTTACAGCGATTTCGCAGCCAGCTGCACCGAACCCAAGGTACCTTACGGAAACCTGCCGTCGGCATTCATGATAAACAGGGACACGATTAAAGCGAATCTCAGAACAGGGGAAAACGTCCTAGCGCTACAGGTCCACAACTGCAACCTCGGCTCATCCGACCTCTCATCGACAACTTTCTTTTCCATTTTAATCACAAATAACAGTACCTATTACAGGCCGGTTCCATCCTGGTTCAACATCGGCCTTCCCGATATATCCACGCTGCCAATCATTTCAATAAATACAAACGGTGGTACAATTATCGACGGCACAAAAATTATGGCAACCGCCAGGGTTATCAACAACGGCCCGGGTAAAACCAACTCACCAACAGATAAGGGAACCGATTACGACGGGCCAATCGGTATTGAGTACAGGGGACAATCTTCACTGATGTTCCCCAAAAAGCCATACTCGGTCGAGATTCGCAAGACAGAGACCATAGATTCAACAGCATCACTGCTTGGAATGCCAAGCAATAAGGACTGGGTACTATATGCACCTTATTCAGACAAGCCCATGATGAGGAACTTCATCACTTTCTTTCTCGGCGGGAAAATGGGAAGCTGGCAACCGAGGTGCAGGTACTTTGTACTATATATGAATGGCGAATACGAGGGTATATATATATTGATGGAACACATCAGAAGGGACGTAAACAGGGTTGATATAAGTGGACTCGGCCAGCAGGATGTAGCCGGTGATGATGTCACAGGTGGCTATATTTTCAAGGCCGACAAGCTTGGGGGACTTAATCCCGGCGATTATTTTACGACATATCCTACAATGATGTTTCGCAATACAAGGAACTACACGTTCACCTATGTCTACCCGAAAGCCGACAAAATCATGGACGCACAGAAATCGTACATCAAATCATATATAGAGGAGGCAGAATCGGTCCTTAACGGCCCTGATTTTACCGACCCGGTTATTGGAATTCAGAAGTACTTCGATTACGGATCATTTGTCGACTTCCAGATCATGACAGAATTATCCCTAAATGTCGACGGATACAGGCTCAGCCAGTTTTTTTACAAGAAAAAAATAACCCACGGCAACAAGATCTTTTGTGGCCCGCTCTGGGACATCGACCTGGGCTATGGCAACGCTGACTATTATAATTCATGGCTGACTGATTTCTGGTTGTACCCGAATTATGCTCCGGATTGGGAACACCCCATGCATTACTGGTACAGGCTGATGCAGGACCCGGTCTACCTGAGGCACTTTGTGACAAGGTGGCGTGAACTGAGGCGGGATATTTTCTCGACCGGGAACATCATGCATATTATTGACAGCGTGCAGAATTATATCGGTCCGGAACTTGAAAAGAACTACCAGAAATGGCCCATAATCGGAACATATGTATGGCCGAACTATTATGTCGGACCAACATACCAGGACGACCTTGACTATTTCAGGAACTGGCTGACTGACAGGCTAAACTGGATGGATACCCAGACGAGCCTCACATCAGATTTCTACGACCGGAGTTTTCCCGATGCAAATGAAATTGTTATCTACCCGGTACCTGTGAAGGATAAGCTGACCATTGCACTGAATGCCGCTACAGGAGGAGATATCAGGTTTGAAATGACGACACTTTCCGG
The DNA here is from genome assembly GCA_035541795.1 of Bacteroidales bacterium. GTDB lineage: Bacteria > Bacteroidota > Bacteroidia > Bacteroidales > VadinHA17 > LD21. Next base: position 361,473 of record DATKMR010000019.1, read on the forward strand.
AATCAGGGTCTATGATGTAAAACGCAATGTAGTTACAGGTAACCAGGAGCTGATACTGGACCTGCCGGAACTGAATCCGGGGTATTATGTACTTAAGATATCACAGGATAACAGGGTAATTGCCATCAAAAAAATAATAAAGTTCTGAATACTCTGAATATCATACATTTAAATGATGAAGTACAAGATTGTCACGGCATTTTTCCTGGTCGTACTGGGCTTGTATTCGTGTAAGTCCGTGAATAAAAACCAGGCAGCATCACCCAGGATCAGGCCACTTGTCGATACTGTAGGTTTCGCTCATTTGCCCTGGCAGATGGATGCCTTAATGACAAGGTTCAGGGAAACGGGCTGGAAGGAAAACCATGCGGCAAATCCATGGAAAACGGTTATTTGCCCTCATGATGACTATACCTATACGGGTGCGATCTATCCTGAACTTCTGGAGAATGTAAAAGCCGCGACGGTGCTGCTTATCGGGGTCGCACACAAGGCAGCGCAGCTTAAGATTGAAGACTCGCTCGTCTTTGAAACATACGGTGCGTGGAAAGGTCCCTGGAAGAACGTCAGGATATCCGCCGCCCGGGAAGAGATTTACAGGCTCCTCAAAGGGAAATATGCAATGCTCAGCGACACTTTGCAGAGAGTGGAACATTCGTTGGAGGCGCTTATTCCGTTTCTCCAGTATTTTAACCGGAATGTCGAAATTGTACCTGTCATTGTACCTGCAATGAGCCCTGAAAGGATGAAGGAATGCGGCAAGGCATTGGCAGAGGCCCTCAGGAACGTCGTTGCTGATCACAACTGGACCTGGGGCAAGGATTTTGCTATCGTGGCAACTACGGATGCGGTCCATTACGGAAATGAAGATTGGGGAGGCTCTGACAGGGCAAGGTTCGGTTGCGACAGCGAGGGCAATGAAAAAGCATTAATGCTCGAGCATGAAATAATCGACAATTGCCTTAAGGGTGATATAACGCCAGAAAAAATAAGACTATTCAGCTCGTACACTCTCGACAAGGATGATTACCATGTATATAAATGGACCTGGTGCGGAAGGTACAGCGTTCCAGTGGCACTTTATACGTCGTACTTCCTGGCCACGCAGGGCCATTTATCCGGAGAACTTGTCGACTATTCAACAAGTATTACAAGGTTTCACGTACCGGTCGATGATTTAAGGATGGGGCGTACTGCAATAGCCACTCCATGTCACTGGGTAGGATATGCTGCTTTGGGATACAGGTAAGAAAGGTTTGAGATTTGGGGTTTGAGGTTTGATGCAAGTGACAGGGAAAAGGACCACAGGAAGCCATTGTGCCGGAAAACCTCATGACATCGGACTGTAAAGCATCAAAGCCGGCACTGCAGAATCTCAAATTAATTTCCTATAATTAATATTATGTTAAGTTTGTAATATAGAATAAGGTTTATATCAATCCTGGCTTCACACCTATTTTAATAATATCCAAAAAAAAAGCATCCCGACTGGAGATGCTTTTTAAGATGTCTTTCGGGGTCTTATTTATTCCCTTCAAGCTTCTTCAGTATTGCATTATATTTTGCTTCATACTCAGGATTAACATTTCTCAGCCTGAAATACAGCTCTTTCAGGTTCTTCATGGAATCCATGTCATCTGCCTTCAGGGTGCTGGCTTTCTCAAAATAAGGAATAGCCTTGATAAATACATTATTTGCTTCTGCAACCGCAGCATTGTATTTATTGACGTCCATTATCTCATTTGCTTTCTGGAACATCTCAACAGCCTTGTTGTAATAGCATACTCCCATATTAAACTGGGTGTCGTACTGGTCCGATTTAAGATCTATCGATTTACCCAGTGATGTAATGGCTTCATCATATTTGTCCTGTCTCATGTAGATAACCCCCTCGGCCCACCATAGTGAATGGTCGTTCGGATTCTTTTCCTTGGCTTTGTCTATGTATGAATGGGCATCGTCAGGCTTGTTCTGGTTGATGTAGTAATCAACAAGCTGCATGATTACATCCTTATCATCAGGATATTTCTCAAACATCTTCTTCAGCAGGGCTTCAGCGCTTGCCGCGTCCTTCATATTCATATATGAGTTATAAATGAGGAACCACGGTGTTGTCTTCTCATAGCCCATGTCAACACATTTCTGGAAATGAGGAATTCCCCTTTCCCACAGTTTTGCATTGTAAGCTGCAAGGCCTGCATTGAAATAAACTCCGGTATCGGCAGCGCCCACGTATATAGGGCTCTGTGTCAGTTTTATATCATTCTCGAAAGAATTCAGGGCCGACTCAAAATCTTTTGCCTCGAACTGTTTTACACCCTGGTTCACAAAATCGTTGCCAAGCTGCAGGTACGTGCTGCTGATCTTCATCGATTTTTCAATACTGCCTTTGGTATCCAGTTTAAGAGCCTGCTGATAAGCGTCATAGGCCTCTTCCAGAGGATGCTGATAGAGAGCCTTGAACTTGGCATCGGATGATTTAAAGACTTCCTGGCAAAGTTTGCCCTTTGTAAAATAAGTCTTTGGATTATCTTTTGACTTTTCATTAACCAAAGCTACATCAAGTGCTTCCTTTGCTTTATCGAGAAGGCCCTGTTCCATGTAGCTCTGTGCGCTGGTCACCTTCCCCATCTGGGCAAAAGCACCATAAGAAACAGATATTGCTAATAAGAGAGAAAGAAATTTTTTCATGATTACACCTTTATTAGTAAAAAATTATTTTCGCCAAATTTATAATATTACTTATTAATCTTCAAATTCTTTGCCATTTTCATCCGGAAGGGTTCCATTTTCTTCGGCAATGCCTTTTTCGCCGGCCTCATCTTCCTCATTTACAATGACACAGGCAACAGAGGCAATCGAATCGTTTTCCTTCAGATTTATTAATCTTACACCCTGTGTGGCACGTCCCATTACCCTTAGGGAAGCTACCGGGCTCCTGAGAATATTACCATATTGTGTGATAATCATAAGATCATCTGTATCAGTAACATCCTTCAATGCAATTAAAGTTCCGGTTTTATCTGTGATGTTAATGGTTTTCACACCCTTTCCACCCCTGTTGGTTACCCTGTAGCCATCGATATCCGATCTTTTACCGTACCCTTTTTCCGATACGACCAGGATATCCTTCTCCTTGTTTTCAACGGTGATCATTCCAATTACTATATCATCGTCGGCGGCAAGCCTGATGCCCCTCACACCCGATGCGGTTCTTCCCATCGGACGTACCGAGTTCTCAGGGAACCTGATTGCCCTTCCCGATTTGACTGCCATCATTATCTGGTGATTCCCGTTTGTCATCCTGGCTTCGAGGAGCTCATCCCCTTCCCTCACCGTGATGGCGTTAACCCCGCTTGACCTGGGCCTTGAATAAGCCTCCAGGGAAGTTTTCTTTATGATGCCCCTGGTTGAACAAAGGACGATGTAGTTGTTGTTAATATATTGCTCGTCGCTGAGATTTTTCACGTTTATGAAAGCCTTCACGTTATCGTCGGGCTCAATGCTGATAAGGTTCTGGATTGCCCTTCCTTTTGATATCCTCGACCCTTCGGGTATTGCATATACTTTCAGCCAGTAGCATTTCCCCTTGCGTGTGAAAAACAGCATGGTATTGTGCATGGTGGCAATATAAAGATGCTCTATGAAGTCTTCGTCCCTGGTTGTGCTGCCCTTTGAGCCGACTCCCCCCCTGTTCTGACGTCTGAATTCGGTCAGAGGGGTTCTTTTAATATAACCCATATGTGAGATCGTAATTACCATCTCGTCATCGGCATAGAAGTCTTCAGGATTGAATTCCTCGGCATTCGGAACGATCTCCGTCCTGCGCTCATCGCCGTATTTATCCTTTATCTCCGTCAGCTCGTCCTTGATGATCTTCATCTGCAGCTCGACACTGGCAAGGATCTTCCTGAGGTAGTCTATCAGAGCCATAACTTCCTTGTATTCGGCCCGTAGCTTGTCCTGCTCGAGACCCGTGAGCTGTCTCAGTCGCATCTCGACAATTGCCCTCGCCTGGATATCGGACAGGCTGAACCGTTGCATCAGCCTTTCCCTGGCCGAATCGGGAGTCTGCGATGAACGGATTATTGTAATCACTTCATCTATATTGTCGCTGGCAATGATGAGCCCTTCGAGTATATGAGCCCTTTTCTCAGCCTGCTCCAGGTCGAATCTCGCCCTCCTCAGGATGATCTCATGGCGGTGTTTCACGAAGTTATCAATCAGGTCCTTGGTATTCAGGATTTTAGGTCTTCCTTTAACCAGCGCGATATTGTTCACATTGAATGTGGTCTGAAGCTGCGTGAACTTGTAAAGGTTATTTAACACGACATTGGCCGTCGCTTCCTTCTTCAGGATTATAACCACCCTCATCCCGTTCCTGTCCGATTCATCATTTATGTATGATATCCCCTCAATCTTCTTCTCATTTATCAGGTCCGCAATCTTACGGATCATCTCCGCCTTGTTAACCATGTAGGGTATCTCATTGACAATAATGCATTCGCGTCCCGATGCAGTATGCTCAATCTCGGTCTTTGCCCTCACGACAATCCTTCCCCTTCCGGTTTCCAGAGCATCACGAATGCCTTGCTGCCCGTAAATGATGCCTCCGGTGGGAAAATCCGGGCCTTTTATGTAAGTAAGCAGCTCGTCGGCCGATATTTCATTATTGTCAATATATGCAATGGCTGCATCGACTATCTCCGAAAGGTTATGGGGCGGCATGTTTGTAGCCATCCCCACCGCTATCCCCGATGCCCCGTTCACGAGCAGGTTGGGAATTCGTGTCGGCAGCACTGTCGGTTCCTCGAGGGAATCATCGAAGTTCAGCTGGAAATCAACGGTGTTTTTCTCAATATCAGCGAGAGTTTCTTCGGCAATCTTCCTGAGCCTTGCCTCGGTGTACCTCATTGCAGCCGGGCTGTCCCCGTCGACTGAACCGAAGTTACCCTGACCATCGACAAGAGGATAACGGAGCGACCAGTCCTGGGCCATCCTTACCATGGCCTCATATACTGATGAGTCACCGTGGGGATGATATTTACCCAGTACCTCCCCCACTATCCTTGCCGATTTCTTATACGGACGGTTTGAAAGCACTCCCAGCTCCGACATACCGAACAACACTCTCCTGTGAACAGGCTTTAAACCATCCCTGACATCAGGAAGGGCACGTGATACTATGACCGACATCGAGTAATCGATGTAGGCCGATTTCATCTCCTCCTCAATGTTTACCTGAATTATCCTCTCTCGCTCCACTTAATTATTTATTAATTAAACACTTACTAAATATTTTCTGCCATGGCAATTTAAGCTACGAAAATAGTCATTATTTGGCTATTTTTGAGATATTAAACTGTGGATTTTTTAACATGTGCTGTTTATAAATGGGCATGATTATTGCCATATATAAAATCGTTAAAAAGTAACTTTGAAATTTCATAAACCTGTACTTTTGTCGTGAAGAGTCTGACATAATGACTTGTGATGGTGAGAAGCAGGGTTTACTACAGATTAAATTATGGATTCACAATTTTCACAGAGAGTAAGAGATATACTCAGCTATAGTAAGGAAGAGGCTATACGACTGGGAAACAGCCATATAAGCCCTGAACATCTTTTCCTTGGCATCCTGCGTGACGGGGAAGGTGTTGCGGTAGACATCCTTCTTAATTCGGGTGTCGACCTGCTTGTACTTAAAGGATCGATTGAAAAGAGCATCAAGGTTGAAAACCCGGTACCCGTTGCCGATCATACAGTAATTCCGCTTCTGCGAAGCACGGAACGGATCCTGAAGCTGGTTTACCTTGAGGCCAAAGCCCTCAAAAGCACTACCATCGACACCGAACACCTGCTGCTTGCGATACTGAAGGATGAGAACACCCTTGTTACGAGGTTCCTTTCAGAACTGGACATTGACTACCAGACAGTAAGGAGGTATGTTGAAGCCGAGGGGCCCTCGGCAAAAGCCGATTTCCCAAGGGAGGATGATGACGAAGGTGCCGGCTTCGGCGGAACAGGCAAAAGCCAGTCACAATCCGCTTCATCAAAACCTTCATCGGAAACCCCGGTACTGGATAATTTCGGTATTGACCTGACAAAGGCTGCTGAGGAAGGCAGGCTCGATCCTATTGTCGGGCGGGAGAGGGAAATTGAACGTCTTGCCCAGATCCTTTCAAGGAGAAAGAAGAATAACCCCGTATTAATCGGAGAACCGGGTGTCGGGAAATCCGCAATTGCCGAAGGACTGGCCCTGAGGATCGTTAAGAAGAATGTCTCAAGGGTTCTTTTCAATAAGAGGGTTGTGGCCCTCGACCTCGCCTCCATCGTTGCCGGTACAAAATACCGAGGCCAGTTCGAGGAGAGAATGAAGGCCATCCTTAACGAGCTCTCCAAAAACGACAATATTATACTGTTTATCGACGAGATCCACACCATTGTCGGTGCCGGCGGTGCAACCGGATCGCTCGATGCTGCCAATATGCTTAAACCTGCCCTGGCAAGGGGTGAAATACAATGTATCGGCGCAACAACACTCGACGAGTACAGGCAGCATATTGAGAAGGACGGTGCGCTGGAAAGACGCTTCCAGAAGGTGCTGGTCGAACCTACGTCCATTGACGAAACAGTTCATATCCTGCATAATATAAAGGAACGTTACGAGGAGCATCATAATGTCTATTATACCGATGAGGCTATTGAAGCCTGCGTCAAACTGACAAACAGGTATATTTCAGACAGGCACCTGCCCGACAAGGCAATAGATGCTCTGGATGAATCGGGATCAAGGGTTCATATCTCAAATATCGTTGTACCGGAAAAAATCCTATCCCTCGAAAAACAGCTCGAGGAAACAAAGAAGGAAAAAATGGCAGCCGTCAAGAACCAGAATTTTGAGAAAGCGGCCAGCTTCCGCGACAGGGAGAAGGACCTTCTTGACATGATAGAGCAGGAAAAGAAAAAATGGGAGAAGGAGCTATCTGTAAACCGCGAGGTTGTCGATGCTGAGAAAGTTGCCGAGGTTGTTGCCATGATGACAGGAGTTCCTGTCCAGAGAATTGCACAGACCGAAGGAACACGGTTGCTCAAGATGGGCGATGAGCTGAGAGGCAGCGTTGTAGGTCAGGATGAGGCTATAGCCAAGGTCGTAAAGGCCATACAGAGGAACAGGGCGGGCCTTAAGGACCCCAATAAGCCGATTGGAACATTTATTTTCCTCGGGCCGACGGGTGTCGGGAAAACACAGCTGGCAAAGGTCCTGGCCAAGTTCCTTTTCGATACCACCGATAACCTTGTAAGGATCGACATGAGCGAGTACATGGAGAAATTCTCGGTCTCACGGCTTGTCGGTGCACCTCCGGGATACGTCGGTTATGAGGAAGGCGGTCAGCTGACCGAGAAAGTCCGCAGGAAACCTTATTCGGTGGTACTCCTTGACGAGATTGAGAAGGCTCATCCCGATGTCTTCCACATCCTCCTCCAGGTCCTTGATGAGGGCCAGCTTACCGACAGCCTGGGAAGAAGAATCGATTTCAGGAATACAATCGTGATCCTGACATCAAATATTGGAACAAGGCAGATCTCTGAATTCGGGCACGGGGTGGGTTTTGATACAACGGCCAAGAAAGCCACGAGGGACGAACAGCAGAAAAGCATCCTGCAGAAAGCACTTCAGAAAACCTTTGCACCTGAATTTCTTAACAGGATCGACGATGTGGTAATGTTCAACTCACTCACAAAGGAAGACATTAACAAGATCATAGATATTGAGCTTAAAGGCCTTTATGAACGTGTCAGGTCGCTTGGTTATGAGCTTAAGATTTCCACACCGGCCCGTGATTTCATCGCAGAAAAGGGCTTTGATGCGAACTACGGCGCGAGACCGCTTAAGAGAGCCATCCAGAAATACCTCGAGGATCCCATGGCCGAAGTAATGATCAGGGCTAGGCTCTCGGAAGGTGACTATGTAAGTGTTGGGCTGAACAGTTCCAAGGACGAAATCAAGATCAAGATCGTCAAAAAAAAGCCCGAATTGCCTGAGGGACCGGCTTCTGAAGAGACCGGGGAGAACAGCCGCGAAGAATAACCACGTTATCAGATATTGACAGGATACCCGAAAAGGTCGAATTCTTCGGCCTTTTCTATTTTAATATCGTAGAAATTTCCAGGCACAAGCTGAAAGCTGTCCGGCACGAGCACCTCCTGGTCGACTTCAGGGCTGTCGAACTGTGTCCTTCCTGCAAAAAAGCCCCCTTCCCTCCTGTCGATAAGTACGCGGATGACGGAACCGGCCATGCTGGAATTCTTCCCGAGCGAAATATCCTGCTGAATTGCCATCAGCTCTTCCATCCTTCTCTTCTTGACCTCTTCAGCAACATCATCGTCATAGTTTTCGCCGGCATAAGTTCCCTCTTCATGAGAATAGGCAAAGACCCCGAGCCTGTCGAAACGGAATGATGCGACGAATCTCTTCAGCTTCTCGAAATCCTCTTCTGTCTCGCCCGGGTGACCAGCTATCAGAGTGGTCCGGATAACAGCACCGGGAATCCTCTCCCTGATACGATATAAAAGCGATTCGGTCATTGCCCTGTCGTGCGAACGCTTCATCTTCAATAGAACACTATCGGAAATATGTTGGATTGGGATATCTATATACTTACAAATTACATGATTATCATTAATTATATCAAGTATTTCTTCAGGGAAGTTCGCCGGGTAAAGGTAATGTAACCTGATCCACTCAAAACAGTTAAGTGCTATCAGTTCCCGGAGCAATCCGGGCAGCATCTGCTTTTTGTAAAGGTCGAGGCCGTAATAGCTCAGATCCTGGGCTATAAGAATCAGTTCCCTGACACCCGAGCCGGAGAGATCCTTTGCCTCGGCAAGGATATCCTCAACGGGCCTTGAGATACACTTTCCCCTGATAAGAGGTATGGAGCAGAAGGCACATGTACGGTCGCATCCCTCCGAAACCTTAAGGTAGGCATAATGCCCAGGCCCTGTAAGCACCCTGTCGGATCTGTGCTTCGGATCAGGCTGCACTCCCACTTCATCAAGGATCGCATTGACATCGTTTACGCCGAAATACCTGTCTACTTCAGGGATCTCGTTTCTAAGTGCATCGCTGTACCTTTCGGCGAGGCATCCCATCACGTAGAGGTGGTCAATATTTCCTGCTTCTTTGGCCCTTACGAATCTAAGAATGGTATCTATGCTCTCTTCCCTGGCATCGTTGATGAATCCGCAGGTATTGATTATGACAACCGCAGCCGATAAATCATCGGAATCATGAACGATGCTGTACCCTCCAGATCTAATCTGCCCCAGGAGCTTTTCTGAATCTACCAGGTTTTTGGAACACCCGAGTGTGACAATATTAATTTTCTTATTCATTATTTAATAATTCCGGCACCCTTCCCGACTTTCCCCCAGTGAGGAAGGCGAATGATCTTTTTCCCCCGGGGAAATTAAAATGGGGGTTCACTTAATAAAAGATCAACTGTTTGAGAAGAGAGAATCGACGAATTCGAACCTGTTGAAAACCTGAAGGTCTTCCATTTTTTCACCTATGCCGATGTACTTCACAGGTATCCCGAACTGGTCGCTTATGCCCAGCACCACGCCTCCCTTTGCAGTCCCGTCGAGCTTGGTAATAGCCATTGATGTGATCCCTGCCGATGAAGTGAACTGTTTTGCCTGTTCAAAGGCGTTCTGACCGGTCGACCCGTCGAGAACCAGCATTACATCGTGCGGCGCACCAGGAACAACCTTTTCCATCACACGCTTTATCTTGGAAAGCTCATTCATGAGGTTGATTTTGTTATGAAGCCTTCCCGCGGTGTCGATTATCACAACATCTGCTCCGGACGATACGGCCGATCGAACGGTATCGTAGGCGACCGAAGCGGGATCAGAACCCATCTGCTGCCTGACCAGGGGTACGCCCACCCGGTCGGCCCATACCTGGAGCTGTTCAATTGCTGCTGCCCTGAAAGTATCTGCAGCGCCAAGAATGACCTTTTTCCCAGACTGGCTGTACTGCCATGCAAGCTTGGCAATTGTGGTGGTCTTTCCTACTCCGTTCACTCCCACGATCATTATTACATAGGGTTTTGCCGGAAGGTTGGCCGAAAAATCAGAAGTACCGCCCGATTTATTTTCCTCAAGAAGGGAGGCAATCTCCTCCCTCAGAATTGTTTTGAGTTCGGCTGCCCCGAGGTATTTATCCCTTGAAACTCTTTCTTCCACACGCCTGATTATCCTGAGGGTGGTCTCCACTCCTACATCTGAGGATACAAGCACCTCCTCGAGGTTATCAAGAACCTCGTCGTCAATCTTCGACTTCCCTGCAACGGCCCTGGAAAGCTTGGTGAACACGCTGTCGCGCGATTTCTGGAGGCCTTTATCGAGATTCTCCTTTTTCTCTTTGCCTGTTAATCCGAAAAATGCCATCTGAAAATATAGTTGTATTACTGTGATAAAAAAAGCTTTCCCCTTGAAGAAGAAAGCTCCCTGTTTCATGCAGATCAATTATTACTTCTTCGTGAAGAAGTCTTTGATATGATCATTGTGAACTATCTCTTCCTTGAACTGGTATGCGCCTGATTTATCAGATTTTACCATCTTGATGCACTTGGTAAAAGTTCTTCCTGCTCCAGTCTTTAACGATGCAACTACTTTCTTTGCCATAGTTCAGTATTTTTTTTACTTGATTTCCCTGTGAAGTGTATGTTTCTTAAGAACAGGATTATATTTCATCCTCTCAATACGGTCGGGTGTATTTTTCCTGTTTTTCGTGGTGATATACCTTGAGGTGCCGGGTTGTCCGCTCTCCTTATGTTCGGTACATTCCAGGATAACCTGCTGCCTGTTTCCTTTTGCCTTCTTTGCCATTTCCTTTTCCTGTTAATATTTGAAAATATAACCTTTTTCCTTTGCCTCTTTCAAAGCGCTGGCAAGCCCTTTCTTGTTTATCAAACGGATACCTGCTGCCGAAACTTTAAGTGTGATCCACCTTTTTTCCTCGGGAAGATAATATTTCTTATCAAAAAGATTTGGATAGAATTTCCTCTTTGTCCTTCTCTTTGAATGGGAAACATTGTTTCCATTCATCGCCTTCTTCCCTGTTACCTGACAAACTTTTGACATCGGTTTTTGTTTTATTCCTGTTTGTGAATTCTCCTTTAAAAATCGAAGCGCAAATTACGTGATTTAAATATTAATAACCAAATAACTAGTGCAATTTTTTTAATGGCCGGATAAAGATGATCATTTTGCACGCAGTATCTCCTGCCTGAGCATGTTAAGCGCTGCTATCGAGAAGCGTAAGATGTTAACAATCCGGTCGGTTCCGAAGGTGAAGTTCCTGGAAACGGTGCCGTTTTCTGAATCGACCGAGATCCACACTGTTCCTGCCGGCTTTTCTTCACTGCCGCCATCGGGTCCCGCTATTCCCGTGACAGCAACCGAAAAAGATGCCGAAAAGGCTTTCCGTGAGCCCTTTGCCATGGCTTCCGCGACTTCCCTGCTCACGGCCCCGTTCATTTCGATCAGACCCGCTGGTACACCAAGATGCTCTATCTTCACTTCATTGCTGTAGGCTATCACAGATCCCTTGTAATATGCCGAGCTGCCCGGGACGGTCGTAACTAGGTGAGCGATGCTTCCTCCAGTACAGCTTTCGGCGGTGCACATGGTGGCTTTTTTTTCTTTCAGGAGACGACCCACAGCCATTTCCATGGTCTCTTCATCTTCGCCGTAAACGAGGTCGCCGATGATTTTGCAGAGCTTTCCCGCCTGCACGGACACGCTGTCCCGTACGGCTTCAAATGATTCTCCTTTACCCGTTAGCCTGAGCTTAATGATTCCGTAAGATGGAAGATATGCAAGCTTAACCGTCGGAGGCAGCTCACTTTCAAACACGGCAAGCACCCCGGCAAGTTTTGCCTCAGGCATCCCGTATGTCATGATGTTCTTGTGGACAATTGCCTGTGAAACGAAGCGTGTTTTCAGCTCTGGCAGCACTCTTTCAGTCATTATGTGCTTCATCTCCGGAGGAACACCCGGCATCGACACAAAGATGGTCCCTCCTTTCTCAAACCACATTCCCGGTGCAGTTCCCGTTTCATTAAGAAGAACCCTGCAGTTTTCAGGGACATCGGCCTGCCTCCTGTTATTTTCATTCATTTGAAAATTTCTGCGGGTCATCATGGTGGTTATCATTTCCAGGACAACCTGGTTGCTTACGAGCCTTGTTCCGAAGAACTCGCACAGCACGGACTTTGTAATGTCATCGCTTGTAGGACCAAGGCCTCCTGTGATAAGTGCAATCTCAACCTTTCCCTTAGCGGCGGAGAGGGCGTTAAGTATATCTTCCTTACTGTCAGGGATTGCAACACACCTGGTTATGGAGAAGCCAATTTTACTCAGCTCGGCGCCTATCCACGAGGCATTGGTATTGACTGTCTGCCCGATCAGCAGCTCATCACCTATCGAGATTATTTCAGCCTTCATGTTTTTTTTCATTTCAGGGAAATACAAAAATATATTTTGTAAGTTCATCTGCCAATAAAATTATATTCATGAACAGCAGCATTGATATGAAACAGGTCGAGGATTTTGCAAGGATGCACCTTGGAAATCACGACGGCGGTCACGATTGGTGGCATCTTGAGCGCGTCAGGAACAACGCGTTTGAGATTATGGAGGCAGAGGGTAAAGGTGATCCTGTTATAGTTGAGATAGCGGCACTTCTTCACGATACGGGCGACAGCAAGTTCAGGAGGAAGGACGATCCTGATATCGAAGAGCTGCTTGGTGCATTTTTAACCAGGCTTGGTTTAGGTAAAGATGCCGTAAGTGAAGTTATTTTTATTAACAGGAATCTCTCATTCAGCAAAGGCACGAAACCGGAAGCAAGCTCAGATGAGTTCATGATTGTGCAGGATGCCGACAGGCTCGACGCCATTGGCGCTATTGGAATAGCAAGGGCTTTTAATTATGGAGGATTTGTGAATAACCCGATTTTTGATCCCCTGGGTAGTGCTCCCTCAACCATAGGTCATTTTTACGACAAGCTTCTGAGGCTGAAGGACCTCATGAATACCGAAAGTGCGAGGGCCATTGCACTGGAGCGTCACAATTTTCTGGAGTTGTTTCTCGAGCAGTTCTTCTACGAATGGGAATCGAGTGCCATGGCCGGTGATCACTCATTATGAAAAAAAACGCTTATGATTTCTGATTGATTTTATTTTGAATAAATTTGCACAGGTTTTTGCGGGAGTAGCTCAGTGGTAGAGCATCAGCTTCCCAAGCTGAGGGTCGCGGGTTCGACCCCCGTTTCCCGCTCGGAAGTAAAAGAAAAGGGACGTTTCACCAGCGTCCCTTTTCACATTCCAGAGCCTCCCATGGGAGTTGAACCCACGACCTGCTCATTACGAGTGAGCTGCTCTACCACTGAGCTAAGGAGGCATTAATTACGCTGCGAATATAGCAAAAGGCTTTAAAGGTACAAAAGCATATGCCTGCACAGGCATCATTTATTCGAGCATCTCGAGCCTCTTCAGCAACGGCGGATGAGAATAATGGAATATTACGTAAGCCGGATGGGGCATCATGTTCGACAGATTTTTAACCGAAAGTTTCTTGAGAGCTTCTGCAAGTCTTTCGGGTTTGTAATGCTTTTTGACAAACCTGTCGGCCTCAAACTCATTCTTTCTCGAAATATGGTTTGATACAAGTCCTATGATAAGCGACAGTGGGCTGTAAAGGATCCCGAAAACAATAAGCCCGAGGTGAAAACTTCCCTGGCTGACGCCCAATGCCTGAGAGAGGGATGGATGACTTACCACAAGCGAAAAAAGGAAGAGCATCACTCCTGTAACAAGAACAGAAGTAACAAGACTCTTAAGAATATGTTTTTTCTTGTAGTGCCCTATCTCGTGTCCAAGGACTGCAACAATCTCCTCATTGTCAAACTCTTTCAGCAGGGTATCGAACAACACGATTCTCTTTCTTGGACCAAATCCAGAAAAATATGCATTTGCCTTGGTGCTTCTCTTCGATCCGTCGATAACATATATGTCCCTGATTCCGAACCCGGTACCCGCTGCAAACGAATTTATCATATTCCTGAGCTCGCCTTCTTCAAGCGGAACCTGCTTGTTGAAGAGCGGAACAATAAGCTCAGAATAGAACAGGTTCATTATAACCATGAAGAGTGTAATCAGTACCCAGGCATAAATCCAGAACAAATGGCCCGTTTTATAGTAAAACCAGGTGATCAGTCCAAGAACGGGGATCCCTATTATCAGGGCAAGGAACCACGATTTTAAGTGATCGGTGATGAATGTCCTGATTGTCATGGTATTGAACCCGAACTTCCTTTCTATTACGAAAGAATCGTACCAGCTGAAGGGTATATTGATAAGATCAGATCCCAGCCCGATCATTCCAAAAAACAAGAGAGAAACAAGTATGGGGTTGGAGGCAATTCCCCTTGCAGCTGAATCTGCCAGGGCAAATCCCCCGGCACAGATCATTGCTATGATTACGATTATGTTGAAGGTTGATGACCAGAAAGACAGCTTCCTGTTTTCGCGGCTGTACAACTGGCTTTTCCTGTATTCCTCTTCACTGCATATCCCTTTGAGCTTTCCGGGAAGTTCCACCGACCACATCTTCGAATTGAGATATTCGAGGTATCTCTGGGTAAAAAATCCGGCAAGAGGGATAATGACAAGCAGGTAGAAAATCAGTCCGTGCATAAGCTGTATGGCTGTAAAAAAAAGAAGCAGGGCGCCATTTTAAAATAGTGTGGAATAAATATGTCTCGCTGCATTTCCTCGTGCTAAAAGGATTGGCGCCCTGCGATGCTGTAAATATAATAAATATTTTTAAGTTAACATACCACCACAGACATGAATTGTTTGTCCGCTTACATACGACGACAGGTCGCAGGCAAGGTAGAGTGCAGTATTAGCCACATCGGCGGGGGTTCCACCCCTTTTCAGGGGAATTTTATTGATCCATTCGGTTTTAACGTCTTCAGGCAGCTTATCGGTCATTTCCGTAATAATAAATCCCGGGGCAATGGCATTGACCCTGATGTTCCTTGACCCCACCTCTTTTGCAACACTCTTGGTGAAACCAAGTATCCCGGCTTTTGAAGCTGAGTAGTTGCTCTGTCCTGCATTTCCGGATACTCCAACCACTGAACTCATATTCACAATCGACCCGCTCTTCTGCTTAAGCATAGGCTGAAGCACCGCCTTGGTAAGGTTGAATACAGATTTCAGATTGACCGCTATTACGGCATCCCACTGGTCCTCGGTCATTCTCATGAGCAGCGTATCTCTCGTGATCCCCGCGTTATTAATCAGGATATCGATCTTTCCAAAATCCCTGACAATCTCCTCAACAAATTTCTGTGAATCAGCAAAGCTGGCAACATTGAACACATAGCCTTTTGCCTTTACTCCCAGAGCTCCCAGTTCCCCGACTGTTGCCTTGAACTCATCATCATCGGCAATATTGGTTATTGCCACCCCGGCACCTTCGTGGGCGAATTTCATGGCAATCTCCTTGCCTATCCCTCTGGATGCACCCGTGATAAGCGCGGTTTTTCCCTCAAGTAATTTCATATAGTCTGAATTAAATTTCCGCAAATATAAAAAAAATGGCAAGACGGCGTGACGGCGTCCTGGCATTACGGCACTATGCCATCCCCAGCGCTTTGGCCACAGTTATTCCAATGTCGGCGGGTGACTGCACCACACGTATTCCGCAATTGGCCATAATCTCCATTTTGGCCGCGGCAGTATCGGCTTTCCCACCGATGATGGCACCTGCATGCCCCATCCTCCTGCCTTTAGGTGCAGTCTGGCCCGCTATGAATCCGATAACGGGCTTGGTTCCATTAGCCTTTACCCATTCAGCAGCGTCGGTCTCCATGCTTCCTCCGATCTCACCTATAATTATTATTGCCTCCGTCTCCCTGTCTGCCATCAGTAGTTTTAAGGCTTCAAGAGTATTGGTACCTATAACCGGATCCCCTCCGATTCCGATGCAGGTCGATTGTCCCATTCCGAGTCTCGTTACCTGGTCGACCGCTTCATATGTAAGGGTCCCTGATCGTGAAATAATACCTATTGTGCCCTTCCTGTGAATAAAGCCCGGCATTATACCCACCTTGGCTTCGCCCGGAGTGATTACTCCAGGGCAATTTGGCCCGATAAGCCTACAGTTGTATGATTTCAGGTAGTTTTTGACCTGCACCATATCCTGAACCGGGATCCCCTCGGTAATGGTAACGATCAGCTTTATTCCGGCTTCGGCTGCTTCCATTATGGCATCGGCTCCAAAAGCCGGTGGAACGAAAATAACAGAGACATCTGCACCGGTAGATGCCACCGCATCCCTTACCGTGTCAAAAACCGGCAGGTTAAGATGCATTGTGCCACCCTTGCCGGGGGTCACTCCCCCCACCACCTTAGTTCCATATTCGATCATCTGGGTAGCATGGAAAGTCCCTTCACTTCCTGTAAATCCCTGTACAATCACCCTGGAGTCTTTATTCAGGAGAACACTCATAATACCTTATATTTTAATATATTAAAGCTAATTACAATTATTGTTGCTCGCATGCAGGATATTTCAAAAATACAATAAATATTCGTGGTTTTGGTTATATTTACATATTAATGAATACTCTGCACTGAATCTTTCCGGGTAACCACTTAAGCGGCATTAATGTTCAAATGACATCGCTTCAATACATAGAACCTGTACTTTACATTGGAATATCGCAGTCATTTTTTGCAGGGCTGCTGATTTCGACAAAAAAACCTTCCAGTACGGCGAACAAACTGATGGCCGCCTGGCTTTTCATGATTTGCATTGAGCTAATACTGGCACTGATAAACAGCACGGTACTTGAGATGTACTCATTCCAGTTTATCACGTTTACGTATGGGCCGCTGCTTTACCTTTATGTCAGGTTCATGACCGATCCCGACAGGAAATTCAACTGGTTCGCACTTCTGCATTTCATCCCGTTCGTGGCTTTCCTGGTCGTCTCCGTCATTTTCAGGTCGAACCATTTCGTAAGAGATCTCAGGACATTCTTTGTACAGGATGAACTTATATCGCTCAGGATAGTCTATGGCATCTGCTTCTTCCTTTCAATAACAGTTTACAGCTTCCTGGCTTTTATCGAGATTGCAAAACATCAGAAGAACCTGAAAAACCTTGTATCGTTCACATCGGGTGTTATAACCCTGAACTGGCTCAAAATACTCTCCATCAGCTTCTATGCTGCATATTTCATACTCTTTATCCTGGGTGTCCTGAATATGGTAGGCGACTATATTCCTTTCGATCCTTATTTTATTATTTTCTTCTTTATTGCCCTCTTTTCATTTGTGTACAGCTTCTATGGCATAAAGCAGCCGGTTATTTTCGGCGACCAGGTGAAGGTTGAACCTGAAGGAAAAAAGGAGACTGAAAAATATATAAGAAGCGGTTTGCGCGATGACAAGGCTGAAGAATACCTGCAGGACATTCTTTCGTACATGGAAAAGAACAAGCCATATCTCGACCGGAACCTTAACATACACGACCTCTCCTCCCTCACCGGCATTCCACGTCATTATATTACCCAGGTCCTGAATGAAAAGTACCAGAGGAACTTCTTCACTTTTATAAACGAATACCGCGTAAGGGAGGTACTCGACCGGTTCGGGGATCCCCGCTTCAACCATTATACTATCCTGGCCATAGCTTTTGACGCCGGGTTCAACTCCAAGACCACCTTCAATTCCATTTTCAAAGCACAGACCGGCTACACCCCAAGCGGCTACAGGGAGAAGCTCACCGGTATTTCAAGGTAAAGGCGTTCATTCCCGGCGGCTGGCACCTCTACTGAGTATAATTCAGGTACGGAATTGACGGGCTGGACGATTGTTACCCGGGCCTGGTTTTTCTTTGTAATAAAAAGCTGCAATGAAAACCAGGATCTTCATTTTACTTCTGACCATTTTAACAGGCGGTCCCGCTGCTGCCACGGACCAGGATTCAACCCATTCGGCCAGGCCATCACCGGTAAGCGGTTTCGTGCGGTCGGGATTTTACGGTGACCTGCACGACAACTCTCCCAGCCCTTTTATTTCAAGCGCGTATGCAGATTTAGGACTGAAAGTTGACAGCCGGCTGACAGGCAGCTTCAGGGCCAATGCCGATATCAGGTTCAGGTACGGCTCTGAATTCCACCAGGCGGTAAGCAGCGTTATCGTGCGCGAGGCATATATTGACTATTCCTTCGGAAAATTCAGCCTGTCGGCCGGCCAGAAGATCCTCAAATGGGGTCGTGCCGACTTCACAAACCCGACATCAAAGCTCAACCCACAGAATTATATCTCCAGGTCACCCGAGAAAGAGGATATGGACATGGGAAATATCCTTTCTGCAATTACCTGGTCCCCATCGCCGGTATTTTCTTTACAGGCCGTCGCGGTTCCATACTACAGGTCGTCGGTGCTGCTGGTCGATCCTATACCACTGCCCGAAGGTGTAACAATCAGCCAGATGGATAACCTGGTTGCAGGCAGCAAGCTCTTCAGCTACGGGCTCAGAACGGATTTTCATATCGCTGGTATCGATTGGGGAGCAACATGGTTCGAGGGCTATGACCCGATGCCCGGGATTGCGATGAGCCAGTTTTCGGCTGATTTTTCAGGACCCTTGCCCGTTATAACTGTCGGCCTTAAGACAACTCCTTACAAGATAAGGATGGCCGGCCTCGATTTCGAGACAACTGCAGGGAGATTTGGCTTAAGGGGCGAAGCCGCCTGGACAAATCCGTGCCTGTCCTACAAAACAAATGAATATGTGCCGATGCAGGAGATCAAATGGGTCGCAGGGGCCGACATTACACTGGGCAACTGGACATTTACAGGTGAATACTCCGGCAAATACCTTCCCGGCTTTGTTCCGGCAACAGCAGATCCTATTATAGGGACCGAGCCTGATTATGCAAAGCTTGCAGCTCTGCTCGCCACTCCCGGTTTTGACCTTCAGGGCTATATGAAGGATGAAATTGGTTCTTTCAACAGGTTGTACAATTACCAGATGAAGGAGTGGTACCATCAGGCCGGTTTAAGAGTGGAGGGAGACATGGCTTACGGCCGCTTGCTCCCTTCGCTCTTTACCCTTTATAACTTCTCCACAAGGGAGATAATGCTGGTGCCTCAGATCAGATTTAAACCTGCCGATGCTCTGACGCTGGTTGCCGGTGCCGAAATATGGTCAGGGAAAAGCGGCTCTTTATATCATATTGTTAAAAACTACATGTCGGCCATTTATGCCGGAATTAAAGTCGACTTCTGACAATGACAAATTTTATAATCAGGCTGCGATGGTGGATAATAATATCATGCCTTGTGCTGGGGGTGGCATTTGCGGCCCTGATCCCGTTTTCAAAGACCGATCCTGAAATAAGGAATTATGTTCCCCGCTCTCTCGACTCCAGGATAAGAACCGACAGGATTGAAAAGGAGTTTGGCACCCAGGATATGGTAATTATCCTTTTCTCCGACAGTTCGGTAATAAAGGCCCCTGATCTTCTGCAGATAAAGGAAACCGGCAAGGGACTGTCAAAGATCTCCGGGATCTCAAAAATAATCTCCCCTTTCACGGTCAAGACCATTAAAGGCGGGGAGGGAATGATGAAAGCCGAGCCACTGGTGGAAAACATCCCCTCCTGTGCCCGCGAAACAGAGGAACTTAAAACCAGGATCAGCGCTAACAGCCTTGCCGCGGGCATAGTCTTTTCAAAAGATCTTACCACGGCATCAATTACGGCAACGATCAACAATCTCAAGACTGAGGCTGAAACACTTTCAAAGATCGATTCGCTTATAGCTGAAAATCCCCGACCGGCAGCGGTCAGAACAGGAGGTCTGCCATATATCCGCAGGTACATCCTTACCGATGTGAGAAGCGATGCCTTGTTTATAGTTCCGGCGGCGCTGTTCATCATTTTCCTGATCCTGAAACTGACACTCGGCGACTGGAAGAGCGTATTCATGCCATTCACCGTGGTAGTGCTTTCAACTGCCATAAGTATCGGGCTGATAACGACACTTGGCTGGAAGATATCGATAATCAGCCTGCTTGTACCTGTGATCCTGGTGGCTGTTGCAAATAACTATGGGATTTATCTTGTTGCAAGGCACCAGGAGGAAAGCACCAGGTGGAGCGGCAGCAACAGGGACCTGATAAATTACCTGCTGGGCTCGCTCAATATGCCCATCCTATTCAGCGGACTCACAGCCATTGCAGGAATACTGGGTCTGCTGGCTCATACAATCATACCCGCAAGGCAGGTCGGGGTACTTGCAGCAGCGGGTGTCTCAGTTGCCCTGACAATGAGCCTGCTCTTCATACCCGCACTACTGTATATCCAGGGTCCAGGGAAAAAGGTGATAAGGAAGGACAGGTTTAACATCGTGATATTCGATACTGTACTTAACAGCCTGGGCAAACTGATTACCAGGCACCCCGGAAAGGTTTTGCTGACCTCCCTTATTGTCACGGTCCTGCTTTCCGTTGGGATGATCTTCCTTAAAACTGATACAAACCAGGAGCACTTCTTTCCCTCCGGTCACCCTGTGAGGTCTGCATCAGATATAATAAACAGGAAGTTCGGAGGCTCACAGACAATTTCGGTAATGATATCAGGCGATATAAAGGATCCTTCTGTTTTGAAGAAGATCGACAATCTGACGGCTAACCTTGAAAAGAAAGAAGGAATCGGCCATGTATTTTCAATTTCCTCTGTTATCAGGGAGATGACAAAGGCAATTTTCTCCGTGGATGAAGAGGGCTATGACAGGATCCCGGGCACCAGGGAGGGGGTTGCCCAGCTCTTCGAGCTTTACAACATGAACGGTGACCAGGGAGATTTCGATCAGCTGACGAATTTTGACAACACCAGGGCTCACGTGCTTGTGAGGCTTTCAAACCCGTCAAATACTGTAATAAAGGATGCAGTAAAAACGATAGAGGAGAGCCTGGAAGGTATCAGTGCTGAAGTTACGGTTGGAGGCTATGCAGTAATTATGTCAGATTTTGCAGGGTCCATTATCTCCGGCCAGTTCTTTTCACTTCTCTTTGCCGTTGTGACCGTATTTATCCTGCTGGCTTTGATATTCAGGTCGGCCAGGGCCGGCCTCACAGGTACAATTCCCTTCGCGGCATCCATACCGATATTGTTCGGATTCATGGGCTTTACCGGGATCGCACTCGATGCTGCCACCGCTCTCCTCTCATCAATTATGATTGGCGTCGGTGTGGATTTTACCATACAGTACATGTGGTGCTTCAACCTCGAGTTGCAAAAATGTGGTGATTTTAATACTGCAACCACAAATTCAATAATGACAATCGGCAGGAGCATTATAATAAACGCCTTCAGCGTGATGGCCGGATTTTCTGCCCTCATGCTTTCACGTTTCACTTCGATAAGGTTTTTCGGGTACCTGGTATTCATCTCCATTGGAGCCTGTCTCATTGGGGCAATACTGGTCATACCAGCCTTCCTCCTTAAGTTCAGACCGGGGTTCATTGAAAAGGATTTATCACCCAGAAAATACAAACAAAATGAAAAACAAACTGATCTTGTTCCTTCTGTCGCTGCCACTTCTACAGGCAGCAGCACAAATGCCTGATGCAACCGGAATTATGAATCGTGTAAGGGAACTCACACTTACGGGTTCCCTCAATGCAAATGTCTCGCTGACCATAACAGAGAAAAGCGGAAGCACACGTAGCCGGACAATTGCAATGACCACTAAAAGCTATACCGACGGAACTGAAAAGAGAATTATTAGGTTCGTCGAACCTGCAGATGTAAGGGGGACAGCCATGCTTATCATTGATAATAAGGATAAGCCCGATGAAATGTGGATCTACCTGCCCGCTCTGAAAAAGACCCGCAGGATCGTCAGCAGTGAGAAAGGCAAAAGCTTCATGAGCTCTGAATTTTCGAATTCCGATTTCAGCTCCCCGACAATGTCGGATTTTACGAGCAGGCATCTCGAAACTTCAGGAAAAGACAATCTATGGATCATTGAGAGCACTCCTGCCGATAAGGATAAAGAAAATGAGTACGGTTACCTGAGAAAGGTGACTTATATTGCATCTAATGACTACCAGCTCAAAAAAATCGAGTTCTATAACTTCGACAATATCCTTTTCAAGGTGATAGAAGTAAAATCTGTCCAGCCAGGGTCGAATGGTGCTTATATCATCAGGGACATGGAGGCAAAAAACCTTCTTTCGGGCAGAAGCTCCGAAATAAGGTTCAGCAATATACAGATGAACCAGAAAACGGAAGATTCAACATTCACGCTCCAGAATTTGGAGAAATGATCTATTTGGAATTCCTTTGCCACAACCGCGATATTGTTAAATGATGCGGTGAAAGCAACTTTAAGGGATTCCATTAAATGTCGAAATATTTTTTCTTATCGCTTGCACTTTTCCTGGCGGGCCTTTCACAGGCGATTGTCTCGGGTCAGTCGCGGAATGTTGAAAAAACTGGTGTAAATCTGATCCTTGGGAACATAAGGCCAGGCAAAGGACTTATCAGGATAGGTGTGTTCACGAGCGATACCGGGTACCCCGACAAACCGCAGTACAGCTTCTCTGTAGCGAAGGATACACTTCAAAACGGGATGCTCAGGCTTTTCATTCCCCTTTTAAAAAAATCGGCGGTCAGCCTCTGTGTACTCGATGATGAGAACAGCAACGGCAGGATGGATTATGTTCTTGGAATCATGCCGAAAGAGGGATTCGCTTTTTCAAATAACCCGAGGATTTCACTGAGGGGCGCCCCACCATTCAGCAGCACAAGCTTTGATTTCGACGGTGGCATAAAGCAGGTGAACGTAAGGATGGTATATATGCGCTGAACAGTTGATTTTGTTTCATAATTTTAAAGTCATAATCTTCAGGATTTGACAGGCAGAAACGATACAATATGTGCACCGGCAACCGGATCGGGCGGTGCAATTGCCGTGATCAGGGTCAGCGGCCCGGGGAGCTTTGCCATGGCGGCATCGCTGTTCTCGCCTGCCGATAAGGATGTTTCGGTTAAGGATGCAAAAGGATACACGATTCTGTTTGGTGAAATAGTTGATGGCCCGGAGGTGATCGACGAGGTGCTTGTAAGCTTATACAGGTCTCCCCGCTCCTACACCGGCGAAGATTCGGTCGAGATTTCATGCCATGCCTCAAAATATATTCAGAACAGGATACTGGAGCTTCTCATTAAAAGCGGCGCACGAGCCGCATCTCCGGGCGAATTCACTCAGAGGGCATTCATGAACGGAAAGATGGACCTCTCGCAGGCAGAGGCTGTCGCCGACCTGATATCAGCCAGGTCGGAGGCCTCCCACCGCCTTGCCCTGGGGCAGATGAGGGGAGGCATCTCTTCGGAGATCTCAAAACTAAGATCTGAACTGCTTCACTTTGCATCGCTGATAGAGCTTGAGCTTGACTTCGGGGAGGAGGATGTCGAGTTTGCCGATAGGACAGAGCTGCTGAAGATCATTTCAGGTGTAAAGACAATATCGGATGACCTTGCCTCTTCTTTCCTCAGGGGAAATGCCATAAAAAACGGGATTCCCGTCGCCATCATTGGGAAACCAAATTCGGGGAAATCCACCCTTCTGAATAAATTGCTGAAAGAGGAAAGAGCTATTGTTTCCGACATCCCCGGAACGACAAGGGATGCTATTGAGGACACAATTGTAATAGAGGGGATTGAATACAGGTTCATCGATACGGCTGGTCTCCGCGATACGGTCGACCCGGTTGAATCGATTGGTATCTCAAGGACCTACGAAAAGATCTCGCAGGCCGCCATAATTCTTCTTATGGATGAGGTAGGTGACAGTTATGAATCGATCACCAGGCGGGCTGAAAACATCAGGGGCATAATAACAGGGGAGAATAAAAAGCTTATCATCGTTATAAACAAAGCTGACCTGGCCACTGCAGAAGAGGTTGAGCATCTGAGGAATAATATCAGGGTGCAGGGAGGTGAGAAGCTCATGTTCATTTCAGCCAGGAATTCGGAGGGTATCGACATGCTGAAGGCCAGGCTGGGGGAAATGGCACAATTATCAGCCATTGATTCCGGGGAGGTCATCATTACCAACATCAGGCATTACGAAGCACTGATGCATGTCAGCGAAAGTCTCGAAAGAGTTGAGACAGGTATTGTTTCGGGAATACCAGAGGACCTTGTGGCGCTGGATATAAGGCAGGCCATCCACTACCTTGGTGAAATAACCGGTGAAATAACGACCGATGAGATACTGGGGAATATTTTTAAAAACTTCTGCATCGGGAAATAGGCAGCCGGCCCGATTATTCGTTTTTAACACCAATAATTTATTTTTAGTATGCTCTCCTGACGACTGAAAGTCTTTATTTGCAATATTTGCATTACTTAGTATTCAATTTTACCTCAAAACTGAACTCCAATGAAGTACGTTTTAAAGGAACTTCTCAGGCATCCGTGGAGGACAGCATTCAGCATTGCCGGTTATGCAGTGGCATCACTTTTCTTAATGGCAGTGCTTTCCGTTGCTTCAGGAAACAAGAAGGATGCATTCGGGATACTGAAAAGCACCGGTACCCATTTCATAATTTATATCCCTACCGATCAGAACTGTTGTATCAGCAATAAGGCAGATGTTTCGGTGATTGCCGAAGGTGTCAATTCAATGATGATCGACAGCAATCTGTTAAGAACAATCAGGAACACTGAAGGAGTGCGGGACGCCGCTCCTTGTCTCCTTTTCAGGATATTCCAGGAAAAATTCGGATCCTATGTTACAGTTGCAGGGATAGATACTTCGGGTGTTGCGACAAAAAGCAACTCTTGTGCAAGGACAAATGTGATCTCCGGGAGATTCATTTCAGGAAATCCGGGGGAAATCGTTGCAGAGGAAGCATTTGCAACTGCTCATAACATTGAGGTTGGCGACACTCTTAACCTGTTCGGGACAAACCTTGTTCTCACCGGTATAGTAAACTCAGGGATAAAACCGGTCAAAGGTGACTTTTACCTGCCCATAGCTTCTGCAAGGGATATTCTTAAAAACAAGCTCACCTGTACAGCCAGGGGATTTGATATGAATATAATCCTAGTGGAAGCGGCCGATTCGCGGCAGCAGGATGCTGTCATGGGCAGGATCAGGAACATGATGTACAGGTTCAATGTTTCGTCGTATAATTGCTATCAGCCGGCATCCAGCGTGATGTCGGTGGTTGGAAATTCTTCAGCAGGTATTGCACTCCTGGTTTTCCTTTTCCTCCTGGTCTTCTCAGCCAAGACTCAGCTTGCCTCCCTGATGGAGAGATTCAGGGAGATCGGTATTCTTAAGTCACTCGGCTGGTCAGATACCAGGCTCAGCCTGCAGGCAGTTATTCTTTCCGTGGTTCATTCAGTGGCAGGAGTATCAGTTGGAATAATTGCAGGGATCATGCTGATACAGGTTCTGAAAATGACAGGATCCTCCCTGTTCACGTACATGGAGAAACCTGTTAATTTCAGCACCCTGCTCCTGCTCTATTCGCTTTCACTTGCAGGTGCCCTGTTTGCCAGCCTGTTTCCCGTGATAAGGATATATTCTTCAAAGGCCGGGGACATACTCAGGACTAATATGTAAAACTGATTGAATCCGCTATGACCAGTTCATATATCGAGTGTAAGGGCCTTAATAAGCAGTACACGACAAAAAACCAGGTGATCGATGCCCTGACCGGTGTCAATCTGAATGTCGAGAGAGGACAGATTGTTCTTCTCAAGGGACGCTCAGGGGCAGGAAAATCAACACTTCTGCATATTATCGGCGGGTTGATTAAACCGACTTCCGGTACGGTAAAGGTTGACAACGAGATACTTAATATACTTGACAACCAAAGCATAAGCAGGTTGCTCCTTAACAAAATCGGAATAGTATTCCAGAGCCTTAACCTGCTTCCCACGTACAGTATTTACGAAAATATTGAGATCGCACTGGCACCTAAAGGATATGACAAAAAGAAGGTCAGGGATCTGGTGATGCCTTACTTCGGGGAGTTCAGGCTGGCCGATAAGATGCACCTTCTTCCCGAGGAACTGAGCCTTGGTCAGCAGCAGAGAGTGGCAATTATCAGGACACTTGTCAAGGACCCCTCACTCATACTTGCCGATGAACCGACCGCCTCAGTAGATGAACAGACAGCACAAGAAATACTTGATCATCTCTCAAACCTCAGGAATAAAAAGAATGTAACAGTGATTATAGCTACTCACGGATTAATCCCCGGTTCAATTGCAGATGCAACTATCTCTATTGAGGACGGACGTATAAAATAATGAACTTTCAAATTCTCAAACTATCAAACTGATATTTCAAATATGAAGAAGAAACAGCTTTATGCGCTCATGGGCGCATTGATTCTTACTGCAAACATGACATATTCTCAGGACTGGCCGCAGTACTTTGGCCCCGACAGGAACGGTATATCAAAGGAAAAAGGATTATTGAGAACATGGCCACAGGAGGGCCCTGGCATACTGTGGAGTATTAATGTCGGCATAGGGTTCGGTGGTCCCGTGATAAAGGACGGAAAAATATACCTTCTCGACAGGGATGACAAAAAAGGTGACAAGATGCGCTGTTTTGACCTTGGTACCGGGAAGGAACTCTGGAAATTTGAATACGATTCACCCGGAACCGTTCAGTTCCCGGGTTCACGAAGCGTTCCGGCCATTGACGGAAACCTGATTTTTTCCTGCGGCCCCAACGGGGATTTCTATTGCATTGATATAAACACCCACAAACCAGTCTGGCATACCAATATCTGGAAAGAATACGGCGGCGGTGAAATACCAAAATGGGCAGTAACACAGTGCCCCCTTGTATATGGAGATATGGTCGTTGTAGCTTCCCAGGCTCCTCAGGCAGGTGTAATAGCTTTCGAAAAACTTACCGGAAAGGTAAAATGGGCAACACCATCACTCGGAGCCGTTGGATATGTTAGTCCTGCAATTGTAAAAATAAGCACCGAAAATCATATCGTTATGATCACAGGATCTGAAGGCTGGGGGCCGAATGCTAAACCGAGCAAGGTTGACGGTATCGACCCGCAGACAGGCAAGGTCCTCTGGCAATATGCAAACTGGACATGCGGTATTCCCATTGCAAATGCCGTTGACGCAGGAAACGGAACCATGCTGATCACAGGAGGTTACAGGGCAGGTTCGGCTATGATAAGGGTTGAAAAGAAGGCTGACGGTTCCTATAAAGTCACAGAATTGTTTAAAACTCCCGATTTCGGAACACATACACAGCCACCTATATTGTATAATGGCAATTTCTATGGTCAGTACACGACGAATGAGAGAAAGGACGGACTTGTCTGCATGGGAACTGATGGAAAAGTAAGGTGGAAGACAGGCAGGAATCCGATATTTGACAAGGGAGGAATGATACTTGCCGATGGTCTTTTGCTCATTACAGACGGCAGGACAAAACTATACCTGGTAGAACCTGATGGCACCGCGTTCAAGCCCGTGGCCTCTGCCGAACTTCTAAAAGAAGGGGGGACAGGTTCCGGGAACGATCCCGTGGCAGCCAATGTGGGTGGATCGACCCAGAACTGGGCACCACTGGCCCTCTCAGGGGGAAAGCTTCTTATCCGCGACCAGACCAGGTTAATTTGCATAAAAGTCACAAAATAAGTACCCGCAAACAGGCCTGCATCTCAGGTGCGATATACAATTATTAACTTTTTATAATCCACAATTAGCTAAATTGCAGGCTGATCTCAATTCCTTTTCATGAAAAGATCCACCTTATTGATCGGAATAACCGCGGCAGCATTCACGGTCCTGTTCTCGTGGTGGATCATTGCAGCACCCTCCTATCCTGCAGTAAACAGGGTTCCCGGAATGGATAACAGGCCCCCTGCAAAACCGGCATCAGATTCTGTCATTATTGGCCAGAATTTCGATTCACTGGGCCAGATAGATAAGATACTCCCCGGCAGCTGGCCCCACTTCAGGGGTGCAGCCTTCGACAATATAAACAGCGACCCTGCCCCGCTGGCTGAAAAATGGGATACTGCCGGTCCTCCTGTTGTCTGGAGGACATCACTGGGTGAGGGATATTCGGGACCGGCTGTGCTAAATGGCCGGGTATATGTCCTCGATTATAACGAGAAGAGAAAAGCCGACATGCTGAGATGTTTTTCCCTGTACTCGGGAAAGGAATTGTGGAGAAGATGGTACAGGGTGGATATGAAGCGAAACCATGGTTACTCAAGGACAATACCGTCAGTTACAGATAAATATGTTGTTACCATAGGGCCAAGGTCGCATGTAATGTGCGTCGATGCAATCACCGGGAAGCTGCTCTGGAAGCACGACCTTGAAAAGGAGTATGGAATACCCGGGTCCATCAAAGGCAGGATAACCCCTGACTTTTTCACAGGGCAATGCCCTCTGATCGACAACGATATGGCCATAATTGCGCCGGGGGGAAAAGCACTGATGATAGCAATATCCTGCCGGACCGGCAAGGTTCTGTGGCAGACGCCAAACCCCGATTCACTCAGGATGTCACATACATCAATTATGCCTATGACGATCTTCGGCAAGAGGATGTATGTGTATAATGCTGTCGGGGGTGTATGCGGTATTTCGGCTGAAACATCTGATGCCGGGAAGTTACTTTGGAAAACACTCGACTGGAGCCCGGCAACAGTAGCTGCTTCGCCTCTTTACCTCGGCGGAAACGAGATAGCAGTCTTCGGGAGCTATGGCGCCGGTGGAGCGAAGATAAAACTGAACCAGACTGCAACGGGAATAGAAGCAACAGTTACAGATATACATAAAGCAACAGACGGTCTCGCAAGCGACCAGCAGACTCCGATCCTGAAAGACGGGTATATCTGGTCCGTAATGCCTGAAACTGCAGGCGCCCTGAAGAAGCAGCTTGTCTGTTATCCGGCTTCTGACATTCTTCATCCGGTATGGACCAGCGGAAAGAACAGCAGGTTTGGCAGGGGGCTCGGTCCGTATATAATGAGCGGGGATAAGCTCTACCTGCTTGATGATGACGGGAAAATATATCTTTTCAGGCTTGATGGAAAGTCGGCTGAACTCATCTCCGGCAAGGCAATTTTAAACGGGATCGAGGCATGGGGCCCGATGGCCATTGCAGGAAGATACCTAATAATGAGAGACTCCAGGAATCTCCTCTGCCTTGATATCGGAGCAAAAACTGAATAATATGAACAGGAAGACAGCAACCATACTGATTATCGCCATTGTGCTTCTTTTCATAGGATACATCATTTTTGACCTGGTATTTGTGAGGGAAGGTCCCGAGGTGCCTGTGAAAAGGGTCGCCGGCACAGGTTCGGCCGACCCCTGGAGGATATCGGGCATAATAGATCCTGCCGCAGGAAGGGTAAAAGCTGTGGCAGTTGATAAACAAGGTGATCTGGTTATCGGCGGTGAAAACTTCCTGGTATGCTATAATGAAGCCAGGAAACTTCTCTGGAAAAAAATTACCAACGGTCCCGTGAGCGCGATAGCCATAGCAGAAGACACGATTTATGTCACAATGGATGAGACAGTTGTTGTGTATAACCTGGATGGAGAAAAACTGAATGAATGGGGTCCGTTTGAGGATAATTCAATTATTACTTCCATTGCTGCGAACCATTCATTTATAGTAGTCGCCGATGCCGGGAACAAGATCATCCTGGTCCTCGACAGGAAAGGCAATTTGAAAAACATGATTGGAAAGTCGGGTGAACCGTTTATTGTTCCCAGTCCGTACTTTGATGTCGCAATTGACAGGTTCAACAATATTTATGTGGCAAACACCGGCAGGAGACAGATCGAGAAAAGGGACCCAGAAGGCAGGCTGATATCCAGCTTCGGTGAAGCCGGAACAGCTCCTGAAGCTTTCTGCGGATGTTGCAACCCTGCCCATTTCGCACTTGTACCACAGGGCTTTATAACCGCAGAGAAGGGAATAAACAGGATTAAATTACTCGATCGCACCGGAAAATTCATCGAGTATGTCTCCTCGATAAACCAGTTTAATCCGCCGGTACCACTGGATGTCACATCTGCCGACGGCAGTACCATTTATGGAGCAAACCCTGCCGATTCAAAAGTTTATGTTTTTGTCAGAAAATAGTTTGCCGAAAATGAACTATGGAAAGAAGTGAATTCATAAAAAACATTTTAAGGCTCATGCTGCTGGGACTTCTGGCGGCTATAGTTCTTATCACTGGTAAACGCGTAACAACCTCACCCGGGTGTTCATCATGTCCGGGTAAAGGGATATGTAAAGGTGAAGCTGACTGTGCTGTTTTTAAACCCGGAAAAAATGTCGAAGGATAAGAATAAATACCAGTCAAGGCGCGATTTCGTGAGGACAGCAGGCAAGGTCATTGTCGCCTCTCCCCTGCTGGTCATACCGGCCTACCTGGTAAGGAAGACATCGGTAAAGGGTTATGTGTGGCAGATCGACCCTAACAAATGCACGATGTGCGGCCAGTGCAAAACAAACTGCGTTCTTACTCCCTCTGCATCAAAATCGACACATGCATACAAAATGTGCGGGTACTGCGACCTTTGCGGTGGTTACCTGCGCCAGGGAGTAAAGACTATAAGTACCGGGGCCGAAAACCAGATGTGCCCTACGGGAGCAATAAAAAGAAAGTTCATCGAGGAACCGTATTTTGAATATTCCATTGATGAAAAGCTGTGTGACGGCTGTGCCAAATGTGTAAAGGGATGTGTCGACTTCGGCAACGGATCGCTCTACATGCAGATCAGGCATAATATATGCGTGAACTGCAACGAATGCTCAATAGCAAGAACATGCCCTTCCAATGCCGTGATCAGGGTGCCGGCTGATACTCCCTACCTGGAAAGGACCTGAGAATGAAAACCGGAGAGGGAGACTGATATGAGTGGCCGGTAGCCGGTACTTGCAATGCAATAAGAAATGAAACGAAAAATACCATACATACTGATCGTGATCCTACTGGCCTGGCATAGCTTTATTTTTGCACAGGAGAAGGTTAATCCGCATCGTTTTCCCAGGCCGGAGTTCGAGTCGGGTTACCAGACCCCCACGCACCAGTTGTTTAACCAAAGGGGTCAGCTGTGGGAATACTTTGATGTTATGATTCTGGTAGCCGCATTGTCAGTTACCTCATGGCTCGCCATCAAAAAAAGATCCAGGCGGGGGCTTATCTGGATGTCGGTCTTTTCACTTGCATACTTCGGGTTCTACAGGCAGGGATGTATCTGTGCTGTGGGATCCGTTCAGAATATCTCGCTTGCACTGTTCAACAGCAGCTATTCGATACCCCTTTCTGCAATGCTGTTCTTCATCATACCTCTTGTCTTTGCATTGTTATTCGGCAGGGTATTCTGCGCTGGTGTCTGCCCCCTTGGAGCGATCCAGGAGCTTACAGGCTTCAGGCATGTGAGGATTCATAAAAGCGTTGAAGCGGTTCTTGCAGCAATTCCATTCATTTACCTGGGTCTGGCCATTCTTTTCTCAGCCACCCAGAGCCAGTTCATCATCTGCCGGTACGACCCGTTTGTCGGTATATTCAGGCTGAATGCCCCGTATACCATGATAATATTCGGTGCCCTGCTTCTCCTGGCCGGCATATTCGTCAACAGGCCATATTGCAGGTACCTTTGCCCTTATGGCGTTTTGCAGAATATCTTCTCAAGGTTTTCGTCGAAGCACCTTACGGTAACTCCTGCCGAATGCACCAACTGCAGGCTGTGCGAGCAGTGCTGCCCGTACGACGCTATTTTACCGTCCGATGAAATGAAGGATGCCGAGAACAGGAAGACTTCAAGGAAAAGGTTCATTGTTTACCTGCTTCTCATTCCGGTAATGATGGGAGCCGGTTCAGTTTTACTTTATAATGTCGCCCCATCGCTGACTGCGGTTAACAGCACTGTCAGGCTGGCCGAGGAAATAAGGCTTGAGAAGGAAAAAGGCATTGAGGCTGCAACCAAGGCAGCAGCCGGCTTCAAGGAATCGGGAAAGACAGAAGAGCAGCTCTTCGCCGAAGAAGCAGCTATCTCTGAAAGATTCAGGAAGGGTGCTGTCTGGGTAGGCGCTTTCCTGGGACTTTCTCTTGGTGCCGGGCTATTCGGACAAACAATAAGAAAAACCAGGACAGAATATAAACCCGACCGGGGCAGATGCTTCAGCTGCGGTAAATGCTTCGAGTATTGCCCCGTGGTTCCATCAGTCAAACCATGAATATTTCAGAAAAAGATATCAGGATTTTAAACGGTGTAAGCTACGTTGCGGCAGTATTCACGCTGCTTGTGTCCATGACGATGCTATTCGGCCTTATCCAGCTGAAAGTAATCAAGCCTCTAGACAACCCTTCGCTGGCGTCGCTGAAGGAACAGTACGACAGGGATCCTTCGGGCAGGCAGAAAGCCGAGGAGATAAGGGCGATGGACCTCATGGCCAGGCGTGCCTATTTTTCATCACGGTGGCAGGTGGAAACGGGTTCCTATCTTCTCCTCGCAGGTGTGATCGTATTCATCCTTTCAAGAAGGATCATATCCTCAAATCAGAAGCCTGAACCTGCGTTCTCGGAAATTAAGCCGGAAGTTGCGAGGGAAAAACGAGTGAAGAGAATCTACATGATCATTGCTGCAGCCATAATCACTCTGGCTGCCGTAATATCTTCGATCATAATGAGATCGGAGCTCCCGGCGCCAGGAAAATCTCCTGTTGCGAAGGATGAGAAGGCTTCAGCTCCGGCACCTGGAGCGGTACCGGCCGTGAGCACCGCATCTGCTGTAAATTATCCCTTTTTCAGGGGTGAAGGAAGCCGCGGTATCGCGGCCGGGTCGGGCTATGCAGTAGATTTTAACGGTAATGAGGGGAAAAATATAAAATGGAAAATTCCCCTGCCGGGCTCAGGTAAGAGCTCGCCTGTGATATGGGGCGACAAGCTGTTCCTGACAGGTGTGAGAGACAAGGTTTTCGAGCTTTACTGCATCGATAAGAAGAAAGGTGAAATACTCTGGACCGGCTCCGGATCTGATTTTCAGGGTGCATCTGATGTAATACCTGAAAGCGACAGGGAAGCCGGGATGGCAGTGCCTACTGCTGCGGTGAACGGCGACGTGGTATGTGCCATTTTTGGAAACGGCAATCTTGTATGCTACGACCTTAACGGGAAACGTCTCTGGGGAAAGAACATAGGCGTTCCGAAATCGGCATATGGCTATGCGGCTTCACTGCTTATTCACGGGAAAACATTGCTTGTCCAGTTCGACAGCGACTCAAAGGTTGCATTCCGGGGTTTTGATCTTTCCAGCGGCGGGCAGAAATGGGAAACTATCAGGCCTGGAAGGCCCGTTTGGTCCTCTCCCGTCCTTGCGACGTTCGACGGGAAAGCTCAGGTGATAATAAACGGAAACCCGAATGTTTCGGCATATGATGCCACAAACGGAGAAGAGCTGTGGGTTCAGCAGGGTGTCACCGGAGATGTGGCCCCCTCACCTGCATTCAACAGCAGGTATGTATATGCCGTGACCGATTTCGCAAGGCTCGTGGCAATTAAGCCCGGCAAAACAGGTGGTAAATTGTGGGAGGATAATACTTATACTCCCGATGTTTCCAGTCCTGTAGCCGATGATCAGTTCCTGTTCCTCTCAACGGGAAGCGGTGATGCGGCATGCTACAACGCTGAAAAGGGAGACACGCTCTGGACCCATGTCTTCGGCAATCCATTCTACTCATCACCGGTGATCTGCGACGGAAAAGTGTGGATGCTCGACAGGTCAGGAATAATGCATATCGTGGAACAGTCAGGGAAATTTAAGCTGATAGTGGAATCGCAGGTAGGTGAAGAAACAGACAGCACACCCGCGTTTTCAGAGGGTATGATTTTTATTAGGGGAAAGAAGGATCTTTACTGCATTTCAAAAGAGTAATGGAGCTGAAGGAAAAGACAGTGACTGAATGTGACTGCGGCGGGTCAGGATCCCGCGCGGTAAATGAGACCGTGGCTGAAATAGTGAGTGCCATCGGAAGGGAAAAGGATAAAGTAATACCCATACTCCAGGAGGTCCAGAAACGCCTGAATTATATTCCTTCAGAAGCACTCAGGCAGATATGTTCATTGACCGAAATCACTCCTGAACAGATATCAGGGGTTTCTACCTTTTATTCCCAGTTCAGGCATTTGCCTGCCGGAAAGCACACTATCAGGATTTGCCAGGGTACGGCATGCCATGTAAAAGGGGCCAACCTTGTATCGGATGCTTTCAGGAGAGTTCTGAAGCTTGAAGGCGAAGCCACCACAACCGCAGACAGGCTGTTCTCAGTCGAAGAGGTAGCCTGCCTCGGATGCTGCACTCTTGCCCCGGTGGTTCAGATTGACGATAAGACATACGGTCATGTGAGCCCTACCTCCACGGAAGAAATAATCGCGGACTTTCTTCATCATGCTTCAAAGGGAACATCAGGCACCGATTTTATAAATAAAGGTGATCAGAAAACTGAGATCAGGATCGGCCTGGGATCATGTTGTGTTGCCGGTGGCAGCAAGGAAATACTCTCGGAGATCATTTCCGTCAGGGACAGGTACAACCTTGAAGTCTCGCTCAAGCCCGTTGGGTGTGTTGGCGTCTGCAACCAGACGCCCCTGATGGAAATTGTAAATGACGGATTAAGCAGCTCGCGATATACAAATGTGAAGAAGGAACAGGTTGAGGATATCATCCTCGAGCATGTTAAGCCTGCATCTGCCGGGAAAAGGCTGAGTACAAGGATAAACGACCTGGTAGATACTTTTGTGACCGATTCCAAGCTGATGAGCCCGGTTTATAAGCCGGCCGTTCAGAGAGAGAAAGTGCTCAACGACTTCCTCGAGAAACAGCTTCATCTTGCCACTGAAATGAGCGGGAACATCTCTCCCGTTTCACTCGATGAATACCTTTTATTTGACGGGTTTTCAGCATTCGATAAATGCCTGAAAGAGAATATTAAAGCAACCATAACCGAAACAATTAAACGAAGTGGGCTCAGGGGTCGTGGCGGGGCCGGTTTCCCGACCGGGATCAAATGGGAATACTTTTCGGCAGCCAGGGGAGAAAGCAGTTATGTTGTTTGTAACGGCGACGAGGGAGATCCGGGGGCCTTCATGGACCGTATGCTTCTCGAATCGTTCCCCTTCAGGATAATTGAGGGCATGATGATTGCCGCCGTCGCCACAGGTGCAACAGATGGCATCTTCTACATACGGGCAGAATACCCACTGGCAGTCTCCAGGATAAGGAACGCATTGAAACAATGTCGTGAAGCAGGTCTCCTGGGAAGGAATATTAAGAATTCAGGATTTTCATTCGATATATCGATATTTGAAGGGGCAGGTGCCTTCGTCTGCGGCGAAGAAACTGCACTGATCTCGTCGATGGAAGGAAGACGCGGGCTGCCGCATATCAGGCCCCCTTATCCTGTCGAAAAAGGATTTAAAGGCTCTCCCACACTGGTCAATAATGTTGAAACCCTTTCCCTGGTCCCATGGATAATTAATCACGGAGCTGATGCTTTCAGCTCTGTCGGGACACTTAAAAGCAAGGGGACGAAAGTCTTTGCTCTTGCAGGTAAGGTGCTCAGGGGCGGACTCATCGAAGTACCGATGGGTACGACAATCAGGGATATTGTGGAAGGAATAGGAAAAGGTGTTGCGCCGGGCAGAAAATTCAAGGCTGTGCAGATCGGCGGACCATCTGGCGGATGTATCCCGGAAAGCCTGGCAGATACACCTGTCGACTATGAGGAGCTGACAGGGCTTGGAGCCATGATGGGTTCGGGCGGGCTCGTTGTGCTCGACGATTCGGATTGCATGGTCGACATGGCAAGGTATTTCCTCTCATTCACACACAAACAGTCGTGCGGAAAATGCACATTCTGCAGGATTGGCACAAAGAAAATGCTCGATATCCTCGATCGCCTGGCCGGAGGTAAAGCCTCAGCGGGCGAACTTAGCGAGCTCGATGACCTTTGCTGGTCAGTCACGGAAGGAAGCCTGTGCGGGCTGGGAAAGACTGCACCTAACCCGGTAATTACGGGACTGAAGTATTTCCGCGAGGAATATGAAGAGCACGCCAGGGGCCATTGCAGGGCAAAGAGATGTACTG
Source organism: Bacteroidales bacterium (assembly GCA_035541795.1). Classification (GTDB taxonomy): domain Bacteria; phylum Bacteroidota; class Bacteroidia; order Bacteroidales; family VadinHA17; genus LD21. The sequence continues at coordinate 397,762 of DATKMR010000019.1, forward strand.
CCCTTGTAAGGTACCATGTCTCCGAAAAATGCACCGGCTGTACTAAATGCTCCCAGGGATGCCCTGTCAAGGCAATACCCTTTACCCCATATTCACGGCATGAAATTGACCAGGCTCTATGCACAAAATGCGATAACTGCAGGGTAATATGCCCCGAAAAGGCCATTGAAATAGTTAATGTAAATGATTAGTCTTAAGATAGATAATAATGATATTTCCGTAGAGGACGGAACTTCGGTCCTTGAGGCGGCAAGGTTGACAGGCGCCGATATCCCTACCCTGTGCCACGACGGTAAACTGGAACACTACACCTCTTGCATGGTATGCCTGGTTAAGGATAAAAAATCGGGGAAATTCATTGCGTCATGTTCAGCAAGAGTAAGCAACGGCATGGATATCGATACCATGGGTGAAGAGGTTACCCGGATAAGGCGGAAATCGGCGGAGCTTCTTCTGTCGGAACACAGGGCCGATTGCGAGGCTCCCTGCAGGACCGTTTGTCCGGCCGGCTACAACATTCCCCTGATGAACAGGCTCATTTCAAACCTCCATTTTGAAGAGGCTGCAGCCTTATCGAAAAAGCAGACAGGATCTGAATACCTGTGGTGCTTCAGCTGCAAGGCATATTGTGAAAATGCCTGCAGAAGAAATAAAACCGATACCCCGATTTCAATTAAAAACCTCCAGGTATATATTTCAGGGCAGCAGGATATCCCCCGGTCGGATCAATGCGAAAAGCCACGTGTCAGGGACAAAAGATTCCAGTCACTCTCCGGGAGAATCTCTGAAAAGGAACTTAAAGAATGGCTTAAGGAAAGCAACGATAATCATCAGAGATATAGTATTATAAAAAATAATGATTCGGCTTCGGGCGAAGCTCTTGCCTGCCTCCATTGCGACTGCAGGGCCTCGTCTGATTGCAGCCTGAGGGCTGTTGCAGAAAAGCTGGAGGTAAAGGATCCGAAAGGAAAACTGGTGAACAGCGAGGCAGTGAAGAAGATTAACAGGAAAACCAACCTTATCTTTGAGAATGCAAAGTGCATCAAATGCGGTCTGTGTGTAAGACTTTGTGAAGAAAGCAATGGTGGCCCGGCTTTATGTTTCATGAACCGTGGATTTGTAAGCATACTTTCCGAGCCATTGACCTGCGGGTTTGAAGAAGTGCTTCCCGGCAGGACCAGGGAATGCATTGAAATCTGCCCTACCGGCGCACTTGCGTGGTTCCAAACAAATCCGAAAGATGAAATTAAGGGCTGAAATACTCCTGGTCTTATCAGTTTTTGCGGTCCAGGTCAGATCGCAGGGTACCGACTGGCCCATTTTCAGGGGTACCGGGGATCTTACTGGTAAAACAGCCTGGACCCTGCCCGACCAGCCCAGGTTGCTATGGAGCTGGAATTCAGGAAGTTCTACCAAATCATCGCCGGTCATTTCTGATGGTACCGTATATTTCGGTACGGATAAAGGGGCCCTGATCGCAGTTGCACCTGACGGCAAGCTTTCATGGAAAAAGGATGCCGGAAATCCGATCGAATCCCCTCCCATGGTCTACATGAATTATATAATTTTCAGCACATCGGATGGCAAGTTAATGGCCGCTGATAAATCGACAGGCAAAACCATCTGGACCTATTTGACAGAAAATCAGATAGCAGGGTCGGCCAACTGGTGGAACAAAGGTTCAGCATCCGGGATCGTGGTCGGATCTTACGATTACTACCTTCACTGTGTCAACCCGGTCACAGGGAAGACTTTGTGGAAGCTGCTCACCGAAAACTATATAAACGGCACACCATGCATTGCCGGCAGCAGGATTCTCTTCGGCGGCTGCGACGGAGTTGTCAGGATCGTTGACCCGACTTCGGGAAAGCAGAAAGACTCCGTGGAAATCGGGAGTTATATAGCCTCCTCTCCTGCCGTTACGGGCGATCTTGCCTGGTTCGGCGATTACGACGGAAATTTCTTCTGCCTTAATATTGCCTCCGGGAAAATGGTCTGGAACAGGAACCCCGGACAGGATGGCGGTTCAATCCTCTCAGTTCCCGCGGTCTCCTCAGGCTTCGTTGTGATCGGTAACGACAACGGAACACTGAGCTGCTACAAGGCGACAGACGGGACCCTTATATGGAAATTCAGGGCCGGCGGGAGCATAAAGGGATCAGCAGTTATTTCCGGTGACAGGGTACTCTTCGGAAGCGAGGATGGATATATCTACCTGCTCTCGCTGAATGATGGCAGGAAAATCTGGAGTTTTAAAACCGGGACTCCTGTTATTTCATCGCCTGCGGTCACAAGGGACAGGTTTTATATACTGTCGGGTGATGGCCGGCTTATGGCCTTTGGCATAAAATGACTTTATATAGAACAACTGCATTAATTTAAAATATGAAAGTTGCATTTCTGGTCACAGGTTCCGGCGGCTCATTTTACTGCAGCAACTGCTACCGCGATATGCTGTATCTCAGGGCGATAAAGAGCGTTCCGGGGATGGAAGCCGTTGCAGTACCATTGTACCTTCCGCCCGAGAAGGTATATATCGAAAGCGGGTTCGATACTAACGTTTTTTTCGGGGCAATCTCGCTCTATGTGCGTGAAAAATTCCATTTTCTCGAGGGTATGCCTTCCTTTTTCGATAAGATACTGGATGCACCGCCCCTGCTCAGGCTGGCTGCAAAAAGTGCCGGATCAACAAGGACCGATGGCCTCGAGGACCTGACACTTAATATGATAAGCAGCCAGAACAGCATAAGAAACAACGAAATAATCAGATTGGTCCGCTACCTCGAAAGCATCGGGAAGCCTGATGTTATTCATCTCTCGAATGCACTCATTATCGGCCTCGCCCGCCAGATAAAGGAACATCTCGACGTAAAGATCGTATGTTCCCTTCTGAATGAAGATGACTGGCTTAACGAGATGGCCGAGCCTTTCCGGTCACAGGCATGGAAAATGATAGCAGAGGAGGCGCAGTATGTCGATGCTTTCATCTCACCAAGCAGGTATTACAGCGAATTCTTTGTGGCAAAAGCCGGCCCTTCTGTAAAAAATGTCCATGTGGTGCCCTCAGGGATCGACCTTTCTGAAAGAATGGAAAGGCACCGGTCCGACTCTGCCCCTGCCATAGGCTTCTTTTCAAGGGTGAGCTACCATAATGGCTTTGACAAAATGGCCGATGCATTCATTAAGCTGAAGAAGGAAAGGGGTATGGAGGACCTCACCCTTAATGTTTGCGGCGGCTATACCTCCGATGATAAGCAGTTCATCAACCAACAGATCGGTAAAATCAAAAAAGAAGGCTTCAGGTCCTTCATCAGGATCTTCCCCGGATTTCACGGGAGGGGCAAATATGAATTCTTCGATTCCATAGACGTAATGAGTGTCCCTGTAAGAAAATATGACGGTTATGGATTGTACATCCTGGAGGCAAATGCCTCGGGTATCCCGGTTGTCCAGCCAGCCACGGGTGCATTCCCTGAAATTATCGGGACAACAAAGGGCGGAATTCTGTATTCCGTAGATGATGTGGATACCCTGGCTTCGAACTTGTATGAATTGCTGACAGACTCATCCAGGGCAGTTTCTCTTGGTTCGGCAGGAAGGAGCATGGTTGAATCAAAGCTCAATAATACGATCATGGCAGCAAATATGCACAGTGTCTACAGCTCTCTGAAATAATATCAAAACCTTCCATATGCTGAATATATGCAACCTGACAAAATCATACCCGCGCAGAGGAACCGTACTTGATTCGATAAACCTCTTCGTGAACAGTGGCGATACAGTGGCAGTGACGGGTCCGTCAGGCTCGGGTAAATCAACCCTGCTTAACCTCATTGGTCTGCTCGACAGACCCGACTCGGGAGAGATCATTTTCATGGACAGAAAGATAAACGGGTTCGACAGCAACGAAGCCGCTTCCTACAGGAACATTAACATTGGTTTTGTGTTCCAGGATCATCTCCTCCTGCCGCATCTTACAATCGGTGAAAATATCCTCCTTCCGCTGCTGGCCGGCAAGAAAGGGATTGACACCCACGACAGGGATTATCTCAGTGAGCTGGGAGAAGAGACAGGCATTTCCCATCTGCTTGGCAAGATGCCATCCGAGGTCTCAGGCGGAGAAGCGCAGCGTGCCGCTCTTCTAAGGGCACTGATAAACAGGCCCTCGATTATCCTTGCTGATGAACCCACCGGTTCCCTCGATTTACAGAATGCCGGGGTTATTGCATCTCTTTTTGTAAAAATGAATAAGAAGTCGGGAACCACATTCATTACTGTGACGCACTCGGCCCTGCTAGCTGAAAAGATGTCGATACATTTCAGGCTCGAATCAGGCCATCTGATTGAATATTAAGTAAAAATGTCACCCGGATTTTTTCAAATAACACTCAGGTCACTCAGTTATAACCGCAGGAAAATTTTGCGGCAGGTCCTTATCATTGCTCTGCTGGCTGCCGTGATCACTGGTTCGCTGCTCACAGGATATTCAGTCAGGGAGACTCTCAGGAGCTCGATAAGGGTGAAGCTTGGCAGCACAAGGTACATAATTTCATCAGGGGTAAGGTACTTCTCTCCCGCTCTGTCTGAAAGGCTATCCGATGGCAAAAACATGGTCTGCACCCCGATTCTGGATAATGACGGGGTGGTCGAGGTATTTGCAGGAAGCAGGAAATCATTCAACACGAAAATCTATGGCATAAAACCGGGGTTTTTCAGCTTCCTTGGCTTTAAAGATATCATGCTGAACCAGGGTGAAGCAGCCATTAACGAGAACCTGGCAAGGCTTCTGGATGCCAGGGCCGATGATGAGCTTATCGTTTCATTTACTGTACCTGATGATGTCCCCTCCGGATCACCTTTCGCAATACCTCCTGCCGGTGGCAATTCAGGGGTTTTCAAAGTGTCGTCAGTAGTAGCGGCGGATGCCGGTGGAGATTTCTCTGCTGCCGTGAGCCAGCTGCCTTCCATGAATATTTTTATCAGGGAAGATGAGGATATCCTCAGGGGAAAAGCCAACAGGATACTTGTCAGGTCCGAAGGTACAGAGTTATCAGGAGTGTCAGCGAGACTGGAAGAAGCCCTGTCTCCCGGGGATATCGGGCTGTCAGTCAGAACAGTAAAGGCGACAGGAGAAAAGGAAATCATTTCATCCAGGATATTTATCGATCAACCCCTTTGCGAAGCCGTTACCAGTGCTGTCCCTGCAGGTAAACCGGTCATTACATACCTCGTCAACAATATCTCAAAAGGCAAGAATTCAACACCATATTCATTCGTCAGCGGTACAGATTCATTTCAACCCGGAGACTCCGCGCTTGTTATAAACGACTGGCTGGCAAAGGATCTCGCGGCATTGCCCGGCGATACACTGGCGATGTCGTGGTTCTCACCGTCATTCTCCGGAAAGCTGGGGGAAAAATCCGGGAAGTTTGTAATCGGTAAAGTGGTTTCAATAAAGGGCATGGCAGCCGATTCAATGCTTATGCCAGACTTCCCCGGGATTGCAGGCAGCCCATCCTGCTCGCGGTGGAACGCGGGCATAGAGATAAGGACCGACAGGCTGAGGAAAAAAGATGAAGACTACTGGAGAACCTTTCGCGGCACACCAAAGGCTTTCCTTCCGTACGCGGCTGCAAAAGCTATGTGGGGAAGCAGCTTCGGGCCGGCAACCGCAATCAGGTTTCCATCCTCTCTTAGCGAAGCCGGCATAATTTCCGCACTTAAAGGCAGGATAAATCCATCATCGGCCGGGTTTTCAACAGGCGATATACTGGGCGAAATGAACGATGCTGCGTCGCAAAGCATCGACTTCGGAACATTGTTTCTGAGCCTTGGCTTCTTCATAATACTTTCATCTCTTATTCTGCTGGTGCTTTCAGTCAGAACATATCTCGATTCCAGGAAAAATGAGATGGGCGTTTTAAAAGCCCTTGGATTCAGGGACAGGTGGATCGGGAAGTACCTCACTGCAGAATCCGTGATCATCTCTCTGACAGGTTCACTAACAGGCTCTTTCGCCGGGATTCTCATCAACACAATCATGATTGCCGGTCTCAATTCTGTCTGGAACGGTGCTGTCCATACAAACCGGCTGGCAATTCATAACGATATCCCCACAATTTGCATCGGTATTATTATGACTGTGCTGATAACCGGCCTGGTGATCCAGGCAGATATCCGCCGGTTCCTGAGGCTCGGGGTGAAAAAAATGGGAACTATTCGTCATTTCCCAGCCTGGCTTAACAACCCGGCAGTTGCTGTTGTTGTGATGTTCCTTGCCCTTGTTTTAGTAATCCTTACCCTGGTTCCGGCAACTAAATCTCCGATGGCTTCATTTTCGGCAGGTGTGATGATTTTCGCAGCACTCATCATCCTGTTTGGCCATATGATTGAAAAAAACGCCTCAAAGGGCAGGGATGCAGTTATGAACAGGCGAATGTTCGCGGCAAAGTATTACCTGTATAATCCCGGCAGCGCCCTTATGCCTGTCATTCTGATTGCAGCGGGATTGTTTGCGGTTGTCATCACCGGTATAAACAGGCAGAGAATAAATAGTCAGAGCCTGGTGCCGTCGGGAGGTACTGGTGGTTACAGCTACTGGATTGAAACATCCGTCCCTGTAAGCGAGGACCTGAATTCCGCTGCCGGAAGGAAGAGGCATGGACTGGAAAGACTCATGCCGCAGGATATCTCTTTGATTCAATGTAAAAAATCGGCAGGGAATGACGCAAGCTGTCTTAATCTCAACTACATCGCATCCCCACCGCTCCTGGGGGCCGAGGTTTCGGACTTTACAAGGAACAGGGCCTTCTCATTCTCCACCCTGGCCGGCTTCGTGTCCCCTGCGAACCCATGGAACATACTCAATGAAAGCTCATCGCATAATACAATTTTCGGGTTTGCCGATCAGACCGTACTTGAATGGGGCCTGAAAAAAAAGACCGGCGACACGCTTAAATTCAGGAATGAATCGGGACAACCCCTCAATATTGTCATTGCCGGGGGCCTTAAATCATCGCTGTTCCAGGGCTTCCTTGTAATAGGGCTGGAGAACTTCAACAGGTTTTATCCATCGGCTCATGGTTATTCAGTATTCCTGCTGCGGGGACCGGAGGCTGAATCAGATTCTCTGGCACATCTTTTTTCATCGCATCTTGAAAACTACGGAGTTGTTGCAGCTAAAGCCTCCGACAGGCTTTCCGCCTTCTTCTCCGTAACCAACACTTACCTTTCTGTGTTCACAATCCTCGGGGCCCTTGGGATGATCCTGGGAGTGGCCGGATTAGGACTTGTTCTCATGAGGACCTACAATGCCAGGAAAAAGGAATTTGCACTGCTTGTCTCCATGGGATACAGGCTTACATTGCTCAGGAAGCAGATCCTCGCTGAGCAGTTCGTGATTCTTGCCTCGGGTATTTTCACCGGGTTGGTATCCGGGCTTGTTGCTTCGTTTTCCTCAGTCAGCAATGCCGCCGCGATACCATGGATCTCGATACTCTTAATCGTCACTGCAATATGCTGCGCGGGCTTTATTTCGATATACCTGTCCCTAGGGGCAATCGATTACAGGAATCTCATCGGTGAACTCAGGAAAGAATAGTTATTTTCCTGCTGCCACAAGACCTTTTTGTGTTCTGAAATAAATCATCCCGTCGGTAAGGGCCGGTGCGGTCATGCACTTCTCACCCAGCGGAATCTCCTTAAGCAGTTTAAATCCTGTCCCGTCCTTAATAATGTAAACGGTCCCCTCCTCGTCTGCTATGTAGATCTTCCCGTCGGCAGCAACAGGTGACGCAACAAAACTTTTGGACTTGCCAAGCTTGCCGTTAAAGATCTCTTTCCCGGTAGCCGGATCGAGACACACGACCGATCCGTTCCATCCTACATTATACAGGTGGTCATTATACAGGAGAAGAGTATGCATGTACGAAGCTCCCCTCGGTCTTTTCCATCTCACAAAGTTGCTGGAAAGGGAATCTTTCGGCAGTGTAATATCGCCTGCAGCTGAAGTATTCACTGCAATTACAGGTGAGTTCATCCCATGGGCGCTGTTGAGATATACCAGGTCCTTCCCGACTACCGGGGTGGGGATCGGAATATCGCCGCCGCCCGACATCCGCCACACCTCTTTTCCTGTCTGAAGATCATAGCCGCCCATGTGCTTGTAGCCATTTACCACCACATATGATTTGCCACCGTTCCGGTAAACATTTGGTGTCGACCAGCCCGGGTAATCATCACGGTTGGTCTTCCACATCTCCCTGCCTGTTGCCGGATCATATGCCGCAAGGAATGAGTTTTCAAGCACATCGCACAGGATGATGAGCTTCCCGTCGGAAAGGACAGGTGAACTGGCAAATTCCCACTGTGCACCTGGCATCATGAAGAATACCGACTTAAGCACACCGAAACTTTTCTTCCACAACAGCCTGCCCTCAGTATCGTAACAATATAGCCCTTCCGATCCGAAGAATGCGATCACGTACCTGCCGTCCGTCGCGACAGAAGTATTTGCATGAGTAGACTTCGGGTGACGTTTCATCGCCGGGACACCTTCACATGCTGTACGATCCCAAAGTAACTTTCCAGTGGTCTTGTCATAGCATAGCACCTTCCATTCATGCAGTGAAGTGTCATTAACCGATTGCACATCACCGTAGATGCCCGGCTTGAATCCGGAATTATCCGACTTGCTTACTGCAGTGGTGATAAACAACCTGTTACCCCAGATAACCGGACTGGAAAGTCCGAGCCCGGGAACATCTGCTTTCCACTTAATGTTGTACCCTGAACTTACATTGAAGGAATCCGGAAGGTTGACATTATCGAGAACACCGGATGAATTAAGACCACGGTATTCGGGCCATTGCCGCTCAGGCTTCTGCTGTCCCGATAAGGAAATTGTATAAAATACGAGGGTCGCTGCGAAAAGGAATTCTGGAATTTTCATAATCAAAAAGATTGCGGTGTACTTGTAATACTTTGATGAAGTTAATCAAAGATGGGAAAAAAATCAAACTGCTGTCTTTTGATGCCTGAACTTTATAAATTCTTCATTGTTGAAAAAACACTCCAAATTATTTTGACTTTTTAAACAAAAAGGTCAAAACGGTTGTTATATTTGCAGACTTTTAAAAACGGCACTGTTGAGGCTGAACGGAGATACATACGAGGATAAGGTCGGAGTCATAATAGAGGCTGCACAGCGCAGGTTTGCATTATACGGTGCGGAAAAAACAACCATGCGCGAAATTGCCGGCGATCTGAAGATGACGAAAGGATCGCTATACTATTATTTTCCCGACAAGGAGAACCTTTACAGGGCGGTGATTGAAAAGGAACAGTCGGAATTCATAAAGGTGCTTGAAAATGAGCTGACAAGCATCAAAGATCCTGCCGAAGGTATCAGCAGGTATGTTAGACACCGGCTCACCTATTTCAGGACGATGGTTAACCTGGGAAGGATAAGGGCTGAATCCTTCATCGAATACAAGCCGCTTATTGCACATTCAATGACCAGGTTCAGGGAACGAGAAAAGCTGGCTATCAAGGGGCTTCTCGACAATGGCAACTCTTCAGGTATTTTCAGCATCGGCGACACGATGGAAGCTGCCTCACTGTTCCTCGATTTGCTCAGGGGTCTCAGAAGCGCGGTTTTTGCAAACAAGGAGCTTATTGTTATCGATGATGAGGAATTCAGCGAGATGGCAAAAAAGGCAGAACAGTTTACCATGATCTTTTTAAATGGCATTAAAAAACGAAACAGCAAATAATTTTAACACAGATATAGAATGAAACAGGATTCGAAGAAAAACAAGTTTAAAGTTTATATACCTCTGGGTATAATCATAGTTATAATTCTTGCCGGTGCTTTATACTGGTACAACGATTACAGGATGTATATTACAACCGACGATGCTCATGTCGATGCCGATAATGTGACTGTAAGCTCCAAGATAATGGGCAGGCTGATAGCACTGCATGCTGCCGAGGGTGACAGCGTGAAGGAGGGTCAGCTGCTGGTTGAAATAGACAGCACCGACCTCCTGGCTCAGAAAAAACAGGTTCTGGCTGTTAAATCACAGGCCGGGGCCGGTCTTTCGCAGGCCCAGGTAAAATATGCTTCCGATCAGAAAAGCATCAGGGTCCTTGAAATTAACCTCGACAGGGCAAAGGAGGACCTCGACAGGGCAAAGAACCAGGTGGCCGGTGGTGTCATAACCCAGGAGCAGTTTGATCATTCAAAGAAGACTTTCGAATCGGCGCAGGCACAACTCGATGCATCAAAGGCACAGCTGAGCGTGTCCGCGGCAATGATAACCTCAGCTGCGGCAGCCGTTGAGACAGCCGGTGCACAGGTTAAAGTACTTGACACACAGATCAGGAACGCGAAACTTTATGCCCCGGTTAACGGGGTGGTAGCTAAGAGATGGCTCCTCCCGGGAGACATCATCCAGCCTGGTCAGTCGGCATTCACGCTCACCGACAAGTCAACGCTCTGGGTAGTTGCCTTCCTCGAGGAGACAAAGATCTTCGAAATTCATCCCGGACAGGATGTCAGGTTCACCCTTGATGCATTTCCGCACGTCAGGTTTTTCGGGAAGGTGTTCTATTCTGGATCAAGCACCGCTTCTGTTTTCTCGCTTATTCCTGCAAATAACGCTTCGGGTAACTTTACCAAGGTTACGCAGAGAATACCGGTCAAGATTTCAATAGACAGGACAAGCGACGGTAAGGGTGTCTCCGGATACAGGATACTTTCCGGGATGTCGGCTGTTGTGAAGATAGTGAGATAAGCCAGCATGGACAGACGCAGAACACCGTCGCACCGTATCAGGTCGCTTTTAAGAAAGCCAGATTCGATATTCCATCCAAGGCATAAGTCGTATAAGTGGATCCTTCTTTTCAATATCATGATAGGAACATTTATGGCCGTACTGGATGCCACAGTCGTGAATACCGGTCTTCCCAAGATTATGGCATCTTTCGGTGTCGGACTCGACAAAATAGAATGGGTGATTACCGCGTATATGCTTGCAATGGCGGTGATGCTTCCCACATCAGGCTGGCTGGCCGATAAATTCGGTTACAAGCTGCTGTATTTCCTCGGGCTC